>NZ_FOOX01000022.1 GCF_900113335.1 Desulfotruncus arcticus DSM 17038
ATCTTTTTCCTTTCATGCTGCTTATCCCCTTCCCGTTAATTTTAGTTTATACCATCAGGGGACAAGACTCAATTCTCATAAAGGGGCTAAATAGGGAAGACTTGGATCGTTTAGATGGTTGCCCACTAAAAAAAGCGGACAATTTAAAAATCCTGATAAATAAAAATATACTTCATAACACCAGGCAACGTTTTACTCTGGCTCACGAATTGGGGCATCTGCGAATTAAAAGTCATGACCAAAAAATGTATACATGTTTGCCGTCAGACAGCTGGAGGGGAAAAATCCCAAAGATATACTGGAACTTGCCAAGGTATTCTTTCTTTTCAGCGGAGATATGGCTGAACTTGCCAGGGGGATAAAGGCTTATTACCAGGAGTTGGGGATGGGGAGAATGTGCGCTGATAAATCCTTTGATTGAGTTCAGACAGTACCGGACAGCTTTAAAGAATATGACGGGGAGCACCTGGTTCTGCCCGGCCTGTCGCCTGATGGCGGCAAATCACACTGGCAATCGCTGCGAGAGAGGAAGTCGGTGCGCAAATGCACCGGGGAGAAGCTCTCCCCGGAGGAGCTTAGCAGGCTGTTGTGGGCGGTCATTGGTGCCACCAGGGGTACCACCCGCAGGGACTATTCCTTCAGATGGCCCCCCGTAGTAGAAAAGAGCAGGGGAGAACAAAGGAGTAGAGTTGTCCAAAAATACATAAAGGCTCTTTCCAAGAGGGATAACTAATTTAAATAGTTTGGGAAGGGGTGGTATTTCGAAACTATGGGTAATAAGGTCAACTCGGAAACAATTGCCAATAACCCATGACAGGGGTGGGCTTATTATCCGGCTTTGGTGTGCCGGATCAGCCCCCGGAGTACAATTTGGATCGATCTGAGCAAGAAACCAAACGTGATACGGACCTGGATAAAATAATGGAATTAGAAGAAATTGAATCCGGTAAGCGTCATAGTAAAAGCTTTATAGATTAAATATCAGAAAAACGCCCCTAGCGGGCGTTTTTCTGATATTGGGGAGAGCGGATTCTCTAATTCTAATAGTTGGATATATACATGGATTTATAATAAAGTATTATTAAGAGGAGCCAATTTAAATTTAAAATATAAGCGAGGTGCTGATGTTGAAAATAATTGGGTTAAATGGAAGTCCAAGGGGCTCACAGAGTCGAACCAGGCAGTTAATTGAACAGGTATTAAACTATACCCGGTCAAACGGAGCGGAAACAGAATTTTACGATATTGCCAAATTAGATGTTAAACCTTGTATAGCATGTGACAGGTGCCATAAAATTGGCTCTTGCTTCCAAAAAGATGATTATCAGCGAATCATTGACGGTATTTTGTCTGCGGATGGTATTGTTATTGGAAGTCCGGTATATAATTATCAGGTTACGGCGCAGCTAAAAACCTGGCTTGATCGCCTGGGGATGATCATTCATTGCCAAATGTTCTCGGGTAAATACGGTGTTGTGGTTACCACGTCAGGTGGAGCCGGAGAAACTGAAACAGCAGATTATCTTGATTTTGCAGTCAGACGTACTGGTGCGCAATGTGTTGGGAGGTTGGTCAGCGGCATAGAAAATGATGGATTATTGGAAAAAGGGTCACCGTTATTTGACGAGGCCAATAAATTAGGCCGGCAGTTAATGGATGCAATCAAGGAAAAGAAAGTTTTCCCCCGGCAGATCGAAGAACAGGAGCAGTTAAAAGGGTTTTTTGCCTACATGATAGGACAGCGGAAAGAAAAATGGGAATGGGAATATAACTACTGGCAGCAAAAAGGGTGGCTCTGATTATTTTAAAAAACTCTCTCCCCTGGGTAAAAGTGGCCCGGGGGAGAGCTCATATAACTGCATCATGTTGACAGAGCTAATTACCGGGATCAGTCGGATGACGGCGTGGGAACTAAGAGAAGCCGGGTTACAAAGGCTTGAATGCTTCCGTTTGTTCTGTTCACCTTCGTAAGCTTATTGACGAAATATTTAGAATATTATTATTGATCCCCCAAAGCATGTTCTGTATACTTTTAATAAGTAATTAAAAGGACATATTAAAATTAAATTGTTTTGATTGGGGGAAAACGACAATGAGACTTCAGGGGAAGGTTGCTGTAGTAACAGGAGCCGCTTTTGGTATGGGAAAAGCTATCGCTGAACTTTTTGCAAAAGAAGGCTCTAAAGTAGTAGTTTCAGATATTATTTTAGAGCAGCGAATGCAACAGTAGAAGAAATTAAGTCTAATGATGGGGAAGCAATATCAGTATTAGCCGATGTTGCAAAAGAAGAAGATATACAGAATTTAATTGATACAGCTGTCAATATGTATGGCACATTAGATATTCTGGTTAATAACGCTGGGATTATGGATAATTTTGAACCAGCCGGGGATATTGAAGATGATAATTGGGAACGTATCTTTGCTATTAATACTACGAGCGTAATGCGTGCAACACGCAAGGCATTACCTATCTTTTTAGAAAAACAGCAAGGGGTAATTGTTAATATCGCCTCAGCGGGCGGATTGGCTGGAGCTCGTGCTGGGGCAGCTTATACAGCTTCTAAACACGCAGTTGTTGGATTCACAAAAAACACCGGTTTTATGTATGCTCTAAAAGGTATTCGTTGTAATGCAATCGCACCTGGTGGCGTTGAGACAAATATTGGTACTACTATGACTAATATTAATAAATTTGGTATTGGACGCACAGAACCTGGAATGGCTGTTAATCCACGTATGGGTAAACCGGAAGAAATCGCAAAATTAGCCTTATTCCTTGCTTTAGATGAATCAAGTTTTGTTAACGGGGCAGTAATAACCGCAGATGCCGGTTGGACAGCGTATTAATAGAACCAAACCAAAAACAAAATATTAAATATGGAGTGTATAGAAAGCCATAATACGTACGGGCTTTTTCAACTTGAAACAATAAAGTATGTTAACCGCAGCACACCAATCTTATTTATGGGGGAAATAACATGGAAAAGCACCTGGGCCAACTATACCAGCAGAAAACGAAGTATTCCCGCAGCAGCCTGGAAGGAAGAAAGCTTGACTGGGACAACAGGCCGGACAGCTTTAAAGAATATGACGGGGAGTATCTAATTTTGCCCGGCCCGCTGCCTGACGACGGCAAATCACTGTGGCAATCGCTGCGGGAGAGGAAGTCGGTGCGCAAATACACCGGGGAGAAGCTTTCCCCGGAGGAGCTTAACCGGCTGTTGTGGGCGGTCAATGGCACCACCAGGGGTACCGCCCCCAAAGACTTCTACTTCAGAACGGCACCTTCTGCCGGAGGCCTATACCCCGTTGAAACATATATACAAATTAATCGAGTAAGGGATTTTAAACCCGGCATATATCATTACAGTGTTCCAAAACACGGGCTGCATCTACTGCAGGAGGGAGAATTCGGATCTTCTCTGGCCGGGGCGGCGTTAGACCAGCCCATGGTGGAAAACTCCGCGGTTAACTTCCTCTGGACGGCGGTTACCAGCCGTACTTTCTGGAAATACGGCCAGCGGGGTATCCGCTATATCTACATGGATGCCGGCCACGTAGGGCAAAATCTTTACCTGGCGGCTGCGGCGCTGGATCTTGGCTGCTGTGTTATAGGTGCTTTTTTTGACGATGAGGTGAATAAACTCCTTGGTGTGGACGGTGAAGACGAGACCATAGTATATATGGCCTCTGTTGGTAGACCATAGTAAGACAGGGGAACCCGCTGCAAAACAAAGAATATCCCACACCATCCTTTTCCCACAGAGTATGAGGCTCTGTCCAGGCACCTTTACCTCCGTGGAACTCAACTTCCCCAAGAGGGAATCCAAAGGGGCTTGTGCGATTCTCTTGCTTCTCTTTTTTTGTTGTGGTAAAAAATAAATAAAACTTTGGAATGATACTTACGTCACGAAAGGCTCGAGAGGGAAAAAAAGTGAAATCAGGGAGGTATCGTTGTTGAAACAAGAAGTTTTGAAAGCAATCAATGGCCGGCATAGTGTAAGGGCGTATCTGGATCGACCTGTTCCTGAGGATGTCATCAAACAGGTATTAATGGCAGCGCTGATGGCGCCTTCCTGGGGGAACAATCAACCATGGGAGATAGCGGTTGTAAGCGGGCCGGCGCTTGAACGGATTAAAAAGGGCTTCTTAAAAGCTGTGGATGAGGGACAACCTCTCGCGTCTGATTTTACTTTCCCCGCTTCATGGCCGGAGGCCAATCAGAAACGCTATTTTGAAAACGGTGAACGCATGTATTTGACCCTGGGTATTGCACGTGATGACCAAAAGGCCCGGGAAGAATTCGGGAGAAGAGGTTGTGAATTTTTTGGAGCCCCCCATGTTATATTTTTGTTTCTGGACGAGGGCCTGTCTCCTTGGGCTTTGCATGATCTGGGACTTTTTTGTCAGACGCTTATGCTGGCGGCCCATAGCATGGGGCTGGGTACCTGTCCAATGGCCAGCGCTATTATTTATCCGGACCTGGTACGCGAAGCGCTTGGGTTGCCATCGAACAAAAAGCTGGCTCTAGGCATTCCCATAGGATATCCTGATCAGGAGTCCAAAATTAACCAACATCGAAGCACGAGGATTTCCATGGATGAAGCAGTACGGTGGTACCATGAATAAGGAAGGGACGGAAGGGACCTTAGGAGCAGGTCCCTTCTGATTTATTAAATAGGACTTGCTGAACAGAACAAAAGAGACCTTGGCTTTTTATAAATTAAATTAGATTCTGAGTTTGGAGGTGCAAAATGAATATACCAAGAATCGCAGTAATGTCAGACATTCATGGTAATTTTTTGGTTTTGGATGCAGTACTTGATGATATAAAGAGTAAAAATATTACAACTATCATTAATTTAGGAGACAGTTTTTATGGTCCATTATTTCCCGATATTACAGCTAATCGATTAATTAAGACAAATGTAATTAATATTATGGGGAATCAAGACAGGTTACTTCTCGAGGGACTTGACATGTCAGAGTACCCTTCCCTTAAATTTGTCAAAGAACGTTTATCTCCAGACCATATATCCTGGATAAAGACGTTTCCTAAAAATATGGTTGTCTATGAAAGCATTTATGCTTGTCATGGTTCCCCTGACTCCGATCAAGCTTATTTAATTGAAGATGTAACTGAAGAAGGAGTAAGGATTCGTGGCGTTGAGGACATTATGATGGAAATTCAAAGAATAGATCAACCAATTATTCTTTGTGGGCATAGCCATGTTCCAAGAACAGTCTATCTTCCTGATGGAAGAATAATTATAAATCCTGGTAGTGTTGGCTTGCCAGCCTATGCAGATGATGTACCACAAAAGCATAAAATGGAAAGTTATTCTCCCCATGCTAAATACGCCATTGTTTCTAATAATGGTGGAGGTTGGTTAGTGGAACAGATTTCCGTTCCCTATGATTGGAACAAAGCATGGGAACAAGCCAATAAAAATAACCGAAATGACTGGGCTTTTTGACTTGAGACGGGTAGAGCCTTAGAAAATTTATAATAAGCCGTGCTCTTTTGCAATAATCAATCCCTTTTCAATTGCTTCTTCGTTGTCGGCAGCTTGGTAATACTCTATAGGATGGCCGTTACCGAATAAACCAACTGGTTTTTCCATAACAACATATTTAAAGGATGTTCCTTCTTCCTTGATAATCCAAAATTTATCGGCATTATGAATAATTAAGTTCCAATGGTCGGACACTTAATCACTCCCTTCGGGAATAAGGCTACTTTAATTATAGTATATTTTAAAGTCGATTCCGATATCCATGCCATAGCCCCCTGCAGTACGGGGTATCAGGCATCAAACTGAGGATAAGGCTGCTTCCACGTGCTTATTAAGGAAAGTAGGGATGATTTATCAAAAAAGCTGTTAAGTTTAGCTTGTTGGTTGTTTTGTTAATTTTTATCCTTGCAATTTCCATAAATATACCTAAGGCAAATATGCCTAAGGCTGCTGCTAAAGAAACTGGGAAACAGATAACGATTCTTTTTACGCATGATCTGCACGACCATTTTCTACCGGTCAAGGATGAACAAGACGGAGTATTGGTGGAATTAGGAGGATATGATCGATTACAGAGTGCAATTTTAACTGAAAAAAAGAACAACACAGGTGCTTTATTATTGGATGCCGGAGATTTCTCAATGGGAACACCTTTTCAGACGATATTTGAAAGTGATTCTCCGGAGCTTAGAATGTTGGGCAAGATGGGATATGATGTTGTGACGCTTGGAAACCATGAATATGACTATCAGGCTCCGGGACTTGCGGAAAGCTTGCAAGCCGCCCGACAAAGCGGGGATGAATTACCCCGGATTGTACAGTCCAATGTAATATTCCCAACAGATCAAAATGCCAATTTAACTCCTTCATTAAGGTCATTAAAGCAAGCTTATGATGACTACGGAGTGAAAGATTATGTGGTTATACAAAGAAATGGCATTAAAATAGGGATTTTTGGCTTGATGGGGGTGGATGCGGCTTCGAAGGCACCAATGTCTGAAGTGAAGTTTACCGTTCCAATTGAAAATGCCTTGCGAGTAGTAAAAATCTTAAAACAGCAGGAAAAAGCAGATCTAATTATTTGTCTTTCTCATTCCGGCACAGAGGTGGATCAGGCGAAATCTGAGGATGAGATCCTGGCCAGAAAAGTTCCTGAAATAGATGTTATTATCAGTGCTCATACCCATACTAAGCTCCCCGAACCGATTATGGTAGGGAACACGATTATTGGTTCCGCTGAAGACAGCGGGAAATATCTTGGTGTGATTAAGATTTCACAGGAATCAAAATCAGAGTGGAAGCTTAATGATTATCACCTGCTGCCAATCAATGAGCACTTACCCGGTGATGCGTATATTTCTAAAATTATAAATCGAGATAAGCAACTGGTTGATGAGAAATACTTTAGTCTATTTGATCTGAGTTTTGATCAGGTACTGGCTGTTTCGCCTTTTAACTTTCATACAGTTGACAGAATATATGAACAACACCATGAGGAACAACTCGGAAACCTCATCAGTGATGCCTATATCTATGCTGTGAAGAAGGCTGAAGGGGCAAATCATATTCCGGTTGATGTGGCAATTGTTCCGGCCGGCACTATCAGAAGTTCCTTTTTTCAAGGAAATATTACCGTCGCGGATGTCTTTAATCTAAGTTCTTTAGGAATAGGTCCCGACAATATTCCGGGTTATCCTTTAGTCTCAGCATACCTTACCGGCAAAGAACTAAAGACGGTTTGTGAGGTGGACGCATCGGTTTCTCCGATTATGGATGATGCCCAACTTTTTATGTCCGGCATGAATTTTACATTTAATCCAAACAGATTGATTTTCAATAAAGTAACTAAGGCGTCCCTGCAAAGACCGGATGGATCTGTTGAAGAAATTAATGATCAGAAACTTTACCGTGTTGTTGCCGGACTATACTCTGCTCAAATGCTCTCTGTTGCTGGGGATAAATCCTTTGGACTATTGTCTATTATACCAAAAAAGAGGGATGGGACTCCTATCACGGATTTTGAGGCCCAAATCGTAAAGGATCAGGTTAGTGGAAAAAATAATGAAGTGAAAGAATGGCTGGCAATTGCCGAGTATCTGCAATCCTTTGAAAAAGTTAACGGAGTTCCTCAGATCCCTCAGTATTATAACGTCACACATGGCAGAAAGATTGTTGATAACAGTCATAGTCTCTCAGCCTTGTTAAGTGCCCCAAATAAAATTGCACTGACGGTATATGCCGTTGTTATTATTGTGGCAGCTCTGGTGAGCTTTATTGCATATAAGATTGTGAAAAGGAAGAACCGCCTGGAACGCGACAGCAATAAGCCGGACAATTGGGTCAAAATTTGACCACTAACCAAATCAATCCCACCATTAAGCTGGAGTGTGCTGGACGGCGGGAAGCAGCCCGCTTTACTCTCGCGGATGTAAGGCAGGGCTGTCCCGCAGGAGGAGCAGTTTCGTCTAAACGCTTTTCAGCGCCGCCTTAAATATTGCCAGCCCTTCGTCAACAACTGACTTGCTGATATTCAGCGGAGTGATAAATCTAATGCAATTTTTGTAAACACCGCAGTTGTAGAACAATAATTTATGTTCCAGGCAGTAATTAGTTACCTTATTGGTCGCGGCGGGGTTCGGGCTGCCGCTGCTATCTACAAGTTCAACGGCAAGCATTAATCCAAGACCCCGCACATCTCCGATAACGGGGAATTGTTCTTGAAGGGCCAGCAGCTGTGCTTTAAAATACTCACCTACCGTATTGCAATTTTGCAGCACATTCTCTTCTTCAAACACTTCCAGCATCGCCACCGCGGCGGCACAGCTTACCGGGTTGGCACCGAAGGTACTGCCGTGCGCGCCGGGGGCCCAGTCGCCGATTATCGCTTCCCTGGAGGCTACGGCGGAAAGCGGCATGCCGCTGGCGATAGCTTTACCCAGGCACACAATATCGGGGATCACGCCAAAATGTTCAGCGGCAAACATTTTCCCGGTCCTGCCGAAACCGGTTTGCACTTCATCAAAAATTAAGTAAATGTTATGATCGCTGCATAACGCCCTCAACCCATGCACGTATTTTGCCGGAGGTACAATGTAGCCGCCTTCGCCCTGCACCGGCTCAAAAATCATCGCAGCAACATCCGAAGGAGAGATTACAGAGTTAAATACCCTTTTAATTTCCGCCAAACATTCCAGTGAGCATGCATCAGTCTTTTGGCCGTAGGGGCACCTGTAACAATACGGGTAGGGTACATGCACGATTGTAGGTAAAAAAGGCGCGTAGCGATCCCTAAAGCCGGCTCTGGATGATGTTACAGAAAGGGCCCCCATGCTGCGGCCGTGAAAGCCGCCCCGGAAGGCTATATATCCGGGCTTCTTTGTTTTCCACCGGGCCAGTTTGAGCGCTCCTTCTACAGCTTCGGCACCTGAGTTGCTGAAAAAGAACATATCCAAATCCCCGGGGGTTACTTCAGCAAGCTTTACTGCAAGTTTTAACGCGCTGGGGTAATACCCCAAACTAAATGAACCATGCATTAATTGATCAATTTGTTCTTTAGCCGCCGCAACAACTTTGGGGTGACAGTGGCCCAAATTGTTCACCGCAATGCCGCTGACAAAATCCAAGTACTTTTCCCCGTCAATGCTGTAAAGGTAGGCTCCCTCACCCCGTTCTATAATCATCTGGGTAGCCCTGGCCAGAACTGGTGACAAGCGCTTCTTACCTTTATTCAGCAAGTCCATGTCAACCATGCCAAACACTCCTTTCAAATTTTACTTTGCATCAGCCCGCATGGGAAAGCATGTTATATATTTACTTTATGAAGTTATGGCTTTAAAGTTCTGGAAATGCATTAATACAAAAAATAATTTAGTGCTCCGTCTGGCCCCGCGTGATGATGTCGGCACCTTGTAGGAAAAATCTGTACCAATCTATAGTAAAGACAACAAAGAAGGTTTTTTGCAACATTCCCCAGATGATTATAATCAGGGAGTGTTTCACTATAAGCGTTCTCTCATGCCCGTTGATATTTACTATTTTTGAAATTAGAAGAGGAGTAACTATTGAAGTCATTTTTTACCTGTATCATCAAGCTTTAGAAGAATGCCCTTGAGCTTTTGCGGAAACGGCATCTCCATTTTTGCGGCGTTTTCGAGGATGCTAATACCTAAAAATGGCTGAAAGCGTGACCTTGATAAAATAATTTAAATTGAGGTGTTGCAAAAAGATTTGTGGATTGTCTTTACATAATAAGAAATGCTATTAAGGAGGGTTCCTAATGAAACAGGGTATTATTATCAATAAAGAGAATAATTACTAAAAAGGAGGCATCATGATCAAAAAAGCTGTTAAGTTTAGCTTGTTGGTTGTTTTGTTAATTTTTATCCTTGCAATTTCCATAAATATATTTACCATTTACCAAATCAATCCCGCCATTAAACTAAAGGGTGCAATGAAGAATGACCTTCAATTGAATGCTTCTGTCCTTTTTTTATTTCAGCACTAATTTAAGATTGGTGTCCCCAAAGGATTGAGATTCTCTTGTCTAACAATTTTTGTTTGATTTTTGAAAATAAAAATTGGTTTAGATTGTTCAGAGTTCTAAAAAAAAAGATCTGCCCGGTAAAAATGTAGAATTATTTGCCAATCTCTTTGACCACCAGTTGTAAATTTGTTAAGGGGTTTCGGATGTTAACATTAGGTTGGTCGGACGGGCACTCTTTTGTTAATTATAATGAGCAGTAGTTTGGCTGCTAGTTGCACCTATTATTTGTATTTTAAAAATCCGTTATGGATTTACAGAGAGTTCTGTTTCAATATTCTTTTGAGAAAATTCATACCAAACAACATCTTTTTTTCCATCTTGTTCTTTAATGAAAGAATTAAACGATTCTTTTGTAACGGGTTTATTATTAATGTAGTATGATATGGTTATGCTATCATTGTTTTGACTTGACTTCATATACCCTAATATGTCAGTTTCATAGGCATTTGATTGGAATTTCAGTTTTCCATATCCATTATCTGCTGCACCGTTTGAATACTGAAATGTCCCGTCTGTTTTAAGCCCTTCTAAACCTCTGTATACAATATTGTATCCATAAACTGCACCATTCATATAATGCAAGACTTCGTAAAACTCTGGATTATTACCTACTGTTAATTCAAGAACAACTTCGGGCACCTTGTCACCATCCATGTCAAGTACTGTAAAGTGTGTTACTTTGAAGATGGCTCCATAAATCTCTTTGTTAGTTAAAAAGTCATTCAAAGATAATTTTTTCTTGTTATCTATGCTGAAAAATTCAGCATTATTTAGCAATACTGCTTTATATGCTTCTAATACCGAATTATTATTAGATGGCATCTTGGTCTTTGTATTTTCACTTTTGCTGTCTGAAGAAGGGGAAGAAGAACTCGTTGGAATACTGGTGTCAGTAATTTTGTTACCACTTGCACTACTGCTATTGTTTAGGTTTAAATTGTTTTTACTGCTCGAACACGCAGTAATTGAAGTACTTAACAGGAACACAAGAAGTACACGCATAATTCGTGATTTCATCTAAGCTCTCCTTTTAAAAATATAGATTGCATTTTAACTTTATCCTAATTATAACATCAATTTCAAGATAATGTATAACCCCTGGCGGGAAACTATGTCTTTCAGGGGTAATATTTCAATAATAGTAAAATAATTTCCAGTTCTATAGGTAGCCAGGTGCTGTATTTTTGTTGGCCGAAAATGCTGTATTTCTATTGACCGCTAACAGGGGTTACGGGACAGTTGTTTATAGCGAAGAATACCCGATTTCCTTTTCCTTGGAAATCGGGCATTTTATTATTTTCGAGGTTTACTTTATTAACAACATGGACCTGCTATTAGCCCAGAGGTTAGTTTTTGCATAAATATGGAAGGATGGTTTTTATAAGTTTTTTCATAATGTCTAATTCTTTTGGCGTTCATTTGTTGAGTAAATGTGTCAACTCCGTATCTTTATTACCTTCATAAGCATCGTAAGCAGTTTTGTCGAAAATCAAGTAATCTAAAGACAAATGTAAGCAATTTGCCACTTTTACCAGAACGGGGAGGCTCATTTGTCTCTTTCCTCGTTCCAGTTGCCTGATATAATAGTCCGAAAGTCCTAGTATTTCCGCAAACTCTTCACGGGAAAGTTTAAATTTTTCTCTTTCTTCCCGTATTTTCTGTCCGATGGCTTTGTTATCTATTTCAATGTTTTTCTTCATATTTCTTCCACTCTCCCTGTTTCGTTATACTCTATCTAAATCATGGTAATATACTAATCTTCGAACATGAACAGGACTTATCCTAATATTGTAGAAATATGTAAGAACATCATGGACTGGCATAAAGATGCAAATCTCCAGTACCCGTATGGGAATAAGAGATGTGGAGTATTACTATGGTTTTAGAAAATAAATGGCAATATTTGCGCAGTATTATACTATTGCGGGATAAAATAACTTCCTTTTCCCAGTATCCCTTTTCCTTGCCTGTGATTTGCACGTTGGAAACTCTGGAATTTCACCCAAGGGTTACTTTTATTGTTGGTGAAAACGGAACAGGAAAGTCCACGTTTTTGGAGGCCATTGCCGTAGCCTGGGGATTTAACCCGGAGGGCGGTACGATCAATTTTAATTTCCATACCCGGAATACCCACTCGGAACTGTATAAATATTTACGCCTGGTTAGAAGCGCCAAAAAACCCCGGGACGGCTTCTTCCTGAGGGCTGAAAGTTTTTACAACCTGGCGACGAATATTGACGAACTGGGGCCGGACCTCATCAATTCCTACGGTGGGCGTTCCTTGCATAAGCAATCCCACGGGGAGTCATTCTTTGCCGCCTTTATGAACAGATTCGGTGGCCGGGGTCTGTACATTCTGGACGAACCCGAGGCTGCTCTTTCCCCGGTACGCCAGATGGCCCTGGTTTCCAGAATACACGACCTGGTCCGGCAAGATTCCCAGTTTATTATTGCCACTCATTCGCCGATTATCATGGGCTATCCTGAAGCGGCCATTCTCCAGCTTTCGGCCGGGGGCTTCGAGACGGTCCGGTATGAAGAGACGGAACACTATATGGTGATGAAGGAGTTTGTAAACAACAGGGAGAAAATGCTCAAGGTGCTGTTGATGCCTTGAGATTACCTATTAATGTCTGCTTGCCTATAAAGTGCTATTAAATACTGCGAAGTTGCTCTTTAATCCAGCTGGTGACTAAGTCATGTTTAAATGTGTAACATAAGATGCCGCATTTAATTTTTAGGCCTCATTTTAACCAAACCACGATTTCCATCCACTTCGATAATACATCCATCCTTTAGAGTTCTTGTGGCATTCTTTATATCCAGCACCCCTTAACATGGATAATACAATATCCGGGTTTTCCCACCAAAAATCACTTGCTATTGAAGAGGCAAGGTAATTTTGGGATACGCATTCCCTGGCCGATTTTACCGACGAAGTTGAGGTAGCCAATATTATGTTTTCCAGCTTCAAGGGTAGAATATATAACCGGTAAAGATAATAATTATTTGGGGGTTTGCATCATGTTGACAGAGCTAATTACCGGGATCAGTCAGATGACGGCGCGGGAACTAAGAGAAGCCGGTGAACCGGAAAGAAAAAAGTTGGTTGAAGCACTAACCGACCTTACCGAGCTGGGCATTGCTTTACTGCACGAAAGTCCGGAATTTCGCCAGGCCTTCGCCAGAATCCACAGTGAATTTTTGATGTTCCCCGAAAGCCGGGACACTATTGAACAGGCGTTTACGGCTTATAACAAGTTTTGCCCGGAAAATTAACCCATGCCCGATAAAAGTAAGTAATTAAAGCGAAAGAAGAGTCCGCGATGTTTTTAATTTGCATCAATAAGCCTTGACTTACTTGATACACAAAACTAGTATATTGGTACAGATAATAATTGTAAGGGGGTAGACAAATGACGCTGGATCCCCATAACCCAATTCCTTTGCATGTGCAGTTGAAAGAAGTTATCCGGACACAAATCGACAAAGGAATTTACATTGAAAAAATTCCCAGCGAAAGAGAATTGATGGAGAGGTTTCTGGTTAGCCGTTCTACTGTTAGAGAGGCGGTATCTGCTTTAGTTCGTGAAGGTGTTTTGGAGAAAATTCATGGTAAAGGCACGTTTATCAATTCGCATACGGTTAACGAGTGGTTGGGAAACATAAGTGGCTTAACCGAGACAATTGATAAAATGGGCATGAAACCTGGTAGTAAACTGCTTTCTCATGGTCGTGGTAACGATAAATCCATTGCCCGGACATTGGGAGTAAAACAATACTATGCCATTGAAAGACTGCGTTTTGCCAACGACGATGCTATTGCCATTGAAAGAACCTATTACCGGGAAAAAGTAGGACTGGAACTGGCAAAGCAAAACCTTAATGAAGTTTCTTTATACCCGATACTGGAATCCATCGGCGTAATATTTGCTGAGGCTGAACAAAAAATCGTTGCCGATATGCCCTCCCGGAATGATGCCAAACTGCTTGAAATCTTACCGACACAGGCAGTATTGGTGGCTAAACGTGTTAGTCACGATGCTCGTGGTAAAGTTGTTGAATTTTATAATGGTATCTTTAGGTCAGACAAGTATGCCTTTTGCATCAAACTGTCCAAAAAACCCACTATGCTTTATGCCGGTAAGTAATTTCACTGCTTTTTTACCTACCCCGCAGGGTGATCTGACCGGGCCCCCGGCTGCTTATTTTACCCCAATCTCGAGCGGTAAGTTGTAAGTACCATAAATCACTTGTTAAAAATTATAGCGTCATTTAGATGAATTTTTTATGTCGGCTAGTTGACAGCTTAATTTGTAAAATATAAAATATCAGTAACTGGTACGTACGTCCCGACATTGCAATGTCATTACCTCTCGTTACGCGTATATTTGTAAGTCTTTAAATTAAAAAGGAGGGGAATACGGGCAAGCAGCAGGGTGGTTTTTATTGATTTGTGCTAGTGAAAACATTCATTAAGAATTATTTTTTCTGTTCCGTTAGATAGTATCATTATAAGTTTGAAATCTTAAAGGAGGAAAAGCTATGTCAACTAATAGTGCTAAACAGCAAGAAATAAATTTATTATCTAGAATCGACAGGCTGCCAATTACTGGTTTTCATATCAGCATTATGGCTTTATTGGTAATGGCATGGATTATCGAAGCCTTTGATATTGGTATTGTTGGCCAGGTTGTTCTGGTCCTGAAGAATATCTGGAATCTTTCCCCTGGAGACGTTGGTTTGCTGGGAACCTCCTCGACAGTGGGTATTGTAATTGGTGTATATTGCGCCGGGCGTTTGATGGACAGGTTCGGGCGTAAAAAAATTCTAATCTGGGGTGTTACATGGTTCTGTATCTTTACCGGTATCGGGGCTATCTTCCCTAATCTTTATTGGGTTGCAGCTATGAGATTTATTGCCGGTCTGGGGGAAGGTGCGGTATTTCCGATTCCCTACTTGATGATTTCTGAATTTGTCAGCGCCAAAAAACGGGGCACAATCGTAAGCTATCAAAACGCTATCCTCTGTGCGGCTTATATCCTGCCAAGTATTGTTGGCGCCTGGGCTCTTACCGCTTTCGATTTAAATATAGCCTGGCGGGTTCCCTTTCTCATTGGTGCTCTACCGATAGTATATGTGGGTTTATTAGCCAAATTTATGCCTGAGTCCCCAAGATGGTTGTTGCAGCAAGGGCGGGTGGAAGAAGTTAATAAACTGGTGCAAAAGTTGGAAAAGCAAGCCGGTATCGCACACGATGACGATTATATTGATGAAGGTATTGCCAAATCTTTAAAAAGTAATAAGCAAAACAACAAGGGCAGTATCGGCATGTTGTTTAAAAAGCCGTTCTTGTCACGTAGTTTAATTGCCTGGGGCATATATACCGGGACCATGATCTTCTGGTATGCCATGCTGGTATACGCTCCCACAATTTTTGCGGAAAAAGGATTTGAGATGAAGAACGCGGTTATGTTTACAGGCGCCATGATGGTTAT
This sequence comes from Desulfotruncus arcticus DSM 17038, assembly GCF_900113335.1. Classification (GTDB taxonomy): domain Bacteria; phylum Bacillota; class Desulfotomaculia; order Desulfotomaculales; family Desulfallaceae; genus Desulfotruncus; species Desulfotruncus arcticus. The sequence continues at coordinate 15,561 of NZ_FOOX01000022.1, forward strand.
CGGCGGGATTGGCGAAGTGGTTATCGGCCACCTGTCGGATACCCGGGGCAGGAAACCGGTATATTTCATTTTCAGTATTCTGGCGGCGGTTGGTTGTTTAATGTTAGCTCAATTCAACAGCCTGTCCGGACTGTTTATCGCAGGATTTGTTGCAGCTTTCTTTGGTTTCGGCACATTGCCCTGCGCCAAGATTTATATTGCCGAACAATATCCCACCTACCTCCGCGGCACCGGCAGCGGTGTAGGCGAAGCAGTGGCAAGATTATTGGGCGGCGTATTGGTTGCTTACTACATCTCTTTCATCCTGTCCGCGGGTGGCGTGAAAGCGGTATTCTGGTTTGTCGCAGTGGCCTTTGTCGTATTAGTAATCCCGATGATGCTCTGGGGCCAGGAAACTGCCGGCCGGAGCGTTGAAGAAACCGGTTCTGCAGCAGACGATGAGGTTGCCAATACTAAAATCATGAAAACTGAAACTGCTAATAAAACTACTTAAACTCTTTAGAAAGGAGAGACATAATGAGGCTTAAAGACAGAGTTGCTTTAGTTACCGGCGGCAATGCCGGACTGGGCCGGGGAATAGCCCTGGCCTTTGCCAGGGAGGGGGCCAAGGTTGCCATATGCGGCAGAAGAGAAGAAAAATTGCAGCAGGTGGTTAAAGAAATAGAAGCGCTGGGAGCCGGGGCGCTGGGAGTTAAAGTAGACATCACCAACAGTGAAGACGTCAAAAATATGTTTGTTGAAACAGTTGAAAGGTTTGGCACTTTGGATATTCTTGTTAACAATGCGGGTATTTTCCGATCTGATGAAGCGGGAGTACAGGACAGGAAGAACCACCTTGACTTGGTAACCACGCCAATTCCCGCCCGTTCTCTGAGCATTACTAAAAATATGAGTGATGAAAACTGGAAAAAAATGTTTGAAGTCAACGTGCACGGTCTTTTCTACTGTACCCGTGAAGCATTAAAAATAATGGAAGATAAGGGCTACGGCAAGATTATCAACATTGCTTCAATCTCCGGTATTTCCGGTATCAGCGCTCACAGCCCCAACTACTCGGCCTCTAAAGGGGCAGTGGTGGCCTTTACCAGGTCTTTAGGCTACGAGGTGGCCGGAGCGGGAATTTGTGTAAATTGTATTGCTCCCGGTTATATAGAAACAGACGAGTTTATGAGAGGCATTAATTCAATGGATCCTGAAACCCGGGCCCGTTTCATGCAGCTTATGCCAACCCGCCGGGTGGGTAAAGTTGAGGAATATGCAGCATTGGCCGTGCACCTGGCTTCCGAAGAAGGCAACTATATGGTTGGCCAGATTATAAGCCCCAACGGTGGCCTGGTTATCGCGGCCAACTAAAGGGTTAAGTATCATTAAAAAGGAGGAGACGCCATGTCCTGTTGTTGTACATTAAGCCCGCAGGAAGAAAGAATTTTAAATGAAAAGCTGAGTCAGGCGGAAATGCAAAAGGGTAGAGAAAGAGTATGCCGTATTTTAAATAGCTTTAAAGGTGATGTACCCCGGATTAGCGTGGAAAGAGCCCGTTTAATGACCGAGTCCTTTAAAGGGACGGAAGGCCAGCCGCTGGTTTTAAGATGGGCCAAAGCATTAAAGCATATTTGCGAAAACATTACTGTTTATATCGGCGATTATGATATCGTTGTTGGCCGGGCCGACGGTCACCCGGGCAGACATGGTTTGGTTTACCCTGAGTTGGATGGCGCTTTCTTGGATGTGGCCGTTGATATGTTGCTTAAAAGCAAAACTCCCTATAAGGTATCGGAAGATGATTTAAAGGCGATTAAGGAAGATATCGTACCATATTGGAAGGATAAAACCCTGCACGAAGTATTTGCAGCCTCAATGCCCGAGGAAACTAAAAATATTATTTATAACCCGGAAAATAACTTCTACCAACGGTACATTATTACCCAAACCGTTACTATCAGGTCATCTTTACAGTGGATTCACGACTATGAAAAGGTTTTGCAGCGGGGTTTTAAAGACCTGAAAAGAGAAGCCCTGGAAAAATTAACGGCCCTTGATCCCAACAACCCCAAAGATACAATTGAAAAAAGACCCTTCCTGGAAGCTGCTGTAATAGTTTGTGACGCAACCGTCATCTTATCCAGAAGGTATGCGGCAATGGCTGCCGGCATGGCGGATAAGGAAACCGATGAACAAAGAAAAAAAGAACTTTTAGATATTGCCGCCATCTGTAACTATGTTCCGGAAAACCCCGCCCGGACGTTCCGGGAAGCTGTGCAGTCCGTATGGATGGCCCAAATTGTATCCAGATTGGAACAGAACGTCGGCGCCGTAGTGGGCAATGGACGTATGGATCAGTATTTCTATCCCTATTACAAGAAGGATATTGAAGAAGGCCGCATCAATGATGAATTTACCCTGGAACTGCTGGAGTCATTGTGGTTAAATATGGCCCAATTCCTGAACTTAAAAGTATCTCCCGCAGGTGCCGCCTTTACCGAAGGTTATTCCCACTGGGAAGCGCTGACTGTTGGTGGTAAGACTAAAGACGGACGGGATGCAACTAACGAATTATCTTACTTAATTCTAAGGTCTAAACGGGAATTTCCTTTAAACTATCCCGACCTGGCCGCCAGGGTACACGCCCGGACCCCGGAAAAGTTCATGCACGAAATTGCCGCTACCATTAAAGAAGGTTCAGGATTTCCCAAACTAATTAATGATGAAGAAGTAATTCCCCTGCTATTGTCCAAAGGTGCGCCTTTTGCGGATGCCAACGATTATGCTGTTTCCGGTTGCAGTGAAGTAAGGATGCCCAATCGTGACACCTTTACCAGTCCCTGCGCTTGGGTCAACCTGGGCGCCGTTTTGGAAATGGCTCTCAACGACGGTAAAATCAAGTCCTTAAACAATGAACAAATTGGCCCCCAAACCGGTGATCCCAGAGAGTTTACTTCCTTTGAAGATCTCTGGCGGGCTTACACCACCCAGCAAGAGTTTATCTTAAAGCATACCTTTATTCAGCAGTACCTGGCTGACATGATCAGATCAAAATATCTGGCAGCACCCTTTGCCTCGGTGCTCCACGATCTCTGTATGAATGATTGCAAAGATTTGTATTCCGGACCTATTGAAGGTGGCGTAAGCCTGGGCTTCTATGATCTGCTGGGCTTCGGCACCGTAATTGATTCCCTGGCAGCTATTAAGAAGCTGGTTTTTGAGGATCAGAAACTTACCATGGCTGAATTAATTGAAGCGCTGGATGCCAACTTTGAAGGTAAAGAAGTAATCAGACAAATGCTGCTGAATGCTCCCAAGTACGGTAACAACGATATGTATGCCGACTCCATCGGCTTTAACATTGAGTCTCACGCCATTAACTTTGCCAAACAGTACCGCACAGCTTTTGGCGGACAACTAGATGCCAGATATGTTCCGGTTACCGCCCACATACCCCTGGGTAAAATTGTGGGTGCCACTCCTAACGGCAGGAAAGCCGGCATGCCTTTGGCCGACGGCGGTGGACCTTCCCACGGCGCCGATACCAAAGGACCAAGCGCAAGCCTGCAGTCCATAGCCAATACCAAGTGCATGGGTGAAAAAGAAAGAGCGGCCCGTCTGGTTAACCTTAAACTTAGCCCTTCGACCGTTGCCGGCGATGAAGGAACCCAAAAGTTAATTGCTCTAATGAGAACCTTCTGCGACTTAAAACTGTGGCACCTGCAGTTTAACGTAATCAACCGCGATACCCTGCTGGCTGCTCAAAAAGACCCCGAGAAATATCGCAACCTGCTGGTGCGTGTTGCCGGTTATAGTGCTTATTTTGTAGACCTTTCACCTGAATTGCAGGATGAAATTATTGCCAGAACAGAACACAGTTTTTAAACGCACTCCATTTAGTTCAAAGGATCAAAGTCCTGCTCATTTAGGGCAGGACTTGCTCCTTATTCTTTCAACAGAGCAGAGGAGAGTATTATGACACACAAGGATGCGGGTCTTGTTTTCAATATACAACAGTTTTCAGTTCACGATGGTCCCGGTATTCGAACCATTGTTTTTTTTAAAGGTTGTCCTTTAAGATGCCAATGGTGTGCCAATCCTGAATCTCAAAATCAAAACACCGAACTATCCTTTAATTACAATAAATGTATTGGTACCAAGGAGTGCGCACTGTGCATTAAGGCCTGCCCGGAAGAAGCCATAGCGGAGTCGGGCGATAACAGCATCAAGATCAACCGGGAACTATGCGTTAATTGTAATATTTGTGCCGGAGTATGCCCCGCAAAGGCGCTGGAGATTTTTGGTAGATTTATGACCGTCAATGAAGTGTTAAAGATTGTGGAAGAGGACAGTGTGTTTTATTCAAGATCCGGCGGCGGTATAACACTAAGTGGCGGAGAGCCGCTAATGCAGGCTGATTTTGCCTGGCAATTGCTTAAGGAAGCAAAAAGCAGGGGGATCAACACGGCTATCGAAACTTGCGGCTATGCTAATTGGGATAACGCCAAAAAGGTATTTAAATATGTAAATACAGTATTTTACGACATTAAGTGTTTAGATGCAGATAAACATAAGCAGTTCACTAGTGTTTCCAATAAAATCATTCTTGATAACCTTGAAAAACTGTGCCGGGAATTTCCCCATATCCCGGTTATTGTAAGAACGCCGGTTATTCCGGGCTTTAACGATGGTGCTGAGGATATCATAGCCATCCGGGATTATATCAAGAATATACCCAATATAAGCTATGAGCTTTTGGCTTACCACCGCTTCGGTGAATCCAAGTATCCTTACCTCGGAAGAGATTATTTGTTTAAAGATGCTGAGCCACTTTCACAAGAACGGATTAAACAGCTTAAGGCAATTGTTGAATGAACAATAAGCAGGTAAGATGGACCTATGCCCCGGACATTCCAATGCTCCGGGGCACAGCATTTGATATTGAATGCAAATTGTGAAATTTGCGTTACAGATCATTACCATTTAGTTTATTGATTACATAAGTATTGAGGATGCAATTAAAGAAATGGCGGGATTAAACAGCTCATTGGTAAACTTTCTTTTCAAAGGAGATATGGCTGAACTTGCCAGGGGGATAGGGGCTTATTTATAATTAAAATTGTAGATGAGACGAGTTAATTTAAGAGGAGAGATAATGATGAGCATGGCAATTCCTGTTAAACAAGCATCCTTTGATTTAAACATGGCCATTGAGTATCTGACCCAAAATAACGGCCTGGTTAAAGTAGGCAGTGAAGTTGACATTTATCAGGAGCTGGCCGGAGTGGCCAAATGTTTTGAAGGGCGCCAAACGGTACTCTTTGAACGGGTGAAAGGTCAGGATTATCCCGTGTTTACCGGCCTTTACTGGAACCGTGAGCTATTGGCCGGTTTGTTTGGCTGTGATGGCCGGCGGCTGCCTTTTTTGCTGCGGGACGCGGTGCAAGCATGGCAGCAGTCCCCAATTCATCCGGTGGTGGTTGATCGGGGACCCGCCAATAAAGTGGTTGAGCCGGTTGTAGATTTAACCGGACTTCCGGTGCCGGTGCACGCTTTGCAAGATGGAGGGGCATATTTTACCTGCAGCGTGGTTATCGCCAAAGATCCGGATACCGGTGTGCGTAATGCCTCGGTCAACCGGATCATGGTCACAGGGAAAAACCGGCTGGCTATGCTGATGGATGTGGGTCGCCACCTGCGCCATTACTATGAGCGGGCTGAAAAGGCCGGCAAACCGTTGGAAATAACTATCTCCAACGGAGTGGACCCCACGGTTTATATGGCGGCGGTGGTTCCTGCCGCATCGGCGCCTATTGATAAGGACGAACTGGGGATAGCCAGTCACCTGCTGGGCCGCCCGCTTGAACTGCTGCGGTCACAGATTGTGGCTGTTGAGGGAGTGGCTAACGCTCAGTTTGTCATAGAAGGTGAAATCTTGCCCGGGGTGCGGGAACCGGAAGGGCCTTTTGCCGAGGTTACCGGTTATTATGCAGAGCGGGCGCCCCGCTGGGTGGTCAACGTAAAAGCCGTTACCAGGCGAAAAAAGCCTGTGTTTCATACATTGATGCCCGGCAAAGAGGTTTTTAACTCGGTGGGTATTATGGGCGAGGCCAATATTTTTGACATGGTCTCCCGCCAGGTGCCGGGTGTTCAGGGGGTGCATCTGACCACCGGCGGGTGTGGTTTTTACCATGCGGTGGTGCAAATTGCCAAGCAAAGGGAAGGCATGCAGCGCAATGCCATCCTGGCTACCTTCGCTGCGTTCCCTTCACTGAAACAGGTTACTGTGGTGGACGAAGACGTGAATATTTACGATCCTGACGAAGTGGAATGGGCTATGGCCACCCGCTTTCGCGCCGACAAGGATATCCTGGTTATACCGGATGCTTTCGGGCACGAGCTTAACCCCTGCACTCGGGACGGCCTGACGGCCAAAGCGGGCTTTGACGCTACGACTCCGTATCCCCGCCCGGACGGCTTTACCAGGGTGAGTGTCAAACCGGTAAATATAAAGGATTACCATATCGAATAATCTGTTTGGCAGCCGCCTAACAGCTAAGGCCATATTTCTCTTGAATTACTTTCGGAAAAAGAAAACAGCCGGGCGATCCGCGTGGGATCTCCCGGCTGTTCGTTTCACGACATTTCCGTGCAGATATGTTTATAGGTTTTCAAAGGTTGGCTCTTAACTATCACAATATCTTCTTTGCCTATACCATATCGGGACTTTTGGGTCTCATCCACAAACCCTACCAAATCTGATAATTTTCTCTAGTGCTTCACTTGCATTATCATGGTTGTTTTCATCTAGTACCTCTGGTGTAGCACATATACTAGCATATATACACCTATAAAAAAAACCGGGTTAAAAAACCCGGTTTATATGGAAGGAAGAGGAGGTTGTGTGCTGGTATATGTATGCTGTCATAGGTATGTGGTAATACCTATGATATAATTATACAGCTTTCTTTTATATTGTCAATATTTATTTTTAAATCCGAGTTTGAGTAAAAACCTTATACTGGTTTTGGGAATGCATGATATAAGGCAGGATACAGGCATCTATAGATATTAACCACAGAGCACATCCCCGCAGTGGTAGGCGTGGAAAATGCCACGAAAATGATCAAATACAAGCAAGAGTTCGTTCGGCCACGTGCGTAACCTCCAAAGGATTAAACCCGTAAATAAAACAGATTAAAACTGTTAAATGTGATTGACAATGTGCAAAATAAGCTTGTATAATTTGTTTGTTTAAAGGTGGTAAGACCATATACCCATAACAACATACCTAAGACAACATACATTGATAAAATTCAATTATGAAATTGTATATTTAATGGTCTAATCAATAAATTTGTAAATGAGAGGCGACCTAATGAAAACAGTAATAACTGAATTAAATTGGGCCAAGGGTAATGAAATATTAACTAAGGTGGGTGAAATCATTTATGATCCGGACTTGTGGAAAAAACAGGATTTACCAAAAGTAATTCAAGATGCAGATGTACTTATTGTCCGTAATCAAACTAAAGTTACCCGATTACTTTTACAATCCGCACCGGGTTTAAAAGTGATTGGCCGATTAGGGGTAGGATTGGATAATATCGATCTGCAGGCTGTAAAGGATAGGAATATAGCTTTAGTTTGTGCAAAAAATGCAAATTCCATATCGGTGGCGGAATATGTTTTTGCTGTAATGTTTACTTTTGCAAGGCATCCTGCTGAAGCGACAGTTAGCGTTAAACAAGGGTATTGGGACCGGAAGCGCTATACTGGTGCTGAAATATATGGCAAAACACTGGGCCTTATAGGTATCGGTGAGATTGGTACAAGGATTGCGATAAGGGCTAATGCGTTTGGTATGAATATTATAGGATATGATCCATTTCTGCCTCCTTATGAATTAGCAACTTCTGATTTTGGGGTTAAATTGGCCAGTTTGGAAGAGGTAATCAGTTGTTCAGATTTTATTAGCCTTCATGTTCCTTTAAATAAATCGACCAGGTACTTAATAAATAAACAAGTCTTAAAGTTAGCTAAACCTACCGCAATTATTATAAATTCGGCCAGGGGTGGGGTAATTGACGAGAAGGCTCTTTACGAAGCACTTGTCTCCGGAAAATTGGCAGGTGCCGCCTTGGATGTGCTTGAACGTGAGCCGCCGCTTGATTCGTCTCTGCTTGAGCTGAATAATATTATACTTACGCCTCATATTGCCGGGCTCACGGAAGAGTCTCAAATCAAAACTTCAGTAATGGTGGCCAGAGAGGTAATAAAAGTACTCAACGGCGAGCCGTCAAGTTGCTTGGTTAATATGTGAAGGATTCTATCGGTAGAAACTTAAGGAGAAGTTTAGTTTATGAAATATAATATTGCAGCGATAGATTTAAAAAACTTTTGTTTAAACCTATTAAAGGGAGCAGGTGTTTCCTCAAAAGATGCTGAAATTGTGGCCGGCGTTCTGGTGGATACCAGTCTTGACGGTATTGACACCCATGGAATTAGTCGTCTACCTGTCTACCTTACAAGGTTACAAAGTGGCCGTATAAATCCCCGTCCGAATATAAAGTTCATACGCACAGCTCATTCTGTGTTTTTGCTGGATGGAAATAACGGATTAGGTCAGCTGGTGTCTGTGCGGGCAATGGAAAAAGCTATCGAAACAGCTATGGAAGCTGGCTTTGGAGTGGTGTCGGCCCGGCATAGCAATCATTTTGGTGCCGCCACATATTATTGTAAAATGGCTGCGCATGCCGGTATGATTGGCATCGCTATTACCAATTCTCCCCCTGGCATTCCACCTTGGGGTGGTAGAAAACCATATTTGGGAACCAACCCAATTTCATTTGGTTTTCCTCGCGACGGTCAGCCGGTTATAGTTGACATGTCGTCCAGTAACGTGGCCAGGGGGAATATTATTCTGGCAGCCAAAGAAAACCGTCCTATACCCGAGGGATGGGCTATTGATGCTGATGGTAATCCAACAACGGATGCTCAAAAAGCTTTGAAAGGAGCAGTACTTCCTGTTGGTGGCCCAAAAGGGTACGCTTTGGCTTTGGCTGTGGAAATATTGTCGGGTGTAGTTAGCGGCGCAGCTTATGGTGAGCATGTGGGGTGGATTTACGATGATAGCCAGGAGCCGGTAAATATTGGCCATTTTTTTATGGCCATGAATATTGAGTCTTTTATGCCGAAGGATGAATATCTCAATCGCATGGAACACTTGATAGCTGAAATAAAAGCCGTTCCCAGGGCAAAAGGCTATGATCATATATTACTGCCGGGAGAGCGAAAGAATATAAAAGCCGGTCAAAGATTAAAGGAAGGTATTCCTATTGGTGCTGTTTTATTAAACGAGCTTAACGAGATAGCTGCTTCCCTTGGTATTGAAAAACTTACACTTTAGGTTTATACATAAAAATATTTATAAAGGGATTAAGGAGCAAAGCTATAGATTCAATGAGTTATGGTTTTGCTTATAGATACTGTGAAAATAAGAATCAAAATTAAACCATAATTGTGGTAAATATTACCATGATGTGGTTTATGAGAATGTTATAAAAAAAGGGGGGTACATAATTTTTATGAAAGCTGGTTTAAAAAAGGGGACAAGCCTTAGGTTTAAGCTCATAGTTTTTTTTGTTTTAGTTGCCGTAGTGCCGCTGCTGGCGGGGGGCATATGGACGGGTATTAACGTGAAGAATAAATTAATTAGTAACGTGCACGAAAATAATATGTTGGTGGCCAAGCAACTGGCCAGTCAGGTTGATCAGTTAATTAAGGAAAAAGTCGATATAGCCATTTCATTGGGTAATACGGCCAACGTCAATAAAATGAACCCACAGGAGCTAAAATCCTTAATCACTCCAGTCAAAGAACACTATGAAGATATAGACGTAATTGGAGTAATAAACGGGTACGGAATGCAAATTGTACGATCAGATGATGGAGAACTGTTGGATCTGCATGATCGTTCGTATTTTACCGATATTATGGCCGGAAAAGAGTACTCTATAAGCGATGTTATAGTTTCCCGCTCTAATGAAAAACCTATCGTTGTTGTCAGCGCTCCGATCAAGAAGGATGATGTGATCATTGGAGTATTTCAAATATCCCTATCCCTGGCCGGTTTGGATGATATTCTAAGCGAAGCAAAAATAGGCAAGACCGGCTACTCGTATATAACAGACGTTACTGGTAAAGTAGTAGTACATCCTGACACTCAAATAGCTATCGAACGTACGGATTTTTCAGCCGTGGGTCCCGTTGAGGCCGGGCTGAAAGGCCAAAATGGCAATATGGAATATACAAGCGGAGGAAAAAGCTGGCAATCATGTTATCGCAGCACACCATACCTAAAATGGGTGGTGGTGACACAGGAAACAACGGAGGAGGTTGTAGCTGAAGCCAATAGTATAGTGCAAAATACTTTAATCATCATGGCTATAGGCGCGCTGCTTGCCGCATTACTTGGTATCTTGCTGAGCAACAAGACCATCTATCCTTTAAATTCCTTAAAAGAGGGGCTTCTGGCATTGGCGGAAGGCAATTTGACCAAAAACGTGCAAGTTAAATCGCGGGACGAAATCGGAGAACTGGCTCACGCTTTTAACGAGACTATAGTTGACTTGCGCGGACTCATTACAGGAATCAAAAAGAATTCTGACGAACTATACACGAGCAGTCAGGATCTGGCTTCCTCCAGTGAAGAAGTCAGTGCTACCGTTGAAGAAATGGCCAGCACTGCAAACGAAGTTGCAGTCACATCCACTCACGGAAAAGAGAATGCGGATATTGCCGCAAGGGAATCCGGGCAGGTTCAAAAGGTGGCCGGAGAAGGAAACCGGGCAGTTCGGGATACTATTGAAACAATACATTTAATTGCTGTAGCATCTAAAAATATTTCCGATGTTATTCAAAAACTTGGCAGGCAATCTAAACAAATTGGAGAGATAATTAATACCATTACGAGCATAGCGGATCAAACCAATCTTTTGGCTCTGAATGCTGCCATTGAGGCCGCCCGGGCCGGGGAACACGGACGGGGTTTTGCGGTGGTGGCGGAAGAAGTTCGTCAGCTGGCCGAGCAATCAGCTAGTGCCGCAAGGGAAATAATCGGTCTAGTAGAAGAAATTCAGGCCGGTATGGCAAATGCTATTGATGCAATAAAGCAAGGTGACGGTGAAGTAAAAGAGGGTGTTAAAGTTGCCAATAACGCCGGGCTCTCATTGGAACAGATAATCAAAGCCGTTGAAATGAATACGGAGTTAATTGTAAGTGTTGCCGAGGGGGCCAAACAAGCCGACGAGGGGACGCAGCAGCTTACCTGTGCCAGCGAACAGATAGCGTCTACCATTCAAGAGGTATCCGCCACAGCTCAAAAGCTTGCCAATATGGCTACTGAAATGCAAAACATCGTGATCAAGTTTAAGATTGACGAAAGCGAAAACAAATAACCCGGAAGCAGGTAAAAGGCTGATGAGCTAAAGGGAGCAGCATCCGTCAGGCGCTGCTCCCTTTAGCTCAAGTTATTATTTAACCATGTATTCTTAGCTTATTTAGTGACTTGTTTATGGGTATAGACGCTAAAATTAACAACACACCGAATATAGAAGTACCTATTATGGTTACCAGGTCACCGAAAAAGTGCCAAACTACCAAATATACAGCACATATTACCAGGCTTAGCAACATCAATGGAAAACCAATCTTAAAGAATTGCATAAAGGTTATTGGCATACTTCTTTTTTCTGCCATACCGATAACGACTACATTGGCTGATGCGCCAATGATGGTACCATTTCCGCCCAAACAGGCACCCAGAGACAGCGACCACCAAAATAGGTTTATAGTATTAGGGTCACTTATATTCATCATCTGGCCCATATCATGAATCATGGGTATCATGGTTGCGACAAATGGTATATTATCCACAAAAGCTGATGCAATGCCGGACAACCAAAGTATTAACATTGAGGTTGGAATCATGGTCCCTCCGGTTATGTTCATAGTACTTTGGGCAATGGATGAGATAATTCCTACTTTAACTAACCCGCCCACTAGAACAAACAGGCCGATGAAGAAGAAAATCACCGGCCATTCCACAGCGTGCAGAGCATGTTCGGGATCTTCCCCGGAGATTAACAGCAGCAAACCGGCTCCGGTAAGGGCAATAACTGAGGATTCCATATTCAGGTGCTGATGCAGTACGAAACCCAGCATGGTTAATCCTATAACCAGCAAACACTTGCGTAGTAGGGGTAGGTTTTTAAGCTCGTCTTTTTCCTCAAGCTCCATAATTATTTTCTGACGTTCTTGATCCGCAGAAAGTTGCGATCGGTAAATTAATCTAAGCAGTGTAATGTTCACAACATATACTAAAATAATAACTGGCGTTAGGTTAATGACAAAGTCCATAAAACCTAGGTGAGTAGCGCTGCCGATCATAATATTAGGTGGGTCGCCGATCAAGGTGGCAGTGCCACCGATATTAGATGATAATATTTCTGCTATTAAAATGGGGATGGGGCTAATTCTAAGTTTCTGGGCGATGGCAAAGGTTATGGGAACAATTAGCATCACTGTAGTTACGTTATCCAATAAAGCAGACAACACTGCGGTGACCAGTGACAGCGCAGCCATAATTTTAAGCGGCTGACCTTGGGAAATCTTGGCGGCCTTGATGGCTAAATATTCAAAGATACCTGTTTGTCGGGTGATGCCTACTATTATCATCATGCCCACCAGCAGGCCTATTGTGTTAAAATCAATATGGTGTGTTGCTTCTTCGGGGCTGAGAATTTTAAAAACCACTAAGAAGGAAGCGCCAAATAAAGCAATGACTGTGCGGTGAATTTTTTCGGAAATTATAATGATATAAGTAGTTAAAAACACGCCTGCAGCTAAGTAAAACTGTATATGGTCGGACAAATCACTTCCCCCTTTGTCTACCAAAAAATGTAAAAAATCGGTACATTAACGATGTTTATATGTCGATTTGCAGTTGAAAAATGAATGATTTAGGTAAAAACCGGGAAGTAGCAACGTAGACATGTTTAGCATGTTCTACGTTGCTTTAATAGTTAAGTTGATTCTAAGTTAGTTTTATCAATTGATCCTATGGTTATATAGCTAAATACTGATGTTGATAATGGTTTAATCATATAATGTTAAAAGCAAACTCAAGCATGACTATATGATTGTTTTTATGCTGCAGTATCCAGTGATTTATTTATTTTTTTGTTTCTGGTCAGTAGCTGGAATATAAAAATTGCCCCCGCAATGATAAATCCAATGTAATCGGTGGCGGAACCGGCCAATATAAGCAGTATTGCTCCTACGGCCATAATCAGCCGTTCAACCAGCATCAGCTTGCGCAGCATCCAGTTTTGGAAGAAGCATGCCGCTAAGATCATGCCCAAGGTTACTGAAGCGATGGTGCGGTAGATATCGGACGGTTCGCCAACCAGAAGTATGGCCGGCGCGTAAGCAAATACAAAGGGCATGATATATAATGGTTGCGCGAAAATCATAGATGTTAAACCGGTTTTCATCGGTTCAGCTTTGGCAATGGCTGCGGCGGCAAAAGCTGCCAGGCATACAGGCGGGTTGACGTTGGCGATCTGAGATGCCCAGAAGATGATTAAGTGCGCGGGCAGAAGAGCGACGCCCAATTCCTGCAGCGCCGGTGACGCCAGCACACCGAGAATAATATAGGAAGTAGTGGCCGTAACGCCCATGCCAAGAGCATAGGAGGCAACGGCAACAAACACGATGGCCAGGGGCAAGAATCCTCCGGAAAGGGATAGCATAATATCCGAAAACTTAAGTCCCAAACCAGTTAGGTATACGACGCCAATGATAACACCGATGGCACCCACGGTGGCGCCTACGGTCAAAGACGTTATAGCCGACTTTGCCAGGGCATTGAAAATATCCTTGGGGTACATGCGCGTTTCCTTGTTGAACCAGCTGCATATAATGGTCAATACCACAGCGATTACTGCAGCCATGGGGGGGGAATACCCGGCAATAAGCATGTAAATGATGACTATAACCGGAATGATAAAGTACCAGCCGGACTTAAAAACTTCCATTGGATTGGGCAACTCGCTTTTGTTAAGACCCTTCAAACCCAGGTTGTGGGCTTGGAAATCAACCATTAAATACAGATACAAATAATAAAGGATAGCCGGAATAATGGATACTTTGACGATATCCCAGTAAGGGATTCCGGTGAATTCCGCCATGATGAATGCGCCTGCACCCATAATTGGCGGCATCAGCATCCCGCCCGTGGATGCCACGGTTTCGATGGCACCGGCCATGTGAGGTTTATAACCTACGCGTTTCATCAGGGGGATGGTGAAAGTGCCTGTAGTAACCACGTTGGCGGTTGCGCTGCCGTTAATGCTGCCCATGAAACCGCTGGCCAGAACGGCCACCTTGGCTGGACCGCCGCGGGCTCTTCCGAGTAAGGAATATGGGAAGTCGATAAAAAATCTTCCAGCTCCGGAATACTCCAAAAAAGTTCCAAATGTAATAAACAGGAAAACAAATGATGCGAAAATTGATGCCACTGAGCCATAAATACCGTAAAGAGAGGCGTACATGAAACTGGCTATTCTGGTAATACTGAATCCTTTGTGAGACAGCATGCCTGGCAATAAGTTTCCGAAATAAGCGTATAATAAAAATCCAAGGGCTATAAAGAATAATATGTTGCCTGTTACACGTCTGACGGTTTCAAGCGCCAGTAATATCGCGATGATGGCCATGATCAAATCTGGCGTGGTGACAAACCCGATGCGATATGCCATCTGAGGATACATAAAAATGAAATAACATGTAGTAACCAGGGTCAGAATACCCAGAAGAGCATCCAATATCGTAATTTTGTCATTAGGTGATTTCTTTGAGGCAGGGTAAATAAGTAAACATAAAAAGATGGTTATACCTACGTACACACCTCTATTGGCCTCCGGCGAAACAACTCCGAATGCGCCTTGATATAGAAAAAAAAGGGTGAAAATGGCGGCGATAAAGGCAATAAATTGACCAAAAAAACCAGTGAAATTTCTTTTGGAAGAAGCCCCTTCATATTGTTCAATCATTTTTTCCATATCCTGCTCTGTTTGTGGTGGGCCTTGGGTTGCTACAAAATCTTTGTTCATAAATTTACACCTCCTAATTTGCCAAGAATATATTGACATCAAGGGTGATGACATAACTGGCACCATTAAAGATGCCAGTTATGTAGTTATACGGTATTAAAAATACAGTAGCTTAACCTTCAATCAGTTCTTGTGGAATTTCCAGACCTTTTTCTTCAAAAAACTTGATTGCTCCGGGATGTAGTGGTACTCCCATCTCTTCCATGCCTTGCAAAGCATTTTCCAGCGTCATGTCTTCTGCTGCCTTGTTGGTTTGTTTCAGTCGTTCTTGTCCTTTGTCGGAATAAATAGCCGTTAAAAGGTCATACACGACTTGATCGGAAATATCTTTTCTTACGACCAGATAAACCGGGTTGTTATACATACTAACATCTTGATCTTGACCTGAATAAGATCCCTTAGGTATGACTGTTTTAGTATAAAAGGGGTATTTCTGGGAGAAGTTTGCTTGAGCACCTTCAATGGTTGGATCTAGTAATTTAATATCCGTTACTGCTGCGATATCCATCAGCGATGCCATTGGCACCCGTGAAAAATATCCGAACACATCTATTTTTTTATCTTTGAATGATGTTGCCTGATCGTCGGGGGGCAAATACATTGGTTGGACCTTGTCCCACATGCCGATAGCCCTAAAGTAAGTTTCACCAAATATAGCTGATCCGGACCCTTGCGGACCAATACCGACTTTTTTGCCTTTCAGATCTGCAAAGCTGTTGATATTACTTCCTTTATGAACCGCCCAGTGGAAAATGGCGTTCCAGCCAAAGTTTACAACTCTAAAACTCTTTAATTCTTGCCCCTTAAAGAATTCTTCACCGTTCCAGGCCCAGTATATTTCAGAAGCGTTGGCCCAGGCCAGCTCAGTTTCACCGGCTTCAATAAGCCGCAGATTCTCGGCGGAACCGCCGCTGGTTTCCACGGCTATTTCATAATTTGTAGCATCTTGGACGACACTGGAAACGCCGCCTCCCATAGGGTAGTAAGTGCCCCCCGTTCCCGCCGTTGCCAAACTGAAGCTGGTTTGACCGGCCTTGTTTTGTTCTTCTCCGCCTTCGCCGCCACTTCCGCCGCAGCCGGCTACAAGAAGGCCGAGCGCAAGCAGGGAAACAATAAGCAGAAAAATCTTAGCAGTAAATTTCATTTTACTCCTCCTTTGTATAAATGGTTAACTAGGTTGTTTAAGTAGTAATTTTTTTAGTTCACCTCCCGTATTTAATAAAATAACTAACTTCAAAACTTTAATAAGCAGTGTTTGGGTTATCGTAGATAAAAACTATTAAAATAGTATTGAGTACTTTTTCACAAGTAACATTGGTCATACCTCCAACCTTAGACAGCGATTTTACAGAATTATAACAGTTTATCTTTTTAAAGGCAATTACTAGTTAATAAATTTATCAAATATTAATAATGGTTTAACAATAGTTCTTAATAATTAAAAAAAGCCCGCTCAGGAAAATAAAAATGTTTACAATAAAAATAAATTGATGATCGGTGAGCTTATTAATTAACTTACTACCAAACCAACTGCCTAAAAATAAAGCCGGAGTTAATAGCAAGCCAACAATAAGGATTTCTGAATTTAGTATCCCCAATTTTGCAAAAAGCGCCATCTTTAAAATATCACCGGCAAATAAGAACAAAATCAGCGTGGCAACAAAGGCCTGCTTGGCCAAACCCAGGGTAACCAGATAAATGGAGATAACTATTCCGCCGGAGTGGGCAACTGCTGATGCAGCGCCTGCCAAAACGCTGATCAATGCGCCGTGGGCAGGTTTCATATTAAGATTGGTGAAATATTCAGACTTTTGTTGGCGCACGATTTGTAAAGATGAGAAAACCATAGCAACTATGCCAATAGTAACCTGGGTTATACTCAGTGAAGCCCAAGCCAGGTAATAACTTCCAATAAACACTCCGATTACCCCACCGGGAATGAGTATTTTAATATGACTCACATCCCATTTTTTCCAGTGCAGTCCGATGGTTGAAAGGTCAGAAAACAGCATCATTGGTGCCATCAACGCGACGGCAGTTTTGGGGTCCATGTTTATGGACAGGAGAGGAGTTAGAAAAACCCCTGCGCCAACACCAAAAGTTGTCTTAATTAACCCGGCTAAAAATGCAGCGGCGGCGGAAAAAAAAGTAATCATATGCGCCTCCTGAATCTAGATCTAATGTTATACCCCTATTTTCATACCACTGATGTCATACCAATTTATTAATAATATAGCATCTTTTATCCAATAGCGCAATAAGCTTATTATTTTTATGGGAAGCGGGCGCTTATCATGCAATATAAGTCATTTCTAAAATAACCATGAAGGGTTTTAATTGTTTGATTATTATTTTTTTTTAATAGACATGCTAGGTGTTGAAAAATGAGGATCTTTGCTCGATTAAAGTCTGATACTGGCAGTGGGCTATTAAAGACAAATGTTAAAAAATATATTTATTGTTTGTTGACACCTTTATTGGGCTGTGATAAATTATCTGCAAATAATTTGAGAAACATTCTCAAATAATGAGAAATCTATTTAATAGCTTAAAATTAAGTAATTTTCCAATTGGTCATGTAACTAAATAATACGAATGGGGTTAAAGAGTATGTCAGGAGTTGTTGAAAGATTGGTAATTATCTTAAAATCACTGGTTCCGGAAGGTAACAAAAAGGAATGGGGTGCTTCCGAAATAGCTCGCCGGTCCGGGCTTCCCGTTGGCACAGTACATAGAATCCTGCTTGATTTAAAAAAGTACGGCATGGTTATACAAAATGATAACAATAAAAAGTTTCGTTTGGGGTTATTGATTATGGAACTTGGTTTGATCGCCAGATCTAATATGTCAATTATGGAGTCTGCCAGACCGATTCTGAAGCAATTGATGGAAAAAAGCATGGAAACTACCCATTTGACTGTCAGGGATGGTTATGAAGGGGTATTGATTGACAAAATCGACACGGTACACGAGCTCAGATTTGTTCAAGCAATAGGAAAGAGAACGCTTTTAACCCAGGGTGCTTTGAAAAAGGCTATGTTAGCCTACTTGCCTGAAGATGAAATAAGCTGCGTACTTGACCAAATTGAGCAAATATTAGGAGCTATGGGAAAAAGTATAAATAGAAAAAGCATTATTGCTGAATTGAGTCAGATTCGGGAAAACGGTTACGCGTTCAGCTTTGGTGAAGTAAATCCAGGAACCGTAGCAATTGGCTCCCCGGTGTTTGACTATAAGGGAAGAGTCGTAGCATCAATTGGAATTATGGGTCCGGAAAACCGTTTTTCCCAAGACGAAATACCTTTTAAGATAAAAATTGTTAAAAAAGCGGCCGTAGATTTGGTTAGGAGCATTGGAGGCTACATTAGGTCTCAGGAATCTTGAACCAATAAGTTTTCCAGTAAACCATATAAAAAACAACTAGTAAAGAGGTGAGAGGATTGGATACTTTATGACAAAACGCAAAGGTTGTGGTTATTGATTGCATAAGGGTATAAGAAAAAGTAGATTGTGAATTAAGGTGCAATATCGCAATAAATATGACAACAAGGAGGTTTAGTATGAGACAAGAGGTGAACAACGAAAATGTTAAAATTTTGCAAGGTAATGAAGCCATCGTCGAGGCTGCCATAGCTGCCGGCTGCAGGTTTTTTGCAGGTTATCCGATAACTCCGGCTTCGGAGGTGGCGGAAACAATGGCCCAGCGCCTGCCCCAGGTCGACGGTGTGTTCATGCAAATGGAAGATGAGATTGCCAGTATCTGTGCCACCATTGGCGCCTCTTTCGGCGGCCTGAAAGCGTGTACGGCGTCCTCCGGTCCAGGCATCAGCTTGAAACAGGAAGGTGTTGGCTATGCTTCGGCGGTGGAAGCGCCAATAGTGGTGATCAACGTTATGCGGGGCGGACCTGCCACCGGGATGCCCACTGCGGCGGGGCAGCAGGATATTATGCAGGCCAAATACGGTTCGCACGGTGATTATGAAATTATCTCCCTAATGCCTTCCTCGAGCCAAGAGGCTTTTGATTTGACGTATAAGGCGTTTGAACTATCCGAACACTACCGGGTGCCGGTTTATGTGTTATCCGACGAAATCGTGGGCCACACCCGCGAGAAAGTGCGGATTCCGGCCAACCTGGCCCCGGTGGAGCGGAAAAAGCCGGCCAAAGATGGCTTTCAACCTTACGAAGCTCAAGCAAATGGACTGCTGGACGGTATGCCCGGTTTCAATGAAGGTTATAGACTGCTGATTGACGGTCAATTACATGACGAGCAAGGTAACCGCGCGGCCCACCTGCCTGATGTATGTGCACGGCTTACTGAACGGTTGTGCCGGAAAATAACCGATCACGCCAACCAACTCGTTGATATAGAATCAAGCTATCTCGAAGATGCGGAAATAATCGTAGTCAGCTTCGGGAGTCCATCAAGGCCCTCGCTGCGAGCGGTTAAGGATGCCCGCGCTCGGGGAATCAAAGCGGGTTACCTGAAACTGCGCATTATTTGGCCGTTTCCGGAATCAAAACTGGTTGAACTAACCACTGGCGCGCACACCCTAATTGTGCCCGAATTAAACATCGGCCGCGTAGTAAACGAAGTTAAACGTGCAGTTGGCGGACGGAAGGAAGTGATCAGCCTGTCTAAACTGGGTGGGATACTGCATACTCCCGGTGATATTCAGGTTGAAATCGAGAGGAGGGTCCGGTCATGCACCTGTTAGGAGAAAAATATCTGAGGAAAAAGGCACTTCCGTTATTATGGTGCCCCGGTTGCGGCAACGGCACCATCTTAAACGCTACGGTCAGAGCCATCGACAACTCCGGCATCCGCGAACGGCTGGCGCTGGTAGGCGGCATTGGCTGTTCGGGTTGGATACCGGTGTATATTGACGCGGACGTACTGCACGTACTCCATGGTCGCGCGATCCCTTTTGCCACCGGCCTGAAAATGAGCGACCCTGACCGTAAAGTTATCGTATTCAGCGGTGACGGCGACTGCCTGGGCATCGGCGGTAACCACTTTATCCACGGGGCCAGGCGCAACATTGATCTAACTGTGATCATGGTTCATAACCAAATCTACGGCATGACCGGTGGACAGGTGGCGCCCACCACACCCACGGCCTACAAGACCAAAACGTCGCCGTACGGCAACCCGGAAATGCCCTTTGACGCCTGCGAACTGGCCTGGGCCTCCGGCGCTACCTATATCGCCCGCTGGACCACGGCACACCCGCGTCAGCTCAGCAAAGCCATAACTGAAGCTATAGACCACCGGGGGTTCTCCTTTGTGGAAGTGCTAACCCAGTGCCCCACCCAGGCCGGGCGAGTAATCCACGGCACGGCAGATCCCGCCAAACTGCTGGATATGATCAAGGCGAGCACCATCAGCGTAAGCGCGGCCACGGAGAAGAGTGCGGAAGAGCTGGCGGGAAAATTTCTGATCGGCACCCTGCACCACGACACGCAGCGTCCGGAATTTGCCGGCTACTATTACGAAAAAATCCATCGAGCGGCAGCTGCCAACTAAACGAGGACGGTGAAGAAATGATAATTATAGACGAGCTGTATTGCAAGGGCTGTTATCTTTGCTCTCATTGCTGTCCGAAGAAAATCATTAAGCCATCCGGAAAAAGGAACGGCAAAGGCTATATCATTCCGTGCGTAACCGAACCTGGAGAGTGCACCAAATGCAAAACCTGTGAACTTATTTGTCCGGAATTGGCCTTGACAGTCGGGGAGGGAACAAATTGAGAACTGAAATAAAGCTGGCGGGTTTTGGCGGTCAGGGTGTAATCCTGATGGGAGTACTGCTGGCCCAGGCCGCAGGCTACCACGAGAACAAAGAGGTTGCCCAGACCCAGAGTTACGGCCCCGAAGCCCGGGGCGGCGCTTGCCGGGCCGAGGTGGTTATTTCCGATGAACCAATCGACTACACTAAAACGCTAAACCCCGATATTTTTGTAGCCATGTCTCAGCCTGCTTTTGATAAATACATTAAAGAAATTAATATCAATACTGCGGACATTTTCATCGACGATACCCTGGTAACTGAAGTTCCGGAGGGAATTAAGAAATTGCATCGGGTATCCGCCACCAAACTGGCCGAGGAAAAAGTAGGCAACAAGATGGTCGCCAACACAGTTATGCTTACTGCGTTGGTTAACGCCACTAAAATGGTGTCCTTGGAAGCAATGAAAAGCACTATTGCCGAGAATCTCCCGGCCAAGATCCGGGCGGTGAACATGAAGGCCGTCGATATGGCTCTGGAATACTGTGGGCAGCAAGGTGATAAACAATGAAACTTTATGAGTTTGAAGGCAAACAAATTTTCAGTCAGGCTGGCATTCCCGTTCCCAGCGGCGCGGCCGTGCGCACTCCGGAGGCGGCTGTTGAAACGGCCCGGAAAATAGGATTTCCCGTAGTGGTTAAGAGCCAGGTGCTGCGCGGTGGGCGCGGTAAAGCGGGCGGTATCAAATTCGTCGCGGATGAACGGGAACTGGTGCGAGCTTTTGCGGATCTACAATCCCTGAAACTATCCGGGGAGCTTGTAGAAATAATTCTAATCGAAGAAAAGCTGGATGTAGCGCGGGAGTTTTACCTGGGAATCACCCTGGACCCCCGGGAATCACTGCCGCTGTTGATGGTCTCCGCTCAGGGCGGTATGGATATCGAACAAGTTGCCCGGGACTATCCCCAGCGACTGTTTAAAACACACCTCGACCCGTTGGCTGCGTATCGGTTGCACCAGGCGCTGGACCTGTTGCTTAAAACCGGGCTGCAAGGGCGGCAATTGGTTCAAGCGGCAAAAATATTGCATAACCTGGTGCGCTGTTATTTTGAACATAATGCCTTAACTGCGGAAATCAACCCACTGGTCATTGATGCATCCGGCAATGTAGTGGCTGCCGATTCCAAGATTGAAATCGACGACTCGGCTCTTTTCAAGATCAAGGCTGTGCAGGGTTTTGAACGCAAGACCGATATTTCAGACCCGCTGGAAGCGGAAGCCAAGTCACTGGGTATTTCCTATGTGGGTATGGATAAAGGCAATATTGGACTTATTGCCGGCGGTGCCGGTTTGGGCATGGCATCCATGGATATGATCTGGGCCCATGGTGGTGCACCGGCTAACTTTTTAGATCTTGGTGGGGACGCCACCATGGAGAAAACGGCAAATGCCCTGAGGGTAGTGCTCAAAACATCCGGTGTCAAGGGTGTTTTCATCAACTTGTTTGGCGGTATCAACAACTGTGAACAAATGGCCCGGGGGGTTGTTCGGGTCATTAACGAACTCCAGCCCACCCAGGCTATCGTGGTCAAGATGAGAGGTCACTCCCAGGATGAAGGTTGGGCCATTTTAGAAAGCGAGAACATACCTATAATCAAGTTTGGCACAACCGAGGAGGCGGTAATCCTGCTGCTGGAACAAATGAACAAAAAGAGGGTGACTGACCATGGCTATATTAGTTAATCCGGATATCCGCGTCATCATCCAGGGAATAACCGGCAAGCAAGGCACCTACCACACGTTGAAGATGTTGGAGTATCATGTCCACGTTGTCGGTGGAGTCACTCCCGGCAAGGGTGGTCAAAAAGTGCACGGCGTCACCGTTTACGATACCGTGGCCGCGGCTCAAAAAGAACACCAGGTTGATGCTTCCATGATCATGGTGCCTCCTGCCGGTGTGTTAAGCGCGGCCATCGAAGCCATTGACCATAAAATACCACTGATTGTTATTATTACCGAATTCGTTCCCGTTCACGACAGCCTGGTGATCAGAAATATGGCCCGTAAAGCGGGGGTGCGCGTAATCGGCCCCAATACCATTGGCGTTATCAGCCCCGGCAAAGGCAAGGTAGGGATCATGCCCGGCTACATTTACAGCGAGGGCAGCGTGGGCATCATTTCCCGCAGCGGCACTTTGACCCATGAGGTTTCCTCAAACCTTACCTATAAAGGGATCGGCCAGTCCACCTGCGTGTGTATCGGCGGTGACCCCGTCAAAGGAACCGATTTTGTCGACGTTCTGCGCCTGTTCCGGGATGACGGCCAGACCGAAACCGTCGTTATGATCGGCGAGATCGGCGGTGCCGGTGAGGAATTGGCTGCCAAATACGTAACCGAAAACGGCTATCCCAAAAAAATCGTAGCCTTTATCGCCGGCCGGACGGCGCCTGCCGGCAAAAAGATGGGACATGCCGGGGCTATTGTCGCGGAAGGCTTCGGTACCGCGGAGTCCAAAATAAAGAGTTTGGCTGAAGCCGGGATTGTCGTGGTCAGGACGCTGGACGAGCTATTGCAGGCGGTCAAGTAAAGCCTTGCCGGTAATAGTTGTTCCAAGCAGGCTGTAAAGGGGGTGGAAAAAAGCGGTATTCTTATGGATGCGGGTGGTTACTTTTTAGCGGCCAAAACTTATTGACCCTAAAAGGAGGAGAGCAAATGAATAAAAAACTGCTTGCCATTATCCTGAGCTTAAGTTTGGTGCTTTTGGGAGCACTGGGCTGCAGCAGTTCGTCCGGCGAAGGTTCGGACAATGAAAACACAGACTCTTCAAGTCCGGGCAAGAAAACCTACGTTAATATTTCAACTGCTACAACTGCGGGAATCTACTACGCTTTAGGTAACGCTATTGCCAATATGTGGAATGAGAAGGTGGACGGGCTTCAGGCATCTGTTCAATCTACCGCGGGATCAACACAAAACGTTGAGCTGCTTACCAGGAATGAATCTCAGGTTGCCTTCCTGCAAAACGGTGTGGCCGGGGATGCTTGGAACGGTAAAAATGTTTTTGAAGGAAATCCCAAAAATGATTTTTACGGCATGGCTTACCTGTATCCCAATTATTGCTATTTTGTAGTGCCGGTCAACTCAGGCATTAACGAACTGGCGGATTTGAAAGGCAAAAACATTATACCCGGTCCCGTTGGAAGCGGTACTGAACTGAACGCCCGGGAAATCCTCTCCATAGTCGGGATTGATTATCAAAATAACAAAGACGCCAAAGCCAACTATGTATCAAATTCGGAAGCTGCTGAAAAATTTACGGACAGGCAGACCGACATGGCCTTTATCGCCGGCGGCATTCCCCACGCTTCCGTGACGGAAATGACGACACGCGTAGAAGCAAAAATTCTACCGGTTGACGGTGACGTGAGGGAGAAGCTGATCGAGAAGTACCCGGCCTACATTCCGGTTGAAGTGCCGGCCAACTCTTATAAGGGCCAAAGCGAACCGGTGCAAACAGTAGCCGTGGGTAATATTCTGGTTGCCCATAAGGATCTCAGTGAAGACATGGTATATAAAATGCTGGAAAGTATTTATGCCAACAAGGACGCCCTGGCGAATTCCTATAAAGGGGCCGCTGATTTTAAAATCGAAGAGGGCCTGAACGGCATGACCCTGCCGCTGCATCCGGGCGCGGTCAAATTCTTCGAGGATAACGGTGTAACAGTTCCTGATAATTTAAAGTTGCAGTAAACAGACCAATATAGCTGAATAGAAATTAGAATCCGGGGGCTGTACAGCCCTCAGATTCTAATCAATAGGGCCATCAGAAAGAGAGGTGACCTCGCATCTTGAATGAACAGGAGTCAGTCATCAGTAAAGAGAAGCAGCAAGAGATACTGAAAAAGTACTCCAGTGAAAGCAACTACCGGGAGTTTGACTCGAAATTCTGGTTTTATGTAGTTGCCGTCGTCGCGATCGGTTTATCACTGTTCCACCTGTACACGTCCGGGTTTGGCCTGCTGCTGGCTATTAAACAGCGTTCCATCCATCTGGGGGCTGTTTTGTTCCTGGTATTCCTGTTGTACCCGGCGAACAAAAAAAGATCACCCATGGGAAAACCTACTGTTTTTGATGTTTTGTTCGCGCTGTTGAGTGCTATTACCTGTGGTTATCTGGTGTTTTTCTTTGAAAATATTGCCATGCGGGCCGGAATGGCCAATTCCACCGATATCATCCTGGGCACCATGTTAATGCTGCTGGTGCTGGAGGCGGCCAGGCGTACTATGGGGATGATTCTCCCGGTCCTGGCCATTACTTGCGTGTTTTATGCCATGTGCGGGGAATGGATTCCGGGTGTGTTCGGGCACATGAACTTCACTTATCCTAGAATCATAGAACAAATGTATATCAGCACCGAAGGGATATTCAGCATTGCTCTGGGGGTTTCCGCACAGTATATTTTTCTGTTTGTCCTGTTCGGCTCATTTATGGCCGCGTCGGGCATGGGCAGGCTGATCAACGACGGGTCAATGGCTTTGGCCGGTAAATCGCCCGGAGGACCGGCCAAGGTTGCTATTCTGGGCAGCAGCATCATGGCCACGATCAACGGCGCAGCGGTGGCTAATGTGGTGACAACGGGGGCATTTACGATCCCTTTAATGAAAAAAATTGGTTACAAACCCAGGTTTGCCGGCGCGGTGGAAGCAACCTCATCCTGCGGCGGGCAAATCATGCCTCCCGTCATGGGAGCGGCGGCCTTTGTATTGGCGGAACTCACGGGAATTCCTTACGGAACGGTGATGATCGCCGCAATTGTCCCGGCCCTGCTGTATTATTTGGCTGTTTGGACCATGGTTGACCGCGAGGCCAGAAGGTTGGAGCTGCAAGGTTTGAATATGTCGGATATTCCCAGACTAAAGGATGTTTTGAAAGCCAGGGGGCACATGTTGTTTCCATTGCTAGTAATAGTCGCTATATTAGTTAATGGCTTTTCAGCGATGTATGCGGCATTTTACGGTCTTTTGTCTACACTGCTGGTGGCATCTCTGCGTAAAGAAACTCGGATGACTCTGTCCCAAATTGTTAATGCAATGATTGTCGGGGGCAGGACGGCGTTGGCCGTGGCGGTTGCCTGTGCTGTGGTGGGTTTTGTCATCGGCGTCGTTTCTTTGACCAGTGTAGGTGTGGTTTTTACCGATAGCATTCTCAGCTTTACAGACGGAATGCTTGTTCCCACCCTAATTCTAACCATGTTGGCCTGTATCATTCTGGGTATGGGGCTGCCGACCACTCCGGCATACATTATGGCTGCTACCATAGCGGTTCCAGCGCTCATTGCGCTGGGAGTAGACGCCCTGGCCGCCAACTTGTTTGTATTTTACTACGCTATTCTTTCAACTCTGACACCACCGGTAGCCATAGCAGCGTATGCTGCCGCAGGATTAGCCGGTGCGCCCGTGTTCAGCACCGGATGGGCAGCGTTGCGGCTGGCTATGGGCGGGTTTATCATCCCTTACATGTTTGTTTTGGAACCGGCGCTGCTGATTGTCAGGGGCTCGCCGGTGGAAACATTGCTGGGGGTGGTGCCGGCAATACTGGGTGTAATCTTGCTGGGTTGCGCGGTCATAGGCTACTTTCGCGTTAATTGTAATGCTTTTGAACGGATTGTGCTTTTTATCGGCGCTTTTGCACTGATCATACCTGAATTGGCCACCGACTTAACCGGTTTGGCGGTTACGGTTCTCGTCTACCTGCTGCAGAGCAGAAGAATGATGGGCGGAAAATCCGTTGGCCAAAATGGGATGTAATAACATATTTAATTAACTGTTTTGCGAAGGAGTATCTATAAAAGGAGTAGCTAAAATGAAACATTTCCCGGTTACAGATTTAAGAAAAATATGTGTTGATGTGCTTAAGAGTTATGGTGTACCGGAGGAAAACGCGGATACCACGGCATCAGTGATGATTTCCGCAAGCCTGCGGGGAATCGATTCACATGGTATTGCATACCTGCCGGTATATGTGGAGAGAATCAAACGGGGCGTTATAGATCCCAAGGCTCAGCCCGAAATAGTTATGGAAACAGCCAACACTGCCGTGGTAGATTGCAAAAACGGGCTAGGACAGGTTGGCGCTGTGTTTGCCATGAATCTGGCGGTGAAAAAAGCCCTTTCATCCAACACCGGATTTGTAGGAGTGCGCAATTCGGGTCATTTCGGGATGGTGTCTTATTACACCATGCAGGCGGCTGAGAACAACTGCATCGGCTTGGCCATGACCAACGCTCCGTCAAGCGTTGCTCCCTTTGGCGGCATGGAACCTCTGTTTGGGACAAACCCCATGTCTTTTGCTTTTCCGGTGAAGGGCAAGCCTGGCATTGTTATCGACTTTGCCACCAGTGCCATAGCCAGGACCAAGCTGCGGAACATGGCCGCCGATAAACAGGCAATACCCGCAGGTTGGGCTTTAAACAAGGAAGGGTATATGGCGAAAACGGCTGACGAAGGGTATGAAGGCGTGTTGCTTCCCGCCGCCGGGGTTAAAGGCTATGGATTGGCCATTATCGCGGAAGTACTTTCCGCTGTTCTTACAGGCGCCGCATTTACAACCCGGGTCGGGGGACTGGTGGATGACTTCTCCCGCTCCCAAAACGTCGGCCATTTTCTCGGGGCCATAGCCATTGAATCCTTCCTTCCGGTGGATCAATATTACGAAATAATGGATCAGTTTATTGGAACCATCAAGAGCGTCAAGCCCATGCCCGGTATCCAGGAGGTATTGTACCCCGGCGAACTGGAATTCCAAAAAGAAATTCTGCGCCAAGCCGAAGGTATACCGGTGGATAATGCGGTATGGGAAAAAATCAAAAAATACATGGAAAATCTAGACAAGTGATTATGTAAAAAAAGTCGCAGGAGATCGGTCGAAGGAGCTAACTGATATGTTACCTATGTATTTGGTAAAGCAATATCTCGATTGCGGTTCCATTGCTGATGTTGAAACGCAGGTTCGTTCCGAGATGAACAGCATGTGCCTGCGGGATCGCGTCACCCCCGGAATGAGAATATGCCTGCCTTATGGTTCCAGGGGTTTCCCTTACGGCTTGCGCGTAATCCGTGCCTTGGTGGATGTTTTTAAAGCCTGGGGAGCCGAGCCCTTTGTTGTTCCTGCCATGGGGAGTCATGGTGGCGGGACCGATGAAGGCCAGGTTCAGGTGCTGGAAAAAATGGGCATCACCGAAAAGAGCCTGGGTGTGTCTGTTAAGTCCTGTGTGGATTCGGTCTATCTCGGTGATACTTCCGGCGGGGTGCCGGTGTACTGTGATAAATACGCGCTGGATGCTGACGGAGTATTTTTATTTAATCGCGTTAAGCCTCACACTGGCTTTCGCGCCCCGATCGAAAGCGGCTTGACCAAGATGATGGCCGTTGGGCTGGGGAAAGTTAAAGGAGCCGAGGCGGCGCATCGCGCCGGGCTAGGACATGTTCTTGTGGAAATGGCTCGCGTGATTGATCAAAAAATTAATTTGCTGGGTGGAATTGCTTCTGTGGATAACTTCCATGGCGACGCTCTAGCTTTACAAGGAGTTAAGCCGGAAGAACGCGAAAATGCTGAAAAGGAATTGATGAAATTGGCATGGCAGCAATTGCCAAGAATTCCTTTTGATCATTTACATGTGCTCATAGTGGACGATATGGGTAAAAACATCAGCGGGTCGGGGATGGATGTTAACGTAATAGGTATGCACCGGCGATTGGGTGGCGAACCAGTGCAGAATTTTGAAACCCTTGTAGTGCTGAATCTGACACCTGAATCCAAAGGAAACGCTTTGGGCATAGGATTTGCCGATATAACCATCCAGGGTTTGGTTGATACAATTGATTTTCAAAACACTTATAAAAATTCTTTGACCACAGGTTATTTAAGTTCGGTCAAAATACCGTGTACCCTGCCCACCGAGCATGATGCAATTGAAACGGCATATAATCTACACCGTGGTGAAGACTGCCGGGTGGTTAGGATTAAGGACACCAAGCACCTTGAGTACCTGTGGATTTCCGAGTCCCTTCTGGCGGAAGCCCAAAGCTTTGATATTATAAGAAGAGTGGATAGTATTTTTGATACTGTCGGTTATAATAGCTAGAGCTTTAAAATTCCATAATGCATGTGATTTTGGTTCACTTTTCGTTATAACGACTACAATGTGCTGCTTTGTGCACTTCAATCCGGTCTGACGTTAGAGCTCTTTCCGGGAGGCGTTATCGTAGACCGGGTTGATCTCTTTTTTTTCACGGGGTTTTCGCGCGCATACAAAAAACTTAAGTATGGAGAATGTGCGGTTGATGGTAGCGTTATTACGACTTCTCACAGTGTTTATGTTAACGTAAAATCCAAACGGACAAAGCAGGAGGTTCTCCTTGGCTATTGCTGAATGTAAACCATTATCAAATGGGAAAGTTTGCCAGTTGAAAAGCCTGGTTTTTTTATTGATGATCCTTGGTAGCATACTTATTGTGTTTTATCCTCATCAATTGTTTAAAACACTTGTAAGTTATATAGCTATTTTTGCTGTTCTTGTCAGTATTCCATTTGCTGGTCGCGGCACAAGGATTGTCTGTCTGGGGCTTTTGGGCGTAGGCGCTTATTTAATGTTCAATTCCGGTGCTAGTTTAGATTATTGGGTTGAAGCCATGGGGAAAAATGTAAGCCTTCTGGTGTTGTTGATAACAGTTCCTCTGTTGGGTATGCCTTTAGAAATTGGCGAGTATATTGAAGTACTTGATAGTTTAACAGCCAAGTATATGAAGAGAAGATGGCAAATGTATTGGGTTCCGGCTATTTGCAGTCATATATTCGGTGTTTTTATGAATATTGGTGCAGTGCCATTGACGTATAAAATTACCGCCCGGGGTGCAGTGCTTAATTGCTTTAGTATACTTACCAAAAGCATATCAAGAGGGGTGGGTACTATTTTTTTTTGGTCACCCAATACAGTAGCTGTTGCACTGGTATTGGATTATTTAAATGTTCCTTGGCCCCAATTTTTCTGCTTTGGTATATTGTTTGCGAGTATTGCTTTGGTGTTGGGGTATATATCCGACTTCATGATAAAGAAAGAAACAAAGAATGAGAAATTAGTTGAAATACAATATTGTTATTACAATATTGATAAATTTAAAGTTATTCAACTTGCCGCATATGGTGTGATATTTTTATCAGCAATAATTATGATTGAAATCGCAAGTAGCTTTTCTGTAATTAATATGGTTCCAATAATTGCTCTGATCTACCCCGCTTTGTGGTTATTATTGATGAGACGGAAAGAAAGTCTTGTCGGGGGATATCTTGACTATTTTAAAAACCATGCCAACAAATACGACTCGGAAGTGATTTTATTTACATCTGCTGGCTTTTTTTCAAGCGCTTTATCTATTTCAGGCTGGTCCGAAAAATTGTGTCATTTAATCATGCATTTTGCTGGGAAATCGGTAGTCTCAGTATCACTGACTATTCTTGTTACTATTGTGCTGACCAGTATAGCGGGTATCCACCCGATGATATCGGTTTCAACTTTTGCCGCTCTTGATACTAGTACAATTGGCATTGATCCTGTAATATTTGCCTTGATTTTGGCCGGAGGATGGTCGCTGGGGTCGACAATATCGCCCATTTCTGGTAATTGCCTGGTTGTTGCCAACATTATGGGGAAAACTCCTTTGGAGGTTTCGTATATGAATTGGTTTTACTCCTTTTGGGTTATGGTAGCGCTGCTGTTATTTGTTACTTGGATATCATAAAGGTCCGGTTTACGTTTTTGCTTAATAAACAGTGAGTATATTGATTGATTTTTTTAGAGGAAAATAATTTTTGATAGTTTTTCAGGTAAATCAAATTATTGACATTAAAAAGAAAAGAGAGTAAAATGACTGGTATAACCACATACCTCTGATGGCATACCTATGAAATTTATAGGTTCTAATTCACTAGCTACATAACATATAAGATTATCTTGCGCTTAATCCGGGTTGTGTTTAACAATGCGATGTTGGCATTATTTATTGTACTTTAATGAATTACAACTAACATTGGAGGTGATTAATAGCATTTTTTGTAAATTAGTTAATTCTTTACTTAATTAAAACAAGGTTTTGAAGGGAGGATAACCAGTAATGAATCAACCATACTTTATCATTCATGACGAAAATGATACCGTTGGCGTAGCTGTAAAGGAAATCAAGGCTGGAGAAACTTTAGAAGGTTGGGTAATGTCCAGTGACACCACAGTTTCGATAACAGCTAAAAACGACATTAAAATCGGGCATAAAATCGCCATGAAGGATATAGAAGAGGGAATGTCAATCATTAAGTATAACAGACCTATTGGTAAAGTTAGCGCGCCGATTAAAAAGGGCGAACACGTCCATACTCACAACTTAAAGACTGCGAGGTGGTAAATTTTATGTCAGAGTACAAGTTTGCGAAATTTATGGGCTATCGCCGTGAAAACGGCAGAGTAGGTATTCGTAATCATGTTATTATTTTGCCTTTGGACGACCTTTCCAATGCAGCATGTGAAGCTGTTGCTCACAATGTTAAGGGAACAATAGCCTTACCGCATGCATATGGTCGCCTGCAGTTCGGTGAAGACCTGGATTTGACCTTCCGGACTTTAATAGGAATCGGTAGCAACCCCAACGTTGCAGCAGTTGTTGTAATTGGAATTGAGCCCGAATGGACTAACGTTATCGTGGACGGTATTGCCAAGACCGGTAAACCCGTATGCGGGTTTGCTATTGAACGCAATGGACAGCATAAAACTATCGAACGCGCTTCATGGAAAGCTCAAGAGTACACCCAGTGGGCAACGGAAATTCAAAAAGTGGAATGTTCTGTTGATGAATTATATGTTTCGGTAAAATGTGGTGAATCCGACACTACCTCCGGCTTGGCTTCTTGCCCTACAGTCGGTAGGGCCTTGGAAAAGCTTGTGGCTGCCGGTGCAACTTGTAGTTTTGGTGAAACTTCCGAGATTACAGGCGCGGAAGATATCTGTAAAGAACATGCCGCCACTCCTGAAGTGGGTGAAGCTTATTACCAAATTTGGAATGAATATAACGAGTTCATTATAAGCCAGGGAGTTGACCTTTCCGGCTCCCAGCCCACCAAGGGTAATATTGCTGGCGGTTTAACCACTATTGAAGAGAAAGCCTTGGGTAATCTCCAAAAGATTGGCAATTTAAAATATGTTGACGTGTTAAAGCCTGCCGAAGCTCCGGTTTCCAAAGGTTTGTGGTATATGGACACTTCATCGGCAGCTGCCGAGGCTGTAACGCTGTGGGCGGCTTCCGGGGCTGTGGTACATTTCTTCCCAACGGGGCAGGGTAATATTATAGGTAACCCGATTGAGCCGGTGATCAAGCTTTCCGCCAATCCCCTTACCGTTGTTGATATGAAAGAACATATCGATGTTGATGTAAGCGGTATTTTGCGCCGGGAAATGAACTTGGATCAGGCTGCGGATGCTTTGCTGGATATGATGATCCGCGTTTGCAATGGCCGGTTTACTTGTGCCGAAGCGCTTGGTCACCAGGAATTTGTCTTTACCAAGCTTTATCGCAGCGCATAGGTATAAGTTAATAATTAATTTTAAGGCACTTAAGTAAAGGCCTCTCACAGTCAAAATATCCTGACTGTAAGAGGCCTTTTAACAAATAAACACAGATCAGAGCTTAATACGGTTTGGAAGCTTCCAGGGCTATTAAAGCGTTTTAGCTAGGCTATAAATTTCATTTAATAACTATTGCATCTATGAAAAAATTGGTGTTATAATTAGTCTGATGTCAGAGGAAAGAGGTAATACCAAAACATATCTAAGATTTCCATTCTTAAATAGTTAATTAAATATCAATTATATGGAGATCAATTTATTGAAGATTAATCTATCGTTAACAAAATTAACAAAGGGGGGAAACGGCTCTTTATAAAGAACTTTGCGTAAACAGCAACTACATAATTAAACAAAGGAGGGAAAAATGTGATAAAACAAACTGTGGCGGATTCTTTTTACAAAACCGTTGAAGAACTGTGCAAAGAGTTATACATCAAGGCCCTGAAGGATTTGCCGCCTGATGTAAGGGAAACTTTGCAAAAAGCATATGAACAAGAAGAGACTGAAACCGGTAAACAAGTTTTGTCAACCATGCTGGAGAACATAAAAATAGCCGATGAGAAAAATCGTTTGATCTGTCAGGACACGGGCATACCCATATATTTTGTCAAGGTAGGGAATAAACTGAGCGTTGACTTTGTACAGCTTGAAGAAACTATTATCAAGGGCTGTCAGCGGGCTACCGTGGAGCACCCGCTGCGCTCCAGTGTTGTATCGCCTTTTAAACGCCAAAATAACCAAAACAGTTCAGGGTATCGTATACCGTCAATACATTATGATGTTGTGCAGGACAACGACAAAGTAGAAATATTGATGGTTCCCAAGGGATCAGGTTCGGAAAATATGAGTTTTCTAAAAATGTTAATTCCGGCTGAAGGTGTGCGCGGAGTAAAAAGATTTGTTCTCGATACAATTGCCACGCAGGTTGGAGCGAACCCGTGTCCTCCTTATATTGTCGGGGTCGGAATTGGCGGAACGGCGGATATGTGTGTAAAACTGGCCAAATTGGCCGCAGTGACTCGCCCCATTGGCTCGCAGAACCCGGATCCGGAAATGGCTGCGTTTGAGAAGGAAATGTTTGAAGCAATCAATGAACTGGGTATTGGGCCCATGGGATTGGGCGGGTTGAATTCCGCCATAGCCGTTAATGTTGAGCATGCCTACACTCACATTACTCAAAACCCCGTGGCAATTAATATTCAGTGCTGGCCGGCACGCCGCGCAAAGGCTATCCTCGGCGCAGACGGCAAGTACGAATTAGGTTATTAGAAAGGGGGGGATAATAATGGCTGAATACACCTTAAAAACTCCATTATCCGAAGAAGATGTAAGAAAACTTAAGGTTGGTGATAAGGTTACCCTGGAAGGAATCATTTTTGGAATCAGGGATGCCAATTTAATTCGTATGTTTGATGGTAAAGTATCGGCTCCTACCGACCTGACCGGTGCGGCCTGTATACATACCGCACCGAATGTGCGCAAAGTTGGGGAAGGCAAGTATGAGCCCGTTTGTATTGGAACAACTACCAGCAGTCGTATGGACAGGTTTACGCCGGGCCTAATGGAACAATATGGAGTGCGGGCTATTATCGGCAAGGCGGGCATGATGGAAGCAAGTATGGAAGCTATGAAGAAATGCGGTGGTTGTTATCTTGCTATCGTTGGCGGAGCAGCTGCGTGGGAAACCGAAAGAATTCTGGAAATTGAGGATGTTTGGTGGGAAGATCTAATGCCCGAAGCTATTTGGAAATTCCGGACTAAGAATTTCGGTCCCCTAATTGTGGCCATGGATTCTCACGGCAACAATTTATATTTTGATGTTAAAGCCAAGGCGGCCGCCAAATTAGACGGCATCTATAAAAAAATTGGAGTTGAATAAATAAGAGCAAGTCCGTGGGCTAATAAAGCCCATGGACTTGTATCAATATCATTATCTTTAAGGAGGAAGAACTTATGCCCAACCGGGAGATGGCAGTATCGCAGAGATATGCTACACACAGCCAGGTATGGGGTGCGGTAGGCATGTGGGCTTGGATTCTGCACCGCATAACCGGTATCGGTCTTGTGTTATATTTACTGCTTCATGCGACGCTCATGGCTTTCTCACTCATTAAAGGCAATGAAGCTTTTAACGCCGTACTTACTGCGCTAATGACTAATCCAGTGCTGCACTACATGGAACTGCTTCTGGTGGGAGCGATAATTTATCATGGCTTAAAT
Source organism: Desulfotruncus arcticus DSM 17038 (assembly GCF_900113335.1). Lineage (GTDB taxonomy): Bacteria > Bacillota > Desulfotomaculia > Desulfotomaculales > Desulfallaceae > Desulfotruncus > Desulfotruncus arcticus. Next base: position 50,335 of record NZ_FOOX01000022.1, read on the forward strand.
GGAATCCGACTGCTGCTTTTTGATATTGGAATAGGTTTTACAAGGCAAAAGGAAATTTTTTGGGTGGCCATGGTTTTGGGTGCCGCTTTGTGGATCTATGTAATGATGGTCAAACTTTCCTAAACAATACCAACGGGGGAAGGTGTGCTCGTGAACGCTATAACGTGGTTATTGCAAAGAATTAGCGCCGCTTTGCTGCTGGTTGTCCTAGGTTTGCATTTGTGGTTGCTTTATGTTGCAAATCCGGCTGAAATCATACAATTTTCCGAAGCCAGAGACAGACTGGTTACTGGTTCGTATGTGGCTATCTATATATTATTGTTATTGTTTGGATTGTTCCACGCCCTGAACGGATTATATACCGTTATGGTCGATATGGGGCTAAGGGCAAGAATTATTACGATTTGTATACTTGTTATTCTGGGAGTAATTTTATTCGGAGTTGGTTTATATTCGGTTGTGCAATTTATTATATAGCTTAGGAGGCGGATTACATTGTCCTCGCAAGAAATTAATGTTAAGATATTCCGCTATGATCCGGAGGCTGATGCTGAGCCCAGGTTTGATGAATATAAAGTGCCTTTGATTAAGAATATGGCGGTGCTGGACGTCGTGATGCATGTACAGAACTATATCGACAAAACCCTGGCATTTCGTTGTTCCTGCCGTATCGGAATGTGCGGTTCATGTGCCATGTACATCAACGGTAAACCGAGACTGGCCTGCCGAACTCAGGTAACGAGCCTTGGGACCGATAACATCACCATTATGCCGCTCCCCAATTTGCCGATTATCAGGGATTTAGCAACGGATATGGCACCGTTTTTTGAAAAATGGAAAAAGATCAAACCTTATTTTGTGGCTAAAAGTGAGCTGACCGAACCGGCTGTAATCAGACCCGATTCAGGCGAAAGAGAATTTATCGATCAGATGCTGGATTGTATTACTTGTGGATGCTGTTACAGCGCCTGTTCCATGGTCGCCACGAACAAAGATTCCATCGGTCCGGCGGCTTTAAACCGAGCCTATACGCTAATAGCGGATAAACGTGATGCCGTTAGGATTGAAAGACTAAAAATCGTCGGGCGTTCTTACGGGGTGTGGAGATGTCACGACCAATTCAACTGTGCGGAAGTATGTCCCAAAAAGCTGATTCCCACCAAATCGATCCAGCAGTTAAAGAAACGTAGCGTTTTGCAAAAATTCGGCATGTTCAAATGATCACCAAAGACGTCTTGAAATAAGAGGTGTAAGGAGCGTGGCTTTTTGTGAATGAAATTAAAACTGACGTGTTAATTCTGGGTAGTGGTGGAGCAGGCTTGTTTGCAGCGTTGCATGTTTATGATAATAACCCCGGTTTAAATGTGGTACTGGCGACAAAGGGATTGATTGGCAAGTGTGGCTGCAGTCGCATGGTGCAGGGTGGATTGAACGTTGTTCTGAACCCGGCGGACTCTGTTGAAAAACATTTCATGGATACCATCAAAGGGGGCGGCTTTGTAAATAACCAGGATCTGGCCTGGACGCTGGTAAAAGACGCTCCAAAAACAGTGCATGAGCTGGAAGTTAAGGTAGGTTGTTTTTTTGACCGGGCGGAGGACGGCCAAATCCACCAAAAGGCCTTTGCGGGACAATCCTTTGACAGGACCGTTCACGTTGCTGACCTCAGTGGTATTCAAATAATATCCCGGCTCACCGACCAAATTTTCCGCCGGGAAGAAAAAATTAAAATTTTGGAGGAAACTCGAGGCCTTGATTTGCTTACCACTGAAGAAGGCGACCGTGTGATTGGAGCTGTTATGGCCAATGTTCGCTCGGGTGAAATTTTTGTTATCAGCGCTAAAGTTGTAATAGTTGCTACAGGCGGTTCAGCCTCCATGTATAAGATATCCGCACCTTCTTTTGACAAGACCGGGGACGGTATGGCCATGTGTTTTCGGGCCGGTGCGGAATTTGTGGACATGGAAATGCTGCAGTTCCACCCGACCGGGCTGCTGGCCGGACAGTCAAGGCTGAGCGGAAGCGTTCTGGAAGAAGGCTTGCGGGGCGCAGGCGGTTATATGATTAACGGCCTGGGTGAGAGGTACATGGAACGCTATGACCCCGAACGGATGGAGCGCTCAACCCGTGACCGCGTTGCCAGAGCAGGGTACATGGAAATTATGGCCGGCAGGGGCACCGAAAACGAGGGTGTAATGATAGATATGACTCATTTAGGTGCCGAATTTGTGGAAAATAAGTTTCCCGGTATGTGTGAACGTGTACGAGATATAGGTAAAGACCTGGCCCGGGAGCCTGTAGAGGTTAGCCCAACCGCGCACTTCCAAATGGGTGGAGTTAAAATTGACATCCATTGCCAAACAAACTTAAAAGGGTTGCTGGTTGCCGGTGAGGATTCAGGCGGGGTGCACGGCTCCAACCGCCTTGGCGGCAACGGCATTTGCGAGTCCACTGTTTTTGGACGAAGAGCCGGCGACACTGCGGCGGCTCTTGCTGAACAGGAAATATTAAGGCCATATCGGCAGGAACAAGTTGAGAAAATCAAGAGGCGCTGGCTTTATTTGTATAAACGCAGCAACGGGGTAGATATTTATCCCATCAGGGATGAAATCAAACTTTTAATGTGGGAAAAGGTTGGCGTGGTGCGCGACGGCCTAAAACTGCAGGAAGCGGTTGACAGGTTGGATGAGCTGCTGGAAATGGCAGGACAAGCCTGTGTTGCAAAAGGAACGCTAAACAGGTATAATATGGAATGGAACGATATCATAAACGTCACAAACTGGATAACAGTTGGACGCCTTGTGGCTAAATCAGCTTTGTTGAGGACAGAAAGCCGCGGCTCTCATTACAGGTCTGACCATACGGAAACAGATAATCAAAACTGGCTTGTGAATATTTACCTTAAAAATAAGGGGAATCTACAGCTGGAAAATTACGCTAAACCAATAATTGCTTCTAAGTTTTCCGCCAACGATATTAGAAAGTCCAATATCAAATATTGATGAAATAATGTGGCGTGCTTCCTATTTTAAATGGAGGTACGTCGCATTTATAAAATTAATATGGATTGTTTATATTTTATAAGATAGGAGTTGGGACAATGCAAAACCATTTTCAGCCAGTTGTAACAGAAAAATCCAGCAGGTCCCAAAGGATTGTAGTACAAATCCGTGAACTTTTAGCCGACGGTAAACTAAAGAGTGGTGATAAACTGCCACCGGAACGAGAACTGGCAAATATTTTCAATGTCAGCCGTACGTCAGTGCGAGAAGCGATTAGGACGTTGGCTGCCATGGGTTTGGTTGAGATAAAAAAGGGTTATGGTGTGTTTATCAAGGAAGCAAGTATTGATTCTGTGATCAGTAATGTTGCTGATGCGCTAATTTTAAGCCAAGATGAAATAAAGCAGTTGTTCGAGATAAGAAAGGTTCTTGAAACCCAGGCTGCAGCGTGGGCGGCTCAAAGAGCCACTGACGAGGAAATAGAAGAATTAGAGACAATTATCTCCGAAGTTAAGTTATCCAAAAAAAGAAAACTTGACCTTGCACTGGCAAGAGAGTACGATGAGAGATTCCACGGGGCGATAATAAAGGCATCACACAACGAGGTTCTGGTTAAGATTATGTCCGGTTTATTTGATGTGCTGGACAAGGCGCGTACCAAAACAGCAATAGTGCCTGGGCGCGCGGCACAATCCATTAATGATCATGAAGCCATTGCCAAAGCCATTCTAGAGCACGATGACCAGAAAGCTATGCAAGCAATGTATGAGCATATTGAAAGCGTGGAAAAAACCATAGAAAAATAATATTAGACCCAATCAAGACCATTATTGAGGTCTGTAATGGAATAAGATTAAGGCGTGATGCTTATGGAATTTTTAGGATTCATTAGACCGGATGGCAGCGTGGGAAGCCGCAATCATTTGCTCTTGATATCTACCGATCCAGCAGCGGACAAGCTATGTTTAAAAGTCGCTGATACCATTTATAATGCTGTTCCGGTTGTCTATGGACCGGTTAGACACCAATCATTTGCTAAATATCTATTGGCTATAATAAACAGCCCAAATGTTGCGGGAGCGGTATTGCTGGGGATACAATCTCAGGGGTTAAGTGAAAATATAGCCAGGGAAATGTCTCTAATTGGTAAGCCTGTCGAAGTAATTGACATAAGCGCCGCGGGGGGGCCGGTTCAAGCTGTTGCCAGGTCTACCCGGGCCGCTGTGTCCATAGCCAGAGAAATTAGCACTTACAGGCGCCAGTTATCGCTTCTTTCCAGGCTGACATTGGGTATTATTTATAAGGAAGATACTAAAATAGCTGATTTACTATTACCGTGTATGCGGGATATCATTGAAAATAACAACGTGCGCATTGTTATAGCCAGGGAGGTAGTGGACAAAAAAGACAAAATCAACAGCCTCCATGTTGTTAAAAAACTGGGTGTTGATGATCCTGTGGGTAAAGATCGGGGCTTATACGAGCTGGAGCTATCGAAGGACCCAAATGAAATAATGCGGAGCATGGTTTTAAAGGGAGTACAGGTGGTTTTAGCGGCGACAGACAGTTTATTTGCCGGCAACAACGCCCTTGTTCCCGTAATTAATATAACTACTGATAAAAATTGTTACGAGACATTGGAAGACAGTATTGAACTGAATTTAAGCGGTTTGGATTACAAACGATATGATGCTAATGAGTATCGTTTATTAATAATCAATGAAATTATCGCTACGGCTTCCGGTAAATTGACAAAGGCCGAAACTTTAATGCTTTAAACTGGGATTGATAAGGGGTGAGATAGGCCTATTAAAAGAGGCCTATTTTTAACTCTATAAAGTTAATGCTTCTATAATGCATTAAAATTATTTTTACCGGATTGTTTATAGACAATTTAAGTTTTCCATTATTATTTAGAAAAATTAATTGCATGAGTTGTTAAACTAGCCATTCTTGATAATGTTTTCAGGGTGGCTCTTTTGTTTTTTGAGACTGTGGTTTTTTAGTAAAGTTCCGAGAATAATAGGCGCAGAAATAGAATAATTTCTAAACCTTCGGCGAAAGAAAAATAATTCCAATTTAATAATTAATTAATTTATGTTTGGCAACTTTTCAATTATTTGAGAAGGAGGTTGTTAAACTAATGAATATTGTAATTTTTAATTCCCATAGGTTAAATAATGAAATTAAGAAGGTATATAACGAAATACAAACTTATTGTTATTTTGATATACAAATAATAGAAGAAATGTTTGACAAAGCTCTTTTAATTGCAAAAAAACTCGAACTGCAAGATAGCGTGGATGCCATCATTACCGGAGGGGCGACGGGTGAAATGATGCGGGACAAAATAAACATACCAGTTGTCAGCTTTTCGGTAACGGGTTTTGACTTGCTAAAGACGCTTATGAATGCGAAAACAGATTCTACCGATACCGTTGCAGTGGTAAACTTTAAAAAAAGTTATCAGGAACTGAGATATATTGAGGAATTATTAAAAATTAGATTGGATGAATATGTATATAATGATCAGCACGAATTGCTAAATATAATTAATAAAATCAGAAAAAAAGGTTATGATTTTGTGGTGGGAACCACTATAATTTGTGATTTGGCAACAGAGCATGGAATACGTAATTACGTGGTCTATTCCAGGGAAGCAATAATGAATGCCATGAAAACAGCATGTGAATTAGTTATCACACGCAGGCAGGAATTGGAAAAAATTGAGCGTCTGAAAGCTATTTTAAACTTTGCCTATTGTGGTATTATTGCTACCGATGAAAAGGGCCTTATCAAAATGTTTAACCCGGCAGTTCAAAAGATCCTGCGAATGGAACCGGCTTTTGCCTTGGAAAAGCACATAGACCAGGTTGCGCCCGGTTTACAGTTAACAAGGGCATTACATTCCGAATCACCCCAAATAGATCAAATAAAAAAAATTGGTAACTTAAATATACTGGTAACTCATGTGCCAATTATAGTCAAAGGTAATGTAAAAGGTATAGTAGCCACATGCCAGGATGTCAACACACTGCAGCAAACGGAAGCTAGAGTTAGACAAAAATTACACAAAAAGGGATTATACGCTAAAAATAAATTCACTGATATTATTGGCAAGTGTATAAGGATTCAAGAGACTGTAGCCAGGGCTAAAAGCTATGCGGTTTCTGATTCAACCATACTTATTTACGGTGAAACGGGAACCGGTAAAGAATTGTTTGCCCAAAGCATACACAATTACAGTAGGCGTAGTAACCAGCCTTTTATTGCTATAAACTGTGCCGCTTTACCTGAATCACTTCTTGAAAGTGAATTATTTGGGTATGAGGATGGGGCATTTACCGGGGCGCGAAGAGGGGGGAAAGCAGGCTTGTTCGAACTGGCACATCTAGGCACCATTTTTTTAGATGAAATCAGTGAAATTCCTTTAAAGATGCAAGCGAGGCTGCTAAGGGTGTTACAAGAAAAGGAAATTATGAGAATTGGTAGCGACAAGGTAATCAATGTAAATATTCGTATTATATCCGCTACTAATCGAAATTTATGGCATAGGGTGCAGGAAGGCTTGTTTAGAGAGGATCTATTTTACCGGCTTAATGTTTTGAAATTGGACTTGCCACCATTGCGGGAAAGAATTGACGATATTCCGCTACTGCTTAATAATCTAAACTTACCGAAAGCACTGGACCCTTATGTATCCTTAATAATAAGTAAGTTTAATAATTTATATTGGCCTGGCAATATCAGGCAAATGGAGAATATTATAGAAAGATTGATGGTGATATTCCAAGGATTTAAGGGAATGGTTAGTAAGGTTGAGTTTATGCAAATATTGGATGAAGTGACGGAAAATATACCTTTGGTTGACGCAATGAAGACAAGAACGAGCATCCCAACAAGCTTGAATGCCTGCTCCGAGCGAAAAGTCACTGATGAAAGTATTTTAAAGGTTTTGAGAGATGTAAACGGAAATAAAGTGGCGGCAGCCAAAAAATTGGGGGTTAGTCGTATGACCTTATGGCGCTGGCTTAAAAAGATAAATATTTAAAACCATATGCTGTATTTTATAATAACAAGATAAAGAGATATGGCTCTCCGGTATGTGGAAATGGGCATTTTATGCATAATAAGGCATATGTCAATATAACATTGAAACAATGAATAGTATGATGCTGATAAAAAAGGTGGCAGTGCTTACTCTGCCACCTTGATTTCGGTTTGCTCAATATTTCACAAGAGTTTTTAGTACGATTTAAAATAAACTATGGGTTTTTAACTTATCTATATTTTAGAAGTTCAATTAATACGTTATCTAAATAATGTTGATAAGGCCAATTTCCTTCATGACCTTGCAGAAAAAATTCTGGAAAAGAAATTAGCTTAACTGGCGCCCAGTTTGGCTCACTATAATTGGATTTAGCAGTTAACGACACTTGCGGAGCAACATCAATAAGTTCTAATGTCCGCTTGAGGTTTTTCTGAATATCCGCTTTAGTCTCTACAGATTTAATTTCAGGTTGAATTGCCACAGCTGAAAAAATATCGTACTTGCTCATGATTAATCCTCCTTTGGAGTATTTTTCCTTTTTCTTAATTTCCCAGTTATATTACCTGTTCTTTCCGCAGTATTTCTATTTCACTCTTGGTGTAGTTTAATAACTGTGACAGCACCTCTTCATTATGCTCGCCTAAAAGAGGCGGACGGTATTTTATTTTAGGATTGGTCAGGGAAAACTTATAAGGAAAACCCAACAGCTTGATTATGCCTACATTGGGATGTTCTGTTTCGAGCACCATATCCCGGGTAGCCAGGTGCTTATCTTGGAATACTTCTTCCAAGTTTAAAATTAATCCAGCAGGCAAAGTTGCTTTTTCAAACAACCTGAGCCATTCGTTACTGTTTTTAGTGCGCATTTTTTTTTCCAGTATCGGTGTTATGATTTTACGATTTTCCACCCTCTTTAAATTGGTATTAAACCTTTCATCGTTAATTAATTCAGGAAGATCCACGGCGTTACAGAATTTAGGATACATAACATCACTGGTTGCCGCAATTTGAACATATTTACCGTCTTTTGCTTCAAAGGCCCGGGCTGGAATCCGGTGGGCATGGTCAAAACCGAACCTGCCTGGAGCAGTATCTGTGGCAAAATATTCGGCGGCCATAATGGTTAACATGGAAATCATCGAATCGTACAGCGCTATATCAATATATTGCCCCTTTCCGGTTTCCTTACGGTATAATAGCGCGGATTGTATGGCGATTACCGAGTGAAGTGCCGCCACTAAATCAGTGACAGGAATTCCTACTTTGGCCGGAGGGCGGTCCTTTTCACCGGTAATGGACATTAGCCCAGTCATCCCCTGGATAATCGGATCGTAAGCCTTTTTGTCCCGGTAAGGACCGTATTGACCGAAACCTGAGATAGAACAATATATCAAGTCGGGTTTAATTTGTTTTAAAGTTTCATAATCAATGCCCAGCCTTTTGGCAACCCCGGGAGCAAAATTTTCTACTACTACATCCGCTTTTTTTGCCAGCTTAACAGCTATCTTTTTCCCTTTTTTGTTTTTCAGGTTCAAAGTGATGGCTTTTTTATTCCGGTTGAGAAAACAAAAATAGCCGCTTTCATCTTTGCTAAACATCGGGGGCCATGCTCTTGTTTCATCTCCCCCGGGTGATTCCACCTTGATTACTTCCGCACCCAAATCACCCAATATTTGTGTTGCCATAGGTCCGGCTAGAACCCTTGTAAAATCTAGAGTTCTTATTTTATTCAAGGGTTGTTCCATTATCAGCACCATCTTTAACTTGAGATATTTTATTTACGAAAATCGAACTTTCTACCAAATACACTTCTGGCAATCATATTAAGTTGAGCTTGAGACGTACCGCCACCAATCTGGAACATGCGAACATCGCGTAGCATTCGCTCTAAGGGGAGTTCCCGTGAATACCCGGTTGCACCGAACATTTGTAAAGAATCACTTACTACTTCAAATGCCGCATGTGCAGTAAAGGCCTTGGCTATGGAAGCGTCCTTCATATGCGGTAACATAACATTATTAGGTAGTTGTTTAGCATTGCAGGCTGCTTTATATAACAACAGGCGAGCTGCGTTTAAACTCATTTCGCCTTTGGCTGTTATCCACTGTAATCCTTGAAATTCGCAAAGTTTTTTATCAAACTGTTCACGCTTCAACATGTAATCCACAGCCAGATCATGCGCTCCCTGGGCAATACCCAATGCCACCGTTCCTGCTCCAATGCGTTGAGCGTTGTAACCGTTCATTAATTTTTTGAATCCCTCCCTGGGATCACAGACAACAATATTCTCTTCGGGTATTTCACAGTCTTCGAAAATAAGTTCGGTCTCCGGAATCCCCCTGAGACCCAGAGCATCTTCAATTTTCCCAAAACTAAATCCTGGAGTTCCCTTATCTACCAGAACTCCTCCAATGCCCTGATCCACACCGTTTTTATTAATAATTCTTGAAAAAATTAAGTTTGTTTGTGCTATACCACCTCCTGTAATCCAATGTTTTAGCCCGTTTAGTACGTAATGACTTCCTTTTTGCACCGCCTTGGTTTGTAAAGAAGTGAGGGCGGTGCCGGCATTGGGCTCGGTCATGCCGATGGCGGGTTTGTCTCCTTGTTCCAAAACCCTTTTGGCTACTTTCTTGCGTTGCTCTTCGGTACCATAAGCCATAATCACTCCTAGGGCACCCATATTGGTTTCAACTACTATGCGCCCGCTGATACCGCAAAACTGGGCAATTTGTTCAATAACCAGGATAACATCGATTAAGGGTCTTTCAACTCCTCCGTATTTTTTGGGAATCGTCATCCCCAGAAAACCTGCTTCAAGCATTTTTTTTACATTTTCATGGGGGTATTCATGATTAATGTCATAGTAAGCCGCTTTGGGAGCAAACTCATTCTTTCCAAGCTTGCGTGCCAAATCCACTAACATTTTTTGTTCTCTGTTAAGTTGAAAATCCATGTCTTTCCCTCTTTCTTTAATTGTTAATAATTTTCCATAATAGCTAGTAGCAATTTAAATGCCAATAAATATGCTCATTTTATAGCAAACTTAAAATTATAATGCAGGACAATTGTTGATAAACAATGTAAATTTCTTTGGAAAGATTACATGCAATTCCGAACCATTATAGTAACGTAAAAAGCAGTAACAAAGTTACATTAAAATGTAACTTTGTTACTGCTTGTATATGCTTTACTAATTTGGTATAAGAAAACTTGATTTGTTCTATGGTTGGAGTTCCGGGCTCCAGCCTGCTGATCAACTGTGTAATATAGCCGGTTTCCGGTAACTACTGTGCCAGCCAGGCCTTATCCAGGCTGGGTTTAAAAAACGGATCTATAGTTAAATCCTTAACATCTTTTCTGACGGCATACAGGCATACATCATGGAATAACGGGCTGAGCGGCACGTCCCGGGCAACCAGCTCCTGCAGTCTGGCGTAATCTGCTTGCCTTTGAGATTGGTCCCCTTCGGCACAGGCAGCTTCAACCAGCCTGTCCGCCTCGAGGTTGGAGTAACCAATGCCGCGCTGGTTGTTCATTTGCCCCCGTGAATAAACCCAGCGGCCGAAAAAGAAATCAGGATCGCCGGTCATCAGCGAATAAGGGGTTAATGAAAGGTGATAATCGCCGTTTTGCAAGGCTTCCGCCCAGGCGCCCGCTTCCAGCACCTGCAATTCAACGTTCAGGCCAAGGGTTTTAAACTCCGACTGCATTACTTCGGCAATGGGCTTGTACGGCCAGCGGTTGGCCAGGGCCGAGTTTATGGCGAACACCACTTTATGTGGTTCCGTATTTTTTACCTGTGCCCCAAGGGCAACGGCTTCTTCACGGTCGGTTTTCCACAGCCCGTCGACTGCCCACGCGCCGGCCAGACTGCTAAACACGGTTCCCGCCGGTTCGCCGTATCCGTATAATAACTGGTCGACCAGTTCATCGCGATCAATAAGAAGGTTGACCGCGCGGCGCAGCGCCGGGTCGTCGAAGGGAGGTTTTTGGTTGTTGAAAAGCAGGTAATGCGAGGTGGTCACGGGACGTGACAGCAGTTCCAGGCTGCTGTCCCCCTCTATTACCGGCGCCTGCTCCGGAAGGATGCCACCCACGTCGACTACGGCCTGCACTTCTCCGGTTTGCAGGGCGGCCAGGCGGGTGGCCGGGTCCGGTATCACCTTGAACAGCACTCTTTCCAGTTTGGGCTGGTCACCCCAGTAATCGTCGTTGCGGATTACTTCCAGCTCTTCTCCGGACTTGTGCCCTGCGTACTTGAACGGCCCCGTGCCGATGGGGGACACGATTTTCCCGCCGGCGTCAAAGCTGGCCGGGCTGAATATGGGGCAGCCGTGGTAAGCCGCCTTGGCCGGGAAAGCCGGCTCCGGTAAGGAAAAGCTGAACTTCACCCGGTCCTCGCTCAGGGCTTCCACCCTGTCCAGGTGCAAAAAGGTTTCGTACTCGTCGAATTTCAGGTTGTGCTTAAACCGCATCACGCTTTGCACAACGGCGTCGGCGTTCAGAGGCGTGCCGTCGTGAAACCGGATATTGGGCCTGAGGTCAACCAGCCATGTTTTGCCCCCATCCTCCGGCGCCAGTTTTTCAGCCAGCTGGGGATACGGCTCCAGGTTTTCGTCCAGGTAGGTGAGGCTTTCCCACACTCCCGTGCTGCCGTGCACGCAGCTGCCGGATTCCGGACCGCTGTAAAAGTCCCTGCCCACCCCGACGACAAGCTCCTGCGCAACCGTTCCTGACGTGTCCCCCGGGCCGCCGCACCCGGCCAGCAGCAGCATGGCGACAAGCAATACGGCTAAATAAAATAACTTTCCCTTGCCTTTGCCCATTAATAAATCCTCCCTTCAACAACTGGTTACCGCCACCCTTCTGTCACCGGTCACGTAATCATGTCAGGCGGAGTTTTTGTTTTTTAGAAAAACTGATCAATAATTCTCGGCAGCTGTGCCCGCACCAAACCTTGACCCAGCTCAGCGGGCGCGTGGCAGGCCACCGGGTGCCCGGCTCCGCTTGCCTGCAGGAGCGGCTCTTCGATCCTGCATTTTTCAACGGCAATGGGGCAGCGGGGGTGGAAGCGGCAGCCCGCCGGCGGGTGCAGCGGGTCGGGCGGTTCGCCCCGGACCGCCGCCTGCACCCTGCGCCGCAGGTCGGCCCGGGGCACCGCCGCCAGGAGCGCGCGGGTGTAGGGATGGCGCGCTTGTTTTTCCAGTTCCCGGCAGCCCAGGACTTCCACAAATTTGCCCATGTACATTACCGCCACCCGGTCGCTGATATAACTGACCGCCGCCAGATCATGCGAAATAAAGATATAAGACAGGCCCAGGCTTTGTTTCAATTCTTTCAGCAAGTTAAGAATCTGCGCCTGGATGGAAACGTCCAGGCTGGATACCGGCTCGTCACAAACAATAATCCCGGGTTGCGGCGCCAGCGCCCGGGCGATGTTGATGCGCTGCCGCTGTCCCCCGCTGAACTCGTGGGGGTAACGGGAAGCGAGGCCGGGGTCCAGACCGACGGTTGCAAGCAGTTCCCCAACCTTTTGCCGGATACCCTGTTTAGAGGCTATCCGGTAGTTGGCCAGGGGTTCGCTGATAATGGAACCGACGGTTTGCCTGGGGTTCAGGGAAGAGTAAGAATCCTGAAAGATAATCTGTATTTTTCGGCGCAGCTGGCGCATCCGGTTTTCCGGTAAGCGGGTAATGTCCCGGCCGTCCAGAGTTATTTTACCCGCCGTGGGTTCTTCCAGGCGTAACAGCAAACGTCCCAGGGTGCTTTTGCCGCAGCCGCTTTCGCCCACCAGCCCCAGCGTTTCCCCGCGTTCCAGTTGGAATGATACTCCGTCGACGGCCCTGATTAATTCTCCGGAGCGGGCCAACAGGCCGTTCTCCGCAGGGTAAGCTTTGGCCAGACCGGCTGCCTCAAGCAAACTCATCATAGCACCGCCCCGGATGCCGGTAGCACGGCAGGGTGGTGACAGGCCACCAGGTGGCCGGAACAAACGGGTTGCAAGACGGGCTTTTCCCGCCGGCACCGTTTGTCTGCCCCGGGGCAGCGGGGAGCGAAGGCGCAGTGTCCGGGCAATTCCAAAAGGTTGGGCGGCTGTCCCGGCACCGGTTTCAGCTTGTTCGCCCCGCCCAACCGGGGAATGGAATGCAGCAGGGCGCAAGTATAAGGGTGCCCGGGGTTTTCAAAAATTTCCACAGCCGGGGCTTGCTCCACAATAGCACCCGCGTACATCACCGCCACCTCGTCGGCCATTCCGGCAACGACCCCCAGATCGTGGGTAATCAGGACAATGGCGGTGTGGAACTCACTTTTGAGCCGGTTAAGCTCGCCCAGGATTTGGGCCTGCACCGTCACATCCAAAGCGGTGGTCGGCTCGTCGGCAATCAACACTTTTGGTTGGAGAGCCAGGGCTATGGCAATCAGCACCCGCTGCCTCTGGCCGCCGGAAAGCTGGAAGGGGAAGCGGTTGTACATCTTACCCGGGTTGGGCAGGCCCACCTTGGCCAGTAAGGCCAGCGTTTTGTCGCGGGCTTCCAGCCCGGAGAGGTTCAGGTGGGACAAAATAGTTTCGGATACCTGTTTGCCAACGGTAAGCACCGGATTGAGCGACGTCATGGGGTCCTGGAAAACCATGGCCATTTCCGCGCCCCGTACCCGGCGCAGTTGTTCATTGCTCAGAGCCAGCAGGTTGTACCCGTTTAGCCGGACCTGGCCCCGGGAGATCAACCCGGGTGGGTCTACCAATCTGAGCAGGGAATGCGCCATCACGCTTTTGCCGCAGCCGCTTTCGCCCACGATGCCCAGGGTCCGGCCTTCTTCGAGCGTGAAGCTGACACCGTTGACGGCTTGAACAACCCCGGCGGGGGTGTTGAATACGGTATGTAAATTGTCAACCTTGAGAACCGCGTTTCCCGGCATGTTAAGTCAACCTCCATATCACCGCCTGGTTGTCCCCCTGGGGTCAAGGGCGTCTCTGAGCCCGTCTCCCAGTAAGTTGAAGGCAAGTACCACCGTCATGATGGCCAGGCCCGGGTAAACCATCAGCCGGGGCACTACTTGCATGTACGGCCGGCCGTCATTTAACATGGCTCCCCATTCGGGAGTGGGCGGCTGGGCGCCCAGGCCCAGGAAAGACAGCCCGGATATGGCCAGTATCAGACTGCCCATATCCAGGGTGGCCAGCACAATAACCGGTGACAGCACGTTGGGGAGAATATGGCGCACAATGATACCGCAGTGAGAAGTGCCGCTGCTCCTGGCCGCCAGCACAAATTCCTTTTCCCTGACGGATAGGACCACGCCGCGAATCACCCGGGCATAGCCCACCCACCATACCGCCGCGGTGGCGATCATTACATTCATTAAGCCGGGTCCCAGCATGCCGGCTATCACCAGCGCCAGGACCAGCCCGGGGAAAGCCAGTAAAACGTCGATCACTCGCATCACCAGGTTATCCAGCCGCCCGCCCAGGTACCCGGAAAGGGTGCCCAGGGGAATACTGATCAGCATAATGGTAACCAGCGCAATGGCTGCGGTGCTGAGCGACAACCTGGTGCCGTAGATGAGCCGTGACAGAATGCAGCGCCCCAGGTGGTCGGTGCCCAGGGGGTATGCTGCTGACGGGGCAGCTAGTTTTTGTGATAATACAATTTTCTCCGGGTCGTTGGGCGCCAGGTAAGGGGCCATGATGCCCACTATCACCACCGCCAGGATAATCACCAGCCCCGCCAGGGCCAGCTTATCCGCCAGCAGTCTGTTTAACGCCGTGACCGGCATGCTTTTATTGCCTGCCGGCCGGCCGGTTATGTTGGTTACGGGCAGCCCGCCCGCCGGGCTGCCGGTTTTTTGTGTACCGCCTTTCATCTGTCACTTCCCCCTTTCCAGGCGAATGCGGGGGTCCAGCAAACCATAGGACAGGTCCACCAGCAGGTTGGCCAGCACGAAAATGAGGGCCATAAACATGGCATAGCCCTGGATTACGGGGTAGTCACGGTTGAAAATGGCGTCCACCACGAATTTGCCCACGCCGGGCCAGGCAAAGATTGTTTCCACGATGACGGTGCCGCCCAGCAAGTGCCCCAGGCTCATGCCGAATAAGGTCACCGTGGGCAGTAAGGCGTTTTTTAAGGCATGTCGTCCGATGACCCACCTTTCTTGCAACCCTTTGGCCCGGGCCAGTTTGATGTAGTCCTGGTTCAGCACTTCCAGCATGCCGGCCCTGATTATGCGCATGTACACCGCGGCCATGCCGAAGCCCAGGGTCACCGCCGGCAGCACCAGGTGCCTGAGGCCGCCCCGCCCCATTACCGGCAGCAAGCCCCAGACCACGGCAAACAGGTAAATGAGCATCAGACCTTTCCAGAAACCGGGCAGTGACGCGCCCACCAGGGCGAAGACGCGGGTCAGGTGGTCAATGAAAGCGTGCCGGTAAAGCGCCGACAGCACTCCCGCCGGCAGGGCCACCAGGATCATAAACGTCATGGCCGCCAGGGTCAGTTCCAGGGTGGCCGGAAATCGCGACAGTATCTCCCGGGTCACCGGCAGCCCGGTGCGGTATGAAACGCCGAAATCCAGGTGCACCGCGTCCCAAAGCCAGCGCAGGTACTGGATATAAACCGGGTCATTCAGACCCAGTTCAGCACGGAGCGCGTTTACCGCCTCGCGGGTCGGCTCGGCTCCGCCCACCCGGAGAATGATTTCCGCCGGGTCGCCGGGGGCCAGGTTTATAAGTCCGAAGGTAATGACAGATATCCCCAGCATTACCGGCAGCAGGTAAAACAAGCGTTTTAGCAGATAGCGTTGCAAACAGGACCACCCCTGAGAAAAATGAACTAAGGCGTTTGAATGGTATTGTTTTCCTCTTAAGTCCGGTAAAATAAAAAAACCAGGAAAGCGCGCTTGCTTTTGTAGTGCGGCACTTTCATGGTTTTCTTGACTTAAAAATAAAAAGCCATAAAAGCCCCATCCACTTCCGGTGAGTATGAGCCTTCATGGCCATTGAGTTTAACATTAAGTTATAAGAATTATCAGATCAAAGCTAACAACGCATTTTTGCGTCGCTTGAAGATGGTTCTTACCATCTTAATTACATCAACATTGTATAATAAACTTTATCATCTTTCAATATTATAGAGCGACAGTAATATGATTTATTTTTGAGTACATTATGCTCATAATAAAAGTTACTTAAAATATGTTTCAAATCCGTTATTTACTATATATGCGCATTCGTACGGTACCTGTCCCGTTGTAGTTTTACTTTCTGCCATAGATTGTACATATATATTGTTTCTATACCAGTTCCATCTTTTAACTTTAACATGTTTTTTTGATGGTTGCATATACAACTTATTTAGTATATACTTTAATTAAGTTGCAAATGCAACTTAATTAAGAAGGGATGTGTCAGTATTGTCGAACCATCATGAGTCAGTAGGAAAATGGATTTCAACGATTCATCGTTATAGTATGATCTATAAATCACGCAATGTCATCCAATATGGCGTTGGAGCCGGTCAATGGGAATTTTTGAACGTGTTGTATCAAAAAGACGGCATTTCACAGGATGAATTGGCCCATAAGTTAAATATGGATAAGACCACAACTACCCGGGCAGTCCAAAAGCTCGAAAGCTTGGGATTTGTCAGACGTCAATCAAGTGAAGAAGACCGCCGGATCAATTTGCTCTTTCTTACGAAGATGTCCCTGGGTATAAAGACCCAATTTCAATCTGCGATGCAACAGTGGACAGAAATTCTAGTTCAAGGTTTTTCAGAGGATGAAAGAGATCTGTTGCTCAATATGTTAAAAAAAATATCCAAGAATGCTGTCGATTATATTTCGGATATGGAAAGGAATGTTTGATAATGAAAGAGCAAAGTAGTCGTCCGGGAACCGAAAAAAATCCTAAGTAGAAGGCAAGGAGATGTAATTATGGGCAAAATGTTAAAACCCACACTTTTATCAGTTTCCTTAATCACGGTAATGTCCGGGGCAGCCGTTGCCCCGGCTCTGGGAAATATTACCACGGCCTTTCCCGGTACTAATCCAACGCTAATAAAATTGATCTTAACACTGCCTGCCATGTTCATTATCCCATTTACTTTTATTTCGGGAAAACTGAGCGCAGTTATGCCCAAGCGTACGGTGCTATTAATAGGGATAGCCTTGTATATAGCCGGAGGCCTGGGCGGCGGTTTTGTCAACAGCATCGGTATGCTGCTGGTTTTTCGCGCGCTGCTGGGGATGGGAGTAGGCTTAATTATGCCGCTTTCCACTTCCCTGGTAGCTGATTTCTATGAAGGTGATGCGCGGACAAAAATGATGGGGCAGGTCGGCGCATCCAACAATCTGGGCGGTATCATAGCCCTGGTACTCTCCGGGTGGTTGGCCTCCATTAGCTGGCGCTTTTCCTTCGGCGTTTACCTCCTGGGCTTGTTTGTGGCGCTGCTGGTGCTGCTGTTTTTACCCGCTCCCCCGCGGGCCGGGCAGGAAGTAAAAAAAATGAAGGAAAAACTGCCCGAAAAATTATATGGTTTGGCGGCGGCAATGTTTCTGCTCATGGTAGCATTTTATTCCATACCCACTAATATGTCGCTGTTTATTGAAGGAAACGGCTTTGGCGGGGCAGAAACGTCAGGTATTGTTATGTCTCTCAACAGTGTAGGCGGAATTATAGCCGGCCTCACTCTATCCAGGGTAAAAAATATATTACAGAAATATATGATCACGGTGCTGTTGGGGGTAGTGGCCCTTGGGTATGTCCTGATAAGCACAGCCCAGGTATTGTTACCTGTAGTTGTCGGGGTTGGATTAATCGGTTTTGGCTTTGGTTCCCTTATGCCTCTGATTTTAGTCCAGGTGACCCAGTCAGTTGAGCGTGAGCAAACGGTTACCGCCATGGCCGTTGTATCAAGCATGATATACTTGGGCCAATTTCTTTCGCCGGTAATTTTGGATGCCGCGGGTGTTATCTTGGGCAATGAAACCATTAGCTTTACCTACCGGTTTACCGGAGCAGTAATAGCCGCCCTTTCTATTGGCTGGCTGGCTAAAACTATACTTGCCCGGAAGCCGGTGCGCAGCGAGTCTTAAAGCAGATAAAACTTTGGAAGGAGGTGATTATGATGAACAGCAAAATTCCAGATATTACCCGGTTATACAAGGGAGCCCGGCATGAATTCGAGGTGGAAATAGTTTTTGCGGAAAGCGGCTCCCGGTCTCCCCGGGAAAGTCATAACTTCGATGAAATTATTGTTATGACAGACGGCGCTATCACCCTGAAGCGCAGTGACCGGGAAGAAGTTACCAGCTACGATAAGGCTCCGGCCTTTATTGAAATTCCGGCAGGGGTTGAGCACGTAATTGAAACAATGACACCGGCAAAACTGGTAATTATACACCCTAATCGTAATGTTTAAATGGTTAGACATTACAAGAAAGTCGGTAGTGTAAAGAGTTTTGTGCTTTAACCCTTTGTAATCCCACCGTTATTTCAGGTGGGATTTTCCTTATCCAGAAAGAAGATGGATAGCTGTAACAAAATTTACCCTTTTTGACTTCGTCCCCAATAGTAACGCAGCTAGGGACAGACCCCCTTTGGGGTATTTGGGGAATAGCGCCAAGCCAGACCCAAAACCTTTTGTTATTGATAATATTATATAATGCATAAAGCTGAGTTCATCATTTCTCCAATCTCAGATGAATTAAATATCCGGGAGGTTTGACATTCTAAAAGGACAATGAGCCAACAAATCAATGCCAAAAGATGGAAATTGTAATGATGAATACTAAAAATATTATGTTAAATGAACGGGCAGCTAAAGAAACCAGGTTAATAAAAAGTACATCCAAACGTCAAATCACTATACCGAAATCATTTTTTGGGCTTCTTGCAATTGAAGACGGGGTAACTTTCGTTGCTCAAGTTAATGAAAGCGGAATATTCTTAAAGCCACAAAGTACAAAAAAGCAAAGTATCCGTGATCAAGACAGGGAGCATATAATTCGTCAAGTATTTCGTGAAGGCAATTCAGAAGAAGAAATTATCGAGGAATTAAATTATCGCCTAAAAAAATATGATGAATTTATTGCCCGCCGGGTGCAAGAATTTGATAATGATATTGCGGATAGCTATGATGGTACGGGTGACGAACCGGAGGTTGAATCTTTCAATGGATTGGACATTTTCATCCACGAAGAAGCTGGAGCCTCTCTTAAAGAGTCTTGAAAAGAAGCAAAAAGCATTAATAGCAAGTTACAATGAGCAAGTTGAGATTATTGCTGATAATCCTAAAGCTGGTTCATCCCTTCAAGGTGATCTGGGTGGATACTACAGCTGGGATTGGACGTTCCATGACATTTCCGTAAGGATATGTTATAGGTTCTCAGAGGGGGACAAGCATATCTACTTTGTTTATTTCGGTACCCGAGAAAATTTTTATAAAGAACTAAAAAGATACTTAAAATGAGAAAAAGTTGATTAGCATAACGAAAGGCTATTGTGTTGGCTTCGATTTCAGGCTTTTCAGAATTATAAAGCCAATTACCAGTGCCGCAATTATTACAGTGGCATTTACAAGGTGCTTGCTGTTTTCGGGGCTGATTTTTTCCTTATACTCAGGGTTAACCTGCTCAGGGCCCGGGCTGATGTTTTCAAGCCCGATCTTATCAATCATACCGGAGAATTGGTCCAGGTCATACCGGGGCCGGCCGGCCAGAGGATTGCCGTACCAGAGTTTATAATTGCCCGCTGTCAAGCTGGCCAGCAGCTCGGGGGCTTCCCCGTATACCTCCGCCCTTACGTCCAGGGGCGGGCTGTCCTGGTTGTTGATTACCGCCTTGAGGTATCTTCCGGTGTTGAGGTGAACGCTGATGCTGTCGCTGCTGGCCTGGTAACCGGGCCACTGGTAGGCGTAGATCCTGTCAGATGTTAGTAAAGACCATTCTTTAGCGTCATCACTTTCGTAAATTTCCACCCGGCGGTAAAAATTTGGGCTATCAGTTTTCAGGTCAATATGATCTACCTGGTAGCCCTTTGTACCAAGGTCGATTATTATCTCGGTGGTTTTGGTTTTTAAATCGTTTCGGGGAGGCTGCTGATTAACTGGTATTGTTTTTGTAATTATGTTGTTTAAGGGTGGGACGTATTTTACACCGGCACCTGTTATGCGAAGAGGCTTCTTCCCGCTGCAGTCTACTGTCAGCCGCAGGTAGCGGAAGCTTACAGGAGTGTATGATAATTTACTTTTTTTAAAGTCCGGGGGAACGTAAAATAGCTTGTCTTTTTTAATCAAGCTCCAGGAACTGTTGTCATTGCTACCCTCCACTGTAACATCACGAAGGTAGTCCTCGTTGTTTTCAATGTCCAGAGATATTTCATTGTGGAGAATTCCTGTTTTTGAAAGATCCAAAGTAAGGGATGAGGAATTATCCCTGGTTACTACGTCTATCAGTAATGGCGGGTAGCTATATTCCCTGGGAGATTCTTGCCTTACTGCCTGGTAAGGGATTTCCCTGCCTTCATCGTCAGTCAGCCTTAAATCCGAAAGTTCCTTTTGTGCTTTCTCCAACAAATCTTTGTCTGTGGAAATTAGAACAAAGCCTTCCTTTGATGAGCGAACCTCCCTGTAGTATTTCCACTGGCCGGACTGTATGGAGGCGTAGGCGGGAGCCGCCGTAATAAGAATTAATAGAAATGAGCAAAAAAGCCTTTTCATTTTATTCCTCCTTCCTGTCCTTCCTTTGGTATATAAATGAAATGCCCAGCAGTATTCCTCCTACGATAAAGAGGATTAGCATACGGAAGACTATATCCAGGTTGCTCAGGTCATAAAGCATTATCTTGATCAGCGTTATTCCCAAAAGTGCCAGAGAAATAAGGCGTAATCCCTTAATGTCTTTAAGCAGTCCTATTGCTATAACTATTAAAGCTACAAAAATCCATGCCAGGGAAACGGCGAAGTCAACCTGGTAATCCAGCCTGTAGCGCAGGACGGCGTGAGTTGCCTCAATGCTTACCTGGCGCAGGGCCAGCAGTGTGCCATAGACAGCTGAAGGCCACAGTAAAAAGCGTCTGTCAGCCAGCTCAGCCCTGGAATGGAACAAGTAAAACACTATGAAAAATCCTGCTATGGCAAGAAAAGCGCTGAAGGAGTTAGT
This sequence comes from Desulfotruncus arcticus DSM 17038, assembly GCF_900113335.1. Lineage (GTDB taxonomy): Bacteria > Bacillota > Desulfotomaculia > Desulfotomaculales > Desulfallaceae > Desulfotruncus > Desulfotruncus arcticus. Next base: position 71,551 of record NZ_FOOX01000022.1, read on the forward strand.
ATTGAGCACGGGCGTGTAGTCTGGATTATTCGTGAGATAAGCCTCAATCTGAAAAAGGGAAGCCATTGTCAGCACAAAGATTCCACTACGGCTGACCCAGGAATTTGAAGCTTTTATGCCGGCATAAATCAGTACCATACCCTCGGCCACCCAGGCAGAGTTTCGCCAGTTGCCGTCCAACTGTATGGGAATGGCTATGGTTACCAAAGCAAGGCCTATGCCCAGCAAAGCCAAGAATAAAAGGTTGTCTCCCATTCGCTTCCTTTGCAGCAGGGTGCTTACCACCAGGTAGATAATCGCCAGGGCAATTACAAAGATTCCGTGCCAATCAGGGTATCTGGCAAGGTTTACGAGGCTTGCCACAAGAAAGAAGGCAATATTAAGGACCATTAGGTATACATCCGGGGCCTTGGTTGGCTGGTTGTAACGTATATTATAGAAAAAGGCCAGGGACCCAAAAATCACAAAATAAATGACGAGGTATGCCTCTAACTGGTAGGCATAATTAGGCCCGTAAGGGGGGAGCGTGCTGTTGAACAGTATATAAACAATGGCTGTTCCGGCCAAAGAGAGGAAATTAAGGCTTCGCCAGTTCTTATAGTAGGCTAGGAACAATACCCCCAGGTCAAGAAGTGTAATATATGTAAAAAAGGGAATGGGGCCAGCCCCTTCGCTTCCTATGAGAAAGGGGGTTAAGAAGCCGCCCAGGGTTGAAAGTACAGCCACGGCGTATGCATTTTGTCTCACAGCAAGTATTCCGCCGGCAAGGGCTGTGATTACCATAAGCAAGAAGGCTGCTGCGGGGCTGAATACATCATAAAAGTTGGTGGCGGCATAGGTGGTAAGATATATTATGGCAATCCCGCCGCCGCTTAGTCCCTGGGAAAAATACCGGTATTTCCTGGTCATGGTAAAATCACCGGCCGTTAAGAAAGCCAGTCCTACAACAAGACCTATGATTATCCTTCCTGTTACGCCAATCCAGTTATTGTCAAAGGAATATTTTAAAAAGTAGGCCATGCCGAATAGCAGCACCACTATGGCTATGCGGTTTAAGAGCTTGCCCCCCACAAGGCTTTCAATGCCGTCCCGCCAGTGCTCGCTATCCCAGGCGGGACTTTTTTTGAGAGCAGCTGCTTTCTCCCTTTTAGAAGGCTCATGTGGCGGTTTTGCAGCAACAGGGGGAAAATCGGGGGCTTTCATGTTTTCCAGGCCAGATAATCTTTCCTTAAGTTCAGACACCTCGTTTTCCAGTGCCTCTATTCTCTTAAGCATTTGGCCCGGGTTGATATTATCCATGGAAGACCTCCTTTCTTTTTGTGGATATTTGCCAACGGCCTGTTGAAATCCTTTATTTTAATAAACCCATGACAGGGGTGGGAATATTATCTGGCTTTGGGATACCGGATCATCCTCCGAAATACAATTTGAATCGGCCTGACAAGGTAAGCAAACATGATACGAGCCTTGATAGCATTATGGAATTAGAAGAAATTGAATCTGGAAAGCATAATAGTTAAATTAAGAAAAACGCCCACAAACGGGCGTTTTTCTTATAGTTCCCCACGGAGCGTTTTTTTCCCGTCAGGTCTGAAAAATTAAGTTATTTTCTGCCTGTCTACTAACGGTTGGGGGCTGCCAGATTATGCCAGGAGATCCATTTGTGCCCATGCAGGCACCTGTGTAATAACGATACCCCTTGGCGAATTTCCTGCGCTTCTAGATGACCGTATCCCAGCAACAGCTTATCAGGATGAAGGTTCTTGCTGATGCTGTGATAATCTACCAGGGCAATACGAATTCCTGACTCTTTACAGCGCAATAGGAAGGCTTGATCAAAACGCAGGCCGGGGAACTCCAAGGCGAGGTGCAAACCTGAAGCATCTCCCCAGGGATGCCATGTGCCGCTAAACTTCTCTTCCATGGCTTGAAGAAGTATTTCCCGCCTTTGTCCATACAGCTTGCGCATTTTGCGCACATGCCGGTCCAGTTTTCGGGTGCGTAAGTATTCCGCAAGTGCTGCCTGCTCAAAGGGAGGGTTTTGCACATCAACATGCCTGCGCAAGTAACACCACTGGCTGTGAAACCGGCGGGGCAGCACAACAAAGCCGATCCGCAGTGCGGGATAAAGAATTTTGCTGAATGTTCCTACATAAATAACCCTTTGCGAGTCCATCGTATAAAGAGGGGCCACCGGGGGACCGCAATAGCGGAATTCACTGTCATAATCGTCTTCTATGATGAACAGGTCATTTTCTCTCGCAAACCGTATCAGTGCGGCACGACGGGCTGCCGGGAGTATCCCCCCGAGAGGGAACTGGTGTGACGGGGTTACATAAATCGCGCACGCGCCGCTGTTCTTTAACAAATCTGTCTGCAGGCCCTGTTTATCTACGGGAACAGACAGTATGTTAAATTCCTTTCCCTGCAGCACCCTTAACATGCCCACATGACAAGGATCCTCCATCAAAATATCTTTCCCGTACACTGACAGCAATTCTGCCAATAGATGCAGCGCCTGTGTAGCCCCGGAAGTAATAAATATATCTTGCGGGTGAACAGTCATTCCCTTACTGCGATAGACCCAGCCGGCAATTTCCCGGCGAAGCGCCGGAATCCCTTCCGCCCCGGAATATCCCCATTGCTCTTGCGGCAGGCTTTCCGCGGCCTTGCGCAGATACTGCAGCCAGGAGCTTTGGGGAAAGTAACGCAGATCTGGCTGACCGGTTTGGAAATCCACGAGATAGGAAATTGTTGATGAAACTGCTGTTTCAGAGTGCTCTACGGGCGGATCCGCCTTCTCAAGCAGCAGTCCGTTCGCTACACGGGTCTGCGAACCTGGACGGCTTTCGATGAAACCTTCAGCTGACAGCATTTCATAGGCTTCATAAACCGTATTGCGCGACACGGTCAGATGCCTGGCCAACTCCCTTGTGGAAGGCAGCACCTCCCCCTGCTTTAAGCGGCCCTCAGTCATTTGGTTCCGCAAAGCCTGGTAAATCTGGCGTGCGAGAGAAATACCACTGTTCCGGCGCAATTCAATTCCTAACATATAACCTCCCACTGGCACCCTAATATTTGTGCCAAACTGGATCTTAAACAGTACCAGTTTATATTGTATCATTTTACAACTAACTAATCCCATAAGTATACATAGTATCAAAAGGGAGGATTTATCAATGCAGATGGTTGTGGGTGCGTTTTTTTTGACTGGGGCTTTCATGCTGGCGGGGACGTCGGTCATTGCTGCCAGGTTTGTCGCCGGGGATGTGGGGACGTTTACCATTGCCGCGGTCAGTCTTTTTTTTGCCGTAATTGCTTTGCTGCCCTTATGTCGGCCAAGGCTGAGAGAAGCTTTGCGACAGAGGTCGCTGCGTGAATGGATGCCACTGATTTTACAGGCGTTCTTTGGCATTTTTTTGTTTAGAATGTTTTTACTGTTGGGGCTGATACACACCAGCGCGGGTGAGGCAGGTATCCTAACCGGGGTGACACCGGCTGCAACTGCGCTGATGGCCATACTTTGGCTGAAAGAACCGCTGTATAAAACGCGTATGCTGGGCTTAATCAGCACCATTACAGGTATTATGATGATACAGGGGGCTTTACTCATGGGTAACGGATTTTCCATGGAACATTTCTTTGGTAACCTGCTGGTGATTTGCGCCGCACTGTGTGAGTCGCTGTTTAATATACTTTCGCGTATAAGCAGTATAAAAGCTGCCAAAAGCCAGGCGCAGGCATTCGACCCCATAGTCCAGACAACATTGGTCGCCGGGATTGCTTTACTGTTCTGTCTCGGGCCTGCGCTGGCGGAGCATCCGGTTTCGTCGCTGATGTCGCTTGACACCGTCAAATGGCTGGCATTAGTCTGGTATGGCGTGTTTGTAACCGCCCTGGCTTTTATTTTCTGGTACGCGGGAATAAAACGCTGTGAAGCGTCAACTGCTGCGGCGTTTACCGGTTTGATGCCTTTCACCTCGCTGATTCTTGCGGTTATTGTACTGGGTGAGCAGCCCGGGTGGCAGCAGTGGGTTGGCGGATTCATGGTTATATTAGGTATGCTGCTTACCGGTCTGAGGCGGCCAAAAGTACGGAAACTGCATCTGACCACCGGATGCGTATTACTGTTTTTTATTTAAAAACATCGAAATAAAGGGATGACTTGCCAGCCCGGCCCTTTCCATAATATCAATATCAAGCAATAAGCTCCTGGTTTTGCCGGCTGCAATTAATCTGCCGTTTTTTAAAACTGCTGTGTTATCGGCATAGGCCCACACCAGCGCCGGGTCGTGACAAACTATGATAACAGCTCCACAGGGTTTGGCATATCCAAGGATAATGGACATTACCCGCTGTACGCCCTCGGCATCCAGCGCTTTACTGGGTTCATCCAGAATAATCAGCTCGGGCCCGGTTGCCAGAACCGAGGCAAGTGCAATCAGCTGGCGCTGTGAGCGCGTCAGCGAGTGAGGGTGTCTGGCGCTTAAATGCTCCAGCCGCATAGCGGATAAAACCCTTTCGGCCTCGGCCAGCGCCTGGTTCCAGGTCATTCCCCTGGCCCTAAGGCTCCAGGCTACTTCCTTATCCACACGCTCGTTAAATATTTGGTCGTCGGGGTTTTGAAACAGAATGCCGACCCTTTGGGCCAATTTCCAGGCCGGCTGCTCGATGGTATTTTCGCTAAAAACATAAACACTGCCTTCCCGAGGCTTTAATAAGCTGATGCAGTGTTTGATTAAAGTCGATTTGCCTGCCCCGTTGGGCCCCATTATCGCTGTAACCTGTCCTCTTTCAACGGTCAGGGAAATATCTTCAATGCCGCATCCGCTTTGGAAGGAATGTGATAAATGTTCGAATTTGACCACAGGTTGGCTCCGGGAAACATCATGGTGCTGTTTGCGGCTAGCACCGTGGGTATTGCTCCAAGCCCCGGCAATAGTCGCGCTATTATAATTCGTAACTAATTGGGGATCAATTTGCACCGGTTCCAGCCGGCCGCGCTCCAGGCTGTAAATGCTGTCCGCGTAAAGGTTGGCATAATCCCGGTTTCTGGCTGCCACGATAATAGTTTTCCCTTGCCGCGCCATTTCCTTTAGCCTGGAAAATACTTTGTGGGCGGCGTCGGGGTCAAGCTGTTCAATAGGCTCATCCAACAATAAAGCCGGGGCATTGGTTGCCAGCGCAGCCGCGATGGAAATTTTTTGTTTTTCGCCTCCGGATAAGGTGGACATGGCCCGTTTGAGCAGGTGCTCCATATCCAGCAGACTGGCTATTTCGCTAACCCGCCGCTGGGGGATACACCGCTGTTGATAACGGGGTAGATCAATTCCTGGTCAACTTCTTCAAAAAGATAGGTGTCCGAATCCTGTATGGCCATGCCTACGGGCGTACGCTTACTGTTCGCATAACCGGTCTTATTGTAGATGTTAATTGCACCGCTCATTTCACCTGGGATAAAATCGGGCACCAGCCCGGCGATGCAGGATAAAAGAGTTGATTTTCCACTGCCGTTTTTCCCAATAACAAAAAGAAGCTCTCCGGTGCGAGCTTTCAAATTGATATCATTTAGAACCTTAAATGAAGCATTACTGTGTTGAAAACTCAGTGCTTTAATACTAATGCCCACATCCATTCACCCGCCTAGCTGATATTTATTGAAATTACAAGGTTGGTAATGAAATAAGCCATCCCGCAGCCGGTAAACAGCCAATCCCGCCGTTGCATTTTAAAACCGGGCCCGGTTTTAAATTCGTGTCCTCTTAAATAAAGCAGCTGGGCCATAAATTGCGCCCGGATGATTGATTTTACAATTACCGGCACGATTACGGCGATGTAAGCCCGAAAGCGATCAAGATAACTTTCATGCCTCAACCCCCTGGCGGATTGTACTTCCCAGGTTGTTGACAGCTGATTCTGCATATAGGGTAAAACAGATAATACAAGCCCCAAAACGGTGCCCAAAGCCGGGTTGATACTTTCAATCCATTTGACCAGCCCGGCGGTTTCCGTGGTGAGGAGTAAAAAGTTGGCGGCGGCTATGATACATAGAAGGCGCAGGGCGGTAGTAGCGCCGTAAGTTAATCCCTCCAGGCCCACAAAGTAAAAATAAGTGCTGTTGTGCGGGTTAAACATAGAGTGAATTATAAGCATAATCAAACAAATAAACAGGAAAGGCTTAATTTTGTGCAGCATTGGCCTGCCAACACCGGCCAGAGCCGACAGGACAAGCAGAAAGGCCAGGTTGGCAAGTAATTGCCTCCAATCACCAATGAACAGCAGTGAGGCTATAATGAGCAAGCTGTTGATGCATTTGGCGCCTGCGTTGACCTGGCTTAAGCCAATTCTAGCAGTTGGTCCGGGTCTTACTCCAGGTATTCGCCCGCCCTTTGGGAGGTTAAGCTGCAATTTCTTGACCGCTTTTTATTTTGGCGCCATAGCCCTTCATATTTTCCGGCAGCTTGCGTATTATCACCATGATCAAATAGGCGCTAATCAGCTTGTCTACAAGGTTTGCGGGTACGCGGGCCAGAAAAGCGCTGGTGAAAATCTCATTGCCTGAATTAAGCAATAAAGCATATAGCAGGTCTATTCCACCGCCGGTAACGCCGCCAAAAAGATAAACTGCGATAGGTGTGCCGATAATCGGAGCCAGGATAGCTAAAATGAGACCGGCCAGCAGCGGAGTGACGTAATCCTCAAAGCCGCGTTTTAAAGCTAAATAGCCCACCACCAAACCAATTACTGCGTTAACAATACCAAAGGGAATGTTGATGGGATCGGTAAACAGCCCTTGAATCACGTTGCTGAGAAGCCCGGTTAATGCTCCGAGCCAGGGGCCAAGCATAACGGCGCTTAGTATTGTTCCAATACTGTCCAGGAAAATGGGTAATTTTAAGGTTTGGGCCAGCAAACCGCCAATGATATTAATGCCGATACCAACTGGAATTATGGTTACGACAACACGGTTATTCACTAATAATTTGCCTCCTTTGGATAATCAATGCCGTTTAAAATTTTTTCCAGACTCATTTTCAGGTCGTTTTCATCAACACCCAGCCATTTGAGTTTAATTTTTCTTTTGGCTGTTGTCTGCTTGAAAACTTCCATAAATACGCCTGGCTGCTGGACACAAGTTAATGTCCCTTTGGGGGCAATTTTTAAAGCACTGCCTACCTCACCTCCCCACGCGCCATCAAAACTAAAGTCAATACCGCAGGAGGGGCTCCCGTTAATACCAAGAACCGGCCCCACCATATAGCCGCAGCGAAGATATTCTGCCAACTGGTTGATTACTTCTCCGGTCAGCTTGCTGCAATGGCTGATAAAAAAAGGATTGTTATACTGGCTGCGGCTTTGGCCCCAGCGCTTCAGCCCGCCGTGGGTGAATTCGGGACAGGGCAGCTGAAATATGCCGCAACCTCTTGCCAACAGTGGTGGGATAATAACTTTACCGGTTTCATTTGTTACACCCGAGTCTAGAATTTTTGAATGATAATTAAGCAGACAATGGGCGACAATAACAATTTGATTGACCAATGGGCATACTAACCGCCTTTCTCATTAATACCTTTTTATTGTATCAAAAAATATTTATAGTGATAATAAAATATTTTTATTAAAGTTAAACTTTTAAAAGCATATTTTATCTGCCTAGACAATACGTAAAAGAAGGCTGGGTGTATTTTTTGGGGATACGGAGGAACAGCCTGCCACCCAATTCATCAGGTGTGGTGACGCACGGCAATTGGCGGTCAGTGAATCACCGCCGAAGGCGGCAAATCAAAAGTTGCATAAAACAGGAATATTGGCAAGAAAAGTAGAAAAGCCATCCCTTGAAATATAATCAAGGAGATGGCACTATATATCTTTTTTAGTTTGCAATGCAGGAGTTGTAAATATATTATGGAAAAAGAAAAATATGTTTTTTAAACAAATACTATTTCACGGTGAGTGGATTATTAATGTTAATATTTGGCTTGTGAGCCTTGATTGGGTGTTAATCAGATTTTTGAGGAGGAAGTTTCGTTGGACTTTTACTAAACATTTTGTATCGTTTGTAGCTATTTTTGTATTTCTATTTATTATTGCCAAGATACTATTACCAATAGGCGCAAGTGTTTGCATTATAGGCGGTGCTGATGGACCAACAACCATTTATCTAACAGACGAGCCAATACTTGGTTTTGATACTATTATTATTTTGGTACAACTTTAGTTTCAAGCAACGTTAAGGTATTACCCTCGATGGCGTTGCTGTTGTAAGTCCAATCCACCAAAAAATATTCTCTCAGGTTTTCAACTACCTCAGGCGGTAGCGGTCTATTATCATCTAAAATTTAGCTAATTTTAGCGTATTCCGTGATACGAGCTTTGATTTTTCAGTGGTATTTTTTTATTATTCAACGGGTGGGGCGGGAATAGGAGTAAAGCTGTTGCAAAGCTATAACTCATTTAAAAAGCTAACGTACTCTTTTTTCCCTTGCAAGGAATTGATTAATCGTTCATCTGCTGTCCAGAACTCGCATGATTGACCAGTTCTATCTCTAATTTCTTCCACGACAGCTAAAAAAGCAGCATCATACAGGGTGGGTAAGTCATAATAACAACTGATTTTCCAGGCCCGGTCCATAATAGAAACTTCATTTACGTACTCTATGCCGGGGAAACTCGTAAAGCTGTTCCACATTTCACTGGCGTCCTGAAGGTTAACCTGCTTTGTTCTGATCTTTTTTCTGAAGATACTCCCCATTTCAGCCCAGGCAAAAGACGGCAGAACTATAATTTGGTTGTCTTCAATGACCTTTTGCATCAAAACCTTTGCCTTAAAGCTGTCCTCTTCCTCAAAAAACAACTTGATAAATACCGAGGTGTCAATACAAATGTATTCACTCATATCGGTTAATACCCTCTCGTAAGTCCCGAATCAACTTGACAGAATCCTCTTGAATACCGCTCTTTTTGGTTACCCGTTCTTTTAATTGTAAGATATTCGCTAAACTCTTTTTTCGACTTTCAGCAAATCCACTTATTTCTTGTTGCTGCATTTTAATGAAACTCTCGGCATCAATAATATAAGCAACAGGTTTTGACCTTTGCAAGATGGCTATAGGTTTTTTGGTTTTTATCAGGTTTGCCAATACGGCTTTGGCGTTCCTCCTAATTTCGGTGATGCTTACCATGTGCATATTAATATCACTCCCAAACGTGTCTTTAATAGCATTATATCATAGTCGGTTTACGGCATAAAATTATTTTTTGAGTGTTATGGGCTATGGTCACCCGCTCTCACGCCGGCAGGAATATTCCGGTTATACCGGATGCTTTCGGGCACGAAGGATTACCATATCGAATAATATGTTTTACAGCCGCCTAACGGCTAAGGTCAGATGTTTCTTGTATTACTTTTGAAAAAAGAAAACAGCCGGGCGATCCGCATGGGACCTCCCGGCTGTTTTAATTTTACTTTAGTGGCTCAGCAGCGGTGTTAGAAAGGCGGCAGGTGCAACCAGAACAAAGAAAAATGCGAAAAACACAAAAAACTGCTTAATAAAGTCATGATTTTTGATATAGATTAAGCCTTGTTGCAAATCGCTGAAATAGCTGGTTGTTTGCTTTTGCAGTGCTTTTGCGTGAACCGGAACATCCAAAAATACAAATAACGCAATGATCGCTATGGCTGCGGTAAACACATCGATAAAGAAAATGGTTTCGATTGAGGCCATTGTAAGAAGTGCGCCGCTGACCATGGGAGATACGAGCATTACGAGGAGTAAAACCGATAATTCTCACATAAAGTGTCAGTAAAAAAGTTGGCATTATCCGTCTTAGAAGTCTACCCTTTTTAGTTAGCCAAAGTATTTTTCTGCTTACGGTATATTTTAAATGTATGCAGGAAAATTGCAATCACCAGCCACGCAATGGAAAATAAGAGGCCATTCCTGATGTAGGGCCATAATATATCCCAGCCAATCTCTTTTAAACTTAAATATTTCCAGGCATTTGCCACATGGATATACGGCCAGATGCATTTCACAACCTGGGAAAAACCTGCCGGCATCATGTATTCCGGCCAAGTAGCGCCCGAAGTAAGAATAAAAAGTGTATAAATAATAGAATAAAATTCTACAAAGTAGGTGTAGTTTTGTTTATTCAGAAAAGATATAAGTACCAAGCCCATAACCGTTAGGGCCAATAAAAATATTATCATCAGAATAAAATAAGCCAGAATATTACCCCTGACCGGTAAACTGTAAATTCTGCCGCACAAGCATAAACCGGTGAAACTAGAAATACAGATCGTGATCCACATGGTTCCGATCCGCACCAGTAGAGACTTGCCTCTTAGTATAAGCACTTTCAAGCTGATTTTATAGTTGGCCAAAAATTTTTTCTCTTCAATAAGAGCTGGTAGGAGATAAATAATTAGATAGAAAAATTGAATTATCAAAAGAGTGGCAACATACGTTACATAACACATATAACTTAGTTGCGGGTCATATAAAGTCCGGTCTTTAAAGGAAAAAGCAGACATGGCCTGTTTTGCTGCTTGAGGAAGCATATTTTTACCTTCAAAAATGTTAAGCTGAAACTGTGCATTGAATGTCCCTAAAATCATTGCAAAACAGGCCATGATCAACCGGAAAACCTTTTATTGTCACTATGAAAGCAAAGCTGTTCTCTTTGATGAAATAGTCAAGGATACCCTGGATCTGCTTATGCAAAATTTACAGTATGAAAAACTGGATTTTGACAATGCTCTTTTCTCTATTGATTTAAAAAGGGAAATCCAGACGATTCTGCATAATGTCGCCGAAAATAGAAGGTTATTTAGAATTCTCTTTAACTGCAGTTCAAGCTATGAACTTACCATGCAGATAGAACGGCTCTTACAGATAAAAATTATCTATAAATTAATTGACTCAAATCCGGCTAAGGCCTTCACAGAAATACCCCAAGATCTTTTAGCCAGTTCTGTGTCCTCGGTTTTCATGAGAATTATAAAGTGGTGGATCAATCAGGATGTATATTCAGAAGAAGACGCTGCTAAAATTTTCTTGAAGCTAGTTTCTACAGGATTTACGAAATCATTTGGTTTTATTAATTATGAGCATTAAAACTGCGAACGTTACCAGGCAAAAACTAAACGGCCTGGCTCCGATTGAATTTCGGAACCAAGCCGTGAGTGTTGCTTAAACTATTTATTTTTTTAATCTAATTGCCAGGTAGCAGTTTATTGCAGAAAGGTGTTTAAGTCTGTCTATATAACTGTTGGGCCTATAATTCTGATAGGCACCAAAACCAATTTATGACATATTGCGGTAAACTACTGACACTTAAGTGAGAACAACATAAATAACCCTTTGCGAGTCCATCGTATAAAGAGGGGCCACCGGGGGGCCGCAATAGCGGAATTCACTGTTTTCCCGTATACTGACAGCAGCTCTTGCCAATAGATACAGCGCCTGTGCTTTAAGCGGCCCTCGGTCATTTGGTTACGCAAAGTCTGACTGCGGCGGCGTTTACCGGTTTGATGCCTTTCACCTCGCTGATTCTTGCGGTTATCGTGCTGGGTGAGTAGCCTGGGTGGCAGCAGTGGGTTGGCGGATTCATGGTTATATTAGGCATGCTGCTTACCGGTCTGAGACGGCCAAAAGTACGGAGACTGCATGTGGCGGGTCTGCCTTAACCGGATTTTAGATCTGCCCGCCCACCCGGAGTTATACCAAAAGCCGGGCGATCCGCATAGGACCTCCCGGCCGTTTTAATTTTACTTTAGTGTCCCCCTGTATCAGGGTGCTGCCTGCCCCCCTGATTTCGCAGCTTATGAAGAACTGCTTCAGGCTTTCCCGCTTCAATTAACACTTTGCTGCCCAGCAAGAAAAATCCCTGAATAAACAACAGAAATCCGGTGCCCATAAGCAGCCATTCTATTTTAATAATGTCGGAAATTGGTCCAAAAACTAGCATCCCCAGCGGCATCATCGAGGTTGCTATCATTCCTAATACACCAAATACTCTTCCCAGATAATCCCCCTCAACTTTCTCCTGTAACAAGACCGTAGAAGGGGTATTAAAGAAAGGCATTGCAACACCGATCAAACCCATGAAAATTAAATAAAGCCAAAAAACAGGAACAAACCCAAGCGCGAAGGTACAGGCGCCGATAATAAAACTCGATATTGTCATGGTATGAATTTTGTTTTTAAAACCGCCCCAAGAAGCCATGATGATTCCACCGAGTATCATACCCAGAGAGTAGGCAATTTCATTGGCCGTTAAACGCCAAACATCGTCACCGAAGCTGCGCGTAATCTGCAGCGGTGTTAGAAAGGCGGCAGGTGCAACCAGAACAAAGAAAAATGCGAAAAACACAAAAAACTGTTTAACAAAGTCGTGATTTTTGATATAGGTTAAGCCTTGTTGCAAATCGCTGAAATAGCTGGTTGTCTGCTTTTGCAATGCTTTCGCGTGAACCGGAATATCCAAAAATACAAATAATATAATGATCGCTATGGCTGCGGTAATCACATCGATAAAGAAGATGGTTTCGATTGAGGCCATTGTAAGAAGTGCGCCGCTGACCATGGGAGACACGAGCATTACGAGGGCTTGAATACTTCCGTTTGTTCCGTTAACCTTGGTAAGCTTATCCTCCGGCACAAGCTGGGGAAGAATGGCCCCGACCGCCGGAGTTTGAATGCCTGTTCCGATAGCGCGGACAGCTGACATCACAAATAGCAGCCAGAGCGCATCGTATCCGATTAAAAACAGGATGGCTAATATCAGCGTTGAAATCGCTATCAATGAATCTGACAGAATGATTAGCGCTTTCCGGTTGTAGCGGTCAGCCCATACCCCCGCAACCGGTGATAGGATAAAGGTTGGCACGAAGCCGCAAATGATAGATATGGTCATCATGACACCCGATTGCGTGGTTAATGTGATATACCACATAATGGCATATTGAACCAGGGACGATCCAAAGAGCGATATGCTCTGGCTGCCCAAAAATAGAATAATGCTCTTTTGCCAATTGGTTTTCTTATCTGCTTCTATTACATATTTATCAGTTAGTCTCATCTTATTCGCGTCCTTTTCTATGTTCATTTGCAATGGTTATTGCATAAGCCTGCTATTTTAATAACAAAAAAACACAGGCTACCTGCCTGTGTTTAAGAGTAAATGGATAAGGACCATCTAAAGAAATCTGAGAAAGCCTGAACAGCACCTTGTTAAATCAAGGAACTGACATGAATCTTGATGGATAAGTAAACCGTATTACTTTCCCAAATGATAATTTCTATTTTTAAAGACAATAAATTTTAAAGACAACAAAAAGAGGGTAGAACTGTCCCTCTTTTTTCACATAATCGTAAAATAAAGGTTTCCCTAAAAATAGACAGACCAATCCCATTTACCCTGCAGGCAAGCAGAGCCTTTGAACGTATTCAATTAACGGCTCAAAGTTTGGAATCGAAGTCTGATAGATGCCACAAGGAAAACCTCCATTTCTTAAAGTTAAAGTTATCTTAACATAGTACATCATTATTATCAACATGTTATATCAAAGTCGGGCTTTTAGGCGCTTTCTTGGCCTGGCTGCAAGAGAACCGGAATTTTAGGCTACCCATTCGGCTAGTTTCTCGGGATCCTTGATCACGATCTCACGGCCCTGTACATCAATACATTGATGACTGCGAAACGTATTCATGATTGAGGTCACTGTCTGCCTGGTTGACCCGATCATTGAAGCGATATCGCTATGGGTCAGTTGCAGCTTGATCTTGATCCCCTCAGATGTCTTGATTCCACACCGCTCACTGATCCTTAGCAGCAATAGCGCCAGTCTTCCCGGAGCCTGCAAACACATTAGGTCGTAAACCATGGTCTCGGCGGCACGCATCCTTGCGCCCAGCAGGGAAGCTACCTTCAATGCCAAGCGGTGTTCAGTATCTATAATATCAATGAACTGGTTCTTGGTTAGGATGACCATGTCAACATCACTGATCGCTCCGGCAAAGCAGGTCCGCTTGCCATGATACAGGGTTTCGGCAAGTCCCATAATTTCGCTGGGATTGCGGATGATTCCCACCATCACTTCACGACCGTCCGGGCTCAACCGGTAAATTTTAACATGTCCTTTTTCTACAAGATATACCCGGTCCGCTTGCTCGTTCGCCGAAAAGATGATTTGGCCCTTGGGATAGTGTACTGCAGTACCGGTCCTGCGGATAATTTGGCGTTCATGCTCGTTGACGATTAAAGCATCATCCGGTTCTTTAGAGGCATTCTCAGGCATTTATGTAACCTCCTAGCCAAGTATCCTAAAACAACTAAATATTCTATAATATTCTTACATTCTATCTTGTTTACGGGGTTTCCTGCCACATTGGTGCAATGGTGCGATTTATTTCCTCAAAAAAGTACATAATTCATTCTATACTCTCCATAGGCTCAAACCTTCGCACGAAAAATGTCGGCCAGCCGACATTTTTCGTGCTGTTTGGCCGCTACTTTATCCGTCCTCAATCCGACCTTGGATGTGCTTTTAGTTTGACAATAAAAAGGTCTTCCGCAAGGCTGCAAATTTTTCTGTACAATTCTATAATTTTAATGATTTCTTAATAATTAAACAATCATATGCTTAAAGCTTGTTGCGTTTATCTGCAGCGAGCTTTCAATTCGTTGGTATTGAGTTAACTGTCATGTTTTATGCCGGCGGAACTAATTCGGAATGCGGAGGAGGAATCTCTTTATGAAATGTGCATACTGTGACCTCAAGATGGCCTGCAGCAAAGAAGGGCGTGATTGTCACGGGGGAACGTTGGAGCTTCCGGAGTACAAGGATCCCACCGTTCGCCCGTTTGTTACTTATAGCGCCTTTTTGCAGCACGTGTACGGCAACAACTTGACCCGGTTGCAAGAACTGATCTTCATCAGTCTGATGATGCGGTACAAACAACTGGGTTTGGTTTACTGTGCGGGAATGCACCGGGAGGCTCAATTAATGGCGGATGCCCTGGCGCCGTATTTTGAGGTCAAAACGGTGTGTTGTGACCACTGCCTGGGTAGCGGTGGAGAGCTGCTTCACGACCCGGACAGGCGGTTTGATCTGTATGCCCGTGCTGACCGGACCAAAGTTGACGAGCTCAACGCTTATGATGCGCCCATGCATGTTTCTATGGGCCTTTGTATAGAGCAGGATATCCTCTTCAACCGTCACAGCAGAGTCCCTGTCACCAACTTCGCGGTACCGGACTGGGTGCTCGGGCATCACCCGCTGACGGTTGTCAATACCAGTTACCAGCGTAAAAAATACCTGCAGGGTAAAGGCTTGCCCAAACCCGGGCAGGTACGGAGAACGCGCCTGCAGGAACTAATCCTGTTTGGTCAGCGGGCGGGTTTTAAATCCATCAGTTTGGGATTTTGCAACGGTCTTTTCGAGGAATCAAGAATGCTTTCCGATATCCTCTCACAATATTTTCTCGTCTATTCCGTCTGCTGTAAGACGAGCGGCATCGATAAGAACGAACAGAACACCCCCTACATCAACCCCGGCGCCAAGTTTGAATCCGCCTGCAATCCCGTTGGACAGGCCAAAATTGATAATGCTCTGAAGGTGGATTTATCCGTCCAAATTGGTATTTGTCTTGGTCATGATATGACCTTTGAGGGCTTCACGCTGCCGCCAACAACTACTTTTGCGCCCAAAGACCGGGTGCTGGGGCATAATACCCTGGCGGCCCTGTATTCGGGTTCCCGGGCCATGGATGTGGATTACCACGATCCGCGTCCTTACGAGGTCGCCGAGCGCTATAAGGACTGCGAACCGCCAGGGCATGATCTGGATGATGTGGAACGGGGCGCGATTGCGTAAAGCTGCTGTGGCAGTAAAAGCTGTATTACTGCCGGGTGCTGCAAATTGTGTTTAAGGGGGGTGGGATACCAGCGCATTAAAGGCCGGTTATTTGGATTTATACTTCAGTAATTAAGGGGAAGAGGAGGAATATTCTTTGAAAAAGGGACGGTTGTTGCAGACAGGAACGGTTCTGTTCCTGTTGACCTTCCTGGCGTGCCTGCTGGCAGGGGCCGGCGGTGTCGGGGCAAACCCTGCCGCGGCGACTGTCGGTGACCTTGACCTGCCGGGAAAACTGGGCCAGGCCATCCAGGAAGTGCCGGTAGGAACCGGCCAGGGGCAAATTGATCCCGGTGCCGCCAAAGGTTTTCTGGGCATTCCGGGAGCCCCGCAGGTCAACCTCATCCTGGCCTTTTTGTGGGCCATCTGGGTAGGTTGGATCTTTTCCACTGTTGGTGCATTTGGTGGTATTATGGCCGGCGTAGGTCATATGACGGTTTTTGGCTTGGGTCCTTATGCTAAAACTTTTAAGGATACTGCACCGACGGTAAACAAATTGCTCACCGACAGCATCAGAGTTTCCAACCAGTTCCTGGTTGGTCTTTCAGCATTTGTCTCCAGTATTAATTTCTACCGCATGGGGCGTTTGGTGTGGCCGCTTGGTCTGGCCCTGGGCCTGGGATCAATCCTAAGCGCTATTGCCATTCCCTGGCTAACCGGTGGTAAGGTTAGCTTCAACCAATATCAGGGCTGGTTCGGCCTTTTTGTATTACTGGTTGGCTGCTTTCTGTTTTATGAAACGACTCCCAGAGGTCAGGCCGGCAAGAAATCCGCCAAGGCTGCCGCACAGGCTTTTGAAGCCGGTGTCAAGGAAAAGGGAACTCAAGCGAGTGGAGTTAGAGTGACGAAGGGTGGATTACCCGTCGTCCATTTTACCTTCGCCGGGGTGGAATTCAAGTTTAACGCCGTCTGGGCTTTCCTCGGGGGTATTGTCATCGCCGCGCTCTCGTCATTCCTGGGCGTAGGCGGCGGCTTTTTATATGTGCCGTTTATGACCAGCATCGTCGGCCTGCCGATGTTCATCGTAGCCGGAACCTCGGCGCTGACCGTGTTCATCAGTATGGTTACGAGTATTACGTCGTACATTAGCCTTGCCGGCGCCGGTATTTACTGGTCCCTGATCGGTGTTGAACTGGTCGGTGTTTTCGTCGGTTCGATGATCGGACCGCGGACGCAGAAATATATTCCGGATATCTGGCTCAAGCGCCTATTTGTTCTCCTGGCCGTCTATGTAGGCATCGGTTACTTCAGCAAGGGGTTCTTCGGGCAGGCCTGGGTTCCGATGTAAGCTATGGGAGAAAACAAGTGATACGAGGGTGGGGCCTGCCGGTCGGGCTCTACCCTTTACCGAGATCAGGGGGTGAGGACCGTGGGGTTATGGAGTGCGCTGGATCCCGTGTTCATTGCCCTCTATAGAATCACGGGGTATCCGGTTATTGATTTCTTTGCCGGGACGTTTCTTATCGCGTTCCTTACGGTTGTGCTGGGTGAGTTTACCATTTCAATCGCATATCGCGTCAACAGAGAACACCTTAAGGTCTTGAACTCCAAAATGGTGTCAATGCATAACCGTTCGCTTGGCGCCCTCAAATCGGGAAACAGGGAAAAGTACAAAAGCAGCAACAAGGAGGCCAATGATGCTTTCGGCCGGGTGTTTTTCAATGCGATCGCCCTTTCCGCTGCTTGCCTCTGGCCGGTATTCTTCGCCCTTGGATGGATGCAGACGCGGTTTATCGGGATCGGTTTTCCTATTCCGTTTACCGGTTGGGAAGCCAATTACGTGGTTGTATTCCTGGCGGCCTATATCATTTGCAGGATTCTCTTCGGGCACTTGCGTCCCCGCCTGCCTTACTTTAAACAGGTGCAGCGGGAGCTTGACGAGCACAACAAGGAAGCCGGCAAACTTGAAAGTTTCGCCGACCTTATTACGGAGAAAAGTAAAATAGGTGCGGCACGTGGTCACTAGTGAAGATACAAAATCTTTTACCTGATGATTGTTGGGCGCTGGCAGTCAAGTTTTGTTATAAGTTTAGGCAACTCAACCTCCATGTTACAATAGACCCCTCTATGGCTGGCGGAGCGTTATAGCGCCGACGCTTCGTCAGCCGGCAGAGGACTAAACCTTGAAAGTTACTGGCCTTGTGGGAGGTGCAAAAATGGCTAACGCCGAGAACCTGGTATGGATCCTGGTCATCCTGCCCATTGCCGCCGGTTTGCTGGGCCTGGCCCCGCTGCCTGTGCCGGTACGTAAAGCATTATTGCTTCCCGTATCATTAATCCTCGCGGTGGCGGCGGTCTGGCTGACGGTAACGGTAGCCTCGGGGGGACCGGTTGCGCTGGTCTTACCCGGGCAATGGGATACCGTTTTAACGGTTTTAGATTTTGCGGTGATTGCTTATTTTGTTTACGTCGGTGTAACAGCACGCCACAACCTGGTCACCTTGCTGGCCGTTATTGCGGCCGTGGGGCTGGGTGTGCTGAAATTCGCCTGGCCGGGCACACACGACGCTGCCGGGCAAGTGTTTTACATCGACATGCTTGCCAGCCTGATGTGCCTGGTGATCTGTATTGTCGGCTCAATTATTGTTCTATACGCGCTGGACTACATGCCGAGACATGAGGCTCACCTGCATCGGGAAAAAAGCCGGCAACCTCAATTTTTCCTCTACCTGGTAGGTTTTTTGGGGGTTATGAACGGTTTGGTATTTGCCGATAACCTGCTCTGGCTGTATTTCTTTTGGGAACTCACCACGCTCTGCTGCTTCCAGCTGATCAGACACGACCTCACCGGTGAGGCCAAAGAAAACGCCTTAAGGGCTTTGTGGATGAACCTACTGGGAGCCATTACGCTGGTCGTTGGAACGGGCTTTGTTTACCAATTAACCGGCTCGCTGTCCATACAAACGCTGATCGGCAGCGGTGCGGTTGCCCCGGTTGCGCTTCCGGCCCTGGCCCTATTGTGTTTCACGGGCTTTACCAAGGCGGCGCAGGTGCCGTTTCAGAGCTGGCTCCTGGGCGCCATGGTCGCACCCACTCCGGTTTCCGCACTGCTGCATTCCAGCACCATGGTTAAGGCCGGCGTGTATCTTGTGCTCCGCCTGGCACCCGCTTACGCGGGAACCACCTTATCCGTGACGGTGGCCCTGTTTGGCGGGCTGGTTTTCATGCTGACCTCCATCCTGGCGGTTAGCCAGCCTATATCAAAGCGTATACTTGCTTACTCCACCATTGCCAATTTAGGGCTGATCATTTGCTGCGCCGGTATCAACACCGACCTGGCGATGGCCGCGGCCCTGGCGTTGATTGTTTTCCACGCCGTATCCAAAGGAGCGTTGTTCATGGCCGTCGGTATGGTTGAACAACAAATCGGCAGCCGGAACATCGAGGATATGGAGGGGCTTGGCTTCCGCTCGCCGTTGCTCGCCACGTCGATGGTGGTCGGGATGCTGTCGATGTTGTTCCTGCCTTTCGGCGTGGCCTTTTCGAAGTGGGCCGCCATTGAAGCGGCCGGTGCACAGGCCGGCTGGTTTATTATCGTTACCGCCTTCCTGGCCGTCGGTAGTGCGGCCACACTCGTCTTCTGGGCCAAATGGATCGGCCGGCTGACTACGCGAGTGCCGGCTGAAGTACGGGAGGATAAGCCGTTCCTGGCCTATGCCGGCATTTTAACCCTGGTGGCGGTTGCCGTGGGCTTGAGTATTCTGGTGGCGCCATTGATGCAATGGCTGGTCTTGCCGGCCCAGGTCGGAATGGGGTACGGCCGGCCCTTTGATCTGACCGGATGGAACCTGTTGGCCCAAAATGGTTCTTTTACTCCCTGGGTACTGTTCATTGCACTGGGGATTGCCGTACTGCTCCCGGCGCTTTTGATCAAAGGCCCTTCAAAGGAACAAAGATCGCCGGCCTATCTCTGCGGCATCAACGTGGATGATGATGATGCTCAATTCAAATCGGTCGCCGAGGCTCCCGTAACCGTAAGCGTTGGTGGTACCTACTGGAAGACCGCCTTTGGTGAGGAAAAACTGACCCCGTTCTGCAATTGGGCGGCTCTGGTCGGCCTGGCGGCATTGTTGGTGGGGGTGATTTTGTGATCTGGAACAATCTTTTCGCAGCCGTACTGGCGTTGGTTTTTGCTCCCCTGATCGGCGGTTTGCTGGTCGGTATTGACCGTAAAATTACGGCTCGTTTGCAGGGGCGGATGGGACCGCCGCTGTTGCAGCCATTTTATGATTTTTTCAAACTGGCCAATAAGGCTAAAGTTGTTACCACACGCGGCAATATGATTTGGGCGTGGAGTTACTTACTGCTTACGATGACCGCCTTTACCCTGTTTTTCCTCGGTCAGGACCTGGTGGTAATCTTCCTGATGCTGGCCTTTGCCGGGGGGGCTTTGGCTTACGGCGCCCTGTCGGTGCGCTCGCCGTACTCCCATTTCGGGGCCCAGCGTGAGCTGATCCAGATGCTGTCCTACGAACCGATCCTGCTGCTTACGGCGGTGGCTATTGCGCTGCAGGCCAAGACCTTTACGGTTGAGGGCATCCTGGGATTTGAAAACCCTTTGCTTCCCGCATTGCCTTTGGTATTTGTCGCCGTGACCATTGCACTTGGCATCAAGATGCGGAAATCACCTTTTGACATTGCCGCCTCCGAGCACGCGCACCAGGAACTGGTACGCGGGGTTTATACGGAGTATGCCGGGCCGTATCTGGCGCTTATCCATTTGGCGCACTGGTATGAATTAATTTTGATCCTCGCCTTCATTGCGCTGTTCTGGGCCCAGCCGCTGTGGATCGGCATTGCTGTGGCGCTGGCGGCCTTTCTGCTGGAGCTGTTCATCGACAATCTTGCCGCCCGGCTGCGCTGGTCCTGGATGGTGGCGGTTAGCTGGGGGCTGGGTGTCGGCTTTATCATGCTCAACATGGCATTGCTGCAGTGGCTGGCGTAGCCGTTGGGGCACGGCAAGCCGTGCCCGTATTGTGCGGGGAAAGGAGAGTGCTCGTTGATGGGCATCGTTAATACATCGCGCGTTAAGTCACCTTGGATTCTGCATTACTGCACGGGCGGCTGCAACGGTTGTGACATTGAACTGCTGGCCTGCCTGACACCGCTTTATGACGTTGAACGTTTCGGTATACTCAACATCGGGAATCCCAAGCATGCCGACCTGTTGATTGTGACCGGCCCGGTCAACTGGAAGAACGAACAGGTTTTGCGCAACCTGTTCGAGCAGATGCCTGAGCCCAAACTGGTGATGGCTGTCGGCGCATGCGCCTGTAGTGGAGGCGTTTTCCACAATTGTTACAACACCCTTGGCGGAATTGACAAGGTTATTCCGGTTGATGTTTACGTTCGGGGTTGCGCCGCGCGACCGGAAGCTATCATTGACGGTGTGGTGGCTGCTTTAGATAAACTGGGCAAACGTCAGTAGTCGGCCTTCAGTGGTCGGCAGCAGCGGCGGAGATAATCCATTCACTGTTTCCGGCGACTGACGACCGGCTACCGACGACCTTTTTTTAGGGAGGGAAAGTGTTGCAGAACCGGAGTATAGCAAAAAACCAGTTGCTGGACTCGGCCAAGGACCTCTTGATCAGGGGCGGCAGATTGTCAAATGCTGTTTGTATCGACGAGGGAGAGACCTTTGAAGTTATCTACATCTTTCAGGTGGAATTGGAACTGTTCAACCTGCGTGTGCGTGTCGCCAAAGATGAGGAACTGCCCAGTCTCTCATCCCTGCAGCTGAGTGCGGCACTGATTGAAAACGAAATGAAGGAGTTCTTTGGGCTGAAAATCACGGATATCGCCATTGACTTCCAGTGCCGAATGCTCCTTGGAGAAAAAAGCCCCCGGACACCAATGATTAAACAACTACCGGTGGTACAATAAGGAGGGTTGCACATGGGGAGGGTTACTTTTCCATTTGGTCCTCAACACCCGGTTCTTCCTGAAGCAATTCAGCTCCAATTAACCTGTGAGGATGAACGTGTGGTTGAGGTTCTGCCGGTAATCGGTTATATGCACCGCGGTATTGAAAAGGCTGCGGAGAAGACCCCCTTTGTCAATAACGTTTTTCTTTGTGAAAGGATTTGCGGAATTTGCAGTTTTATTCACGCGCTCTGTTATTGCGAACTAATGGAAAACTTGATGAAGACCAAAGCCCCGCCCCGGGCACAGCACTTGCGGGTGTTTTGGAGTGAACTTTCCCGTATCCACAGTCACCTGCTTTGGTTGGGTCTGCTGGCCGACTCGTTCGGCTTTGAGAGCCTTTTCATGCAGTGCTGGAGAGCCAGGGAAATTATCCTGGACACGATGGAGATGACAACAGGGCAGCGCGTCATCCAATCGTCTTGCATTATCGGCGGGGTTAGAAGAGACATCAACGGGGAGATGACCGGCCAAGTACGCCGGATGTTGAACAAGTTTAAAAAAGAGTACGATGCGATTTACGGAGTTTTCGCCAAGGACTACACCGTTAAGCAGCGTACGGCGGGCAAGGGGATCCTCGGTAAGGAGGACGCCTGGAAGCTTGGCGCTCTCGGCCCGACCCTGCGGGCTAGCGGATGGGCATCCGACGCCCGCATGCTTAATTATTGCGCATACGGTGAACTGGGTTTTGAACCGGTTGTGGAGAACGGCTGCGACAGTTTCGCCCGAATGATGGTTCGGGCCCGCGAAATCCACCAGTCGTTGGATTTGGCTTTTAAAGCGCTGGACAATTTGCCCGCTACCGAACTGGCGGTAAGAATTAACGGCTTCCCCCGGGGAGAAGGCATGATCCGGGTCGAGCAGCCCCGCGGTGAACTTTTTGAATACGTCAAGGGTAATGGTACAGTCTACCTGGAACGGCTGAAGGTGCGTACGCCGACCTTTGCCAACATCCCGACCTTGCTGGCGATGCTTCCGGGCTGTGAATTGGCGGATGTACCGGTTATCGTTATGTCCATAGACCCGTGTATCGCCTGCACCGAACGTTAAACGGCGCCTGCGGCTGCCGGCTGTTGCTGTTAATTGATGCCGCAGGATTAATTAAGGAGGTGATCGGCTGTGCCTGTAATGAGCATGCAGTTGGTTAAAAACTTTTTCTCCCGCCCGGCGACGAGACCTTACCCCTATGAGCAGCGCCCGCCCTTTCCGGAATGGCGCGGAGAGATCGCTTACGATGCTAAGCGTTGTGTGTATTGCGGGATCTGTGCCAATATCTGCCCCGCCAATGCCATTCATATGGAGGAGGATCGCGAGCATCTGCTCATCAAACGTGTCTTTAATTCATATTCATGTATCTACTGCGGACGCTGCGCTGAGCTTTGCCCCAACAGGGCTTTGGCCATGGATACAGGCCGTCCCGGGCCTACCCTCGAAAAATCAACGGACGTGTCGAGCAGCAAGGCGTAAAGTGAATTTGGATGTATGCAATAGAAGGACGTGCTGCACATGCATGAATTCTCACTAATCAGCGCTCTGATGGAAACAGTATTGGAAAGTGCGGAGCAAAACCGCATTAGCAAGGTTACCAGGGTAAAACTAATTGTGGGGGAATTTCATGGCGCTCTTCCGGAAGTATTATCCTTTGCTTTCGAGGCCTTAGCCGCAGATACCGTTTGCAGTAGTGCTGAATTGGACATGGAAATTAAAAAGGGACTATTGCGGTGTACTCACTGCGGTCATGAATTTTCCAATGCATTCTTTATCAATAGATGTCCGGTATGTGGAGCACGTGATGTGGATATTCTCGCGGGCAGGGAATTGCATATAGATTATTATGAAGGCGAGTAAGGGGGTAATTTTTTGAAGGTTATCTTGGCCAAGGATTTGCTGAGTGTTACCAACGTCAAGGGTGAACACAACCGGGATATTTTTGAAAAAAACGGGTTGCTGGCGTTAAATATAATCAGTTCCCCCGGTGCGGGCAAGACAACCTTGCTGGAAGTTACCATGAGCTTGATCAAGCATAAATATAATTTCGGGATAATTGAGGGAGATTTATATACATCCCGGGACGCCCGGCGTTTATCGGAGCATGCCCGGTCCATTGTACAGATTAATACCTGCGGCATCTGTCACCTCAATGCTGAAATGGTGGCCAGGGCTTTGGATGATCTGGTGCTGGACGCCCTGGACATAATTATTATTGAAAATGTGGGCAATCTGGTTTGCCCGGCTTCTTTTTACCTGGGAGAAACGTGTAAAGTGGCGCTGCTCAGCGTACCGGAAGGCAGCGATAAACCGGCCAAATACCCCGGGTTGTTTAAAGAGGCCCGGGCAGTGGTGATTAATAAAGCGGACTTATTGCCCTATACAGATTTCGATTTGCCGGGGTGTATACAAGAGTTGCAGGAAATTAACCCCGGGGCGGAAATATTTGTAATTTCCGCCACTACCGGTGCAGGCATGGAAAAGTGGGTAAGTTGGTTGGAAAAAATGGTTCAGTCGGTTAAACAGCTGCCGCGCAGCGGTATGGATGTCCGACTGCCGGATACCGACTCCTGAATTAGAGGTGTTTTAAATGTGTTTGGGCGTACCCGGTAAGGTTGTGGAAGTTAACCCGGCAGCGCAAATGGCAGTGATTGAAACCATGGGTGTAAAACGACAGGTGGGTATCCAGTTGGTGGCGGATGTTCGGCCCGGAGATTATGTAATGGTGCACGCGGGTTATGCCATAGAAAAAATAAATACCGGCCTGGCGCTGGAAACGATCGGTTTATGGGAGGATATTGTTAACAATGAAAATCCTTGACCGGTTTAACGACCCTGATCTGGGGAAAAGGATGGTTTCCAGGGTTAAGGCCATTGCTCTGCAAGCAGTTGGCCGCCTGGGGCGGCCAATTGTATTGCTGGAGGTTTAGACACAAGTACCACTGCAATAAGTGACAGGACCAAAATTGACTTTACCCCTGCCAATAAAAAAACGCCCGCAAACGGGCGTTTTTTTATATGCGCCCGGCATGGGCAGAAGATAAATTGCTATTATCACCAATCTTGTCTACTCAACTTTCACAGAACCAAAAACCCCTTTAAGCTAGGCACAACCTGAAACCAGCAAGTCTTAATTGCTTATGTTGACAATTTAAGACGCATTAGCAACAGCAGGTAACATCTTTTTCCTTATATATGTTGGCAATTGTTGTAACCATATATCGACTTTTTCGGCAACAGATATTGCTTGAGATTCCACCGTATTACCAATCACGATAGAGTTCATTATGGATAACAATTGGGTAAGGGCTGTTTGATAGTCAAGCTCCTTTACCTCATCACACATTATGAAGAACAGCTCCCCCAATGACTTAGGGTCAGTATTTAATCGTGACTCC
>NZ_FOOX01000030.1 GCF_900113335.1 Desulfotruncus arcticus DSM 17038
GCCATGCTGCGTGATCTGGACAGGAAAGCCAGCCGGGAATCCCTTAAGGTTAATACCACCGTCCGCCCAACGTATTTGCCCTGGCGCACCCGCCGCGCCACTGTTTCACACAGCTCCAGCATTACCACCTTAATCCGGTCAAAACCCTGCAGATCCCGGGGCAATGTCCTCTGCTGCCCGATGCTTTTGGACACCTCCAGCGAGGTGGGCACCACCGGGCTGTAGTCAATCCCGTTGGCGCAAAGCCATAACATTTCACCGTTTTTGCCCCATCTCTCTTTCAGCAGTGCCACCGGAAAAGTCGCCAGGCCACCAATGGTCCGCACGTTGTAATACCGCAGGTGTTTTTCGTAATTGGAGCCAATACCGAACAATTTTCTAACCGGCAGGGGCCAGAAAATCTCCTTGAACCGGTCCACGCTCTCCACTACATTGAGGCCGTCGGGTTTTTGCACCCCGGCCGCCATTTTGGCGATCAGTTTGTTCGGTCCTATGCCCACGCTACATAATAAGCTAGTCTCGGACTTAATGCGTTCCTTTAGGATAGCGGCAACTTCCCCGGGCGTTTTTTTCCACAGATGCATTACACCGGTAAGGTCGGCAAAAGCCTCGTCAATGGAAAACGGTTCCACCAGATCGGTGAAATCCCGCATTATCCGCAATATTTTAGTTGAAAAATCTATGTACAGCCGGTAATCCGGATAAAAAAAGCAGCCGTTGGGGCACAGCTGCTTGGCCTCCCACACCGCCATGCCGGTCTTGACGCCCACGGCCTTGGCAGGGTAAGATGCCGCCAAAACAATACCGATCCTTTTCATTGGATCGCCGGCCACAATAACTTGTTTATCCTTTAATTCCGGCTGGACGGCCTGGTGGCAACTGGCAAAAAAACTATTCATATCAGCCAGCAAAATTACCCGCTTCATAAAATACATCACCAAACATTTGTTTGGTTTATTATAATCCCCAGCTTATGAATATACAATAGGATAAATATGGTAGTGTTTTAGTAAATAAAATTAGCTAAGTTTTTTACTCTTTTGTAATTAGTCATTTAACAAGCTTATTATTCTTGGTTTAAGGTAGCTTTAACCAAATCAGGATATCAGATTTTTAAAGAACCATAAAGACATGTCTTTAAGATCTATAGCAAAAGAAACAAGCCACCATTTTTGAAACAGCCATTTATGACCACCTCTTGAATGGGCGATCTAAATGGAAGCAATGATTGAGCATTACTACAAGAAACTTAAAATTGGCAAAGTGTTCTACAAGGATTATAAGGAGATCAAGGCCGACAGCCATGAAGCATTTTTGCTGGAACTATTAAAGCGTGAGTTTGAAAACCGGGAGGTAGTCAGGAAGAACAGGTTGCTGCGAGCAGCTAACTTCAATGTTGTAAAGACTTTTGAGAAGTATGATTTTGGCCATATCCAGGTTCCACCAACCATTACAATTGAGGATATCACTACTGTCAAATTCATAGACAAAAAAGAGAACTTAATTTTATATGGTCCTGTGGGAACTGGCAAAAGCCACTGTGCAACGGCAATTGGCGTGGAAGCTTGCAACCAGGGTAAGCTAGTACGATTCTTCCGGACGGCAGCGCTAGTTAACCAGCTTACTGATCCTAAAGCACAGGGGGAGCTGCATCGGGTTATGAAGCAGTTAGAAAAAACAGACCTTTTAATCTGTGACGAATGGGGCTTTATCCCTTTTGAAAAGGAAGGTGCCCAACTGCTATTCCAGGTAGCCTCGGAGTGCTATGAAAAACGTAGCGTGATTATCACCACGAACCTTGAGTTTAGCCGCTGGAACGGCATCTTTTACGATGAAATAATGACTGCGGCAATTATAGATCGACTTATCCACACAGTCACTTGCTGATGTTTACCGGTCCAAGTCACCGGCTTATGGGCTCGCCCATAAGTTCTTAGATTACGGGGGGGCCCGATTACAGTAAAGACATGCTAATTTAAAATCATGTTTTTGGGTGAGCCTCGGAGGTAAGAATCTTTTGGTAGGAGGTGCCGAAGGGAAGCCTTAACAGACGGATGCCCTGCGCGTGGTATAATTGCTAATCCGACGGGCATGTACATTAATCATGTTTCCCGGAGCCGCCCCGCCGGTGTCGTTGAAAGACTACGCGCAGGGTGGATGTCAAGGCCGCCGAACTATCTTTGAAAGTAGTTGTTCAAGTTAGGGTGTTAAATTGTCATACCATAATGTGGTAACAATGGTAGCAGGGGTGCTCTAAAAATTAACTTCCGTTTGCTACATTTTTATCTTGCCAAACACACCAGTAGATCCCAGGTCGCCTACTTCCAGTAACCATATCAACTTTTTTGCAGATCCAATGCACAGTCAATCGGTTGGCATAAAAAAAGTTAATGCACCCACCGAAGACGGGGATGCATTAACTGGCATATCAAATGGTGCCGGAGACCGGGCTCGCTCTCATATGCCAGTTATTTCGGAACAACATAAAATACAGCAGCGAAGAAAGAGAAACCGTCCAAGACATAGCAGTTAGTGAAAAATGATGTATTTTATTTTGCCTCTATTTCTTTTCTACGAAATATTTCCTTATTCCTCCTGCCGAGCTCTGCCAACATTCCTTTGCAGTAAGGTGATATTAACCTGTATAGTCCTATAGAAACAAGAAAATCCTGGATTTATTCATCCAGGATAAAAAGTTCTTCCATTGTAACGCCCAGGATTTTGGCGTATATCATTGCGTTTTCAAGCAATGGTACCATTCGACCGCGCTCCCAGGTACTAATGTGTTGATATGTTATTGTCGACTTTCCGTACTTATTCCGGAATAAATCCGTCAATTGCTGCTGACTAAAGCCACGTTGCTCCCGCCAGGCTTTAAGGTTGTTTTCCATAACATCACAAGTGTAAGACTTCGATGTATAGGATCTATTTCCTGCAATTATTTCACATGAGATAGTGAGCCCATTCTTAATAAAATAATGCGGCAGTGCAGATAATATCATACACCTTTCACATAGCCCCTGTGCCGTGGTCGGCGGCCAGGGGCGTTTATGTTTTGCATTGCATACATAGCCCCTTACCAAATAAGGAAGTCAACTTTTTGATATATTAACTATTAGACAAATATCTACACATATCTATACATATTGCCAAGTTATTCTTTAGTTGTTATATTATTTAAAATGCTAACTTATGGAGGAATATTAAATGCTTGGTTTTTTTAAAAAAGAAGTATCTCAAGTTGATAAAGAAGATTTAAAAAACGAATTAGCACCCATCGTTCCATCTGATGAACAACTAAAACCTACCCTGATATCTGAAACTATGTACTCCGATATGGAAATGGCTGAAACTGCTTGTAATTTAATCTTTGAGCTATATGATGGAAAGAATTTTGTAGTCCTTTTTAATAAAGATGCTGTGGTAATAAAAAGCTGGGATGTACCTGGTTTAGACTTCAATTTGAAACCCGGGGATTTAATTAAGCCGGGCTCAATTGGTCATAAAACATTAACAACCGGTTCCCGAGTTGCGGCGCAAGTAACAAAAGAAAAATCTATTTATGGGTTTGGTTATGCTGGTATCGGAGTCCCGATTCGAAATAAGAACGATGAATTAATTGGTGGGCTATCAACAACTTTTTTGTATGTTAGCCCGGATGAATTAAAAACAGTTTCAGATGAGATGCATAATTCTGCCGACCAGAACTCAAAAGCAATTGAAGAAATTGCTCAAGGGGCTTCAAACCTTTCCACTACCGTTGATACATTAACAAGAAAAACAAAAGAAGCAAGTGAGTCTCTTAATACGATTAACCAAGTAATCGATTTAATAAAAGGTATTGCAGATCAAACTAACCTGTTAGCCTTAAATGCAGCGATCGAAGCTGCTAGAGCCGGGGAACATGGTAGAGGCTTTGCCGTAGTTGCTGACGAAGTAAGAAAATTAGCCCAAAATTCTGCTAATAGTGCAAAAGATATGTCTGATAAGCTAATCGCTATTTCAATTATGATTGAAGACATAGGTATGCAGGCTAACGAACTTAATTCTTTAGCTCAGCAACAAGCTGCTTCTACAGAAGAAATAAGTGCGTCTATGGAACAGCTCGATGAACAAGCTAAGGTACTATTAGCATTGGCAGAGGAATTGAAAAAAAGTTTACAATTCATGTTTACTTAATACGGACATTATTTTATGAACCCAGCACCTGCCACATTCCCAGTTGCATATATTACAGTGAGTTGCATCAAGACTTAAGTAATAAATTGGGAACAAATCAAACGGATGACTTTATTAATATTGACGTATAAAATTTGTTTAAAATTAAAACATCTACCTATAACTCTACCCCTGGCTTGACTTATGACTGGCCAGGGGGTGTTGTTTTCTTTGACTAACTACTCCCGGTAACGTATTACAAAACAACCATCCTTGTCTTTCCTCAGCGGCAAATCTATCCTAATCATCGGCCTGAACTCCGACCCTGCTATGACGCAGTACGGGTCCTCATCGAGCGCGATGCTTGCGAACAGATAGCGCCATTCACTAGGTAGCCTGTCGTGCTTTTTAATCGCAGCAATACTCCGGGATTTGCCCAAATGCTTTCTTCATTCCGCCGCCATCGTTTTGAAGTTGGTCAAGCCCCCAAAGTTGCAGATATTGCAGTTCTTTTAGCTGGCGCTGCAGCCGGCGCTTTTCCTTTGGGTCGTTTCAGCTTTCGATGATGGTTTGCAGATGGACGATTTCTTGTTTCGTGCGTTCGATTTGTTCCAGAAGCTCCTGGCGGGTCGGTGTGGACATAGGATCACCTCTGGTGATTGGTTCGGAAAGAGTGTAACATATTCCTGCTATTGGTAACCCATTCCTCCACCCTCACATAATATATCATTGGCATTGCCCAAAACCTTAGCTAAGGAGGAATGTATTAATGGGTTATGAGCAGGTTGTGGCGGTGGTGGTACCCCCTTCTTTGACGGGAGTTTCATTCTGTTTCTGATTCTGATCTTACTGGTGTTTGGGATGAGTTTTGTAGGTTACGGCTGAAAATGCTAAACTTAACGCAAACGCTCCGAAGGGGCGTTTTGCGATCATATGATCGGCAAGGGACGTTTATTAATTATCCCAATTATCCTGTAGATCCATCCGCCACAGCTGTAGATACTATAGCTCCCTTATTTTGCGCTGTAGTCGGCGCTTAGGCTACCGCCATGGAGTTATAACTTCGATTCCGTTCTTATTTATCTTTAATTGTTTAACTTTTTAATAGAAAGTAATAAATGAGTAAAATCCTCTTTTTTTGTATAAGGATTAATTTCTATTGTTGTTTCGATTAAAGCTTTAACTTTCATGGGTACCGTCGCAGGCAGATTTTCCACTAATCTATATACAAGCTTATCTTGCGAAATAGCCTTTTTCGGTGGACAAATGACAGGAAAATAGCCTGGCCACGTATTACTGTTTGCCAAAAACATTAACCC
Source organism: Desulfotruncus arcticus DSM 17038 (assembly GCF_900113335.1). Taxonomy (GTDB): domain Bacteria; phylum Bacillota; class Desulfotomaculia; order Desulfotomaculales; family Desulfallaceae; genus Desulfotruncus; species Desulfotruncus arcticus. The sequence continues at coordinate 5,478 of NZ_FOOX01000030.1, forward strand.
CCTATGTTTTCTATTGGTTAAAAAACATACAGTTAAATTGGTTAAATTCGACAAGGTGTAAGACATTACCTATAAATCAAAAATAATACCATTAGATATATTTCGACATATTAAAACAAAGTTTTTTAATCCCATACCCGCTCCAACACCCACCCATCACCCCCAGCACCAATTCACAAACCAACCCCTGCCGTGTTTCACACCATACACCGGCGGTCCGATTTCCTTCCACCACTGCAGCCGCGATGGCAGTTCCTTTTTTCACGTGCAGCTCGTCACCTCATACCAGCGCCGGAGCCAGCGAAAAGCTACTGGTTGACCGTCTTTTACCCGTGCTTCTACTGGTTGGCGGTATAACTTTGACATAAAACTTCCCCCGAGGACATTATACCAAACATGTGTTTGATTTCAAAACAAAAAAAGAGTAACGCCAAGGCATTAATCTCACCTCTTTTGCGTAAATTGATTACAGGGGTAATCTTATCAGAGGGGAGGCGACAAAATGCTGACCTTTTTGTTACTCTTTTTCCCGCCATTATTCATAGTATTACAATTAAAATTTAAATGGAAACCACTTTCTGTAAAAGAGGTATAAACCTAATTAGGAAGAAATAAAGATTTATTCCTAATAGGGATAATCAGTAAAGTAGTATAATCAATATAACTTATGTGGCCGACATAAAAAAGATGATAACATGGTAACAAGTTTACTTAATTAAGTTTACTTAATTAGCTTAACTAAACTTAATTAATTTTATCCAATGTGCCCTGGCTTTTGTGCCGGGGCACACGCAATTTCAGAAACTTAAAATAAGAAATGCATGTAGAAAAAAATAAAAAGCCCCGGCGCATGGCCGGGGGTGTCACTTGGCTGGACGGGAAACAGGTTACGGGGCTGTCATTAATGGAACGAAAAGAACTACCATCCCGAATCTTGGAGGACAATGAAACCTTGAGGAAAATTGCATGGGTTGATACTGAAGGGGTGGCTCTCTGGGATGCGGTCCGAGCCGAGGGCCTTGAAGGAATGGTGGCCAAACGAAAAAAGCCGGTATGTGTTAGGCCAGCGGTCGGCAGCCTGGGTGAAGGTGAAAAACTACCAGGAAGCTGAGGTCAACGTATTTGGGTACAAGAAAAAAGACGGCGCCGTTTTAGTGGGTACCGAGGATCGGGTTCAGGGACACGCTATCGGGATATGGCCGGCGGACAGGGCGATATTAAGGGAGCTGCTGGACTATTGTGGTGAAGATAAAGGCGGCACCATTTGGCTGCCGCCTGGTATCCGGGGCCGGGTAAAGTTTAAAACGCTGACGCCCCGCAGGCATATGCGGGATTGTAGCTGGGTAGGGTTTAAGGTTTAAAATGGACATGCCATTTATTGACAGTTGCTCTTTTGAAGTGTAAAATGAAAAGGTCGTTTCATGAAAGGAGGAATTCATTTGACCGAAGAATTAATTAATGAAATACTTGAAAGTATTGGTTTAGAAAAAATTGAGTACGAATTAGAAAAAATTGAATACGAATCAGAAGAAACCGAGGGTGTATAGCAAAACGCCTTTTTTTTAATCCCAAACCCTTTCCAGCAACCACATACCATCCCTTGATACCAACTCACAAGCTAACCCCTGCCGCGTCTCACACCGATACACCGGTGGGCCAACTTCCTTCCACCACTGTGTCCATGACGGCAGCTCCTCTTTAACCATGCAGTTTGTCACTTGGTACCAGTGTCAGCATCGGCGCCAGCGGTAGGCAACAGTAGGTCGTCTATGTAAAATGATATTTCGCAAGCTTAATATAGAACCAAAAATAAATTTATAGTATACTATCGAAGTATCAAAAACAATTATTAATAGGAGACAAAAATGAAGGATGTAAAACTGCCTGTCGCTCTATTTAACGGAACAGTAGCTACTACTAACGGTTTGTATTCTATCAAAGATATAGATATAGCTTCTGCAAAAAGGACGAAACCAGAGATAAGAGACGAAGCATCTTCTGAAAAAACTGTTTAATAAAGCAAAAAACCCCGGCGCATGGCCGGGGCTCATCATTTAACAACGTATTCACTTGTGCTCAAACATATCTCGCTAAGCTGCTGCCGGCAGTGTCGTGGGGCCTCCTGCTGCAGGCCAAAGCTGGGCAAGCCGGATAACCCGCTCAAGCAATTGCTACTCTACGCTGCCGACTTTCCCGCGGTGTTAGCCCATTCCTCATCCAACTGATCTTTGATTTCCCGGAGGGCCACTCAATCAGCCCCCGAATCTCGTCGCGTGTTATTTTAATTCCGATTTTATTCGCCTGGCCTGCAAGCCATTCCGCTGCTTTTTCATACTTTTCAGGTCCCAGACAATGGTATTGTGTATATCAACTTTTGTGCAGATCCAATGCGCAGTCAATCGGTGGGCATAAAAAAAGTTAATGCACCCACCGAAAACGGGGATGCATTAACTGGCATATCAAGTGGTGCCGGAGACCGGAATCGAACCGGTACGATCGTTGCCAATCGAGGGATTTTAAGTCCCTTGCGTCTGCCAGTTCCGCCACTCCGGCATTAGTGAAGCATAAATAATTATATTTGATTCATTTGCTTCTGTCAATGGTATAACAATCCTTTTCTTTTATTGACTCCTGGCTGATCAAGCTTGCGGAGTAAAGCATCCCTTTATAATCGTATCCCAAGTTGCTAAAAAGCATTTATCTATTAAAGGAAATATCCAGCCCCAAGCAAAATATATATTTAAAGAAGGGGGTGCACCTATTGCAAAGATTTCTTGCAGTTACTACAGCAATCGTTACTGTTTTAACGGCAGTGTTGGGACTTGCTTTATACTTAGGCATTAATGGCGCTGAAAAGTATCACTTGGCTGCAGGCTTCTTGACACTGGTGTTGGTCCTTATAATAACTCACCAAATGTATTATGGTAACGTAAGCAGAAAAAAATAAAATGATAGTTATTCTAAGTTTTTCAAGGTGAAATGGAGTGAAAATATTGACTAACCCGAAGCCCATCGGGATTTTTGACTCGGGTGTGGGCGGACTGTCTGTATTAAAAGAAATCAGGAATCTATCCAGTGCGGAAGATCTTATTTATTACGCAGATTCAGCCCATTGTCCCTATGGCTTTAGATCGACCGAAGAGATTCGCAGCCGGATTATTCAAATAACTCGTTTTTTACTGGAAAATAACGCAAAAATGATAGTCGCAGCATGCAATACCGCCTCTATTGCCGGTCTGGATTTTTTGCGCAGGATGTTTAATATACCGATAGTGGGCATGGAACCGGCGATCAAACCGGCGGTAACACTTACCAAAAACGGTAAGGTAGGTGTGCTGGCAACCGGGGTTACTATCTCAGGCGAGAAGTTCAATTCCCTTCTGGACCGTTACGCCAACGGTATAGAAGTTTTTAAAGTAGCTTGCCCCGGTTTGGTAGAACAGGTTGAACAAGGGTTGATTAATGAACCGAGAACAAAGGCCATGTTAAAAGTTTTTTTAAAGCCACTAATTGAGGCCGGGGTAGATACAATTGTTTTAGGCTGCACCCATTACCCCTTTTTGCGACATCAGGTAGAAGCAATTGTGGGCCCTTCGGTTCAAGTTATAGACACGGGAAATGCAGTAGCCAGACGGGTTGTCCAGGTATTGTCCGAAGAAGGACTATTAAGCGACGTTTCCTCAAAAAAAGGCCAGGAACAGTTTTATACCAGCGGGGAACCTGAATATGTGGAAAAAGTTATCAATAACTTATGGGGAAAAAATTCAATCGAAGTTAAAAAGATTGCGCTTTAAGCCGGGCTAATTCCCGGCTTATTATTTTTAATCAATGATTTCACCATCTACATCTATGGCGTTGGCAGTCCATTGCTCATAGCTGTTTTTTTCATAATAATCGGCCGCCATCCGCCCCACACGGCGGCATATAAAATAGTTAACCAACCCACAGACAACCGCTCCAATAAAAGGTATTATCCTTATTACGCTGCGCTGGGTTGCTTTTATACCAAGGGTTAAGAGCATTTCCTGCATTGCCCGGACAAAGGCCTGATTACCCATTTGCTTCATGGCTGTTTTACCAATTGCTTTGTTGGCGACATCGGTTCCAACAGCTGAACCTATGACCCATAAAGCTTCACGGGATGCCCCGGGCAACCTTAAATCCCTACCATATACCACCGACATTTCCAGGACCATTTCTGCCATAAAGTAGCTGACCGCAGCTATATCTACAACTGTTCCACCAATTAAAGAAACCAACGTGCCAATAACAGGCAAGGTGGCAGGAAAAGCCGTTATAAAACCACTTAAACCGCACATCTGGCTTTTATTTTTGATGATTAAATCGCAGATTTCTCTTTCAGAGAGATTGGAATGTTTTTTCCGCAATTTCTCCGCCCTGCGACGTACTTCCTCTTTATTTACCGCATGAAATGGGTTAAATCCCATAGTTATTAACACTCCAATTAAAATGCTGGGAAAGCCTAAATTTCTGGATGCATTACTTGTAATTTATTTACATTTTTGCTATAAATAAACTATAATATATTGGTATGGAGGCAATTAATGTTTAAAAAAACTCACCTGGCATTACTGCTTTTAGCTGCAGCAGTCCTTTTGGTTCTTAACCTGGACAAGCCTGCCAAAAAAATAAACCAACCGAAGCCTAATTATGTGCCCCTTGACCAAAGTGTATCGGAATATCTTGTAGCCCAGGAAGGCACTTATGGACTTTATTTTATAGATTTAAAATCCGGAGAAAAGTTTGGTTATAATCAGTATACCTCCTTTCATGCCGCAAGTACATTCAAGCTGCCTATGAACCTGTACTTATACACCCAGGCTGAAAAAGAAAAAATAAATTTGGCTCAGAAATTGACTTATCAAAGCCGCCATGCTGAAGGTGGAACAGGCATCCTCAAAAATTATCCCCCCGGTAAAAGCTATACCATCAAACAACTGGCCACCTACTCCATTGTCAATAGCGATAATATTGCAACAAACATCTTATTAGAACGGCTGGACAGAAAAAAAGTCAAAAGTTACATGCGCGACCTTGGAGGCAAAGTGGTTGAAGACGACAATAATGTTACCTGTCCCCATGACCTGGCGCTTTACATGCAAAAAACAATTGAATTTTACCGGACGGGCAGTCCCGAAGCTAAAATGCTGACGGAAAACCTTTTTGCTGCCGAATTTAAGGACCGCATTCCAGCAGCAGTGCCTCCAGGAGTTAAGGTCGCAAATAAGATAGGAAACTGGCCCCCCACCGGTACCTATAATGATGTAGCATATGTGGAACATCCCGTAAGGCCATATATTTTAGCAGTTACCTGTAGCGGCACTCCGGGGTACGGCAGCGCTGTTCCGGTCATACGTCAGGTTTCAAAAATGATTTATGAATACCAGGCAACAGAAAATTCACCTTGATAGTAAGTTGTTTTTATGTTATTATATTTTTTGCGTAAAAATATAATATTCTCGGGCGTGTAGCTCAGCGGGAGAGCACCGCGTTCGCAACGCGGGGGTCGGGGGTTCGAATCCCCTCTCGTCCACCACGATGGTCTTACCTAAGCGTAAGACTTTTTTTTATGCTTATTTAATGCTCATTGATACATTTGCTTGTCCTTGCCATTTTACCCGCAATTAACTAAAATAATGGTAAACTTAAAAAGGAGGTATTATTATGCATTGGGACAAAAAAGGTCCTGATAATACCGACAAAACCATTGAGGCAGCTTTAGCCAGAGCGGCCGAACTGGACATACAGAACATTGTAGTAGCATCAAGCACCGGGGCTACGGCCAAAAAGTTAATCAATTGTGACCGTAATGTAGTCTGCGTTAGTTACCACGCAGGCTTTGACGGACCGGGAATGAGACGCATGACTGAAGACGTAATGCAGGAACTCAAGGAAAACGGAATAAATGTTTTAATTACAACCCATCTATTGGCAGGAGTAGACCGGGCTATTAGAAATAAATTCGGCGGAGTTTACCCTTCAGAAATAATGGCTCAAACTTTAAGAATGCTTGGACAGGGCACCAAGGTCTGTGTGGAAATATCGGGAATGGCCCTGGATGCCGGTCTGATCCCTCATGGCAAAGAAATTATAGCCATTGGTGGCTCGGCCAAAGGAGCCGATACAGCTGTTGTTATTGCACCGGCTCATTCCAACCAGTTTTTTGACACTAAAGTAAAAGAAATTATTTGCAAACCAAGAGAATTTTAAGTTTGAAAAAAATACTGCATATCCATTTTAATCCGTGAAATGCCCCAAAAACTACAGGACAGTTTCTTAATTTAAGAAAATAGTCAACTGCTAAAAAAAGACCGCCACTACAGCGGTCTTTTTAACAGGCCACCCGGGCAGCTTAATTATCCTTTTAACAGTTTATCCTCTTCCATATCCACAACCCCTGCTTCTGCAAAGGTAACCATTTCGTTCAGCACTCTACATGCCGCTTCCACTATGTGCATAGCCAGTGCGGCACCGGTTCCTTCACCAAGGCGCATACCCATATTCAGCATCGGCTTCAAGCCCAGCATTTCCAGCATTAGTTTGTGTCCCGGCTCACCTGATAAATGGGAAGCCAGCATAAAGTATTTGGTTTTCGGTTCAATGGCAGCGGCTATCAGTGCGGCGGCACCGGTTATAAAGCCATCCACCAGCACAGGCACGCGCTTCGACGCACAAGCCAGCACTACTCCGGCCAGCCCGGCTATTTCCAATCCACCCACTTTAGCCAACACATCCAGCCCATCTGCAGAATCGGGATTGTTTATTGTTAAAGCACTGGTCACCGCCTGTCTTTTTTTCCCCAGCACCTCGTCATTAACCATTGTCCCCCTGCCGGTAACCTCAGCCACCGAATAACCGCCCAGCGCAGCCAGAATTGCCGTGCTGGGGGTGGTGTTGCCTATACCCATATCACCCAGCGCCAGCAAGGTGGCTCCCTGCTCAATTTCACGCAGTGCCACGCGAATGCCCACTTCTACCGCTGCAACAGCCTCTTCCCTGGTCATTGCCGGCCCTTGCGCAATATTATCCGCACCTGATTTAACCCGGCATTTCATGACCCCGGGGATTTCAACGTCAGTCGCTACACCCACATCCACAACTGCAATTGACGCCCCCGCATGACGGGCCAGTACACCTATCCCGGCAACCCCGTTAATGAATGCCGGGAGCATCTGCCAGGTAACATCCTGAGGGGCTGCGCTAACTCCTTCATTTATAACCCCATGATCGCCTGCCATAACAATAACAGATCGTTTACCTATTTGGGGGCGGGGGTTACCGATTATACCCGCTACTTTTACGGCAATTTCCTCCAACAAGCCGAGGCTGCCCGGTGGCTTAATTAAATTATCCATTCGATCTCTGGCTGAAAGCATGGCCTCTTCATTAAGTCCCCCGATTTGTTTTAAAGTTTCATGATAAAGCATTAGTTTTTCAACCTCCCTGTTTTTATTGCCCTATTAAAACCAAAAAGTTCACAGTCAAAACTGACCGTGAACTTTACCATCATTCACCGGGTGACTCCCTTCCACGAAGAGCTACCAGTCGTCAGGCAGGTCTCCTGGCTCCCGGATCATCACCCATAACACCGCCTTCCCGAAAATTCAGTGGCTCGCTGGCGAAGGATTACCCGGTTACAGTGGCGGGACCGCCCGGGAATTGCACCCGGTTCCCTATTCTCCCTACAAGGGCACCTGACGATTTTTTTCAGTTAAATAATAATTAATTATTAAATTACTTTTTCCTTCTTTATAAGTTAAATTTCTAAAATATTTTACCGGCAGGCATAAAGATTAATATCTATGCCACGCCGCTGCAGCCACTCAGCAGTATAGCCTGTAAGAATAATAGGTTTTCCCATTAATGCCTGCAAATTGGCGGCACCGGTAAGCATCATTACCTGCTCCAAACCCGCAATTAATTCTTTAATCAGATTGATTAAGCTGTCTTCACCCTTTTCAACAAGCACTTTTAAAAATGGCCCGGCTATCGCCGTCAATGCAGCCCCGGCAGCCAGAGACAGCGCTATATCCAACGAAGAACGCAAACCACCTGAGGCTACTACCGTTAAGGGCAAGCCTGTACTCGTGGTTTCCAGCAAACTAATAGCTGTAGGGATGCCCCATTTTTTCAGGTGCAGGCCAGCCACACCGCCACGCCTGCCTTCAATTGCCGCAAAATTAGTGCCGCCCCGGCCGCTTACATCAATATACCTGACTCCAGCCTTAAACAGCGCAGTTACAACTTCCCTGGACAGGCCAAAGCCCACTTCCTTGACTAAGACGGGAACGGGCAAATTCCGGACCAGATGTTCAATGTTGTCTCTAATTCCAATAAAGTTAGTCTCCCCTTCACGCATTACAAGCTCCTGGCCGGCATTCAGGTGCAGCTGTATACCATCGGCATCAATCATTGCAACGGCTTGATTTGCTTCCTCCAGTGTACAAAGCGCATTTAAGTTAGCCAATAGCAGCCCTTTGTGGTTTTCTTCCCTCGCAACAGTAAAGGTTTGCTTAACATCCGGGTCGTCAAGGGCAGCCCGCTGCGAACCCACAGCCATGGCAATACCGGTGGCTGCCGCCACCCTGGCCAGCCCACGGTTAATTTCAGTAACATCAGCATGTCCCCCTGTTATAGCATTAATCATCAAGGGCGCACGCAATTTTTTACCCATAAAAATGCAAGAACAGTCAATTTCATCGCACCTTAATTCGGGCAAGGCGTTATGGATAAAACTGATGTCCTCAAATCCGGCAGACGCGTCGTCTTCGGAATCCCACAACTCAATGGCATATTTAATATGTTCCAGTTTCCGCGTTTTCCTTAAAATTTTAAGCGCCTCCCGCTAATTCTGATCAGGTCTGTCAAAATAGATATTTCATACCTCCGCCGATAATAGCAATATTTTCTAATTATAGTACCATTTCCACCGGAGGACAGTCAAACACGATTAAGACTGGCTAATATCGAACCTGATATGCAATTTGTTTAACTCCCGGGCCAAATCATTTAACCCACGGGCGGTGTCAGCTACCTGCTCCATCAGCGACGACTGTTTATCCGCAGTGTCTGAAACATTTAGTATGGCGGAGGATATCTCTTCTGTTGCCGCTGTTACCGTTTGAATCTCTTCAGCCAGGTTTTGCACGAAAGCAATTATCTTTTCAAAAGTAGCACTTACCTCTTTAACCACTTGCAAACCATTTTCCACTTGAGCAATGCTCTCCTTAGTGCTATGCACTGCTTGTTTGGTTTCGTGCTGCGTTTGTATTATTAAATCTTGAATTTTTTGAGCAGCCCCGGCAGACTGATCTGCCAGACTTCTCACTTCATCTGCCACCACGGCAAACCCCCTGCCGTAATCACCTGCTCTGGCTGCTTCTATGGCAGCATTCAAAGCCAATAAATTGGTTTGTTCTGCTATTTGGGTAATTATATCTATAATCTGTGATATTTTTTGAGCCGAATCATCTAATCCCAGTATCACGTCCCCACTTTGCGATGCAGTTTGTTGAATCACCTCCATCTGGTCCGCTATTCGTTCAATACCGTCGCTTCCATCCCTGGCATAACCCGCGGTTTTTTCGGAATCCTCCGCAATTTGCTGTGAATTTGCAGAGACTTGTTGCACCGAAGCCGCAACCTCGCTTATCGCAGTGGCTGTCGTCATTGCGCCTGAAACAGTCTGATTGGAAAAGTCAACTAAATAGTTGGAATTCTTACTTATATCAATTGCCATTCTTTTTAGGTTGCCGGTAAGATCCTGCAGGATCAACATAAATGCCCGTTTGACATCAGCTATGGTGTGGATGCCATTGGTCAGTTTAATGCTGCTTTTAGTTATCAGAGCATCAAGGTCTTCCATTATCGTTTTCATTGGCGCTATCAACTGTTTAAAATTTTTCGTACTAATTGCAATTCCTAATAACCCGGACATCAAACCAGATAAAACTATCGCGCAAAGCAAGCCCTGTGTGTAAGATACGATAAAATAACCAATTAGAGCTCCGCCGGGAACCGCAAATACAGTGGTTCTAGCCAGGTACTTGAACATGGTAATTTTTTTAATGTCCATAAACCCCAACCCCTTTAAAAAAATGAATGAATACTTATTCACTAAGTTATTTTCACTAAATTATTTGTGTTTCCTGCAAATTCCTTGGTAAATTTTTATTTTTTCTGATAATTTTTCATATAGCAAGATTTACTTATTTTTTGTATTAAAAATCTTTTGTTCCAAAGAATATAAAAATCATCCATTGTTCGGAGGGAAAGCTGATGCAGCAAAACATGCAAAATATTAATCAAATGGAACGAGAAACACAAGTAGACAATCCTAAAGTCAGCTTATGGATAAATAATCAGGAGGTTACTGTCCCCGCCAACACTCCCAACCTGCTTGAAGCAGCGCGCGCAACAGGCATTGAGATTCCAAGCCTTTGCTACCTTCAGGACATTAATGCCGCAGGATCCTGCCGCATTTGCCTGGTGGAAGTAGAAAGCGGCGGAAGAAGAAGCCTTCAAGCATCCTGTGTTTACCCGGTTCAAGAAGGGTTAAAGGTTTTTACCAATACTCCCCGTGTTCGTCGCGCCAGAAAGCGCATGCTTGAATTACTGCTATCGGAGCACGATCTGGATTGCGTTAATTGCATTAAAAACCGCAACTGCGAGCTGCAAAAACTGGCCGATGATTTAGGTGTGCGAAAAATACGCCTCACCGGCGAGAGGTTGAATCTTCCCATTCAGAACAAAAACCCATTTATCGTACGTGATTATAACAAGTGCATAAAATGCCGCCGCTGTGAAGCCATATGTAAAAAAGTGCAGGGTGTGAATGTATATTCAGCCCAAAAGAGAGGTTTTAATACAGTTATTGCACCCGCCTTTATGCACGATTTGACTGAATCAGACTGTATTGCCTGCGGGCAATGCCTCCAGTATTGCCCTACCGCCGCTCTGGCTGAAAGGGAATACTTTCAGGATGTCTGGGACGCCATAGAAGATCCTCAAAAAATTGTAGTTGTTCAAACTGCGCCTGCCGCCCAAGTGTCCATAGGGGAAATGTTCGGAATGTCACCGGGAACAATCGTAACCGGCAAGATGGTCTCCGCGCTGCGCAGAATTGGTTTTGATTATGTTTTTTCTACTGTTTTCGCAGCAGACCTTACTGTTGTGGAAGAGGCTAATGAATTATTGGAAAGACTTAAAGGCAATGGCAAACTTCCATTAATCTCTTCCTGCAGCCCGGGCTGGGTTAGATATTGTGAAAAATTTTTCCCGGAATATGTTGATAACCTTTCCAGCTGTAAGTCTCCCCAGGAAATGCTTGGCGCACTGGTAAAAACATATTTTGCCGAAAAAAATCATTTTGATCCGGAAAAGCTTGTCGTGGTAGCCGTTATGCCCTGCACAGCTAAAAAGTTTGAAGCAGCAAGGCCGGAAATGGTCACCAGGGGCACACGTGACGTTGATTATGTGCTTACGGTCAGGGAATTGGGGCGAATGATTCGTGAGGCGGGAATCAAATTCGCATCTTTGCCCGACAACGATTTCGATGATTCCCTGGGCATCTCAACGGGGGCCGGTACAATTTTCGGTACAACCGGTGGCGTAATGGAGGCAGCAATACGCACCGCTTTTGCTCTTGTTGAAGGATCGGAAATGCCGGGACGAATAGATTTTAAAGATTTACGCGGTATGAAAGGTACAAAGGAGGCAACTGTGCAAATCGGCGGCCAAACCCTAAGAATTGCCGTAGCCCACGGCACCAGGAACGCCAGACGTTTGATGGAACGAGTTAAAGCGGGGGAAAAATTTCATTTTATTGAAATAATGGGGTGTCCCGGAGGTTGCGTTGGAGGCGGCGGCCAACCTATCTCCATAGAGCAGAGGTCACGAAAAAAATCCGAAGAATTACGCCGCCAAAGGGCACAGGCTTTATACAGCATCGACATAAACAAAAAAATCAGGCTGGCCCATGAAAACCCGGCAGTAAAAGAATTATATAAACAGTACCTGGACCACCCCCTAAGCAAAAAGGCCAAAGAAATTTTACATGTTAAATATAAGCAAAAAGAAATAAATAAAAATAAACTTTTGCACTAAAAAAGAAATACCAACTCTTATTATTGTGCAAAAATATACAATCTACTGTCTGATATCAGACTATCCCATTCAAGCCTCAAATCAACCATTCAGGGGATATTTTTTAACTCAAACTTTTGATTGTTCGTTAATGAACAATCAAAAGTTTTTTACTTATTTAGATTTGTTACTTAAGGTACAATAACAGGCTTGGACGAACTGGCATGAAAAATGCTTTGTTAACTATGTAAATATTATTTTGGGGGGAGGGAATAGAAATGATGGAAGGAATAATGGCCAAAGCGAGCATGTTGTTAGAGCTGGCCAACAACTCCCAGGTGGCCCACGCGGTAACAGAGGCGTCGGGAACGCCGGGGATGCCCTGGTGGGCGTGGCCACTGATACTATTTGTAACCACCTTTGCCATGGGCATAGTGGCCGTAATGGCGGGAGTGGGCGGCGGAGTGCTGTTCGTCCCGATAGTGGGCAGCTTCTTCCCGTTTAACCTGGACTTTGTGCGTGGCGCCGGCCTGATTGTGGCACTGGCGGGCGCGCTGGCAGCCGGTCCCGGTCTTTTAAAAGCCAACCTGGCCAACCTGCGGCTGGCGCTGCCGGTGGCGCTGATAGCCTCAATATTTAGTATCGTAGGTGCATTTTTAGGATTGGCACTGCCGGACAACATACTGCAAATCTGCCTTGGCATCACCATCACCTTAATTG
>NZ_FOOX01000021.1 GCF_900113335.1 Desulfotruncus arcticus DSM 17038
ACATTATTAAGCGGGTCGGACTGGAGGGCTTGGATGAGTGTCTAAAGCACGGTGCCCCGGACGCTCAAAGCTGCGGTAGTTTTAAGTTAAAACAAGATAGTAACAACTAGATCGCACTCCGTTGGTGGTAAGGGTTAACAACCATTTTAAACTATCGGCATCCAATAGCAAAATTAACTTTTAAGGGAAAAAGTCTTTATTATTTTCTGTAGCACTGATTATGGGATATATGACTTATAGACCATAACTTCCTTGCTGACCAATCGACCTTCAACTAATAAAATGGTGGCAGGGAGGGGTTTTATATGCGTGCTATATGGAAAGGTTAAATCTCATTTATCTATACTCATGCCGAGAGAGCCCTTTTAAAACAATGCTCTCTCGGCATTTATATATAAACAACGTATATTTTAGGGTATAAATTTTCTGGTTAAAACTGGGATAATATTTACAGTTGATTAACCCAACTACCGTAGTATCTTTATTTCCAACCAAGTTGTTTTCAACTATCGCCACCCGTTAGTAAAACAAGAAATTATGAAGAACCCTTCTGATTTCATTTCAAGAGGGGTTCTTTTCATAAGAAATTTATAGGAATGTAATTAAGCTTTTTTGTACATTTTTACCGAACTATAAAATTCCATTACGTGCGCTTACATCTATAGTCTGGGTTTTTCTGGGCGATTCTACTTAGGCTTGAGTACTATTAGGGTGTATTTTTTTTCAGTACCGCTTTGAGCGGTTACCGTAACAGTAACTTTAACCCTTCTGGAATTCCCTCTGAAAGAAACAGTCTCGGACGCAGTCCCACTTTGTACAGCCTTTTTGTCAACCTCTACCGTAGCATTGGCGTCAGCCGTGGTTGGGGTCACGGTAAACCCGCTAGCATCATTTCCCACAATAACCGTATACTCAGTGGTTTCTGACGCAAAGACTGGATCCAATGTGCCTGTGCTTAAAGTTAATCCGCTCAGGTTGGCGTTATCGCTTAAGTTTCCAATGGTAATGAGAATATCCATAAGCTTTCTCTTCTCAGGAGGATGCAGGGAATCCCTTAACGCTTCAATATTAGCCCAATTCAATCCGTAGCTGGCCGCGGTCTCAGAAGCGATTCCCAAATCACCTTCGAGAATTGCCTCAAGATCTGCTTTAGGTATATTACCAAAGGGGTCAAAGGAAAACTTAGAAATATCCAATGTAAACGTAACGACTTTAGAAACAGTAATGCCTTTTGCCGCAAGAGTGTTCCTCATGTCCGGATCAAAACTACCTTCAACCGTTTTTAAAAAATTGGCCAACTTCGTTATATCGCCACTTTGAAAATCTTTAATTTTTTCTTCAGTGTCCAGTTGACTCATTACGCTGCTATAAGCGCTTTTCACCTGGGCATTGGTCAGACCTAAATTGTTGAGCATGCTTTTTTGAGCGGGGCTAAGGATATCCGGTATTGTGTCGCTTTCGATGATCCTCTGGCCAATCTCCAGAGCGTCTTTTACCTGCTGAGCGCTCAATTTCTGAAATTTGCTGATAAGATCAGTAATTCCTGCCTCATAGGCCCCCATGTCCACCCTGTCTGCGATGATGCGCGGGTTGCCATCCAAATCAGTAGTTACGCCCTGGGCTACTCCGCCAGCTTCAAAGGGGACATTAGTGCCAGCATTAATACAAGGCGAATCTCTCTCTAACCTTAAATCACCGGAGTCGTCATTGCCCGGATTGCGTATAAACTTCGGGTCAGTGTTAATATTGCCTTCACCTACCCAGCCGCCCTGGATGTTGCTGTAAGTTATAGTGGGGCGGCCGCCGGCTTGGTTGTTGATTTGGGCGCCGCTATTAGCCCATAAGATGCAGTTGGTCAGCATTGGGCTGCTGAAAGAGTTGTTCATCCCGCCGCCGTAGCCACTGACACTAGCACTGTTCCCGCTGAAGGTGACGTTGGTAAGCGTTGGGCTGCTGCCGCTAAAGTTGGACATCCCGCCGCCGAAGTTACTGGTGTTGTTGCTGAAGGTGACGTTGGTCAGTTTTGGGCTGCCCCTGTAATAGTTGGTCATCCCGCCGCCGGTACTGGCATTGTTCCCACTGAAGGTAACGTTGGTCAGCGTTGAGCTGTTCTTTTCGTTGTACATCCCGCCGCCGAGTCCTCTGGTGGCACTGTTCCCGCTGAAGGTGACGTTGGTCAGCGCCGGGCTGCTGGAAGAGTTGTACATCCCGCCGCCGGAGCCACCGGAGTTATTGCTGAAAGTAACGTTGGTCAGCGTTGGGTTGCTGCTGTTAACATTATACATCCCGCCGCCGGAGCCGCCGGAGTTATTGCTGAAAGTAACGTTGGTCAGCGTTGGGTTGCTGCTGTTAACATTGTACATCCCGCCGCCGTACCAACTGGCACTATTCCCGCTGAAGGTAACGTTGGTCAGCGTTGGGCTGTTCTTTTCGTTGTACATCCCGCCGCCTGATAAAAGGGCCCCGTCACCAGTAGAACTACCATAAGCATTGCCTCCGTTAACAGTGAGCCCATCCAGCACGGCGGTTTGGTACAGAGCTAAACCATCAGGATGATAAAATACGTGATAACAGTTGTCGATGGCATCACCCTCTACACCAATATCACCGCTTATAATGGTCGGGTGCGCAGTCCAGTCGCGCCCGGATCTCGTGCTCTCCGTCCCGGCAAAGCCACCGTAGATACCTACCCCGTTCTTCATTTCGAAGTGCTTGCCACGCTCACCAATACTCAGTCCATAGTCGCTGGTCGGTTTATATGTCCCCTCAACCACCCAAATCTCGTCACCGGGCTGCGCAACATCCAACGCTGCCTGCAGGGTGGTGAAGGCGTTACCCCAGGAGGATCCAGTGTTGTCGCCGGTGGCGTTGCAATTCACATAGATTACTGATGGAATTTGCGCTGGGGTGGTTACTTTAACACTGGGACCGGTGGTGCTCCAGTTGCCCGCAGCATCACCTGCTTCCACCTTGAAGGTGTACTGGGTTCCTGCAGTGAGGCCGGTTACATTGTATGGTGTGGGTGTGCCGTCAACAGTATCCAAGTTAACAGTATCTAATATGTTGCTGTTCTTATAGATTTTATAGCTTGTTACACCCACGTCATCCGTGGCTGCAGTCCAGGTCAAGGTCAGCCCGTTCTGGGTTACGTTGCTATAAGTCACGCTGCTGACGGACGGCCAAGTGGGCGAACTGGTCGGGAAAGACCCTGAAAACTCATATGCCCCCATATCCACGTTAACATACACGATGCGCGGGTTACCGTCCAGGTCGGTGCTTACAGTTACATCGTTGTTGCTGCCTGTGTTAATGCAAGGCGAGCTGGCCTGCAGCCTCAAATTGCCGGGCCCCACAAACAGGGGGTCGGCATCGATGTTGCCGTTCCCGGGATAGCCGCCCTGAATGTCGCTATAAGTAACAGTGGGGTTGCTGTTTTCATCATCGTAGATTTGGGCGCCGCTATTACCCCAAAGGATGCAGTTGGTCAGCGTTGGGCTGCTGGAAGAGTTGAACATCCCGTCACCTTTACCCCAACCGGTATTATTCCCACTGAAGGTGACGTTGGTCAGCTTTGGGCTACTGCTGTCACCGTTATACATCCCGCCGCCGTGGCCATTGGTGGCACTGTTCCCGCTAAAGGTGACGTTGGTTAACTTTGGGCTGCTGTAAGAATTGTTGTACATCCCGCCGCCTTTGCCGCCGCCGATGCCACTGTCGCCGTAATTGGCATTGTTCCCGCTGAAGGTGACGTTGGTTAGCGTTGGGTTGCTGCACCAATCGTTGTACATCCCGCCGCCGTAATTGGCATTGTTCCCGTTGAAAGTGACGTTGGTCAGTGTTGGGCTGCTGTAATACTTGTTGTACATCCCGCCGCCGACATTGGCACAGTTCCCGCTGAAGGTGATGTTGGTTAGCGTTGGGCTGCTGTTAGAATCGTTGTACATCCCGCCGCCGTAACTGTCACTGTTCCCGATAGCATTGCCTCCAGTAACAGTGAACCCATCCAGCAGGGCGGTCTGGTACAGAGCTAAACCATCAGGATGATAAAATACGTGATAAACGTTATCACTGACATCATCCTCTACACCAATATCACCACTTAGAATGGTCGGGTGCGCAGTCCAGTCGCGCCCGGATCTCGTGCTCTCCGTCCCTGCAAAGCCACCGTATATACCCACCTCGTTCTTCATTTCGAAGTGCTTGCCACGCTCACCAACACCCAAGCCATAGTCGCTGGTCGGCTTATATGTCCCCGCAGCCACCCAAATCTCGTCACCGGTCTGCGCAACATCCAACGCTGCCTGCAGGGTGGTGAAAGCGTTACCCCAGGAGGATCCGGTGTTGTCGCCGGTGGCGTTGCAATTCACATAGATTATCCGCCCTTCGCTGGCGGCCACAGTACTGGCAGAGCAAGCAAAAAGAGCAAATACCACCACAAATATCATAAATAATTGTTTTCTCATAATTAACTCTCCTTAAAGGAATATTCACCTTTAGATTCAATGGTCAGTAGTGGCAATATGTAGTATGTGTTCGACAGTATATTCAGAAAACTACTCCTATTTCATACACCTCCCATTTTGTCTATATTCGTTTTTATCATGCTAATAATGTTGGACGCCAGTCTGTACATAGAGCCCTATTACTGCCATTTCATATCCTTATGTCATGGGCAGTTACCTACATAAGCCTGCAGGATCACCGCCCGAATAGGCGCAGGCAAGGTCAGAGCGTTTATGGATTAGATTCTCATCTTTCTTTTTTAGCAATTTAAGGTTAGCAGCTTATGAAAAAACATGTATATACTTTTTGTCTTAAATTGGCAAAATAGTGTCTATTTCTTACAAAATCTTGTCTGGATTCGCACTAAATCAATTGATTACTATGCTAAAATAATAATAAGGAAAGTGCCTGGAAGCTTCATGAGAGTGGGGGACAAGGACTGTGGGGAAAAAATTGCAGTATCAATTTCAGTGTTCGACTTACTAGCAGCAGCTCTTATTTTGTCCAACGCTAATAACGTTAAAAAGGATCCGCCTAAAACCGGCGGCACTAGAATGCCCGGTAGCGGACGTACCCTTGGATAAGGTCGATGCGCAATCCGCCAGAGACGCTTACGACAAAGCCACTTCCCTGGCAATCAGAACACCCGAAGCAGACGATATAAAATCCTTATTTCAGTGTTGAAATTCAGCCCTTCAGCCCTTCAGAGCTTTCCACTATCACCCGTTTGGCCCTGGGTGTTATTTTTAACATCCCGGGCAACAAACTGTTTTTTTAGTTTCGTTATTATTGAGTTCAGTCTATACAGATGTATGTTGGTGCTGGATTCCAAATAGGTTGGTTCTCGCGGCGATTTTTCTTGGTTTTCTGATTAACACGTTAGGGCCAGAGGGTATAGCTTTTTCAATCATTGGATTAGTTTTAGGATTCGGTGTGTGTTATGTTTTTGCTGTATTTATTCGGTGCGATAGGTGGAGGTGACGTAAAGCTGGCCGCTGCTGTAGGGGCGTTGGCCGGCCCGTGGTTTACAATCGGCATGCTGGGGCTGGAGCATACTTTTCAGTTCCGGTGCAGGCATAGTATTTATGATCTACAAAGGTAGTCTTTTTATTGGTGCCTGAGTCAAAATTATTTAGGTTTACAAGAAAAATGTTGACTTTTACTGCCATCATTGGTAGTGTTTACTTAATAATAATTATTTAGTCGAATTATGTATTTTTACACGGGGGAGGAAAAGCATGTTAAAGTCAACAGGTATTGTTAGGAAAGTGGACGAGCTTGGCCGGGTGGTTATTCCCATCGAATTGCGCCGCACCATGGGCATTGATGAAAAAGATGCCTTGGAAATTTACGTCGACAACGAAAAGATTATTCTCAAAAAATATGAGCCTGCCTGCGTGTTTTGCGGTAACGCTGATGACGTGCAGTATTATCGGGGTAAACTGGTTTGTCGGGCTTGTACCAAAGCCATGTTCGAAAACGCTAAAGCCATTTAATATAAGATCAATTTATTTTTGGTCATATATTCGGATGCGTTCATTTTAAATATAGTGTCCGTGAACCTTTTTTGGCATTTAATGTTAATCATCAAAATGCAGATAGTTAGACACTACATCTCCGTAAATATACGGAGTTTTTCTTTTTTTTGGGGGTGATGTCAATGGTATTGTAAGCTACATTCATATGTTGCAATAAGTAAACTTCAAAGATGGAAGACCATTAAAAAAGTCGCATCACCAGGAGGTAAAGGGTAAACGGCTTAACAACTTGATGAAAGTATGTTAATTATATGTAGCAGCAATGCATTAGAATGGTTGAGGTGATGGATGTGTTGGGCAAATAGGGCAAATATATGTTCCCCTTTACTTTTTTTACTCGACATGTTATTTTTACGAATAAGGTAAAGTTAAAGGAGCTGATTTATCCGATTCATTGTAACAATTGAATGAATTGGAAGGGGATATTTAAAACAACATTTTTAAACTAAAATAAACCATATGTATTACCATTTGATTTTCCAATGGTTTATTTGTGATGTGTTGTTTTAAGTATTCTGAGTCTTTTTGTTTTTGACGCCTCAGAATTCTGAGGCGTTTTATGTTCTCAAAAGTTTTCCATTTCTTTGAGTTTAAACTTTTGAGAATACTGGCGGTATAAGCATGGCTTATTCTGTACGAACTAACTTTACCTTAAAGATACTGATTTTTTTCAAGGAGAATATATATTATGAGAATTATTAATGGCAATAAAATTGATTTGCAAGCACTAAAGAATTCCATTGCCAAACCGGAGATTTTCAAGAAAAGCACAGATAAATTTTGGGATGACGAATATATATCTGGGCAAATGCTAAAGTTCCATTTAAATCCTGAAGTGGAGGCTGCTAGTAAAACTAGAGAAACGATTAAAGCTGAAACCAGCTTTATAATTAAATGGAGCAATATGGATGTAGATAAAACAGTGCTTGACCTGGGATGCGGTCCTGGTCTATATGTTAAGGAATTTGCAAAAACAGGAGCAAAGGTTACAGGCATAGACCTTTCTGACAGGTCGATAAATTATGCGAATGAGAATATTAAACCATGGTATAAAAATATAATATTTTCTAAAATGAATTATCTTGATATCAATTTTAAAGAATCCTATGATATTGCAACACTAATATTTTATGATTTTTGTGCTCTGAACACTAATGAACAGAAAAGACTACTTTCAAAAATTTACGAGGCACTCAAAGATAATGGAATTTTTATTTTTGATGTAGTTTCTGAAAACAGGGAAACTTCAGTAACAACCAGTATTTCAGTATGTGAAGGAGGCTTCTGGAGCCCTGATTCATATATCGAAATTATTAACACATTCATGTATGGGGAGCCCAGAACCGAAGGAATACAATACACCATTATAGATGAAGACGGTGCTACAAGGGTTATAAGATTCTATCACAGGCTATTTGGGTTAGAGGAAATCACAAAATTACTTAACGACAATAATTTTAAGGTTGAAAAGGTTTATACGGATTTAAAAGGCGAGGCTCTAAGCGAGGGTTCTGAAACATACGGAATTTTTGCAAGAAAAGCATAATCGGAATGTGCAAAAATGGCCGTTGTAGCTATTATCGCTATAACGGCTTTTTTAATAATTTTCAGGGAAGAATAGCGTATTTTGTGACGACCGGATCTGTGTCTGGTGTTTAAAACGATCTGCCGGCACCTGTTATTGCGCGTGGCGAAGGTTCCGACAGATATGAATATATTTCCGCAGCAGTACAAAAAAATTATGGTTTTGGTTTCCCTCTATATAAAGCATCATTGTATGCTTTTTTTCTTTCAATGATTCCTTGGGCAGGTTTCCTCCTTTTTACACGGTTATCCTTTTTTTTAATTTTTTTTAAATTCCATGAAGGAAATAAAAAGTTAATGCAGAATCTTTAAATAATATGAAATAAGATTTCATATTATGGAATGTGTGGCTGAGTGCAAACGATCCGGATTAAATTTAATACACTTAAAGTAATTCAGTTGTAAAGGTGGAGTAGTAGATGCCGCATAAAATCTTAATTACATCCGAATATTTTCAACGGTTTTCTGATGCCGGTAAGAAATTGTTACAGGATAATGGCTTTGAAGTAATTGATAACCCGTATGGTAGATTGCTAAAAGAAGAAGATATAATCCCTATTATTAAAGAAGCGGACGGGATTATTTGTGATTTAGAACCCATTACTTCAAAAGTAATTCTTAATGCTCCAAATCTAAAAATAATTTCCCGCCGGGGGGTTGGGGTTGACTCTGTTGATACAAAAACAGCCAGGGAAAAAGGCATTGTCATAGCTCGAACTCCGGGAGTTGTAGAAAAACCCGTTGCTGAACTGGTGCTGTTGTATATGTTAACTTTTGCCAGAAAAATTGGCGAGCATGACAGTTGGATGAAAAAGCGCCAGTGGCAAAGAGAATTAGGTTCCAATCTGGCAAGAAAAGTGCTTGGAATTGTCGGTCTAGGTAATATTGCCAGGGAAGTCATTAAAAGAGCTAAAGCGTTTGAGATGGAAATTAAATATTATGATGTGTTTCGTTCAGAGGAAAAAGAAAGAGAACTGGGCGTGTCTTATGTGGATTTTGATCAATTATTATCTGAAGCAGATTTTATCACTATTCACGTGCCGCTTAATGAACAAACAAAAAATTTATTTTCAGAGACTACATTAAAGAAAATGAAAAGGACTGCTTTTTTAATTAATGCGGCCCGCGGTTCAATAGTTAACGAAGAAGATTTGGCAGAAGCGCTAAAGCAAGGAATAATAGCTGGCGCCGCCATTGATGTATTTGACCAAGAACCAACAGATGCTTCACCTTTAATGGATGTTGATAATGTTATATTAACTCCCCATATCGCAACATTTACACGGGAAACATTTATCAAAATGGATGTAATGGCTGCCCGGAATATTGTAGATTACTTTCAAGCGGGTACGTTTTTAACATAAAAGTATAAAGAATAGATATTTGTTTTTCATATTCATCAACATAAGTGGTGGTAACATGTTGTGGAAGGTGTTGGATTAAAGGTTAATTTATTGGCGAGGTATTGGTAATATTGTAATAGTTTAAAAATTTAATATATCATGCCAAGAGGGAGGTGAATAGTTATCTTTGATGGTAGGAAAGAAGTTGTATGCAAGGTTGACTTTAGGATTTTAACGACTTAAAATTGAGGAGAAAGGTGTGGTTTGATAAGTGAAGAAAATCAGTATATTATTGCTTGCCTTGGTGATGGGCTTAAGTTTGCTCGTAGTTGGCTGTTCCGGTGGCGGAAAGTCCGGAAGTGACCAGGCCGCAAAAGGTAATGATGTTGCACCACAGGCTAAATTAATCGCTGCTCACGTAACTCCGGAAGACGGTTCATACCAGGTAGGGATGTTAAAGTTTAAAGAAGTTGTAGAAAAAGAAAGTAAAGGCACAATAACTGTGGATATTTATCCTAACGGCCAGTTAGGTGGCAACGAGGATGAATTGGTACAGAAGATGGCTACCGGAACCGTAGATATGATCGTTGCATCCCCCGGTTTCATGACCCAAAGTGTTAAACAGATTGACTTATTCTCCTTACCATACCTGTATAAAAACTATGACCAGTGGACAAAGGTAATGGACGGCGATGTTGGTCAAAAAATGGCCAAGCTGGTTGAAGATCAAACTGATTTTAAAGTTTTGGGCTGGTGGAAATGCGGTATTCGTGATTACTTTGGTACTAAACCAATCACCAAGCCGGATGATTTAAAAGGAGTTAAACTTCGGGTTCAAAACAGCCCGGCTATTAATGAAATATGGACAACATTCGGTGCCCAACCTGCAAGTGTAGCATTTAATGAATTGTACCAGGCGCTGCAAAATAAGGTAGTTGACTCTGCTGAAAACGATTTTGCAAATATTTTGCAAATGAAATTCCATGAAGTCGCCCCGTATATTTCTTTAACTGACCATGATATTGCCACCAGGTTATTACTGATCAGCGATGAAAAATATCAAAGCTTAACTCCCGATCAACAGGCTGTGGTTGACAAAGCAGCAAAAGCCGCTACTGTAGCCGAGCGAGAAGCTGATAACCAACTGACCGATAAGGCTTTAGAACAATTAAAAGCTGAGGGTGCTATTGTGAATGAAGTTGATAAAACTCCGTTCATCGAGAAAACTCAACCCGTTCGCGAAAAAGTGGCCAAAGAATTGGGATTGGAAGATATGCTTAAAGAGATCAATGCTACTAACTAATTGATCTTAAATATATCAATTATATTTTCAGTTTGGTCTTCGTAAGAAGACCAAACTGTTTAGCAACTAAGTTAAGTTACCCACCTTTGGTTGTTTTTATTCTCTAGTCTTAGTTGAACGGAGGGTAGCAATGAAAAAAGCACTGAATTTGCTTGAATATATACAGCTAAGAATTGCAGCATTGTTTTTATTTATGTTTATAATTAGCGTTATTTTGCAGGTTATGACCCGGTATGTCCCAGGTTTTACCGCTTTGTGGACTGAAGACGCCGCCACATATTCATTCATTTGGTCAATGATGCTCGGCGCTGCGGTAATGGTAAGGTATAAAGCACATTTTAGCATGGGGATTTTGAACGATAAATTGACTGGTAAATGGGCAATGGCAAATAAATTATTTATTCATACCTTAGTTGGCTTGTTTGGTCTTTTGATGGCCTACTATGGTTATCAATTAACCATGCAGTTTTGGAATTGGAGCGTGAACTCGCTGCCTATTTTAAGCCAAAGATATGTTTGGATGCCGCTGCCTATTTCGGGCTTAACCATTTTTTTGTATTCCATAGATAATTTCGTTGATGAGATTAAGGGCACGAACTAGCGCATAATGAAAGCAATTAGAGGTGAATGGGATTAGCGTATAAGTTAATGGCAATTAGAGGTGAAGGTATGGTAGGAATCATGTCGATAATAATCTTTCTGCTACTATTGATAATTGGAGTTCCCATATCATTTGTCATAGGCATTGTGGCTTATTTCGGTATCGTTATGCTGCCGGATGTTCCAGAAATTACTGTTGTTCAAAAAATGTTCAGCGGTTTAGATTCATTTATACTGCTAGCTGTTCCGCTATTTATTTTAGCGGCAAATTTGATGAATCACGGTAAAATTTCCGATAAACTTATTAATTTTTCAATAGCCATGGTTGGGCATATCCGCGGCGGCTTGGCCCACGCCAATGTCGTGGTGTCAATGTTTTTTGCCGGTATCTCCGGTTCCTCGCAGGCGGATACGGCCGGCGTGGGTAAAGTTTTAATACCAAGCATGGTCAAGGAAAGTTATGGTAAGGAAACCGCTCTGGCGGTAACCGCTGCTTCCTCTACCATTGGTATCATTATTCCTCCCAGTATCCCGATGGTTATTTATGGGAGTTTGGCGGGCGCTTCTGTCGGCGCGCTCTTTTTGGCCGGTTTTGTTCCCGGTATTTTAATCGGCCTGGGGATGATGGTTTTAATATATATTTTTTCTTTAAAACATAATTATCACAAGCATGAAAGAGTTACGTTTGTTGATTTTATCAAAAAATTTATTACCACAATTCCGCCGATACTGACGCCGGCTATTATCATCGGCGGGATTGTCGGCGGCATAGTTACTCCTACGGAAGCCGCTGTTTTAGCGTGTATCTATGCTTTTATATTGAGTAAGTTTGTGTACCGAACCCTTAAATGGGGTGAAATTCCGGATATCCTAATTGATACGTTAAAATTAAGCTCTATTTCTCTGTTTGCATTGGCTACTGCCAGCGCTTTGGGTGAGCTTTTAAGCTATTATAATGTATCACAAAACGTAGCCCAGTTTTTTGCCAATAATCTTCCGTACACGCCTGTCTTTATGCTGGCGGTAATAGCATTGTTTTTATTCCTGGGTACTTTTATGGATGCCATACCCGCAATGATTTTATTCGTACCGGTTGTATTGCCTGCGGCCAAACAGTTGGGTATTAGTGAAATCCACCTGGGACTGGTCATCGTTGTTTGCCTGGCCATGGGTTTGATCACACCTCCTTACGGGTTATGCCTGCTGCTGGCTTCTTCCATTGCAGAGGTGCCGGTTGTGCGGTCTTTTGTCGCTGTTTTGCCATATTTGGGAGTAATTCTGCTGGTGCTGCTGCTTATTGCGTACTTTCCACATTTGATATTTGCTGTTCCCAAGATGATTAAACCGGGGTGGTTTTAGAGAAGCGAGGAGGTAGCTGTCATGGATAAAATAAAAACCGACCTGCTTGTTATCGGCGGGGGAGGGGCAGCCCTCAGAGCTGCGCTGGAGGCCAAAAAGTCGGGTAGTAATGTTTTGGTGGCACAAAAAGGGATCGGTTCTACGGCCTATAAAGTTGCCGAAACCGCAGGTTATAATGCGGCTGACGGGCAAGTTGACCCGCTGGATAATATTGAGGAGTTCTATAACGATATTATTCGTGCTGCTCTGGGCATGGCTGATCCCAGGCTGGTTGAAGCTTTAGTTAATGAAGCGGCGCCATCTATAAAATTTTTAGAAGAACTAGGTGTACCGTTTGAGCGTGACGGTGGTAAATACCTGGAAGTGGTTGGCTGTTTTGCTGTCAGGCCAAGAATGCACATTATTAAAGGTCACGGCGAACCAATAATTGATGCTTTGAAAAAAATAATCCGCCGGCAGCAGATACCGGTTTTAAATAGGGTCATGGTTGCCAAATTATTGGTTAAGCATAATCGAATTGCCGGCGCGGTCTGTTTGAACCTGGAAAGCGGACAAATTTTTGCAGTGGAATGTAAGGCTATCTTTTTGGGCACGGGGGGAGCCGGACAGTTATTCCGCTGGAACCACAATCCGGTAGATATAACCGGTGATGGTTATGCTTTAGCTTACCGAACCGGCGCCAGGTTGGTAAATATGGAATATATGCAGGCAGGTCTGGGGTTCACCACACCTGTGCGCAGTAATTTCAACAACTGGATCTGGTCGGGCTATCCCATAGTAAAAAATAACAGCGGCAGCAGTTTTATAGAAAAATATCTGCCGCAAAGTATAACCGTTCAAGAAATTATGGACGCCAAGTCGGGCCATTATCCTTTTTCCGGCAGGGATGCTTCCAAATACATTGAGATTGCTATTCACAGAGAGATCCAGTCAGGCGGAGGTACGCCAAATGACAGCATTGTCATTGATTTTGCGCCTTTGCTGGAACTTGATTCGGCCGTGCTACCGGATCACCTGGTGATTAAAAAAATGTGGCCGATGACAAGAGATTATCTTATTAGCAAAGGTGTCAACCTGGCCCGGGATAGGATCGAGGTGTCCACTTTTGGTCATGCCATAAACGGCGGCCTGGTTATTGATGTAAATGGTATGTCCACTGTTGAAGGCTTGTTTGCGGCCGGGGAAGTTGCCGGGGGACCACACGGTGCGGACCGCTTGGGCGGCAATATGCTTTTGACCTGTCAGGTTTTTGGAGCAAGAAGCGGTAAGGCGGCGGCAGGCTTTGTCCGGGACAATCAACCGGTGGATATCAATGATAACTTGCTGGCGGGTGAAGAAAAAGAACTTAAATCTTTTTTCAATGATCAGGGCGATTTTTCTCTGCCTGCATTGAAAAAACAGCTGCAAACGCTGATGTGGAGCAATTATTTAGTTGTCAAAAATGAATACACTTTAAATCAATGCCTGAGCGGTTTAAAACAAATTGAAAACAATTTAGAGGATGCGCAAGTGGCTTCTCCGGCGGAGTTGGGTTTGCGCCTCGAAATCAAGAATATGGTTGATACGGCCCGCATGATGTGCTCTGCCGCTTTATTAAGAAAAGAAAGCAGGGGTAGTCATTACAGAGAAGATTACCCCGACATCGATGCCAACTATGGCAAGCCCATTTTTATTACTGAAAATAACGATACAATGCATATTACCTTTGGAAGCTATTAAATTGGGGTGTAGCGCTATGTATAAATATATTCAAACCAAAGAAGATAACGGCTTGGCCTGGATAATCCTGAACCGTCCGGAAATATATAATGCCTTTAATGACGAGATGATGGAGGAAATTGCACAAGTCTTAAAAACATTGGAAAAAGAACCGGGTGTTAAAGTTATTGTCTTTAAGGGTGAAGGTAAGGCTTTTGCCTCCGGAGCCGATATCGAAAGTTTAAAGAAGATGACACCGTATGATGCCCTGTTTCCAAAAATGCAAGAACTATATCAGCAGATCTATAATTTCCCCAAGCCGACCATTGCGGCGATTAACGGATATGCCCTGGGGGGCGGCTTGGAACTGGCCATATCTTGCGATATCAGGATATGCGCTCCCAATGCCAGGTTTGGCTTACCGGAATGTAAATTGGGGGTTATACCAGGTGCCGGTGGTACGCAAAGACTGGTCAGAATACTGGGTGAAGCCAAAGTTAAAGAGCTGGTATTCCTGGGTGAATTTATCAATGCCGAACAAGCGCTTAATTTGGGTTTGGTATCGGCGGTTGTAGAGAAAAGCGAGCTGGACCAGCAAGTTGAACAATATGCCGGTCAAATTATGCAAAGGGGGCCTTTGGCGTTAAGGCTGGCTAAAATGGCAATTAATTTAAGTGAAGATATTAGTTTGAACACAGGTTTATTTATTGAAAATCTTGCCCAGTCATTTATATTTGGCACAGAAGATAAGAAGGAAGGTGTTAATGCTTTTTTAGAAAAGCGGTTAGCAGACTTTAACGGAAAATAACTGGTAAAGGGGCTTGATCATGCACAAGTTTGATCTTAAGGGGAAAAAAGTTTTAATTACCGGCGCGGGAACCGGCATTGGGAGAGCGGTGGCAATTGAGTTTGCTAAATTGGGCGCCGATATCGTAGTAAATTATAATGCCAGCCGGGAAACCGCGGAAGAAGTAGTCAATGAAATTCACAAATTGGGATCGCAGGCTATTTCAGTGCAGGCAGATGTAACCCAAGAGGAACAGGCTAAAAGATTGGTTGAGGAAGCGGCCAAATTTGGCAACGGAGAAATCAATATACTGGTAAACAACGCGGGAACTTTGGTGCAGCGCTGCAAGATAGACGAAATGGATTTAAGTCTTTGGAATAAAGTAATGGATGTTAACTTGACCACGGCCTTTTTAGTTACCAAACATGTAATACCCTACATGAAGAAGCAGAACAGCGGCAGAATTATCAATTTGTCATCTCTGGCCGCGCATGACGGTGGTGGACCGGGCGCGATCCCGTATGCGACCTCCAAAGCGGCGGTGCAAGCTTTTACCAAAGGACTGGCCAAAGAGCTGGCTCCTTATAACGTCCTGGTGAACTGTCTGGCGCCCGGGTTGATCACTACCCGTTTCCATGATCAATACAATACGCCTGAAAACAGAGCTAAAACCTGTCAAAACATACCTTTGAAAAGAGAAGGTTCACCAGAAGAAGTGGCCGGCGCCGCCGTGCTGCTGTCGACCGAATACGGCAGTTATATTACCGGTGAGACAATCGAAGTAAACGGCGGCGTTTTAATGGATTGATTTGCGTGCACCGGATTAAGAGCGCGCCGGGAATCTTTAAAAACAAGGAGAGTAATAAAAATGGAATTCACTTTGAGCGAAACCCAATTAATGATCAGGGATATGGTGCGCGATTTCGCACGTAACGAAGTGGCGCCTTTGACCCAGGAACTGGATAAGTCCGGTGACTTTCCCCTGGAAAACTACCGTAAGGCTGCTGAGTTGGGAATTTTGGGAATGACCCTGCCTGAGGAAATCGGCGATGTAGAGGCTGATATGGTTAGTTATGTTCTGGCAATCGAAGAACTAGCCAAGGCCAGCGCTTCTCTCGCCGATAGCTGCATGCTGGTGGATATGCTGGCGTCATTGTTATATAAATACGGTTCTCAGAAGCAAAAAGATAAGTTTATTCAGCCTCTAATTAAGGGTGAAATATTTGGCTGCTTTGCGGTAACCGAGCCCAACGCCGGCAGCGATGTGGCCGGTATGCGCACCACAGCGGTTCAAGAGGATGATCATTGGGTTATCAACGGCTCAAAAATGTTTATTAATAATGCTCCGATTGCCGATATGGCTATTGTATATGCCGTTACCGACAAAGAAAAAGGAAGCCGGGGCGGCGTTACGGCTTTTATTGTGGAGAACGGTACACCTGGTTTTTCCAGAGGGAAAGCCGAGGATCTAATGGGGCAGCGGTCGCTTAAAGTTGGGCAGTTATTCTTTGAAGATGTTAAAGTACCGCAAGAAAATATACTGGGTAATGTGGGGGAAGGTTTCAAAATGGCTATGAGCGTTTTGGACAGCGGCAGAATAGAAATAGCTGCTCTGGCGCTGGGCATTGCTCAGGCGGCCCTGGAAGAGTCGGTTAAGTACTCTAAAGAAAGGGTGCAATTTGGCCGGCCTATTGCCAAGTTTCAGGCTATTCAATGGAAACTTGCCGACATGGCCACTCAAATTCAAGCGGCCAGGTTACTGATTTATCATGCCGCTTATTTAAAGGATCAGGGCCAGAACTATACCAAAGAAGCGGCGATGGCCAAGCTGTTTGCTTCTGATGTAGCTAATAAGGTAACCAATGAAGCGGTGCAAATCCACGGTGGCTACGGTTACATCAAAGAGTATGTCGTTGAGCGGCTTTACCGGGATGCCAAAATTACTCAAATTTACGAAGGCACAAATGAAATTCAAAGAGTAGTTATCGCCAGACAACTGCTTAAGGACTAACTGGGGGGTAATAATCATGGCGCCTGAATTTTTAAGCCCTGAGGATGCTGTCAAAATTATTAAAGACGATGATTTACTGGTTATCGAAGGGGCTGGCGGAGGATTGCTCGAAGCCGGTGCGCTGATTGCCGCTCTAGCGCAAAGATACAAAGCAACGCAAACACCCAAAAACTTGACTTTAGTTCATGTCTCCGGGATCGGCGACAATCATGAGTTGGGTCTGAATCAATTAGCCTTACCTGGTTTATTGAAGAGGGCTATCGGCGGTCACTGGGGGATGGCTCCCAAAATGTGCGCATTTGCCGCTAATGAGGAAGTGGAAGCTTTTAATTTACCGCAGGGGGTTTTATCTCAGTTAATGAGGGAAATTGCCGGCGGCAGGCTGGGACTGGTTACTCATGTCGGGCTGAGGACGTTTATCGATCCCCGGGTGGAAGGCGGTAAGTTAAACCAAAAGGCCAAAGAATCGGAGGTAAATCTGGTGGAGTTGATTAATATCAACGGCCAGGAAAGATTATTCTATCCCGTATTTTCGCCAAATGTGGCCTTTATCAAAGGGTCAACCGCCGATGAAAAGGGAAATATCAGTTTTGAAAAGGAACCGGCGTATTTAGAGGCCCTTTCTGTTGCCCAGGCTACTAAAAATAAGGGCGGTAAAGTTATTGTACAAGTGCAAAGAGTAGCCCAGGCCAAAAGTATAGATCCGCATTATGTGAAAATACCGGGCAATCTAGTAGATATTATAGTGGTAGACCCGGGGCAGTGGCAAACTGTGGACGGGCAGTATAACCCGGGGTTATCGGGGGAAATCAGGATACCGATCAGTTCAATTCCCCCGCTGGAACTCTCCGAAAGGAAAATCATAGCCCGCAGGGCGGCAATGGAAGTAACGCCGGGGCTGATCAATATCGGCATGGGCATGCCCGACGGGATTGCCAATGTAGCGGCGGAAGAAGGATTTTATGACCGGATTACTTTTTGTATTGAGCAAGGTATTTATGGTGGGGTTCCCGCAGGTGGCGTGATTTTTGGCACCACTTATAACCCTGAAGTATTTATTGACGCGCCTTACCAGTTTGACTTTTTTGACGGTGGCGGCCTGGATATAGCCTGCCTTGGTATGGCTCAGGTTGATCACAAGGGTAATGTCAATGTTAGTAAAATAGGTAAACGGATTATTGGGACCGGAGGGTTTGTCAATATCTCGCAAAACGCCAAAAAGGTTGTCTTTTGCGGCACTTTCATGGGCGGTGGATTAAAAGTAAACGTCAATGACGGCAGTTTGCAGATTATTAACGAAGGCAAATACCAGAAATTTGTTAACGACGTTGATCAAATTACTTTTAGCGGGGAATACGCCGTATTCAGCGGGCAGCAGGTGTTATACGTTACGGAAAGAGCTGTTTTTCAATTGACTGCACAGGGTGTCGAATTAATTGAAATTGCCCCCGGCATCGATATGCACAGAGATATTTTGGACAAGTTAACTTTTAACCCCCAAATTTCATCTAATTTAAAAACTATGGATAAGTGTATTTTTAAAGAAGAACCAATGGGACTGCATGCTGATTAATTATCATGTGCTGTTATTTACCGGAGGTAGTAAGCTATGAAAGCATTGGTACTAAAAGATAAGTTTAATGCCGTTATTGATGAGCATTTTCCTATGCCCGAGATTAATGACAACGAAGTGCTGATTAGGGTCGAAGCCATTGGCGTATGCGGTACGGACTTTAAGCTGTATCGAGGGGAATACGGTGATGCGTATCCATTAATTCCCGGACATGAATTTGCGGGAATTGTGCAAGAAACAGGCCGAAGCGTGCAAGTGGTAAAGCCCGGGCAAAGGGTGACTGCCGTGCACACGGTTCCTTGCGGTTACTGCACTTATTGCTTGGAAGGACAGCATAACCAGTGCATTAACAGAACTGCTGCGGGAATATTGAATCACGGGGCTTTTGCGGAATATGTAAAGGTGCCTGTAGCCAATATCGTGCCGATCGGCGACTTATCCTTCAAAAAAGCTACCTTTGCCGAGCCTCTATCCTGTGTCATTCGAGCCGTGGAGAGGTCAAGGGCAAAGTTGGGCGAAAAAGTGCTGGTTCTAGGCACCGGCACGACCGGTCATTTATTTGCCCAAGTGCTTAAAGGTTTGGGCTGCACAGTATATATGCTGGGCAGGAATCCTTTCAAATTAAAAATTGCGCAGGATCAAGGTATTCATACATTAAATACAACAGAACTTGCCGCGGAAGCAGTTGTTGCCGATTTACTTGAACAAGTAGATATCGTAGTAGATGCTATTGGCCAACCACAGTTGGTGGAAAAGTTCGTACCGGTACTGAAGAAAGGCGGCAGGTTGATAGTTTTTGGCGTAAGCCAGGGGCAAATATCCTTTAATTATTTTGATATCTACCGCAAAGAATTGCAGATTATCGGCACCTTTGCCCAGCAGGAAAAATTCCCGCAGGCAATAGCTATTTTAAAGAATAACGCTATTGATGCAGAAACGCTGATTACCCACGAAGGTGGTTTGGAAGAAGTAAGAGACCTGCTAAGCGGCGAAAAACCGTCTGAGTTAATTAAGTTTGTAGCTGCGATCAAGGAGTGAGGAAAAGTGAAAGTTAAAACTATAGATGACGTTTACGTCGGTCAAAAAGAAGAGTTCTCCAAAACGATCAGTGAAAATGATGTCTATTTGTTTGCCGGAATCACAGCTGATTACGCTCCTCATCATATCAATGAAGAGTTCGCCAAAACAACGGTTTACGGCAGAAGATTGGTGCATGGCATGCTTACCGCTTCCCTGCCTTCGGCGTGTACTTCCAAAATTGTCTCGCCGGGCGCTGTTTCCATGGGGCATGAATTTAGATTTTTAAAGCCCGTTTTTATTGGAGACACAATAACAGCAATTGCCGAGGTAATTGAAATTAACCAAGAGAAGAAAAGGGTTAAGATTAGGACTTATTGTACCAATCAAAACGGTGACCTGGTTTTGGACGGCACAACCCTGCAGTACATGAAGGTATGATCCCGGCATGATCGGCACTGAAAACAGCGCAAACCCATTGCTCAGGCTGAATCCAAAGGATAATGCAGCTGTTGCTTTAAAAGACTTATTACCGGGTGAAACAATCGGCCTGGACAACCAATGCCTAAAAATTGCGGGGGCTGTACCAGCCGGACATAAAGTTGCAATAACTAAAATAAAAAAGTTTGAGCCGGTAATCAAATATGGCTGTCCAATCGGAAATGCTTTACAGGATATTAACCCTGGAGAATGGATTCATAGCCATAATTTGCGAACCGGTTTAGCGGGATTGGTTGATTATACGTATGCCCCGATTACAGATATTGAACCGGTGCATGACAACGGGATAAAAGAAAGTTCATTTCAGGGGTATCTTAGGGAGAACGGAAAAGTAGGCATTAGGAATGAAGTTTGGGTTATCAATACAGTAGGGTGTATAAACGGGATTGCTGAGGCGATCGTGCACCAGGCCAAGTCGGAACTAAATATGGATGGGATCGACGGCATCTTTCATTACGGCCATCCCTACGGGTGTTCACAATTAGGAGCCGACCTGGAAAACACGCAGCTGATTTTGGCCAATCTGGTTGATCACCCGAATGCCGGGGGAGTATTAGTCCTGGGCTTGGGCTGTGAAAACAACCATTTAGCGGTTTTTAAGCCATGTCTTCATCCGCTAAATGACAAGAGAGTCAAGTTTTTGAACTGTCAGGATGTCGGTAACGAAATAGCTGACGGGGTAAAGTTAATTAAAGACCTGGTAACCTATGCCCAAAAGGCAAAACGCCGGACTGTGCCTGCAAGTGAATTAATTGTTGGCCTGAAGTGCGGCGGGTCCGACGGCTTTTCCGGAATTACCGCCAATCCTTTGCTGGGAGCTTATTCAGATCTGCTGGTTGCTCAGGGTGGCACAGCGATCATGACGGAAGTTCCGGAAATGTTTGGCGCTGAAACAACGCTCCTGGCGAGAGCAGCCTCAAAAGTAGTTTTTGATCAAATGGTGGATTTGTTTAATGCCTATAAAAGCTATTACCAAGCTCATAACCAGCCGATCTATGAAAATCCCTCACCGGGAAACAAAGAGGGGGGGATAACTACATTAGAAGAGAAGTCGCTCGGTTGTGTGCAAAAAGGCGGGTTGAGCCGGGTAAAGGACGTATTGGCCTACGGTGGCCGGGTTAAAACTCAGGGGCTAAATATCATTGCCGCGCCGGGTAACGACTCGGTAGCCTGTACGGCTTTAGCGGCTGCGGGGGCGCAGTTGATTCTATTTACCACGGGAAGGGGAACTCCTTTTGGAAGCGTTGTTCCGACAGTGAAAATATCAACCAATAAAGCATTATTTAATAAAAAAAGCAATTGGATTGATTTTGACGCGGGCTGCCTGCTGGAGGGAATCCCGATGCCTAAACTAACCGGTGATTTGTTTGAATATGTTATGCAAGTAGCTAATGGCTCGGTTTTGACAAAAAACGAAATTAATTATTGCCGGGAAATGTCAATATTTAAAAACGGTGTGACTCTTTAATAATTCAATAGCAAAAAACGTATTTTATTTTTTAACGCGCATATGAAATATTATTTCATAATATAAAATTAAGGAAATGAAATAAATATGAGAAGTGATTTAAGCATCCCTCCCGTCTATAAAAGGGGAGCCGGAGTTTTACAAGATGTTGGCAAGTTTTGTAAAACCAGGGCTAATAATGTATTCATAATAAGATAGGAGCTTTCACCGACAGTGGATTGCAAAAAAATTGCCGAAGTAGCCGGCAGAGCCAAAGATATGCAAAACATGCCCGTGCAAGTTACCAGCCGAATGGTGATCGATGCCATTAAACTAGTTGACCGGTTAAGTTCGGAAAATTTCTAACGAGGGGGTAATAATGCTGCTTCGTTCCAAGGAACTAAAAAAAGTGGCCCCGGAAATTGATGCGCTAAGACGAGGCATGGATTGGCATCAGAGTGATTTGGACAGACCCGTAATTATTATCGAGAGTACTTGCGGGTCCAGCCATCCGGGCAGTTATCATTTGAATTACCTGGTTGAAGAAGTGGAAAAAGGAGTTATCTACAACCAGGGAAAAGCAGCCAATTTTACAGTAACCGATATTTGCGACGGCATCGCCCAGGGACATGAAGGAATGAATTACTCCCTGTTATCAAGAGAAATGATGGCCGGTATGACGGAAATCCACGTGCGTGCCAATGCCGCCGACGGACTGGTGCTCATCTCGTCCTGCGATAAGGCCGTGCCCGCCCACCTGATGGTCGCCGGCCGGCTGAAGATACCGGCTATTCATGTTCCCGGAGGAACTATGCTCACAGGGCCAAACGGAATGACGCTGGAACAGATCGGCTCCTTCGGCATGATGCACCAGAAAGGGGAAATTGCCCAAGAAGCTTTTGCCGATTTACAGGCTTCGGCCTGTCCCTCATGCGGCGCGTGTCAGTTTATGGGGACAGCCGGTACGATGCAGATCATGTCCGAGGCGCTGGGTCTGGCATTACCCGGCACGGCGGTTGCTCCTACCGCGATCAAGCCCATAAAAGAAATGGCTAGGGATGCGGGGTATCAGATTGTTGAACTGGTTGCCAAAGGAATAACGACTCGGGACATTTTAACCTACGAAGCTTTTTATAATGCTGTTGTAATTCACGCAGCGATTTCCGGGTCCACTAACGCTCTGCTGCATTTACCGGCCATTGCCAGGGAGGCGGGGGTAGGGTTAAACGCGGATCTGTTTGACCAGGTTAACCGGAAGGTTCCTTACTTAGTCAACGTTAGGCCGGCGGGGAGGTACTCCACCGAGTATTTTTGGTATGCCGGCGGTGTTCCCGCTTTAATGCTGGAGCTGCGGGATTATCTACATTTGGATGTGTTAACCTGTACCGGCAAAACTTTAGGTGAAAATCTTGAATTAATTAAAAATTCCGGGTGGCTGGCAAGAAATAATGGTTATCTAAACAATTACGGTTTAAAACAGGAAAATATCATTCACCCGCTGGACAAACCGATTCAGCCCGAGGGCTCGATGGCCGTTCTAAAGGGTAATGTAGCTCCGGAAGGTTCGGTTGTAAAGCATTCGGCGATTAATCCGGCTATGCTTGTCCATACGGGGCCGGCCAAAGTATTCAGTGACGAGCTGGCTGCACGGGAGGCGGTTTTATCCGGGGTAATTAAACCCGGTGATGTTGTAGTGGTCCGGTATGCCGGTCCCAAGGGCAGCGGTATGCCCGAGATGTTTTATACCACGGAGGTAATTGCTTCCGATCCAGAGTTGGTTGCCACGACGGCAATTATTACCGATGGCCGGTTTTCAGGCGCTACCAGGGGACCTGCGGTAGGTCATATCTCACCGGAAGCTGCGGAAGGAGGCCCCATAGCTTTAATTGAACAGGACGATTTAATCAAGATGGACATTCCTAACAGAAGCATTAACCTGGTGGGCAGCAAAGGCCGGCTAAGAAGTCAGGAGGAAATAGCGCAAATATTGGCGGAACGTAGGAAAAAATGGAAAAAGCCAGAAATAATTAACAGCTCAACAAATAAAGGTATACTGGGTATTTATAAAAAACTGGCTACTTCCGCCATGTCCGGCGGTTATATGGAGGTAGACTAAATGAAAAAACTGGAGATTTTACACAAAATTATCGAAAGCGGTGTCGTTGCGGTAATCAGAGCGGATAATGCGGAGAAAGCCAAGAAAATAGTAGCGGCTGTAAAAGCGGGCGGCATTTCAGCAATTGAAGTGACGATGACGGTTCCGGGAGCTATTGATGTAATTAAAGAATTAGCCAATTACAAAGACAGTGACATCGTTTTGGGGGTTGGTTCCGTTCTGGATCCGGAAACGGCAAGAGCGGCTATTTTAGCCGGAGCGGAATATGTTGTCAGCCCTCACTTAAATCCCGAGGTTATTAAACTATGTAACAGGTACCAAATACCTTGTATGGTCGGGGGTGCGACGCCAACAGAAGTTGTTGAAGCTCTTGAAGCGGGAGTGGATATTATCAAAGTGTTCCCGGGCGAAGTGGTTGGGCCTAAATTTATTAAAGCCGTTAGGGGACCTATTCCCCAGGCGCCGATGATGCCTACCGGAGGAGTGGCTCTGGATAATGTAAAAGACTGGTTTGCTGCCGGAGCAGTGGCTGTAGGAGTAGGCGGAGCATTAACAGCGGGGGCTAAAACGGGGGATTATAATTTGGTTACCGAAACAGCCCGTCAATTTGTAGCCAAATTCAAGGAAGCGACTGGTAATAAATAAGCAAGATTAAAAATATAGTTTGGTGTCTTGGGAGGAGAATAGGCATGAGTAAAAAAATTGTTACTTTTGGTGAAATTATGCTGCGTTTAGCTACCCCTGGGTATCAAAGAATTACTCAGGCGTCCGATTTTGAGGTTACTTACGGCGGGGGCGAAGCTAACGTGGCGGTCTCTTTGGCCAATTATGGTTTTGAGGCGTATTTTGTAACTAAATTGCCACCAAATG
This sequence comes from Desulfotruncus arcticus DSM 17038, assembly GCF_900113335.1. Classification (GTDB taxonomy): domain Bacteria; phylum Bacillota; class Desulfotomaculia; order Desulfotomaculales; family Desulfallaceae; genus Desulfotruncus; species Desulfotruncus arcticus. The sequence continues at coordinate 24,251 of NZ_FOOX01000021.1, forward strand.
AAGTTGGGGAAGCCTGTAGGAATTATATCCGTAGGTTTGGCGTTCATACCGATTACATTAATATGGGTGGCGAACGTTTGGGAATTTATTTTTTAGAAACAGGGGCGGCTCAAAGGCCCTCCAAAGTCGTTTATGACAGGGCCAATTCAGCGATATCCAAAGTCCAAAAAGGGGAATTTGATTGGGCCACTACTTTTGATGGCGCGGAATTGTTTCATTTTACAGGTATCACCCCGGCTCTTAGCGATTCAGCGGCCGAGGTTACTATGGAGGCGGTCCAGGCGGCCAAAAGTGCCGGGGTGCTGGTAAGCTGTGACCTCAATTTCCGTAAAAAACTCTGGTCGCCGGAAAAGGCCAATAAAGTGATGAGTGAACTGATGCAATATGTTGATATTGCCGTTGGTAATGAAGAAGATGCCGAAAAGGTATTTGGTATCAAGGCTGAAAATACGGATATCCATGCGGGTAAATTGGATGATTCCGGGTATCGTGAAGTAGCTCAGAAATTAGTAGAGAAGTTTGATTTCCAAAAGGTAGCGATTACATTAAGAGAGAGTTATTCCGCTTTCGATAACGGCTGGTCTGCTTTACTGTATGACGGCAAGGAATTTTATAATTCAAGAAAATATAATATTCATGTCGTGGACAGAGTGGGGGGCGGAGATTCCTTCTGCGGCGGACTTTTATACGGATTATTGAGCGGCATGGATAATCAAACGGCTCTGAACTTCGCGGTAGCAGCATCTTGCTTAAAGCACTCCATCCCGGGAGACTTTAACCTGGTTTCCAAAGCTGAAGTTGAAAATTTAATGTCCGGTGACGGGTCCGGCCGGGTGCAAAGATAGATGGTATAATAGCAGTGGTATGGGGATGGTGAAAGGGCGGATATGGCAAAGCCCTCTCTTTCGCCCTGCCGCTGCTGAACTTAATTAACACAAGCGAGGCATTGGAATGAGCATCATTTCTGAATTGTTAATGAATATTCCCGTCCCTAAAATGGTTAGAATAAAACAAAAATTCGATAGTTATGCTTTGGAAAATCCGGTGCTTAAATTGGAGCAGGAATTAAATAAAACTGGTGGAATTGAGCGGGTAAAGCCGGGCCAGCAAGTGGCAATCGGCGTGGGAAGCAGGGGAGTTGCGAACATTGCCGTCTTGGTAAAAAAACTCGTGCAAATGGTGCAAAAGGCCGAGGCGCATCCATTTATCGTTCCCTGCATGGGCAGTCACGGTGGAGCCACTGCCGAGGGACAAAAAGAGGTGTTAGCCGGCCTGGGGGTAACTGAGGAGGCGATGGGGGCCCCTGTTCGCTCTTCCATGGATGTTGTAATGCTCGATCAACTACCCAACGGTCTGCCTGTATACGCCGATAAAAACGCTGCAGAGGCCGATGCCATGATCGTTATTAATCGCGTAAAACCTCATACCGCTTTTCGTGGCCCGGTTGAAAGCGGAATCATGAAAATGATCAGTATCGGGCTGGGCAAACAAAAGGGAGCTGACGCCTGCCACCGGTTGGGGTTTAAACATATGGCGAATAACGTCCCCCAAACGGCTAAAATTATGCTGAGCAAACTTCCTATCATATTTGGCATTGCCCTGGTGGAAAACGCAAATGATCAAACCTGTATAGTGGAATTATTACCGGCTGAAAAAATAGAAGAAAGGGAGGTTGAACTGCTAAAAAAGGCCAAGGCTTGCATGCCGAGAATATATTTTGATCAGATTGATGTGCTGGTGATTGATTATATTGGTAAGAATATTAGCGGAGACGGTATGGACCCAAATATTACAGGCCGCTATCCAACCCCGTATGCTTTCGGCGGGCCGCAAGTATCGAAAATGGTGGTGTTGGCTCTTACCTGCGAGACGGAAGGTAATGCCAACGGGCTGGGGACTGCTGATTTTGCCTCCCAGCGGTTGGTAAGCGCTATGAATAGGGAAGTAACTTATGCTAACGGTCTAACATCCACAGTATGTGCACCGACTAAAATTGCTACTACGTTGGAAAATGACTTATATGCAATTAAAGCCGCCATCAAGACATGTAATATATTGGATTATACCAAATGCCGTTTAGTCCGAATCAAGAACACTTTGAGTCTCAGTGAAATTGAGATTTCAGAGGCCATGTTGAAAGAAGCTGAAACAAACGTTAATATTGAAATTATGACAGAACCTTATCATCTCTGTTTTGACGGCCAGGGAAATTTATTTTAAGCATCTTTCAACTTTGTCAACACCCGTACCTAAGGAGGGTATTGATGTGGGAAATAATGGGACCAAGGTCCAGTCATTGGATAGAGCTTTCCAATTGATAGATATAATTGCAAATTCCCCGGAAGCCCCAACATTAAATACGATTACCCAGCTAGCCGGTTTACCCAAACCGACAGTTTACCGGATTTTGTCCAGTCTTGAATCCTGGGGATATGTTGAACTGAGCAAGAATAAATGCTATAAACTTGGCGTTAAATTTTTGCAATTGGGAGCGCAAATGCAGCATGAATTAGATATTAGAAAAATTGCCCACCCGTATTTGCAAGAATTGAACAACATCACCAAGGAAACAATTTTTTTGGGGATAATGTATAAGGGACGGGGCTTATATGTAGATAAATTAGATGGACATTATTCTATAAGATTGGTTTCCCAGGTTGGGTCACTTAATTATTTGCACAGTACTGCTTTGGGTAAATGCTTGCTGGCCGATATGACTGAAGGAGAAGTAGATTTACTTTTGACCAAATACGGTATGCCTACTTTAACGACAAAAACAATCACCAACAAAGATGTTTTAATAGCGCAACTTAAAAATGTTAGAGAGAACGGGTATGCCATTGATGACGTAGAAAATGAAGAAGGGGTTCGCTGTGTGGCAGCTCCGGTCAGGGATCATGAAGGAAAAGTGGTAGCGGCGATCAGTATTTCAGGTCCGTCTTCAAGGATAACTAACGAATCAATAAATGGCCACTTAAAAGCGGTTTTAATAGAATCCGCTCAAAAAGTATCCGCTTCTTTAGGATACAGGGCATTTATTTAAAATACCTGTTATATCGTTTTATATGATAATGTTGCGTTTTGCCTTTTTAATACGTCTCCGCATTTGGGCATGAAGTAAATGAATTAATTAGTAAAGGAGATGTTGAATGAGTATGCTAAAAGTGGCTATCAACGGCTTTGGACGGATCGGAAGAAATGTATTGAGGGCTGCTATTGAAAAGGGATATTTGAACACTTCAAATGCCCCGGTTAAAATTGTGGCCGTCAATGATTTAACTGATCCGGATATGCTGGCTCACTTGTTTAAATATGATTCAGTGCATGGTAAATTACCGGTGGAAGTGCAGGCCGGTAAAAACAGTATTATTGTCAACGGCCAAGAAATCAAAGTGTATGCTGAAGCTGATCCGGCAAAACTGCCTTGGGCAGAACAGGGGATAGATGTGGTGTTGGAATCCACCGGCCGGTTTAGAACGGCGGAAAGTGCCCAAAAGCATCTGCAGGCCGGGGCTAACAAGGTAGTTATCACTGCTCCGGCCAAGGGCGAGGATATTACAATTGTGATGGGGGTTAATCATCACTTGTACCAGCCGGAAAAACACAACATTATATCCAACGCTTCATGTACTACCAATTGCCTGGCGCCGGTGGCCAAAGTGCTGCACGAACAGTTTGGCATTGTCAGGGGTATGATGACTACCGTGCACTCTTTTACCAATGACCAGCGCATTTTGGATCTGCCGCATAAAGACAGGCGCCGGGCCAGGGCTGCGGCTCTAAATATTATTCCTACCACAACGGGGGCAGCCAGTGCGGTGGCACTGGTCATGCCTGAATTAAAGGGCCGGCTGAACGGCATGGCTATGCGGGTACCTACCCCCAACGTATCCGTGGTGGACCTGGTATGCGAACTGTCCAAGCAGGTTACCGAAAAAGAAATAAATGAAGTGCTGCAGCAGGCCGCTGCCGGTGAACTGCGGGGGATTATGGACTTTACTTTAGAACCGCTGGTTTCCAGAGATTTTAACGGCAATCCCCATTCTTCAATTGTTGACGGACTTTCCACTATGGTGGTTAAGGATAATATGGTTAAGGTTGTAGCCTGGTATGATAACGAGTGGGGCTATTCCAACCGGGTTTTGGATTTAGCAGTATACATGGGGCAGTGTAATGTACAGTAATGCGCCGGACAGTTCGAGCATGAGTGAAAGGGGGGCTTGTATTTGAGTACAGTGACAATTATGGAGGCAGGGTATGAAAACTGTCATCAGGTAATTGAAAAGATATTTCAGTTGTTTCCCTTAGCCATTGCTTTTTAACCGGCTGACAAAACGAGTTCCATTTTCGCAGTAATAGTCAAATTTTTTATAATCCATGTACCCTCGGTTGAAGACATTTAATGCATCATTTTCTTCTATTACCAGGGCGTCCATCTGGGCCTTCAGAAGGCCTGGCTGGCGTAATCAGAGCTTTATTGGGTATAACACCATCTTTATGGAATTTCAAACGCAAGTGAAGTTTTACACCGCCTTTGATTTCCCCAATTCCGCCCAAGGGTAACGGCTAAGACAAAGACTGATAGTAGAGGAATCAATAAGATTGATTCCGTCCAACTTCTTGGCAGATTATGAAAACCTAACTTTTTACCAGCTTCTAGTTTTACGGCTTTAAACAGTTGCTGAATTACTTCCGGTGTATACATCTTAACCTGCGAGAAATCTGTGAAGCACTGATCGAATTTAGGTCGATTGCCTGACTTAATACCACCGTTGTTTTTGTGCGATATATCATGCTGGCACTAAGTGCCAGGGAGGAGAAGGATCCTAAGACTCTTGGCGAGCTGTTTTATCTGTGCTGCGATGAAATTGAGGATATTTGCTTTGCCGAAGCTATTCTTCTAATCATGGAACTTTTGGCCTCCACGTTGAGCAAAGAATTTCTTTTGTTCGAAGAGCAAGTTCAACAATTTTTAGATACGTTTTTTAAACAACTGCCTGCTTTTCTGAAAAGTTCGCTTCACAAAAGGATTGTTGCTTGATACTAATTAGAACCCAAATGCTTAATTATTAAGGCCTTGAGCTTATTTTAAAGGTGCGAAAGTTGAGTTAATAATAGATTAAGTAAGGAGGAGGAAATATGTTGCAAGAAAAGGTTGCTTTAATAACAGGCGGGGGAACGGGTATAGGACGTTCAATAGCTCTTAGGTTAGCCAAAGCTGGTGCCAATATAGTTATCAACTATTCCCGCTCAGAAAAGGAGGCTTTTGATACTAAAAAAGAGATAGACGGAATGTTTCAAAAATGCTTGGTCTATCGGGCAAACATTGCACAAGATGCTGAAGTTAGGGTTATGGTTAAGAGAATTATTAACGATTTTGGCCGTCTAGACATCTTGATTAATAACGCAGGTATGACATATTTTATTGAACATAATGATTTGGAGGGTCTTAAAGACGAACATTGGGATCAAATAATGGACGTTAATGTAAAAGGCATGTTTCATTGCTGTCGGGCCGCTGCTAAACATCTAAAAGACAATAATGGTTGTATAATTAATATTGCATCTATAGCTGGCATTACAGGATTAGGTAGTTCAATAGCTTACGCAGCTTCAAAGGCTGCAGTCATAAACATTACGAAATCGCTGGCTCGTGTCCTTGCTCCAAAAGTACGAGTAAATAGTATAGCACCGGGCGTCGTGGAAACACGTTGGATTGAAGGTCAAGATCTCAATAAACTAGCGTCGGGGACACTTCTAGGCAGAAATGCTTATCCAGATGAAATCGCAGATGTAGCTTATGCACTTATTGCTAATGCTAAATTTGTCAACGGTCAAACCATTGTTGTAGATGGGGGATCTATTATTTAAAAGAATTTCTATTTTTTTATTTTAAAAGTATACAAGTTAATTGTATAAAAAGTAAATATGATGAGCATAGCATTTATTATAGTGGCTAAGTTTGTCAAGACAAATTTTTAGCCTTCTATAAGGTGATTTTACCTCCTCTTTTTGTGAGTATAAATTAGTAAATAATGGCTGTTAAGCAATGAGGCCAGCGAGGAGGAATTTTTATTAGTTTTATTTTGGTCAATATATAAGTTCTCTCCGAAAAAGAAAGTTAATGGCTTATTTAGATGCTTAGCTAGCTTTTCAAGATCCTCAACTGAGATTTTTCGCCTGCCTAATTCATAAAACTATAGATTGCTCAGAACAATTAAGAATTAAGCCTAATTCCCTTTGGGTCAGACCTCTATCCTCTCTAGCCAATCTAATTTTATTACCTATATTTATTGACTGTGGATACGGCGATAAGCGGCCGTATCCACCATATACAGCAGAGATAATCAAGGATAGTCATTCTTTATGTCGGAAGTTTTTGCGTCAAAAGGGCCTGTTCTCGACAGTGGCCCAGTCCTTTTATTTCGTTTCTGTCACATCTCCTGTGCCCATAAGGATTATTCGATGTTCCGGGGCATAGTAATCTTTGGAAACCAATTTTTTTGTTTCCCCGGGGGCTGTTTTGAAAACTTTATAAACTTTAGCAATGTAACCACGTTTGCCCGAGCTTAAGACCTTTTGCTGTCCCTTTCCCAGGGAAGCTTGCTTGCGGATAATTACCTTGGGGTCCAGCGGCGTTAATTCCGTTAATATGTCAGCAAGGGGTTGGTTTTCATCTATAACGCCCCAAATCCTAACCGCAATGCCGTGATCTTCTAAATGCGCAGTGATAAATATAGAGTGTTCGCTGTTATTACGAAAACGCAAATCTTGTTGTCCGTACGCTACGGTGGCATCAAGGCCGGGGGCTACGTATGATACTGTTTTAGTGTGGGGGTGGCGTTCGATAATTTCCAAGTTAGCTAACAACAGCGTGTTATATAGGGTGGAGGAAAGTTGACAGATTCCTCCACCGTATCCATCAACTACACGATCACCTTCAATTACCGGAGCTTTTTTAAAGCCATTGGCAGCGGTTCTTTCGCCTACCTGTTGATTATAAGAAAATACTTCTCCGGTCTTGACCAGGGTATTGTTAATGGCTTGTATGGCCAGTTCTATGTTGTGCGTGCGGTTTTGCTGTGACAGGTCAAGTTTTGTTTCACACTCGCCCAATATGTTTTGCAGTGGCTTAAGGTCAGCGGCAGATACCGGAGCCGGATTCTTTTTGGTAACTAACTTTATAGTTGGAGATAAAGGCGGGCCTAATTTGCTTATCTTGGCAATTGAAGAGGGAATGTCCAGATTGATCCCTTCTTGTTCCGGTATCACATGGCGTTCGTTATTTTCCCACTTGATGATGGCGCCGGTTGGTTTTCTATCTATCTGTTTTTTTAAGTCTTGCAGTTTGTCGGTCAGTTTTTGGGAATTAAACGTTAGTTCCAAGGGTATATTTAATCCGCTGCCCAGTAGTTTCATGTTATTGGTCAATGTTCTGGCGATACCTTGCGGCTGCTGCATATCTAACGCTTTATTTATAGCTTTTGTATAATTAAAGTGCGCATCAATGTCAACCAGGCTTATATGCATAATTTGGTTTCCCGCTTTTAAAACCAGTTGTTTTTCCAGTTCCGTATCAAAAGCATTTTGTAGGCGAGCTGCAGCCTCTTCAAGTTTAAGCCCGCCTATAGGAACTCCGTTGATCAATACTCCTATAGGAATAGCTTGACCCGCCCGGTAATGGTTTATAGCTGACCAGGCCGCCAATGTTGTTGTGGTTTGTACGAATATTATTGAAAAAATCAATCCTATTTTAAGGTAAGAAGGTATTTGCATGTTATCCCCATATTTATTTTACAAACATGGTTAATTCAACATATTTATCTACACGCATGGCCTGTTCAATTACTTCCTCAGTGATTACCGTACCTTCTGCAGCTACAATATTACCGTTGCTGTCAATAATCGTCTTGCTTACTTTTTTGCCTATCAGGTATTCGCGTTGCTTTTCACCAAAAATCTTTAACGGATCTTCAGTTTCATCGTCTTTATCAGCAGTCTGATTTTCTGTGGCGGTTTGAACTTTGGCCGGTGTGGGTTGAACCGGGGTGGTATCCTCTTGCTCCTGCAAATCCGATGTCAAAGCTATATTGGCATCCTCATTGACAATCAGGTACTTTTGCCCGTAAGTTATTATTTTTGCGACGGGAATGATCCCGGCGGGCTCACTTTCTCCTTCGGCAGTTAATTCGCAGCCCTTAATTTCTCCTGTATGTTCATCGAAAAATATCTCTGTAACCTTACCGATGAGAAGCCCGTCGCTGGTCATGATGCGGGAACCTAAAACCGGCACATGGCTTTCCAACAATTTTACGGCATTTTCCACTTGGGAAACCAGTTGGATATTGGCTTTTTTTTCGGTAGTGACTGCATTATGCCCAATGGCAGATACATCGCTGAAAGCCAGAGTATATTTTTCCAGGTACCATTTTTCTCCTTCCAGCAGTAAATAATCAATGGTACCATTGTTGGGATTGATTAGAAGGGAGTGCGCTTTCCCGATTAAATCCCCCTCTGTTATGGCCATCACAGGCAAGTTTAAAACATCTTTTGATTTCTTCAAAAAGAATACCTCCTTTACGCGGCATTTTGTAAAATATTAATTTTATTTTTTATTTCATTAATAGTTACAACATCTAATTCACTCTGCCAGTTAATCAGTAATATCTTTAAAATTTCAGCTGCCTGCCAGGGTTGGTCGATTAACTTATAAATTTCACTGATTTCCAATAGTATCAGCACTGCCAGTTTGGAAGCGGGCTTTAGCTGCAATGCCGCATTAAAATTCTTTATGGCTTGCTCATAATGCCCGGTTTTTTTACTGGAAAAGCCGCTGACAATTAATTGCTGCAGGTTTTCCGGTTGGGTGTTATCTGGTATTGAGTCTTGGGTATCAGGAATATTATCTGTAGGCCCGGGTATTGTATCACTAATTGCGGGAGCATGGTCCGGTGCAGTTTCTGGCTGGGTAGTATTTGTTTTTAGGGAATCCAAGTCCGCTTCTTCCAGCAAAGGTTCCTCGGCGTTAGATTTTTCAACAGGGTCAAGGACCTGACTGTCCCCTTCGTCTTCCGGTTTGTAATCAGGCTTGTCGATATCCTGGACATATTGGTTGGGCTTTAATTCTTCCTGGGGTAGTATTTCTTGATTAGTTTCAGTATCAGTTGCACCGCCTGTCAATTCGCACGGGGCTATTGTTGCCGTTGTTTCATGTGCATTAGCTTTCAACGATGAGAGCGGCGCTGCCGGTTGAGACACAGCTTGTTTAGACAAAGATGCTTCTGGTGTCCGGAATAGCTGGCTTTTATTCTCTTGAACAAATATAATTTTATCGGGTGTTTCCTGCACGGGCGGAACCTTTTGTTCCGCTGTCTCCAGTTTGTGAAGAGCGGTTTCCTCAAATATTTTTTCTTGCACTGCATCAGTGGGTGATACTGTTGCTGGCTGCTCGCTGCTTGTCCCCATATCCGGTCCGGTTATGATTTCGTTTAAAGCTTCTTTTTCTGCAACGTGTTTGGCGGGCTGTAATTTTTTATCCACCAGCGCCAGGATAATGGCGCAAATTAATATAAAGCACAAAAGAAATCCTATAACCTGTGGATAGGATAAATGCGCTGCCATATAAGGAAAAAATATAGTGCATAGCAAAGAAATTATTCCTGTTATTACCAGTGCCGGTAAACTTAACGGAATAAAGTGCCGTATTAAAAACATAAAAATAAAAAACAGTAAGTTAAAGACGAAGATCGCTGTAATGAAGTCCAGCATGTTTTACCTGCCTAAAGTTAAGTTTTTAGTAAAAATAGCTATTATAAGAAATTTCGATCTAATCCGAGAGATTTCCTTTAATAACAAGAAATTATTTAATTTCTTGCCACACCTATCCAGACAAATATATCGGCAAAGAAATAGATCATGCTTCGTACATCTATCCTGTATTTATAAAGTCGAAAAAAAGCAAAACATATAATTTTAGTATCAGAGTAATTTATCTCCATCGAGCCCATAATAAGAAGTGAGGTTTGATATTTTTACTTAATAAGGTGATTACAATCGCAAATATAGTTATTATTGGTGCCGGAACAGCTGGTATGGCCGCGGCCCGAACTTTACAGCAAGGCTTAAGCGATCAACACAAGGTAATCCTCATAGAACAACACTCTGAGTTATATTTTCAACCCTCGTTGTTGTGGCTGATGGTGGGAAGACGAAAAATACTGGATATAACCAGGAAAACGAGGCAAATGCAGGCTTCCAGCGCCAGTGTCATCTGTAGTGAAGCGCGAACAGTGAATATATCAAAAAAAACTGTTAAAACCACAGATGACCAAACTTTTAGTTTTGATCAGTTAATTCTCGCCACTGGTGCAATGGCAACAAAAGCTAACACGAAAGAATTGGCCAGTGCAGGCTATAATTTATATACTGTGGATGGAGCGTTGGCAATAAACTCCGCTATAAAAAGTTTTAGGGGTGGGGAGATAGTATTAGTTGTTACTTCCCTTCCGCACAAATGTCCACCTGCCGTGTACGAAGCAGCATTTTTGCTTAAAGAGTGGTTTTCCAAGGCGGGCAACAGGGAAGATGTTAACATTTCCATCCATACACCGGAAGTTATACCACTTCAGCAAGCAGGTACAAAAGTCGGACAGGCTTTAAGTGAAAAGTTACAAAAACAAAAAATTAACCTCTATACGGAACAGAGGTTTAAAAATGTAGATCCTGTGCAACAGATCATTCATTTTGAATCAGGTGAAGTACCATACGATTTGCTTATTTATATACCTCGGCATGTTGCCCCCGAAGTTATTAGCGATAGTGGCCTAGCAGATGAAACCGGTTGGATTTCCGTCGATCCATTTACTTTAGAAACCTGTTATAAAGATATTTACGCAATCGGAGATGTAAATCATATCTTATTGCCGTCAGGGCTGGCAATGCCGAAAGCAGGTGCATTTGCTCATTTTCAGTCGCAGGTTGTTGCTGATAATATTCTGAAAAAACTTGAACATAAGCCGCCGGCTCGTTTTTTCGGAGGTAAAAGTGCCTGCATGATAGAAACCGGTTCGACCGCTTTTGCCCTTTGGGGTAACTTGTATAAGCAAAATCCTTCGTTTATAGTGCTTCCGGAAAATCGTTTTTGGCTGTCGGGCAAATGGTTTGTAGAACGGGTATGGCTTTATGAACACAGTTAATTTGTTTACCCCAAAAGGGATGTTTTAGCCTCTCACCTGATCAAACCTACTGAGTAAACACTTCAACGATAATCACATTTTACTTCTCTGGTTTAAGACGGGCATAATTTTTCCTGTTACCTCTCCTTCAACAACAATTTGATTTTGTTCATTGGTACAGGTCATGTGGAGCGTCAGTTTGTTGCGCCGGGGATCTTTCTCGGTCACTGTTACCCGTGCACAGATTGTTTCTCCTATATAGACAGGAGCTAAAAACCGGAAGTTCATCCCGGCTGCCGGGTATGGTTCGGGCAATAATGTTCCACCTGCATGGGTAAGCATGCCGGCTGTAAGCAGCCCTGGTACGACTCTGCCCTTGAAGCCGCAAAGGGATGCTGTTTGGGGATCCATATGAATGGGGTTGAAGTCGCCTGTTAGGCCTGTGAAATTGGAAACATCTCCATCTGTAAAGGTCCTATAAAATGTAACGGAATCTCCAACTCTCATCTCTTCCCAGGATTTAAAGCAGCGCATTTAAAATACCTCCTGCCTATTTCATTATGTTTCCATAATAAGCTGAAAAATCGATTTAAATCAACCCGTTGCTCAACATATTAAAGTCCAGGTTAGAGTTTTCAAAAAAAAATCCCCCGTTTTGGCACGGGAGATCATTGTGTTAGATTCAAAAAGATGGAGCCCAGCAAACCAGTGGCAGTTCAAAATGGTGGGTAAAGTAGGGGCTGTTGGGACGAACCCGTACGGTATAACCGTAATTTCCCTGCGGCAGTGCGACGCTGCCCTCGTATATGTGATCACCGCTGCTGCAAGAATCTACAGCTGTTAGTGGTAAGGTATGGATTCTGAATAAACCATCCTTACACTTTTCTCCGTAGGCAATTTCCACCTGGATGTATTCCCGGGGTATCTGTTTTAACCTAACTGTTGCTTGGATGAACAGTTCATCCCCAAGGGGCATTGTTTCTGCCTCACTGGCTTGAACATTGATAATTTGTACGTTATGCCAGTTATTAATTAGAAATTGTTTAAATTTATACATCTCTTGGCACATCTGGTAATTATCAGCCGTAAAGATGCTGTTTCTTTGCATCGCGCTTAAATAAAATTTCTCTGTGTATTCTGTAACCATGCGCTCTGTGCTAAAGCGGGGGGCAATTGTTTTTATTGATTGTTTCATTTTTTGAATCCATTTGACAGGCGTTCCGTCCGGCTGGCGGTCATAGAAGGCTGGAATTATGACTTGATTAAGCACCGTTAATAAAGAGTTGTAATCATATTTATCCTGTGCCTCTTCATCGTTAAAATCCCAATCGGCTCCAATAGAGAAGCCGTTTTCCCCATTATAAGCTTCTGGCCACCACCCATCCAGTATGCTGCAATTAAGCACCCCGTTTAAAGCCGCTTTCATACCGCTGGTACCGCTGGCTTCCATCGGACGCCTGGGGGTGTTCAACCAAACGTCAACTCCCTGGACTAAACAGCGGGCAACGTTTATGTCATAGTTTTCTAAAAAGATTATTTTACCTCTGAATTGCTCTTCGGCGGCAAGGTCGTTAATCTGCTTGATTAATTCCTGCCCTGCTGTATCCGCCGGGTGAGCTTTACCGGCAAAAATTAACTGTACAGGGCCATTGGGGTTATTGAGCAGCTTTAACAGCTGATCCTTGTTGCTAAATATTAGATTAGCCCTCTTATAGGTGGCGAACCGGCGGGCGAAGCCTATGGTAAGAGTATTGGGGGTTAGATAGTTTTCTACTTCTTTTACCCGGTCAAAAGTCTCCTGGTTACGAGTACGCTGTTCGATTAATTTTTTTCGGGCAAAATCAAGTGCTTTTGCTTTTAGAGCTGTATGCACTTGCCAAAAATCTTTGTCGGGTATGGCGTCAACCTCTGCCCATGTGGCTGAATTAGCTATCTTCTTTTCCCAGTCATGGTCAAAGTAAGTGTTAAATAGCTCTCTTAATTCCGGGGCCAACCAGGTAAGAGTGTGTATTCCGTTGGTAATATGGCTGATAGGAACTTCTTCAACCGGGATTCCCTGGTAGAGGTGGTGAAACATAGCCCGGGATACTTCGCCATGCAAACGGCTTACTCCATTGCAGTGACCGCAGAATCTCAGAGCCAGCAGGGTCATATTGAACCCGCCTTCCGGAAGGTCTTTAGCCAGTTCCAGTAACTGCTCCCGGGTTAAGCCCATTCTTTCATATAAATGGCTGTAATACCGGTCCACCATTTCAAAAGTGAAAACATCGTGCCCGGCAGGAACAGGGGTGTGTGTAGTGAAGATTGAATCAGCGCGGACGGCCTCCAATGCCGGTCCCAGAGGCAGCCCTTGCTCTTCAGCCAGTTCACGGACTCGTTCTATCAGTAAAAAGGCGGCATGACCTTCATTTATATGCCATACTGTGGGCTTTAAGCCCATTGCCCTTAGCGCTCTTACACCAGCCCTGCCCAATAAAATTTCCTGGCTGATGCGGGTTTCCTTGTCTCCTCCGTAAAGCTGGCCTGTCAGCGCCCGGTCCTCCAGACGATTGGCGGTTAAGTCGGCGTCAAGAAATAAAATGCAAACCCGCCCAACTAACATTTTCCAGATGCGGGCATAAACTCTGCGCCCTGGTAATTTCACGTCTACAATCAGTTCCCTGCCCGTTTCGTCAATCACAGGCGTTATCGGCATTTCACTAAAATTTTGAAATGGATAATCTGGTTTTTGGTTCCCGTCGCTGTCAATAAGCTGGGTAAAATATCCTTGCTTGTACAATAAGCCAACACCCACGAAAGGAAGGCCAAGGTCGCTGGCAGCTTTGCAATGGTCTCCTGCCAGCAGCCCCAACCCGCCGGAATACGTGGGGTGTGATTCATGTACGCCAAATTCAGCAGAAAAGTATGCTATTAACTGTGTTGATTCCGGTGTTTTGCAGTTGTCATACCAGGTTTTTTCCTGCATATAATGGTCAAATGAGTCCATTACTTTACGGTAATTGTTAGTAAATTGTTTGTTCTCCGCAGCGTTATTTAGTTCATCTTCGTTGGCGCGAAGTAGAAATTGGACCGGGTTATGATAAACTTCCTCCCATAACCGGGGGTTAATAAAGCGAAACAATTCCATAGCCTGGTCGTTCCAGCTATACCATAGGTTGTAGGCCAGTTCTCTCAGGCGCCCTATCGATTCCGGCAGACGCGGAATTATTGAAATGGTGCGATAAGGGTACATTTTACACCTCCGTAACGTAACTAATAACTAATTTATTAAAAAACAAATTTAAATATAACCTACTGGTTGTGACATCTTTCACTATACATTATAATACCAGTAGTAAAATAATTTTAACTTTTTTACATTATTTTTACTATATATTTAAACAATTATTAAACAATTATTAATAATTTATTGGTATACTAAAGACAGGTTTTACCATTATTGGGTTTGGAAAGGGTGATTTATCAATGAGCATTAATATCGAGAGGTTTGAATTGCCTGAATGGTATGATGATAATTTAATGACCCTGCTTGTGGTAAACCAGCATAGTATCTATCTATATTGGGAAATGTGTTTTGAACAATGGAAAATCTTAGATGGAAATCAACTGGTAGTTAATCTGTATGAGTTGAATTCAGACGGTGTGGATCCCGGTAATCGTTTGGTCCGACGCCATACGTTGCCCCCGTTTACCGGGGACTGGTATTTTCATAATTTACAGCCAGGCCGGCGTTATCAGGCTGAAATCTGCTGTCAGCAAAATGACCGGCAGCTCAGCATTATGAAGTCAAATATAGTAGCAGTGCCACCCGCGGGGCCCTACCAGGGATTGCGGGAGGTGGAATGGCGTTCGGTGGATGGTATTGGCGACATGGGAACTCCGGCTAAAGCACCTGCTGAAACAATGAAAGAATTGGTTAATACCATGTCCTTTTATATGGGGATTAAGTAAGTATAAAAATGGGGGTAATTTAATGTCTGACGGTTACCTGGCCTTGGTATTGCACGGGCATTTGCCCTACATATATCATCCCGAACGCGATGATATATTGGAAGAAAGATGGATATACGAGGCTTTGACGGAGTGTTATTTGCCACTGCTTGAAGTTTTTGAAACACTTGTAGCTGATGAAATTGTTTTCCGCATCACCCTTTCACTTTCACCCACGCTTTTGTCAATGCTGTCAGATGAAAATCTGCAGGAGCGTTATTATCAGCATTTGCAAAATACCATTAAACTGGCCGGGCTTGAACAGGAGCGTCTTGCCACCAGTACCGAATTTAAGTCTGTGGCCGATTTCTATATGGATAAGCTAAACAGTATGCTGCACCGGTATGAAAAATACAGAGGTAATATCATTAATCCCATTAAGTTGCTGCAGCAAAAGGGGTGCCTTGAGGTTATTACAACCTGTTCCACACATGGTTATTTGCCATTGATGAAAAACCAGATCAGCAGGAGGGCGCAGATTGAGGCCGCATTGGACGAGTACTACAGACATTTTGGCCGCATGCCCGGGGGAATTTGGCTTCCCGAATGCGGCTATGCCCCCGGTGTAGATCAAGTTATTAGAGACTGTGGTTTAAAATATTTTTTTATAGACACGCACGGTATTGTCAATAGCAGTCCGGTTCCGGTATATGGTGTTTTTGCGCCGGTATGCACGCGTACCGGAGTGGCGGCGTTTGGACGCGACCCCGAATCGTCCAGGCAGGTTTGGGACCGCAATCAGGGTTACCCCGGAGATCCTGTTTACAGAGAATTTTATCGTGATATAGGTTACGATCTGGATCTTGATTATATCGGTGCTTTTTTGCCGGGCGGTAATTACAGGGTTGATACAGGGCTAAAGTATTATCGTATAACCGGAAAAGAAGTGAAAAAAGAGCCGTATAATCCGGAAATTGCCGCTCGCAAGGCGGCCGGGCACGCCCGGGACTTTGTGACCCGGCGGCGAAAGCAAGTGCGGGAGGCAGCAGCTATGGTTGACCGCCGCCCGGTGATTGTTGCCCCTTATGATGCCGAGCTGTTTGGCCACTGGTGGTTTGAAGGACCACTGTGGATCAACTCTGTTTGCCGGGAAATCGCCGGCGATAAAAACTCCCTGCGCCTGGTCACGCCAACTGATTATTTAATGGAATACCCGCAAAACCAAACTGTTGATATTCCCATGTGCAGTTGGGGTGCCGGGGGATATAACCAGCACTGGCTGAATCCCGCCACTGATTGGATGTACAAGCACGTACATGTAGCAGAGGATAGGATGTCGGAATTAGCGGATAACAACCCCCGGGCTGCAGGTATTGCCAAACGGTGTCTTAATCAGTGCGCCAGAGAACTGCTGCTGGCCCAGAGCAGTGATTGGCCGTTTATCGTTTTTGAAGAAACAGCGGTGGATTATGCTAAAAAAAGGTTTAGCAACCACCTTGGCAGGTTCAATATTCTGGCTGAGATGCTGGATAGCGGCGGATATGACCATGAGACGCTGCAGGAGATCGAATCCAGAGCTAATTTTTTACCTAATATCGATTACAAGGTTTACTGCAGCAATAAATATGTCAACCGGCCGTCCGGCATTAAAAAAAACTATCGCATCATGATGTTATCCTGGGAATATCCACCTATGACAGTGGGTGGGCTGGCCCGGCACGTGCACGATTTGGCCTGCGCGCTGAGTTCAATGGGAGACGAGGTTCATGTTTTAACCTGTCCTGCAGAGGGCAGGGACATTTTTAGCCTGGACCGGGGTGTTTATGTGCACAGGGTGCACCCTGACAAGCTTTCTGCTGAAAAGTTTATTGACTGGGTAAAACAATTAAACGATGCCATGCTGGATATGTCCGGCATGCTGGTTGAGGTCTTTGGCTCCTTTGATCTAATTCACGCGCATGATTGGCTGGTGGGGGAAGCCGCGCGCCGTATTTCGGACCGGTATAATTTGCCGGTGGTGGCCACGATACATGCCACTGAGCATGGTAGGAACCAGGGCTTGCATAATGAACTGCAGCGGCATATTCACAGGCTGGAGGCGCAATTCGCCAAGCGTTCCGATTTAATTATCTGCTGCAGCAATTACATGAAACATGAAATTGCCAGGTTATTTGACCGGCCGGGTACTAAAATTAGAGTTATTCCCAACGGTGTTGAGCTTGAAAATATTCAGATTGGTATAGATCAAACTCCGCAACGGGAAGGGGACGGCAAAACGATCATTTTTCTGGGGCGATTGGTTCCTGAGAAAGGTGTTCAGGTTCTTATTGCAGCCTTGCCCGGGATTATTGAGGCGGTAGGTGTGGTGCGGCTGGTAATTGCCGGCAAAGGGCCGTATCAGGAGGAATTGGAAAAGCTGGCGGCAAGCCTTGGAGTCGGCAAGCATGTAAGTTTTGTCGGCTTTGTCGATGACGAGAGCAGAAACCGGTTATTAAGCCAGGCTGCTGTGGCTGTTTTCCCCAGCCTTTACGAGCCGTTTGGCATTGTGGCACTGGAGGCAATGGCTGCGGGCGTACCGGTGATAGTTTCTGATACCGGAGGCCTGCGTGATATTATAGAGCATGGTATCGACGGTTACCTCGCACCACCGGGAAATGCTGAAATGCTTGGCTATTACGTATCCGAACTGATCAGGCACCCGGAACTGGCGCAGCATTTCAGCAAGCGCGCCAGGAGGAACGTTTTTGTTAAATTCAACTGGCAGCAAATAGCCGTTGAA
This sequence comes from Desulfotruncus arcticus DSM 17038, assembly GCF_900113335.1. Lineage (GTDB taxonomy): Bacteria > Bacillota > Desulfotomaculia > Desulfotomaculales > Desulfallaceae > Desulfotruncus > Desulfotruncus arcticus. The sequence continues at coordinate 42,134 of NZ_FOOX01000021.1, forward strand.
ACGCTGGGGGGATACGCCGAAGCCTGCAGGGGCAGTGGCAGGTAGTATTTGACAATTAATGTAACAGGGTGTAAAAGTGATATAATACGAAAGAACGAACCCATGCTTCTTGGAATGTGTCATAAAACTGCTTGACTTAAATACTTTACTGTTGGTATTAGTGCATACATGATATAATTAATATATGTGCATAATTCGTTATATTTTGCCTGTGGTAACTGAAATTGGAAGGAGAATTGTGTTTGATAAAAAAAATTCTTCTCGCGTTTGATGGCTCGCAAAATGCGCTAAGGGCGGCTAAGTTTGCAGTTGATTTGCAGAAAAGCATACCGGAAGCCCGGTGTGTTATAATTATAGTAGCTTCCTTTACTAAGGATGAGGCAGAGTTCCTTGGCGCCAGTGCAACTGAATTTGACAATGCGCTGCAAATCAATACAAACCATATGCTGCAGAGTGCTATGGAATTATTTAAAAGCGAAGGATTAAAAGTGGAAAAGGTTACATTGCAGGGTGATATTGCCCAAAGTATCGTTGCCTATGCCGGGGAACATAATATTGATCTTATTGTCATGGGTACCCGGGGGCTGGGTAATGTAAAAGGAATGCTGCTGGGCAGTGTTAGCAATAAAGTCATTCACCTGGCACACTGCCCGGTAACCGTAGTAAAATAAAACAAGGTGATGCAATTGCGCTTTCTCAGCGTTGGTATGGGTGGAATTTTTGGCGCTCTGGCCCGTTATGCCGTAAGTTTATTATTAAATGATAAAGGCTTGCTTCCCTGGGGGACTTTTGCCGTAAATGTAGCAGGGTGTTTTTTTATTGCCTTATTCCTGACTCTGGTGCTGCATAAATTAAGCGGCCAGTCATTTTTCGTACTGGCCGTTGCCACCGGTTTTATCGGCTCATTTACCACTTTTTCAACGCTCAGTGTGGAAGGCATTGTGCTTTTTCAATCGTCCGCGCTTTTGGCGTTGCTTTACCTGGGGTTGACCCTTTTGGGGGGACTTGTTTTTACCTGGTTCGGTTATGCCGCCGGGCAATATATCTTAACCACCGGTTGGGGCGAAAGATGGATTGGCTTAAGTGCAAAGGGAGAGAGAAATGGTTGATTTGGTTGCAGTCGGCGCCGGCGGTTTTTTGGGCGCCACCGGCCGCTACTTAATTGGACGATTGCTTGGTAAAATATGGAGAAAGGGTTTTCCGCTGGGCACCTTTACAGTTAATATGCTGGGCAGTTTCGCCCTTGGCTTGCTGATGGGCCATCCCCATTTTATAGCTACGATAATGGAAGGCAGCGCCCGTGTAGCTTTAAGCGTGGGTTTCATGGGGTCCTTTACCACCTATTCCACCTTGATGTACGAAAGTTTTATGCTGGCCGAAAGGGGTAATTTGTTCCTGGGCGCCGCTAATATTTTTCTTTCCATTTCAACAGGCCTGCTTTTAGCCTGGTTGGCCATCTACTGTTTTTAAATTTTCTCTCCCGCCGGGAAGTCCCTGTCCTGAGCGTGCGAAGGGCGGTGATGAAAGGCGGGTTCGTCCACCCAACATTAAAAACGAATTAACAACGCCCTGGCGGGCGCGCTTTCCGCGCCGACCACTTTAAGCGGTGCCGCGCACAGCAAATAATCCCCTTCTGCGACTTCGGCCAGTCGCAGGCCCTCAATAATAATAATGCCGGCCTCAAATAATGTTTTATGAGTCGGGTGGCCGGGTTGTTCTCTTTCAATACCCAGGGCGTCAATGCCCACGCCTGAAACTCCCGCTTTCTCAAAATATGCCGCGCCGCTTTGTTCCAGGAAGACAAAATTAAAGTCAAAGCCCTGCTGATAAGAGTTGCTTGTTTTAAGCAAGATAAAAACATCAGGTTCAATTTCCTTTGCCGCCAGGTCTTGCGCGGTGATTTTTTCCGGCAGTCCGGTAAAATCCAGTACCCGGCACTTTGTAACAACTTTGTCCAGATTGATTTGGTCTACAGTGCTCCCACCCGGCAGCATGTGCAGGGGGGCGTCAACATGGGTACCGGTGTGCATGCCTAATGTTATTTCCGATTCGCAGTTGTTTGAATTGGAAAAATCCTGTATAAATTTTAACGCAGGCTTCTTTTCAGGTTTGTTTTTATAAACAGGCATAGCATGGTGTATACTCATGGAGATGTCTATTACTTTCATTCAATAACCTCCCCGGTATGCAGCCATTCTCTGCCGTCTCTTGCCAACAGGGTTTGTGCCGCAGCGGGACCGGTTGAACCGGCGGCGTAGTTGGGGAACTCAGGCTGCTGTTCCTGCCAGGCCGAGGCAATATTGTCGACAAACCTCCAGGAATATTCAACTTCATCCCACCGGGCAAACAAGGTGGAGTCACCCCTGAGTATGTCAAATAATAATCTTTCATATGCTTCCGGGGAATTGTTGTCCAGCCTGCAGTTTTGACAGAAATCCATTTGGACGGGGACAATAATGCTTTCAGTACCCGGTTTTTTGGCATTGAACTGAAAGAACACTCCTTCCTTCGGCTGTATTTTTATTACCAGCAGGTTGGGGTTTAATTGCCCGAACAGCCTGGCATAAAGTACCCGGGGTAAGGGTTTGAATTGAATGATGATTTCAGTTGATTTAACCGGTGCCCTTTTTCCGGTTCTGATGTAAAAAGGTACGTTGGCCCACCTGAAGCTGTGGATATTGGCCTTAAAAGCAACAAATGTTTCGGTGCCGGACGTGGGGGATACATTTTTTTCCTGCCGGTAACCGGATACAGGTTCGTTGTCGATATAACCGGGCCCGTATTGCCCGCGAACAACGTTTTTAAACGCATCATTGGGACTGAATTGCTCCAGGGACCGCAAAACTTTAACTTTTTCATCCCTGATCGATTCGGTGTCAAGGCTGGCCGGTGGTTCAATGGCGGTAAGGGTTAACAGCTGCAGCATGTGGTTTTGTACCATATCCCGCAGTGCCCCGGACTGTTCGTAGTAATTGCCCCTGGAACCCACGCCGACGGTTTCGCAGGAAGTAATCTGAACATTGTCGATAAACTGGTTGTTCCAAATCGGTTCGAAGAGCATGTTGGCGAATCTTATAACCATAATGTTCTGCAGCATTTCTTTGCCCAGGTAATGATCAATGCGATAGGTATTCCGTTCGCTGAAGACGCCGGTGATAACCCGGTTGAGTTTTTGGGCTGAAGGCAGATCCCGGCCGAAGGGTTTTTCAATAACCACCCTTTGCCAGGACCCCTGGTTTTTAGCCATGCCGTTGTCATTTAACCTTTGGGTTATAACATTAAAAAATTCCGGGGCCACGGCAAGGTAATAAATTCTGTTCCCTCCGGTACCATGCTTTTGTTCCAATTTATCCAGAAAAGTTTTAAGTTCGACGAAATCGCTGCTGTCCGTAAAGTTGAGTTTTTTGTAATATATTTTATCCCTGAGTTGGCTCCAGTTGGTTTCCTCCAGATCAAAACGGGCAAACTTGATAATCGATTCATAAACACCATAGTTGTACTCGTCACTGGCAATATCCCGTCTTCCCAGCGCAACTATAGCCAGGTTTGGAGGTAATTGATTTTGGCACAGCAAATTATAAAGCGCAGGCATTAACTTTCTGTGCGCAAGGTCTCCGGTGCCGCCAAAGATAACCAGTATGCATGAATTGTCAGCAAAATTATCTGTATGGGGCTCCAGTTGAAAGATGTTGCCGACGCATTCAATTAAATTAAGCTTTCTCAATGGCATGGCCCCCAAATTGATTGCGAAGTGCGGCCACCACCTTGCCGCTGAAGGTGTCCACCTGCTCCGACCGAAACCTGATAAATAGCGAATGTGAAATGATGGGGATGGGGGCTTTTAATTCCAAAGCTTCCTGGACAGTCCATAAACCTTCACCGGATGAGCGCATCACGCCTCTGATATCATCTAATTGGGGGTCACTGGCAAAGGCTATTTCAGTTAGTTCAATCAACCAGCTTCGGATTACTGAACCATTGTTCCACACTCTTGCCACATCCCGAAGATTAAAATTAAATCGGCTTTTTTCCAGTATTTCAAAGCCTTCTCCAATGGCCTGCATCATTCCATATTCAATTCCATTGTGAATCATCTTCACAAAATGGCCCGTACCGTTGGCTCCGGTATGAAGATATCCGTTTTCCACGCAAATGTCCTTGAACAGGGGCTCCAGGTATTGAAAAACTTCCTTTTCTGCGCCAATCATGGCGCAGGCTCCGTTTCTGGCCCCCTCCATTCCGCCGCTGGTGCCTACATCAACAAAATCAATAGCTTGTTGCTTGAGCTGATGATACCTTGTGATGCTGTCCTTGTAATTGGAGTTTCCGCCGTCGATAATAATATCCCGTTTTTGCAGCAAAGGGACAAGTTTATCTATCGTCTCATCAACGGGGTTCCCCGCAGGCACCATCAGCCACAGCACTTTCCTGGGGCCAAGCATGCCGACCAGTTGCTCCAGGCTGTCGGTGCCTTCAATCCCTTGACTTATCGCTTTCTCCACTGTTTTGCGGGTTCTGCTGTAACCAATAACGCTGTGACCATGGTCCTTTAGATTTAAAGCCAGGTTTAAGCCCATTTTCCCCAGACCAATCATGCCTATGTGCATGTTAACTCCCCTTAACTTTGTTAATATTTACAAGTTGAACTTATTTTTGCCCGGGAGATTATTTTTATGTAAGATTAAAATCATTGGTAAAATAATATAAAATAATAAAAAGAATAGTAGTCAGGAGACAGGAGTCAGGAGTCAGAATAAGAAAGGGAAAAAGTAAGAATTTCAGGATAGATGTCCATGCCGCTGGCGCGGCACCAGCAGTAAAGTAAAAAAGCCGGATTCCGTAGGGGCGGACGACTCTGTCCGCCCGCGGGTTGGCTACTAATGTAGCATACTAAGCTGCAAAACTTTTTTCAGGATAATTAAGAAGAACCGTATATCGTCTAATTTATTCTGAATTCTGACTACTGAATTCTGACTACTAGATAAGCAGTGAGGTGCCAAGTGATAGCAGAAATTATTTTTACGGGTACGGAATTGTTACTGGGGCAGATACTTAACACCAACGCCCAGTATCTGCAGCAAGAACTAAGCGCAATGGGAGTGGATCTGTTTTACCAGGTTACGGTTGGAGATAACCTGGAGCGCTGTGCGACTGCTATCAGACAAGCCTCAAAACGGGCAGATCTGATAATAATTTGCGGCGGGCTTGGTCCCACCGAGGATGACATTAGCCGTGAAGCGCTGGCTGAAGCGCTGCAGCTGCAGCTCGTTGAAGACCCGTTTGCTCTGACGGTTGTAACCAGGTTTTTTAAGGAGCGGGGAGTGCCCGTTTCCAGCAATAATTACAAGCAAGCGCTTGTACCACAGGGCGGGATTGCGGTTGATAACCCGGTAGGAACAGCACCGGGAATCATCCTGGAAAAGGACGGTAAAATATACATTCTGGTTCCCGGCCCGCCACCGGAGTTTGCCAAGATGGTCAGGGAAAAAATTATTCCCCATCTGTTGGATAAAATGAGTGAGCGTTCGGGCCTGATTATGTCTAGGGTGCTTAAATTTTGCGGCATTGGTGAGGCTTTAATAGATGAGAAACTCAGCGATCTGATCAAAAGCAATAACCCAACGGTGGCTCCCACGGCCAAATTTGCCGAAGTTCATTTAAGAATCACTGCCAAAGCAAAAGGGCCGGAGCAAGCCCAAAAAATGATTGATGAAATGGAAGCAAGAGTTAGGGAACGTCTTGGGTCATACATTTTTGGAACGAATAATGAAACTCTTCCGGCGGTTGTTATCAACCTGATCAGCAAAAAGAAAATGACTGTATCCATCATTGAGGACTTTACAGGCGGGCAGTTGGCCTACCAGTTATCTTCTGCCAAAGGCAGCGGCGGAGTTTTTAAATCCGGCCTGGTGGTTACAAATTTAAAGGCTGTTGAATTATTTAAAAACCTTAGTTGGGGCTCCGTCCCTGCAGATTTAAAGCAAAAGGCGGAATATCTGGCTGCCGCTGTCAGGAAAAAGTTTGACAGTGATATTGGTGTGGCGGTTACCGTTTTAAGTGATCCTGAACAAAAACTGGCGCAAACCAGCCACAGGTTTTTTATGGCAGCCGATTTCAACGGTGTCGAAATGTCCAGGGAGATGTTATTGTGGGGGGACAGGGACGATGCGGCGCAGCGTGCCACAACGGTAACATTGATGCTAATGTGGCGTTATTTAAAGCATGGAATCAAGTTTTAGTAAAATAATCTTTGGGGATGGTTATGTGGATCAAATTGAATTGATGTTGCCCGACGGATCATCATATAAAATTGAGAACAAACCGGGATTGACCTATATTATTGGACCTAACGGCACCGGTAAATCCTTTGCCTTAAAAAAATTTGCCCAGGAGAATACTGACCGGGCTTTGTACATTTTACCCTCCCGCGATGATATGAGGAGAAATCTGAATCCGGTGGTTCGCCGGGAGGAAGACGATTTTTTAAGGGAATGGCTGATTTATGATCATATTTGCCAATACTGGAACAGGGCGGTAAAACAACCAGGTTTACTGGCACTGGCATTTTCTTTTTTGGAAAGGCTGGGTGTTCCCCAGCGGGTGTCAGTGAGTTCTGAAGACGGCGCGGTTAAATTTTGCATGACTGATAACAAAGGCTGTCAGCTGCAGCCTTACGAGGCTCCCGGGTTATTAAATTTGCCCGTTTTGGGTATCGCGGTTTATGATCCGGATCGGAAGCTGGTTATTATTGATGAACCTGAACAATCACTGCATCCCCAGGCCCAACATATTTTTGTGCAGGTTTTGCGCGAGGTTGCCAGACTGCAGGGCAAACATTTTATTTTAATTACCCACTCTCCTTCAATGGTCGATTTACGAGATGCGGAAGATCTGGCCAGGGTGGTTTTCTTCCGCCGGCCCAAGAATTATATGCATGCGCGCAAGGTTTTTCAAATTTCCGCCGAGGATGCCCAACAATACGCAGAACTAATTCCCGGACTAACCACCTACAAGCGCGAGGTCTTTTTTGCCGACAAGGTTATTTTGGTGGAAGGACAGCATGACCGGGATGTGCTAATGGCATTGATTGACGCGGGAGGTTTCAGTGTTTCCCTGGCCAGGACGAGTGTGCTGCCGCTGGGTGGGGTTGGCTACATGGCCAAATATTCAGCCTTCTTTAAAGAGATCGGCGTCAAGCCCTTTGTTATTTGCGACCGGGATGTAGTTTACCCGTCATCATCTATCCGCTGGTACAGTGGGCGGATGGAGGGGGAAACTTTTGACTGGCGGGGTTGGGTTAACCTGTCTTATGCCAGGGCCTACGCATTGGGGCGGGAAACCGAGCCACCGCAGGACCTGCCCAGCTTAAGGCCCGCAGAGTTTGATCTGCTTGAACAATTGGTATCCGAGTTGCGCCGAAAGACCAAAAGAGCAATGAATTATGTAGAAAAGAACAGGGTGTTGTTGACGGTAATTGGTTCCCTTTCCGACCTGCTTGCGGAAATTAGTAAAAAAGTTGAAAATCTGGACTACCGTGAGTACAGGGCATTCCATTTCCTGATGACGGTGGTTTTAAACCATCAAGACTGGATGGGCAGCCCGGCGGAAGACGTTTTTTCGGAAATGCTTATAGCTTACAATAAAATGGAGGCCCAGGCTGATAAACTTGATATCTTGATTTTAAAGCGCGGCAGGCTCGAGGATATCTACGTGCACAGCGGTAGGCTGGAGTTTTCCAAAACAGAAAAATCGCTGCGTGAGGCCGCGGACATCAGGAGTCTTTACAGTGGGCGGCAGGAGCAGATAGATCTGGATTATTGCGACTTGATTCGGCCCTTAAGCAGCAAGCGCTTTCTTATCCGCATGAATAATGGCATTCCCCATGAGGCGGCGGCGGTACTGTCAGGAAAAATACATGAGATATATGATTTTCTCTTTGGCGACGGCCAGTTAATTGACCGGATAAATATATTAGAAAACAGCGGTAAATTGGAGGAAATCTCATCCGGGGCCCGGGTGGTGGAATGTTTGCCGCAGGACAGCCCAACCCGGGTAACCCTGGAAATTCCTCTTTTAAAAGGTTATCTTGGAGTTGACGGTCGAATAACGATGTCAGCGCATACCCGCCCCGAGGTATTCAATCTTCTTTACAGAGGGCCGGCCAGGTAAACAGGAGATGCCGCTACCGCGGCATCTCTTAGTCGTCTATAATATTTTCCAGTTCTTCTTTAGCCAATTCACCTAAGCTCATATCTCCTTCCTTCCGGTCGTCCAATGGCGCGGGAGGGGCTTCTCTGCCGGGTATTCTATGAGCTGCCCTTAAATCCTGCTCCACGTGATCTTTACCTGCCAGCATATAATCTGCATCTAACCCAAATGATTCAGTTCTTTTATTATTTTCCAAATTAATCACCTCGTTTATATTCTGTGACAAATGATAGAAATTATCACATTTTCACATAAACTTTAAAAAATTTGCATATATTGCCAGGTTTTTTTATGGTATTTAGTAAATACTTTTTAATAAACGGTAAAATAATAAATTACTAACATTAAAAGGAGGAATGAGTCTTGTGAAGCCTACAGGAATTGTCAGACGGATCGACGAATTGGGCCGTGTTGTTATTCCTAAAGAAATTAGGCGCACAATGAGAATTCGCGACGGTGAGCCTCTTGAGATTTACGTTGACAGGGAAGGAGAAGTCATCTTAAAAAAATATGCCCCTATCAACGACCTTGGGCAATTTGCCAAGGAATACACAGAATCTCTCCATGAAGTACTTGGGCATGTTGTTTGTGTTGCCGACAAAGATGAAGTAATTGCTGTTACCGGACGCTATAAAAAAGAGCTGCTTAACAAATCCATTGGCGGTACAATTGCGGATATTATCAACAATCGTGAGAATAGAATCATAAATCAAGAGCATAGTATTACTGAAGATCAATTCGTATTTTCAAACAGTGTGGTATCTCCTATTATTGCCAACGGGGAATCAATTGGTGCGGTAATAATCACCTCGAAGGAAGCGGGAGCAAAAATGGGGGACCTGGAAAACAAACTTGCTTCTACCGCAGCGTCTTTTTTGGCGAAACAAATGGAATCTACAAGATAAATAAATAGAAAATTCAGTTAATTTGCAGGTGTTTTACTGTGTGCTTGATAATTTATTCAAGCATCTTTTTTGTGTAATTTGTTTTATTAACAAAAATAAGCTGGCTTAGACTCAAAAAATAAGGTAACTTTAATATTATAGCTATTGAAAATTAAGGGGAGAGACTCATGAACCGATTGTTTAAAGAAGAGGCTCTTATTTTTTTGCAGGAGCGAAAACTTAATGAACTGGCTGATGTAATAATTAAGAAAAGAAGCCGGATTAAAAATTTACTAAGACTTTTATACAGTACTGACGCTATCTTGCGCTGGAGGGCAATAGAAGCCGTTGGTGTCGTTGTGGACAAACTGGCTGATAATGATTATGAAGCGGCCCGGAATATTATCCGTTCATTATTCTGGTCAATTAACGACGAATCCGGCGGTATAGGGTGGAGTGCGCCTGAGTGTATAGGTGAAATAATTTACCGCAGACCGGTAGACTTTAAAGAATTTGCTTCCATTATCATATCTTTTACCGATGAGGAGATGCTTCTTCCCGGCGTGTTATGGGCGGCAGGAAGAATAGCACAGGCTGATCCGGAACTGGTTAGGGAGTTTGTCCCTGAATTAGTTGGATACATTGACAATCCGAATCCGGTGGTGCGGGGTTATATACTGAGGTTTTTATACATAATTGGGGAAAAGGCCCCGCTGGACTATAATAGTTGTTTGCTGGATGATTTTAACATGGTGCCGGTTTATGAAAACGGGTTTTTAAAAGAAACTTCGGTTGCGGAACTGGCCAGATTGCATATCCAAAGATAAACTGAAAAAATTTCGCAGCTGATAAAAAAAATATATAATCGCAGGAGAAAATTTTAGTTTAACCTATTTATTACCCTTTTATAACTCAAAAAAAAGGACATTATAATAGTTGGAGGTGAATCACTTGTCAAAAGAATTTTTAAATGGCTTAAAGTTTTCTGTGATTCAGGAACTTCCGGAGTTTGCAGGAATTGTTAACGAGGGCCAGTATCAACAAAGGCTGAATGACTTTAAGTTTGAAGTGGCCCAAGAAGTTGGTATTCCCCTATCGCAAGGCTATAACGGAAATTTAAAGTCAAAAGATGCAGGAGTTATCGGCGGGCACATTGGAGGTAAAATTGGCGGTCACATGGTAAGGGAAATGATAAGGGCTTATGAAGCTTCTTTAACTTAGTTTTTCAGCCGGGGCGGGTAACCGCCCTTTTTTATATATTTTCTGTACAAGAAGCAAAAAGATCAGCTGCGGCATAAAATACTTTACAAATGTTGATTTATATTATAACATTCAAATAAATGTTTTAATGTTGAGGTGTTTAAATGACTGCGTTTGATAAACACGTTTGCGAAATTTTTTGTTTTGACGAGGAAAAAGTTAACCGTATCAAGCGGGAAGTGACAGTTACGGAAGGACTCGGTCAAATGTTTAAAGCCCTGGGGGATGAGACCAGAATCAAAATAATCTACGCGCTCTCCCGTGAGGAATTATGTGTATGTGATGTGGCGCAAATTATCAATGCAACAGTGGCGGCAGCATCACACCACCTGCGTTTGTTAAAAGCCCAGGGACTGGCAAAGAGCAGAAAACAAGGGAAAATGGTTTTTTATTCTTTAGATGATGCATGTGTTAAGACAATTATTGAAGCTGCCTTGGAGCACTTTAAAGGGGAACACGGTAAGAAGCGGTAACGCGATTAGATTTGTTGGAGGTTTGGTTGAATGACAAAATGCAATGGACATTATTGCGGGTGTAACAGAAAAGAGACGCAAAGCTCCGGGTGCGCTGTTATAACCTCGAATGAGCTGGCCGCAGCATATGATGGTTTAGAAGATGATGATTGGGGAGATGTGGAAAATATCCACACTGACAGTTTTCGGCTTGTTGGACTGGACTGTGCGGATTGTGCGGCCAAATTGGAGAAAAATATAGCTCAATTATCCGGAGTAAGGACTGTGAAAATGAATTTCGGCGCCTCAAAAATGTTAGTGGAACATACAATTGGTGCCGGCAAAATTATCAAAAGGGTGGAAGAAGCCGGATATAGAGCAACCTTGGACGTACCGGGACAATCAGTAAGGAATACGGTTTTCCGGCTATCCGGAGTTGATTGTGCTGACTGCGCAGCTAAACTTGAACAAAAAATATCAGGCATGAGCGGGGTAGAAAGCGCAATAATTAATTTTGGCGCTGCCAAAATGACAGTACGCCATACCGTAGGAGTGGACGAAATTATCCGGGGCGTTCAGGAATCCGGTTATAAAGCTGAGCGGGAAGGTGCTGCTGTTGATACTGGTAGCCGCAGATCCTTCTGGCAAGACCGCAAGTTAATGCTGACCGTTCTTTCCGGTCTTTTTGTTTTGTCGGGGTTTACGGCCTCCGTCCTCAGTGCGCCAAGTTTGGCTGTGCCGGCGTTATATCTGGCGGCCATGCTTTCCGGCGGTTTATTTGTGGCTAAAAATGCTTACTATTCTTTAAAATCGTTTAGTTTAGACATGAATGTATTGATGACAATTGCTGTTGTCGGAGCCTCCGCCATCGGCGAGTGGGCCGAAGGGGCGGTGGTGGTTTTTCTTTTCGCTTTAGGCAACACCCTTCAGGCTTATAGTATGGAAAAAACCAGAAATTCAATCCGGGCGCTTATGGAGCTTTCACCCGCCGAGGCTCTGGTGCGGCGCGGCGGCCGGGAAATGATGCTTCCGGTGGAAGATATTGTGGTCGGCGATATTGTAATCATCAAGCCTGGTGAAAGAATTGCTGTTGACGGCCGGGTGACCACAGGCGTTTCAATGGTTAATCAGGCACCCATTACCGGCGAGTCGATGCCGGTAGAAAAAACACCGGGTATCGAGGTGTTTGCCGGTACTATTAATGAAGAGGGCTCTCTGGAGATAGAAGTAACCAAAGCTGCAAGGGATACTATGCTGGCCAGGATTATTGATATGGTTGAAGAAGCGCAGGGGCAAAGGGCTCCTTCACAACAATTTGTGGATATTTTTGCCAAGTATTACACGCCCGCAGTTGTAGCGGCGGCAGTGGCCATTGCGGTTATTCCGCCTCTTTTTCTGGGATTGGAGTTAAAACCCTGGCTTGAAAAGGCATTAATTCTTCTGGTGATTGCCTGCCCGTGTGCACTGGTTATCTCTACTCCGGTAGCAATAGTTTCAGCCATAGGCAGCGCAGCCCGCCGCGGCGTCCTGATTAAGGGAGGTGCTTATTTGGAAGCAGCCGGTGCATTAAAAGTATTGGCTTTTGATAAGACCGGCACCTTGACCGAGGGACGCCCAGAGGTAACGGATATTATTGCTTTGGCAGGTCATACCGGAATGGATGTATTAATTGTTGCTGCAGCAGTGGAAAACAGGTCCCAGCACCCACTGGCACGCGCGGTTATCAGGTACGCCGGACAAATGGGCGTCAATCTCCCGGAAAGCAGTGACTTTCAATCTATTACCGGAAAAGGTGCCAGAGCGGTTGTAGATGGCCAATGCTATTATATCGGCAGCCCTAAATTGTTTATTGAATTACATTTGGATATAACTGCCGTGGAAGAAGCTGTTGTTAAACTACAAAAGGAAGGCAAAACAGTAATCATTGTGGGATCAGCCCATGGAATAATGGGAATAATCGCCGTTGCCGACAGATTGCGTCCCAACAGTACCGGGGCGTTAAAAGGCTTGCGCCCGGCTGGTATCCAAAAAATTGTCATGTTAACCGGGGATAATAAAATTACTGCCGAGGCCATAGCCTCAGACCTGAGTTTAGACGCCTACCATGCGGATTTATTGCCGGGGGATAAATTTGAGGTTATAAAAAAATTGCAATCACAATTTGGTAATGTGGGGATGGTAGGTGATGGAGTCAATGATGCTCCGGCCCTGGCTGCGGCAAATATCGGCATTGCCATGGGAGGGGCCGGCACGGATACGGCCCTGGAAACTGCGGATATTGCCCTGATGGCTGATGACCTGGCCAAATTACCCTACACTATTAGACTTAGCCGGCGGGCATTAGGGATTATTAAACAAAATATTGCTTTTGCACTGCTGGTAAAAGCGGTATTTATTGCAGGCACCTTTTGGGGTATTACCAACCTGTGGATGGCTGTATTTGCCGATACCGGAGCAGCACTGCTGGTAATAGCCAACGGTATGCGCCTGATGCGGGTAAACGACAATCAATGAGATTAAATTTTTTTTATGTTTTTTTTGTCAAACCCTCCAATAATCTGCATTTTTATGCGAAAATATAATATAGGTTCCGACAATAAAAACGCCAAGTATTTAAAAACTCGAAAAAGGAGGTATTAAGCTACTAAATTCAATTGATTATTTGAACAAATACACCGAATCCCCAAATTAGGGAGCGGGGGAACCATTATAGGAACCATTAATAGGGGTGAATTGCTTATTTACTGCAAGGGGCTATCTTTCGGTCCTAACCCGGCAGCTAACCTCGTAGGTGTAGAAAGGGACAAAAATGACAAAAGCATTAACATTTGTTTGTACTTTGGTTTTTGTTACCATTCTATGGGGTGTTACTGCGCCTGCTTACGCTGATACTTATTACGATGTGCAACCCGGTGATACCCTTTGGCAGATTTCCAAACTACATGGAATTTCAGTGGAGCAAATTCAAACATCAAATTCTTTAAACTCCACCATGATTCACCCGGGGCAAAAATTGCTGATCACTGGCAGTGCTCCGGCTGCCCAACCGATTACGGTATCCAGGGGGACAAGCCGTGCGGAAATGGTTATTGACTATGCCAGAACTCTTATCGGTGCCCCTTATGCTTATAGGGGCCAGTCACCTGCTGGTTTTGACTGTTCAGGCTACGTCCAATATGTTTTTAAAAACTTTGGAGTGGACATGCCCCGTACAGCTTCCGAACAATTTAACATTGGTACAAAAGTGAATTCCAGTGAAGCGAGGCCGGGAGATATCGTGGCGTTTGCCAGCGGAGGGGCTATCAACCATACCGGAATTTATCTGGGAGGAGGCAGTTTCATCAGTTCAACTTCCAGTCACGGTGTTGATATTGCGCCGGTCTTTGGTTCATATTGGGCCAACCACTTTTATGGTTTCAGCAGAATTATACCCTAGATTAAAAGAAAAAACTTCCGGTTGCTCCGGAAGTTTTTTCTTTTAAGCGTATGTTCTAAATAATTCATATTTCTATTGGCAATAATAAAATGAATTCAATTAAGAAGGAGGAAAATATGTTATGTCTCATGTAACTAAATGCATGTGCGAGGAATGCCATTATAACGAAAATTTTAACTGTCATGCTGATGGAATTGAGGTTAAGTCAAGTGGAGATAACAAGATAGAAACTTCGGATGGCACCTGCTGCAATACGTTCAAACCAAAGGGTTAAATAAAAAACGTATGCTTTTAAGTACTATAATTTCCAGGCCCTGGGTTAATCCCGGGGCTTTTTAAATTCATATCCTAAATTTATCTGTTGGATTAGGAAAAAATGAATAAACTATAGTAAAGTTAATTTGATAGAAACACATAGGAGGGTTTTCATGAAAAAAAGTTTAGGTGCCAAAACAATTGCTTACCCGACACCTGTTTTCATCATTGGATCTTATGATGCGGAGGGTAGAGCAAATGTAATGACTGCTGCCTGGGGTGGAATTTGCTGTTCCAAGCCGCCGTGCATGTGCATTTCATTAAGAAAGGCGACGTATACCTATCAGAATATTATCAGTAGAAAAGCATATACAATCAATATACCTTCTGAAGATTTGGCCTTTGCAGCCGACTATTTTGGTTTGGTTTCCGGAAAGGACGAAGACAAGCTGGTAAAAGCGGGGCTAACGGCAGTTAAAAGTGATCTGGTGGAGGCACCGTACGTCAAAGAGTTTCCCATGGTAATAGAATGCAAGTTGATTCACACTTTGGAAATTGGTTTTCATACACAATTTATTGGTGAAATTTTAGATGTTAAAGTTGACGAATCGGCTGTTGATTCAAAAGGAATTCCCAAATTAGATGTAGTAAAGCCTATGGTTTATGCGCCCGAAGTAGGAAAATATTTTGGTTTTGGCCGTGAGGTTGGCGCTGCCTTTCAGATGGGCAAAACGATAAAAGAACGGTAATTACCCAAAGCCTCTGTATGGCTGCTGCCAAACAGGGGCTTTGTTTGCTAAAGTACCAGCTCTTGTTTTACATTCCCTTTCAAGTCCAGAACATGCGTGCCGCAATTTAAACAGGGGTCAAAGGAACGAACAGTGCGGCCCAGCATGGTATAGATTAAATCAGGCCGGTGGATCTCCGTGCCGATTAGTGCGCTTTCTACCGGGCTATGCTGGCCAGATGAATCTCGGGGTGAAAAATTCCAACAGGTGGGGGTTATAATATTATATTTAATCACCTGGTCATTTTGGATGATTGCGCTGTGAAGAAGAGTACCCCGCATGGAATCAGTAATTGCCGTTGCATGTGTTTTAACCGGGATGCTTTTTTGTACAATAGGCGGGGGGCCTGGTTGAAGTCTCTGCAGCCAATCTTGCATTAATTCAGTTATTAGCAATGTTTCTAAAGTCCGGGCATATATCCGGTCCATCGTTGAAGTGCCGCCGTTATACCGGCCATTGATAATCATTCGTGCCAGCGGTCCCACTTGATAGTATTGCCCGGCATATTTTACTGCGATCACGTATGAATAAGCTCCGGCTTTATGGGGGTCAGGCTGTAATTCATGATTATTAATTGAATACCAGGAGTTTATAATACTCTCGCTGATTAAATCCAATCTCGGGACAGATAAATTATGGCCTTCCAATACACCGCCTTTTAGAAGAAAAACTTCGTTTTTAAGACCAAACCTAAAAAGCCCGAAGGAAAGCAAACGTTTAGGCGTAAGCCCTATTGTAAAGTAATCGCCATAGGCCTTGGCTATTAATTCGGTATCAGGCGCCATACAGCTTTTGACGAAATTGCTGATTGAATCCAGCAAAAACATAGCCCTGTTGACCTTATCTGCAGTTGGGGCTATAGCTACACCGCCGTGCAGGAAACTGTGCTGGTGGGGAGCTTTGCCACCGAAGATGGTAACTATCTCATGGCATCTTTGAGCAGCCTTTATTGCTTCATAATAGTGTTCAACCAATCTTTGGTTATCCTCTGGATTTAACCGGGCATCGGTGAGGTTCTGTCCTTGAAACGGAGGCCGTTCCGGCATCTTTACAAAGTCAGGCATACTGAATAAATAAAAATGCCTGATGTGGTTCTGCAAGAAGTCTGCGGCATACATAATATTACGCAGGTACTGGGCGTTTTCGGATAGGTCGTTGTCATAGATCTCATCCAGCAGGTAGCTGGCCACAGCACCGTGGGCCAGTGAACAAATCCCGCATACCCTTTGGGTTAAATACACTGCGTCAGTGGCTTTTCTGTCCCGCATAATATACTCAAAGCCTCTGAACATTGTGCTGCCGGCTTTAGCATCAATAACCCTGCCATTTTCGATTACGACATCCACCGATAAAAGGCCGCTCAACCGGGTAACAGGGCTGAACATTACCCGCTGTTTGCTCATTATTAAACTCCTTTCCCTTGAAAAAGATTGGAAGCGCCTGGCTTTCTATCTTTTTCACCTGCTTTTTCGCTTAATGGAGTAAAAAAAGGTGCAGATCCGTCGGGAAAATCTTCATTAGTGCAGCCTATACAGGGTGTATTTGCCTTGACCGGCCAGTTTGTGTAATTAACCCACTGTCTGTATGGGCAGTCCGCGCCGGTTACAGGTCCCATACAACCCTGGGAAAACATGCACTCTATATCTCCCGGTTTTTCCGCATAATCTTGCTTGTCAAAATATGAGCGGCGCTGGCAATGCCGGTGCACCGTGTACCCGTAAAATAGGGCCGGTCTGTTTAATCTGTCAAGCTCTGGCAGACCATACATTAAAAGGTGGGCTAAAGTACCCACAAACCAGTCGGGATTGACGGGACAACCGCTGACGTTAATAACTTCTCTGGAGAGAACATCTCTGACACCAACGCTTCCTGTGATATTAGGACGGGCGGCAGAAACACCTCCAAAGCTGGCACAGGTGCCGATGGCCACCACGTATTGGGCTAAATTTCCCAAGTTTGTTACTGCTTCCAGTGCGGTAATAGGCCTGTTATTAGTCAGGGCAATAGAACATAATAAGCCGTTATTATTAACGGGGATTGCGCCCTCGACTACGAGTGTAAACCTGTCCCTGTACAGTAAGGAAACTTGCTCCAGTATATTAAGCGCATCCGGGCCTTGGGCAGCCATAAAGGTATTACTGAAATGAAGATCAATCATATCGGATAAAACCTGGCCCAGATAGGGGAAAGTTGTATTCATGAAAGAAATGTTATTATCGCCGCTGTCATTTGTCTCAAGCCAGATTACAGGAAGCCTGTTCCTTTTGTTTTTTATCATGTGCTCTTTAACAATGGGTAATATAGTGCCGGTAAGCTCATGCTCATCACTTTGAGCCAGGTTGCGGCACAGTTCGGTAAACTTTTCTTTTTGCATATATAACTCCCCGGAAAAAATTTATTATTATAAATATGTTTTGGCAGATAAAAAAAGTTCGAAAATAATTTTCACCGCATAATCTCTAATATGAAAAATTTACAATATCGGGTGCTGATACTGGGAATGGGTAATTTAATCATGTCAGATGATGGCCTGGGTGTTTACGCTGTTAATGAACTTAAAAAACAGCAATGGCCGCCAGGGGTGTCAATATTAGAGGTGGGGACTTCCGTAATTAATTATCTGGAGGAGATAAGCCGGTCCCAAAATATTATTATCGTAGACGCGGTCAGATTTGATTATCGTCCCGGAAGGATCTACCGCTTCAATTTTAATGATATAGAATACTGGCCCAATGCAGCACTAGATGCCCATGGCATGTCACTGCCTGCTATTATAAAAATGGCCAGGGAAATTACCAACCTTCCGACAAACATAATTATTTGTGGAATTGAACCTGTGTATGTATTTCTAGGCAACCGGTTTTCAGAACCGGTAAGTAAATCGCTGCCTTTGTTGATAAAAAAGATTTCATATGAAGCACGAAAATTATTAGCAGAGGTACCTTTTAATCCCTCCATGGAATAATATGTAAAAATATTATTCCATGGAGGGATGATGGGGTGTATAATGATTATTGGCAAAAGGTGGTGCATGGTTTAAAAGCCGCCTTGTTAGATGAACGGTCAACAGTGATTTTTTATGCGCAGTTGCGCGATATGTCCAGGTCATTTGCCGGAGTTGACGCTTTTGCGGAGGCCCGTAAAGATGAGCTTGATCACGCCAGGGAGATTACCAAATTGCTTGAGGAGTTAACGGGAATGACACCTTCTGAGGCAGTTCAGCTGGTTTATCCCCCTAAATACAAAAGTTATTGTGAAGGGCTTGCGCATGCCGTTCAGGGAGAAAGAAATGCTTTAACTGAGTATTCTGAGATAATAAAATTATCTCCTTATGGATACGTAAACGAAGCTTTAACGGAGATTATCAGCGATGAGGAAGTGCACCTGGCGAAATTTAATAAATTATATGAAATTGAATGTCAATACAACCACTATCAACCTTATCAAAAAGAACAAAAGGAACAAATGGTAAAAACAGACCAAAAGGGCCAAGAAGATGATGGAAACAATTAATGAGAGGAATATAAATAGCTGCGCATACAATAAGCCGCGCAGCTATTAAAATTTTTATGCCACTTTAATTTGGAGGAGTATTGCTTTTTTCGTATTGTAATAATCTCCGTTCTCCTTCCAGGGCTCTTAATGCCGTTATGTCCTGACTTACCTCCATTGTCCCCATATATTTACCGTGCTCATCCTTAACGGCCAAATATTTTATATAGATAAACTTGCCGTTTAGTTCAAGCCAGAAATCAGCAGTATTATGCTTGCCGCTTTTAAAGTCGTTTACTATTTTCTCAACAACATGAACGCTCTCAGGCGGGTGGCAGTTTTGCACTTTCCGGCCGATAATAGATTTTGTGCGGGTAAAAACCCTTTCCTTGGTTTGGGAAAAATAACGCACTTCATCATTTTCATCAACAAAGGTAATATCCACGGGCAGGTTGGTAAGAAGCGCATTGATCTGTTGCGGAGTCAATGCGCCGGTATCAAGTTCAACCGCGCTGCTTTTATTATTAATACCGGTAAACTTAGCGGCTGTGGCCTCAGGTTGCCAGAAATCCGCCCCCGGTACCGAAAATACCTCCCCGAATTCTGCTTCCTGCTCTTTAATTTCCGCCCATTCCTGATCGGTCAGGGACTCCTTTAACATTGGCGATAAAATAGCTTCTTCCTTATAAAACATTTCAGTCACTTTATTTTTAATTTTTGAAAATAGCTCCTCTGCGGTAGTAGTTGCTTGGCTATTTTCTTGCTCAAGATTTTTTAAGCTGTTTTTTAACTCTTTGAGCATGCCCCGAATTTCGTCGTCCACCGACCACATGACAGAGGGAGGGCCGGTAATACCACGTCTTTCAAGGTAAGGGAAAATAATGTTTTCTTTTTTGCTGAAATGTTTGTCCAAGTTTTGGCTGAAGAAATCTAGACTTTTACGTAATTCACCAATAGGAACCTTTTGTCCGGCGGACGCGGTTAACCCTTCGATTTGATCATCGATTTCGTCAAGGAGTTTTCTTGCTTCATCGTTTTCATGCTTTAGCGTATATAAAGGATGACCTGGTTGATACTCAGGTTGTTCATTTTGGGATAAAGCATCCCTGAAAACAGCGGCATGCACGTCGCAAAGTTTTTTTATCTCCTCCGGCGGCATACCTTCTGTGATGAGCCGCTGTTCCATATCGGCAATTTCTGTCGCATCGATTCCTTGCACAAGTTCACTAAATTCCTTTTTAACCTCATTGAAATCCCTGCCGTTATGCAGGTCTTGGATCAGCCCTTTTAGGATTTTCTGCTTATATTCATGATTCTGCAGATACTCACTCATTTTATCCTCCAAATTCTTAGTGATTTTTGTTTAAAATTGCTGCCAGATCTTCGTCAGGCGTGGTGATAGGCTTAATGTTGAAGTTTTGAACCAGGACATCCAAAACGTTGGGTGAGATAAAAGCCGGTAAGCTCGGGCCAAGACGGATGTCTTTAATTCCCAGATAAAGAAGCGTGAGCAGGATGGCCACCGCTTTTTGTTCATACCAGGATAAGACCATGTGCAGGGGCAGGTCATTTACCCCACAGTCAAATGCTTTGGCCAGGGCAAGTGCAATCTGAATGGCTGAATAGGCATCGTTGCATTGCCCAATGTCAATAAGCCGGGGTATGCCCTCAATTTCTCCCATGTCTAAGTCAAAGAAACGGAACTTGCCGCAAGCCAGGGTTAAAACCACTGAGTCACCGGGCACTTTTTGAACAAATTCAGTAAAGTAATTGCGCCCGGGCTTGGCGCCGTCACACCCTGCCACCAGGAAGAAGTGTTTAATCGCACCTTTCTTAACCAGGTCAATAATTTTATCCGACACACCAAATAAAGCGCTGCGCCCAAAGCCAACCATCACTGTCCCCTTATCTTCGTCAACAGGAAAGCCCGGCAGCTCCAGCGCTTTTTCGATGACAGGGCTAAACTGCCCGTTTTCCACGTGCCTGACACCAGGCCAGCCCACCAGGCCGGTGCTGAAAATGTTATCATGGTAGGATTTTTGGGGCTCCTGCATGCAGTTGGTGGTCATAAGAATGGCCCCGGGGAAATTGGGGAACTCTTTTTTCTGGTTTTGCCAGGCTGTGCCAAAGTGCCCGTATAAATGCCGATGCTTTTTCAAGCCGGGATAACCGTGGGCAGGCAGCAATTCACCGTGGGTATAAATGTTTATATTTTTACCTTCGGTTTGTTCAAGCAGGTCGGATAAGTCTTTAAGGTCATGGCCGGATACCAGAATACACTTGCCCTGTTTATGCCCCAAAGGTACCGGGGTGGGAACCGGATGTCCGAAAGCGTCAGTGTTGGCTTTGTCCAGAAGTTCAAGGGTTTTTAAGTTAATCTCACCGCATTTAAGCACCATGTTAAGCCAATCGTTCATGGAAAGATCTTTTTTGGTCAATGCCGCCATTGCTTCGTGGATGAAAGCGTAGATACTGTCATCTTCCTGGCCTAAAATGCGGGCATGGTCGGCGTAAGCTGAGACACCCTTGATACCGTAAACAAGGATCAACTGCAGTGACTGAATATCCTCGTCAGCCTGGCGGTCGATAATAAGGCCCATATCTTCACCTTGTTTAATGAGGCTGTTTAGATCAGCGTCAGGTGTAAAGGCAGCTGAAGGGTCGGAAAAATCGACCTTGCCGCCCGCATTGCTTACCTGGCCTTTTAATTGCTCCCTGAGTTCAACACAACGATTAATTAAACTCTGAAATCTTTCAGGGTCAAAGTCTACATTTGTAAGTGTGGAAAAAATGGCTTTGACTGTGAAGGCATTAACTTGCTGATTCACAATGCCAAGTTTGCGCCCTTCATTGGCATGTAATGATAACCCTTTAACTGCATGCAGCAATAAATCCTGAAGAGACGAAACTTCCGGAGTCTTACCACATACGCCGGCAATAGTACAGGCTGTTCCTTTAGCGGTTTGCTCGCATTGATTACAAAACATTCCCATGCTGATTAGATCTCCTTTTTTGGATTTTATCCATTGATACTTGTGATAATTTTTTACTAAAGTAAATTATTTTATAAATTTAATCGTTAAAAAATTTGACGATGAGGCCTAATTCCACGTATTGGATAATTTACCGGTAATATATAGCGTTTGTCACCCTTTAAAACAGGTATGAAGTTCGAACAATTGTATGAGGAACCGGGTAAGTTATTTATTTGCCCGGTAATTTATGGCCGAATTTATATAAATACGGGGGATTTTTATTTTTGGGGTGAATCCGGAAAACTTGGAGGTGTTAAAAGGTTCAAACCGGTAGGGTACCCGCGGGCCCGAACCCGTCAGCTAACCCCGGAGGCCATCAGGAGGGAAATATGTTAAGAATTAGTTTTTGTGCTATTGGGTTGATGTTAATGCTTAGTGTTTTTTGTTTTTCAGGGGTAGCCATAGCCTCAGTTGCATCCCGGAACGGGCAAGCGGTTTATAGTGTGGTTGCAGGTGATAACCTCTACTCTATCGGGTTAAAGTACAGTGTAACATCAGCAGAATTGATGAGAGCCAACGGTCTTGACTCTACATTAATAAAACCGGGACAGAAACTGGTAATACCAGCCTCCCGTGCTGCAACCGGCCATCAGGTTTCCAGGGGTGGCATAGAGCGTGAAAAACTAGACCTTCTGGCCCGCTTGATTCACGCGGAAGCTTCTATCGAACAATATCAAGCAAAAGTGGCTGTAGGTGCTGTGGTGATAAATCGAGTCAAAAGTTTGCAGTTTCCTAATTCAATAAGGCAAGTAATTTACCAGACAAACGGCGAAACGTACCAATTTACACCTGTTTACAACGGTAGTATTAACCGTCCGGCAGGTATTGATTCAATTCGGGCGGCGAAAGAAGCTTTAAGCGGAGCGGACCCGACAAATGGTGCACTGTTCTTCTTTGAATCAGATGTAAATAATAAACAGCTGCGTTCACGCAAAATTAGCACCATCATTGATCACCTGACCTTTGCCTACTAGTACCTTGACAAGTTCGGGGGAAGAAAACTGCCATCTGGCTGGAGGACCAGGCTTTCGTAAGATGCTGACTTTTGGCAATAATTTTGGTACTATAGTTCCGAATACCGTAGTTATTGTACTATAAGTATCCGTAATAATTGAATATATCATGTTAGAAAGGATATCAGCATGGAAGCTATAAAAATGGAAGCTATAAAAATTAACGAAGGTGTTATGGTATTTTACTTGGAAGGAGAAGAGTACTCCATTACTTCAACTGCTTTATATAGGGGTAATAAAGCCATTTTATTTGATACTATGGATAATGTTGAAAACTGCGGGCAAGTAAAAAGACATCTTCAGCAGCTTGGAATTACCCATTTTATAGTTGTAAATACCCATTGGCACTGGGACCATGTAGGTGGTAATTCTTTATATCAAAATTGCACTATAATTGCCCATTCTCTGTGCAAAGCAGCAATGGAGAGGAATAAAAACGAGTTGGCAGAAAGATTTCCTGTTTTTCTCCCAAATTTAATTTTTGACGACAAGATTGTAATATATTTGGATCAGCTTAAAATTGAGTTGATTAACACTGTTATCCATAGCAGGGATTCTATTATCGGTTATATCCCTCAACTAAAATTGCTTATTGCCGGAGATACCCTTGAAGATCCCCTGCCTTTCATAGACGAGGTTGAAGATTTAAATGACCATATTCACAATATCGGCCAACTGAAAAAATTTGACCTTAAATGCATCATACCATCCCATGGCAATAAAAGAAGATATTGCGAGGGTGGCTATGATAAAACATTGGTTAATGCAAATTACGCTTATCTATCCGGGATCATGTCCCGGGCAAAAAATAAAGATTTTCTTGATGACAGTATGAAGGACTATTATGGTTCATTGGAGGAAATGAGGGCAAGTTATAAAGATATACACCGTGCTAATCTTAATTTGGTCCGCAAGCATTTCGGTGAGCCTTAATCTGCTGCCAGCGGTAGCCTGACAGTGGTGGATACTCCGTTTTGCTCATTTTGCAGGGTAATTTGCCCCCGGTACATTTTTACGATTCGATGGGCTATTGTAAGGCCTAATCCGTATTTGCCTTCCTGCCCTTTTTGGAAAGGCTGGAATATTTGATTCAAGATATTCGGCTCAATATTAGAGCCGTCATTCCAAAAATTTAGGACAACTTCTGTTTTGTTGCTATTTATCTCCAGGCTAATTTTGATGCACGAAGCTGCATGGCTAATGTGATTCTCTAATAGGTTTTCCACCAGCACACGCAGTATTTCCTCATCACCTTCAATAATCGCCGGCTGCAGGTCAAGTTTGCAGGTTATTTCCGGTCGCTGCAGGTATAACCGTTCAAAAATCTTTTCAACCAATTTATCCAGCTCAATTTTTTTCTGAACGGGACTTTGGGCTGCCAAGTAATCAAGGCGGGTTAGGTAAAGCAATTGCTTGATAAGCTTCTCCAGGCGTGCGCCTTCCTCGTCAATAACCTGAATACTGCCCTCTAAATTACCTTTGGGGTATACTCCGTCTTTAATGGCCTGGGCATAGCTGCGGATGACCATAACCGGTGTTTTCAGCTCATGAGAAATATTCTGCAGCATTGATTGCTGTGCTTCATCCTGTTTGACAAGCTGTTGGCGCATAGTTTCAATAGAGCTTGCCAGTTGGCCTATTTCGTCCCCCTGTTTTAAATTTAATGGTTCATGCCAGTTGCGGTTGGCTAAGCGTTTGACATGCTGCTTCATTTGCACCAGGGGGCGGGTCAGGTAACGGGCAATATATAAAGAGGCGAACAAGCTGATAACCAGTGCAATTCCCGCAAATAACATAATATTAAATAAAAAGGTCTTTACAAATCGGTCTTCTTCGGATTTTCTTAGCAGGATAACCCGGTACAGATAATGCCCGTAAACAGTGTCTTTCCGAATTACATAACGAATTGGGGAGGGGCTGTCAATATTCTCATAATACTGCTGGGCGGCTTGTTGGGATAAGGCATTTTGTATTATTTGTTGAAGCAGCGGCTTGGGGAATAAATCCATAACATTTGATGGAATTACGGTACCGTCTTCCAGCACATTGAACTCCCGAATATTTAATCCCCGGATAATTAAAGGAGGTATATACTGGTTTTGCATAGAAAAATGTTTCGGGGACGGCAGACGCGGTTCCATTAGGGTACTGGTAAAAAAGTTCCGAATTGAATAAGGCATAATAAATATTACTACCAGGTATAACAGCAAGCTGACTAAAGATAGTGCCAGCCAGATTTTTACTGTTAGAGAGATGTTTTTCATTTGCCTACCATCCTGTATCCAAAGCCATAGATTGTTTCAATACGGAGATCCTTCAATTTTTTTCTTAACCGGCGAACCAGGTCGTCAACGGAACGGTCGGTGCCGACATAATCATCACCCCAGATATTGCCAATTATTTGTTCCCTGGATAAGGCTTGTCCCTTGTGCTGGCCAAACAATAAAGCCAATTCGTATTCTTTTGACGTTAAATCAACTATGTCATGACCAATCTGGACAATACGCTTATCTTCGTGCAAAGTATATGGTCCAAGATTAATAACAGAAGTATCTTGGTCAGCTGATTTATAGACACGTTCTAAAAGCCGGTGAGTTCTAATAACCAGTTCACGGGGTAGGAAGGGCTTTGCCAGGTAATCGTCGCTTCCCATTTCTAAACCTTTAATTCTATCAAAGTCGGCATCGCGGGCAGATATAAATATTATCGGAATACCGGGAGAGTCTTCTTTGATGATGCGCAGCAGCTCGTAACCGTCAATATCGGGCAGCATAATATCCAAAATCCATAGATGCGGGTGTGCTCCCAATGCTTGCCGTGCAGATTTGCCATCATAAAAAGAGCTTACTTCCCAACCTTCTTTTTCTAAGTAAGATTTTAAGATTTGGTTTAAGTTTATTTCATCTTCTACCAGAAAAATACGAAACATTACTAAATCCTCCTTTTTCCTGGTTCTGTTTATCTTCGCACAGCCTGTTAATCCCCGACCTCTTAGGTCGGGGATTAACAGGCTGTAAGCTCGAAATAAGTGCGACTAAGGTTCAGGTGGGGTCAAAAACCCCACCTGAACCAAGTCTTCTTTATTATATCAAAAACCCGGGCTCCTTTACGCAAGAGGGGTGCTTGTTTTATAAAAGACCGAACTCTTTTGCTAGAGAGTCCGGTCCACAGGGGTATTTGAAAATGTTTTTGAAAGTCGCAATTGATAAAAAGTTGGTGGATATATTAATAATATATAAAGCAAATGCGGACAAAATATCAAAAATTTATGGGAAATTGTAAAATTTAAAATTGCCACGGGAATAGGTTAGTGTTAAAGATGTTTAAATGCATTGCCAACATAATCTGTTAATTGATATGATTAAAAGAAATGTTTGCTTAAGGGAGCGATTTATGATGGAATGGGTAACGCTGCAGACTTTGTATGACTCTAAAGAGAAAGCGCTCAGAACCGCAAGTATTGTTGCAACTACAGAATCCAGATTGGTAAACCAACAACGTGGTCCCCAGTATGAAGTGGAGACCAGGGTAGAGCAGGTTGAAGACAAGTGGCAGGTGTCATGGCGTAAAGTATTCGCTGGCTTTAAAACCGGCTGTGATGGATGTCAATCCTGCCAAGCTAAATTACCTGTACAAAAGACGCAAGAACAAGACAGTGGCAAGGTTATACCCTTTAGAAAACCTTCTGCTAAAAATAAATAGTTGATGTATTTGCCTTTACGAGGAGTAACGGGATGCTATATAAAAGCATGAAAGAATGTATTTTGGATCTTGAAAAGCACGGTCACCTGGTGCGGGTGCATGAGGAAGTCGACCCTGACCTGGAAATGGCTGAAATTCACCGCCGGGTGCATCAAGTCGGTGGGCCGGCCATATTATATGAACGTGTAAAGGGCAGCCCTTTCCCGGCAGTTTCTAATCTTTACGGGACTATGGACCGGGCCAGGTTCATCTTTCGATCAACCCTGAAAAAAGTGATGCAGTTCATGCAAATCCCGGCTGATCCGATGACAGTTGTGAAACAGCCCTGGGAATATACCGGATTGCCCATAACCGGTTTAAAAGCGCTGCCTAAGAAGGTCAGAAACGGGCCGGTGTTGGCCTGCGAAACAACAATAAGCCGGTTGCCCGGGATTAAGTGCTGGCCCGACGACGGTGGGCCGTTTATTTTGCTGCCCCAGGTCTATTCCGAAGACCCGGAGCAACTCGGCATTATGCGTTCTAATCTGGGTATGTACCGGGTTCAAATGGCTGGCAATCAGTATATAAAAGACCAAGAGATCGGTCTGCATTACCAAATCCAAAGGGATATCGGCCTTCATCATGCCCATGCCCTTAAAAAGGATGAACCTCTAAAAGTCAGCATTTTCGTCGGTGGACCACCCGGTCACACCCTGGCGGCCATCATGCCCCTACCGGAACAATTGCCGGAAGTGGCTTTTGCAGGTATGCTGGCCGGGCATCGCTTCCGATATACCTATCGGAACGGATACGCTATTTCGACGGATGCCGACTTCTGCGTTACAGGTACCGTGACACCTGGAAAAACCAAGCCCGAAGGTCCCTTTGGCGATCATATGGGGTACTATTCTCTGCAGCATGAATTCCCCTACTTAAATGTAGAGCATGTTTATCACCGTAAAGACGCCGTCTGGCCCTTTACAGTGGTGGGAAGACCTCCCCAGGAAGACACTATCTTTGGAACTTTAATTCATGAAATCACTAAACCCGTGGTACCAACTTCCATCCCCGGTGTGGAAGCTATCCATGCGGTGGATGCGGCGGGCGTACATCCTTTGCTTCTGGCGGTGGGCCGGGAACAGTACGTTCCCTATGCACCCCGCGAACCACGGCAAATTTTAACCCTGGCCAATGCTATCCTTGGCTTTGGCCAATGCTCCCTGGCTAAGTATCTATTTATTGCCGCCCTGGAAGACCGTTCTGATTTAGATGTGAACGATGTCCAGGCTTACTTTACGCATGTTCTGGAACGGGTCGACTGGCGGCGGGATTTGCATTTTCAGACCCGGACCACCATTGATACCCTTGACTACTCGGGTACCGGCTTTAACCAGGGTTCCAAGCTGGTCGTGGCTGCGGCAGGTGAGCCCAAGCGAACCCTTGCCCGGGCTCTGGACCACCGGCTTAAATTGCCGGATGGTTTTAATCGTCCGGCTTTAGCCTTACCCGGTGTGGTTGTAATCAGTGCACCGGCGTGCTTGGATGCTGAGACGAGTGAAAAAGATGTCCTGCTCCTGGCCGATTACCTGGGCCAGGCCGGTTATCCGGACGATATCGCTCTGGTGGTAATCACCGAAGACAGCGAATTTGCCACCCGTCATATTAACAATTTCCTGTGGGTTGCCTTTACCCGCTCCAACCCTTCTCATGACGTGTACGGGGTGGACAGCTTTATCGACCACAAACACTGGGGCTGCAGGGGACCGTTGATTATTGACGCCCGGCTAAAACCCCACCATGCGCCGCCACTGATTGAATCCCCGGAAATCTCCCGGCGGGTAGACCGTCTCGGTGCAAAAGGCGGCAGTTTGCATGGGATTATCTAAGCCAACCGGAGATTTAGCTGTATCAGCCTGAGAATAAAAATACTGGCGCATTAAACGCCAGTATTTAAACTTTTATTTTTGACAATCGCATTTGATATTCCCGGCAATAATTTCCTGCCAATCTCCAATTACATCATGAGTCCAGCAGTCATCTGCACCGGCCGCTTCCCGCATTACCAGGGCAAGAATATAAGCAAGTTCCTGGACGGTTGCCCCGGCCTCCAGTGCGCCCTTGAAATGTTTTAAAACGCAGGGTTTGGATCTGGCTTTTACTGAGAGTGCAAAGCAGATAAATTGATAGGTTTTTTCATCGATCATTCTTTTCTCAGCATATAATGAATCCATCTCATCAAGCTTTTGGGCAAATTCCGGGAAGAATTCAGCAAGCATTCTCATGAATTAACGCTCCTTTTTTAATGTTATAGCTCCTGTTCGATAAATTTTTTTACGTCTGCTTTGCTTAATACCTTACCAGTTGATTTTATTTTACCGTTAACAATCAACCCCGGTGTCAGCATAATGCCATGGCTGGCAATTTCTTTTAGGTCAGTAATTTTCTTTACCTCAGCAGCTATACCGGTTTCGTTCAATACTTCTTTAACCAGCTTTTCCAATGTCTGACACTTGGGGCAGCCAGGTCCCAGTACTTTGATTTCCATATTGTACACCTCCTCTCAAGGAATGTTTATTAAACTATTAACTAACCTGCAAATGTGCCGAAAATGAAACCTGACAATGTAGACATAACCACTACCAGTGATATATAGATTATCGTTTTCTTGGTACCCATGATGCTCCTAATGGTAATCATACTGGGCAGGCTGAGTGCGGGGCCGGCCAGCAGCAGCGCCAGTGCCGGCCCTTTGCCCATACCGCTGCCGATCAATCCTTGCAAAATGGGCACCTCTGTTAAAGTGGCAAAATACATGAAAGCTCCCAGGATCGAAGCCAGGAAATTGGCACCCAAAGAATTACCTCCCACCCAGGTGGACACATAGGAGTTGGGGATAATACCGGCATCCAGGCCGGGCCTGCCCATTAAAAACCCTGCTACCAGCACTCCGCCCAGCAGCAGCGGGAATATTTGCTTAACAAAACCCCAGGTTGAATCTGTCCATGTCACCAGTTCTTCTTTGTTAAACCATAGTTTAATAATTATACCTAATATAACCAGCAACATTGCTGCAATGTACCAGTGAATATCATAAACCGCATTGAAAAATCCAACCGGTTGGGCCGGTTTGCCCCAGGCTGCAAAAATTAAAAGTAATATCATCGTGCCAAAAAACACTGAGTACTGCCAGAGCGCCCGGCTGTCACCTTCATCATCAGGTAATACCAGGGATGCTTGTTCTTTTTCCTTTTCTTCTTTAAGAAACAGAAAGTGCATAATTAGTCCAATGACAATCGAAAAGAAAACTGCTCCCACAGCTCTTGCTATGCCCAGATCGGGTCCCAGTATCCTGGCGGTAAGAATTATGGCCAATACGTTAATAGCCGGCCCTGAATACAGGAAGGCGGTAGCAGGGCCAATACCGGCGCCGCGAGTATAGATACCGGCAAACAGGGGCAGTACGGTGCAGGAGCACACGGCAAGAACACTGCCTGATACGGAGGCCACTCCATAGGACAAAATTTTATTTGCCCCGGCCCCAAAATATTTTAATACTGATGTCTGAGATATAAAAACTGCTATAGCTCCGGCTATAAAAAATGCAGGAATTAAGCAAGCCAGCACGTGTTTTTGAGAGTAATCCTGCAGCATAAAAAAAGCTTCCAGTATAGCTGACTGCACTCTTGGATTACTTAACGGAATATAAAAGGCAATCAAAAAAATAGCTATCATGGTAATGAGTTTTTTTCGTTCACTCATTATTTCATCTTCTTTCTGTGGGAAATTTAAATGTCATTTCTTTTAACATGGATCACTTATTGAAGTCTTAACACCTTTTGTTTTTAAAGCGTCACACAAACAAGGCTCTGTTCTAATTAAGGACGGAGTAACGCCCCGGCCTAAATTGTTTTGTACTTCTTCAAAAAAAGTTTTTAAGTCTTGTGTGCAAATGTTGAAATTCTCTTTGTTAATTGTATATAGGATCCATTTGCCTTCCCGGTTGTCCTGGATTAAGCCCGCCTGCTTGAGCAGCTTTAAGTGGTGAGATACAGCAGGTTGGGATAAATTCAAAGCTGCTATAAGTTCACATACCGCCATTTCTTGCTTAGATAAAAGTAAAATAATTTTTAGGCGGGTACCATCAGCGAGAACTTTAAGAATTTCTATATTTCGATTTATTTTCAACACCTCCATTCATATAAACATATTTAAATTTATTTATATGATAGTTCTGATCAGATGGTTTGTCAATCATGTAATATGTTCCATTTTCCAGCAGTTGTCTCCCCATATTGGTCAGGTCAGGCAAGCAGTAAAGGTGGAGGTTAGTTTCTAAATACAGTTTTTTTTACAATTTCCCACAATATATTGATAATTTCTCCACAATTATATAGTACAATATATCATGATAGGTTATTGTTTGCATTCAACCCAAGAAGAAAATAAATCTCGGGAAGAGGATGGGTAGTACAATTCTAAAGAGGGGGAGATGCCAACTTCTCGTAGCATTAAAAAGCCGGAAAGAGAACAATGCAATTAGAAAAACCAACAATTTTCACTAGATTGTTGTAAGCATATAAATCCCCAAGGACCGGACTTTTCTTTGGCAGGAGAGTCCGTCTTTTGTATTTCACCAATCGAGCTATGGAAGATTTACTTAAGTATTACATTAGTTGGAGGTTAAAAAGTTTGCGTTATAAAAATGTGGCGTTTATACTAGCTATAGCAGTAATTTGGATGCTAACTCCTTTGCAGGCCATTGCTGCAGTTAATGTTTATGCTAATGGACAACAAGTTAATTTCGACTCACCACCAATTGTGGATGCTTCAGCCAATAGAACCCTTGTACCGTTTCGACAAATATTTGAAGTCCTGGGGGCAGAGGTTTGGTATGATTCTGTAACAAATTCCTCCTTTGGGAAAAAAGATAATATGACAATTCAGCTTCCTGTCAACGAAAAGGTTGCTTATAAGAACGATGAGTTAATTACATTGGATGTGGCATCACAAGTAGTAAATGGCCGGACAATGGTTCCTCTCCGGTTTATTAGTGAAACATTGGGATGCACTGTAGAGACTCAAAACACCTCTTCAAATTTAGAAATTTATATTAAAACGGATAACTTGCAAAGCAATATGCGTATGTTAACAAACATAAAAACTGACAGCAATGACTTGAATTTCATTGTGGAATTGGAAGTAGAAGACGGAGTAAACATAATACACGAGCTTGTTAATCCAGAACGCCTGGCTATAGATTTGCAAAATACCAATAATAATGCCAGGGATATTCTTGATTTAAATAGCCCTTTGGTTTCTTCAATCAGGACAAGCCAGTATAGCAGCACTACAACCCGCGTGGTTTTGGATTTAAAAAAGGATGTGGATTATCATCTAGAGCAAAACAAGGACTCTTTAGTAGTAAACATAACCGAATCAAAACAGCCTCAATCGTCAGAACCACCCCAACAAGAAACGCCGGGGACCGGCAATAAATTAATAATTCTTGATGCGGGGCATGGGGGTTCGGATACTGGCGCCGTTGGTTATTCAGGCAAGTATGAAAAGGACTTGGTTCTCCAAATAACTGATAAATTAAAAACTGCTCTTGAAAATAGCGGATACTCTGTAATGCTAACCAGGTCAGACGATACTTTTGTTTCTTTGGAAAACAGAGTTATCTATGCCAACAATACTAATGCCTTTGCTTTCGTTAGTATTCATGCCAACAGCTTTTCCGGACCATCTGCGCAGGGGTTGGAAGTGTATACAATGTATGGTGCGGACCATAGTTTGGCCCAGGCTGTGTTAGATTCCATATTGGCTAAGACAGGTCAAATAAATAGAAAAGTCAAAGAAGCCGGGTATTATGTCATAAAGTACACCAAAATGTCTTCTATACTTATAGAAACTGGGTTTATCAGTAATCCCCAGGAAGAAGCATTCCTGTGGAATGAAGAAAATCAAAACAAAATTGTCCAGGGCATAGTTGAAGGAATTAAAAAGTACCACCCTTAATAGACTAACTTTGGGAAGGAGGCCATAATGAAATCAAATATAAAAGCTGTGATAATTGATTGGGTTAAAACTATTGTATTGGCCGTTATTTTGTCTTTTGTTTTTAGAACCTATGTTGCTGAAGCCACGTGGATTCCAAGTGAATCTATGATGCCTACGTTAAAGGTTGGAGATCACCTGATAATGGATAAAATTGTTTATAAGATTGAGGGAATAAAAAGAGGTGACATTGTAATTTTCAATCCACCTCCCACTGCTCAATTGGAGGAAAAGGTTTTAATAAAAAGAGTAGTTGGTTTATCAGGTGAAACCATTTCAGTTAAAAATGGTGCGGTTTTAATTAACGGGGTACCCATTGAAGAACCATATATTGCAGAAAAACCGCGAGATGATTTCGGGCCCTATCGTATACCAAAGGATCAGGTTTTCGTTATGGGTGATAATCGTAACAATAGTTATGATAGCAGGTTTTGGGGGCCATTACCAATTAGTAATATAATCGGCAAGGCGGAATTCCGTTATTATCCACTTAATGATATAGGAATGTTAAACCATAACTAATATTAATAAGCCCCCCATTTCTCAAACTAGCGAAATGGGGGCTTAATTTTGTTGCAGTAAGAAATTCCTGTTGCATGCATCAAATATATTTGATATGATTTATATCATGAAAGATGCAGTAAAAGTTGCCAGGGCTTTAAGTGACCCTATGCGCTATAAGATTATGCTTATGCTGGCCCGTAGTGAGGAGGGTTGCTGTCCGGTTTCCGGTGAAGTGGAAGGTAAACCAGGTCTTTGTAATTGCGAAATTATGGCTAAGCTGGGCATGATTCAATCCCGTGTTTCGTACCATATGAAAGAATTGGCGGAGGCGGGTTTAGTTACTGAAGAGCCGAGGGGTAAGTGGAAGATGTACTTTATTAAAGAACAAACACTAAAACAATTTATGCGGCAGTTAAGTGAAGATTTTAAGCTAGACTAATTTTTTTACAGTGACAAATCAAAAAAAGTTGATTTAAGAGGGGGGGACCGGATGTGAAAGAAGATATTCGGGAAGTAGTAAAACATAAGTATGCTCAAGCCATTACTCAAAAGAATAGTTGTTGTGGTTCCGGTAGCAGTTGCTGCGGAGGAGACCCTTTAGAGGTTGACATGATCACCGGAAACCTGTATCAGGCCCATGAAATGGATGGGTTGCCCCGGGACTTAGTTGCAACATCTTTTGGCTGCGGCAATCCCACCGCATTAACAGAACTGCATCCCGGTGAAGTAGTGCTGGATTTAGGAAGCGGCGCAGGATTAGATGTTCTATTGTCTGCCCGTCGGGTCGGCCCCAACGGCAAAGCATATGGCCTGGATATGACTGACGAGATGCTGGCCGAGGCTAGAGCCAACCAGAAACGTACCGGACTTAGTAATGTGGAATTTCTGAAGGGGCATATTGAGTCAATTCCTTTGCCGGAGAACAGTGTGGACGTAATCATTTCAAATTGTGTAATAAATCTATCGGCTGACAAAGACCGGGTGCTTCAGGAAGCATTCCGGGTGTTGAAACCAGGTGGCAGGCTCGCAGTATCTGACATCGTGCTAACAAGGGCGCTGCCACCAAATGTGCAGCAGGACCTGCTAGCCTGGGCCGGCTGTATTGGCGGAGCTTTACAGGAACAGGAGTATCGTGATAAACTCATTGCTGCAGGGTTTAATGAGGTAGAATTACAGACCACTCG
Organism: Desulfotruncus arcticus DSM 17038; assembly: GCF_900113335.1. Classification (GTDB taxonomy): domain Bacteria; phylum Bacillota; class Desulfotomaculia; order Desulfotomaculales; family Desulfallaceae; genus Desulfotruncus; species Desulfotruncus arcticus. Next base: position 76,383 of record NZ_FOOX01000021.1, read on the forward strand.
GGTATATGACTTTAGTAGCCAACAGGCAGAAAGAATTCTACCTGGTCTATCAGAGGCGGAACGGAAGGATTCAAACGGTGCAGTGCTCAGTGCCTTTATTCGTGCTAAGAAACCTCTAGAATATTAATGTCGGGGCAGGATTGTATAACGCATAAATTTTCTACACTTATGTTTTACGCTAACGTTTCAAACAAAAAAGCCGAACGTATTAATCTTATGTTTGGCTTTGAATTGGGGGCATATCTGGTGTCGGAGGGGCGGCTTGCATCTTTGGTTTAACCAGTCCCAAATATATTGGGTTATATCTTCCCGGCCAGGTTTACCAATAAACCAATGAATATTGTTACTGGCGCATTTGGCTATACCGGCAAATACATTGCTCGCAGCCTAATTTCAATGGGCAAAAAAGTTTTAACCCTTGCCGATCACCCCCATCGTCCTTACCCTTTGGAGGCAAAGTAACTGTAGCACCCTTTAATTTAATAAACCGGACGTATTATTAAATGTATGCAAGGTGCTACAACTTCTTTTTAATTTAATAGCTTGACGACAGAGATAATTTTGTACAAAAGTATCTCTGTTTTTTTTGTTGAAAAGATGTTATCTCAGCTGTAACATTTTATGATATTCGGATACCAATAATCAGGAGCGGTTTCTGATATGGCCATATTAAAATTAGAGAAGCTTTATCAACGTTATAAATTAGCTATTTTTCGATATTTATACCGTATGGGCGGGGATTACCACCTGGCGGAGGAGTTAACCCAGGAAACTTTTTACCGGGCTTTTGTTTCCCTAAAAAATTTCCGTGGTGAATCAACTTTATCCACCTGGTTATTTCGTATTGCTTATTACGTATATACCGGGCATCTGCGTGGCCGTCCCCGGGAGCGAAATTTGCCTCTTAACCATGAAATACCTGACTGGAATACAGCAAATGACCCCGCCCGGCACTTGGATGATGCGGAAAACTGGCGCATGGCCCGGTTATCCTTGGAGCAGCTGCCCGTAGATTACCGGGCGGTAATAGTTCTAAGGGAATTGGAAGATTTGACCTTTGAAGAGATAGGGGCGATATTGGGTAAATCCCCAACTACAGTAAGGGTAACCCTCTGCCGGGCCAAAAAAAAGTATCGCCAAGTATTTGACCAGCTAGAAGGTGATGATAATGATTGACCGGGAATGCGAAATAATTAAAGATTTACTGCCACTATACGCTGACGGTGTGGCCAGTGCTGCCACCTTGAAAATGGTGGAACAGCATCTGGCACAATGCGCCGGGTGTCGTGAATTATTGGAAATGTATCGCCAGCCTGCTCTTCCTGTACTGGCTGCTGATAAAGCTTCCTGCAGATCCGGTATGGGTGGATTTTGGGCCAGGTTGCGTCGGGTAGCCGTAGTATTTATGGCCGGGCTTATAATTACTGGTTCAACTATTGCCTGGGCTTCCTATCAGGCGGGGCGGAATCTAGCCTTGCGGGACCCGTCTTTCCGGCAGGCCGAGCAGATGGATCTATTTACCGAAGTTAATCAGTCCCAAAAACTTGGCACAAACAGCATCACTGTGAACAAGATTCTATTGGATTCGGCCCGTACCACAGTTTTTTATAGTGTTTTACCTGGATTAGACGGAGATGACAATATAAATATAAACATGGTAGATGATAAAGGTGTTCAATATGACCTGCGGGGAGGCAGGGGGCTGCACGGCAAATATTTTATATGCGATCTTGACCCGGTAAATCTGGACACAGAAAAAATAACACTCTCCTTCAGCACTGGCCAGATGCCGGGTGAGGCACGGTTTGAAATACCGGTTGACCCAACTATAGTGGCCCAAAACACACGGGAATTGTACCCAAATCTTAAAACAAAAGTGGGCCCGGTAGAGCTGGTTGTGGACAGGGCTGTGCTTGGCCTTTCGGAAAGCATCATTTTCTTCCGGGCCCGTTGGTCGCAGGACCCGTCCATTGCCGGGGTAGGCATTGGGCTGGACCGGCCTATGTTTACTGTAATGGGCCCCAATGGGCCATCCAGTGCGGAAAGCCGGGTCAGTTTTACTCCACCTGAGCCGATGATCAAAGAATACGGTGCATTTCTATCTGGCAGTTGGGCGGATTTAATTGACGTAACCAACGGTAAAAGAATAAAACTTAACGAAACCCGCACCCAAACCGACTCAATAACAGGCGGGATTGAGGGTTCATTCCACTTTGATCCGGTAGACCCCTCGGCCAGGGAATTAAAGCTTACCTCTCCACCACTGTACCTATATCGTTTCCCGGAAAAAGAACAGCTTTTGAAGATCAACAACTTGCCACGGCAGGGGGAACAGGCCTTAAATGGTGTTTTGCGCAGCGGTACCGTAACTTTTGCTTTAGAAAGAGCTGCCGCAGAAGATAACCAGCTTGCCCTGTACTTTAAATTTAGCGGTGGAGAAAATAAGCCACCTTTTTATTACCGTCCCGATTTTCAGATCAAAGATAAAGAATTCTGGCAAGGGTATATCCGTCTGGAATGGCTGGATGAGCAGAATATCAAGGTTACCTTCCCCCAACCCGAAATTGATCAGGTTATTTTGAAGTTGAGCAGCGTGGGGGAAAAGTTGCCAAAGGTTGATTTTCAGCTAGATGCTGCGCGGTAGCCAGTTTAAATTTATAAATAGGGAAGGAAGGGGGAACCGCAATGCCCCTAATGGGCAAACCGCTATCCCAGCTCTATTCTCCCGAAGAAATACTTGATTTGCTTTATAACACAGGGTTCAGGCTTACCGGCAGCCACCGGGAAACAACTGATCTTGTTTTAAGCGCCTTTGATACATTAACCGGGTGTGAAAAAATTAAATTTAGCACAGCACTTAAAGGTTTGTGTTCTGTTTATATAAAAACTGCCGCAAAAAATTTGGACCAACCGTTATACCGTAATAACTGCAGCATGGGCAAGGTACAGGAAGCCCTTTTGTCGCTGCCGCATAAAGAAAGATTAGTTGTGGTTCTACGTGAGATATTGGGTTTAGATTATGATGCAATATCAAATATGACCGATTTAGAGAAAAAAGATGTGGCCAAACTACTGGCGATAGGCAGGTCATGTTTGGTCAATCAGTTGCTCCTGATAGCGGAAGAGCCTAAAAGGGTAGTGCATAGTAACAATTAAGGCATCAGGGAATTGGCAAGTTACTTTGCTTGTCAGGATTATTAAACCTTAGTTCGTAGTTCATAAAAGATTGAATCTGAAGTTGAGAGATTAAAAAGCAAGTTTGGGGCTAGAAGTGAAAGTTCGGATAGCAACCCAACTTGCTTAATTAAATAAAATTCAATTTCAGATTCAATTTGAAGAACGAAGCCTTACCAGAAAAGCTATGGGTTTTCAATCTTGTATCTTCTGGTTTAAAATTGGTTCTAATCGGTGTTAAAGGTGATTTAAAGGATAAAATTGAGCCAAATTTGTTGCAAATAGTAGGCAAAACTAAAATTCTGTTTTAGTTTGTATAGTGTAACTAAAAAAAGGCACACTTCTCCCTTGGTTTAAAAAGTAGTTAAAAAGCTATTAATCATATAGTTACGCAGTTAATGAGGATCTTTTTTGAGCAGGTGCATTTTTTCCAGGTAAAACAACTTTTTGTATAACCATTACCCCTATGCCGCAGTGTGGGCATTTGGTATAGTCAAACTTTCTTTCCATCTCTTCAAGGCCAGCTTGTGCTGGTATATTTTTATTAGATACAGTTAGTAATTTACGGCATATTTTTAATTTCTTTTTTCGGTTACGATTACTAAGTATTCCATAATAACGGATTTTCACAAATTTATCTGGTAAGATATGCAAAAGAAATCTAAGCTTGTTTTTACAACCATCTTTATAGTCCTTCCACTGGAAGCATACTTTACCGTTCTCCAATTTCTTAATTCTGTTGTTAGAAATTGCAACTCTGTGGGTATAGCGTCCTAAATATCCGATTACCTGTTCAGCGTTGTTGAATGGTGGCTTGCAGTAAGATACCCAGTCCTTTTTATAGAGTGTATTTAGCAATTCCTTAAAATGTTTTGTTTGTTGCAAGTATTCGATATTGTCGTTGTAAGTTAACTTACCATCAAGGTTAAGCTTTTTTAGCTCAGACATAAACTTTCCTCGGAATAGCCGGGAAATAACCTTAACAGGGAGAAAAAATTTTTTCCTTGATGAAATCCACTTGTCACCTTTATAAGACAAGCCACCGCCTGTAACAATAAAATGCAGATGGGGATGGTGCATCAAGTTTTGACCCAGGTGTGTAAAATAGATATTAATCCAGGCTCTGCTCCTAAATACTTGGAATCCAAGGCAAGTTCCATTAAAGTAGCAGAACCGGCCTTAAATAATAAACCATATAGTTGTTTTTGATTTTGTAACACCAATGGATTTAATTCGACCGGTATTGTCAGTACAACATGGAAATATCCGATTGGCAACAGATCCTTTTTTCTATTAATCAACCACTTTTCCCGTGCTGATCCCTGACATTTAGGGCAATGCCGTTACGACAAGAGTTATAAGAAACCCTAATGTGACCACACGCATTACATTTATCCTTATGCCCACCAAGCACAGCCGTTCTGCAGCTTTGAATGGCATTTATAACTTTATGTGTATGGTAAGGCAAACTATGCTCTTTCCGGTAAGCTTGTCCATAATTTCGGAAGACATCTGCTACTTCTACCATTACTTAACACCTGCAAGCGTATCAAGGGGACTTACGATATTTAGTAAGTCTTTTCGTTGCAAATGAATGTAGATGGTAGTAGTCCTTATGTTTCTATGACCTAAAAGTTGCTGAACCTGATAGATGCTTGCCCCGGATTCCAATAAGTGCGTGGCAAAACTATGTCTCAGTGAATGAACACTAACTTTTTTATTAATACCAGCTTTTACTCTGGCTTTTTCAAAGATATGTTGAATGGAACGAACTGATATAGGACTGTCAACATACTTTCCGGGAAATAACCAATTGACTGGCTTATAGTGCTTAAAGTAAGTTCTTAACATTTCCAGGTTCGTCTCGGCAAGCAAGCAATATCTATCTTTTTTGCCTTTTCCCAAAGACACATGAATTTGAGTGTTTTTGCTATCGATATCAGTAACTTTTAGGTTGGCAGCTTCGCTTACTCTTAATCCAACTGCATAGATAGTCATAAGTATTGTTTTGTGTTTTAAGTTTTCAACAGAATTAAAAATATCTTGTATTTCTGACTGTGATAGTACTGATGGTAACCTTTGCTCTCTTTTAATGCGAGGTATTTTATTCCAGTTCCAGTCTCTTTGAAGGGTTGTTAGATATAGAAACTTTAAAGCACTGTACACGGTATTTAAATAAGTACCGTTCTTTTTCTCTCCAGTAAGTAAATAATGAAGATACTCTTTAATTTCTTCTACTCCAAGATGCTCAGGGGACTTTCCGAAATATTGAGCAAAATTTTTAACATGTCGAATGTATGCACTTTGGGTTACTTTGTGAAATCCCCTAAGCTCCATCTCTCTTAACATAGCTTTTCTTAATGGTGTCAATAGGCTCTCCTCCCTAAAAAATAAAATTTGCCTCATTCTATGAAGCAAATCCATTTTAAGGCAAGAGAAAATTAAATTATAAGCACATTAGTAACTTAAATAAAACCAAATTATCGGTTAAAGATATCCTGTAAAAGTCATCGCGTTAGCGATTTCGTTCTTCAACCAAACTGTGTAACGAACAAGGCTTCAATCTCTGTAAGAATTTTTTTCTTTTTTGAGGGGGGGGATGCCAATGGTTGATTATAGGGATGGTGCTAATGAGCATAACCTCACCATGGTCCTTGCTTTCCCTGGTAAGTATCCCTAAAGCCCGTCAGGCGGTTCTCGGCTTTCGCGGCAAAAAACAGGCTGTGGAAATGATGCCAGCTATGCAGGCAACTGCCCAGACCAACACCATCTTCGGACTTTCATTGTCTGCTGGGTTGCTCATAAGCTGCTGGTTCTGACCTGACTCCTTTGGCTAAAAATATCATAGATTTCGCAGCACCCCACTTTGTAATTTGGTACTTAAATAAAACTAAAGTATCGGTTAAAGATATTCTAAAAGCCATCGTGATAGCGATTTCGTTCAATAACCATACTGTGACAAATTAAACTGTCCAACTCCGTACAGATACGGAGCTTTTTAAGGGGGTGATGCCAATGGTATTGTAGATTTCATCCATATATCGCATTAAGCAGCCCCAACGCCATTAGAAAAGCCCGCATTTCCTTAGAGATAAAGGATAAGCGGGCTTAACAACATGATGAACAGTATGTTAATAATGTTCATCAGCAGAATAAAGAAATTTATATATTTTTAAGATATACGATTAGCCTTAAATAAATCCCAGATAGTTACATAAATACCTGTTCGCCTTTATCACTTCTTATCAACATCGGGCGTATCCAAACAAAAACCTTTTGATCAGAGCTATGTGCTTCAGCTTATTAAGCAGATTTTAAAAATTCCTAAAAATTGGCTAAACAACACGTTATTTAGAAAAAGAGTCCCTTGGCTCAATCTTTCCATGGGACTCTTTTTTCAATAACATCGGAATAATTATTCTTTTCGTCTTTAATAAGTATTACATGTCTCTCACTACGTTTTTCATTAAACATAGCTTGAATTGAAGCTTGATCAATATTTTTAATCAGCCTGTTGTCAATTACCAAGGAAGGTATATTGGCGCTGCCATATTCTTTTACCATGTGCTGTCGCACTGTCTTGTCACGGTCAATATTTACTTCCTGGTAAGCAGTTCCTAAACTGTCAAGTTGCTCTTTTAGCTTTTTACAAGCAGGGCAAGCTTTACCAGTATATAATATAACTCCTCGTTTTAATCTTTCGGCGTTTTCAGGTAACTTCCTGGCAAATCCCAATAACCGCTTGGCTTTAATAGTCTGAGTGGCCAGGAAACCCATGGGGCAAAAACCACACCAAGTACGCTGGCTGTACATATATCCTAGTACAATGGCTATGGCTGTGGTTAATGATACTAACCTAATAAAGACAAACCCAATCGCTGCCCAATTACCTCTGGCATAAATTATTCCAATGGTCAGGTTTGCTATTAAAAAAATTAAAAATCCTATTTTAAAGGCGTTTGATGTGAGAATTGCCGGTGCTTTACGGTTACGACTCAATTTCGCCAGTATAACGTCGCTAAAAATTCCCCGGGGGCAGAATAGCGCACACCATTTTCTTTTACCAGTGAACAGCGCAACCATTATTGGTGCCAGCATGCAAACCAGGGCAACAATCCCGATAACAGGAAAAATCCATCCGACAACCAGAAAAATTATTAAAATAGACCAAGCGTATGAACGCTTTGAGCTTTGTGCCATAATATGGTTCCTCATTTTTGAAATTTGGATTATTATACCCAGCATAATAACCTTCATTCCAAAGATTCAGGTCATGTTGTTTTTCAAAACTCATATAAAACGATTTAAATGTAATTGAAGGGCAGAAAAAGGGACTTCATAAATGTAACCAACGAACTAAAGAACGGATGGTGCACCCAGTAAAAATCGGGTTTAAAATTAGGCTTTTCTCTCCGTAGATATACGGAGTTTTTTCTTTTAGGGAGGTGATGCCAATGGTACTGTAAGTTACATTCATATATTGCAATAAACTTTCTGCAAAGTGGCACGGCATTAGAAAAGCCCGCATTACCTTAGTAAATGGTAAGCGAGCTTTACAGCCTGCGTGTGGCGTAGTAGCTAAATAACGTGCAGAGTCTTCATCTAACGGATAGAAAAGTAAAACTCCCAAGATTATCACACATATATTCCGGCTACTATATTGGCGTAGAACCTGGTGTAAATATTTATGTAGAAGATATTAACCCTGAGGGCAGGAAGACAATCTTTTTTATACACGGTTGGCCAGCAAACCATAATCTATTTGAATACCAGTTTGATCAGCTTCCTAACATGGGATATCGATGCATTGGAATGGATATCAGAGGATTTGGTAAATCAGATAAGCCTTGGAGAGGCTACAACTACGATCGACTGGCAGATGATGTTCGAGGTGTGGTAGACTTCCTTCGGTTACAAAATTTTACACTCGGAGGTCATTCTGTGGGGGGAGCGATTGCCATTCGATACATGGCTCGCTACAACGGGTTTGGGGTATCAAATCTTGCACTTTTTGCAGCTGCAGCTCCCAGCTTTACTAAACGCCCTGATTTCCCTTATGGTATGTCTAAAGTAGATGTAACTAAACTCATTGCGGAAACATATAATGACCGTCCTAAAATGTTGCAGGAATTTGGAGACATGTTTTTCTTCCAGTATTTAACAGAACCTTTCTCAGATTGGTTCTTTCAATTAGGACTACTGGCGGCGGGTTGGTCTACTGCGGCAGTTGCGGCTTCGCTTAGAGACGAAAGCTTGTTTACTGATCTTGGAACAATACGTGTTCCCACTTTAATTCTTCATGGTATTCATGATAAAGTTTGTCCATTCCCATTGGCTGTAGCTCAAAATGAAGGAATTAAGAAATCTAAGCTGGTGCCGTTTGAATATAGCGGTCATGGATTGTTCTATGACCAACGTGATGAATTTAATAAGGAACTGGCACAATTTATTGGATAAACTATTATTTAATCTTAAGTTTCTTATTATAAGCAACGTTATGACAACAAGCATAAAATTATTGACGCTTTTCAATATGTAATGCTTTACATAAAGGTCTAGTTAATCAATTTATTAATAAGAAGTAATTTAATTTTATCTATATCCTAGCCATATACTTTTTGTGGAATATTTGATTAAAAAGATCTACGATAAGGAAACTCATTATGATGTAGTTCACCTTATCACTACTTTCTTATATTATTAAACCATTTAATTGTTGCATTTTTCATTTCCTTAGGAAGTATTTTATTATATACCTCATCATATAGCCATGCCAATGTTTTATTACTTAAATATTTTCTCATTTCATCTTCTGCTTCTAACATTACAACTTTTATTAAACAAGGACATTTGGTATGTGTATCTGGCAAATTATCTTTGTCTAATAATATATTATTTTGTCTAATTTCTGCACATTGAAAGAATGGTTCACTTCCTTCTACTGCTTCAACAACATCCCAAAATGTTATTTCTTCTGCACTACGAGCTAGTGCATAACCACCTTTTACACCTGGTATAGATTTTATAATTCCTGACTTACTTAATTTTGCATATACTTTTGATAAATAAGTTTCCGAGATACCTTGAAATGTCGCTAAATCCCTTATTCCCACAGATTTACCTTCTTCTGAGTTTACCATGTATAATAAGCAATGTATTGCATATTCTACTCCTACTGAAAATTTCATTTTTTCGTACTCCTTTGATATATTATCGTTCTTTTATTAATAATAACCTATTAATTTATTCTCATTCAAGATAATCCATACATCATTAAATATATACTCTTTTATAAAATATTTCTATTGACAGAAGGGGAAAAAAAATATATTCTTGATTAAAGACAGATTTTATCGACGATAATTATTATCTATAATTCAAAAGAAAGAAGGAATGTAAAATGTTTACAGAACAATTTTTTGAGGTACTAAATCATGAAGGAGTAGTTTCTATTGTAACTTGTGCAAATAATGAAGCTCATGTCGTTAATACATGGAACAGTTATTTAATTGTTGTAGAAGAAAATAAGATCTTAATTCCTGCAGCTGCCATGATTAAAACAGAGGAAAATATTAATGCTAACCCTAAAGTTAAATTGACTCTTGGTAGTAAGGAAGTAATGGGCTACAAATATATGGGAACTGGATTTTTACTTGAAGGAACTGCCAAATTCCTAAAAGATGGAGATAACTTTAAGATGATGAAAGAAAAGTGTCCATTCCTTACAAGAACATTAGAAGTTACAGTTAGCTCATGCAAACAAACACTATAAGGAATATTAAACTCAAGAGGAAAAACTATGCCAAGAAAAATCAATAAATCAGATTGTATAGGTTGTGGAACCTGCCAAAGAGTATGTATTATTGGGTGTATAACTCAAGAAGAAAATAGAAAAAGATTAATTAATGAATCTGGATGTGTTGACTGCGGTGCATGTCAACTTACTTGTCCTAAAAAATGCATTTCAAGATATTAACTAAAAAGATATGAATTTGAAGAGAGGTAGCTAAATTATATCTTCTTAATTAGTTTTTACAAGGTCTAGAATTAGTTCTAGACCTTATCTATAATCCCTTTACGGAAAGGTATTATTCTCTTTGTCGGCAGTAAATGGTGGTTAACAGATTCTTGCATGGGCTTATGTCATGAACTTACAGTGTTACCTAAATGTATCTGTAGTGCAACGTTTTTAGTTGTATGATTGGCGAAAGGGTGGTGAAAGAAGAAGTGAATTTTGTTGCGTATCATAAGGATACTGTGCAGTAGACTTCTTCAGCTAACGGGGCTATAGTTGTATAGATGTTATTTAGTAGAAAGTTTATGATTAAACAGTAGGGGAAGTTGGAAAGAACTGAGCATTCTAATGGACTAAGTTGTTACTGGTAAACATGGTCCGACCAGTGGGCTGGACCTCGAGATTTGTCCTCCGCGTACAATAAAAGAAATCTAGTTGTTTAAAACTTCGGGTATAACGCTCGAAGTTTTCTACTTTTTATGGGGGTGATTGCCAATGTGAGAGGGTAGTTAATGTGGCTCACATTCATATGTTGCAATAAGCAGGCTTTATAGTTTGATGAGTAATATGTTTGTGTTAGATTAACTGTTAATAACGATCATCAGAGTTTTGATGTTTCTGATATATATTTAAAAAATTTGACTGTGAGTGCAAAGGCATTTCTTGGTTATGGTGACGCTACATTGAACTCTGTAATAATTGATGTATTTACGATAGATAGTGTAAGTGTGAGTAATACCGAAGATGGTTATATAAAAATTACCGTAACCCAGAGTAGCCCTAATTCCCGTTTGAGTTATAAAGTAATAAATAATAACGATGGCAGGGTAATTGCTACAAAATCAGGAATAACTACTTCTTCTTTTTCTGTAAATGATATGGCACCAGTGAGAGGTACAGTTAATTGATATAGGGTAGAATATGGGTTTTCTTATGGAACACCTAAAGTTTCGTCGAGCAGTGTTTATATGCCTATAGATACAAAAATCTATGATGCAGTACGAGATAAAGATGGAACGGTATTACAAACAGCAAGGGATATAAAAACTACGGTTAACAACGGATATAACAACAACGGCAAATCCCTTTCTGCAACCTATGACAAGGCAAACGCTGCTGCTGATGCAACCTATATACGTAATCAGCAATTACCTGACCTATCTAACAAAATAGCCAACCTTGAAGCCAACATAACAAATATAAATAACACTATTGCTTCTGATACAACGCCTCCAGCCGTTGATTGGGCTACTGTTTCTGGGGCCACTGCAACCGGCGGCTCAAGCATAAGTATTGTCATAACTGCTACGGATAATGTTAGTTCAAGCCTTCAATACAGTATTAACGGCAGCACATATGCGGCGCTACCCGCAAAGGGTAAAGTATCAGCTCCGGTAACAAGTTCTGGGCCTAACGCTATCACGGTTAGCGTAAAAGATGAGGCCGGCAACGTCGGCTCGAAGACAAAAACTGTCTGGAAACTCAATTAACATCTTGTCCCGGGAAAAACACTTCCCGGGGTTTTCTTTTTTAGAGGTGATTTACTTGAAAAAACTACTCGTTACTGTTGTTCTAATTATTTTTATGAACGGTTGCGCAAGCAGCAAAGACCCGCCTGAAGTAAATATTAATCCTGAAATAACGGCTACGGTCAGCCGGTTTTTAAACTACAGCTCATAAAAAAACGGTCCGGCTTTTGATAACCATTAATGAATACCAAAAAAGTATCCCGTTACAGCGGAAAACGGATATCCTGGTATCCGAATAAAAATCAGTGTTTTCAAGGCTTGGGGCACAACCTGGTGGTTGCCGCATGAACCGACCTGGTCGATGAGCTTTCAGAAGTGTTTGGGGGCAAAAGAGGTTACCTTTTGCCCCTAAACACTTCGCCCCCCTCTTATTTCACGGACGCCTTTTAAGTCACCCGGCCAGTTCCAAAGAGGCCCGCATGAAAAGACCGGCTGCCTATAAGAAATGGTAAAAACCTCTCCAGAGAATTCGCGTGGGATGCTTCCATGGGCTCAAAAGCATTAACCTATGTGTAGAACTGAACGACGCACCGTCTGAGAGGGTATCCATTGTGGTAGAAGGTAAATACTTGAATAACGTATAATTCTGCCAAAGGCTGGTATATTCTTAGGAATCGAAACTATAGGAGGGATGATTTGATGATTGTTAATGATGCTTTAAAAATCATTAAACAGCGTAGGAGTATCAGAAGTTATAAAGATGAACAGATCAAGGAGGAAGAATTACGGGCGATACTGGAAGCGGGGTTATATGCTCCCAACGCCGGGGGCCAGGCGTGGCATTTTACAGTAATACAAAACAAGGAACTGCTGGACAGACTAAACCTTGCAGCTAAAGAAGCCGCGAAACATATGGATATGGAACATTTAAGGGAACTGGGGAATAATGAGAAGTTTAATTGTTTGTATGGTGCACCGGTACTAATTATAGTCTCTGGCAATGTTCAGGTCCCAGTACCTCTCGAAGCGGATTGCGCAGCGGCTACACAAAATTTACTGCTCGCTGCTGAGTCACTCGGGCTGGGGTCATGCTGGATATTCTTTGTCATGTTAGCGTTTAATTCGCCACAGGGTTCAGAATTGCGAAAGGAACTGAAAATACCTGAGGGCTATAAGCCTTACTACTCTGCTGTGTTTGGGTATAAGAAAGATGCCGTTGTTAATGTACCGGACAGGAAGCCTAACCTCATTACATATATCAAATAGTTTTAACTAATAAGAACAGCTCTCATTGCTCTTGAACGCATAGAGAGCTGTTCTATAGTTTTTGTCAAAGATGGTAGCGTAAATGAGTCTGCTATTGTCATTTTCTGTTCCCTTAATATCAACCGGCTTCTTTCCGAACCATAAAGGCTGAAAGGTAAAAACATAGCCATTATATATAACTTCTTTTAATACATAAATATTTCTTGAATATTAAGAGAGGAGTGAGTACATTGCTGAAAGACATAACAGAACCGGAATCCGCCCTCGAACTGCGATCCAGTGGAAACTCGGTCGTCGAGCTTCGCACCACCGTGGTCGAGGAGCGGGTCAGGCGGTTCAGGCTCGGCAAAAGGGAGCAGCGAATTCTCGGAGAGATACACTACGGTCACACGGTTCCCGTTCACGTCATCAAAAAACTGTATTTCCCCGGGCACACCAGCTACAGGATAAAGCGTATGGGCCTTGTCCGCCGCCGGGACCTTGTGGATATCGAAACATACGCCGTAAGGGAGCGAGGCAGAAAAAATCCCCGCATAATCGGTAAGCTGTACCGGCTGACTGAATTCGGCATACAGGTTTATGAAAAATTACTGGGTAAAGAGCCCAGGCAGTCCCGTGTACGCATAAGCCAAGCCCGGCCGGGATGAGGTGCTGAATAGCTGGCGGCTTGGCGAGCTGCGCCTTATGGCACATGAAAACAACGTCCCGTGGCTTTACGGCAGGGAACTACGGGAACAGCGGCGGCTGCCGCACAATACCAAGGTGGACGCCAGGGCTGGCGGCGTGTGTATATGCCAGCTTGACCCGCGCCCCGGAAAGTACGAGGTGAACTACCTGCGCTCCAGTATGAGTAACATGGTGGCCAGGGGTCTTAATGACTTTCTTGTTTTATGCCATACGGACAATGATCGCCGCCCCGTGGTTGAACATCTTGTCGGAAGCATGGACGACCTGCCTGAAAACGTTTATGTTTTAACAAACAATGACGGCAGGAATTACCTCTCGCGCCGCTTCAACGGTCATAAACCTTACGCCTGGTTGACCGAGGCGCTTACCTCAACCTATAACGACACCGCGTCGGGCAGGCGGCGCACCCCAACCCGGTAACCCCGCTGGTTGCGGCTGCCGGGGAGCATTCGTATTACCTGGCGGACTGCAGTGACGGCAATGTGTCCGAGCTGCTGCGGGTGTACCGTTACGGCAGCTGCCTGGGGTCGAGATACGGCAAGCCGGGGGAGACCCTGATGCAGGTCAGGGATAAGGCCCGGCTTGATGAGATAGCGGAAACACTGGACCGGAAATTCAGGCATAAAAGCAAAATAACCTATATCCTGATGCAGCCACACGAGGGCTGCAATGTTTTTGTAATCGAAGATGGAATTCCGGTGCCGAGGTGATAGTCCGCAGGTAGGGGTTGTACGAGCAGTGTGCCGGTATGACAAGTTAGCATTGGCCAGGAGAGAAGGCGCAAGCCGCGTAACCGGCTTTTACCGGAAAGCGCCGTTAAGCCCCTGGCTAAAGCCATGGGGAAGAATTAAAACTAAAAGCATCATTATTTTTCATAAAGAAGAATGTTCTTTTCATAGATTTTAATTTTTTCATCCAAATGTTTAATATTCTTTTCAAGCTTTTTTTTCTCTTCAAGCATGAACAAACGGTGGGATTGAAGCATTCTTAATCGTTCTTTTAAAGTGGAATTTCCCTCATACCTTAACTTGGCATATTTTTTAATTTCCCTAATTGGCATAGCTGTCTCTTTAAGCTTTAAAATAAAGGCGACCCAGGCTCTATCCTTTTCTGTATACTGACGTTTATTTTTTTTATCTCTCACAGGATAAATTAACTTTTCTTTTTCGTAATAGCGAAGCGTATGGATACTCAGTCCGGTTACTTTGGAAAACTCTCCGATAGAATAAAACATAAAAACAACTCCTGTTACCTGTTTGACATAGAGTATACTCTAGCATTTACACTTTGATTATATCAAAAAAAGGGGATGAAAGATTTGGGGAAAAGCCGTTACGAATCAGGTTTTGAAAAACTGTCCGAAGTAGACGGTGAGCAAGGAGATAAGGTCATTAAATCATTAAACGACATAGCGCCTGACCTGGGAAAATTTATTATCGAATTTGCCTTCGGGGATATTTATACCCGGCCTGTTTTAGATCTGAAACAACGAGAACTTATTACTATTAGCAGTCTTGCTTCATTAGGCGGAACAGAAAATCAACTGCGCGTGCATATTAATGGCGCGTTAAATGTAGGTGTAACTCCTGATGAAATTGTTGAGGTATTTATACAATGTATTCCTTATGTAGGATTTCCAAGAGTATTAAATGCGGTAGCCGTTGCGAAGGAAGTTTTTAAAAACAGAGAAATCATTTAAGAAGATTATATTTATATGTTTTTCAAATGAAGTTATGAAAAGCAACTCACTTGTCACATGCCAGAGTGAATTGCTTTTTTTATTGCGAAGTTTCTGCAGACGGTGCCTGCACCTATCCTGGTGATAAATGCATGTGCTAGTAAAAAAAACGGCTGGCAATACGAAAGAAAGGAAATAGCGAGCCAATGCTCGCCTCCGCTTTCCTTCCCATGGTTAAAGCCAGGGATTTCTGGGGCGGCGTCTCGGTGACCAAAATGTCTGAACAAACACGTACAAACAAACATGCCGGATTTCCCGGACTTATCCGTGCTATTGACCGCCGCCGCTCGACCCGGACCAGAACCGGGGAGCTGCGCATTTTACCGGTCCCGCCCTGGTGCTGGCCCCGGCGGGCTCCGGCAAGACCATGACCGTGGTGGCTAGGGTGATGCTGTTTGCGTGAAGGCTGACGATGTCGAGGAAGAGAGGCGTATCTTTTGCGTGGCGCTGACCAGGGCCAGGCTTTATGTGACAGGGTACCATAATGAGGACAGAATGCCTTCGAGGTTTGCGATGGAAGCGATGCTAGTGAGCGAAAAGGCCGGGCGGTGGAAATAAAAACTTTGTTAATTAACTGGAACATTTGGTGAGAAAAATTGAATAATAAATCAAATCCCTTCTGAATTTTTATGCTATTAGCAGAGGTTCAAAAGAAGCGTTACGTCATTATATCGCCTTATAGCGAAAGCGTTCCGTTAAAAGAAGTTATAAATGCGAACCTGCTTCGTATATACTACTTATGATGAATTTTTTACCCAACTAATTTCGGTAATAAGAAGTTGACTGATTTGGATGTAATAGCCGCTCGCCCGCGATTGAATTAAGATATAATGGTTTCAAAGAAATGGGTAAATGAGGGTTTATTATGAAAAATATTGGTGAGTATCAGATAGAAGAGTTTCCAATGAGCAGAATATCTACCATTGATATTGGTGTAGCTGGCTTAAAGAAACACCATATTAAGGCATTAATCGAATTAGATGTAACAGAACCTCGAAACTTAATTCGTGAAAAGAAGAAACTAAAAGAAAAGATTAATTTCAACTCATGGTTAATCAAGTGTATAAGTCATGCAGTGGAAGAATTTAAGCAGATTCAAGGTATAAGAAAAGGAAAGAGAAAATTAATTATCTTTGATGATATAGACATTTCGATTGTTATAGAAAGAGAAATTGACGGAAAGAAAGTACCGTTACCTTATGTTATTCGAAAAACAAATGAAAAAAGTATTTCTGATATTAGTAACGAAATAAAAAATGGCCAGAAACAGTCAATTGAGGGTGAAGAAGATTATGTTTTAGGCCAGGAAAAAAAGAATAGAATTTTCATGAAAATATATTATTACCTGCCAGGCTTTATAAGGAACTTGATATGGAAATGTATAATGAGAAGCCCTATGTTGATAAAACAAAACATGGGAACTGTTATGATAACCTCGGTAGGCATGGTGGGCAAAATAAATGGATGGGTGATACCGGTAAGTATTCATCCACTATGTTTTGCAATCGGTTCAATCTTTAAGAAACCAGGTATTGTAAATGATAAGATAGAAGTAAGAGAATATCTTTATATTACAGTTCTGGTTGATCATGATGTTATTGATGGTGCCCCAGCAGTGAGAGCTCTCTCTAAACTAACTAAACTTGTTGAAGGGGGATACGGATTATCCTGAGTTTAATTTTATATTAACATACTGAGGGGCAGCCTCCATGACTGACTCTGAATATATGAGTGTCTGAAATTAGCTAACAGTATATTTTCAACATTTAGTGGATGATGAATATATTTAGGACGCCTTATTAACTAAGCCCACCAGCAAAATTAACTTAGTGGTTAAAAAAGCTGGTTTTCTAAATTTGGAGGCCCTGCGGGAGAAGGAGAGGCTGGGCTCCCTTGGAATTCTTTTGTAAAGCCATGTTGCCTAGCCCTATAAAGACACAGCCCTGTACTCTATTTACAAGAGCAGGGCTGTGTCTTATGGAACAATTTACCGTAAACTCAATTGGTAAGATTCATGTAGATGATAAGGGGCGTAGGCGGTGGGTAATTTGACCCAAAATACATCATATTAAATTAAATTATTTTTTCGCTAATTATTTCTTTATTTTGGGCCGGATTCCCGGTCCATTTTCTATTTTATAGGGATAAAAATCTATCAAAGGAGGTTTTATAAATGCAAGATGAACTTTGCATTAATATTGAAACGGAGGAAACAAAGCAGGATACGCTTCTTGTTAATGAACCTAGAGAAGAAGGTAACGGAAGTGTCATTACAACTCGGCAGCCCGAAGAAACAAAAAACCTGAATGCCGAAACTACCGTAAGTAAGACGGAGAATACTTATACCCATGAGGCGGATGACGACGCCTGGCGGCTCATTTACGTCGCGCTTCGCAACAATAACCCCTTGACGGATTACCCGGCCATGTCGATAGAAGAAATTGCGGACAAGAAGTGCTTAGTAATCTATATTCCCGACCCGCTTACCGGTGTCAAGGGCATCCTACCTGAAAAATACGCCGGACTCCGGGAGCGGGAAAAGCTCGAATCACTGATGAACTATCCCTTCCTGCGCGTCCTGCCTGTCAGCGTGGACCGGGAGAACAATATTGTAATCCTGCGCCGAGACCGCGCGGAAGCGATCCATGCTTCCCGGGCCTGGAAGAATATCAACGAAGGCGACATTGTGGACGGTGTGGTTACCGGCGTTGACCGTTCCGATAACGGTTTGGCAAACAGGGTATATCTTGACATCGAGGCAATACGCGCCATCCTGCCTGTCGGAGAGGTATCCCACAATTACACCGAGGACGTGGACTACCGGCGGGGCGATATTATCAGGGTGAAGGTACTGAAGAAAAACGAGTTTAAAAATGAAAATGCGACCAGTAGGGTTTTACTGGTCAGCGTTCAAGATTATCCCGGAACGTTACGTGCCCGGCAGTATTCACCGGGGGACGGTCACCGGGGAAAACCATTCGGGCGCTTTTGTAAAGTTTACCGATGGGGTTACGTGCCTCTGCGACAAAAAAACTTTTCGGGATATTTCCATTGAGCCGGGAGTCAGCGTTGTGGTCAGGAGGAGTCTTAACTTTGACAGGCGCAGGGTTAACGGCAAGGTGCTGCCGCCCGGCATAAGATAATTTTTCCATGTCAGGGCTTTACATTCATCCGAGGCTGGCTTCTTTTGGACTGGTATTTGAAGATAATGCGCACGGTTCCGAAAAAGTAAAGTGGTCCGAACCCGGCAAAACAGGTATGATAATTAGCCCGCCGGCTGAAGGGCTTGTTTCGCTGGGGTAACCGGACTCCACGATTTGATTTCGGATCTGGAAAATGAAATTGCCGCACTGAATATTAAACTTGCGGCATCCAGGAAGGTTAGTGTGTCAGCCCTGCGGATGCTCCAAAACAAAACCGTATGCATGTGCGATTCATGAACGGTAATCAGGCGCAGGAACATGCTCAGGTAGTAAACTGATTATCAGATATAGTTTGTTTTTTGCCGGTTTCTTATTTTCCCGCGCTGGGGACAAACGACGGTCACTCACTAGCCGCCATGCCCGGTGAGTGGGAAAGGAGTAAATCATGGGTTTGGATGTTTACATAAAATGGCCCGGCATGTCGGAGCAGGACCAAAAAGCGCAAATCACCGGATTTAGAAGCGTAGGCAAGGCCGGTTACCTCAGGCAAAGTTGGGGTAGCCTCGGAGCCTGGGGATGAAGTTTTTAAGACAGTATTCGGAATCAGCTGGTCCGAAATGCTTTTCCCTGCTTGGGACGGTGGTAACGATGGGGAAGGACCTGACCTTTCGGATAAGAAGGAGCGGGAACGGTTGACCAAAAACCGGGACCTGCTTCTTGCTTTTATACGGAAACCGGTCTTACCCCCGGAAACCTTGAAGAAATATTTCGGGGACTGGAGTAAAGCGGTGGATGTTATTAAAAATGAAGCGCAGGATGTGGTGGACTTTATCAATTTTGCGTTTGAAAAGGAAAACGCAAAAATATTGTTCTGCTAAATATTTGCTCTGAACGGGATGGGATGAAAAACGCCCTGCCCCGGGGGCTTTAAAGTGCCGGGGCGCTCTTGACGAGCTTACAAGGAGGGGAAAGATGACCATTATGTCTTATGTGGCCCATGTAAGGCCCGGCCAGCAAAAACAAGCTTTGAGATATCTGAACGGATTGCGTATGTTCGCCTTGACGTTGTCTTTGAAGATGGCCAGGTCAGAAACCCTTCCATGGATCTGCCGAAGGATTGTCAAGGCAGCTATTGAAGGAAAAGCCGGTATCATCAGAATTTGCGGGAACGGCTCCGAGACTGTGTCCCTGGAATAAGGAGGAGAATAACATGTTGAACAAGGTTATATTGATCGGGCGTCTCACTGCCGACCCAGAACTGCGTTACACACAATCCGGTATGCCCGTTGCTACTTTTACTCAAACTCCTGAACTATGGAAGTAGAAATGCCAGTCATGCGGGCAGATATTAGATAATTTATCAGAATCAAAATTTAAATGTCCTTTTTGTGAAGGAAAGCTGGAGAGAATTGACCGGTAAAAAAATAGGTTTGGTAAACGATTGTAAATGGTAATTGCATACACCGTAAGAGGGTCGTGTTCAACTGTTTGTTGGATGCGACCTTTCTGTCTTTATTTACCCGGACATCCAGGGTAAGAAAGGAGTATAAAAATATATTTTTCAGCTGGTCAAACAGATCCCCATGTTGGCGGTTATTAGAAAGTACGATCTACTTGAAGTTAACAAACGTGGCTCACGGTGGATGGCTTGCTGCCCGTTTCATGAAGACAGTTACCCCTCATTTGTTGTGTACCGTGATGGATGGAAGTGTTTTGGGTGCGGCGCATATGGTGATGTTACGGATTTTCTGGCCGGAATTCTTGACGTATCCCCCCTGCAAGCAGCCAGGATGATAGCCCGGGATTGTGCGGCCTGTACAATGAATCCCTGACACCATCGGTAAGAAAAAGTTTGGCGCGTCTGGAAAATAAGCGTAAGGCCGAACGGGAACTTCGGCAAAGAGTGGATGAAGCGAACCGGATATTATCCCTGCTGGTGCGCACAACCGAAAGATCGCTGGCCGTTGGCGGGTGGGAGGCATATAATCGGCTTGATTCCCTGGTGCATAAACTTGCCGTACTGGGAGTTTTTGTTGGAGTGTCTTGTGCACCCGGATCATGAAATACAGAAAATGGCCCTTTATAGTGATGATGTACGATATTTTTTTAATACTATTCGTTAACGTGATGCCAGAACATAATGATGAGTTCTGGCAATAATATATAATTTTGCTTAAACCACCCTCGACTCGAAATCGAGTAGGCTGTGATGAGCGGTCTCCAGGGTTCGAATCCCTGACTCTCCGCCAGAAAGCATGAAAGACAAGGGCTTTCTCACTGATAAAGGTGAGAAGCCCTTGTTGATTTTGTGAGTGGATTCTGGCCACAGCCGACGGTGGTCGACGGAAAGAATTTTTCAATAAGATAAACAAGTACACCGAAAACCATTGATTTTTATGCAATTCAAGTATATGATGATACCTAGTTACGCGATGCATAGATATACAATCTACTACAAGAGGAGGATTGCCGTAAAAGTTAATAAGAGCGTTTTCAGTAGGGTTACTTCATATCAGTCAAGGGGTGAATTGAGTTATGGAGGCACAGGTAAGAAACGGTAATAGGAAATATAAGAAAACCATAAGCAGGAAGAAAAAAATAATATTAGGGATTCTTATAATATTATTGATGGGAGTTGTATGTGAACAAGCCGGAGAATATTCTGACAAAATAAAATATAAACCAGTCGGGCAATTAATTAACGTAAACGGACATAACATGCATATTTTTGCGGAAGGAGAGGGCCGTGCAACGGTAGTTTTTGCATCCGGGTGGGCAGTACCAAGCCCATATGTTGACTTCTATCCACTATATAATGAAATATCAAAGCGTACGAGAATAGCAGTTTATGACAGGCCGGGATACGGGTGGAGTGATGTGGCCGATACTCCCAGAGATATTGATACTATCACAACAGAAATTCATGAATTACTGGAGAAGTCAGGCGAAAAACCACCATACATCCTTGTCGGGCATTCTATAGGCTCACTTGAAATGTTAAGATTTGCCCAAATCTATAAAAATGAAGTTAAGGGTGTTGTTTTGATAGACGGGTCAAACCCTGACATGTATTCGAATCGGGTAAAGCCGTCAACATTTGCTTTCGTACGTGCTTCAATATTCCACAAGACAATTTTTCTTCTTAATAAAAGCGGGATTTCCAGGTTGTTGTTTAATACAGTGTATAATTATTCTTCAACAGTACTGTCTACCGCAAGAAATAATTTGTCATTGGCGCCGGACAGTTTTGTGAAGCTTGATGAAGCAATGTTTTTAAGAACTTGTCTTAACAGCAACCAGGTTGATGAGGGGAATAACAAAGAGAAGAATGCTTTGAAAGTACTGTCGAATGGTTATATAAAAGACATTCCTCTTAGAATAATTACATCTGAAGAACTGAATAATTACAAAGAGAGTAAAGAAAACCAACTGAATTTAAAGAAGTGGTCCACCGACAGCAAACAAATTATTGTCAAAGGAGCAGGGCACGCCGTTCATTGGAGTCATCCGGAAGTGATAAACGCTGAGATACTGGATATTTTAAATAACAAGTGAGAGGTGGAAAAAACATCCACAGAAAGAGAAGTCAGGGAATGGAATAGATTACCTATTTGAGAATTAATTTTTGAACGGATACAGAATACACTTTTGCCTAGATATACAACATATTGATGTGGAATTTATTCCAAAGGGGGATGGCCGTGAAAGTAAATAAAGAGTTGTTAAAGGGAAGTACAGTCATACTTGTTTTAAGTCTACTGGATCGTGAGCCGATGTATGGATACAAAATGATCAAAGAAATCGAAAAGAAATCCAACGGGGTTTTTATGTTCAAGGAAGGAACACTTTACCCAATTTTACACTCACTGGAAGCCGATAGCATGATTGAATCCTACTGGTGGGGAAGCGAAGGCAGCCGACAAAGAAAATATTATCGGATTACTAAAAAAGGAAATCTTTTTTTAAAAGAAAAACAACAGGAATGGGAAACCTTCCGCTCTGCAGTAGATGAAGTTCTCGCAGGGGGAGTATAGATGTTCGAATATCAGACTACAAGAATACTAGCATATGTCGATGACGTATGTTCACAGATTAAATTCCGCGAAATTCACCAAGAAATTAAACTTGAACTAAAAGCCCATATTGAAGATATTGTTGAAGAATATGTGTCAGAAGGATTATCTAAAAATGAGGCCGTAAACAAAGCAATTAATCAGATGGGGAGTGCTGATGTTGTAGGAAAGCAGCTTAACAGAATTCATAAGCCCAGGCACTCTTTTTGCTTGCGTCGGTTTGCTAGCTATGTATTTTATTGAAAGACAAGCATTATTTACTGTGTCCTCCATTCATATTTTCACTAAAAGTTTGGTTTTCACTGTTATCGGAGCAGTTATCGCAGCCGGGTTCTATATATTTGATTATAAAAAACTCGAGCCCTATTCCAGACACATATATTGGGGTACCGTGTCAGCACTGGTTTTGGCAACTATTTTCGGCCAGAATTTTAATGGTAAACATTATTTAAGTTTAGGGGGAATTTATTTAGATGTTACGGAAATCAGTCCCCTGCTGCTTTGCTTGGCTTTGGCCGGAGTTTTAAATAATTGGAATTGGAGCCAGCCTATAAAATGGTTACAGGGCTTTTTGTTGTGTGTGGTGCCGTTAATACTTCTGGTGGCAAGCAATTCATTGACTGCGGAGTTTATTTATTCCATAACCTGCATTACACTGTTAGTGGCTTCAGGGGCAAAACACAGGTATTCCCTGCTGATGACAGGTTTAATGGCAGTCATGATTATGATGCCATTTATAAGCGCCCCTCATAGGTATAATCAGTTTATTGCATTTATTAATCCTGAAAATAATAACTTGGGCAGCGGCTTTAACGTTCATAACGATTTTATTTTTTCTTATATAACTGTAAGTTTGGGCTGGGTTGCAGGGGGTCTATTAGCGGCTTTGGGAATTATTTTTATATTGCGCATGATGCGTATTGTAGCGGCAGTTAAAACCAGCTATGCCAGGGTGCTCATAAGCGGTTTTACGGCCATCTTTGCCGTTCAGTTCCTGTGGAACATATTAATGAATTTAGGTTTTGCGCCGGTGAGCGGGGTAGGGCTGCCTTTTATCAGTTTTGGCGGATCGCAATTGATTTTTAATGGCGCAGCAATAGGCATAATATCAAGTATTTACAGAAGAAGAAATGTCTTAGAAAGCTTTTAATAATCAATAAAAACGTGAAGGTTCTAGACTTAAGGACAGAAGGCAATGGGATACTAGAATTGCTGATGGACAGCGGGACGGTCGAAATCAGGCGTATTATTAGCGGCAAAAGAGACTATAAATTTTTACTTTAGCTTAGCAAGTGTGGCCCCTCAGAGTCGCCAAACAGCCGCCGGAATGGTGAAAAGTATCCGCAGCTATCTGTTATTAGTATGGCAATATTGATACTCTGCGGAATGAATTAAATGAGGCAAAACTGATTAACGAAAGGGCTGCCGGGTACCGTGAATCCGGTAAAATTCTGGCCGGGATCGAGATCGAGATGGCCCAGAATGAAAGCGATATTGCTTATAATAAAGCGCTGATAACCGCTTTGAACAAGTTTCAGGTTGCCAGGACCGAGATTATGGCTGAAGATGTTTCAAGCAATCTCAGCCGGGTATCCCTCAAATTATTTGAGATAACCAAAACGACCGCTGAAGTGAAGCCGGTTTTCAAGCTCCTGTATGATGAAAAGCCGACTCCTTTCCTCAGGGGTCCATTTCTTTGAAAACTTTTGTTACGATTCTGGCTTCCGGGGTTACATAGAAACCGCCATAAACACTATTATTAACTGTACGGTCATTTAAGAAAGCTGCAACCTCCTCAGCTGGATAGTTATCAACTCTAAAGTCTAGGTTAGGATTATAGTCCCTGTTTTCGTCGTATCCTTCATATCGACTATTGTAGTACCAGGGCGCATTTGTTCCTTCTGGTAATCCGATAGCTTTAGGATCCCATAATTGAGAGCATTGTCTAATGGGATGCCATTGGCCATCACTTTGATGCATAGCTCCATCGGGGTTAATTCTAGGCATAAACCAAATGCTTACGTTATCTAAAATTTCATCAACTTGATTGCCACCAGCAGCTAACTGTTGCATTAATTCAACTGCGGCTTCGGTTCCGAGAACTTCGTTGCCGTGAATTTGGCTCGTGATTAGTACTCTTTTTTTATCGGGGTCAGCTTGTCCAAATTTTGCTACATAAAGAGGATAGCCGGCTTCTTCCATTAGGTCTCCATTTAGGGCATCAGAATACCCGGCAATTTCTAAAGTCATTCTTCCTTTTGATACGCTTTGTATCTTTTCAAGTGTTTTATATAGTTCTGCGTTAGTCATAACACTGCTAAGAGACACATTTTGATTATCTTCTATCCACGGTCCATTGGGATTTGACTGCGGTTGTGCAAAGGCTATTGACGCAAGTAGCATTAGGGAACTTATACAAATTAAAGATAAAATAAACCACTTTTTCACAACAATACCTCCAAATATTGGATTATAACCCCATATTAAAGGAAAAATTTACACCTCCTTTGTTAAATTTGGGGCGTATGTTATATTTTAGCAAAAATATTCTGAAAAATTTGTTGTTTAAGGTATGCGCAGAATTGAATAATATGTTTTATCGTGTATTAATATTTGTTTTTAAGTTGGGAGTTTTAAGTCCAGATTTAGTCTATGAGTAACCTCCATATTAGATGGAGGTCTTTTCGATAGAAATTATAAGTTTTCTAAAGGTAGATGTCGAAATAAGTAGGAGAATTTATTTGCACATGTAAATAAAAGCCAAAGGTTTTAAATTTGAGTAATAGAATTAATAATATCCAATTTAATTAATGAAATGGGGTGATTATATAGAAAAAAATAGATTGGTAATGAAATTTATATTTAATAAGGGGAGGGGATAAGTTTTATGCATTTTACAAAACAAAGATTACC
Organism: Desulfotruncus arcticus DSM 17038; assembly: GCF_900113335.1. Classification (GTDB taxonomy): domain Bacteria; phylum Bacillota; class Desulfotomaculia; order Desulfotomaculales; family Desulfallaceae; genus Desulfotruncus; species Desulfotruncus arcticus. The sequence goes on from NZ_FOOX01000021.1 coordinate 101,861, forward strand.
TAAGACTTTAATTTTGTTAATTTTATTAATTACAATAATTTCTTTTGGAACAGTAGCAACCGCAGAACCCAGTAAAGACGTTGCAGACATAGTTTATATTAATGGTAATATCTACACTGTTGATAAAGATTTTAGTAAGGCATCTGCTTTTGCAATCAAGGATGGTCAATTTATATACGTTGATTCTAACGCTACGATCGGCAACTATATCGGTAAAGGTACTAAGGTTATTAACTTAAAGGGTAATACAGTTTTACCGGGTTTAATTGATTCACATTTGCACTACTCCGGAGTTGGTCGTGTAATGCAGCAAATTGATTGTTTCTGGAAACCAAAACAAGAAATTTTAGATGCTGTAGCAGCAGCAGTTGCTAAAGCAGAACCAGGCGAATGGATTATTGGTCGTGGCTGGAATCAAGAAGTATGGGATCCTGATGTATGGCCAACACGTTGGGATTTAGATGCAATTGCCCCTGATAACCCTGTAGTATTAACCCGTGTTTGCGGACATGCTATTTGGGTTAATTCTAAAGCTATGGAGATAGCAAATATTGATGCCAATGGCACTACCACTTCTAACCCAGTAGGAGGCGAAATTTTACGTAACGCAGAAGGAACCGCCATTGGAATTTTTACTGATACAGCTTCACAACTTATTACAAAAAATAAACCCCAGGATAGCGAAAGGCAGCAAATTGAAGCCCTTAAACTAACTCAGGACCATATTCTTTCCTATGAGCCAATTGCATAATTCTAACCCCATAAAACACAAGGGCTCATTAAACATAGGAAGACAAATTTACCCTAGCCAAAAAAGTTAAAATATCTCAATAAAGCTGCCAAAAATAAAAGGTTTCACCCGATTGCTATAGAAGTGTTTTTCATTCCCACAACAAAAAACACAAGCGAGGTGAAACCCTACATGTATATTCTTGGTGGAATGCTTTTTTCCTTTGAAGTTTTAGTTAAAAATTTCGATGAGGAAGATAAACTATATCAAATTTTAAAGCAAATTGATTGTAAAGAAATTGAAAAATTAAATGGCTGTTATAT
>NZ_FOOX01000029.1 GCF_900113335.1 Desulfotruncus arcticus DSM 17038
TCTTTACAATCAATTTGCTTTAAAATTTGATATAGTTTATCTTCCTCATCGAAATTTTTAACTAAAACTTCAAAGGAAAAAAGCATTCCACCAAGAATATACATGTAGGGTTTCACCTCGCTTGTGTTTTTTGTTGTGGGAATGAAAAACACTTCTATAGCAATCGGGTGAAACCTTTTATTTTTGGCAGCTTTATTGAGATATTTTAACTTTTTTGGCTAGGGTAAATTTGTCTTCCTATGTTTAATGAGCCCTTGTGTTTTATGGGGTTAGAATTATGCAATTGGCTCACAGATAAAATAATTAATGCCAATAAAGGTTTTGCAAATATATTCAAATTTCAGATTACCGAAATAATTGGCCGAAATGTGGATGATTTATTGGTGCCTGATGAATTTGAGGGTCAATCATTTGAACTTCTGGACAATGCACTTAAAGGTTATGTGGATCATATTGAAACTGTTCGCAGGCGCAAAGACGGTGTTTTAATAGATGTTTCCATACTCGTCTATCCTATTGTTGTAAATGGGCATACAATGGGCATATACGCTATTTATAGTGATATTACCCAACGTAAGAGGGCGGAAGAAGAGATTTTCAAACAAAAAGAACAGTTGGCGGTAACACTTAACAGCATTGGTGATGCTGTTATTGCCGTAGATATATTGGGGCGAATTACATTGATCAACCCGGTGGCCGAAGATCTCACGGGCTGGAAAGGACAGGAGGCCATTGGTCGGCGCCTGGACGAAGTTTTCCGAATTATTAATGAATATACCCGGGAATCCGTCTCCAGTCCGGTGGATAAAGTCTTAACCAACGGGGAGATTGTCGGACTGGCCAACCATACCGCATTAATTGCCCGTGACGGCAGCGAACGTTCAATTGCGGACAGTGCCGCTCCCATCAGGGATGCCGGCGGCAAAATTTTAGGTGTTATATTGGTTTTTAGAGATGTCACAGTAGAGAGAAGACTGAACGAAGCTCTCAGGTCCAGTGAAGAACGGTTTAGACTGTTTGCAGAGCATGCCAGGGATATTATTTACCGTATTAAGCAATTCCCGGAACCTGTTTTTGAATATATCAGCCCGGCGGTTAAAGATATCCTTGGATACGCTCCCGAGGAATTTTATACCAATCCATATCTGGGCGGCAAAATCTATCACCGGGATGATAAAGAGATCTTAAAAAGGATACTTACCGGTAAAACAGATTATGCCAAACCCACAGTTATCCGGATGATTCGTAAGGACGGCCGGGTTATCTGGTGTGAGCAGCATAATGTTCCAATTTTTGATGAAAATAATAAACTTATCGCTCTTGAGGGCATTTCCAGGGATATTACCGAGCGCAGAAAAACGGAAGAGGCGTTAAGGGAAGTTGTATTGGGGGTTTCGGCTTCAGTAGGGGTTGAGTTTTTCCGGTCCCTGGTTTATCATCTGGCCAACGCTCTTGCGGTGGATTATGCCTTTGTAGGCGAATTAACGGAGGAAGGTGTCGGCGCTAAATCTGTCCGTACCATAGCTGTTTACGCCCGGGGGGAAATAGTGGAGAACTTTGCATACCTGCTTGAAGGCACACCCTGTGAAAACGTTTTAGAAAATGGAACATTTTATTATCCGCATGGTGTCGGGGAGATTTTTCCGGACAGTGCGTTTATGACCCAATTCAAGGTGGTAAGTTATTTGGGAACCCCAATTTTTAATAACAACGGTAAGGCCATGGGGCTTATTTCTGTAATGAACAGTAAGCCTTTGACCAACTATCAGCTGGTTAAATCTTTATTGAAAATATTTGCCGTTCGCACTGCGACGGAGCTTGAACGCAATAAAGCGGAAGCACGCATGAATTATTTAAGTCAGCATGACCAGTTAACAGGTTTGTATAATCGCAGTGTTTTCGAGCATCATATGGTACGATTTGATCATGAACAATATCACCCTGTAGGAATCATTGTCTGCGACGTAGATGGTTTGAAGCTGGTTAACGATACCATGGGGCACGATAAGGGTGACGCATTGCTTGTGGCTGCAGCCGAGGTGATTAACAAGTCTTTTAGGGAAAATGATATAATCGCCCGGATTGGGGGCGATGAATTTGCGGTGCTTTTGCCTAACACCCACGAGAAACAAGTGGAAAGGGCGTGTCAGCGGATTAGGGATGCTTTTGCCAGGTATAATGCCGAGAATCCCCAATTAAATCTGAGTATATCAGTGGGATTCGCAGTGAGCCAAGGCTCAATCACCCTTACTGATCTCTTTAAGAAAGCTGACAACAATATGTACCGCGAGAAACTGCACCGAAAGCAAAGTACCCGCAGCGCAATTGTGCAAACTTTAATGAAAGCTTTAGAGGCCAGGGACTTTATAACCGAGGGGCATGCGGACCGGCTGCAGGATTTGGTCGTACGCATTGCAGCCGCCATCGGCTTACCGGATCGAAGCATTGCCGACCTTCGCCTGTTGGCCCAGTTTCATGATATAGGAAAAGTAGGAATTCCTGACCGAATTTTGTTTAAGCCCGGCTCATTAACTACAGAGGAAGCCATTGAAATGAGAAGGCACTGTGAAATCGGCCATCGGATTGCTTTATCGGCGCCTGATCTTGTCCCCGTTGCGGACTGGATTTTAAAGCACCATGAATGGTGGAACGGCAAGGGTTACCCCCTTGGCCTGGAGGGCGAAGAAATCCCGATGGAATGCCGGATATTAGCCATTGCCGATGCTTATGACGCCATGACCAGCGACCGTCCGTACAGAAAGGCACTGTCGCACGATCAGGCTGTGGCGGAACTGAGAAGGTGTTCCAAAACTCAGTTTGATCCGCTGTTGGTACATAGTTTCATCCAAATAATCGAAAGAGACAGTAATATACCATCAGCAGCTTATAGATTAAAGTGTTAATTGCTATGCTAAAGCGCATATTACGGCCTGTTCGGGGTAATGTATTGCTTAGGCATAAAAAGCCAACCCAATATTGTCATCAACGTTTTGATATCATCAGGACCGGAAATCCGGTCTTCGTTTTTATGGGTGAAAACAATGATAGGGGCGATTAATAATGGAAAATGCAGTTAAACAGAATTTAAGTGATTTAATTGGTTATCAGGACGGCTCAGTTGTTAGCCGGACACTGATCGACAAAAAGGCCGGGACGGTAACTTTATTTGCTTTTGATCGGGGACAGGGCCTCAGTGAACATACGGCTCCTTTTGACGCGATGGTTTATCTGGTTGACGGTGAGGCCGAAGTGATTATTTCAGGCCAAGCAAACCATTTAAAAGCCGGTGAAATGATTATTATGCCCGCTAACCGGCCACATGCCTTAAAGGCGGTGGAAAAGTTTAAAATGATGCTGGTAATGATCAGATCATATGAAGTTTAGAGCACCCGGCAAGTTTAAATATAAAGAGGCCCGTTGTTTTGACGGGCCTCTAAAGCTTTAGCTATAAATTAAAAACTATTGCAGGTCTGGATTTTGGAAATTGGGGGCTTGTGGTTTGTGTAAGCCGAAATGATTGGTGCCTGAAGAAAGGTCAAAATACAGTCGTGCATCTTGATCAACGCCCCAGTCGTGATTGGAGCCGCTGTCTTGAATTTTGCGGAAGGCTTCCCGGAAAAGGGTGTTGTGCGCTTCCTCCCGGTTAAGCAGAAAATCGATCATTTGCTGCACATGTTTGTCTTGGATCTGGCGATGCAGGTACTCGTATACCACTTTGGCCCGCTGCTCTGCAGCAATATTAGAAAGAATATCTGCCGGGAGGTCACCGGTTACATTGACATAAGTAGCGCAGAAAGGCACTCCGGATGCGTTAGTCAGGTAAGGGGAAAGGCCGGTCAGAACATTGGCTTCCACATTGCCGGCCGGTAAAGTGCTTTGAGCGTCAATATCATGCCCGTTTAATAAATTAACTGCTGTGGCCACCATTTCCATGTGGCTGAGCTCTTCGCTGGCGATATCAAGGAAAAGATCTTTAATTTCAGGGTCCTTAATACGAAAACTTTGAGAAATATACTGCATTGCCGCTTTCAATTCACCGTTGGGTCCGCCTAATTGCTCCTGCAGCAGAGCGGCATATTGGGGATTGGGTCGTTCCACCTTGACCATTTCCAGTAGTTTTTTGTCATGTTTAAACATACTCCACCTCCTATGTTTTTACCTGATATCCTTTATTAATATCCTTCAATGTCCGCTTTTCTATTCAAAATATAATTTGCGTTATTTTCCGTATTGCCTGTATAAGTATGTGGATTCATTTGCCATGAACTTTAAGGTTTATTATAATAAAGAAGACTTGGTTCAGGTGGGGTTTTGACCCCACCTGAACCTTAGTCGCACTTATTTCGAGTTTATCGCCGCTAAGACTCCCGCCTGTAGAGGCGGGAGTCTTAGCGGCGGTTAACGAGATCAATGTAGCTTGCTTAATTAATTGACTGGCGGGGGAAAAATGAATAAAACCAGAAGATGGCTGGTGAAAAAAACAGAACCGGTTTTGCAGCTTATTTTTGTGCGTAAACTTGGGGTATCTCCCCTGATGGCTCAGTTACTGGTCAACAGGGGTATTTATACCCTTGAGGCAGCCAGGGATTTCTTGGAAACATCCATGCAAAGGCTGCATCCGCCGGCACTGATGAAGGATTTGACCGCTGCGGTTGAGATTACCATAAAAGCTCTGCAGCAAGGAAATAAAATTCTTATCTATGGCGATTACGATGTTGACGGAGTAACCAGTACCGCTTTACTGGTGGAAATTATCCGCCGGTTGGAGGGCAATGTTGATTATTACATTCCTCACAGGATCGCAGAGGGTTATGGTTTACATACCGGGGTGCTGCAAAAATTCCATGAGTCCGGGGTTGATCTGGTTATCACTGTGGATTGCGGTATCAGCGCAGTGGCAGAGGTTGCAGCGGCAAATAAGAGCGGGGGGCCTTTAATCATTATTACCGATCACCACGAACCTCCCTCAGAATTGCCTGCTGCAGCCGCGGTAGTCAACCCGAAACGGAAAGATTGCAGTTACCCGTTTAGAGATTTGGCAGGCGTGGGAGTGGCTTTTAAATTTGGGCAGGCACTGCTTGAACGGGCAGGTATGTCCAATGCCTGGGAGGAATACCTGGACTTTGTATGCTTGGGCACAATAGCAGATATTGTCTCATTGACGGGCGAGAATCGCATCCTGGTCAGACATGGCCTGCCGCGCCTGGCCGGCAGTGCCAGGCCGGGCCTGCAGGCTCTGTTCAGTGTGGCCGGTATTAAGGAAGAAACCCTGGGTACCAGGGAAGTGGGATTCATGTTGGCGCCACGAATAAACGCCGCCGGGCGTATGGGTGATGCTTCGCTGGCCGTGGAGTTGTTGTTGTGCCGGAAACCGGATAGGGCGATGGAGATTGCGGCTATTCTAAACCGGGAGAACCAGGAACGGCAGCAGATGGAAACAATGGTCCTGGCGGAAGCGTTGGGCATGCTGGATGGGGAACCCCGGCTGGCTGAACAAAAAGTGCTGGTGCTGGCGTCTCTCAACTGGCACCCAGGGGTAATTGGGATTGTGGCGTCAAAGCTGACAGACCGGTTTTATAAACCTGTTTTGCTGATTGCCTGTCAGGAGGACGGCCAGGGCAAGGGGTCGGCCAGAAGTATTGAAGGGTTTAACCTGTATCAGGCTCTGGAGTTCTGTGCAGATACTTTGTTGGGTTTCGGCGGGCATGCCATGGCCGCCGGTTTTTCGGTCGAGACAGGCAAGATCGATGAGTTTAGGGACAAAATCAACAGTTATGCCGAACGAGTTTTAACTGAGGAAATACAAAGTCCTGTATTAGAGCTTGATGCATTGATATCCCTGGAAGATATTACTTACGATCTGGTTAACGAAATAGAACAGCTGCAGCCTTACGGACACGGAAATCCCGGGCCGATGTTCGGTATGTCCGGGGTTAAACTGGTGAATTGCCGCGGGGTGGGAAAGAAGAATGCTCATTTAAAGATGCTTTTAAGACAGAGTAATAAGGTTATGGACGGAATTGGTTTCAATCTTGGTAAATTTGCCGGCGAACTGGCAGCAGGGAAAGATGTAAGTGTTGCATTTACTCCTTCAGTTAACAGCTGGCAGGGCAGGCAAACCCTTCAGGTTGAAGTTAGAGATTTGCAGAAGCCTGGTACGGGGGTTGCCGAGAATTTAGACCACCGGTCACTGCAGGATGACAGCATGCGATTGGCGGATGACCTGGTTCTAGTGCCGGAAAGTCTTGCTGGCGCATTAAAAAATATTTTAATCAGCCAAAGTCATAATATCCCGCCTGAACTGAAGATGTTAAAGGCCTTATTTAGTGCTGATGCCGTTCCTGCAACAGAACCGCCCCAGTGCGGTTCCGAACTGCACAGTGCCGGGCGGACGGGAATTATTTCACGTCTTGCAGTAAAAGAAGGGCGAACAATTTTACTGGTTAATTGCGCCCGTCAAACTTTGCAGATTTATCGCCATCTTAAGGATTACAACCGCGAGTGTGCCGACAAACTTGCCTATATCCACGGCTTTATGCCGCCTGAAACCGTTAATCACGAATTGGCCTCCGTAGAGCAGGGAGAGACAGGTATAGCTATAGGTACTTACGGCTCCATTACTCATCTTGACAATTGGGGTGAAATTTTTGGCCGGGTCATTCTTGTAAGCCCGCCTGCAACAGAGGTGGACTGGGCCGTGGCCGGGAGGTTTTCCGGCCAACTGGAGGCGTTATACACTACAGGGGACTGGGAGGAAAACCGCAGACACCTGCAGGAAATTGCTCCGGAACGGGATGTGCTGGCTTTATTTTACGCCTTGTTAAGAGCGAATGCCCGGAATGGAGAAGGCGTATTACGAAAGCCCACCGTTATTGCCGCCCTGGTTCGGGAAGGTGTTAATATTTCTTCGTCTATAACTATTACAGTCGCGGCAGCAGTATTTGCTGAGTTGAACTTATTGCAATATCAGTGGCAAAACGGTATGCTAAAATATAAATTATTACCTTCCGGAAGCCAAAAAAGGGATCTTATGGAGTCACCAATCTATGTTGGTGTTCGTAACATAAAGGCAAAAGGCTTGGAATGGATAAGCAGGGCGCTAAACTAAAGCGGGGCGTGAACTATGAATTTGGAGGACGTAATTCAAAAAGTAATACATTATAATCCTGGTGCCGACCTGGACGCTTTAAGGCTGGCTTATGCCTTTGCCGCACAGGCGCATGACGGGCAGAAGCGGATTTCCGGTGAACCTTACATTAACCATCCGCTGGCCATAGCATTTATACTTGCAGACCTGGAAATGGACGTTGATACATTAATGGCCGGGATGCTGCATGACACAGTTGAGGACACCAGGGTCACCCTGGAAGACCTGGAGAAGAACTTCGGACCCGAAGTGGCGAAATTGGTGGACGGGGTTACCAAATTAAGCCGTTTGGAATACCGGTCCAAGGAGGAACGCCAGGTTGAGAACCTGCGCAAAATGTTCCTGGCCATGGCACGTGATATCAGGGTGGTTTTGATCAAGCTGGCTGACCGCCTGCATAATATGCGTACGCTGCATTATCACCAAGAGCATAAACAGCGGGAAATTGCGCTGGAAACCCTTGAAATTTTTGCCCCCCTGGCCCACCGCCTGGGAATTTACAGGCTTAAGTGGGAGTTGGAAGACCTTGCTTTTCGTTTCAGCAACCCTGAAAAATATTACGAACTGGCCGACCTCGTCGCTCGAACACGTGATAAACGTGAAGAATATATCAACTATATCATCAAAATTTTAAGCGCAAAACTTAAAGAGGTTAAAATTAATGCAGAAATCTTAGGGAGACCCAAGAACCTTTACAGTATCTACCAAAAAATGGAGAAGCAGCAGCTGGAGTTTAACCAGATTTATGATGTTATGGCAGTAAGGGTACTGGTGGATTCTTTGCGTGATTGCTATGCCGTGCTGGGAACCGTTCATACTATGTGGGTGCCGATTCCCGGCCGGTTTAAAGATTATATAGCCATGCCCAAATCCAATATGTATCAATCGTTACATACAACAGTGGTTAGCCCGCAGGGAGATCCGCTGGAAATTCAGATTAGGACCTGGGAGATGCACCGTACTGCTGAATACGGTATTGCCGCTCACTGGAAGTATAAAGAAGGTAGGGGCAAAGAAGGTAACTTTGAACGCAGGCTAAGCTGGCTCAGACAAATTTTAGACTGGGAGAAGGATCTAAAAGACGCCAGGGAATTCATGGAGAGTTTAAAGATAGATATATTTGCCGATGTAGTGTTTGTATTTACACCTAAGGGCGACGTTATTGAGCTTCCCGGCGGTTCAACTCCGCTTGATTTTGCCTATAGGGTGCACACCCAGGTTGGTCATATTTGCGTAGGGGCCAAAGTAAACAATAAAATTGTACCCTTGGATTATACGCTTAAAAACGGCGACAGGGTGGAGGTGCTAACCTCCAAACAAAGTCGCGGGCCAAGCCGCGATTGGTTGAAGGTTGTTAAAACCTCTCAGGCCAAAGCAAAAATTAGGCAATGGTTTAAAAAGGAACAGCGTGAGGAGAATATAGCCAAGGGTCGGGATTTGCTGGAGCGGGAGATTAAAAAACACGGCCTGGACGCTGATTTCATCAAGAGCGATAAATTGCTGGAGTATGGAAGTAAAATGAACCTGGCTGACCTTGACGATGTTTACACCGCTGTTGGTGACGGCACGTTTTCTGCCGCCAGCATTGTTAATAAGCTGCGGGAAGAAACCAACCGGGAAGAAAAAAAAGAATCAGCCCGTAAAGAATTGGAAGTAATGCTGCAGCAGGAACCGCGGGCTTTGCCTTCCTGGGGTAAACCAACCCAGGGTATCCGGGTGCGTGGTGTTGATAATTTACTGATCCGGCTGGCGCATTGCTGCAATCCGGTACCCGGTGACGAAATTGTGGGTTATGTTACCCGGGGCAGGGGTGTTTCTATTCACCGTGAAAACTGTCACAATGTGGAGTTTTTGCTCAACGATCCCGACCGGCTGGTGGAAGTGGCCTGGGACAAAGATTTCCATTCTCCCTTCCAGGTGCGGCTGGAAATTGAAGGAATGAACCGGGCAGGATTTTTGAGCGATATTATGGCTGTTTTATCAGAAATGAAACTTAATGCCAACTGGGTTACGGCCCGGGGCCGCAAAGACAATAGCGGAGTTGTGGAAATGCTTTTGGAAATAGGAGATATTGAGCAGCTGGACCATATTATCGGTAAATTCAGCCGGGTAAAGGATGTATACAGTGTGCACCGAAGGGGCAAATCCATGCTAAAAGCGAGGGAAGATAATTGAGGGCGGTGGTGCAAAGGGTTGCCGGCGCTGCTGTTAGTGCTCCCGGCAGGGAAAGGCGCGCCATTGGACAAGGATTGATGGTGCTGCTGGGCGTGGGCAGGGAAGACAATCGGGAGGATGTGCGCTACCTGGCGGATAAAACTGTCAATCTGAGGGTATTTGAAGACGAGACCGGCAAGATGAATATGTCGGTTAAGGACATCGGCGGTGAGCTTTTGGTGGTGTCCCAGTTTACTTTATACGGTGATTGCCGCAAAGGCCGCAGGCCGGGCTTTAGTGACGCGGCGCTGCCGGACCGGGCACGCGAGCTTTACCTGGAATTTATCAAAGAAATTGAATTAACCGGCCTGAGGATAACCGCCGGTTACTTTCAGGAACATATGCTGGTGGAAATTATGAATGACGGCCCGGTAACATTATTGCTTGAAAGCAAAAAACGCGCTTAAATAAGTTTCGTTGGGGTCAGACCCCATATGGCAGCATTTACAACTACATAGAATTTAGGAGTCAGTAGTCAGAATGATAAAGAAGACTTGGTTTAGGTGGGGTTTTGACCCCACCTGAACCTTAGTCGCACTTATTTCGAGTTTATCGCCGCTAAGACTCCCGCCTGTTGAGGCGGGAGTCTTAGCGGCGGTTAACGAGATAAAACCGGGCTAAGGCATTCTGACTGCTGAATTCTGACTCCTGCGTACTGAGTAAAACATTTTACAGGAGGGGCATATGTTATTAAAAACATTAGTAGTAGGAATGTTAGGTACTAATTGTTATATCATCGGTTGCGAGAAAACCGGAACCGGGGCAGTGGTAGATCCGGGGGCGGAAAGTGAAAGGGTGCTTGAAGAATTAAAAAAATTAAATTTAACTTGCCGTTACATAATTCTAACTCACGGTCATATGGACCATATTGGAGAAGTTGGAGAGATCAGGGCCGCCACCGGAGCTAAAGTGCTGATTCATGCCGCGGACGCCGACAGGTTGGTTAATCCCGGCCGTTTTTCCGCTTTACCTGTTGGGGAGAGCAAGCCGGGGAGTGCCGACCGTACTTTGCAGCACGGGGATGAAATTGAGGTGGGCACCATCAAGATTAAAGTTATTCATACGCCCGGCCATACCCCGGGTGGGATTTGCCTGAATACCGGAAATATCTTAATTACCGGTGACACACTCTTTGCTGAATCAGTTGGCCGGACAGATTTGCCCGGAGGCAGTTATACCGATCTAATCAATTCAATTAAGGAACGTTTGCTGATTTTTCCTGATGAGACAGGGGTTTACCCCGGGCATGGACCTTCGTCTACCATAGGGAACGAAAGGCGGTTTAACCCTTTTCTACAGTAAAGAAGACTTGGTTCAGGTGGGGTTTTGACCCATACGTTGGGGACATTCCTCGACCCAAAAGTTTGACCCATAAGCAGAGGTGTGTCCCCTTTCCTTATGCGAGGTGGGAGTCTTAGCGGCAGTTAACGAGATAATGGTTTGGAGGGATTATTTTGATTTTAGAAGGTTTTGGAGTAGGCCCGATGGATGCCAATTGCTACATTATCGGCTGCGAGGAAAAACGCGCTGCGGCGGTGGTGGATCCCGGGGCCGAGGGCAAGCGCATACTTGCCCGGTTGGAGGAACTTAAATTAAAGTGCAAGTACATTATTCTTACTCATGGCCATGTTGACCATATCGGCGCTTTAAATGAAGTGCGGGAGGCCACCGGTGCAGAGGTGCTGATCCACAACAACGATGCTGCAATGTTAACCAATCCGGCCCATAATTTATCGTTGTTCATGGGTTCACCCATAAAATGTAAACAAGCCGACCGGTTTTTAGAAGATGGTGAGCAGCTAAAAGTGGGACACGTTAACCTGCAAATATTCCATACCCCGGGCCATACCCCGGGCGGAATTTGCATTCAAGCAGGCAACAGCTTAATAACAGGGGATACGCTTTTTGCAGGCTCGGTGGGACGTTCGGATTTCCCTGGCGGCAACCATAATGTTATGATTGAATCAATTAAAACAAAGCTGTTGCAATACCCGGACGAAACTAAGGTTTACCCCGGGCACGGTCCGGCATCCACTATCGGATTGGAAAAAAAACATAATCCTTTTTTGTAACCCCAATTAGCACTTCCCGGATAGCTACGCGGCAATCTCAGTCTCAGGGATAAGGGGATGGGAATCTGGTTTCCTCGTTCCTGGGGAGCGGTACCTGTCCCCTGGTAAAAATTAAATTTGAAAAATCAAAATTGCAGGAATATTGAGTCCGGTTCTAGTATTTATATAAGTAAGATGGGAGGTGTCTGTCTAATGAGTAAATTAGTTATCAGCGCATTGCCGGGCGTGCATAATTTAATGAATTATAGTGAATTAGTGCTCAATTTTAACTTTCAAGAAGCTTTTGAAGAGTTTTACGGTGCAACAGAAGAGGCCAATATTAGTTACTATATTTTGGAAAGAAACATCTCCAGGGGGATGGGAGATAAGGTAGCTCTTTATTTTGAAGGAGATGACAGGCAGGAAAGCTTTACCTTCTCCCAGCTCCAGGAAAAAGTGAATAAGTTTGCTAATGTACTTGATAAACGCGGCCTGGGCAAGGGAGATAGGATTGCCTTGTTTCTGCCCCGCACACCGGAATTGTACATAAGTTTTCTGGGTGCAGTCAAAAAAGGTCTGGTAGTGGTTCCAATATTTGAGGCTTTTATGGAAGACGCGGTTAAAGATAGACTACTGGACAGTGCAGCTGCCGCACTGGTAACCAACGCTGATTTATTAGTTCGCGTACCGAAAAAAGAATTACCGCAGCTCAGGACTATTTTGTTGACTGAAGGTGGCCGGTCCCAAGAGACCCTGGATTGGCATGCAGAAGTTGCTAAGGCCTCACCGGACGCCGAATATTGCCCTATGGGCAGGGAAGATCCCCTGTTCATATTGTATGCCGCCGGTGCGGACGGGAGGCCGAAGGGCTTGGTTCATGTGCATGGCTGTGCCGCCGGACTATGGGCTACGGCAACATGGGTGCACGATTTAAAAGCTGATGATGTCTACTGGTGTACCGCCGATCCCGGCTGGATTACGGGGATAGCTTACGGTTTTTTGGCTCCCTGGCTGCATGGTGTCACTGTTTTGGTTAAGGGGGGGCGGTTTGATGCGCCGCGATGGTGTGCAGCGCTTCAAAACTACCGGGTTAGTGTTTGGTACAGCGCACCCACGGCTTTCAGAATGATTATTGCGGCAGGCCAAGATACTTACGGCAAGTATGATCTGAGCAATTTAAGACATATTTTGAGCGTAGGAGAACCGCTTACGGAAGACGTCATGCGGTGGAGTCAGACTGCTTTTGGTATTCCGATATACGATACCTGGTGGATGAGCGAAACCGGGATGAATATGATTTGTAATTTTCGATGCCTGGATATCAAATTGGGATCAATAGGAAAGCCGGTCCCGGGGATTAAAGCCGCCGTGGTTGACGACGCGGGGAATGAACTGCCGCCCTACCGCATTGGCAACCTGGCCATTAAGGCCGGCTGGCCTGCCATGGCGCGGGATGTATGGGAAAATCACCAAAAATATTTGGAGTATTTTAAATTGAAGCCATGGTTTATCTCCGGGGATGCCGCTTACATGGACGAGGACGGTTACTTTTACTTCCAGGGCCGGGTGGATGGCATTATTAATACTGCCGGAGAAAGGGTCGGGCCGTGGGAAGTTGAAAAGAAATTAAAGGAGCATCCAGCCGTCAAAGATGCCGGTGTAGCCGGCAAGCCGGATAAAATAAGGGGTGAAATTATTAAGGCGTATATTGTGTTAACCCAGGGTTACTTCTGGTCGGAAAAGTTGGCCCAGGAATTGCGCAATTATGTTAAAACCGGACTTGCCGCTCATGCTGCCCCCAGGGAATTTTTGGTTAAGGAAAGCATACCCAAAACCCCGGATGGTCAAGTTGACCGTAAAACGCTCCGGGGCTGGGCGTTGGAATTGGGGAAAAATTAGAGGGGAGGTGTGTCCCCTTTCCTTTTATGACACCTGCAGTGGGTGTCATGTTTTTTTTCATAGCCCGCGCCTTCAAGGGCGTCTATCATCTGCTGTCTGATGCTGTCCAGGTATTGACGCCGCAACTTTTGCTGCTCTTCCTTCTCCTCGGCGGTTAAACCTTCATAACGTTCTTTCCGGGCCAGATAGTTTATTCGATTTACCAGTTCCATGCTGGTCATGGTTAGATCACCTCGTATTTTGCATTATACCACCCGTTTATAAAAAACGCACGTAGTATCGGCTTGGTTATTGCCGGGAGCGAAGCGGCGTGCAATCTTGTGCTCAAAAAGCTTCGGATGCAGATTGCTTCGCTGCGTTCGTTATGACCAATGCGCTGCAAAGGGTTTATCGTGCTCAGGTTGACAAAAATCGCGATATTACATAAAATTGGATTGGTATGCACAAGCAGGCTGGTACGCCTGCCCTCCCGTTTCCGGTGCGGATACGGGAGTTTTCTGTTCGTTAAAGGAGGAACCATTATGCTGACAACGCGTCCGCGAGGGACCGCAGACATTCTACCGGGGCAGGTTGAGAAGTGGCAGTATGTAGAGGGTGTTGCCGCCCAGGTTTTCAGAGATTACGGGTACCGGGAAATACGCACCCCGATTTTCGAGCATACCGAGCTGTTCATCCGCGGTGTAGGCGAAGACACCGATATAGTGGAAAAAGAAATGTACACTTTTCAAGACCGGGGCGGGCGGAGCATCACCCTGCGGCCTGAAAACACTGCCGCAGTGGTGCGTGCCTACCTGGAAAACAAACTTTATGCCGGCCCGCAGCCCGTAAAGTTATATTACTCCGGCCCCATGTTTAGATATGACCGGCCTCAGGCCGGCCGTTACAGACAGTTTCACCAGTTTGGCGTGGAAGTGTTTGGCTCGCACCACCCTGCGGTAGACGCCGAAGTAATGGCATTGGTGATGGATTTTTATAGCAGACTGGGGCTGAATGACCTGGAATTGCATGTAAACAGCGTGGGCTGCCCTAACTGCAGACCCGGGGTGCGCAAGGCATTGCAGGAATATTTCCGCCCTTCACTGGAGGAACTTTGCCCCAATTGTAAAAACAGGTATGAGCGCAACCCGCTGCGGATACTTGATTGTAAGACTGCAAAATGTGCTGAATTAGC
This sequence comes from Desulfotruncus arcticus DSM 17038, assembly GCF_900113335.1. Lineage (GTDB taxonomy): Bacteria > Bacillota > Desulfotomaculia > Desulfotomaculales > Desulfallaceae > Desulfotruncus > Desulfotruncus arcticus. The sequence goes on from NZ_FOOX01000029.1 coordinate 14,483, forward strand.
CGAAGCGGCGCCCACTACAGTTGATTGTTTGTGTCCCGATTGTGAACGGCATTTCTTGCAGGTTCAGCAACATTTGCGGGATTTGGGTGTTCCTTTTACCTTAAACAAAAGTCTGGTTCGCGGCCTGGATTATTATACCCACACCGCCTTTGAAATTATGGCTCCGGATATAGGAGCTCAAAGCTCAGTAGGCGGAGGCGGCCGGTATAACGGGCTGGTTGAGGCCTGCGGCGGTACATCCATACCGGGCATAGGAGCGGCGCTGGGGATTGAAAGAATTATTTTGGCTATGGAAAACAGAGGACTGATACCGGCAATCAAGGCCGGTCCGGATGTGTTTCTGGCCACTGCCGGAGATGACCCGGCCAGGGAAGGCTTTAGACTTTTGGCGGAACTGCGGGCTGCAGGTGTTGCTTCCGATATGGATTATCAAGGGAGAAGCCTAAAAGCCCAGATGAAATATGCCGCTAAGGTAGAAGCGCTTTATACTATTATTCTTGGTGCAGAGGAAATGGACCGGGGCTGTGTGTCGCTGCGCGATATGACAGCGGGCAGCCAGCGGGAAGTTGCCAGACAAGATGTGGTAAAGGTATTGAAAGAACTTTTAAATGGCTGCTGTGATTGACGAATTTTTGTGGAGGTTTAAAAGATGATTGACTCAATGCAAGGCATTAAACGCACCCATTACTGCGGGCAGCTTTCCGCCCGTGAGGAAGGCCAAATAGTGACATTAACAGGATGGGTAGATACTCGTCGTGATCACGGCGGCCTGATTTTCGTTGACTTGCGGGACCGGACCGGATTGGTTCAGGTAGTCTTCAGCCCCGATAGTAATCAGCAATCTTTTGAAAAGGCCGAGGGAGTGCGCAGCGAATATGTGCTTGCCGTCGTCGGCAAGGTCAGGCTGAGGCCGGAAGGAACAGCCAATCCCAATTTAAGCACAGGTGAAGTGGAAGTAATTGTGGACGAGCTCAGAGTGCTCAACCGCGCTAAAACCCCGCCGTTTTACATTGAAGACGGGGTTGAAGTCGATGAGAACCTGCGCCTGCGCTACCGGTATCTGGACCTGCGCCGCCCCGAAATGCAGCGTGCTATGGAACTTAGATACCGCGCCAGTAAATTAGTTCGTGATTTTCTGGATGAAAACGGCTTTTGGGAAATAGAAACCCCAATGCTTATCCGCAGCACCCCCGAGGGGGCCAGGGATTACCTCGTGCCCAGCCGGCTTAATCCGGGGCGTTTTTACGCCCTGCCACAATCTCCCCAGCAGTTTAAACAGATTTTAATGGTGGCGGGCATGGACAGGTATTATCAAATAGTAAGGTGTTTCAGAGATGAGGATCTGCGGGCCGACCGGCAGCCGGAATTTACCCAAATAGATATTGAAATGTCCTTTGTTGATGTTGAAGACGTGTTATCCCTGATGGAGCAAATGATTGCCGGTCTGTGCCGCGCAATTGCAGGAATTGAAGTGTCCACACCTTTTATGCGCCTGACTTACCGCGAGGCGATGGACCGTTTTGGATCGGACAAGCCGGATACCAGGTTTGGTATGGAACTGGTGGATATAACCGATATAGCAGGCCGGTGCGGCTTTAAGGTATTTAACTCCGCGGTGGAAAACGGCGGTGTGGTCAGGGGGATCAACGCCACCGGCTGCGGCAGCTTCAGCCGCAAGGATATAGATGATCTGACCAAGTTTGTGTCTGTTTACAAAGCTCGGGGCCTGGCCTACTTTATTGTCACCCCGGAAGGAGTTAAGTCTCCTATTACCAAGTTTTTCAATGACCGGGAAACCCAGATCATACTTGACCGGATGCAGGCAGCCCCCGGTGACCTGCTGTTATTCGTAGCCGATAATCCCGGTGTGGCCGCAAACGCGCTGGGAGCATTGAGGCTGCACCTGGCGGAGCGGATGGACTTAATTCCGGCGGACAGGTTTAACTTCTTATGGGTTACTGATTTTCCGCTGCTTGAGTACGACGAGGAAGAAAACCGCTGGGCGGCAATGCACCACCCCTTTACTTCACCGCGCGAAGAGGATATACCGGTGCTGCAGACGGACCCGGGTAAAGTCAGGGCCAGGGCGTATGACATGGTGCTGAACGGGGTGGAAATTGGCGGGGGCAGCATTAGGATCAACCGCCGGGATGTGCAGGAAATGATGTTTGATGCCATAGGCCTGACCAGGGAAGAAGCTTATGAAAAGTTTGGTTTTATGCTGGAGGCATTTGAATACGGTACTCCGCCGCACGGTGGTATTGCCTTTGGCTTTGACCGGCTGGTTATGCTGCTGGCCGGTAAAAAAACTATCCGGGATGTAATTGCTTTTCCCAAAACAGCCAGCGCTACGGACTTGATGACCATGGCACCGGGGCCTGTGGATGAACGCCAGCTGAGGGAATTAAGCATCAAAACCGCTGTAAAAAAAGTAAAATAATCTGGGCCTTCCCGCTGGCGCAATTTGTTTTGCATAAAAAGTAAATAACTAGAAAAAAATATAAAAAACACTAACTACTGTTAGCCCTTGCTTTAAAAGTCGAAAACATGTTAATATATTTTCATCAGTAAGAAACACGCCCTGCGGTGTACGTGACCCCTTGAAGTTTTGAGCCAACATTTGTTGTATGGGAGTCTGGCTCTGGCTGTGAAATGTATACCTCAAAAGGAAAGGGACGCACCTTCTTCGGAGGAATGTCTCCAACCATGAGGAAACAGGAAGCACTCAGGAGGACACCCACCTGTTTGAGAACAGGTTCAAGAAAACTTTGAGGCTACCCTCACGGCACAGTGGGGTCATAAGCATAAATTTTTATTTAAGTTTCCAGGGTCAACTTTTGTTGGTAACCTGGAAGCTTTTTATTAATGCTGCAAAACGTGTGGTGTTTTAATGAATTATGAAATCTTTCGCCGTACTGAGTATTTAATCGGCAGCTCGGGGTTGGAAAAGCTGTCCGGCAGCACCGTTGCGGTTTTCGGACTGGGCGGTGTTGGATCCTATGCAGTGGAAGCACTGGCCCGGGCAGGAGTGGGGACGCTAATTATTGTTGATTACGACACTGTGGATATTACCAATATCAACAGACAATTACACGCTTTAAACAGCACAGTCGGCCGGTTTAAAACTGATTTAACGGCTTCCCGCTTGCGGGAAATAAATCCCGGTTTGGTTGTTTATGCCAGGCAATTGAGATTTAGCCCGGAAACGGCTGCTGAAATATTTAACGGTAAAGGCATAGATTTTATTATTGATGCCATTGACGATGTTGAAAACAAAGCGGCCCTGATAACGGAAAGCGTTAACAGGGGGTTAGCCATTGTTTCTGCCATGGGGGCGGGTAATAAACTGGACCCAACTTCATTTAAAGTAGCAAGCATATGGAAAACCTCTGTCTGCCCGCTGGCTAGAGTTATGCGCAAACGACTTAGAGCCGCCGGGATTACTAGTGATATACCGGTCGTCTACTCTACTGAGTGTCCCCGGCAAATTGCAACAGGGACCGGTGGAAAGCAAGTTCCGGGAAGTATTTCATTTGTGCCGCCGGTAGCGGGATTTATCCTGGCTGCGTATGTGGTTGACAAATTGCTCTCTCTGGATATTTTTTCCGACATGTGAATTGACATTCTCTTACCGAGAATATTATAATTGACATGGACAATTGGGTGAATACTTAGGTTTGGTAATCACATATAATAGTTAGGCCGGAGTTTGTAAGTTGCGTAATTCTTAAAATGCTATAGCAGCATGGAAAGAACGGTAGTTAGGCATTAAGATAATAAGTAACACAAGGGATTGCGAAAGGAGAGAGTATTTTGGCAAGCGACAAAATTAGTATTTTAGGGGAAGCCAATTTTAACGATTTTGTTAACGGTTCAGACACTCCTGTATTAGTTGATTTCTGGGCTGAATGGTGTGGACCCTGCAAAATGATTGCCCCGGTTGTTGAAGAAATTGCCGCGGACAACGAAGGCAAATTGAAAGTCGCCAAACTGAATGTGGATGAAAGCAAATCTGTGCCTGCCCAGTTCAGTGTCGTCAGCATCCCAACACTGATAATTTTCAAAGATGGCAAAGAAGTTGAAAGAATTGTAGGCTTTAGAACTAAAAAGGAATTACAGGCCATTGTTGACAAGTATGTGGCATAATCTTAGGCTGCTAATTAGCAGTCTGTCATAGCGGGGAGTGAAACAACGTGGCAATCTCCGTTCCCCGAAAGTGGACACACCTCTTCCGGAGAATGTCCCCCAATAATGCTCCGCTCCGCTGTGCTCGCAATGACGAAGGACACAAACGGACTGCCAATAATAAAGGTAATCATCTAGCTATCAAGGCTGGGAACAGGCGTTCCCGGCCTTTAACATTTCCAGACAGGAAGCGCCGTTTCTAATGTGGGTGTTAAATGCCGGTTGCTAGCTTGGAACACATGTTCCCAGGACTGGCATTTTATGATACAATGACAGTAGTCAAAGCATTTGAAACTGCAAATTGATGCCGGCGATAAGCTGCGACGATGGCAACCAGTCCGGTCAAACACCTATTAAGATAACCAGGCAAATTTAATAATACAATTGTATTTAATTAATATACAGGGGTGAACCCAATGGAAGATTTATTCCGGCAAGCTGCGTCCCGCAACATGACCAAATCGGCCCCTCTGGCCTTGCGTATGCGTCCACAGAACCTTGATGAATTTGAAGAGCAAACCGGTATAGTTGGCCTGGGCCGCCCTTTGCGGCAGTTGATAGGCAGCGGGGCGCTGCAGTCTGTTATCTTTTTCGGGCCGCCCGGCACGGGCAAAACGACGCTGGCCAATATTATTGCCGGTATGACCAGCGCCCATTTTGAAAAAATTAATGCGGTCATGGCCGGGGTTGCGGATATTCGCAGGGTAGTTGAGCAGGCCAGGGATCGTCTCGCCATGTACGGGCGGCGAACTGTCATGTTTATTGATGAAATTCACCGCTTTAATAAGGCTCAGCAGGACGCCTTGCTGCCTTTTGTGGAGGATGGTACCGTTATTCTAATTGGCTCGACAACTGAGAACCCCATGTTCTCAGTCAACCGGCCGCTGTTGTCCCGGTCACTTATGTACCGCCTGGAATTACTGTCCGGGGAAGCTTTATCCAGGATCATCCGCAGGGCGGTTTTGGATAAAGACCGTGGTTTGGGTGAGTATACTGTTGATTTAAACAACGATGTGCTAAAGATTATAATTAACTTTGCCAACGGGGATGCCCGGTCTGCATTAAATGTGCTGGAAATGACTGTTTTAACCACCCCGCCGGGTAACAACGGGGTTAGGGTAATAACAGAGGACACTGTCCGCAATGTGTGCCAGAACAGGGTAGTTCAGTTTAACCGAGAGGACGAGCATTATGATGTCACCTCAGCGTTTATTAAAAGCATGCGCGGGTCAGACCCCCAGGCCACGCTGTATTGGCTGGCCCGTTTACTGCATGCCGGCGATGACCCGGTATTTATCGCCAGAAGGATAATGATACTTGCCGCTGAAGACGTGGGGTTGGCTGACCCGCAGGCCCTGGTTGTGGCTGCTTCAGCGGCCCAGGCGGTAGAGCGGATAGGAATGCCGGAAGCAAGAATAATTCTGGCCGAAGCTGCTGTATATAACGCCCTGGCGCCTAAAAGCAACGCAGCCTATATGGGAATCGAGTCTGCCCTGGAGGCGGTGCGGAGTGAACGTGCCGGCGCCGTGCCGCTGTACCTCAGGGATACCAGTTACGGTGGTGCAAAAAAGTTGGGTCACGGAAAAGGGTATCTTTATCCGCATAACTTTCCGGGACACTGGGTGCAGCAGGAGTACCTCCCTGATAACCTGAAAAACAAGGAATTTTACCGCCCGTCGGAACAGGGCCGGGAAAAAGAAATGAACGAAAGACTGCAAAAACTGCGCAAACCGATTAAATAAAATTGGGGACATACCTCCAACCCATAAGCATGACCTCAAAGAAGAGGTGTGTCTCCTTTCCTCAATCTTTTATATTGACAATATCCGAGCGGAATGCTAAGATATTATTGTTTAATTCCGAGTTAAATAGTCCGATTTAAAAGGGGGTGGGAAATTGCGTCTGTCCACTAGGGGACACTACGGACTGAAGGCAATGTTTGACCTGGCTCAACATTATGGTTCGGAGCCCATCCCGTTAAAAACGGTGGCCGAGCGACAAAATATATCGGATAACTACCTGGAACAGCTAATTGCTATTTTGCGCAAGGCCGGTCTGGTAAAAAGTATCCGCGGCTCCCAGGGCGGTTATATATTAGCCCGGGAGCCGGGTAATATAACAGTGGGTGATATCATCAGGGCTATGGAAGGACCCATAGCGCCGGTTGACTGCGTCAGTGAAGTCGAGCCTACTGAGTGCATCCAGGCCGATTCTTGTATCACCAGGACTGTTTGGGCCAGGGTAAGGGACAGGCTGGCGGAAGTGATGGACTCTATAAGCCTGGCCGATATGTTGCGCGATGCTGAAAACTTACCGGATAACAAGCAATAATTAATTCCTTAAAGGAGGAGCTTAGCTGTGCGCAGAGTCTATTTTGACCACAGTGCAACGACACCGGTCCGCCCGGAAGTTGCAGAGGAAATGCAGAAATTTTTAACAGACAACTTTGGCAATCCAACCAGCCTGCATTATTTCGGCCGTCAGACCCGCAAGGCGCTGGAAGAGGCCAGGGAAAAGGTAGCGGCTTTAATTGGGGCCAAGCCTGAAGAGATCATTTTTAATAGTGGTGGTACAGAATCCGATAATATGGCAATTCATGGTGTTGCTATGCTCAACAAAAACCGGGGTAACCATATTATTACCTCGGCTATTGAGCATCATGCTGTTTTAAATACCTTCAAGGCGCTGGGTAAACAAGGGTTTACGGTAACTATTTTGCCGGTGGACAAATACGGTATGGTCAGTTTGGATGACCTGGCCAATGCTATTACCGACAAAACAACATTAATCAGTATCATGCATGCCAGCAACGAAGTGGGCACCATTCAACCCATTAAGGAAATGGCCGCGCTGGCTAAAGAAAAAAATATCTTTTTCCATACCGATGCCATCCAAAGCATGGGCAAGATTCCTGTCAATGTTGATGATCTGGGTGTGGACCTGTTATCCATTAGCGGTCACAAGATTTATGGGCCTAAAGGTGTAGGCGCGCTTTATGTGCGCAAGGGTACCCGTTGGAGACAATCACTGTTCCATGGTGGCGCCCAGGAGAGATTGCGCCGCGCGGGTACCGAAAACGTGCCGGGTATTATTGCCCTGGGCCGGGCCTGCGAACTGGCGGTTGAGGAACTGGGCGCGGAACCAACCCGGTTGGCCGGGCTGCGGGATAAACTAATCAAAAGCGTACTGGATAATATTGCTTACACCAGGCTTACGGGCCACCCAACGAAGCGGCTGCCGAACCACGCCAGTTTCTGCTTTGAATTTATCGAGGGTGAGTCAATGCTGCTAAGTCTCGACATGAAGGGGATTGCTGCTTCCAGCGGCTCCGCCTGTACCTCCGGCTCTTTGGAGCCGTCGCATGTATTGCTGGCCATGGGCATACCCCACGAGCTGGCCCACGGCTCCATTCGCATAACTTTGGGCCGGGACAATTCAGAGGAGGATATCGACTATTTCATGGAAGTTATGCCGCCAATTGTGGAAAGGCTCAGAGCCATGTCTCCGCTGGATCAGGAAAACGAATTTGTTATGGAAAGCAGCTGTGCTGCGTGCAAGGCCAGCACCTCCTGTCACAGGTAAAGTTAAACAAGGAAAGGGGACACACCTCTACGGGGAATGTCCTCCGTAATGCCGCGCTGCGCTTGCATGACAAAAGTAGGTTGGATTTGCCGGCGGGTTAAAATACCCGCCGGCCGGGTTAATCTTGTATAAATACTGGGGTTCGAGTAAAAAATATTCCGGGGAGGATGCGGGGTATGTATACAGAAAAGGTAATGGACCATTTTGAAAATCCGCGTAATGTTGGCGAAATTACCGATGCAAACGGGGTAGGCCAAGTTGGTAATCCCACCTGTGGGGATATCATGAAAATCTATTTAAAAATTAAAGATGGAATTATCGAGGACATTAAATTTAAAACTTTTGGTTGCGGCGCCGCTATTGCTACCAGCAGCATGGTAACTGAAATGGCCAAAGGCAAGACCATTGACGAAGCTCTTCAATTAAGCAATAAAGCAGTGGCGGAAGCCCTGGGCGGTCTTCCTCCCAAAAAGCTGCACTGCTCCAACCTTGCTGCTGATGCCTTGCATGCGGCCATAAAAGATTACGAAAGTAAACAAAAATAACCGGGTGGTTAGTTACATGAAAAATTCCGGTAAACTTGTAGTTGTAGCTATGAGCGGCGGCGTAGACAGTTCTGTCACCGCCGCTCTTTTAATTGAACAGGGCTATAAAGTAATCGGTGTTACCATGCAGATTTGGGATCCCGGACAGACCGAGGTTGACGGGGACTTTGTCGGCTGCTGCTCGCTTTCCGCAGTTGAGGATGCCCGGGCTGTGGCTAATAAATTGGACATACCCTATTACGTTCTAAATTTTCATGATTTATTTAGAAAGACTGTGGTGGACGATTTTTGTCAGGAATACCTGCGCGGCAGAACACCAAACCCGTGCGTGGTCTGCAACCGTAAAATCAAATTTGAAGCGCTGCTGAGAAAAGCTATGTCGCTGGAGGCTGATTACGTGGCAACCGGGCATTATGCCAGAATCAGCTACAATCAGGACACCGGTCGATATACGATAAAAAAGGCGCGGGACCCGCGTAAGGACCAGACCTATTTTTTATACACCATGACCCAGGAACAACTTGCGCACACTTTGATGCCGTTGGGTGATTATACTAAGGATGAGGTTCGGCGCATGGCTGCCGAAAGGGGTTTAAAGGTGGCCGAAAAACCGGAAAGCCAGGAAATATGCTTTGTAACCGATAACAACTATCGTAACTTCCTCAGGGAAAACGTTGGAGCAGAGATTAAACCGGGTCCGTTTCTTGATTTGGAGGGCAATGAGATCGGGCGCCACGAGGGCATTGCCTTTTACACTATCGGACAAAGGCGCGGTTTAGGACTGGCCATGGGAGAAAGGGTTTACGTTGTAGGTATTGACCCTGCCCGAAATGCTGTGATTATCGGGACCGAGGAAGCGTTAAACAGAAAAAGTCTGATCGCAGGCGACATGAACTACATTGCCGTGGAAGGCATTACAGGTGTTGAAAAGGTGGAGGCCCAGATCAGGTATAATGGTAAACCTGATCCGGCCACAGTAAAACCCGTTTCCGGCAACAGACTGCGGATTGATTTTGACCAACCTCAAAGAGCGATCACACCGGGACAGGCAGTTGTTTTTTATCGAGGGGAGGAGTTACTGGGTGGCGGAACTATAGAGGTTTTAACAGAGTGAATAAACTTTATCGCTTTAAAACATACCCGGCTTAACCGGGTTTTTTGTTTTTTTTGCAGCCTGTGGGGGCATTTGCGCCTGATGCTTATAACGGTTCGGCATCCGGAAGTCTGGCATATATGGTCCCGACCGGGTAAAATAAAATTCAAGCAGGGTTTTCCGGGCGAGGCGTTGAAGCTGTCTGATAAAACAGTGGGAACCGCAGTACGGGATTTGCGCAAGAACCTACTCTGAAAAAAGTTGATAAGTTAAAGAAACTCCTGCTAAAAATACTGATATAAACGGGGGGGTTGGAATTGGAACAAAAAAATGAAGATAACAGTTTTATCAATGATATTAATGATAGTAAAACTGGCAACTCCCAGAGTAAAATTAAAAAAGGGCTGTTGTCTACAGGAATAATCGTAGTTTTAATTAAGTTCCTAAAACCGGTGCTGCTATTATTAAAGCCGGCTTTAGTTTTGTTGAAAATGTCCAAATTTGCCGGCACGCTGATCAGTATGTTTATCACAGTTGCCATCTATGCAACTATCTGGGGTTGGTGGTTTGCCCTTGGCTTTGTCATGCTGATTTTCATCCATGAAAACGGTCACATGTACGCAGCTAAAAAAATAGGCCTGCCGGTTTCCAAACCAGTTTTTATCCCCTTTGTCGGCGCATTTATAGCTATGAAAGAATTGCCCAAAAACGCCATGGATGAAGCCGTGATAGGTTACGGCGGACCGCTGGCCGGTACGGCGGCCGCTCTGGCCTGCGCTATGATCTTTGACTTGACAGGAAATACATTCTGGCTGGCTCTTAGTTACCTGGGGTTCTTTATTAACCTGTTTAATTTAGCGCCTTTAGGTTTTTTAGACGGCGGAAGAATAACAAGTGCCATATCTTATTGGCTCTGGATTCCCGGAGCGTTGATTCTTGGTTATATGGCCGTCAAAATAGGCAACCCAATAATTTTTTTCATACTTATACTGGGGATTATTCAGGCCTATAAAGTTTACAAGCAAAGAAATAATCCGGAAATGGTCAGCTACTACAGTATTGATCCTTCATTCAGGTTAAAAATGGGCCTTGGTTATTTGGCACTATTGCTGATCACCGGCGCCGGGATGGGAATCTCCCATTCAATGCTTGGCAATGTGCGGCTATGAATAACAGCTTCAGCTCAATAACCCCAGAAAAATTTATTGCGCTACTTGTATCTGACGCTTCGGTGGTCCGTAAATAGCCATTGTGAGGTGCGATGCGACGTGGCAATCTCAGATCTAAAAAGATGCATTCTTTTATTTTGACGAGATTCGAGGCTTTTTGTCATAAATAAGAGAATGGTGAAAATTTGTTATAATAATTAAGTCACATTGGTATAATATACTTGTTGCAGGACAGGCTATTAAGTGATATATTAATACATGTCGCCGCGCGAGTGGCGGCGAAAAAAGGTATCAGAGGGCGGAAATGGCAGCGAGTTAACCAGCAACTACCAGTTGACCGCAGCCAGCCGGATGTGATACTATGAAGATCCGGCCGAAAACGCCGGATCAAAACAAAGTAAACCAGGTCCTTGAAAACTAAACAGAGTTGAGATGAGATTGCGTGCGAGCGCAATCAAAGCAAAAGAACCTCGTCAAAGTGAAGAACTTTGAAAGAGAAATTCTAACAACGAGAGCAAAGATTAAACTCTTTATAAATATTTAATGGAGAGTTTGATCCTGGCTCAGGACGAACGCTGGCGGCGTGCTTAACACATGCAAGTCGAACGGAGATTAGCGA
>NZ_FOOX01000012.1 GCF_900113335.1 Desulfotruncus arcticus DSM 17038
TATCATATCTTTTGCGACCTGGCCCAATATAACAGCCATTTAATTTTTCAATTTCTTTACAATCAATTTGCTTTAAAATTTGATATAGTTTATCTTCCTCATCGAAATTTTTAACTAAAACTTCAAAGGAAAAAAGCATTCCACCAAGAATATACATGTAGGGTTTCACCTCGCTTGTGTTTTTTGTTGTGGGAATGAAAAACACTTCTATAGCAATCGGGTGAAACCTTTTATTTTTGGCAGCTTTATTGAGATATTTTAACTTTTTTGGCTAGGGTAAATTTGTCTTCCTATGTTTAATGAGCCCTTGTGTTTTATGGGGTTAGAATTATGCAATTGGCTCGCTTTTGGTTTAGAGGATGGCAGCATAGAGGTTGATAATGAAAAAGCAGTATTCCAATTATTCCGGGCAACACTGGATGCCGATAAAATTACCGCATATAAACGTTTTTGCATTTTAATCAATCAACTGGCTCTGAATTTAAAATCAGCTAGCAAAAAGAAATCTGAAAGCGATAACCCCAAGTTTACATTTAGGACATTTTTAATAAGGCTCGGTATGGTCGGTAATGATTATAAATCTACAAGGAAAATTCTGCTGGAAAAATTAGAAGGGAACTCAGCGTTCAGGAGCGGAAAGAAGCCGGAGAAGGTGGAGGAGGTTTCTGCCAATGCAGAGGGAAGTATGTTATGTTCCTGAACATAGAGTAGGTGTAGGAAGTATTTAATGAGTTAAATGCGTAGGAAATACGAAGAAGTATACCTATGAGGAGCCTGAAATGAGGCTCCTTTTAAATGGCATGAATAATCCTATTGATTATATATTAAAAAAAAGTTACCATATATAGAAATGGGGTGAAAAAATGATTTGTAAATCATTTTTGTATGATAATAGAATCAAAGCATGGAATGTATTATTTGAAATGCCAGTAAGTGAATATTTAGACTTTGCTAAAAGTATTTTAGATAAGAATGAATTTCAAAGAAAAAAAATTCGCGATTCTAACAAGGTATATCGGTTGCTTAAAGATGATTTGAAACGTGGTTGTATTATGCCTCCGATGGTGCTTGCGTTGAAATCAGATATAAATGTAACAGAAGAAGATATTAAAGAGAATAGTATTAACATTATAAAAGAAAATATTAAAAGCCTACTTATCATAGATGGTCTTCAACGCACCAACGTTTTAATTTCTATTGACGAATTTCTAAACGGTGATGTCGCCCAAAATACTGGTTTCTATAATAATGATATAAGGATAGAGATATATATTGGAATAAGTAGAACTGGAATACTTTATAGAATGCTGACGCTGAATACTGGGCAAACGAGAATGTCTTTAAGGCATCAAATAGAGATTATGTATAGTGATTTAATTGACCAAGATAGATTGGGAGATATTTTACTTATAAAAGAAGCTGGTACAAATGAAAAAATTGACCTTGGTAAATATGTGTTTAGAGATGTGGTTGATGGATTTAATTCATTTTTGACTAGAAATGAATTTCCATTAAAACGTGAAGATTTATTAGAACAAATTGAGGGATTGGAAGAATTATCTAAAGAGAAATTTGAGGATGATCTATTTTTTAAGTTTGTAAAATTATATGATAAATTTATGAGAAGGATGGATTATTATTTTAAATCATTTGATTATGATAATGATGAAGTAATTGATAAATTAACTGAGTTGTCAAAAAACTATAATATAAATATACCAGATGGGATTGCCGAAGATTTGAAAGATGATAATTCTACAGAAAAAATTAAATATAGAATTTTTGATATGCATAAAATTTTTAATAAGTCGATTGCTATTACGGGGTTCGGTGCCGCAATAGGTAAACTAATTGATTCAAAAGCATTGGATTCTGAGAAAATCGAAGATATTATAGATGAAATAGTAATAAAAAATTATCTTTGTTTTGTTGAGTTCTATTTTTTTCTGCAATTGATCAAAAATTTTGCTAAGAATATAGGAGTGGAACATCGTAGGTATTATTGTCTTCTCTTTAAGGAGTTATTTAACAGGCATAGTGATTCTTTTGTGTTAATTGATAGTGCTGTGCTTTCGGCTAAATTTGCATATGATTCGTTTAAATATTAGGTGAGTTGTTATGTATACTAATGTTTTTTATTGCAAGGATGAAAAATGCTTTTTAATAGATGATATTTTCAAATTACCATATGTTTTGGACGTTGATGAAAATGAAATTGATCCTAGAAGATATGAAATTTACGGTTTTTTGAATAGATTTGGAACTGTCGAAAATCAAATTTATAAAATTATTGAAAAAGATAGCGAATTGTTTATTGGATATTTAATGCCAATGATTTCTATGCTATCAAGTGATCATGATTGTGTAAATCAAAAATTTTTTTTAATATTTGCGTCAAATTGTTTTATTAAGTTAATAAAAGAGGATGCTGGGATAAAGGGTATTAATGATGAAATAATTGAAATAGAAAAAAAATACAATGACAATTTGATTTTGCTTATTATAGACAAGAGTAGAATTTGCAACATTGATAATTTTGATATTAAAAACTATTTTATGTGCTTATATAAATATGGTTATTATCTTGTAGATAGTGTTGATGATTTTAAATCTTACAAGGAAACGGTTAATGAAAAAATTAAGTTACCAGAGAAAAATCTAAAAATACAATCTGTTTGCAAATATTTTAAAGAAGAAGAATATATATTTAGACTACCTCAAAAACTAAATACTGATAATTATGTTCTTAAGTTTTTCTACCTCTATCAAGTGGTTGAAATTATTATTGAGAAAATTTTAAAAAGAGAATTAAGGAAGTTTGGTGAGAATTATAATGAGGCTTTAAGTGGATATGAAATATCTAAAGAAGTACACACTATAGCTTCAGAAGATGAACGAATAAATAGGTTATTTTCGGATGAGTATAAAATAGGTGATTTTTCTAAGTTAAATTTAAAAAATGAGTGTAACAACCTTATTGAATCTCTGCAAATTCCCAAATATCCTAGCGCAAGTAGTGCTCTATATGCTGTTAGAAATAATCTGGTACATAATTTGAGAGTTATAAGTAATGAACATTATGAACATTTAAAAGGTATTGTTGATGCTTTTGAGGATTTTATTCATGATATCTTATATAGTTATAAAGAAGCGGAATGACATTAGGGCCATTACAGGCTCTTTTTTTATGGAGGTGAAATTATAATGGGCGGTAGTAGAAAAGGAATACCAAATAAAATCAACAAGTATGATACGGACATATTGCCTAGACTTTCCGACATTAAAGAATGGCTCATGGAGGGAGATACCGTAAGGGAGATTTGTAAGAAACTTTCCATCTCTCCCGACACTTGGTATAAATATTGTAAGCAACATGAAACACTCATGGAATTGGTAAATATGGGCAGGGGCGTGTTATGTAACGAGGTAGAAAAATCTTTATTGAAGCTCTGCAACGGCTATGACTATGAAGAACTGAAGACTATTGTTGAAGAGGATAAAAATGGTAAAAAGCGAACCAGAATTGAAAAGATGAAACGCCATCAACCACCCTCTGCTCAGGCAATATCTTTCTTCCTGCGTAACCGTATGCCGGAGGAATGGGCAGAGAAGAAAGAAATTATATTGGATACCAGCCAGAATGAGGAAGCAAGGAAGAAGTTATTCCTGCAAATGATAAATGGCGAAGTTGATGTTGAAAACCAAGATTCAGAATACCAGGATGAGCAAACAGGAACCAATGATGACTATATTCAATAATCTTATGTCGTCAGTTTTTACCGAGATAAATGCCCTTTTTAAGGCTAAAACTGCCTGAAATTAAGCCGTTTAGAATCCATAATTAATCTTATGTATTCAGTTGACTTACCGGCAAATAAGAGGGAACATGGACACACCAAATAAAGGAAGGGTGTGCTGAAGTGCTTGATTTAAGCCGGTTTGAGCTATATTTGAAAAGTAAGGAACTCAGCGATAACACAGTTGGCTGCTATATTCGGGATAGCAAGACTTTTATTGATTGGTATAACGACAGAACGGATTGCGGATTCGATAAATTGATTGAACTGGATGCCATCGAATATAAGAAGCAATTAATAAATACAAATAAATCGGTGGTCACCGCTAACCGGAAGATTGCTAGCGTTAACGCTTTTTGCAAATGGCTCTATGAAATCGGAATTAACCCGATAGAGATCAATATAAAAGCAGTAAAAAATCGGGATGCTCGGCAATATAAAGGTTTGGAAGATAAGGATTTAAGGAAACTTCGAGCAGAGATTCACCGAAACCGCAATCCACTTCATATTTGTATTATAGAAATATTGCTTGGCACTGGGCTTCGGGTCAGCGAGCTTTGCGGTTTAAGGCTTCAGGATATAGAAATATCCGAACGTAAAGGCTCTCTAAGGGTTATCGGTAAAGGAAATATAAACAGAACGCTCCCTCTTAATAAGGATGTTCGCAGAGCTATTAAAGATTACCTTGCGGTTAGGCCAGCCAGCGATAACGACTTCCTATTAATAGGGCAGCGTGGAGCCTTGAAACGAAACGCGATCAACTTAATACTTAAAAAATATGGGCAAAGGGTAACAGTTGCGGTAACGCCGCACTGCATTAGGCATTCACTTGGCTATAGGCTTGTTAAATCAAAAAACACAGCAATTACAACGATTCAGCAGATTCTCGGCCATGATAGCATTGTTACCACTAACCTCTATACCCTCACAACCGAGCAGGACAAAGTAAATGCTCTGGAAGCCTTAGAGTGGTAAGCAAACCCACTCTTTTTTAATGCACCTTTCCCAATGGGAGGGGTGCTTCTATTTGTGAAAATTGCCCCGACAACTGATGGTGTGAAAATTTTTACTATTAATTATTTACAGTATTACTAAGAAAGTATAGTATTTTTTTAAGAATATATATACGTATGCATATTTCGGTTTATAAGAGCTACCCCTACAGTAAAAATTGAGCCTGGGTTACTAAGTGAAATTAGCCAGTGCATTAACGATGGAACCCGGCTTTGATAGTGTTTATCGCTCTCCCGGAAAACCAAAGCGATAAATCTATGTAGCAAAATAAACAAAATCGGTGAATTCTACAAGTGGCTCAGAACCTGGAATGATTGCTAAATGTACCCGTATTATTCATATGGAGGTAATGCTGTGAATAATCAAAAAGATATAAAAAGTGATTTAGTAGGACAGGTAAGTAAGTTTGAAAATGAAAACGAACCACTGATTTTGTTTTTTAATAAGGGTAATAATAGAAAAGAAAAATATAAACAGTTTCAAATAAACATTGGGGGTGATATTGCTAAAGAAATTGCGAAATCATATCTAAATACAGCGATTGATAATATTAATAGAAAAGAAATTGTTAAATATGATTTTGAAATAGATAACAGTGATGCTATTCAAAAGATCAATCATAAATTAATAATTGATTCCGAGAAAATTAATTCAAAGATAATAAAAGATAAAAGCGTTCCATATGTAGATAGAAAAACTGATTTTAGAAAGTTTAATTTTATTGTCATACGCTATTTTCTAAATATAGATAAAACAGTAAAGACTTTTACTATTTACTCTCAATATTTTCAACCTGCTACAAGGTTCAAAAAGTCATTTAAATATTGTTTCTTAGATGACGAAATTAAAAAACTAGATTCTGACATTTTTTACTTTGATGGCCGGGTTGATGTTTTTGAATTTGAAAAAAAATATTTTATTATAAACTTGAAATGGTTTAATAAAATTTTTGATTTCAAAGAAGGCTTTAATCGCATTATTGAAAGTAAACGTTCTGAGATTGTAAATCAAGGATTTATAGATAACCCAGATATTTTTATTGACGATTGTAAAAAAGATGGAAGATATAATCAAAGACTTTGCAAAATTGTTACAAGTGACGCTTTTGAAAGTTTAGAAGGTCAAGCGCATAAGCTTCCAGAGTACTTTAAGAGATTTAAAATATCTTTGACTTTAGATAAAAACAATATTATTCAATACAGGGGAAAAGAAGATATTGGTCAAATTTTAAATATTCTCATGAGGCGTTATGCAATTGATGGTTTAACTGATGAGGAAATGATAATCACTGGTATAGAGGAATACATTAGTTAATTAACAAGGAGATGATTTTTATTGTAAAAAAGATATTTTTATTCCTTTCTTCGTATATACCACTCTATATTTTGTTGGCCGGAAAAGAGGTCATGAAGAGAATTGAAATTTTGTTAAGCTCAGGGAAGTGTTTTTATTTTGGCAACATTGTATGGTTTAATAGTATTGGAGATTGGATGATTACAATTTTAATGCTTATGAGTGTTATTTTATGTGTTATGCTGGTTGCTCTAATAAAGAGAACAAAGAAATCTGGAAAAGCTGATTACTTAATTGTGAAAATTGATAATGAAACAGATAAGCATTATTTTAACTATTTGACATTGTACTTTCTGCCATGTATTGGATTATCAATAGGAAACATTTCAGATGTATTTGTTTTATTTATTATAATGTTAATAATTGGAATGGTGTATATAAGTAATGATTTGATATACATAAATCCCATGCTAACATTTGGAGGATTCAAAGTATTTTCGGCAGAGGTGAGACATATTAGTAACCTTAAAGGTAAAACAAATAGGAAGATAATTATTAGCAACTGTCCAAATGCTGAAGTGTTACTGCTACCACATGATGTCCAGAAATAGACGGCGTTTAATTTCCAAGATATGCTGAAATAGTTGACCGCTATCTAACTAATAGTCCGTCAGTCAGTCCATGTGGCAGGACAAAGCAACAAAAAGCCGGTTAACTTAATAGCCACCGGCATTTAATATGACTATCCACCTCGAAATTTCACCGACATTTATTAAAAGTCAAGATATCAGCCCGTGCCTCAAGTAACTTTTCCTTGTAAACCTTTGCAAACCAGGCACTCCTGTTTATGGTCGGCGGATAAATCTTGTATTTGTCAGCGACTTTGCATATGGCCTCAATCATTTCCACCTTTCCTAATCCCAGTTTTCCAGCAAGCTCACGAGCCAATGGCAAAAGATCAATAAATCCCGTGCTTACGAAATAGTATTCGAGATTATCTTTTCTCCCTTGCAACTCGGACATGGCACAAGCATAGATGGCATTTTCCATAATAAGCCCCCCAGCATAATTTGATAGTTAGCTCAATTCACCCTGAATAACTAATTTAACCATATGATCATCAATGATCCGGCGGCTGTTTTGTGCACCATAAAGCAGGCAATGGGTACAGACCTTGTTTACAAGCCGGGCTGTGCCGCTGGAAAAGCGAAAGACTTCATCAACGGCACTATCCGAGAAAATATCATGATCAGCACCGGCATAAGTAAGGTGCCTTTTTACATACTCGCCAACCTGGGCGCGATCCAAATATGGTAATTTACACTGGAGGTCGATCCTCTGCCTGATGGCAGCATAGGACTGTAGTTGCAATCTCTCCCAAAGTTCAGATTGACCGACAAGGATCAGTGCCATAGGACTTACCGCATCCATCCTAAAATTGAGTAGAAAACGAACTTCCTCCAGCATCTCCTTATCCAAAAGGTGTGCTTCGTCCACAATAACTACCGGTTGCAGTTTATGTATGCCGCGCATGAGCTCAATCTCCCGGTGCAGTTGGCGTTTAGCGTCACCTCGATAAAACTTGGCTTCACAGCCCATCTGCTCCAACAGCCCTTTGTAGAAATGCCGTGGGGTAAGCTTGGAATCTGCCAGGTACATTACCATAAATTTAGATGAGTCAAGGGTATCTTTAAAGCAGCGTATGGTGGTGGTTTTGCCGGTACCGCAGTCACCAGTGATAACAGCGAAAAGCTGTCGCTTGGCGGCGTATTCCAAGCGGCCCAGTATTTCTTCCAGCATTAGTGATTGGTACAATTGATCTGTTGGAATATCTCGCGAAAATGGAGTTTGGGTTAAGCCGTAAAATGTCTCAAACACGATCGGCACCCTCTTTCCGCACGGTTCTGTAGGAAACGGCGGGAGTCTGCTGCTCTTTGCGTTGCTGATTTTTTATAGCAGCTGCGGTTAGAAGTCGTGATGAGTCAGCGGGTTGGGGCTGCAGGTGCTCTGGTAGTTTAGGTCGTTTGCTGGCCCGTTCCCCGATAATCAGTTGTTTAGCTTTCCAGGGGGCATGTCCCTCGTATTCAATCGTAAGTTCTGCGGTATCGGCAGGATCAAAGATAACTTTTACTTTACACCCAATGAAGGGAAGACCGACTTCATACTTTTTGCTCTGGAAGCTAATACAGCCGGACTTGTCCACCTGGCGTTCTTCACAGTGCAGAAAGGCATTGGCAATTATTTGGGGGTCCAGGAATTTTAAAGCTTTGTTATCACTATTAAAGGCGGTGCTAGGGCTAATTCCCTTGCCCATGGCGGAATGAGGCTTGTCTTGGTAGCATTCCTCCAGCCAAACTTTAAACATCTCGTTTAGGCGGTTAAGCGTTTGTGGTTTTTCTAACGCAGCTTCAGCGAGGAAACTGTCTACTATCCGGTTAAAACGTTCAACTTTCCCGGTAGCCTCTGGCGAATATGGTTTGGCATAAACAAGGCGGATGCCCATTTTAGAGCAGGCCCTGATCATCCACTTGGTCCGGTACTGGCTCCATTATCAAAGTATACCGCCTGGGGGACACCGTATTTATGAATGGCCTGTCGAAAACAATCTTCCACAATTACTTTATCCAGCATGGGATAGAACTGCCCATGCAAAACATACCGTGTTGCATCATCGATAAAAGTTACCAAGTATACTTGTTTTTTGCTGCCATCCTTGCCGATAGGCAAATAGGGACCATACTTGAGGTCTGAATGCCAAAGTTGGTTCCGGTATTTTTTCTGAAACCTTCTGGCGGCAGTACCGGTTTCAGCATACATACGCATATGTCTGGCACTGTATCCACGCTCTAAAAGTTGCTCTTGAAGTGTGCTGCGCTTGATCTGCCCCGGTTCTACCAGACCCTCCCACTCCAGGATCTGAATGATTTGGCTGATACTGCGGCTCGGTACCTGGCGGCGTAGCAAAATGGCCTGCTCTAAAATGCTAGCAGGAATTGTAGCTCTGCTTTGTGGTCGACCGTGGCCTTTGGGTTTTAGACCGCTAAACCCTTCTTCCTGATACTGAGCCAGGTATCTGCGTAAGGTCCGATCTGATATGCCGGTCTGCTGGCATATATTAGCTCTAATTTGTTTGGCTTGGGCAGCATCCAGACCCTCTGCCAATAGCGGAGATAGTAGCTGCAAACGTTGGGTGGCAATCTCTTCAGCCTTCTTCTGGTCTCTCATGCTGAATCCTCCTTATTTTAGGTTTCAACATGAGTCTATATCCTGGCTATTAGGACAGGAATGCAGAACGGGTATGTATCCAAAAATTTGAGTTTGCTACTGGCCGGACAGTTCTTGCCAGCCATTTAGGGGCGTCTCCAACGTAATGCCAAATTCTCTGGAGCGTGGACTTGGGAAGGTGGCACGTGCTTTCCACAGTCTCTTTGCCAAGTCGGATTGAGATTGATATTAAACAACCTAAAAAGTGGCCGGATAAATTAGAAAACCAGGTTCGCCAGCGCCAAATGGTTGATTCGTCTGCCATGACGGTAAGTAGACTCTCTGAAGTTATGACCGACTCGATACTTTTACTTTCGTATCGTTTGTAGGGAACAAGTATATCTGGAAGCTCGTGATGTATTCGACCGCAGTTATAGCATTGAAGTCTGCGGATGACCAGAATATTGATATTCCCGGTATCTTTTATATAGCTTCGACGGCGACTGCCTATAACTTTTAGTGTTCCGCCACAACATGGACAAGGATTCTGCTCCCCGCTCCTAACAAAAAACACCCTTCTCAGGGTTTTCAATTATTTTGTAATTTGATACAATGACCATGTGTTTGGTGGGACGCCTCTAGTGCTTTTGTTGCCGCATTAGCACATTAACGGGGGCGTCTTTTCCTTTCTTTTTTATGGTCATTATATACAGCAATTTTTGGACAGGCAATTACATCAGCTTTTGGACTTTTTAGCTTAGCTAAAACACTGAAGACTTAAAAGGGAAGATAGTAAAATTAGCAAATAGCAGTTCAAAGTACACTGTTCATTATCATCTTCCCATACAGGAGGGAGATGACGATGAATAGAAACTATCAAGAAAATCAAATTATAAAACATTATTTGGAAAAATATTTTTCATCATCTAAAATAAAGGAGCTAATAGAAACATTTAGCTTTTCGGAGCTTCGCAGGTTGCTTGGCGAGATGGATATAGAATTTTTTGCTCTTTGTTACTTCCCGAAATATTTTGATCGTATGTTTGGTGAATTTCACAAGGAGCTATTTCTGGAACTAAAATATATGCTAGACAATAAAGGGTTGATTGAGGCTTTTGGATTGCCAAGGGAACACGGCAAAAGCACAATCAACTCTTTTTTATTCCCGCTGTATTCAACACTATATGATAAATCACAGTTTACGCTAATCATATCGGCCACTGAGCAAATAGCCTTACCTTTCCTTGATATGATTAAAGATGAACTGGAAAACAACCAATTGTTAATTGAGGACTTTGGTATCTACAAAGGAAATCGTTGGAATAACAATGAAATCTGGATAAGGGGCAGGGGAGGAATTGATGCCTGCATAATGATTCGTGGGATTGATGGAAGCTTACGTGGGTTACATTGGAAAAATTTTCGCCCTATGCTCGTGCTTTTAGATGACTTATTAAAGGACGATACAGCTAGAAGTGAAGCCAAACGTGAACAGGTTAAAAACACATTTACCGATGTCATAATTCCAATAGGCACCAGGGATACGAATATTCTCGTTGTCGGTACTATTCTCCATGAAGAAGATTTGATGGCAGAATTATTAAGGGGTAAAATCCCTGGAGTCCGAAGTATAAAAAAATCAGCAGTAATAAATTTTGCCGAACGAGATGACCTCTGGGGCAAATGGGAAGCCAAATATAATAATTTACAGGACTTAGATCGGGTAGAAACCGCTAAGTCCTTTTTTTATGACCATCAGGATGAAATGTTGGAAGGGACAGAAATACTGTGGTCAGAGTATCTGGACTATTATTACCTAATGTGCAAAAAACAAGCTATGGGAGATAAATCATTTTATAAAGAACTGCAAAATGATCCACGCAGCACTGATGATTATATTTTTCAAGATATTCAATACTGGGACAGGCTCCCTGACTTTGAGGATATGGAGTTGGTCATGTATATTGATCCGGCTATAAAAGCCGGAAAAAGAAATGACTATTCAGCAATTACAGTTTTGGCAAAGCATTCAAAGACTAATCAAAAGTATGTTGTTGATGGCACTCTGTATAAACTTTTGCCCGATGATTTGTTTCAGGTTGCTGTAGAAAAAATACAGCAATATCCTGTTGAGAAGATCGGCTTTGAAACAACCCAGGCTCAGAGCTACATGAAGCAAAAATTTGAAGAGGAGCTATGGAAAAATAAAATATATACGCCTGTTGATGAGGTAATCAGCAAAGGCCAAAAACATGAGCGAATTATATCACTGGAGCCGGAGATCAAGAAAGGACATATACTGTTCAATCCTGCCAATATTAGATATAATAACCAAGTAAAGGATTATAATAAATCAGCTAAGTTTGATGATGCGCCGGATAGTTTATATGGTGCGGTGCAGTTAATTGAAGGGGTTAAGAGAATTAAGTTTTATGACAGGAGTTTGTTGTTTTAATCAAAGTGATTTTGAACAGGAGGCATCCTATTATGGGATTAAATGTTTATAGAATTGATACAGGAATTGTAGGAAAGATCTTTGGAATAATCCGTCAAACTGAATTACCAGTAATGAGCCTTCAAAAGTGTTTTGGTTTTAGTCATGGATCAATTATTTTATCAATTGTTGATTTAGTTTCTTCTGATAATCATTACGTAATAAAAGACCAAGATGAGCTTGAACGTTTTGAAAATCCTTTAAACAATTCATGGATTCAAAAAAGCCAATATTACATAAGGCATCCCAAAAAGGCAAGAGAACGGTATCTAATTGAAGCAGAAAAGTTTCATGAATACATATATAGAGAACAAATTTCTGATATCGTATCATTCTTAAGGGGTAATCTCACACTGAAGCATCTAACTATTTCATCAGAAGAGGGGATAGATTTCTCTGCATTTGCAAATATACCGATTGAAGATTTAAAGGTAGAAGGAAAAGCCGATGTCAAATTAAAGTCAAAAAAAGAGTTAGTTATCAATTGTCCAGAAGGGTTGAAAATATCTGAAAAAAGAAAAGAGTATATATGGATAAATGATTTTCAGGATCTCCTATCTGTAGTTGATGGTTTTCAAGGTGGGGAATTCCGACATACGATTGAGATTTCAAATTCTTTCGGCATGGGATTGAAGGAGGCTAAACAAATTGGTGTTGGAACTTCGTGGTTAAGAAAATGTAAATTTGAGATCAAATTTACTTGTTAGGAATTTGAGTCAATACACTATGTATTGGCTCTATTTTTTTAGAAAGGAAGTGATACTTTGCAAATAACTGAAAGCCTTATAATTGAATGCTTAAATGAACTGGTCATAAACTCCAGTGTAAAGCACAAATATAAAAACTATTACGAGGGACATCATAGCATACTCTATGATTATGACATGCAGGATAGTAGGAGTAACCGTAAGCTAATATTCAATTTCCCCCGTAAGTTTGTTGATAACGAAACAGGCTACCTCCTCGGCAAGCCTGTTAATTTTGTGTCCAAAAGGGATGATAAAGCCATAATTGATTGCATCGACATGAATACCGGCCACTGGGATAAGGAGCACAATATTAATCTTCGTAAGCAAAGCGAAATCTATGGTGAAAGCTATGAACTAAATTATATCAATACTGACGGTGAATTTTGCGCTACCATCCTGACCCCGCTTGAATGTTATGTTTTAGAGGATGGAACAGCGGAGAGAAATGTGCTGCTGGCTCTACATACATATAGGAAAAAATTTGATGATATGGATTACCTGGATGTCTATACAGACATGGAAATATTACACTTCAAAATATCAGGTGATTCTAAAATCGAGCCGATTGGCAAACACAATCACATATTCGGCAGAGTGCCTGTTATTGTCTGTCCTGCCAATAGTGAGCGGAAAAGTGGGTTCCATGATGTAATCAGTTTAGTCGATGCATATAACGCTTTGAATTCTGATTTAGTTAATGAAATTGCCGACCACCGGAATGCTTACTTGATTATTGAAAATGCCAAAATCGAGGAAGAAGATTTGTTAAAAATGAAGCAGATGGGCATTATCCAAGCACCCAAAGGTGGTGTGGTAAAATGGCTCACTAAGGAAATCAATGATTCCTTCGTGAAAAACGAGCTTGATAATATAGAACGTAAAATCTATGACATGATGGATGAAGTTAATTTTAATGAAAATTGGGCTAGCAATACTTCATCGCTGGCACTGAGAAATAAACTATTGAACCTGGAAAACAGGGTGGCAATGCGCCAGGCTTTTATGGAAAAGGTAATCAAAGAAAGACTCAAGAACCTGTTCGCATTTATCCGCAAGAAGGAAGGCAAGGTTTTTGACTACCGAGATGTAGCAGTGAAATTTACAAGAAACCTACCCACCGATCTGGTTGGACTAGCAGATGTTATAGTTAAGTTGAAGGATATTTGTTCACAGGAAACACTGCTGACATTGTTGCCGTTTATTGAAAATCCAACTGTAGAAATCCAAAAATTTGCATCCGAACGACAAAATAAAAATTCTAATATCAGTCCTAACGATAATGCTTCAAAATCTGCCGATATAATAGTTTAAAATTAACCGGCATAGGGAATCATACTACCCCTAAAATTAGATGCCCGTATTCGGGCGATTTGGAAATTTGCTAAATACCTTGTAACCCTTGTAAATAACGGGCTGCGGGGTATTTTCTTTAAAATTAATTTTGCCCGTTTTTAAGGGGTCGGAGGTGAAGTTTATTGTTAGGGTAAAAGCAAAACGTAAAGATGATTTAGTGTTTTTTATTAATTCAACTAACCAATTGGAGTATCATAAAAAATGCTTACGATGCCAACATAAATGTAAGCAGTCATTCAGATGCATTAATGTTATTTGCTCGAAGTACCAACGGAGATAAAACTCCCACATTACAACAACATAGGTCTGTTATCTTAAAGGTTAAATATGGTAAAATTTAAGAAAATCAAGGGGGTTGATCACCGTGTCATTATCTTTTGAGCAAGTGAACGACATATTAACAAATAGATTCGGGTTACTTTCTAAAACCGGAATCAAGAAGGGATATGTCCTATATAGTTACTATTTTAAGGATAGATACACAGATACCAGAAAACAAGTAGTTGCTCACGAAATCACAGCCTTGCAAAATGGAGGTTGCGGAGGATACATTTATGTAGCACATTTAAAAGAATTTAATAACCACCCTGCCAGAAAAAAAGATGGATACTTAAAAATTGGCGATTTGACGATGGATGAATTTATTGATATAGCTGAAAAAGTAATTAGGGAATATAAGTAAATGATTTACTTGGGCTTACTTTAATGTAAGTCTTTTTATTTAATACAACTGCGTTTCTGGTTTTTAGTCAGAAGGGCAAAAATGAAAGGAGATATAATCATGACGTTTGAAGAAGTAAAACAATTCTTGGAAAGCGAAGCAGGTAGTGCTTCAGAGGTAACGGCATATTTGC
Source organism: Desulfotruncus arcticus DSM 17038 (assembly GCF_900113335.1). Lineage (GTDB taxonomy): Bacteria > Bacillota > Desulfotomaculia > Desulfotomaculales > Desulfallaceae > Desulfotruncus > Desulfotruncus arcticus. Next base: position 14,759 of record NZ_FOOX01000012.1, read on the forward strand.
AGGGGTTAAATCCATTGACCGTTGCAAGGATGCAGGAGTTTGTTGAAAAAACACCTGAAGCAAAATCATGGCTTGATTCCGTGAAGGACAAGCATCTACAGAAAGGGTTGGAAACCTGGAAAACTAACAATCTGGAAACCCTGATCGATGCGGAGGTCAAGAAAAAGTTTCCTCAAAAGGATGAGAAGGAAATTGAACTTGATAAACTGCGAGCAGAAATTGATCAGATGAAACAGGAAAAATTAAAAGAATCCCTGACCAATAAGGCCATGAAAATGGCAAACGAGAAGAACCTACCGATTGAGCTGGTAGGCTTTTTTATTGGCCGGGATGAACAGGAAACCACTGATAACCTTAAAGTGCTGGAGGATATTTACAACTCCTCTGTGCAAAAAACACTTGAATTAAGGCTTAAAGGCGAGGGGTATGTGCCACCCAAAGATAACGGCGGTGGCTCCCGTACCGATTTAGACAGTTTGTCAATGGATGAGTATATCAAAGCAAGAAATAAAAATTAGAAAGGATATGGTGATTATTTATGGGTAATACATTTTTAACTCCTTCAATTATTGCAAAAGAGGCTATGATGCAACTTAAAAACAATACAGTAATGGCGAACCTTGTACATAGAGATTATTCCAATGAATTTGTTGCCGGGGTAGGGAATACGATAACAATCAGAAAGCCCGCAACTTTTGAAGCAAAGGAATTTGACAGTACTGCTGGTATCCAAATCCAGGATGCAACAGAAGGTTCGGAAACCGTGGTGTTGGATAAACTGCTGGATGTATCATTTGAGGTTACAGCAGAGCAGCTTACCTTGGATATTCAGAATTTTAGTGAGCAACTGCTAACTCCGGCCATGCAGAGCTTTGCCAATAAGATTGACCAGTATTTGCTTGGATTGTACATAGATGTGCCAGATTATTATGGTACGGCAGGAACCACACCTTCGGCTGTTGGTGATATTACCAATACCAGAATGATTTTAAATGTAAATAAAGCACCTTTTGAAAACAGGAATCTTGTAATTGATCCCATCAATGAAAATTCGTTCTTACAGATAGCTGGATTTTATGAAGCAGATAAAGTGGGCGATAATGGAACGGCATTAAGGGAAGCATCCCTGGGTAGAAAGTTTGGTTTTGATATTTTCACTGACCAGAACGTTCAAACTCATACCAAAGGAACACTTACCGCCGATGCCGGTACATTAAAAGTAAAGGGTGCCGTAAGTGCTAATTCAACACAGTTTATTATTGATGGAACCAATCTTACCGGAACCCTTGTAAAAGGTGACTTGTTAACTATTTCAGGAAATAATTATGTGGCTACTGAAGATGCCACCGCAGCAGCAGGAGAAATAGCTGTTAAAGTATTTCCGGCCACAGCGGAAATTGCAGATAATGCTGATGTAACCATTATAGATAACCATACAGCAAGTCTGGCATTTCATAAAAATGCTTTTGCTCTTGTCACAAGACCGCTGGCTTTGCCTAAGGGGTTATCATCTGAGCAAAAGGCGATTATTAATTATGACGGGTTTGGTTTAAGGGTTATCTATGATTATAACAGCCAGTACAAAAAGGACGTTGTTTCAATAGATATGCTCTGCGGAGTAAAAACTCTAAACCCAAAACTTGATTGCAGATTGCTTGGTTAATCTAAAAAAAATATGGGGGTGTGCCAGATGGTGCATCCCCTTTTTTATTAATAAGGACGGTGATAATTTTGAAGTGTCCATATTGCAAAATCAAATTCAACTCCCTGCTAACTTTAAATGTACATAAAGAAAGCTGTCTATATAAAGATAATCCGGTACAGGTGGATTATGAAGCAATCCCTTATTTAGAATTGAAGTCAATGGTCATGTCCAAGGGAATGGATATTAAGGTAGCAAATAAGAAAAAGACAGAAATAATTGAGGTTTTAAAGGAAATGGAGGACTGATATTGTGCTGGAAACTGTGAAAATGCTTCTGGGCATAGATGAATTTGAAATTGCACTTGATGGTATTTTAAATCATTTTATCAACCAGGCTTATAGATTGGCTTATGCTTATTGTAACCTAACAGAGTTACCGGCAGATTATGATGACACCATTGCTGATTTGGCAGTTTATTTATACAACAATAGAGACAGTGTGGGCTATAAGCAAAAGGTGCAGGGTGAAAGAAGCGTTACATATGAAGGCGATGGTATACCCGAATATATCAAAACTGCTTTACCTCTGCCCAAGATCAAGGTTGGGTGCCAGTAATGTTTAACGATACGTTAATAAAGGTATATTCAAGCTCTGATTCCACTACCTTTGTAAAATCAATCTATGCAGATATTCAGCCGTTTTCAAAAAGTATAACCTTTGAGGATGGATTTCAAATTGATGTAACCAGCAGAGTGTTTTGTGATGTAGATGATTCAATTACTAAGGATAGTTACCTGGAAATCGAAAATCTAAAGTACAAAGTCATGGAAATAAAAAAATGGGATGATTACTTGGAAGTTTATCTGTATAAATTGGTTAGGCAGGTGTAGCGGATGCAGGATATAGATAGCATGATTGACTTTTTCCTTTTAGAAAAGGGAGAAAGCATATCGGTAAATGGAGTAGATCAGATTGCGCTCATAATCGATACAGTGGATAAATTAACTTATTTCGATGACAAAATAATCCGGTGCAAGAATCAAATTTTTACCGGTGACATAGTGGAATACAATAATTTAAACTATTTAACCATCAGCCAAATTGATAAAGAAGAAAATTCATTTAGAGCCAGGATCAGAAAATGCAGCTATCAAATTGCCTTCAACTGGTCTGGTAATATCAAATGGTTTGATTGTATTGAAGAAAGTAAGGTATTTGATGTTTCCACGGGAAATTACATATCTTTACCAACGGGTAATATTAACATCTTTCTGCAAAACAATTTAGATACCAGGGACATAAGTTTAAGCCAGAGATTTTACATTACCAACCAGCCGTTCAAAATAACCGGCATTGATAAATCCCAGAGAGGCATTATCAAACTAAATTGCTCATTGGATTTAATATCAGCTGATGATGATGTTGAAAACGATATCGTAGACAGATGGAAATATGAGACAGTACATACATATACCTTAACAATTGATAACGGAGATACTGCCAATGTGCTATTAAATGATGTTCTTCCGCTGAATGTAACTGTTACTGATAACGGTGCTACAGTTGAAAATCCGGTAATTATATTTACCTCCAGTGATTCAAATATTGTAAGCGTAGATAATAGCGGTCAGGTGATGGGGATCTCACTGGGACAGGCAGTAATAACCGCAAAATTAAAATATCATGATACTATTTTGGATTCAATTACGGTGACAACCACTGAAAATATATCACACAGCTATTCGATAACTATAACTGGAAGTAGCACTGTTATAATTGGGTTTAGCCAATCCTATGTTGCTCATATATTTGACAACGGTGAAGAAATCTTTGATAAATCAGTAGTGTGGTCAATTAGAAACCAAGATGGAACTAGTACAGCATATGCAACGATTACTGCAAGCACCGGCAATAGTGCAACGGTAAAAGCGGCAAGCAATAGTTCATATGTTAATAAATACGTTATTTTGAAGGCCGTTTTATCCGATGATGATTCGGTTTTCAATGAATATACAATCCAAATTAAATCATTGTTTTAATAATTTGTGGAGTGGGTTTAAAAGCCCACTCTTTTTATATTTGAAAGGAGAAAGTGCTTTTGTTAAATGAAAATCTAATCAACTATCAATTAAGTTTACATATACTGGATTCCTTGAGAAAAATGAATCTGATTACGGAGGAAGAGTTTATGGCTATTGATAAAGAAAATAAAAAATCCTTCAAAGCCCAGGAATATCAAGGATTAAGTTGATTAATCCGGACACCAATTATATCATGTGACCACAAAAAGAATAGAAAAGGAGAATGCCTATGGCGAAAAATATTAGAGTTTTACCGGCGTTAGCTCCGCAGGAAATTAACGGACTACCTGAAAATGTTAAGAAAAGGGCATGTGCTTATTGCCGTGTTAGTACTGACTCCAAGGAACAGGAGAGCAGTTACGAATCACAGGTTAATTATTATATTGCCTATATTAGAAACAATCCAGATTGGACTTTTGTTGATATTTATGCCGATGAGGGTATTTCAGGAACCAGCACCAAAAAGAGAGATGACTTTAACAGAATGATTAATGATTGTATGAAAGGGAAAATTGACATCGTTATAACCAAATCAATCTCCAGGTTTGCGCGGAATACACTTGATTGTTTGAATAACGTAAGAAAGCTTAAAAACAAAGGAATTGCCGTATTCTTTGAGAAGGAAAATATCAACACCTTAGATACAACTGGAGAAGTCCTGCTTACTATTCTAAGCTCTTTAGCCCAGGATGAAAGCCGAAGCATTTCGGAAAATGTAAAGTGGGGGATTGCCAGGCAATTCCAGAGCGGTAGGGTATTAGTTAACACGACTAGGTTTCTTGGATACGACAAAGACGAAAATGGGGAACTAATTATTAATGAAGAAGAAGCCAAAATTGTTAGGCGTATATTCATAGAGTACTTGGAAGGAAAAAGTTATAACGCAATCGCCAAAGGATTAATGGCAGATGGAAAAAGACGGTTATCGGCAATACAAAATGGTGGGACACAACAATAACGGGTATTTTAACAAACGAAAAATATTATGGCGATGCACTTCTTCAAAAAACCTATACCATTGATTTCCTAACCCATAAAAGAGTTGAGAATAAAGGTTATGTTCAAAAAGTATTGATTGAAAAAAATCACGAGCCAATAATACCCAAAGAAGTTTTTGAAATGGTTCAGGATGAAAAAGAACGGCGAGCTTTGCTAAAAGGCAATTTGGTTGGCGATCGGCACAAATATACCAGCAAATATGCTTTTAGCGGAAAGATATACTGCGGAAAGTGTGGCAATACCTTCAAGCGGCGAACGTGGAACAGCACAAGCAAATATAAAAAAATAGTGTGGCAATGCAAAACCTATATTGTAGACGGCAAAGGAGCCTGTGATGCCAAGGCAGTAGGTGAACAAGTTTTAATGGATGCTTTCGTCAAGGTGTTTAATAGAATAAATGAAAACAAGGATGCCTTTATTAAAACGCTAACTGATAATATAGAAAAGGTTTTGTCTGAGAGAAAGACTGACAAAGAAATAAATGCTCTTGACAGCCAAATAGAAAAAATTAAAAACGAGTTGAAGGGGCTAATTAAATTCCAAATTCAAAATAACCTCGATGAAGATGTTTATAAAGAGGAATACATAAGAATATCAAAGGAACTGGAGGAATTGCGAAGGCGAAAAGCTCAACTGGAAAAGGAAAATAGTCTGAAGGATGATTACCGAAAAAGGGTGGATGAGATTATACAGGTATTGGCCGGTAGGCAGGGTTTACTGGAAGAATTCGATGATAAAATTTTTAATGCGTTGGTTGAGAAGATAGAAGTTCTCACGCCAACGCATTTTATTTTTGTGCTGAAGAGTGGGATGAGGGTGGAGGAAGTATAATAATTAATTGAAAAATATCCAAATTATTCTTAGAATAAGAGTAAAGCATTACAAACGATTGCTTTACTCTTTCTTTTTCTGGAGGTAAATTGATGGCTAAGCATGGTGAAGGGTTAGGATATGAAATTGTTAAAGCTGTTAATAATGGAGAAATTAAAGAACCAATAACTTTTAAGAAAGTCAAAGATTTTTGTAAAAGTAAGGGGCTAAATCCCTCTGAAAGCCATATGAGGGTTATTCTATCAAACTCAACAGAAAATACTCACAGTCCAACATATGCTAAATATTTTGTTCGTGTTGCTAAGGGAGAATATGAAATCCATCCTGATTATAGAAAAAAAGCCAAATATTATTGGCTTAATATTGATACTGAAGGTTATGAATGGTCATTTTCAGATTTGAAGGTAGGAAGGAGAGAGACCTATTCAAGCCTAAATGAAGATGGAGGCAAAAGGAAAAATGAGAGTTGTTTTCAAAGCATTAACATTGGGGATAAAGTTGTAGCCTATGAAACAGGAAAAACGAAAGCAATCACAACAATCTGTATAGTGGTTGATAAATATGAGAATGATGATGGCGAAGTATTTGTTGAGTTTGAAAAACTTAGGGATTTTGATAAATTTTTAACGCTAAATGAAATGAAAGACAATAATAGCCTTAGTGATTGTGATGTTATCGGATTTCACAGAGGGACATTATTTGAGTTAAAAGAAAAGCACTATATCGAAATTGTTAAGATGCTCGAAAATATAAACAGTCTCATAGATTACTATGAGGTTCTCGAAAGAGAAGTTCAAAAATCAAGAGTGTTAACTAGTGTGGAGAGAAAAAAACGGCTAAATAATAGAGAGAGTAATATTCCAGAAAAAGCTGAAAGGAAAAGTACTTGCTTTATAAGGAATCCTGATGTAATTGCAGAGGTTCTTGAAAGAGCTGATGGAATATGTGAGGAATGCGGTAAAGCGGCACCATTCCTAAGGGCTGCAGATAAAACGCCTTACCTTGAGGTTCATCATAAAGTGCGATTAGCTGATGGTGGAGAGGATACTGTTGATAATGCGCTCGCTGTTTGTCCAAACTGCCATAGGAGACTTCATTTTGGATGACGAAAATAAAAAATTTCAATTAATGTGTTGGTTGTAGAGAGGAAATTATTTCCAACGCATTTGCTTTTTTAAATGTAATGAATGTCAATAGCCAAATAAATTAGTCTAGGGAATTTTAGAGGAAAAAAGAGGAAAGTGTAGAAAAATAATTCAAGGTTGGGAGGTGTACGAATGGAAAATCTCATGCTTGCAGCTACATTTGAAGAAGATTATTTATGTAGAACATATTCCAAAGTGACTAGTAGCCCGGATATCGCGTTGACTGAATTGATTGCAAATTCATGGGATAGCGGTTCATTAACTGTCAAAATTACTATGCCTACAGAAGATGGCGAATACATAACTATAGAAGATGATGGTACTGGAATGACTTATCAGCAGTTTCTAAAGAGATGGATGAAACTTGCTTACAATAGATTAAAACACCAAGGTGTTGAAGTTGAGTTCCCTAAGGATGTTAAAGTAACTAAAAGACGTGCCTACGGCAGAAATGGCATAGGAAGGCATGGTTTATTGTGCTTTAACAATACATATGTTGTTGAAACTTGGCGTGATGGCACTTGTAATAAGTTTAGTATTTCAGTTGCAGCCAATGAACAACCATTCATAATATTAAAGCATGAATCATTTGAAAAAGATGGACATGGTACAAAATTATCAGTGCGTGCAAATAAAAACCTTCCAAAAGCAGAAGATATGTTGGATATTCTCTCAGCGAGATTTTTGTATGATCCACAGTTCAATGTATATATCAACGAAAAAAAACTTGATTTATCAGAATATAAAAATACGACAAAAGAAATTATTAACATAAATAACAAAATAGAGCTTAAGATCACTGTTGTAGAATCTATTAAAACTGCTCGAAACACAATGCAACACGGTGTTGCCTTTTGGGTTGGGGGTAGGCTTGTTGGAGAACCCTCCTGGGCCTATGGAAAATTTGTTTTTGCAGATGGCCGAAGAAAAATTGCAAAGAAATATACTTTAATTGTTGAATCTGATGATTTATTTGATGAAATCCTTCCTGATTGGACAGGTTTTAAAAATTCTTATTTGATGGATGAAGTTTATGAACACTTAAATACATATATAAAACACTTATTCCACAGAGTCTACTCGGAAGAAATAGAAGAAGTCCAGATGGCAGTCTTAAAAGATAACTTGGAGGATCTCGAGTTGATTTCAACTAGTCCTATTGCACAGCATGAAGTTTCAAATTTTGTTAAAGAAATTACTAAAAGAAAGCCAGATATAGCACAAGAGGTGCTTAATGTGGCAGTATCTGCGATGTTAAATATTGAGAAAAGTCGTTCAGGTGTTGCATTACTAAGAAAACTCTCAACAATGTCCATAGAAGAAATTTCAGCACTAAATACAATGCTAGATGAATGGTCGGTAAGTGACATACTAGCAGTTTTAAGTGAAATTGATACACGTATAACTACCATAGAGGCTATATCAAGGTTATGTGGTGATAAAAGCGTTGATGAACTTAAGACGTTGCATCCAATAATACTTCAGTCAAGGTGGCTTTTTGGCGTAGAATTTGACTCAATAAATTTTGTATCCAACACATCGTTAAAAAAGGCTGTTGAGGAACTATTCGGAGAGAAAGTTGTAAAAAATGAATTTATAAACGCAAGGAAAAGACCAGATATTATCGTTCTCCCCCAATCTACGATGTCAGCAGTATGCACTGAGGATTATGATGAGGATTCTGGATTAAACGTTATTGACAAAATTTTAATTATTGAATTAAAGAGGGGCGGTTTTAAACTTGGGCGAGATGAGGTAACGCAGGCGCAATATTATGTTCAGGATTTGATTAACTGTAGTTTTGTAGCAAAGAGTACAATTGTTCGAGCCTATGTTGTTGGTGAAACTATTGAACCTAAAACTGAGAGAGTTGTTAAATTAGGAGAAAATGAACGGGGAAGAGTTGATGTTTGTACTTTTGCCCAACTAATTGATACTTCACAGAGGCGGTTATTTAACCTAAGAAATGTATTATGTGAACATTATGGAAAAATAGATAGTGATAACATTGTGGCCAAGGTTCTTAAAGGGCCAAAGCAATTCACATTAAAGATATAATTAATTATCAATTTAAATAAGAATTGTCAATCGATTAAGCAAAAGGAGTAAACTGGTAAAAGTTAAAAAATGGAGCTGTTGACTAATATATTCCTTTTACTGTCTCCACACATGTAGAAGCGATAATTCTGATGACGTATTGTGGTTCGAAGGAGAAAAAGTAGACTTTGACCACAAGATGTTGTGGTTTGAGTGCGATTTTGGGGCGAAAAATGGACAAAAAACGGGCTGAAAAAGTGCAATTTTCAGCCCGTTTTTTTGAGGTATTTTATAGATGACATTCGATATTATTAAGGATGATAGGATGAAAATGAAACCTATAGAACCGCAAGAGATGCATTCCCATTAGTTGCTTGGACTCCCAATCCTAGCCACTGCGGACATACCCCCGCCAGTTCGCCACGTAATGCGTGATTTCAATTCTTTAAATCTCCATCCGTCGACAGTGCGCACTGCAACCGCTTCAAAAATACCTCCGGCAACGAAATGCGTTTGCAGTGATCTCGGGTCGCTCTCCTCTTCGGACCATAGGTGCATCGCAATCATATTGGCCCGAAGTCGTGCGGTGTCACCTTCAAGATCGATAATATGGTCGGAAGTGACATGCTGCATTGCACGGAAGCGGCTAAAGGTTTTGGCTTCAGAGGCAATGGCTTCCGGGCCGACGGCAGCCGAACCATTGGGACGTACGTAACACCCGTCCGGTGTGAATGTCGCTTCCACTGCCGCAATATTGAAGCATTTGTCATCGACAAAACTGCAATAACGGCTCAGTAGCTCACTGATCTGCGCGCGATCAGTAAGTTTAGTTAACTCTGTGGTCATGTCTTGCTCCTGTTGTTGAACTGCTTTTTCATTCATTGTAATTCTCCTCGTTAATATTTCTTATATCTTGCATAAACGTACTGATTGGGTTTATAAGTTGATATCGTTTGCTTATCACGCTATTTTAAGATCCTTTTCTGTAAAGCCTGTTTTTGTGTCTCATCAACGAGCGGCAGCATCTTTCTCATCTTTGCCTTCTTTTCTTCCGTAAGGCTACTGAGGAAAGCTCTCATTTTTTCGATCCGCTCTGGTGTTAAATAATTATTTTCATTCATTCGGATCAACTCCATTATTTTTAATAATTGGTCTGCACTTATATTTTGATTAAATGACAGCAGCGTTTTAAGCTGCTCAAGCTCATCGCGCAGTTTTTCCTTTAACTTTATCTGTTCATTTATGATTTCGAGTTGAGCTTGAACGACGGGCAACGGATCATAATCAGGATTTTCAATTAAGTGATGAATTTCCTCTAAGGAAAGTCCCAGTTGTTTTAGAGACAATATTTGCTGAAGCTTTGATACATCAGCCTTTGTGTATAGCCTATGACCAGCTTCACTAAATTCAGAGGGCACTAATAAACCTATTTGGTGGTAAGATGCTGTCAAGTAGGGACTAAGAATTAATGCCATTCGCAGATAATCCAACTAATCATGCGGCTATATGGTTGCGGAGACAACACTACAGTCTGCTTATTTTCTTCATCAGCACATAGCCGCAACCTTTTGCTTACCTGCTTAATCTGTTTTGACTGGCTTGGAAGTCATTATCTGTGAAGGAGCGGTGTCAGGACGTTATCATATGTAGTAAAGCACCTACCGCATTGGGCAGGTGCTTTTTATTGATTATGACTTCCGCACTGGCCTGATATACTTCCAAAACCGCTCCGGATTAAATGAAAAGTAAATTATTCTACCGGGGGAAGTATCAAAGCAGTAACCGGTGCCTGCAAAATCAAAAGTTGCCATTGTCTTTTCCATCTTTTCCTCCACACTACGATTTTCCTGCTCATAATCGAATGGCCCATGTTCAAAAACAATATACTCGGCTTCGGGAACATCAATCATAAGCATTTGTGGTGGTACTTCGCCTTTATAATCAAAAGGAAGACGTACACCATAACACTCTGTACGTGGAATACCCCAATCGCAGAGTCTGCCGTCCGGGTCATTAATGTACGCCATAATCTGACCGCTGCCGCTGTTAGATTCGCTCCCACCATCGTCATCCAATTTGCCCTTGATACTATCGAGTAAGCCGCAAATTGTTTCGCAGTCCTGTCCCGGAATAAGGCTTTGCTTTTGCCAAAAATCCCAATACCCATTACTCTCATAGTTTTTAATGTGCAAAAATTTGTGTGCGGGAATGGTTACAAAATAAATTTTAACATCATCTGTAGATTTCATCATACCAATCTCTCCAAATCCGAAAAAGTAGCGGTCGAAAGGGTTTATTTTTGTACGAAGAGCGACAGGCATAGGCTTTTTTCGGTATTCACTTGGAGTTACACCATATGTTCCCTTGAAAGCTCTGGTAAAAGCTTCATGTGATGAAAAACCATAATCAAAAGCAATATCCAAAATGCTTTTTTCACTATCCCGAACCTCTTTTAGTGCAAAGGCTAATTTTCTATGCCGCAGATAATCCCTAAATTGCATACCCGATATTTCCTTAAATTTTCTCGTAGTATGAAATTCGGAATAACCTAACTTGCGAGAAAGAAATCGTAGCGTTATTGCTTCACCGTTACGATTTTTAATACACTCGTCAATTTCATCAACGATTATTTGGATTTGCTTGTGCCACTCGTACATTCGTCTGTTCACCTCGTTTCAACCACTCTATAGTCATTATAGAGTAATGGAAATTGCATTGCTTGATTTTACTTGCGGAAAAGAGAGGATATATTTTATTCCTTAACTCGCCTAATATAAATTTTCAACGCTTACATAACATCAAACACTAAGCGCAGATAAGGAAACTACTCTGCCTTGGATAATATCAACGTTATCATTCAATGACAATTCAAACGTTTTGGTCCTAACCAAACACCAGCCCCACCTTATCGTAATGGTGCAGTGTTCTTACAGTTATTCTACACTGGCTTGCAAGCTCACCGATTTTCCAAGTAGTTTTTGGCATCTTTTCGCCTCGTTTCGTACGATTTATTTGTCGACAAGTAAAGTATAAAACCTGACGTTACGTCAGTTGCAATAGGTTTTAATTATTTTACCTTACTGGTAAACATTGATACATACTAGGCATACAGAATGTGTCACGAGAATTGAACGTAGCTGAAACCCTGATAAATCAAGGTTTTTGCGGATTTGGATAGAGTATTGGTGGGCGATAACCCTTGATGAGATAAAAAAGATGACATAACCTGTAAATGAAGAAGAGACAAGCTCATATGCCGTATGGTTGATAAACAAAATTACTTGGAGGAAGATAATGTCATTAATAATACTTCCGTTACGTAATAGAAATACAGTTGAATTTTTGGGTATTTGGGAACAGATACATAATCCTGATTTTAATTATGGCGAATTCGCCATAATCAAAAGTCAAGCAGGTTTGAACAGCTATAAAATCAGCGTTAAGGAATGGGTTGCAAGAACAAATGCAATTGGTCTAAAAGCAACGGCTGGACGCTATGGTGGAACATACGCTTACAAAGATATTGCATTTGAATTCGGAATGTGGATTAGTCCTGAATTTAAAATCTATTTAATCAAAGAGTTTGAGCGGCTTAAGGCCGAGGAACAGAGGCAGTTAGGCTGGGACATCAAGCGCAATCTGGCAAAAATAAATTATCGCATCCATACAGATGCCATTAAAGAGAATCTGATTCCACCACAACTTACTCCACAGCAGGTCAATCAGATATATGCCAGTGAAGCAGATGTGCTTAATGTTGCTTTATTTGGTATGACTGCAAAACAATGGCGTGACGCTAATCCTGAATTAAAAGGTAATATCCGCGATTATGCTAATGTCTCGCAACTTGTTTGTCTATCAAATATGGAGAACTTGAATGCTGTATTTATTGGAGAGGGTATATCGCAAAACGAACGCCTTAAAAAACTTAATGCCATTGCTATAAGCCAAATGAAACTGCTGACAGAGGATCATAGAGTAATGTCTCTTGAAGAAAATCCCAGAAAACAAAACATAAACGGCTGACTACCAAATAAGAGCGACCAAAAGCAACTCTCCGAAATTTCCGACCTCCGATGACCCCGTAATATGCATAAATTACAATAGTGAGCGTGAATATGATTTCAAGGGTGGATGGGGCAAGAAAAACGGAAATAGGGAGAGAAGATTGGGGATAGCGAATTTGAGAAGGGAATAGGTACATATCCCACTATAAATGATGAAGTCCACTTAGTAACCGAAAAAGACTTGTTTGATATATATGGGCGAAATAATGAAGAGAAGATTGAAATTGGCAAACATTCATCTTCCAAAAACCTAAGCGTTTATGTAGATATACATAAACTGATTCTCCGACATTGCGCTATTCTGGGTTCGACAGGAAGTGGTAAATCTAACACCACCGTAAGCATTCTTAAAGCTATATTAAATGATTATGCCGGGTCAAGAATTATATTGGTTGACCCTCATGGCGAGTACAGTTCCGCATTTCCAGACGCCAAAGTATTCAAAATCAATGATGCTAGTAATCCTCTATATATTCCATTCTGGCTAATGAATTTTGATGAATTGGCTTTTTTTCTTGTAGGAGCTAAACCTACTGACGATCAGAAAATTGAATACAGGATGTTCCGAGAGCTTATTAGCACTTATAAGAAAGAGAATTTTAAACTAAAAGCCGGCGATGTGAATCCTAATTTCATTACAGCCGATTCACCTATTCCATTTAATGCACGAAAAGTGTGGCATGAAATGAATTGGTGGCTAAATGCAACTTTTGACAAGTCCAATAAAGACGATCAAACAAAAGATGTTGCTAAAGAAACTGATAAAGGAGATTATGAAAATTTAGTCCCTGCGAAATTTGAGCCTTATACTATGGGAACGCAGGCACCATATAAATCAAAGCATCAAGAATATTATGCATACGAAAAAAAGATTTTAGCGCGACTAAAAGATTCAAGATATGATTTTCTTTTTGATCCTGGTGAATATAAAGATGAGAAAACATCGAAAGACTTGCATAACTTACTGAATGATTGGATAGGAAGCGAAAAAAAGCTGGCAATACTTGATTTAAGTGGAGTGCCATTTGAAGTGCTAGATATTACTATTGGCCTTATAACACGTTTTGTTTATGATAGTATGTTCTGGGGCAGAAACGAACCATACACAGGTAAAAATAGGCCTCTTTTACTTGCTTTTGAAGAAGCTCATACATACTTAAATAAAGATGACAATAACAGTTACTCAAAAAGTTCTGTTGAGAAAATATTTAAGGAAGGAAGAAAGTTTGGTGTTGGAGCTTTAATAATTTCACAGAGACCTTCTGAAATATCAGAAACAATTTTAGCTCGGATAGGAACATTAGTTGCGCTAAGATTAACAAATTCCGGCGATCAATCCATTGTTAAATCATCAGCCCCCGATAATTTAAATAGCTTAATAAACTTACTCCCTTCACTTAGGATAGGTGAAGCAGTAATCGTTGGCGAATCAATAAAAATACCGTCAAGGGTAAGAATAAAGCTAAACTCACCTAGACCAACAAGCGATGACCCTAAGTTAGTTGAATGCTGGTGTAAAAAGCATGACGTTAACGATGAAAATTATAAGACTGTTGTAACTAAAATAAGAGAACAAAAATTTTGATATGAGGGGAGATAGGTATGGAGAGGGAATATATTGAGTCTAGTATGATAAGAAGCATAGGTTTTGACCCTAACACATCCACATTAGAAATAGAATTTAATAGTGGTGCTGTCTGGCAATATTTTGATTTTCCTGAATCGAGTTGGTATGAGTTTAGAAATTCAGAGTCAAAAGGTAAATATTTTAATAGAGAAATAAGAAATCATTACCGCGAATCCCGAGTTGGTTAACTATAGGTGGGAATTTGCTGGCAATTAATCAATAGCAATTTTTCGAGATTGGAGTATACCAATGGTCAAGAAACCGGTCAAAGAAACGATTCATGCAAAGGGCATGGATATTACTATCTATACAGAAGATTTTCAAAATGAGTATATTTCACTTACAGATATCGCACGATATAAAAGTGATGAGCCAAAAGATGTCATTAAAAATTGGATGAGAAGTAAGGATACAATCGAATTTTTAGGACTTTGGGAGCAATTACATAATGAAAAATTTAAAGGGGTCGAATTCGACTCCTTTAGGAGACAAGCAGGTTCAAATGCTTTTACACTGTCGCCGCAGAAATGGATAGATAATACGAGTGCAATCGGAATAGTCTCCAGATCGGGACGTTCGGGCGGGACTTTTGCTCATTCTGATATTGCTTTTGAATTTGCTTCCTGGATATCGGCAGAGTTTAAGCTCTACATAATTAAAGACTATAAAAGGCTGAAAAACGACGAAGCAGCAGACTTTCCTTGGGTTGGAATCTTAATCGCGAGATCTCAAAACTGAACTACAGAATTCATACAGATGCTATTAAGGAAAACTTGATTCCACCAGAATTAACTCCGTATCAAATTTCCATAACCTATGCCAGTGAAGCGGACGTGCTGAATATCGCTCTGTTTGGGATCACCGCCAAACAATGGCGTGAAGAAAATTCCGATAAAAACGGAAATATCAGAGATTATGCCACCTTAAATCAACTGCTGGTTTTAGCCATTGCACTAAACCGCTGGCGCGGTGGTTCCTGTAATGTTTTTAAAGCTGTTTAATTGAACTGATGCTGTAAAGAGTATTCTTGGCGGTTATCGATTGGAAAAAACAGATAACTGCAGGCCTCATGCGGAGATCCTTATGATTTTGCGAGAGAAACTAATAATGTGAGGTGAAAGAGAAGACATGCTGAAGCCGAGTGAAGTTAAAAAAGCAGCAAAGGCTATAGAGGCTGACAATATCAGATTCCGTTCCTTCCTGAAGATTCATGCCGATGAAGAGGAACTGGATAAGCAATTTCTGGCATTACATAATGAATTGTTTGCTTATTATGACTGCAGAAAATGCAGAAACTGCTGCAAAATGTATAAAGGAACATTTCAGGAAGATGAACTGGAAAAAGCGGCGGGATACATGAATATAACAACTGACCAGTTTAAAGATATCTTTCTGGAATTCGACGAAAGAGAATATAGCTATGAAACCAGGCATAGGCCATGTGATTTTTTGGATGAAGATGGAGAATGTAAACTGGGCGATATGAAACCTGAAAGCTGTAAAACTTATCCGTATACAAATCAGCCGGAAAGGTTATGGAGCCTTTACAGTATGTTAAATGTGGTTGAAGTATGCCCAGTAGCTTTTGAGATATTTGAAAGATTAAAGGAAATTTATAGATTTAAAAGTAGACAGCGATATTGATTTGAAGGGAGAACAAGATGAAAAACATAATAAGAGGCAGTAAAGATGAAATCACACCGGTTTATCTTCATTTGGAACTGAAAGATGAGTATCTGACGGAAGATCAGGAAAGAATGCTTAAAAAATATGGGGAATCTTCAACGGGAGAGACTATATGCAGGGATATTCTTATACCATCCGATATGCCGCTTCATAACCTGCACTATGCGATACAAAAACTTTATGGCTGGCAAAATTCACACTTGCGCTGTTTTCGTCTGCCGGAAGAAGTGTATCAAAAACTGACCAGAGGCACCGTAAAAGGCTGGGTGGATTTAGTTGGAAGTTTATTTCAGCCGCCGTCCGAATCGGAGGAAGATATTTTCTGGGATGATGATTATGAAAAAGGCAGTATAAACGCGTGGCTTAAGAAGAAATATACCGGGCCGTATTTTTATGGCGGGGAGTTGGAGCATCCCGAAATTGCAAAAAGAGATGTGCAGCAGCTCATGGATAATTTTAAGATGCTTGATGTCAAAGAGCCATTTAAAGATTACATAGCCCGGACTAAAAAGGGCGAGGCCAAGGAACCTGCTAAAACTTTGCGCAAAGCTCCTTTGATTGAGCTGACTCTTGAAGAAATGAATTCATCTATTATCATTGAAGGTGGAACGGAAGATTTGTTGGAACGGCTGGAAGTCAGTAAGGTTCTGGCAGGCAAAGATGAAGTGCTTGATGAAAAAACGCTTTTTCCCGTAGCAAGGGAACTTATTTATAAGTATGATTTTGGGGATAATTGGACGATTACCATAACTAAGGAAAATGATTGCAAAGATCTGCTGGAAAGCGGGTTTGTTTCACATGAAGAGATTGCCTATGCAAATCAAATTGTGCTGAATGAGCACAGGCCGGTTTGCATCCATAAAGACGGAGTATTTTTGCTTGATGATGTGGGCGGATTAAGTGGCTTTGCTGATTTTTTAGGGACTGTTTATGAAAGTGAAGACAAAAATGAAAGGGATGAGCTTCGTGCATGGGCAAAGAGCCTTGGATGGAGTGAAAAAAAGATTGCGAATAAAAGGATATTGTAGTGTGATTGAAATACAGGGGGTAAGATGGATCAGAAAGAATTTGTTCGGAAATCAGATGAAATACTGAACTGTATGAGCATTGAGGAATTAAGAAGATGTCTGCATAATATTGCAAGAAAAACGCCTGAAAACAAGAGAGCGTCATTTCTACAGCTACTTGAAGATTGCCATGATCAAGATGATCGAGAAGATAGTAAATACGAGGATAAATTTCAGTATAAAAGATTAATACCTGATGGGAAAGTAAAAGAAAAGCTAAATGATATAAAGAGAATTTTTACTAAAATAGAAAATGGCGAATTGTGTTTGTCGGCCCAAGGATATGAAGATTATTCTAATGGATATTGGTCGAGTGAATGGATATGGGAATATGAGGACAATGAAGGTATTGGCAGGATAATCGAGGATGCAGTTTTATTTGCGCATGACTGTATGAATGATTGCAGATATGAAGAAACAGTAACTATTTTTAAATTGGTTATGGATACCCAAATATTCGTTGAAGATGAAGATGGTGGAGATTCTTTTGAATTAAGCCTTGAAGAAATGGTCGATGAAAAACTGGTTGGAGTAAACTTAAAGGTACTTGCACTAGACGTACTGTATTCAAACTATCAATTACAAACGGCTGCTCAACGTGCAAGTGTTTTGTATTCATATTTTACATACCCTTATTTTAAGGAGATTCATATTGAAGACATTTTCTCGATAGGTAGAGAAGAGTTAAGAGGTACGGACATATTTTTGCAATTGTGGATTGATTTTCTTATGCAACAGAGCGGTGAGGTTTCGGCACGTTTATTAAAGGAAGGTTCATTATATTATAAAGGAACGGAGGGTTTGCTGGAAATGGCGAGAAAAGGCTATAAAGAGCATCCATCCGTTTACTTGGCTGCGTTGTTGGAATACGAAAAGACTCATAATTATGAGAAAATGAAAGAGATTGGAAAAGAGGCACTTGATAGAATAGAAAGTGATTTGAAAATACGCGGTGAAATTGCTTTGAAAACAGCTCAGGCGTCCAGTTGTTTAAATGATAGTGAATTCATGAAGGAATGTTGGTATGAAGCTTTTTACTCCAATTCAACCATACCTAATTATTTAAGACTTTTTACAGACGGGGAAGTGATAAGGGAATATAAAGATTTTGCAGAAAAAAGAATAGAAATTGCGTGTATCTGATAATCACTATAATCAGCACATATCTGAAATAGCTAAAAATAATATTACCGATATAGAATATAAATATCTATACTTTTTCTCGGGACATTTTGATATGATTAAAAGCTGGTGTATGGAACAGAAAAGTCCATTGGGCTGGAGCGGTAATTTTATCGGTTATGGTGTAGATTTATTACTGTTGTATTTATACGCGGATAATAATCTGAGAAAAGCCAGTAAAAAGATAGCAGTCCAGGTTTCAAACAGGATGGGGTTTAATGAGAACAATAACCTTGTATTCATGAAAGAAAATTCTGTATTTGAAACTGAAGTGAGTACGCAAAAAGGTGAAGAAATATTTTGGAGTATCTTTTGTTTATGGAAAGTAAATTATGCAATAACTGTGGATGATATGAATTCATATGTTAAGTGGCTGGAATCCGTAATTGATAAAAGAATAGATGGAATTGTAGGTGGAAAATACAGAGATAAATATAATGATGTTGCTTTATTGGCAGCTGCATTGGGGGAAGTAAAAGAGTCATTAGGTGTGAAAATGGCAAAAAGTATTGTTATAAACAGGTATTTAGAAAGATACCCACGGCACTCAGCCTTTCGAGGAGCATTGAAGGAATACATTGATTAAAGATTTTATTAAAAATGCCTCAGTAACAACAATTTTTGTCAGAAGTATATCCTCCCACCCAGGCCCCACCAGGTTTATGCGGCATCTTTTTTGTATCCTCAAGGCATGTGGAATCCATAATCCTGTTGCAACGAAAAAACAGTTAAATGATAGGATAAAATAATAGTAATACACTAAAATTGAGGACATGGGAGTGAAAACTTTCACGTCCTTTTTTAATGGAAAAATATATGGGATTGCCCATTTTACATAGATATCAGAGAATTACTTTATGAAAAAGATCATAGTTATACCACCAAAACCACCAGAATAAAGTCTGACCAAACAATACGGGGAGCAAAAAAGCGTTGCTAACCTGAATATTCATGTGAAAAAAGGCCGTATCTATGGCCTGCATGAGCAAGAGAGCCATTGCCAGGACCGAGGATGTCAGCAAAACTGTTGTCGGTGAAGCCATTGCGCAGGGGCTGAGAAATATGGAGAAGTTTTTGAAAAAATATCTTTAAGCCCACTTACTTTTGCCCCAAAAATGAAAAGGAAACGGCGGCTTTTTTGCCGCCGCTTCCACTATAGCTCATATTCTGTTATGGATGGGCAATCCAATTATTACGGTCAGGCCATGTGGATAGGCGTTTGAAAAAATGATTTTTCCCTGATGTACTTTGGTAATTTGCTTGACCAGCTTTAAACCCATGCCATGTGCCGCTTCGCCCTTTTCATTCTGTGTGCTCGGAGATATTTCGGCCTGATTCAGTTTCTTTAATAACGGCTCGGAAACGCCGCTTCCCGTATCTTCAACTTTAATCATGCAGGTGTTTTCATCGGCTCCAACGGTGATGGAGATATTGCAGCCGTCAGGGTTATGGCTGACACTGTTCTGAATCAGGTTTTCGAGCATCCTGACAAGCAGTGCGTTATCCCCCTCAATGATGATTTTCTCGGCTGCGGCATCGGCACGCAGCTCCAGCGCAAACCGTTTCTTCAGACCGTTGTTGATAAAGTCGCTCATGACCTGCCGCGCCAGCTCCACCGGACTGATAAGTGTTTTTGTCGCGGGCTGCATGGAGTATTCCAGTTTGGAGGCGAGGTTTAGGTCCGCGACAAGCCTGCGGAGCTTCTCTGCCTGCCTGCGGATCATGCCCGCCTGCGTCTGCGTTTCACTTGGTAAAGTGTTATCGTCCTCGATTTCACCGGCATACCCGAGAATGATGGACAATGGAGTTCGGATGTCATGTGATATCCCGTTGATCCATTCCGAACGGGCAAGGTCTTTCTTTTGCAGTTGCTCTCCGGCACGGTTCAGCTCCGTGTTAATTTCCGCCAGTTCTCCCCGTTTCGGAAGAACCACTAATTTGCCCTGCGCCATCGTGCCGATGCCGGTGAGAATTGGCTTTACGGCCTTTTCCACCTTATGTGTGTTGCG
Organism: Desulfotruncus arcticus DSM 17038; assembly: GCF_900113335.1. GTDB lineage: Bacteria > Bacillota > Desulfotomaculia > Desulfotomaculales > Desulfallaceae > Desulfotruncus > Desulfotruncus arcticus. The sequence goes on from NZ_FOOX01000012.1 coordinate 35,135, forward strand.
CCAGAACAGAATGAGCATTAGCAGGATATTTGCGGCAAAAAGTATGGCTGGCCCGACAATCTCCGCCACAACCGCTTCGGCGCTTGTCGAATAAGCATATTTGACGATGCTGTCCTTTGGATAACCAATGACAAACAAACCCGCCGGATGTTCCCACACGTAGACGGGATAGTCCTGCAAATACCACCGGCTGAATTGCGCGATCTGCGTCACGGTATAACTGCGCGGCAAATCATCGGGCATACGCTCGTCCCAAATGACTGTCCCGCTGTCATTCAGCAGCATGGCCCAGGCGTTGTTTTTTGCTAAAGTATCGCTGAACTCCTGCGTGGCGGTAATTTTCCCGTCTGTAGCTGTGACCATGCCAGCCAGCTTACGAATCGGCAGGCGTGAATCTTCGGAGTTGTTTGCGGCAGTAATGACGATCACGCAGCCTAGCACGACGTTGACCACCAGAAAAAGCAAAAGGATACCCATGGTGGAGAGAAAATACTTGCGAAAGAAGCGCTGTACGGCAGTCATCCTTTGGCCTTCTTCACAATGAGTTTATAGCCAAGCCCCTTCACTGTGACGAGGGACACCGGCACGGACGGATTCTCTTCGATCTTCTCGCGCAGATGTCGGATATGTGTCATCAGAGTGGTTTCATAACCCTGCCAAATCTCGCCGCAGGCGGTTTGGCACAGGGAGCCTATCGTTACCACTCGACCAGCATTCTCCGAGAGCTTTAGAAAAATGGCATATTCTTTTGCTGTTAAAGCAGTTGCCGTTTCGCCACGGCGCACCTCTGCTTTGTCCAAATCCACGGAGGAAGCGGCCAGCTCAACGATGCGGTTTTCGTCCGGATAAGCGCGTTTCAAGATCGCCTGAACACGCAATAACAGCTCCTTGGGCAGGAAGGGCTTGACCAGATAATCGTCGGCTCCCAGCTCAAAGCCGGTAAACTTGTCCTCGGCTTCACCTTTGGCCGTTAGCATCAAAACGGGTATTTTGCTGACTTCCCGTATTTCCTTCAGAAGCTCAAAACCGTCAATGCCCGGCATCATCACGTCCAAAATTACCATCGCGGGCATTTTCTGATCAAGCAGTTGGAGGGCGGCCTCGCCGGAGGAAGCGGTCATGATTTGTGTAAATCCGGCATGTTCAAAAATTGACCTTATCATGGTCAGTAAATCCATTTCGTCATCCACAACAAGGATCGGCTTGTCCTTCACGCGGAACACCTCTTAATGTAAAACGCCCGCAACAGCGAATGCTTCAATTTTTACTATACAGTAATTTTAAATCAAAAGCTGAACCTTGTATATTGTGCCGGTTTCAATCTCAAGGAAAACTCAAGGATGCCTCCAGCCTGGCTCAAGGACGCGAAGGTATAATCAGTCCGAAAGCTCAAAAGGAGGCTCTATATACATGAGTGATTTTATCATCGAAACACGAAATCTGACCAAACAATACGGTGAACAAAAAAGTGTAGCCGATCTGAATATCCATGTACGGCAGGGCAGAATTTATGGCCTGCTTGGACGCAACGGGGCCGGAAAGACCACCACCATGAAAATGCTTTTGAACCTCACACGCCCGACGTCCGGTGAAATAAAGGTTTTCGGAGAGAATATTCGGACCCATGAAAAACAGATTCTGCCCCGTGTCGGGAGTCTGATCGAGTCGCCGGGGTTTTACCCCAACCTCACGGGAACGGAAAACCTCAGAGTCTTTGCGGAACTGCGCGGCGTAAAAAAGAAAAACGCCATTCGTGACGCGCTGGAGTTGGTCAGCCTGCCGTACCGGGATAAAAAGCTTTACTCGCAATATTCCCTCGGCATGAAACAACGCCTTGCTATTGCGCTGGCGGTTATGCACGACCCGGAACTGCTGATTCTGGATGAACCCATCAACGGTCTTGACCCTATCGGAATTGCAGAGGTCCGCAGTTTTATCCGCGAGCTTTGCGATGCAAAAGGAAAAACCATTCTGATCTCCAGCCACATCCTTTCCGAAATCGCGCTGCTGGCCGACGACATTGGCATCATTGATCACGGCGTTCTGCTGGAGGAAGAAAGCCTGAAGGAACTGGAGCGGAAGAACAGCAAATACGTCCGCTTTGTCGTTTCGGACACCGAGCAGGCGTCCCAGCTTTTGCTGCGGAGTTTCAAAACACAGAATTTCAACGTGGAGAACAGCCATAATCTGCTGCTGTTTGATACGTCGCTGCCGATTGCCGCAATCAACCGCTGCTTCATCGAAAACGGCATTGAGGTTACGGAAGCCCACATCCGTGAAAATACGCTGGAGGATTACTTCAAAAAGGTTACCGGGGGTGTGGGGATTGCTTAAACCGATCAGATGCGAGTTATGGAAGGTGAAGCGCAGAAAATTTGTTTCGCTTACTTTATTGTTTGCGTTTTTGTTTCCGATTCCTTTGACTTATATGATGACCACGCCGTCGATGGCCTCGCGCAGCGATACACCCGCCGAGGCGTTTGACAGCGTTTTCAACTTCGTGCTTGGATACGGAGTTCAGTTTCTTTTGCCCGCGATCCTTGGCGTTCTTGCGGCAATCCTTTTCTTCATGGAACGGGACAGCGATACCTTCAAAAGTCTAAGGACGATCCCGGTCACAAGCCGACAGATGATTTTTGCGAAGATGGTGGTGCTGTTTTTGTACGGCATCCTTTTCAGCATAGCGTCCCTGGGCGCGACGCTCCTTTGTTCCGCTTTTCTGCCGCAAGTTTTTGAAATCACCGGGTTATGGTACAAGCTGGTCATGTCCGTTGAGATGGGGGTATTCATTACGGCGGGCACATTGCCGCTGATTATCCTGATCGTTTTTTTCAGCAAAACCTATGTGTTTTCCGTCCTGTTGTGCATTTTTTACAGTGTACTGAATTTGAGCGCAACCTCCCTTTTCGAGGTACTTCCGAAAGCGGTCACGTGGATACTGCCGGGTACGCTTACGACATTCTGGAGCGCCGGAAATATGGTGGCGCATGGGATAGACCTGAATGTCAAAGCAATGACTGATCTTGGCCTGATTCCTTCCACCCTGCAAACCGTGGCTATCTTGGCGGTCATGGGAAGCGTATCCATTGCCTTGATCATCAGAATGTATGAAAGGAGGAACCGGGAATGACAATCTGGTGGGTTGCAAAAACCGAATATTGGAAACTAAGACGCTATTCCATCTTATGGGCGGGAGTGGCTCTGATGCTGCTCTCTGTGCTGCTCACATTGTTTACGTCCACCGCGAATGACGGCATGGTATGGACATTTTCTATTTTGATCGAACAGGTGATCAAAAACAACATGACCACGATTTTTCCCATGTGCATCACACTAATTGCGGGGTATATCATTGCGCGTGAACAGAAAGACGACACTCTGAAAAACATACTGACGGTTCCGCTGACTTTCAAGCGGCTGCTTGTCGGGAAGCTGCTGGTCTGCGTACTGATATCGCTGTTTCTCGGACTCGTATGTACGGCCTTTACCATTCTTGCGGGATTGCTTACGGGTTTTCCCGGTTTCTCAGCAGGAGCGGCGGCACAGGGCCTTGTGCAGACCACATTGCTGAATCTTTTCCTGTTTATCGCAGTGCTGCCCATCATCATTTTGACGAGCAGTCCCGCAAGCGGTTTTCTGGCCGGGGTCATTGTAGCCTTTGTCTATGGCTACGGCGGTATGTTTGCCGCCGGCAACATGAAGCTGGCTAACATCTATCCCATCACGGCAAGTCTTGGAATGATCAATTACCGGAGCTATGAAGTACATTGGAATACCTTGTTGTGCTGTCTGAGCATGGCGGTCATGCTGGCAATTTCCGCAGTTATGATCTTGTCGATGCGTGATAACGTCGAGCCAAAGAAACCCGTAAAAAGCAAAGCGAAAGCCCCACTGAAAAAGGGGTGGTAGTTCAGAATAGGAGCTATGACAATGAAAACGACTAAAACCATTATGAAATTCCTTGCGATAGCGGTTGCTTCTTGTTTAATGCTCGGCGCAGCGGGCTGTTCTTTGCTGGACAATGTTGAAAAGGACAAGGTGCTGGATGCTTATAACGACGTGATTCAATTCGCCGGTAAAGCCACGCTCACCAGTAAGGAATTATGCAAAAAGCTCAAAAAACATTTATACCAGATGCTTAATGACCATCCGAATCTGAAGAAAGCCTGGTTGTGTTTTGATCACGACATCCTTGCATAGGAACCTCCGCCACCGGAACAGGAACAAAGTGCAGCTCTAAAAATTGCATAGGGCGGAATCTATTTTGAGCTTTTAATTGCTTCGTTTGTCGGAGGCGCTATAATAAAATTATAAGCAAATCAAATTACAGGCTTTAAGTTCCGAAAAGTATAAAGCAAATGTAGTGAAAATGGGAATACCGGAAAGCAGCAGCATGGGTATTTCTACTGGCGAAGTTCGGAAACTGGCCAAGAGAATTGGAAAGTCAAATGTGCTTGGCTATGAATTATGGAATACGGGATATCATGAAGCTAAACTTTTAGCCGTTTTAGTGTTTAATAGAAAGACATTTACATTACAAGAAATCGAACAGTTAATGAATGATGTTTTTTCATGGGATTTGTGCGACCATTTATGCAAGAATCTCATCATCAAACTGAAAGGATATGAGAAACTAATTGGCAAGTGGTGTACTTCTGATAAAACATATTTCAAGCGGGCAGCATTTACCCTGATTGCTTCAGCTGCAATACATGAAAAGGCTATATCGAATGATGCCATTGATGATTATTTGAGGCTTATTCAGGAGTATTCCTGTGATGAACGGGAACATGTTAAAAAGGCCGTATCCTGGGCATTACGAGAAATAGGTAAAAAGGATTTTAATTATCAGGAAAAAGCTATAATATTAGCACATGAATTGAAAGAAAGTGGCAATAAGGCACAAGTTTGGATTGCTAATGACGCATTAAAGGAACTTGAAAAGTTAGTTCAAGTTGAGGGGCGAGGACGTTTAATCACCACTGATTCCCAAATGGGAAGGAAAAGGAAACTTTCAGTTTTAAATAGCAAATGCTGAATTGTCGAAATAATTATAACAGAATGTAGGTATTAATTTTAGTGGTGAACAGTAAAAGTGTGAAAAAAATAAAGCCAGAAAAGAGATTTTTTCAGAAATATATCCTACCGCCAAGGGGCTACCAGCTTCTAAGGGCATCTTTTTTGTATCCTCAAGGCATTGAGACAGTTTTTCACTTATACAGTATCGAGAGTTTTAAGTATAAGGGAACAGAATATGATGTAAAGAAATTATATAAAGTTATGATTAGGAAGATGCTAATGGTTTATTTAAATGTTTTTACATTTCCAAATGTGGATATGGAATTTGGCTTTTTTATGAATGTAAAAAGAACGTGCTATGACTCGTTTTATCCATTTAAGGTATTATCACGACATGGTTTTGAAAGAATTGATTTTGAGCCGGTTACGATTTTATATGGCGGAAATGGTTCGGGAAAATCAACGGCATTAAATGTGATAGCAGAAAAAATAGAAATCAATCGAGATTCTATTTATAATAAATCCAATTTTTATCCTGATTATGTCAATATGTGTGAGGTACGGCTTAAGGCAGACATTCCTAATAATAGCAGAATTATTACCAGTGATGATGTGTTTGACTGTATGTTGAATATCCGCAATCTCAATGAAGGAATTGACAAAAAACGGGAAAAACTTTTTGAAGAATATTTGGATGCGAAATATTCTCATTTCCAAATGAAGTCGATAGCAGACTACGAGCAACTTAAAAAAGTAAATGTTGCTAGAAGTAAAACGCAGTCCCGCTTTGTGAGGAATCAATTGCTGGCTAATGTGCGGGAATATTCGAATGGGGAAAGTGCATTCCGGTATTTTACTGAAAAAATTGGTGAAAATGGAATTTATATATTGGATGAGCCTGAAAACAGTCTTTCCCCAAAACATCAGATGGAATTAATGAAATTTATTCAAGACTCTGCACGGTTTTTTGGATGCCAATTTATTATATCAACACATTCACCGTTTCTGCTTTCCATGCGTGGAGCAAAAATATATGATCTTGATGCAAGCCCGGTTGATGTGAAAAGATGGACAGAATTGGAAAATGTGCGTACATATTATGAATTTTTTAAAAGATATGAAAACGAGTTTTGAACGAAGGTAAGTTGCTTCAGGGCCCCGTTAACACTAAACTTTTCAATGCAGGAAAAACAGAGCAGCAGATCGAAGGCATGGATTAGATGAGTATACGCGGAGAGTAGGGTTTTCATATGAGGCTCGATCGGATGATGGCCATAATTGTAACCCTGATCAGGCGCACACGGGTGCAGGCCAAAGAACTGGCGGATATGTTCGACGTTTCGGTAAGAACAATCTACAGGGACATTGAAGCCATCAACCAGGCCGGTATACCCATCATCACCTACCAGGGCGCCAACGGGGGTATCAGCATTGCTGAGGGGTACAGGCTGGATAAAAGTGTATTGACCAACAATGAGCTTGCCGCCATAGTAACCGCCCTGAAAAGCGTTTCTACTTCTTATGCCGGTTTTAACAACCAAATCCTGCTGGAAAAACTGAAAAGCACGGTTCCGCCCGCGCACCTGGAGTCTTTCAATCTTATGACGCAGCAGGTTTTGATAGATTTATCCCCCTGGGGAAACGACAGCGGACTGAAGGAAAAGAATACCCTGTTAAAACAGGCCATCGACGCATTAAAAACTGTTTCTTTCGAGTACTGCAATGCCAAAGGGGAGTTAAGCAGCCGGGAGGTGGAGCCTCACACGCTGGTATTGAAGGGTCAAAAATGGTATCTTTATGCCTATTGCAGGATCAGAGATTCTTTCAGGTTGTTTAAGCTTTCCAGGATGAAAAATGTGCAGGTTAATGATGCGGGTTTCAGCCGGCGGGAAACCAATTTGGAGGAACTGCCCTGGGATAAAGAGTGGCACAGATCTCAAAACGTGGTGCATATAGTACTTGGCATAAACCCGGAAGTTAGAATTTTAGCCGAAGAATGGTTTGGGGTTGAAAATGTCCTCCCGGATGGAAACGGGAGATTCACGGTTGCACTGTCTTTCCCGGAAGACGACTGGCTTTACGGATTCATACTAAGTTTTGGCAGTCACGTGGAAGTCCTGGAACCGGAACATTTAAGGGATAAGATAAGAAATACCGCCAGAGAAATTTTAGCTATTTATGATGATTAATAAAGTAACATGACATACTGGTGTCAGGTTTATCTTTGTATAATGTAAGAAAAACGCAGGGGTGATTGGTTATGTTTGAAAAAGTATGTCAAAGTTGTGGCATGCCGCTTACCGACGATAAGCTTCTCGGTACAGAAAAAGGCGGCGCTGCGAGCAAGGAGTATTGCGTTTACTGTTATGAGGACGGCCGGTTTCTACAGCCCGACCTGACGATGGAGGCGATGATTGAAATTTGCGTACCTCATATGAAGGAGGGCGGGATGAAGGAAGAAGAGGCCAGGGCTTTACTGAATTCTCACCTTCCCAAATTAAAGCGGTGGTCAGCCAGGTAATAATAACCAGGCATTAAGGTGAGGTGATGGTCATGGAAATCAAGCATGTAAGTAACGCATTTCAAACCTTTTTAACTGAGGCTCCCGCTCATGCGCAGGCCTGGATGGAAGCGGTGAAAAAGCTGGATGCCGCCGGTGCCCTTGATGATAAAACCGGGGAAATAGCTTATATCGCGGTGCTGGCCGCCGTTGGGCTGGATAGCGGCATCCCCTTTCACGTGAAGCACGCCAGGGAACTGGGAGCTACCCGGGAAGAAATCATCAGCGCCGTCCTGCTTGGGCTGCCCGCGGTGGGCAACCTGGTTGTGCAGGCGCTGTCTGTTGCGTTAAAAGCTTATGACGAATAAGTTTATTATATGTGACCTTATATTATATTAGGGTATTGAGTTGACCGGTACCTCCTGTTAAAAATATGGACAGGAGGTATTTTTATAATCTTGAAGAAAGGAGTTGGTTAGTGTATTTAAAACCAGCTCATCTTCTTGAGTTTATATCAGATGTAAAAAGTCTTTCATTTCAGAGGTGTCTGCAATGACCATTATCCACGTTGATATGGATGCTTTTTTCGCCTCCGTGGAACAAAGGGATAACCCGCAATTGCGGGGCAGGCCCGTGGCCGTGGGCGGCAGGCCGGATCGGAGGGGTGTGGTCGCGGCCGCCTCGTACGAGGCGCGCCGGTTCGGCGTTAGATCGGCCATGGCGATGGCCACCGCCGTCAAACTCTGCCCCGGGCTGGTTGTTGTGCCAGCCAACCATAAAAGGTACAAGGAAGTATCCGATGCGGTGATGGAGATTTTCCGTTCCTATACGCCGGTGGTGGAGCCCCTTTCACTGGATGAAGCCTTCCTGGATGTAACGGGAAGCGAGAAGCTGTTCGGTCCGCCGGAGGCTATCGGGACGGAAATCCAAAGGCGCATCAAAGAAGATCTGCAGTTATCCGCCTCGGTGGGCATCGGGCCCAACAAGTTCATCGCCAAACTGGCCTCTGATTACCAAAAACCCGGTGGCTTTACGGTCGTCCCGTCGGAAAAGGTGATGGACTTCCTGACGCCGCTGCCGGTGGAAAAGATGTGGGGTACCGGCGGGAAAACAGCGGAAAAGTTAAAACACATCGGTGTTATGACTATTGGTCAGCTGCGGGAGCTGTCCCCTGGTTTTTTAGAGGAAACTTTTGGCAAGTACGGCAGAGCGCTGTACGATTTTGCCCGGGGCGAGGATGCCAGACCGGTGGAGCCGTACCGCGAAGCCAAGTCAGTTGGCAAGGAGATTACTTTCCCCGAGGACGTTTGGGACCTGGAGGAACTGCGGCAGACACTGCGTGTGCTGGCTGAAAAGGTCGGGCGCAGTTTGCGCCGGCAAAACATCAAATGCGGCTCGGTTACTCTGAAAATCAAATACTCCGACCGCCAACTGGTCACCCGGACCGAAAGGCTGCCGGAACTCACGAACCTGACCGGTACCATTTATGAAACAGCCGGCCGTTTATTGAATAAACACTGCAAACCGCCGGTCAGGCTTATCGGTATAACATGTGCCAGGCTGACCGGAGAACGGTTAATTACTTTATTTCAGGATGAAAAACAGGTCAAGGAGGAAAAAATCACGGCGGCCCTGGACAAGCTGAAGGACCGTTACGGCGAAGAAGTCGTCAAAGTGGCAAGTTTGCTTAAAAAACGCGGAGAGTAGGGGGTACTTTATAGTGGTGTAGAGCCACCAGATAAGTACTCCTTTTAATTATGAGCGCTTTTATCTTTCGGTCCGTCGGCGATACCTATCAGTTCAAAAATAAATCGTACAGGGAGAGCAGCAGGGGATTTGCCGCTCTCCTTATTTATTCCGGGAACCGATTAAAGCGTATTTTCCTTACAGGGAAAAGTGAATTATGGGTATTGACATGCGAATAACAATGAGGGAAAATAACAATAAATAAGTTACACATTGTATAGAAATACAAAATGTATAACAGTACAATTTGTTTCTTTATGGCATTCATCAATACAATAAGGAGGTACAACAAGGAGGTGCGGCAATGGAACCAGGCGACACGCCCGGTGAAAGCAGAATAGAAAGGAAAAAAAAGGAAACGCGGCAGAAGATCGTTAAAGTGGCTGTGGATTTATTTGAGCGCCAGGGGTTTAACAACACAACCATGGAACAGATCGCACTGGAGACCGATATCGCCAGGAAAACCCTGTATAATCATTTTCCGGTTAAAGAAGCCATTGTTGACGAATATGTAAGAGATCTTTCCAAAGGATTGGCCAAAGAGACCATTGAAACTTTGCATCGCCTGCCTGATACAAGGTCGCGCTTGCTGACCGCCCTTGACAAAGCATATGAGTGGGTTGAAATGAACCCGGAGCTGGTTGGAATATGTTTGGGCTACCGCTTTAAAAACATGTGTCACGGGGCGGGGGACAACGGTGGTGAAACAGGCACCCAAAGTATGATGGCTGAAATTATCCGGCAGGGCCGGGAGGAGGGCGAGATCAGGCGGGATGTATCAGTCAAGCTGCTGGTAACGCAATTAGATGTCCTGCGCGGCACTGTAGTTCTGGGGTGGTTGAGTGATTCATCACAATACGATCTTCGCCAGGAGATAGCCAAACTGGTAGATCTATTTCTGTATGGAGCTATAGACAGGGAAGGGCATCAAGGGTAAAGGCACCGCGTGGGAATCGATTATGGGCACCGTTTTGTTTAGCAGAGGGGGGAGAGCAGTGGCAAAAACCACATTAAATTACTTTTTAAGCTGGGAAGAAGCTTTTCAGTCCGGTGTGCAGCAAGCCGGCGGCAAGGGGTGGAACCTGGGACGCCTGGCGAGGTACGGTTTTAACATTCCCATGGGAGGAGTTCTCACTACCCGGGCTTATAACGAGTTCATCAGGCACAACGGGCTGCAGGATATGATTCTAAACATTTCCCAAGCAGTAACTGCCGGTAATATAGAGGAAACCCGCCACCAGGAGAGGTTGGCTCAATTAAGGGAAAAAATCAAAGAAGGCTCCTTGCCACAGCCTGTCGTGAATGAATTAACATCTACGCTGGGCAGCCTGGGCATCGTTGATAGACCGTTGGCCGTAAGATCGTCCGCCTCGGCTGAAGATTCGGCCCAAGCATCCTTTGCCGGTATCCATGCGTCATTTCTGAATATTCGCGGTCTGGACAATATTCTGGCGGCGGTGCAAGGGTGTTATGCCTCCCTGTGGACGCATGCGGCCGTGGCATACCGCAGAAAACTGAATATCAGCGATGATGAGGTGGTGCCCGCGGTGGTAGTGATGGAGATGGTGGAGGCCCGGGCCGCGGGGGTGGGGTTTACCTGCGATCCCCAGACAGGCAGCCGGGATATTTTGGTAATCAATGCCAATTTTGGTCTGGGAGAATCGGTGGTAAACGGTGCCGTGGAGCCTGATACATACCGCTTGGATGCCGGGGTGTGGACTGCAGTGCCCCGGATTCTTTCACGAAAAAACGGGCGGAAGGAAGGGGTTACCCGAACCAAAGAGGACGGGGGAACTCAATTTGTGCAAACTGCGGAATTTTCCTCCCGGCAGGTGCTGCCGGACGGGGAAATTGAAAAGCTGGGCTTGCTCCTATTAAGGGTTTTCGAGGCCTTGGGGGACTGTGTGCAGCACCAGGATGTGGAATGGGTTTTTAACGGCCGGGATTTTGTTTTGGTCCAGGCCAGGCCGGTAACAGCCTTGCCCCGCAGCACTTTTGCCGCCATAAAGAACCAGCCGGATATCTGGTCCAACGGTAATTATAGGGACGCCGTGCCAATGGTCCCGTCACCTCTCAACCGCCGTTTTATGATCAACACTATAGACGCCATCCAAAAATTTTCTTTTACGGAAACCGGTTACCGGCTGCCGGAGGGGTTACATTTTTCCAGGTTTTTCAACGGCCGGCTTTATTGTAACCTATCGGCCCTGCAATGGGCTATGTTTGACTCCGCGGGTGGATTGCCCCGTTATGTCAATATGTTTTGGGGAGGCCACCAGCCGGAGATTGAGTTGAAGGACCCCAAACCTTTTAAAGGACTTAGCGGCTTGAAAAGGTTGTGGCACGGCATTAAAAGCGTTTCCTTAACCAACAAGGCCGCGAAAAACGCCCCCCAAACCCATGCCCGGGTCTCCCGCTCCGTTGAAGCCCTAACTCGCCAGGGGTTCAGGCATTTGCCGGACGGGGATTTTATTCATCTGTATGATGAATTGGGCCGGATTATCCGGGAATTTGCCAGGGAATTTTCGTTTTTAAGCGCAGCGGGCTCCTTGCCGGTAGTATCATTATTACGAATGCTTGAGCGGTATTTCCCGGACAGAGCCCTTACGGTAGTAAATGCCTTAATGGTGGGAGGTGAGGCGGGGATAACCAGCGCGGATCACGGCTACAGACTGGTGGAGCTGGCCGGGATCGCCCGCCGGGACAATGACGCCGTAAAATTTTTTGCCGGCGAGGCTTTTGATCCGCTTGCCTGGGAGGAGCAGTTACCCGAACACTCACCGTTTAAGCGGGCCTTCCATGAGTTTATCAAAGCATACGGACACCGGGCCGTTTATGAGCTGGATATCATCAACCCTAGGTGGCGGGAGGACCCTTCTTACCTTCTGGATATTATTCGCAGCACCATCAACACGGCCGACCTTGATCAATTTAAGGCGGCGCAAAAAGAAAAATTTGCCCGGGCCTGGCATGAAATCCAAGATCAAGTGCCCTCCGGCAAGCATGCCTCAATCAGGAAATTGGTCGGAAAGGCTCAGGCCGGAGCGGCAATACGGGAAGAAACCAAATCAGTACTGGCCATGATTATTGAGGTCTACCGGATGATTGCCCGGGAGTTGGGTTCCCGTTTTTGCGAACGGACCATCATTAAAGAACAGACTGATATTTACTTCTGCACCTGGCCGGAGCTGATTGCGGTGTTGACCGGCGCCTGGGACGGTGCCGGGCTTCAGACACTGATAGCTGAGAGAAAAGTCGCGCGGAAAGAAATGGAGTCAATTACACCACCGGATGTAATTTTAGGTGAGACCCCCAAGTTTTCGGAACCTGTTACCCGGACCTCCGGCAATTGCCTGGCTGGGGTGCCGGTTGCCACCGGAAAAGCCTCCGGCATGGCGCGGTTGATCAATCATCCGGGTGAAGGAAGCAGGCTGCAGCCGGGCGATGTTATGGTGGCGCCATCCACCGATCCGGGCTGGACCCCGCTGTTTTTAAAAGCCGGCGCGCTGGTCATGGAAACCGGAGGCTTCTTGTCCCACGGGGCCATTGTAGCCCGGGAATACGGGATTCCCGCCGTGGTGAATATACCGGGTGTCATGAGAGCCATAAAAGAGGGTGGCAAAGTAGTTGTCGACGGGGATGAGGGAAAGGTGTTTCTTCAATAATAGCAATAAAATAGCAATAACAGTGCCGCGCCAGCGGCATGATGGTCTACCCAAAAAACTATTAAAAAAGTTTGGTGAATGGTCATGTTTGAAATTATTGGTAAAATTGCCGAATCCAAAATCCGGGAAGCTATACAAAAAGGAGAATTAAAAAATTTACCCGGCGCCGGTAAGCCGCTCAATATTGACAACATGCTTTTTGTACCACAGGAAGACCGGTTAGCCTATACTGTAATGAAAAATTCGGGACTGGTCCCCAGCGAAGTTGCATTAAAAAAAGAAATGGACTCTCTGCAGAAATCCATAGATGAATGCCGGGATGTGATAAAGGAAAAGGCGCTCGAAAAAAAATTAAGAGAAACCGGCATTAGGTATAAAATTATCATAGAAAAAAGGGCAAGAAGATGAACCGCTAAATCGTTAAACAATAACCTATTACCTCCACCGGAGACGGTTTCCCAATTGTTTCAGCAACCAGCCGGCTAACCGGAGCCGTGCCGCGGCGCGTACCGGAGGCAGCAATAATAAAAGCCCGGCCGCATCGGTCAATAATCCGGGGGTGATCAGCAGCAATCCGGCGGAAAACACCAATAGGCCGTCGAGCAACGCTTCCCCGGGCGGGCGTCCGGCGCTGACCTCCGTACGTATCCGGTGCCAGACTTGAAAACCCTGGGTACGTACCAGAGCAATGCCCAGCAGCCCCAGGGCCAGCAATATAAACACTGTCGGCAAGAAACCCAGGTACTGGCCGATCCGGATTAAGATAATTAATTCCAGAAAAGGAACTAAAACAAATAGCAAAAATAAACGAGATAACAAATAATCAACAAACCCCTCGCATATTATTCCTGGTCATATTGTAACCGGAGTCATATCAGCCTAAACGAAGAAGCATATATTACCACACACAAAAAAGAGGAAGCAAGAGAACCGTCCCCTTGCTTCCCTCTTTCCTGGCTCCACACCTTATTATGAATGGAAAGGGGATAACCATGAAGGAATTCAAGGATAAGGTTGCCGTTATTACCGGTGCGGCCAGCGGCATCGGCCAAGGATTAGCTGAGCGCTGCGCCCGGGAAGGCATGAAAGTTGTTCTGGGCGATATTGAGGAAACGGCATTATTTCAAGCCCAAAAGGAGTTACAAGCTTCAGGCGCCAAGGTACTGGCTGTTCGTACGGATGTTTCCAAAGCAAGTGACGTTGAAGCGCTGGCCCAAAAGACGTTGGACACCTTTGGAGCAGCCCATTTGTTATTTAACAATGCCGGGATTGCTGCTGGCAGCACAATTTGGGAAAGCACTCTTGCCGATTGGGAATGGATAATTGGCGTAAATCTATGGGGGGTTATACATGGACTACGCACTTTTGTTCCCATTATGCTGGCCCAGGATACCGAGGGGCATATCGTCAACACAGCTTCTGTAGCGGGATTGACGACCGGCCATTCCCCTTACTCTGTCACGAAGCACGCAGTGGTAGCACTGTCGGAACAACTTTACCACTCGCTGGCTCATCTGAACGCCAAAGTCAAAGCCTCCGTCCTGTGTCCGGGATTTGTGAAAACGCGGATTATGGACTCAGAGCGCAATCGCCCTGTCGAACTACAAAATGAAACAGCAAGGCCCCTGACTCCGGAAGAAGAAGCCATAGTACAGTATGTGCGCCAAGGCGTGCAGGCAGGAATGTCTCCTCAGCAAGCTGCCGATCACGTCTTCCAAGCTATCAGAGAGGAACGCTTTTATATTTTTACGCATCCTGAGTATAATGCTGCGGTGCAAATGCGAATGGAAGATATTCTACAAGGACGCAATCCGAGTAATCCCTTTCAATCTTAAAAGAATTTCAGATGGTACGTAAAATCAAATTAAGAGGGCTTCAAGTTGAAAAGATAATGCTTGAAGTCCTTTTTTACATTCCGCACCGCACTGGGAGTTGTTAAATGTTTGTGCGCAAAAGAATATTAAAATTGCGCATAACATACTGCGCAGGCATATGCGGTTGCAAGCGCTATCCTGGCTGCATATTTAAACCAATCCAGATAATAAGGAGGCGAAAATCATGTCCGGCGAATGGCTTAAAAGCTTTATCAGGTCTTATCTCAATGCCAAAGCCGTCTATAAGCGTTGAACGAGATGCTTTTGGCATCTTTTTTTTAGCCGTTTAAGCGTTTTTGTACTGGTAGTATTGACTTAATGATGTTAATATGTTTACAATATTGTTAATATATTTACAGATTAACTTTCGGAGAGGGGGAATCTCTTATGTCAAAACTTGATAATCCGCTGGAAGTTTACAAGTTACTCCCAAAATCTAATTGCAGACAATGTCAAGTGCCCACATGTATGGCCTTTGCTGCAGCGGTAATCAAGGGGCAAAAACGTCTGGATGACTGTCCTCATTTGAAAAGTGATATAATTGAGCGATGTGATGTGCAAACCCACAAGCGAGAGACAATTGAACAGCAGCAAGAACAATTAATAGAACAGTTGAAAAAAGAAATTGCCAAAGTAGATTTTTCTTTATCTGCGGAAAGATTAGGGGCTTCGCTTGTCGGCGGGAAGTTGAAGATTAAGTGTCTTGGTAGGGACTTTATCGTTGATGCCAAGGGAAACGTTACATCAGATTGCCACGTCAATCCATGGATAACGTTACCACTGCTCAACTATGTTTTGTCAAGCGCGGGGAAAAATGTTTCAGGAACATGGGTGCCGTTTAGGGAATTGACCAATGGGATGACATGGAGGCCGCTTTATGAGCAAAGATGCGAAAAACCTTTGAAACAAATTGCCGATCAGCATACGGATCTTTTTCAAGACATTCTAGTAATATTTGGCGGAAAACCAGCGGATAATAATTCTTTTGCCTCTGATATTTCTCTTGTTTTGTATCCTCTACCAAAAATCCCAATGCTCATTTGTTATTGTAAACCGGAAGATGATCTCGAATCTACACTTAATGTTTTTTTTGACGCAACTGCGGAGGATAATCTTAACATTGAATCGATCTATTTACTTGGTGCCGGGCTTGTGGTGATGTTTCAAAAGATTACTTTCAGGCATGGCCATCAAGCACTAATTGCTCTGTAGTTATTGATTTAACCGGTACCTCCTGCTAAAAATATGGACAGGAGGTATTTTTACAGTCTTGAAGTCTTGAAGAAAGGGGTGGGGTAGTGTATTTAAATATTATATCGTTGGTACCTTCACATACGGAAATACTTTTTGCCCTGGGATTGGGGGAACAAGTTGCAGGGGTAACTGCAAACTGCGATTATCCGCCACAAGCGTTGCGGAAGATAAAGGTCGGCACCTTTGCCTGTCCGGATTCTGCCAGGATACTATCTTTGCATCCTGACCTGGTGATAGCCGGAGGCGGCATACATTCAAAATGCGTGACAGAACTGCGCCAGGCCGGGATAACAGTTCTTAATTTCATGCCTCAATCAGTTAATAACATATTTGAAATTATGAAAAAAATAATTGAATTTGCAGGAGCATACGAGGTTGGCGGTTCCACAGTTGCTATGCTTAAAGATAAATTATTATTAATTGAAGAAAAAGCAAAACAATCCGCCTGCCCCAAAGTTATTTTTGTTATGGGCAAACAGAGGCTGATGACTCCCGGCCCGGCTTCCTGCCAGTATGACGCATTGCGTATCGCCGGAGCGAGCATGATTTCCTTTGGCGAAGATGTCTCCTATGCCCCCATTACCTGGGATGATATTATTGATGAAGATCCGGATATAATTCTGGCTTGCGGTAGATCCGAAAATGAACCTCTACAAAAGAGATGCATGGGTTGTACGCTGGAAAACCGTCCCTGTATGCAAAACGTCGAAGATATACTACATCACCCTTTTTTGGAAAAAGTTACGGCTATAAAAACAAGGCGTGTTTATACTATTCCCTGCCACTATTTATGCCGAACCGGTCCGCGATTGTTTGATGGGATGATGAAGCTGGCACAGCTTTTTCAGGCTTAACACCTTGAAAATTATGTATACACGGAGGTAACAACAACATGAAAGCATTGGTTATATATTTCTCCCAGACTGGAAATACGCGCAGGATCGCTAAATGTATTCGCAATGGGATTATGGATGTAACTGGTCAATGCCCCTTGTCCCATAGCCAGGGAAATTTAGCACCGGCCACCTTGACTTTTAACTATTGGTATGCTTACAATAATGTTAATATATTTGCAGTTAAGTTTGGGGGTTAACAAGATTCAAGAAGAGGGAAACAGTAAAGACTCCTACCTTTCAAAACGCGCACTGCTTGAACTGACATCGTTCTATGATACTCTCGAAGACGTTTCTTCTATGCATTTTGGCCGTTATAGCCTTTCCTGGCCGAAGTTCAACGCCTTAATTCGCCTATACATGGCGGGTGAACGGGGTTTGACCCAGTCGGAATTGAGTAAAAAGATGCTGGTTTCCAGGGCTAACATCACCGGCCTGATAGAACGATTGGAAAAAGAGGACCTGGTGGTGCGCGGAACCGACCCCTCCGATAAAAGGGTGTTACGAGTCTCTCTCTCTAACAGGGCCGCTATACTTATGAACGCCTTCCTTCCGGTACACAACAATTTCATTAATAAAGTTATGTCCGCTCTTAACACGCATGAAAAAGAAGTATTCATTTCACTGTTGGAAAAGCTAAAAAAGGGATTGGATTCAGTATAATAACGTTATGTCACTGTAGTTCCCCAAGGTGTTAATTGCTGATTAAAACTTGTCTGATTTATTTTTTCCATTATTTTTTAGAATCAGAGTTTCTTTGATCATTTCCTTGATGTTTCATACACCTCACAAAACCATGGTGGCACTCCACCCTATATGGTTATTACCTTGTAATTCTCTTTGAGGTAATTTGTAAACATGGTACCCACGTATATAACTTCCACTCCTAGCTTTTCCAGATCACTGGAAACCCCGTACATGTCCGCGCACGCCTTGCACGCTATCAGCTTTACCCCGGCGTCCTTCATTTTAGATATCTGTTCCCGCAGCTCCGCATCTTCAGGTAGCAGTTTGGCGGAAGGGCCCCAGATAATTAGGGTGACGTTATCCCACCACCCTTTTAACCTGGAGTTTAAAGTATACATGAAAACCATTTTCAGTGCGACTTCCCTGTCAGCGCTCGTCCAAACCACTACCAGTTCATCCGTCCTGTAATTATCTACCATTTCTTTACCTCCTATCATATTAAAAGAGATCAGCTATTGTAATTATATTAATTAAATAAATATGTTCTGTCAGTAAAATTGTAAACCTCCGGTTCGGCTTATCGGTGTAACCTGTGCCAGGCTGACCGGGAAACAGTCGTTTACCTTGTTTAAGGACGAAAAGCAGGTCAAAGAAGAAAAAATTACGGCAGCTCTGGACAAACTAAAGGACCGTTATGGTGAAGATGTTGTCCGGGTGGCCAGCCTGCTCAAAAAACGTGGTGAATAATTGCCGACAGAGAACTACCTTATAATGGAGTAATCCATTTGATTCCGGACTTAATTAAGTCGTTTGTCCAATCATCCGGCGGCTTTTGATCACAGACGATTGCATTTATTAGATCAATGTCGGCAATTTTATAAAATTGCCGGACACCGATTTTTGAATGGTCTGCGACAATGATGGATTCTTTGGCGTTCCCGATCATTTTTTTTGAAAGTACACCTTCATTAATATCATATTCCGTAATGCCATGTTTAATTGAAATGCCTCCAATACCGATAAATGCTTTGTCAACATAGAATTCTTTAAGCATTTTCTCAGTTATAGGACCGAAAGACGACATTTGGGAGGAATTGATTTCCCCGCCTAAATAAATAATTTTTCCTGAAAATAGGTTTTTATTTTTATAATCTATTAATAACGTTAAAGCAGGAACGGAATTAGTAAGTACGGTTAAATTTTTTTTATTTTTAAGATTTGGTATGATTTGAATGGTTGTTGTGCCATAATCTAAGGCAATTATTTCATTATCGTTTACCAAAGCCGCAGCAGCTTTGCCTATTGCTTTTTTTTCTTCCAGATATACTTTTTCTCTTTGTTTATGGGGATGTTCCGGACCATCAAAGGTAAGCTCAATTGCTCCACCATATACTTTTTTAAGCATTCCATTGCTTTCCAATGCATCCAGATCTCTTCTGATCGTTTCCGTAGAGACATTAAATGTGGCCGAAAGGTTTTTAACGGTTACTTTCCCATACGTATCAAGTGTTTTTAAAATTATTCTTTTTCTTTCTTCTGCTAACAATGTCAAGTTAAACACACCTTTTCAGCTTAAATGATCAGTATGAATGACAAATACCTTGCCTTGCTAATATTTTCATCGCAGTCCCGGAATATGATAGTCAAGCATCTTTTTTGCTTTTTCAATGTTGAGCAGTCTGCAAATAGTAGGGGCAATCCCCCGTTGAGGAATTACAAGTTCCGGTTCGGTTTTAGACTTTTTAAAACTGGAGCCGATTGTCCACAATGGTACCATTCTTTCGCTTTCTGCTATTCCTCCATGATTTTTGTCGGCACTCATTCCGTGATCGGAAGTAATGATTATTTGGTAGTCTTCTTTGATCCACAAAGTAAGCAGGGTTGAAAGAATAGAATCTATTTTTAAGGTGATATTGTAATATTCTTGTGAATTGGCCCCATATAAATGTCCTGTATAATCTGCCCCCATTGGATGTATAAGCAGAAAATGGGGATCGAAATTCCTCCTTAATACTTCCCCGTCGATGAACAAATGACTATCCGGATAGGCATCATCAAAATAGAATTTACCATACTGAATATTCATTCCTTTATTTTTTTGATCCCTATCTTCGATCAGGTTAAATGGAGAACGATTATATAATTCGCTTATCCAGCTATAGGCTGCAGCGGCAGTCGTTAAAGCATTATTTCTCGCCAGCTCAAATAAGCCGGTTTCTTTTGACTTTCTGGTTATTTGGTTATTGACAATGCCATTTTCATAAGGCGGGGTGCCTGTTAAGATCACTTCATATAATGGCCTGGATAGAGTTGGCAGCTCTGTTTGAACTTTATAAAGCTGAGCGATTTCATTTTCAACAAGATGGTGTAAAAAACCCATCCTGGAAACCCCCACTTCGTAATTAAGGCCATCTATTAGCACGAGAATCACTTTATTCTCCATTGTAACACCTCCTGCCAAAATAATAGGAACTGTACGCTGAGCTTAAGAATTTCTTGCGCGAAGTGAAATACCAAGTATGCCCAAAATAGCCGTACCCATAATTAATAGCAAACTAAGGGCATTAAGCTCAGGTGTGACGGCAAACCGGAGTTTGGAGTAGATATAAATAGGCAATGTCGGTTCCGGACCAATTAACATTAATGTTGTTGGAAAGTTTTCAAAGGAAAGTAAAAAGCTTAAAATAAATGCGCTGATGATAGATGGTGTCATATTTTTTATGGTAACGCTAAAAATTGCTTTTAACCTGCTTGCTCCAAGATCCATTGCCGCTTCTTCCAATTCTTTGGGAATCTTTTTTAGACCTGCGCTGATAATCAATGTGGAAACTGCTGCAATCCAAGTAAATTGACCTATTACCACCAGCCAAAATCCCGGTCTTAAAAAACTTGTAATAGGTTCCGTAACATCTTTGCCAAAAACGTTTCTTAATAATTCGATGAGATCATGTGAACCTGTAAGTAGGCTAATTCCTAAAATAACCCCTGGTATTACGAGGGGTGCTATGACTAAAAAATATAATAAATCTCTTCCCAAAAATTTTTCCCTAACAAATAAGAAGGCTGCTGTTGTTCCGAAAACAACTGTTAAAAAAGATACTGTAAAAGCTACTTTGCAACTCATGCCAATAGCCTGAATCATTCTTTCGTCATTAAATAGTCCTTCTCTTATGCCGGCTGCATTATAAAACCAATCGAGAGTAAATCCCTTGAAGGGGAGAGAGGGTATATTACTGTCATTAAAAGCAATGACGATATTAATGACCAACGGTAAAAATAAGAATAGAATGAAGGCTGTAATGATGGTGCCGAAAATACCTTTCGTATATGCATTTGTCATCAATCAATTACCTCCGACAATTTTTGTTTGGTCAATTTTAATCCCAGCCAAACCAGAAAACTGCTGAGCAGGAGAAGCAAAAAGCCAAAAGCGGAGCCTTTATTCCAATCCCAGGCCACCATAAAATAGTTATAGATTATCTCGGTGAAGTACATGCTGTTTTTACCCCCCATTAAGGTTGGTATGGAATAGTTTCCCAACGTAAGCATGAATACCATAATACTGCCGGAAGTAACGCCCGGTAGGGTGTTGGGAAGAATGACTTTCCAGAAAACGTTCCATTTACTTGCTCCCAGGTCATATGCCGCTTCAATTAAATTGTCGTCAAGCTTAACCAGTGATGAGTAGACCGGCAGCAGCATAAAAAGCAGTCCGCCATAGGTTAATCCAAGCAAAATCGCATAATCGTTATACAAAAATTCAACAGGGTGGGATAATACCCCGGTTTTTAAAAGCAGCCAATTTAAAACTCCTTTTTCTCTAAGAATAGCCATCCAGCTGTATGTCCGGATCAATTCGCTTACCCAGAACGGCAGCAACAGGAATAATATAAGGAATAACCGGCGAGTGCCCCGGATAATTTTGGCTAGATAATAGGCGACTGGATAAACAATGATTAATGTTAGTAGTGTTGTTGCTATTGAATATAATGCTGTTCTTAAAAAGACGGCCCAATAGATTCTTTCGGCGAAAAAATCGCTGTAATTTCCAAAATACATTCCTTGATCAGGGTTCAAAACATCATGAAATGACAGCCATAATAATTGTAGGTGCGGTAAAACAATAAACATTAAAACCCAACCCACTACCGGTACAAGAAGAAAGAGGCGAACCCATGATAAAGGTTTTTTATTGGCTGGTTGCTTCATAACAGTTCCCCCCTTAGCCAATATAGTCATTAATATCTTTAAGCGCTTTGGCCGTATAGCAAAAGCAATCTTCAGGCAACCAGGCTACTTTTACCGTGGTTCCGTTTTTATGCATTTCTATGTGAGAAGCCTGGGGTACTACAACTTTTATTGGAATACCATCAGCTAATTCAATGAGATAAGTATGGAAATGGCCTTTGAATACCGTTTTTTTCACAATGCCGTCATATTTTTGATAATTGCCGCCGGCTGCCTGCGCATCAGATCCGATAAGAATATTTTGTGGCCTGATAAATAATAAAACATGTTCTGGTCCGGTAAAACTATCCTTGGCCAGGCCATTTATTTCTAATGATTTAACTTTAGTTTTGAGGTAATGTTCGTTTTGTTCTTTTAGGACACCGTAGAATCTATTGCTTTCTCCCACGAAAGCATGAACAAAAGCTGAAGCCGGAGAAGAATACAATTCCCGGGGTGAACCGGTTTGTTCTATTTTTCCGTTGATCATCACTGCAATATTGTCGCTCATTGCCATGGCCTCTTCCTGGTCATGGGTAACATAAATAAAAGTGGCTCCTACCCGTTGCTGAATCTCTTTCAGCTCAATGCGCATATGTTCTCTTAGTTTCAAGTCTAAAGCAGAAAGTGGTTCGTCAAGTAGAAGTACGGCGGGATCAAGGACGAGTGACCGGGCTATGGCTACACGCTGCTGTTGTCCCCCGGAGAGCTGGCTGATTTTTTTCTTGGCCTGGTCTTTAATTCCGGTTCTTTCCAGCATATTTAATACTTTATTTTTTATCTCTGAAGTTGAAAGCCTGCGCTGTTTAAGACCAAAGGCTACATTATCGAAAACATTCATGTTTGGAAATAAAGCCAAATTTTGAAAAATTAAATTGGTAGGCCGTTGGTTGGGAGGCAAATGGTTAATGACTTGGTTGTTTAAAATAATGTCACCTTCGTCGGGATGTTCAAAGCCGGATAATAATCGCAGAATGGTGGTTTTCCCGGAGCCGCTTGGCCCGAGAACTGAAAAAAAGGAACCTTTGGGAATTTGAACGCTTACATTGTCAACAGCCTTAAATGCACCAAAATATTTGGAAACATTTTTCATTTCCACATCATAGGTATCTGTATTCATCTAAAACTCTCCTTGATTAAATTGAGTTAGACAGGTACATTGCAGGTGCGGGTAAAATGGAAATAAACAATTGCCGGTAGTGTGTTTGAGTTCGGCATACCCGGCGAAAAATAAAATCTAGGTGAGGAATAAACCTCACCTAATCTATACATATTTTGCATTTAGAGTTAATAGGAACTACTTGGCGGCTTTAAGTTTTTCAACTACTTCGCTATTTTTTTTGACATTCCATTCATTTTGAGAAGGATACCATTTAATATTGGCAATTGTTTCAGGCGGAAAGCTTTCTTTTACCATTTGACTTTGTTCTTTGGGCAGGTAATCCATAAAACCTTTGGCTGCGGACAGAAAACCTCCTTCAGAGGATATCTGCCCGCCCCACTGGGCATTCATTGTGAAATTGATCCAGTCATAAGCTTCAGCTATATTTTTTGCGCCTGCGCTTATGGCATAAGTGTCAATCCAGCCTAACGCGCCTTCCTTTGGTGCGATAAATCTAATATCAGGGTTCTGTTTGTTTAACAACCAGCCGGTGCCGTCCCAGCCCTGTGAAATCACAGTTTCTTCGTTTTGCATTAAATCAATATGTCCCTGTCTGGTTGTCCAGTAAGTTTTTATATTCTTTTTCTCTTTAATTAAATAGTCTAATGTCTTATCCATGGCCTCATTATACTTATCAGGATTATTCCAAATTTCATCACCGAAAAGATCTACTCCAAGACCATAGGCTGCTCCGACAAAAGTTGGAAACGCATATCTGGTTGTTACTTTGCCGGCCCATTGATCGTCATAAATGTCTTGATAGGAAAGGTCTTTTTTGTTTACATATTTTGTATTGACCACTATGCCTGAGGTGCCCCAGACGTAAGGCAAAGCATATAATTTTCCGTCAACTGTTGATTCCGCTTGCACGGCTTTTAAAAGTGAAGGTTCAAAATTATCCATTACTTTTACTTTAGAGATATCTATTGGCTGGTAGATTTTAAACTGTGTCTGCGCGCTTTTGATATTATCGATAGATGGCTGGATAAGATCATATCCTTCACCGCCTGTGGCCCGCAATTTGGCGATAATTTCATTGTTGTCGGAAATATAGGTGACATTAACCTTGATTCCGGTTTCTTTTTCAAAAGCGTCGATTAATGAATCCGTTACATAACCTTCCCAAGTCATAATGGATAGTTCCCTATTCTCATTGTTTTGTTTGGTTTCCTGTTGATTTTCCTGTTTTGCTTGTGCTGAATCTTTTGATGTATTTGAGTTTCCACACCCGGCCAAGAGAAACATGATAAGTATTGCTGTTAACGGAATAATGAGCAGTCTGGCTTTTTCCATAAATATACCCTCTCTTTCATAAAAATGTTTTTAATTATTAATAGAATAAAGAAGCAACGTTAAATGAGTATCGATAATCCATTAACTTTGTGTTAATTAATGTGTTTTTTTAGTTGCCTAATGTTGTTTTACTTTGATTGATTAAAATATTGAAAGACCGGCAATAAAGGACTCCACAGATTCCACTGTGTTTCATTGCATTGGATTCATTGTGTCCGGCGCTTATGTAAAGTGACCTTTCCTGCGGGATAAGTTAATTAATGGGTATTGACAGATTAATAACTATGGGAGAAAATATCAGTAATGGTTATACAATGTGTAATTATGTAGTTTGTATAATATTATAATTTGTTTCTTCTGTATTTATTTAATGCAGCTCGGAGGTGCAGTGATGGAACCAAGAGGTAGGCCCGATGAAAGCAGGACTGAAAGAAAGAAAAAGGAAATGAGACAGAGGATCATGGTCTACCCAAAAAACTACTAAAAGTTTGGTGAATGGTTGTGTTTGAAATTATTGGTAAAATTGCCGAATCTAAAATCCGGGAAGCTATAGAAAAAGGAGAATTAAAAAACTTATCCGGGGCCGGTAAGCCGCTCAATATTGACAATATGCTTTTTGTTCCGCAAGAAGACCGGTTAGCCTATAGCGTGATGAAAAATTCGGGACTGGTCCCCAGTATATCTTCAATTTGACCGCCCGCGTCTTTAATTGTATCAACCGGATAAAACCTTTGCGTCGAATCTGTCACAACCCCTAAACCACTTGTCATTTCGGGAAGCCTGGGATCGACTTCTGTCTCCCGACTCCCGGAAATAATGGCTTAGTGCCACCAAAGGAAACCTGCTTTTAGAAATCACTTCTCAACATTTATCAGATGGTTAAATCCACAACTAATTGGTTTTGTAACCAAAAATTACATTTCCCCATATCTTAAAGGAAGAACTAAAAAGGGTGATCTCATGGGGAAATTTCAACCAAAGTTTAGCTCCGGGAAAATTATGCTCCCGGGTGATGCGGGGCCACACCCGTCTTCCAACGTTGAATGGTGGTATTACTTCGCGTTTTTAAAAGGGGATCAGGGCGGGAATTATGCGACAATGGCATCTTTTTTTCGTATTGGAGCGCCGGGATTGTTTAAAGGCCATTATTTAATTTTTTCCCTGGTGGATTTAAACAGGTATACACACAGGGCCTTTTCTCTTCTGGACACAAATGCGGCAGTTTACATGCTGTTCTTTATTCCCTACGATTTGCTTCTCGATCCCCTGGATAAGAGAATGTGGAAACTTTTCCATAATCTCTTGCAACATCAGCTGCCCCATCCACACAAGAAACTGGAAAATGTTTATGTGCAAAAAATGCCAACCCGCCTTATGTACGGTGACAATTACTTATATTTTGTCAACCGGTCGGAAGATTGTTTTGTTGCTCATTTAGCCGAAGAGGAAGTAAAAATCGACCTTAATTTTGTTCCTCAAAAACCCATTGCCTTAATTGGCGGGGACGGAAAACCAGACCAGCTGTTTTATTATTCCTTTCCCCGCAACCGGGTGGAAGGGCGTGTTGGAAACGGTTGGGTGGTAGAAAACGTAACCGGGACCGGGTGGTTTGACCACCAGTGGGGAAGGAGCTCTACTTTAACCTTTAAAATAGGCTGGGATTGGTTTGGAATTCAGCTGGATGACGGGCGGGAATTGCTAATACAAAAGTTTTATTCCATAAAAGATAGCAGTTTAGTTAACCAATTTGCCAATCTCATTGACTACGGCGGGAATGTTTTTTTCACCAGAGGTGTTGAGTTTTATCCCGTTAAGTACTGGAAGAGTCCCCTCACAAAAGCCGTTTATCCTTTGGAGTGGCAGATCGTTATTCCTGAGTTTTACATGAAAATGAAGGTATGTCCTTATTTTAATGCGCAGGAGGCACCTATAATCGGGCCTTTACAGGCCATTTGGGAGGGTGCTTGCTTTATGTCGGGAGAAGAAACAGTAACAAACCAAAAGGTGAGAGAAATTTTTGGAACCGGGTATATGGAGTTGGTGGGATACGCTAACGAAATAGATACCGGCATTCAGGTATTCAGAATTCAGTAGTCGGGAGTCAAGAGTCAGACGTTGGAATTTGAAAAGACTTCGAAAAGATAAACCGTTCTCTCATTATGATTTCCGAAACATAGGGACGGTTTTCTTGCTTCCTTGGGTCTTAAATATCAAATTGGTGAAACACCTAAAATCCAGGCTGCTTGCCGTTGTGTCAGGCCTTCTATCTTCTTAATTTACGATATTATCTCATCCCTCTGAGATCTCCTGCCTGTTGGCCCCTCTAAGTATAATATGGTATATCCCGCTTTCACTTTTTTCTCTAGCCTTTCTTGACATATGCATCACTCTCAAAGTTTTAGACTACCACACACAAAAAAGGAAGCAAGAGAACCGTTCCCTTGCTTCCTTCTGTTTCTTTACTTTCATATTTTTTTATTATAATTGACACTAACAACACAATGTGGTAGATTGTAATAAATTTAATATTATAGTCACTTCAATAATATAATAACTACAAAAGGAGAAAAATGAAACTAAATAAAAGAAACCGCACTGAGAGAAGAAAGGAAGAAACAAAGAATAAAATTATAGCTGCTGCCATGGCGTTATATAACAAGCAGGGGTTTGATCAAACTACGGTTGAGCAAATAGCGGAAGAAGCCGACGTTGCCTTGGGAACTATTTATAATCATTTCCCGGCTAAAGAAGCCATTATATGTGAATATGTGCAAAGGATAATAAGGGAGCAGGGGCCTGAGGCGCTCAGGCTCGTGCTGCAATTACCGGATACCAGGTCACGCTTAACCGCGGCGCTGCGCAAGTCGTTGGAGTGGATGCAGTTTGAATCAAACAAGGAAATTTATGAGAGATATTATACTTACCGGATGCAAAAAGTATTTCAAGTCATAAGGGATTGGGATCTAAGTTTGAGTAGCGGCTTTAGAGATGTTCTGGCACCTATTATAGAGCTCGGTAAGGAAACAGGGGAAATCAGGCGGGATATAGACAGTATGGCCCTTGCCGCCCACCTGGAATCAATGCATAGTAATGCAGCTGTTGTCTGGCTGACTCATCCGGAATTATTTCCGATAGATGACGGCATTAACATGATTTTGGATCTTTTTCTAAACGGAGCCGGAAATAGGGAGAGTGATAACGAGTAATAGGTTCTAAATTTATTGCCAAAGGGGAGGATGACCATGGAAAAGAGTTGCGGAGCGTTCTTTTTCAGTTGGCCCGAGGCTTATCAAGCCGGGGTGGAGGCAGTCGGGGGTAAGGGATGGAACCTGAGCAGGCTTGTGCGGTACGGATTCAGGGTTCCCGCGGGAGGGGTTCTTGCAGCCGGGGCATACCGGGCTTTTTGGGAAGAGAATAACCTGCTTGAAACCGTGGGGAACATCGCCCAAAGTATAACCATTGGTAATATTGGAGAAAAGGGGACTGAGGAAAAACTTTTTCTGATTAGGGAAAAAATCAAGGCCGGCCATATTTCTCAGTATATGCTGGAAGAACTGACCTCTAAGCTGAAAAATACCGGAATCCTAAAAAAACCGCTGGCCGTCCGGTCTTCGGCCACAGCCGAGGACACTGCCGGGGCGTCCTTTGCCGGGATCCACGAATCATTCTTAAATGTCCGGGGCCTGGATAACGTATTATCCGCCATTAAAGGGTGTTACGCCTCCTTATGGACACCCCGGGCCGTTGCTTACCGGCGGAAAATGAACGTTAAAGATGACGAGGTGTTCCCGGCCGTGGTAATCATGGAAATGGTGGAGGCCGTTGCCGCCGGAATCGGCTTCACCTGCGACCCCCGCACCGGCCGGGAATGTGTCACGCTTATAAACGCCAATTTCGGTTTGGGCGAAAGTGTTGTCAGCGGCGCTGTGGAACCGGACGAATACCGTCTGGACTTTCGGTGGGAGGTTCCGGAGCGGTGGACGATAGCGGAGAAGAGAATTGGTCGCAAAGAAGGAAAAACCGTTGCCGCAAAAGACGGTGGAACGGAATTTATTGGTTCAGCCGGTTCAGCGGTAATCCAGGTTTTAGCAGATAAAGATATACATAAACTGAATCTGCTTATTCTACGGGTTTACGATGCCCTTGGCGGCGGGGAACAGCACCAGGATATTGAATGGGTGTTTGATGGCCGGGATTTCTCCCTGGTTCAGGCCAGGCCGGTGACGGCGCTGCCCAGATATACTTTTGACGAAATTAAAAACCAGCCGGACATGTGGTCTAATGCCAACTTAAGAGATACCATGCCCATGGTTCAGTCGACCCTCAACTGGAGCTTCCTGGAAAAATTATGGAAAGTACCTCTCAAATCTGTCATGAAGCAATTCGGTTATCAAAACCTCTCCGGTTTCCGGCAAATCAGATTATATCAAGGCCGGGCCTATACTAACATATCCTATATGCAATGGCTTTTTTATGATGCTTTTGGTTTCAAACCCCGGCAAATGAACGAGTCTTTGGGAGGGCACCAGCCGGAAATAAAGATCAGCGAAAAAAGCCCTTATCGTGGAATTAAAGGATTTAAAAGGTTGGTGCGCTTGTTGAAAACAATTCCTAATGGACTAAAAATCAAAAAGAATGCGCCAAAAATTTTTGAAAATGTCAACGGTTTGACAGGGGCTTTTTTAAAAGAGAATTTCAAGAACCTGGCAGACAAAGATTTGCTCAATAAATCTGCTGAGATTAGAAATGCAATCGTAGAATTTTATCCTGTGTTAGCAACCTTTACCGGTTTTGCCGATATGAGTCTACTTGTAAAAGCACTGGAAAAATTTTTTCCCGGTAAAGGTAAAGCCATGGCCAACGCCCTGATGGCAGGGGGAGGGGACATCACCAGCGCACAGCAGGGCTACCGCCTGGTGGAATTGGCCACAATCGCCCGCGGGGATGCCGCCGCCCGGCGGTTTTTTACCGGCGCAACCTTCGATCCTCTCCGGTGGGAAAAAGTACTGCCGGAGGAATCCCCGTTCAGGCAGTCATTTCGGGACTTTCTGGCGGAATATGGGCACCGGGGAATATACGAAATGGATATCATCAACCCCCGTTGGCGAGACGACCCTTCTTACCTTTTAAATGTCCTCAGGAGCACCATAGAAACCGCCGATACAGGCAAAATAAAAGCCCGGCAAAAAGAGAAAGCGAACGAGGCCAGGCAGGAAGTAAACCAAAAAGTTCCTTTTTATAGACGCGGATTGATTAACAATTTATTAAAACAGGCCATAAAAGGAGCGGAACTCAGAGAAATGGCCAAGTCCATGCTGATCAAGCTATACGAGCCCGAGCGCATTATATTCCAGGAGACAGGGCGTCGACTGGCAGAGAGGGGAATTCTCGCAGAGCAGGCCGATATATACCACTGTGCCTGGAATGAAATTTTCTCCATACTGAAAGGGGAATGGGACGGCAGGGGACTGGACGTCCTGGTGGGCGAGCGCAAGGCCAGGAGAGAAGAATTGGGGGCACTTTCCTCCCCCGACTTGATTATTGATGAAGCTCCTCAGTTTAGTGAAACCGTCACCCGCAGTTCTGGTAATGCCCTGGCAGGTATGGGGGTGGCTGCTGGAAGGGCTTCCGGGGCAGCCAGATTAATTGGCCACCCCGATGAAGGGGAAAAACTCCAGGCCGGGGATGTGCTGGTGACTCCGTCGACGGACCCGGGCTGGACCCCCCTGTTTTTAAGGGCCTCAGCCATTGTCGTGGAGACGGGAGGGTTTTTGTCCCACGGGGCCATCGTAGCCCGGGAGTACGGCATTCCGGCGGTGGTGAATATTCCGGGCGTGATGAAAATGATAAAAGACAGTCAGTTAGTTACTGTTGATGGTGATGGAGGAAAGGTATATATTTAACAAATTTGATAATTGGGGATTAAGATGGGGACACCCCTTCTTGGAAAAAAGTCCTCAATTAATAATTCTTATTGAAATAAATGACAAATAATATAAAATATAACTCGACTGATTAAATTATGAATGGAAAGGGGATTAACCATGAAGGAATTCAAGGACAAGATTGCCGTTATTACCGGTGCAGCCAGCGGCATCGGCCGGGGATTAGCTGAGCGCTGCGCCCGGGAAGGCATGAAGGTTGTTCTGGCCGACATTGAGGAACCGGCCTTATTTCAAACCCAAAAGGAGTTACAAGCTTCAGGCGCCAAGGTACTGGCTGTCCGTACGGATGTTTCTAAAGCAAGTGACGTTGAGGCGCTTGCCCAAAAGACGATGGACACCTTTGGAGCCGTCCATTTGTTATTTAACAATGCCGGGATAGGCACGGTCGGCACAATTTGGGAAAGTACTCTTGCCGATTGGGAATGGATAATTGGCGTAAATCTATGGGGGGTTATTCATGGACTACGCGCATTTGTTCCCATTATGCTGGCCCAGGATACCCAGGGGCATATCGTCAATACAGCTTCTATAGCGGGATTGACGACCGGCCTTTCGGCTTACGGTGTAACGAAGCACGCAGTGGTAGCATTATCGGAACAACTTTACCATTCACTGGCACATCTAAACGCCAAAGTTAAAGCCTCCGTCTTGTGTCCGGGATTTGTAAAGACGCTAATTATGGAAGCGGAGCGTAATCGCCCTGTCGAACTACAAAACGAAACAACAAGGATCCTGACTCCCGAAGAAGAAGCCATAGTGCAGTATATGCATCAAGCCGTACAGGCTGGAATGTCTCCTCAGCACGCTGCCGACCACGTCTTCCAAGCTATCAGAGAGGAACGCTTTTATATTTTTACGCATCCTGAGTATAATGCTGCAGTGCATAAGCGGATGGAAGATATTCTACAACAACGCAATCCAAGTAACCCATTTCAATCTTAAAAGAATTTCAGATGGTACGTAAAATCAAATTAAGAGGACTTCAAGTTGAAAGATAATGCTTGAAGTCCTTTTTTACATTCTAGCAAAGTTCACATCAATTAAATTAGTTTTGCCGCGGTCGCTAACGTTCCCGGCGTGTTAAAGATGATAAAAGACAACCAGTTGGTTACTATCGATGGCGATGGGTGAAAGTTAACTTTTTAGTTAACTAGGGCAGGTTAAGCCTTACATTAATATTTGGCAGATGATTAGAAAACCGGTCAAAAATTTTGCCAATATTATCATTCATAAAAGATTATGAAATTGAATGAAACCGTTCTCTATTTTATGATGTATATTGTATACTTTCGAAAAAAAATTTAAACATTTAGCAAATAATAGTATAGTTGAAATATGAGCAAATACAATTTAATTACTCCGGGTAAAACTCCATATCGCACCCTGCCCGGCATGATTACCAACATTCTCCGGGATAAGATTCTATCCGGAGAATTCGCCGGAGGATTGCAGCTTAAACAAGAGGAATTAGCCGCACGGTTTAATGTAAGTATGAGTGTGCTGCGGGAAGCTTTAAAAAATCTGGAAGCTGAGGGTCTGGTAAAGTTCTATCCCAACCGGGGGGCCGTTGTTAGCGAATTATCGGCAGACGAAGCCCGCGAAATATTTGATATCCGGTTGTTTCTTGAATTGGGGGCATTGGAACTATCCATACCTAATTTAACTGCGGCGGATTTGGCCGCAGCGGAAGAAATATTAAAACAACTTGACGATGAAACAGACAGCAGCCGTTGGAGCGAACTGAACCGGCTGTTTCATGAAGCTCTTTACCGGCCGGCAAACAGGCCCAAGCTTCTTTCGCTTATACAGGTCATGCACAACAATGTTGAACGGTATATGCGTTTTTACTTGTCCACCATGAATTATCAGGAGAAGTCACAGAAAGAGCACTGGGAGTTGTTAAATGTTTGTGCGCAAAAGAATATCAAAATTGCGCATGACATACTGCGCAGGCATATGGCGGATGCAAGCGCTATCCTGGCTGCATATTTAAACCAATCCAGGTAATAAGGAGGCGAAGGTCATGTCCAGCGATCGGGTTAAAAGCTTTATCAGGTCTTATCTCAATGCCAAACCGTCTATAAGCGTTGAACGAGCTGTTATTTTTACGGCATCCCACAAAAATACAGAAGGTGAATCTGTTATTATCAGAAGGGCCAAAGCGTTTAACGAGGTATGTAAAAGTATTCCGGTAACTATTTTCGATAACGAACTAATTGTTGGGTCCATCGGCGAATTTAGGAGAACAGGCATTATCTGTCCGGAATATGCGTGGAAATGGGTTGACGAGGAAATGGATTCGTTCGAAAGCCGGAATCAAGACCCGTATAGTATTGACGATCAAGCCAAGCAGGTGCTTCGCCGGGATATTTTTCCCTACTGGCAAGGCAAGTCCCTGGAGGAAACTTTCCTTTCCCGCATCAACGAAGAAACTGCGAAAATCCTGATCGATACCGGTATTATCGACAATGACTCCAAGTGGCGGAGCGCCGTCGGTGAAATTACCGCTGACTATCAGGATGTACTTTTTAAAAAAGGGTTTGGGGGATTAAAAAATGAAGCGCTAAAAAATCTTCAGGACTTGGAGCCCATCACGGCGGAAGCGCTGGAAAAAATCGACTTTTACCGGTCGGCCGTATTGGTTTGCGACGGAATTATTATCCTTGCTCGCCGTTATGCGGAGAAGGCGGCCCAATTGGCGCAGCAGGAAACAAACATTATCCGGAAACAGGAACTGCTGGAAGTGGCCAAGGTTTGCGGGAAGGTGCCGGAATATCCTCCGGAAAACTTTTATGAGGCTATCCAGTCGGTTTGGTTTACTCAACTCGGCTCAATCTTGTCTGAAAACTCGCTGGCGCTCAACTTGGGCAGGTTTGATCAATATATGTATCCCTACTTGGCGAATGACCTTAAAAATGGCACTATTACCGGGGAAAAGGCCCAGGAATTGATTGAGTGCCTTTGGATCAAACTTTCTGAATGGGTATGGGCTATTTCCAGCAATACCGCGAAATTTTTTGCGGGCTACAATTCTTTTCAGAATTTAACCGTCGGTGGGAGAACGCGGGACGGGCGTGACGCCACCAACGAACTTTCCCATATGTGTCTAAAGGCTACCGAAAATGTCAGGACACACCAGCCGGGCCTCAGCGTGCGAATCCATCCGGATGCTCCGGAAGAATTCTTACTGGCGGTATGCAAACTGATTAGCGCCGGAACGGGCTTTCCCGCGGTACACAACGACCGGATCGGGTCGGATATGCTGCTGGCGGCGGGTCTCGCGCCGGAAGACGCACGGGACTGGAGCAACTGTGGGTGCGTAGTGCCGCATTTTAGAAAGGTTGGCGAGTGGACGGCGGCAGTGAATATTAATTTGGCCGCCGCCCTCGAATATGCGCTAAATAGCGGTAAAAGCAGGATCACGGGAAAAGAAATGGGACTTAAGGAAAAGCCCGGTTCCCCAGTTACCGGCTATGAAGAAGTCAAGACGGCTTTTTACAAGCAGCTGGCTAATTTGATCAAGCATTCGGTAATCGGAACGGTAACGGCGCAGCAGGTGCATGCTGAAATGGTGCCGAGACCTTATCTTTCCATGCTTGTAGACGGCTGCCTGGAAAAAGGGAGAGACCTCAGTAAAGGCGGGGCCAGGTATAATGTGGGACCGGTTCTCACTGGCATTGGCGTGGCCGATGCAGCCAATTCCCTGGCGGTAATTAAAAAATTGGTATTCGAAGACAAAAAATACACTTTAGAAGAGCTAAATGCGGCACTTGACGCCAACTGGGAAGGCTATGAGGAGTTGAGAAGGGCGGCTCTTGCCTGCCCCAAATATGGTAACGACGACGACTATGTCGACGCAATAGCAGTTGAGCTTACCGATTTTTATCATCAAGAGGTCAGGTCGTATCGAGATTATTTCGGATCTCCGTTTAATTCGGCGTTTATGGGTATCTCCAATTATATTCCCGCCGGCAGCGTGATCGGTGCCACCCCGGACGGCAGAAAAACAAAGACCCCATTGACCGAGGGTGTTTCACCTCACGCGGGAACTGACCTTACCAGTCCAACCGCTGCCATGCGGTCGGCGGCGAAAATAAATCATGACGTACATTCCGGCGGCACGCTTCTTAATGTCAAGTTTGCACCTGAATTTTTGCGTTCGGAAAGAAATCTAAAGAATTTGGCTTCGTTGATCAGGGCTTATTTTGCCCTTGGCGCTTTCCACGTGCAATTTAACGTCATTTCTACCGAGATATTAAGAAAAGCCCAGGCCCATCCGGAGGAATACCGGGACTTGCTGGTTAGGGTGGCAGGCTACAGCACGCAGTTTATCAACCTTTCCCGCGAGGCTCAGGAGGCAATTATTGCCAGAACGACTTATGAAACAATTTAGCAGTTAATCTCTAATTGGTGGTGTAAATGAGCAATGTCTGGTGGCAATATTTTTCAAATTCAGCGTTGGTCAATACATGACGGCGACGGTATCCGAAGCGTTGTGTTTTTCAAAGGCTGTCCGCTAAGATGCAGGTGGTGCGCCAATCCCGAATCGTGGAACAGCCGCCCCCAGGTCGTATTTTTCAGCGAACAATGCAGTGGTTGTGGTCGCTGTGCCCGGGTGTGTGACGCCGGGGCAATTGCAGTCAATGCCGGATCTCCCGCTGTGTTTACTAGGGAAAAGTGTCGTGATTGCGGCCAATGCTGCGCAGTGTGCCCCACAGGCGCCAGAAAGAAAATAGGCTCGCGGGTAACTGTCGAAGAAGTCATGAAAATAATCAACCGCGACGCTATTTTCTACCGGGAATCCGGGGGCGGAGTCACATTTTCCGGAGGGGAGCCTTTTGCCCAGGCCCATTTTTTACGAGAACTGGCCATGGCATGTAAACGAGTAGGTATTGACACGGCCGTTGAAACCTGCGGATATTTCAATTGGCGGCAGGTAAAAGATATATTTGCGTTTTTGGATTGCGTTTTCATGGACATTAAGCATATGGACGACTGTATCCATCAAGAACTAACGGGAGTAAGCAACCGGGCCATTTTAACAAATATTGCTGCGGTATCCCGGATTCATCCCAATGTAATAGTTAGAGTTCCTCTTATTAAAGAAATCAACGCGGGGGAGCAAAACATTGAGAACATGTGCCGGTATTTACGGGAAAATACGCTGGTGAAGGGCATTGAAATTTTGCCGTATCATGATTTTGGCCGAAAGAAATTTAATGCCGTGGGAATCGTTATAGATCATACCTTCACGACACCCGACGATGTGACGGTGGAAAATGTTAAGCAATTGATCTCGACATTTGGTATTCCCATCTTGGAGTTTAAATAGTACAAGCGTATTAAGCTGCTTGCCTTCAAACATATTTCCCTCTGTGCTTCTCTACCTGATCCCGTAAGTCTTGGGCGATTTTACCCTCAGCCACGCCGGTGACGGGACCGGTCATGTATACATGACCACTTTCTGTTATTTCGATATCGATTTGCCCCCCCGGCATGTGCACCTTGATTACGTTATCCACTAACCCCAGTTTATGCGCCGCGCTTGCCGCCGCGCAGCTGCTGCTGCCTGAAGCCATGGTATATCCCGCTCCGCGCTCCCAAATTTCAATTTGGATGTTATTTCTGTCTATTACTTTTAACAATTGCATATTGATCCGGTTGGGGAACAGTTCATGGTTCTCCACTTTGGGTCCAAACTTGAGCGCCAGATTCCTCGATATCTCGCTCAGGGGGATTACACAGTGCGGGTTGCCGATTGACAGGCAGGTTACGCGAAAGGTTTCCCCGCCAATAGACAAATCTTCGTTTATGACTTCCCGCGGCCTGCCTTTAACGGGCACCAGCGTACTTTCGTATGTTACGGTTCCCATATCAACCTTTATGAGTTTGGCGCTGTCATCAAGCACTTCCACCAGCACTCTTCCGCCCAGCGTCTCAAGGAAAAACTTCTTTTCGTATACATAGCCTGCGTAAACAAGATACCTGGAAAAAATTCGTATTCCGTTGCCACTCTTTTCCGCTTCGCTGCCGTCCGGGTTGAAAATTTTTAATCCCGGGTTGCCTTTTGTATATAGCGGGCCGTACAGTATCCCGTCTGAACCTACTCCGAAATTGCGGTGGCAAATAAGCCTAATGGCATTCTTATCTAAATTGATGCTGGTCTTAGCCGGGTCAATAACGATGTAATCGTTACCCAGGGCGTGGTATTTAAAAAACATAATAACAACCTCCATGCAAAAGTAACAGTCCTAAAACAACAACTTTCCAAAATATTATAATACAAATATATATAAATTCCATCGATTAGGCTTCTAAAGAAAACTGTTCCAACTACCTTCCTTTGCTGGAAATCTATTCAGCCAGTGAAGGAAGTCGAAGGAACAACGCGAAAATATGATTATATTAACATCAAGAGTATTATTTTAATACAAAACCTTTCAAACGATGGATACACCCTGGATGGCAGCCGCAAAAAAATAGAGAATCGAATGGAGGAATATTGGCAAGGCATCTATAGAACTCGCCGGGAAAAGGAAGGCAAGGTAGAAAGGAAATAATAAAGGATGGCACAATACGAGAAGAACAAAAGAATTGCAATAAGTTCACGCGACTATGTACTTGCACTGCTGGTAGTCACCGTCTGGGGTGCCAACTTTACGGTCATAAAATTGGGTCTCGGCGGCGTACCGCCGATGTTGCTGGCCGCTCTGCGTTTTACCCTCACCGCGTTACCGGCGGTAGCCTTTATACGTCGCCCTGCAGTGGAGTTTCGCTATTGTGTTGCCTATGGACTGACTGTGGGTGTTGGTCAGTTTGGTTGCCTATTCTATGCCATGGATATTGGTATGCCGGCCGGTGTAGCGTCCGTGGTCCTACAGTCTCAAGTTTTATTTACTCTTCTGTTTGCAGCGATATTCCTGCGGGAGTCAATAATGGGATCGCAGTTGGTGGGGCTCGTAGTTGCCGCTGTGGGACTTTACCTCATAGGCGGAAATGTTGATACTGTTGGTGTCTCGGCAATCCCGGTCTTTGCTTTTTTCCTGACGCTTCTCGGAGCCGTCTTTTGGGGTATTTCCAACATCATCGTTAGGTATGCAGTTGATCAAGCAGCTTCCCGTGGAGAACGGCTGGACATGTTGAGTATGGTTGTTTGGGCGAGCCTCATACCTCCCCTTCCGCTTTTAGCGCTTGCGTTGATACTGGACACGCCCCAAGCGGTTTGGAATGCCCTCACAAATCTGGATGCTCTGTCGGTGTTTGCCGTATTGTACCTTACTTTTGGTGCCACATTGTTCGGCTTTGGGACCTGGAGCGGGCTGCTTGCGCGCTATCCCGCCGGTAAAGTGGCTCCGCTTTCGCTGCTTGTTCCTGTCACCGGCTTACTAACTGCTCAAATTATTCTTGGTGAACAGCTCTCAATGCTTCAATGGGTGGGAGGATTAGTGATATTCTTTGGCCTTATAGTATCCACTTTGGGGTTGCCTCAAATTTCCTATCTACGTCAGAGCAAGGACTATAATGTATCTACCGAAGTGGAACGGCAAGATAACAAGCACGAGCTGTAGCTCCAAAGTGCAAAGAAAACCATGGACTATCTGCAAAATGAACATCAATTTGGAGTACGAGCAATGTCATGAGAGGTAATGCCTGGTATGGAAAGGATACCTTGCTTTTAGACCGTTGCGAGGATTGAAAGTGTAAAGGGCAGTTTGATATAATTGGTAATAAATCTGATAAGGAGGAATCTGGCTATGGGAAAAGGCAAAACTGTGAGGCCGGATTGCTTGGTCAGAGAACAACCTGTGACATATGAGGACTACGCAAATCTGCCGGATGACGGGATGCGCTACGAAATAAACGATGGACGGCTGGAAGCCATGACACCGGGCCCAAATGCGCTGCACCAGTTTGTAGTGCAGCAGATCGAGCATCGTGTGATGCAGGATTGTTTGCGGGATTATGTTGTTCTTTCGGCTCCAATTGATCTGATCCTGTCGGAGACGGAGGTGCGCCAGCCGGATATAGCCATGATCCACCGCAACAGGCTGTCCATCGTCACAAAACGGGGCATTGAAGGGCCGCCCGACCTGGTCGTCGAGGTACTGTCGCCCTTCTCGGCCAAACGCGACCGGCGGCAAAAATTGCACGCCTATGCCAAATATCTCATTCCGGAATATTGGATCGTGGATATCAATAATGAGCTGCTTGAACAATATGTGTTGACGGGGCAACGATATGAGTTACTGGAAGTCTATCAGGAAAACGAACCGGTTCATTCCGGGAAATTCCCCTGCCTCTCCTTTACCATGCGCGAGATTATGGACAACATCCCTGATTTGCCCAATTTTTAACTGGTTTATTGATAAACCTTCAACAGCTCGTCGACGAAGCAAAATCCCTGCCCACCTCCGGTGATTCTAAATGGTTTAGAATTTTTAATAGCAAACGGCATACCATATCTGATTGTGTTATGATTTTACAACTATCAGTATATTCATCAAAGTTTTCTAAAAAACATAATTTTCTGGTGCCAAAATAACGGGGATTCATTCTTACTTATAAAATTAAATTTTGGAGATTTCTGTCATAATTTGCGATCGAAATATGGTTAGTTCTGATAGGAGATTCAAAAAAGCTGTAGAATAAAGCGAATAGTTAAATTTAATAGCAATGGTTGTATTTATATGAATATTTTTCACGAAGTATCTGAATTTTTGCTATTTTTAATGTCAGGCACTGTTGAATCGGTTGGACTTATTGCTTGCTGTCTGGCCGTGGCAAGTGTCAAATTACGCTGGAAGATCATAATGACAATAGCACCAATTTTTACGGTAATTATTTATCTGATCAGGCATATACCGGTAACCTTTGGTTTACATACGATTGCGGGCATTCTGCTGCTGGTTATGTTTATGACCAAGGCCACCAGGGTGCCGCCATCTTCAAGCTTCCTGGTCTCTTTTGTTGGTTTTGCCATTCTTGGTTTATTAGAACGATTAATAATGGAATTATCGGCAATTGTATTAAAAGCTGATATTAGTATTATTATGTCTGATTATTTATTGTGGAAAGGATTGGGCCTTCTCCAAGGCATGCTATTGGTGCTTATGGCGCTGTTGATAGCAAAGAAACGAATTCCCATGGAGGGTATGTGGAGAATACATTGAATAGCGCTTATTGACTTCTTTGGTGCTACTTTACGAGGTGTAAGATGCTACAAATACTTTTATTTTTTGTACAGGGAATTCCTGAAATTGCTGGTGTTGTTGCCTGCAGCTTGGCCTTGGCAAGGGTGAAACTGCGCTGGAGAGTGATTCTGGTTTTCGCCAGTATCTTGACCGTAATAATTTACATTGTAAGGAGCTTACCTTTTACCTTTGGACTGCATACCTTGGCGGGGATTTTGCTGATCACTTTGTTTATCGCAAGAACCACCCGGGTACCGCCTTCCACAAGCTTTATGGTTTCTTTCGTCAGTTTTGCTCTGTTGGCGTTGCTAGAGGTTCCCTTAAATGAATTATTTAGCATTCTTATTAAAGTAGACATAAACCAATTAATATCTGACACTTATACGTGGATGTTAACCGGGTTGTCACAAGCTGTTATCATGATTGCCATTGCCCTATTGGTCTCCAAGTACAGAAAACCATTGGAAGGTATGTGGAAAATATGAGCTATCTTGCCTTTAGCAGGAGCTGGGCCGGTTATCTGAGCCGAAAAACCGGCCTTCCGGCAGAGCAAGAAACCGTTCTGGCTTATGTTATTGAGGTACTGGCTTTAAACCTTTTGAATATTGTTTTCACACTTATGTTAGGAGTAATATTAGGTGTGCTGCCCGGTACCGCGGCTTGTCTAGTAACAGCGATATTGTTCAGACACAGCGCCGGAGGAGCCCATTCCAATTCACCCTGGCGTTGTGCCGCCATCACCATAACTGTTTTTCCCCTGCTTGCTCTGCTGGGTTCTTATTTCAGCCGCTTGGGCCAGGAGGTTGCTGATATGATGTCTGCCGGAGCCTTAGGAGTAGGAATGATAACCATGATAATACTGGCCCCGATGGATTCTCCCAATGCCCCCATCATATCTCATCTAAGAAGAAGAAAGCTGAAAGTAATATCAATTGCCTTTGTTATGTTGTTAACCGTTTTAGCACTGTTTCTCCGAGAGAT
Source organism: Desulfotruncus arcticus DSM 17038 (assembly GCF_900113335.1). GTDB lineage: Bacteria > Bacillota > Desulfotomaculia > Desulfotomaculales > Desulfallaceae > Desulfotruncus > Desulfotruncus arcticus. The sequence continues at coordinate 75,572 of NZ_FOOX01000012.1, forward strand.
CCGATGGCAAAATGCCGGAATGATTCAGTCCTGTATTGCCTTAACTTTAATGTGGATCAGTTTTATGCTCACCAATTGGGGACATAAACTAATGTCTTTTGTAGATAAGATACCAATAAAAAGAAGAAAGGAGGTAGTGGAATGAAAAAGATCATGTCAAAGTTAATTATTTTTACAGTTACAACACTTCTGTTTTTAGCCAGTGTCACCGCCGCGTCCGCTTGTCTTATTTCCCACTACCAGCCCGTGGTACCTGAAGCCCTGAGAAAATAATAAGATAATTGATTAGTAATTTAAAAGCATTTGCGTAATTAAAACTTTACCATAATTGTTTTAAGGGGTGGTATTTTCCACCTCTTCGCTTTGAAAACAATCATAAAAAGGGTGGAAAAAACATGACAACCGGTAAGATGATTCAAAGGGAAAAAGAGCTGCAAGAGTATTTGATCACTACGCATATGCTTTGCCTATTGATTATGATATCTTCACTGGTCCTCAGCAATAAATTCTATGTATCGTCTCAAATATATCCTGTAATTAATCTCCGTTTTTTTATCTTAGCAGGATTGGTTACATTGGGTATTGTTTTTATATTTCAAACAAAAAAAGGCTTATTTTTAAGCAACATTAATACCATGTCTTTAACCAAGACAGCTTATTTGTCTTTTCCCCTGGTGGTGACGGTGGTCACCCTGCTGGCAGTAAACAATAGTCTTGAAAACGTCGACACAATTTTACTGTTGCCCATTCTGGTAGTCGCTTCCATGACCGGTAAAACCGGCGGGTTGCTCATGTCCACCCTGTGTAGTTTTATCCTAATTCTGTATAATGTTTTTGTAGTTGGCAATCTCAATATCTATCAGGCCATGGAAAAAGATTTGCTTTTTATCGGCATGATGTATGTAATGGGCTGGTTTGTGGGCAGCCTGACCAACATGGAAGCTGGCCACCGCAGGCATTTACACCGGAGCCTGCACTCTCTGAAAGAAGAAATCGCCTCCCGGGAGAAGGCGGAGGAGCAGCTCCGGGTATTGTCCTGCGCTGTGGAGCAAAGCCCGGTCATGGTGGTAATAGCGGATACCGACGGTATAATTCAATATGTTAACAACAGTTTTTCACGGATTACCGGCCACAAACCCGAAGATGTTACAGGCAAAGAGATTGTAAATTATTATAGTAGCCGGACCGAGGCTTTAAAGCAGCTGGCGGAAATAGTCAAAACCGGCCAGGAGTGGAAAGGCGAAATATCCAGCAAAAAAGAAAACGGGGAATCTTATTGGGAAAATGCTTACCTTTCCCCCCTCCGGGATTCCGGGAACCGGATTACCCATATTTTAAAGTTTGCCGAGGATATAACCGAAAGAAAAAAAATGGAAAAGGAAATGGCCAGACTGGAACGATTGAACCTGGTGGGAGAAATGGCCGCCAGTATAGGGCATGAAATAAGAAATCCCATGACCACGGTGCGAGGTTTTTTACAAATATTGAGCGGTAAAGATGAATGCCGGAAATATAAGGAATATTATGATTTAATGATTCAGGAGCTGGACCGAGCCAATTCAATAATTAAGGAATATCTATCTCTAGCCAAGAACAGATCCGTTGATTATAAAATGTACAATCTCACCGACATCATACAAGCTTTGTCCCCGCTAATAACCGCAGATGCAATAAACTCAAACATAATTTTGGAACTGAACCTGCAGCCGGTGCCTGACCTGATGCTGGATGAAAAGGAAATCCGGCAGTTGCTGTTAAATCTGGTCCGCAACGGACTGGACGCCATGAAATCGGGAGGCAGGTTAACCATAAGAACATTTATAAACGAGGATGCAGAGGTGGTTTTATCCATACAAGATCAGGGCTGTGGCATTGCTCAGGAGATAGTGGATAAAATTGGCACCCCTTTTTTTACCACCAAGGAAGAGGGTACCGGCCTTGGCCTGGCGGTTTGCTACAGTATTGCCGTACGTCACAACGCGACCATAAAATTGGATTCCAATACCGGGGGCACCACTTTTTATATTGTTTTTAAAAGAAAGTGATTAAATTCAACCATGTCGCTTGTTTCATCGGCCATGCTTTTAGTAATCATTTGGGCAGTCGGATAAACACAGTAATTTTTTGATGGTGAATTAGCTTGTCTAAAAATACAACGAGGCCAAAAAGTAAGCAACAACCTATAAAAAATACACTAAAGAAAAACCATTTGATGCTATTTTCGTTTTTATAGGTATATTCTAGTTGTGCCCGCGTATTTTGCTTTTTGCAAAACTTTTTAACGCATGAGTTTAACCCATTAAAAAAAGTAATCGTGGAAACCGTTAACGACCGGCCGGCCCAGGAAAGCCCCTACAAAAAAGCCTTACAAAGTATTGGTTTTACCACCGAGTATAAAGATTTGCAGCACAGGCGTAGCGGCATATCAGGCTTCAAGACTCTTTCAGCGATCTTCGACTTTGGACTCATGCTTATCACAATAGTTACCTGTTGTTACTTCTTCTGGCCAGTTGTTGTATGATTTCATCTTTATGTAGATTCACATATCTACAACTCGGAGTTGTGCCGCATTTTCTGCATGCCATGTCATAGGCAGAGTTTAAAGTACCACATGCGGGACAGGTGAAGTGCTCAACCATTTCCATGTACCATTTTTCAAACCCGGCTTTCTTGATGCGTTCTTGAGATTCCCATAGCTCGATTCTATGCGGCAATTCGGCTTGAAACACTTTCAATTCTGCGCAAGGATATTCCGCGCATTCGCCACAAAAGTCCACCCTTTTTTCAGCCGCGCACTTTGCCATTTTACAATTCTCATGACAGTAAAAGCATCGTTTTTCTGACCGGCAGCCATGGCATTCTACTTCTTTTACCGGGCGCTGGAAACGTCCCGCAATCTCTTTAAGCCTTTCCGGATCTTCTTTGGTTCCAATAAATAAGCCGCACGCAGGACAAAATAACCCGCAAACGGCGGCAAGCCGTTTCTCTGGTTTGCAAAGATTTTCCTTAATCTTTTCCATTATTTTTCTCCGCTCCTTCTTAATAATTATCGAATATCAACTTTACCTGAAGGGCTTTATTCGAGCTGAGGCCCTTTCCCGATTATCATTTTGCCCTGGTAGTATCTTTGTCTGATTTCGGACGCTTTTTCCAGCCAATTGGCCAGACCTTGCTCTTTAATGCAGCACAGGTTGAAAAGCTTGATATTATGCGGCAGGACATCGGCCCAGTCTGCCGCCGGGTTTAATTTAGCGCAGGGAAAGTCCGGGCACTCAAAGCAGAAGTCGAGCCCGCGTCCGGTCACGCAAGTGTAAGTTGCGCATATGCCGTCAATGAACTGGCAGTTTCCCCCGACTGATCTGCATCCCGGACAGGGGACGCCTTTCCAGTTTATCTGCAAATTTTGTAACCTTTTAGCAACTGCTTCCCGCATAGAGGGGGCATCCTTGACTTTGTAGGCCCCGCAGTCGGCGCAGTGTGTCCCGCACGGAGCGACCAGAGTAATATCACCGGTTGTTTTCATGTGATCAGCCTCCTGGTTTTTAGTCTACCGGTTAGACTCTTTCAGGAGGTCAAAGGTTACAAGAAAATCAAGAAAAAATGGCCCATTCTTTATTCTTTATGCCTTCCCTGATTCTTTGGGCTAAAGATTCGTCGGCCGTTTCCCGGTAAAGGTTCTGGTAAGTATCACGTAACGTTCGCAGTTTAATTATTTCTCCCTTGGCTTTGATGGTAATCAGGGGGCGGGGATTAACTAAAGCCTGTTTCGATAACCACCCTTATCTGGCGGCAATTTGTTTTACCCGGACCTTCTGCCATAACGCAAAATCTTTAGCATATGCAACTTTACTAAAATTCAATTCCCTGATAGGATTCCTATAGATATAACCTGAGAGGAGATTCTGATGAATCACCCGGTTCTAGATCTGTTTCATCCGCTGATCCGCCAATGGTTTGCCGAAAAAGTGGGCCTGCCCACCGATATTCAGGTCCAGGCCTGGCCCCGCGTTGCCCAAGGCGAGCATGTCCTGATCACGGCTCCTACAGGCAGCGGCAAAACCCTGACCGCCTTTCTCTGGGCACTGCAAAAGCTGATTACCGGGGATTGGCCGGGTGGCCGGGTGCGGGTTCTGTATGTTTCGCCCCTGAAAGCCCTCAACAACGATGTGCAGCGCAACCTGTTGAAGCCCCTCCATGAACTGCGGGCGTATTTTGCAGAGGCTGGTGCGCTGTTTCCCTCAATCCGGGTACTCACACGCAGTGGTGACACCCCGGCAAACGAACGCCGGCAGATGCTGCGCAGGCCGCCCGAGATCCTGATCACCACACCCGAGAGTCTCAACCTGTTGCTTAGTTCCAAAAACAACCGCCTGATTTTAAGCGGGGTGGAAACGGTTATTCTGGATGAAATCCATGCCGTTCTGGACAGCAAACGGGGCACCCATTTGATTACGGCGGTGGACCGGCTGGTTCCCATGGCGGGTGAATTCCAACGGATCGCCTTATCCGCCACGGTCCGCCCCTTGGAACCGGTCGCCGCATTTGTGGGCGGACTTAAAGCATGCCGAAGCGGCGAAGATTACCGGTACCAAAAGCGGCCGGTGGTCATCTTACGGTCGACTGTCAAAAAACAATATCACTTGACCGTTGAAGCGATTGAACAGAACAATGACGGGCTGGAAGGGGCGGAGCAGGACGCACTCTGGCAGACATTGGCTGCCGCCTTAACCAAGGTGATTCGCGCCAACACCGCCACCCTGGTGTTTTGCAACAGCCGCCGGACAGTTGAAAAACTGACCCGCTATATCAATGATGCCGCAGGCGAGCCCCTGGTCTATTCCCACCATGGCTCACTGGCCCGGGAGCTCCGCCTGGCGGTGGAACACAAACTTAAATATGGCGAACTGAAAGGAATTGTGGCCACCAATTCCCTCGAATTGGGCATCGATATCGGCGAACTGGATGCGGTGCTTTTAGTGCAAACCCCGTCCTCGCTGACCGCCGCCATCCAAAGGATTGGCCGGGCCGGCCACGGGGTGGGCCAGGTGAGCCGGGGGATTTTGTTTCCCCTTTACGGACGTGATTTGGTGGAAGCCGCGGTGGCTTCACTTAGCCTGCCCGTGGCTGAGATTGAGCCAATAGCCCCTGTTGAAGCGCCCCTGGATGTGCTGGCGCAAGTGCTTTTGTCCATGACCGCTGTTGAAACCTGGGACGTCGATGATCTTTATGCCTTCCTTAAGACCAGTTATCCCTATCGCAACCTGTCCCGGAAAAGTTATGACCTGCTGCTGGAAATGCTGGCGGGCCGCTACGCCGATACCCGCTTGCGCGAACTAAAACCACGCGTCATTTTGGATAAGCTGGACCATACGGTCAAAGCCCGTGACGGGGCGGCCCGTTTGGTTTACCTGGGAGGCGGTACTATTCCCGACCGGGGTTGCTATGATCTCCGCCTGATGGACACTAAAGCCAAAATCGGTGAATTGGATGAGGAGTTTGTCTGGGAGCGGAACGTAGGCGAAACTTTCATGCTGGGCACCCGGGTCTGGCGGATTATGCGCGTCACGCACAATGATGTGGAAGTGATTCCCGGTGACCGGACAATCAACATCATCCCCTTCTGGCGGGCGGAAGAGCAAAACCAGGATTTCTATTATGCCGAAAAAATAGGCCTCTTTTTGGAAGAGGCGGATCAAAACCTGGAAACGGAATCATTTGCGCATCAGCCGGTATTCAAAAACAACTGGTCCGCCTACGCGGTGGAACGGCTCATTGCGTATCTCAAACGGCAAAAAGAAGTGACGGGCCAACCCTTGCCCCACCGTCACCATATTTTAATTGAACATTTTGCCGATCCCCTGAACACGGCGGACAGCAAACAGGTTATTGTACATACCCTTTGGGGCGGCAAAGTCAACCGGCCTTTGGCCATGGCTTTGGCCGCCGCCTGGGAGCGAAAGTTCGGCTACCCTTTGGAAATTTATGTCGGCAACAACAGCATCATGTTGATCCTGCCCCACAGTTTTGCGCCACAGGATCTTTTCTCCCTGGTTTCGCCTCAAAACCTGGAGCATCTTTTGCGGAGCAAATTGGCAAGCTCAGGCTTTTTCGGCGCTAAATTTCGGGAAAACGCGGGACGTGCCCTGCTGTTGCCCAAGGCCAATTTCAAAAAGCGCATGCCCCTGTGGCTCAACCGCCTTAGGGCCAAAAAATTGATGGCGGCGGTCACCCCGTATGCCGATTTTCCCATTATGCTTGAAACCTGGCGCACCTGCCTGAAGGACGAATTCGATTTGGAGACGGTCAAACAACTGCTGGAAGAAATAAACGACGACCGGATCAGGATCAGCGAAACGGTTACTCACCAACCATCTCCCTTCGCGTCTGATGTGATCTGGCGCCAGACCAATAAATATATGTATGAAGATGACACCCCTTTTTCCGATCAACAGTCGGGTTTGAGCCGGGAGCTATTGCAAGAGCTGGTGTATGCGCCTCATTTACGGCTCGCCATCCCGGCGGCTTTAGTCCGGGAATTGGACGGCAAGCTCAAGCGCACCGCCCCGGGGTATGCACCCACTGATGGTGAGGAACTATTGCTCTGGATCAAAGAGCGCCTGTTTATTCCTGCTGATGAAGCGGCCGTCCTCTTCGCCGCCATGGAGCGGGACAACCAGTCAACCGGGCACGGTTTATCCTTGGAAAAAATTAAGCTCACCCTGAGTGGGAAGGTAGCCTGGCTTCACCTTCCGGGGGCGGAACAACCGGGCTTGTGTGCCCTGGAAATCTTACCGAGGATCGTTACCGCTCGAGGTGTCGGCTTTTCCGACCTTGACCTGCGCCCCTTAACCCCTCAGGCGGCAGGCCAACTGTCGGCGGGCATTAACAAGGCTGCCGCCCTTTTGGAACAGGAGACGTCCACGGAGCCCGGGGAATTCGGGAGCGATACCGCCCTCTTGGTAAGCCAGTGGTTGTCCTACTACGGTCCCGTGCCCCGGGATTTTGTAGGGCAGCGCCTTGGTCTGCCGGCTAAAGATTGCGCGGCCGTGCTGGCCACTCTGCTGGAAGAGGAATGTATCGTGGCGGATGTGCTTACTCAGGGAGCCGGCGAAGCGGAGGTATGTGACCGGGAAAATTTGGAGCGCTTGTTTGCGATGGCCAGGCGTGCCCGGCAGCCGGAATTCGAACCTTTGCCGGTAACGGTGTTGCCCTTGTTTTTGGCGACCTACCAGGGGGTCGTGGAAAAAGGAACCACTATGGAGGACTTGCAAGCCCGACTGGAGCAATTATTCGGTTATCTCAGCCAGGCCCGGCTTTGGGAGGAAGCCATCCTGCCCGCCCGCCTGGAGCCCTATTATCCTACTTGGATGGACAGCCTCATGCAAACCAGTGATCTGATCTGGTTTGGCTGCGGCAACAAGCGGGTGTGCTTTTGCTTGCGCGAAGATTTGGAGCTGTTCCCTCCCGGTAAAGAGCGTCGGGGAGCGGAAGATGAAGCGCAGGCGCGGGCGCTTTTTCCGGATCCGTGGGGCAAATACGATTTCTTTATCCTCAGCCGGCATACGGGTTTGTCCAGCGATGATCTGACTTGCAGGTTATGGGAGCATGTTTGGCGGGGCAGCGTCAGCAACGATAGTTTTGCCGTGTTGCGCAGGGGCATCCTGACCAATTTTACTCCCCTCCAGGCGGAAGGCAAGCGGGGCTTTAGCCGCCGCGCGGGATACAGCCGCTGGTCCGTCTCGCGTCCTTTACAGGGCAGTTGGTATGCCTTGCCGGAAAGCGAAGAACGGGATCTCATCGAACAGGAGGAACTGGTCAAAGATCGGATTCGCCAACTTTTTTCCCGCTACGGCGTGCTTTTCCGCGAATTACTCCAGCAGGAAATTCCTGAACTGCAGTGGCGGCGAATTTTTCGCACACTGCGCCTGATGGAATTTTCCGGGGAGATTTATGCCGGGCATTTTTTTGCCCAAATCACCGGTTTGCAGTTTGTATCCCGGGAAGCAAACCGTTTCTTGCGCCGGGGGGGATTAAACGAGGAAAGCATCTATTGGCTGAATGCGGCCGATCCGGCCTCGCCCTGCGGGCTCAAATTGCCCGGCATGGACGAAGACCTGCCCGCCCGTTTGCCGACCAATTATATCGTGTTTCACGGCGCCAGGCTGAAAGTAGTGGCCAAACGCAACGGCAAAGAGCTGTTGATCAAAGCCGAACCCGGTGATCCGGCTGTACCCGCGTATTTTGCCTTTTGCAAAACCTTCTTGACGCGTGAGTTTAATCCATTAAAAAGCGTAGTCGTAGAAACCGTTAACGGCCGTCCGGTCACGGAAAGCCCCTATAAAAAAGCTTTACAAAGCATTGGTTTTACCGGCGAGTACAAAAGTCTAGTATTGAGGCGACAATATTAGGCCGGGGTGTCAAGGGGAAAAATAGAAAATCTTGTAAGACAAGGGGACAGGGACTTGTCTTGACTTGTCAATATCCATCGGTCCATTTGTTAAAAACAGGGAGATGGGGGTATTTGCTTTGATTGAATTTGATATTATTGAACGGCTACCAACGGTTCAAGAATTTAATATGCTTAGAATGTCAGTTGGTTGGACAAGGGTTAATGAGATAACAGTAAAAACTGCGCTTAATTCCTGATTTATTCGGTCTGTGCGGTTGCTGATAATAAGTCAGTTGGAATTGCTCGAGTCATAGGGGATGGTTCCATATATTTTTATATTCAGGATTTTATTGTTCAAAAAGAATTTCAGGGAAAAGGTATTGGATCTGCAATAATGAAAAAGATAATGGAGTTTCTGAAGCAGTACGCACCGGAAGGTTCATTTATTGGACTTATGTCTGCAAAGGGAAAAGAAGGTTTTTATTTGAAATATGGATTTATCGAAAGACCGAATGATATCTACGGAGCAGGTATGGGTTTTTATAAACTGGTTAAATGACTTATACTCACAAGACAAAAAGACAAGTCCCTGTCCCTTTGTCTTCCTCTTGCCAATTCTGCGATTGATCTCCTGCGAAAACTGCAAAACCAAGCTTCTCGTAAAAGAGCTTCGATGCCTCGATACCTTTTACAGCCAAGTTAACAGAGAAAGCTCCGAGTTCCATAATTTCCTCCTACGTTGTGTTCCTGACGCATAACGCCGTCTCTCACAGGCGAGGGCCGCTCAGCGGCCCGAATCCAGTGAAGAGGCTGGTTATGCTTATTCCTATGGTTCATCAATGTAACATCTAAGGGATTCTTTTGATATGTTTTCTTTGCATTTGTTACAGGAAATACATTTTGCTTTGTTCATGTTCCCATCCTTCCAACGCTTGATTAATCCTGGTTCACATATAAACGGCCTGGCCATAGATATGTAGCCCACTATCCCGTCGGTTAGCAACTTAGAATATTGCTTTGCGACTCAAGCCGCTCCACAACATTGAAGAGTTCATCGGCTATGGTTATGTTTTTCCTCTTCCGCCCAACGACGCCAATCAGCTGCGTGAGGGACGAGCGTTGGCTGCATTGGCCTGGTTAGGCTTTTAGTCTCTGTTACTGATGGAATCAGCATATAGCCTTATTTTGGTCATCTCCGCACAGCATATGCTGCTTCCGGGCTGTGCTATTTCGCCGGATTAAAGTAAATTGAAAATTTTTTATTAAACGAAATTACGAAAGTTACCCTTGCTTCCATCGGCTTGCATCTTCCATTTTTACATATCAGCCAGTTTTTCAGCTGACAATCAAAACTGGAGTGGCATTTGCAACTTCTCCACAAACCAAACAAAGGGACTTATCTGTAAAGTCCAGACAACTCTGTCACTTTGTCTTTCTGTGGCGTCCCTTTCCACGAGTTCGTCCAGCAGGAGTTGCCCGAAATGCAGTGGCGGCGGATTTTTCGCACGCTGCGCCTAATGGAGTTTTCCGGGGAGATTTACGCCGGGCATTTTTTTGAACAAATCACCGGTTTGCAGTTTATTTCTCGGGAAGCAAACCGTTTCTTACACCAGGAATTGAACGAGGAAAGCCTTTATTGGCTGAACGCGGCCGACCCGGCCTCGCCCTGCGGGCTTAAACTTCCCGGTATGGACGAAGACCTGCCCGCCCGCCAACCAATTTTGTCGTGTTTCACGGCACCCGGCTGAAAGTACTTACATAATTCAAAGGTTGTAATATCAATGATAAACCCCCGGAAATCGAAGATACTACGATCCAATTGCAATAGACTCAGATAATACAATCCAACAACTGACATGGATTATGCCAATGAGCATAGTCCTTTTATTTTTTTCGTCCGCTAATTTTTTGTTCTGAGAATGTCGCTGGAAAATCGGGCCTCAAAATCGGACTGAAAGGCGAGAAAAGTAGGTGACCTTGGTTTTACGCCATTCATAATTAAATGAACAGACGTATCTTGATCAATTGGAGATGCTCCATTTGAATATGCTATAGTTAATTGTGTTTTGTCATCAGACCTTTGTTTTGTATAAGCATCCGCAGCTGAAGAGGCGCCAATGTATATTTTGGCAGTTGATGATGTAACCGTGTCTTCATCAACATCATTGTTGAAAGTTACAACAATGTTCCTGAGGTTAATAACATTTTGCTATTTTATGTAAGCATGCTAAAATCTCGAAAACCATGGTTTAAAGGTTTGCGAGGTTTTATAGGTTTTTATTAATTTTGCATAATTTAGCTAAGCGGTATTACTCGTGCCCCGAATGTCGCACTATCAATTCCGCCTATGACATAGCGTGCCGGAAATGCGGCACAACCCCGAATTGTAATTATGTTAGTTTGCATAAAGAAGAAATCATCCGGCATCGGGCCAAAATAAAGGCTCAAACTTAAAGATTGACAGGTAGTAATATACTGTGTTACTAATGAAATGTAAAAAGCAAATTCCGATGTAATAGCTATTTTTTCTGTAATCTGTAAAGTAACCGTACTGATCTAAATTTTCGCATCACCCTTCGGGTCTGCGCCTATCCATTTCCGGATTATCCTACTTTGCTGAAGAACGGAGGTTACGATGAAACCCACCGGATTGCATATTCTCTTGACCTACCAGTGCACCTTCGAGTGCGACCACTGTTTCGTTTGGGGCAGCCCCCGGCAGAGTGGCACGCTGTCTCTGAAGCAGCTGCGGGAAATCTTGCGACAGGCTGAAGCGGTCGGATCGATTGAATGGATTTACTTCGAGGGTGGAGAGCCCTTTCTTTTTTACCCGGTATTGCTCGAGGCTGCGCGAGAAGTTGCAGCTGCGGGTTTCCGGGTTGGCATAGTCACGAACGGATATTGGGCAACCAGCCTCGAAGACGCCCTGGAGTGGTTGCGACCTTTTGCCGGCCTAGTGGGCGACCTATCCGTCAGCAGCGATCTGTACCATTACAACGAGGTGGTGAGCTTCCAAATGAAGAATGCCACCCGGGCCGCCGAAAGATTAGGGCTGCCCGTCGGGACTATCAGCATCGCCCAGCCGGAGTCGCCACAGCAGACCTGTCCGGACGGACAGTCAACAGCCGCTCTTGAGGCTGTTGCATCAAGCGAAAGCAGGATCATGTACCGCGGGCGGGCGACTGAGAAGCTCGCCAAGCAAGTTGCTTGGCGAGTGTGGACGGAATTCGGCGAATGCCCTCACGAAGACCTGCGCGAGCCTGGCCGGATTCACCTGGACCCGCTCGGAAACCTCCACGTATGCCAGGGCATCTCCATCGGGAACCTGTTTCGCCGGACTTTAAAGGAAATCTGCGCTCACTATTGTCCGGATGACCATCCAGTCGTCGGTCCCCTGTTGAACGGCGGTCCGGTCGGGCTGGTGGAGCGTTACGCGCTGCCTCACGGTAATACGTACGCCGACGCTTGCCATTTGTGTTACACAGCCCGGCTTGCTTTGCGCGAGCGTTTCCCGGAGACGTTAGTCCCGGACCAGATGTATGGTATCATCTAATTCTCATTAACTTATGTTTTGCCGGGCCGGTTCCATAAGGCTTGCAGAATAAACCTCAACGCTGCCGGGCTTTCCCCTACCCGACGTATTGTATACGGCCACCATTCCGTTCCATAAGGTAGGTATAATCTTACCTGATACCCTTCTGCCACTAGCTGCTGTTGCAACGCAGAGCGAACACCATAAAGCATCTCGAACTCGAAAGTGTCAACATCCCGGGTGGATTCACGAGTCATTTGCTTTATTGCTTTGATCATATTTACATCATGGGTTCCAAAAACAGGGTATACTCCTCTGGCCCTGGCTTCTGGTGAAAGCAACAATTGTGCCAGACGAATATAATTTCGGCTGATTTCACTCTTTGAAGTCCAAGCCCGTTCCTCTTGCTCGGCAAATGCCCCTTTTACCAGGCGAACGGCAGCACCATTTTCAATTAACTGTTTAATATCCTTCTTACTGCGATACAAGTATGCTTGGATGGTTGTCGCTGCCGGAATATTCTCCCTTACCAGCCGGTAGTACATATCAATGGTCTTTTGAGTATATGAATAGTCCTCCATATCAAGCATCAATAGTTTTTTGCCCTGCCCCGGCTGTTCTGCGATCACCCGGCCGATGCGTAAAATATTTTGTTCACCTGCTGCATCACCAAGAGAATAACCAGCCTGCGTAGGATCAACCGACATATGAACATCCAGGCTTGTCCGTCCCAGCATGTGAACCGCCGCAATGATTTGCTTAACATTTTCTTCGATTAGTTCAGGGGAATCGACATATTCACCCAAGTAATAAAGGGAAGCTTTAAATCCCCTATTATTTAAGTTTTCGACTGTTACCTGCGCGGAGTTTACATCTGTTCCCCCGACGAATTGAGCTGCCAGACCGGCGGCTAAAGGGTTTCTTTGCATCAGGTGGCGCACCGGTTGATTTCGCGCAAACCCGATCATCATTCTTTGCCATAAAGACATAGCCTGTTCCTCCTAAAAGCATATTTCCAGATAATTTAAGAGCCAAGTATCATTTATCCAATCAACTGGTTAACCCCGAAGTCTCAGTGTATAATATCTTAATAAATACACCCTGAGGAGAACCAATTGGGCGAAAAAAAATAGATACCAATTTTGGAGGACATGGATATGTTATGGGTACCGGTTGACAGATCTTCGGACAACCCTTTGTATCGCCAGATTTACGATCAAATACGCGCACATATTTTAAACGGCCACATTAAGATTGGCGAGAAGCTGCCGCCTACCCGCGCTTTAGCGTCCAACCTCGGGGTATCCAGAAATGTTATTATAGAGGCTTATGATCAATTAAGGGCAGAGGGCTTTATTGAAAGCCGGCAGGGGGCATCCACTTATGTGGCCGAAGGAACCTTCCTGGAAGAATTCCAGGCAATTGAGCCTGCCGGGCCGGATTTCCCAATTCCCCGTACAAAAGAAGATAATGTAATAGATTTCCGCTCCGGCATTCCTTTATTAAACTCATTTCCCAGGAAAATTTGGGAGTGCGCCACCCGCCGCGCCATATCGGAGGCCCCGGACGCAGTATTTGGCTATGGAAGCCCCGAGGGTCTCCCCGAATTAAGACATATTCTTTCCCGTTACCTGGTTAAAACCAGGGGACTTCGCTGCCGGCCGGACCAAATCGTCATCACCACCGGCGCCACCCAGGCTTTTACACTGATAACCAGACTTTTATTATCCCCGGAAACGGACGTGGTTATAGAAGATCCAGTAACCTATGAAATACCGAATATATTTTCGCTTTCCGATTGTTCAGTCGTCCCCGTACCGGTGGATGAATATGGAATGAGGACGGACCTGCTGCCTTTAGATAAGAAACCGGGAATTGTTTTTGTGACCCCTTCACACCAGTTTCCCATAGGCGGGACATTGCCTATCCAAAGAAGGATACAGTTAATCCAGTTCAGCAGGAAATCCGGCTGCTACATTGTTGAGGACGATTACGACAGCGAGTTTTGTTTTAACAGCAATCCCGTCAATTCCTTGCAGGGATTGGAGCCTGAAAAGGTAATCTATGTGGGAACGTTCAGCAAAATCCTTTCTCCGGCATTGAGACTCGGCTATCTTATACTTCCTTACCCTCTGGTGGAACGCTGCCGCAATTTGAAATGGTATATGGATCTTCATACCTCGTCTTTGGAACAAATAACCCTTGCCTGCTTCATCGAAGAAATGAGCCTGGAGCGACATATTTCAGCCATGAAGAAAATATATAAAAGAGTTAGACAAACGCTCATTGATTCTCTCCACAGTTTTTTTCCGGGCCAAGTACGTATACTGGGAAATTCAGCAGGGCTGCACCTTACCGCTGAATTTCAGGATGTCATATTCTCGGAACAACTTATAAGGAAAGCGTTGGACCAGGGGGTTCGCATTTACCCGGTGGAACAACACGCCATTTGCAAAAACAGGCATTTGAACCGAATCATTCTTGGTTACGGGAATTTAACACAAGAGAAGGTTGAAGAAGGCATAAGGAGATTGAGGACTGCCCTGGAAGAGAAAAAATATAAGACCTCTTTATGATATCGCTAAAGCGGATTGGCGGGCATATCCGGAACAATCCGGTCTAGTTGGCGCAAATTGAGGGCTAAGATGAGGAGAGTAGGGAGTTTATGAATTATATTGAGATAGTGAATGACGCCATACAATATATTGAGTCCAACTTACACCGGAGGTTGTCCCTGGAGGAACTGGCCTCCCGGTACTTCATCTCTCCCATGTATTTCTACCGCATCTTTCGGGCAGTAACCAATCAGACAGTTAAATCATATGTTCTGGCGCGAAAGCTTTCCGCAGCCGCCCTGGCATTAAAAAATACAAACCTTAATGTGGCGGACATTGCCTTCCGGTACGGTTTCAATTCCCATGAGCAGTTTACCCGGGACTTTCTGAAAAAGTTTCACGTTACCCCCAGCCACTGCAGGAAAGAGAATATTTCTGTTTCATTGATGGCTGAGATGGATATTGTTGAGCGGGATTTCAGAAATAAAAATAATGAAATAGTTGTTGACTACTCCTGCCGGGAGATTGAAGAAATAAAACTGTTGGGCAGGGAAGTCCGTTTTAATCCGTGGAATTCATGCGAGCTGGAAGAAATATTGCGCAAGGCCCTTGGTTTTATCGAGGAATACATTGACCGGGGCACTGCCGGGCTGCTGTACAGCACTGTCCAACTTGAACCGGGCGATCCTCCCCGTATTTATTGTTTTTATGGTATAACCGAAGAGGAATATTCGGGAGACAGAGCGGGGTTGGTGAAGAGGAATATTCCCCGGTCCCGATACGCCATATTCAGATATCCGGGTAACATGGGATTAATTTTTCGTACTGTGGAAAAAGATTTTTATAAATGGCTTAATGTAACGAAATTTGAAATTAACAAGATGGCAGGTATAGATTATTTCACTGAGGATTGCGTGCAGACAGAGGTTTTTAATATATACATCCCGGTGCTTTGAATTGATTATGTTAAAAAAGCTCAAGATTTTACTCTCAATCCCGGATATTATTTAGTTAAAACCCGGGAGGAGGCTATTAGATGAAAGAGAACCAAGGAAGCTACACCGCGCTGTTAATGGCCTACGTTCGTGGCTACCACGCCATGCACGGCACCCCCAAGATTTTTGAGGACAATCTGGCTTATCGTTTGCTGAAGGAGGAGGAGAGGGCGGCCTTTGACCGGCAGTTTACACCTCCTGTCCAGTTTATTGAGTCTATAGATCCTGTGAGTGCGGCATCGTGCCATGACCGGGCCGATTGTCTGGCGTGGTCAATGCGGGCCGTGCCTACCACCTCCCAGGCCATTAGCCGCTCGAGGTATGCGGAAGACGCCCTTGAGGAGGCTGTCCGGCAGGGGGTGCGACAGTATGTGATCCTCGGCGCGGGGCTGGACACCTTTGCTTTTAGACGCCCGGAGATGCTGGGACAGCTACAGGTGTTCGAGCTAGACCATCCCGCTACGCAAGACTTTAAGCGCTCCCGCATCGCCGAGCTGGGCTGGGAGCCTCCGGCGCAGCTGCACTTCGTTCCGGTGGATTTCACCAGGGAAAGCCTGGCGGCGGCATTGGCCCGATCATCGTATGATTCCAGGGCACTAAGCTTCTTCAGCTGGCTGGGGGTTACATATTACCTGCCCCGCCAAGCGATATTCGACACATTGTGCTCTTTTGCCGGTATCACTCCTGCGGGTAGCACTATAATTTTCGATTACCTGGATACTGAAGCGTTTGTCCCGGGGAAAGCGGCCGGGCGCATGAAAATGGCCATGGAGAAATGCCGGGAATGGGGGGAACCGATGATTACAGGCTTTGACCCGGCCGCCCTGGCCGGGGACCTGGCACAGCAGGGCTTACGCCTCCGGGAGAACTTAAGCCCGGCCGACATTGAAAAACGTTATTTCCAGGGACGCACAGACGGTTATTATGCCTGCGAGCACGTGCACTTTGCCTGGGCAGTGGTGGAATAAAAACAATATAATTTTTAAAAGATTTAGGATGAACAAAGTAAAAGCCGGTTTGATTACCTGGAGAGAGAGTTTATGGATTACATTGAAATGGTCAATGACGCCATACAATATATCGAGTCCAACTTGCACCGGAAGCTATCCCTGGAGGAACTGGCCGCCAGGTATTATATATCCCCCACGTATTTCCATCGCATCTTCCGGGCGGTAGCCAATCAGACAGTTAAATCATATATCCTGGGGCGAAAGTTTTCCGCAGCCGCCCTGGCATTGAAAAAAACAGACCGTAATGTGGCGGACATGACCAAATTTACACCCC
Organism: Desulfotruncus arcticus DSM 17038; assembly: GCF_900113335.1. Taxonomy (GTDB): domain Bacteria; phylum Bacillota; class Desulfotomaculia; order Desulfotomaculales; family Desulfallaceae; genus Desulfotruncus; species Desulfotruncus arcticus. The sequence goes on from NZ_FOOX01000012.1 coordinate 92,327, forward strand.
TCCAGGCGGAAAGCAAGCGGGGTTTCGGTCGCCGCGCGGGATATAACCGCTGGTCGGCTTCGCGTCCTTTACAGGGCAGTTGGTATATCTGCCGGATAGTGAAGAGCGGGATCTCATCGAGCGAGAGGAACTGATCAAAGAGAGGATCCGCCAGCTTTTTGCCCGCTATGGCGTACTTTTCCGCGAGCTGCTCCAGCACGAATTGCCCGAAATGCAGTGGCGGCGGATTTTTCGCACGCTGCATCTGATGGAATTTTCCGGGGAGATTTACGCCGTGCATTTTTTTGCCCAAATCACCGGTTTGCAGTTTGTATCCCGGGAAGCCAATCGTTTCTTACGCCAGGAATTGAACGAGGATAGCATTTACTGGCTGAACGCGGCCGACCCGGCCTCGCCCTGCGGGCTTAAACTTCCCGGTATGGACGAAGGCCTGCCCGCCCGCCTGCCAACCATTTTTGTCGTGTTTCACGGCACCCGGCTGAAACTGGTGGCCAAACGCAACGGCAAAGAGCTGTTGATCAAAGCTGAACCTGATGATCCGGCTGTCCCCGCGTATTTTGCCTTTTGCAGAACCCTCTTGACTCGTGAGTTTAATCCATTAAAAAGCGTAATCGTAGAAACCGTTAACGGCCGTCCGATCACGGAAAGCCCCTATAAAAAAGCTTTACAAAGCATTGGTTTTACCGCCGAATACAAAAGTCTGATATTGAGACGACAATATTAGGCCGGGGTGTCAAGGGGACGCCAGTTTGCAACTGCATTCAACAAGAATTTTATTCCCATGTACCGGTATTGTTGCCTATCTTATTAGATCATCAGGACTACCTAAGATAGAAAGATCCGTTCGTTAAGAAATGAGCAACTGTATTTTTCCGAGCACTTCTGCAGTAACCCGCATCGGGGCCGTAAACACATATTTTACGTTTCTGGCTTGCCAGTCCAGGCTTTTAACCTGGTCCGCCAGAACAACGCCGGAGATTTCCAGTTCGTCTGGCAGCAAAACCTCGAAAGGATAACCTTTTACCTTTGACGTAATCGGGCATACCAAAGCCAAGCCAACTTTTCCGTTGTAACTTTGCGGCGATATTACCAGCGCCGGCCTCAAACCGGCCTGTTCATGCCCTGATTGCGGATTAAACTGTAACCGTACTATATCACCACGGCCGGGAATATATATTGCGCCTGCCGTTACCATACTTCACGACCGACAGGTTTTCCGGTGTCCACTTCTCTGTGCAGGTTTTCGGGTGTGACGCCGGACAATAATGTTTCCAGACTATAGCTCCTTGGCCGGATAATAATAGCGTCGTCCCCCAATATAATCTCAACAGGTGTGCCTTCGGCCAGTCCCGCCTTCTGGGCGAGGCTTTTGGGAATTCGTATTCCCAAACTATTGCCCCATTTCTGAATATGATATTGCATAACCGATCCCCGCCTTTAGCTCAATATGTTTATACATAGTATATACAAAACATGAACTGCTGTCAAATATTGAGACATTCCTCCCTGTTAATCAGGCTACAGAGCTTTGGCTATTAACCAGCAAATTTTTAGGGACTTAAGCCTTGTCGAAGAGCTCATTATGGGGATATTGAAGGTGTTTCAGAAGAAGCTCCTCCTGTTCATTTTAACGAGGCATGATTATCCGAGGAATATTCTGGAATTGAGACGACAATATAAGCCGGGGTATTTATCTTTATTCAAAGGGCGCAATTGCGCTACCGGTATACAAATTAAATGTTCCTGTCACTATATTTCTTTCTGGAATTAAGGGAGCATCTTTACTTAATCATCAGTTACCATTCAATAATTAAGTTAGGTGTCCCCTTAAATTCGTGGAAGAACCAACAAAAAACAACTGGTGAAATACTTTCCAATCCTCGTCCCATTTCTTTCGTGGTCAAAATGGGGTGTGGCTCCGCGGAAAACAGATTAGGGTGTAAGGCTGGCTAAAATTATAGTATATTTTAAATATCAGTCTCAGCATCTTCAATACGGGTTTGAGGAGTACAAATGGATAAATCCAAAGGAAATCGTTATATTGCACTGGATTCGAACGGAATGCATGTTTGGTTGTCAGGATTACGGAGAGAATGCTTCCTGTCCTCCCAATGTCCCGTCTATAGATGAGTGCCGGGCGTTTTTTCAAGAGTAATAAGCGTTTTTATTATCTTTTTTGATCACATGGGATGGAGTGATGATATGAATAATGAAATTATGTTTGAAAATAGAGCTACTTTCAGGAATTGGCTTTTTGAAAACCATAGTGTTAGTAAAGGAGTATGGCTAATATTTGGTAAGACAAGTCAATTAAAAACCATTAAACCGGATGAAGCGCTGGAAGAGGCTTTATGCTTTGGATGGATTGATGGTCAGTTGAAAAGTATTGACGATGAAAAATATTTGAAGAGATTTACTCCAAGAAGAAAAGGAAGTAAATGGTCGGAGAGAAATAGAAGCTTAGCAACTATCCTTATAGAAAACGGTAAAATGACCGAATATGGCATAGCAGTGATTGAAGAGGCCAAAAAGAGCGGTACTTGGGATATACCTAAAAATAAACCAATCTCAGAGGAAGAAATCGAAATCTTGATTAATGCCTTATCGGGTACAGAGAAGGCATTATCTAACTTCTTAAAAATGCCCATGTCCGTTAAAAAAACTTACACCGGGTTATATTTAGACGCTAAAAAGGAAGAAACAAGAATTAAGAGGCTTCAGAAAATTATAGAGAGGCTTAATGAAAATAAAAAACCTATGTGAGGATATTGAAAAGGAAATCCCTCAGATGAAAAATTATCATTTTACGGATCAGATATCCGGCCGGGAAATTTCTTTCGATTACAGCCTGAAGCCCGGAGTTTCTTGTCGCTCTTTTTTCATTATTAATAAAAAAGTTTGGGAGATTAAAAAATGAAGCGTTGAAGCGGGCGCGGATGATATTTATCGCTACCTGATCCCAAATAGAATCAATGTCCAGGTGATCAATGTCACATGTTTTAGGTAACATGTGACATTTTTGTCACATAAATTTTATTTTTCTTTTATAAAAAATGCCGGTTTTAGAGCACTAAAGAATGTTTACCAATTGGCACAAGTATTGCTTTATATGCTGCATATAAATGTAATTTTTATAGGGAGGTAAAGATTATGCCTGTTATTAACATCAACGATTGGCCGCCATTTGCTCCATCAGATATGGCAAGACGGGAAGGCTCGTTGAATGTTGCCAGGTTAATGGCAAACGCTGCTTTAACAGCTCCAAAAGGAGGTGGAGTTGATCAAATTGAGTGTTGCATTGTGTATGGGCAACAGGAACAGGAACAAATCGCTAAAAAGGTTGAAGAATTAGCAACCCATAATCAGAAAAATACAACCTGGTATCGTACAGCCAGGGCAGAAGCTATTATGGCGCGCGAAGCGGATTGCATTTTATTTATAGGTAATTATAGAGCCGGTGACAGTCCCTTTGATGTTGGATGCGGGCTATGCGGCGGCGACAAACTTTGTGCACATGTTTATAGTCAACGTCAAAGCAAATATGGCCAAATAGATTTAATTGAAGGGAAAGAACAAAGAGAGCACCGGTTAATAGATGGTCCCTTATGCACATTTTGGGTAGGCGATTTGGGATATGCCGTAGGATCTGCTTCATTCTTAGCCAGACAAATGTTTGTTGATTCCCGTCCGCTTGTCAGCGTAGGGATCGCAGGGCAAAAATTTGGTTACTGCAGTAATTCTTCTATAGTTTTAGCTTTACCGATAGCTTCACTTCAGAAAAACCCATTTGTTGATATTATGCCGGATTATCATATGCTATCCTTCGACAAGGCGGTCAAACAGTTACGCAAAAATTATGTAGTAACTCGCCAAGTGCATTGGTATGACTATAAAAATTGGTTTCCTAAAGTGAAGCAAGAAGAGGAGGAAGTATAGATGGCAAGGATAGATGGGAACAAGGCGGCAAATGAAAACCTGATCGTCGCAGCGAAATTCGCAGCAGCGGCAGCCTTAAAAGCAAACAGGGTGGCAAAGACGGAGATTAAAACAAAGATATTCACTGATGAGGACATGCTTCCTATCGCTGAACTTTTAGGGATTATAGGAGAAGGTAATGCATTCGTCCAAGGGGACGGTGCTTGTATAAAAAAGGCTTATGAAAAAGGGACACCCGTTGTAGGATTACTCATTGGAGCAAATACAGTTTCCTCTGATCTTAATTGGAATTGCGGCGCCTGTGGTTTTGATACATGTGCCGAATTCAACAAGTACAGCAAAGGGCATAGAAGTCCAGGCATCTTTTATGTAGGTCCGTCATGTAACTGGAAATATTTTGATTTGGCTATGGCTGTGTGTTGGGCCGCTGCAGCTTTAGCCCAAATGAACATCGAAAACAGGGTTCAGGATAGTGTTGGTTTTGCGGCATTTAACCTTGGTTATCTTGAAGGTTGCAACACAATAACAGGAATTGCGATTGGACCTGCAACAGATTATTACTATTATGACAGGCCGGAATTAAAGCATTCCTTTGATTTCAAAGAACACGAGGAATTTATATCGAATTGTCTCCCACAATTTTACCAATCATTCTGCGGCGGCGGGCATCCTGTTGTTAAAAGCAAACCTGATTTCTTTATGGAGCCAAAATGCTTTAAGCCAATTAGCGACAAAGAATTCGCGGCTCAACAACAAAACATCCTTAGCAGAGTTGTTGAGTTTATTGAAAAAGAAAAAAGCAAAGCACAGTAGTGACTGTACTGTTGATACTTGCCCGGTCAATTATATAAAATAAATATCGTGCATTTAAGGAAGTGTTCTAATGATAGAAAAAGAAGTATGGAATGAGTATTGGGAGCTTATGCCGGAGGAGGAAATGAAAAAGATTCAATGGCTAAAACTAAAAAGAATTCTTATTTTTGCCTATACTTCCTCCGCTTTTTATCATAAAAAATTCAATGAAGCCGGAATACATCCTGATGATATCAAGAGTTTTGCAGATTTTTCCCGGAAGGTTCCCGTAACAACCAAGGCGGAATTAAGATCGATGCAAGCGGAGGGTTACCCCTTGGGTTCCAATATGACGGTATCGAGAACGGAAATTGTATGGATAACTGCTTCAACAGGAACTACCGGCAAGCCCACATATACGTGCTGCACAAAAAAGGACTGGGAAATGTGGATGGAATGCGCCAAGCGGATGTTTTGGCTTGGTGGGTTGAGGCCGGAAGATACCCATATTCATGCCCTGGGCTTGAGTAACTGGATTTCCGGAATCTCATTTGCCACAGCTGCCCGCGAGATTGGCGCCACTGTAGTACCTGTCGGCGTGCCTACTCCGGTGGACCGTATGTTGATGTTAATTCGTGATTTAAAACCAACAAGTATTGTTTGTACCCCCTCATATGCCGAACATTTAGCAAATAAATGCCAGGAACTACTGGATCTTAAACCCAGTGAACTTGGTTTGAGAAAATTCTTTTGCGGTGGGGAACCAGGAGCCTCAATTCCTTCTTTTAGAAGAAAAATGGAAAATATATGGCAGTGTGACATGAGAGACCTTATGGGAAGCCCGGAGATGATTTGCGGTGATTTAATTGAATGTCATTTAAAAAATGGATTTCACATTGTTAACCGGGAATTCTGTTACAACGAGTTCTGTGATCCGATCACTAAAATGCCTATTGAAATGAAAGATGGAGCAGAAGGTACACGGATATATACCGCACTTGATAAAGAAGCGGGTCCCTTAATTCGATTTGACGTGCAAGACCAATGCCAAATAATGGTTGCACCCTGTGAATGTGGATATCCCGGCATCAGGTTTAATGTAACCGGACGTTACGATGACATGTTAAAAATAAAGGGAGTAAAAATATGGCCATCAACCATAAAAGACATAATTTCATCATTTGCTCCAAAGCTAACCGGTCAATTTAAAATAATTCTTCAAGAGAAACCTGAATTATTTACTGTAACAGGGCCTGTAAAGCTCAAGGTTGAACATGCGGATGGTTTAACTGATAATGATGTTAAAAACATAAAAAAAGAATTGGTAAACAGTATCAGACGTTCTTGCCTCTGGGCACCGGAAAACGTCATCATGTCCCCGCCTGGAAGCATTCCGCCGGCAGAGTTTAAGGCAAAATATATTGAAATAGATGCAAATTAAAAGGGGGGGAATGTGTGAGGGATGTAGCAATTATCGGGATTGGGTCAACCAATTTTGGAAAAAACCAAAAGGGGATTATTGAGCTAGGAGTGGAAGCATGTAATAAGGCCATTGCAGATGCAGGCATAGGAGCTAATGAGATTCAATGCCTATATTTGGGAAACTTCATTGGAGAGGTGCTGACCGGTCAAGCAATAATTGCCGCAATGGTAGCCAAGGGTATCGGGTTGGGACCGGTTCCGGTTACAAAGGTGGAAGGCGCTTGTGCATCCGGCGGCATAGCCTTACGTCAGGCATTTTTAGCTGTTGCTACTGGTGAAGTTGATTTAGCACTTGCCGCCGGCACGGAAAAAATGAGTGCGGCCAGCACTTCAAAAATAACCAGCGCTCTAGCCGGAGCATTCGATCAGAATCTGGACGGCAAAGTTGGCACAACTTTCCCCGGCTTTTTTGCTTTATGTTTTAACGCGTACATGCAGAAGTATGGCGTTTCAGAAAAATATATCCATCAAATAGCTGTAAAAAGCAGGGAAAATGCCGTAAAAAACCCCGTTTGCTACCTCCGCAAGCCCACCACTGTGGATGACATTATGCTTTCATATCCTGTTGCTGAACCATTACATATGGCTGATTGCTGTCCAATATCAGATGGCGCGGCAGCGGTGGTTCTTTGTCCCGTGGAGATGGCGAAAGAATACAGTAAAAAACCTGTTAAAATATTGTCTGTCACCCAAACACTTGGTACCACCCGCATATCGGATATGCCTGATATGATTAGATTTGATGCGACCATCAGGGCGGCCCAAAAAGCGTATAAACAAGCGGGAATTAACGCTGAAGACGTAGATGTTGCAGAATTACACGATTGTTTTACAATTGCGGAAGTGATTGATAGTGAAGATCTTGGTTTCTTTAAAAAAGGCGAGGGAGCTTTGGCAGCTGCTGACGGGGAAACTAAGATAACGGGGCGAATTCCAATAAATCCCAGTGGGGGTTTGTTGTCGCGTGGTCATCCGGTTGGGGCTACAGGCCTGGCCCAGGTTTATGAGATTGTTAAACAGTTAAGAGGTGAAGCGGTAAACCAGGTCCCTAATCCCGAAATAGGCCTTACTCATAATTTGGGTGGACCCGCTGCTGTATGTACCGTGTCCATTTTACAAAAAATTTAGAATAATAAAGCATGGCGAAGGGGTTGAATATGAATTACTTAACCTGCTTGAAATGTGAAAAGTGCGGCAAGATAAATATGCTTCCTGCTATTCACTGCAGGAACTGCGGATACGGCCAGCTAAATGAAATAAACTTTAGCGAAGGGGCTTTATATAGTTATACAAAAATCCATGTTCCCCCGGATGGCTGGAATTCTACCACTCCTTATATAGTAGGTGTCATTGAACTGGAAAAGGGTTCATTGGTATCGGCATTATATAGCGGCGAAAAAGATGCTCTCACCGTAGGAAACAGAGTTAATTTAATGCTTAAAGATGAAAGATTGTTCTTCTGGTAGTAATGTTGATAAAACTAATAACACAACAAATGTCAGATAGTCTAGATGCCATTGGGACCAAATTTAATGGAGTCGAGGACGGTGGCAACCGGTCCTTCGGCTCCATTTCTATGTGTCATATAAAGGAAAAAAAGGGTTTATTATAGAATATAAGTAGTTATAAAATTAAAAATAATGTGAAAATATGTAATTGACCTTCAATTTATTGCAAATATGCTGCACGAAGGAGGTTCCTGAAAATGAAACTGACACAGAATAGATTGAAGCAAATATGGGGAAAGATGCTCAGCGGGAATTTTGAAGAATTTGGAATTCTCCGGCCGGAATTGCAAGCGTCCTGGAAGAGGTGCTTACAATATAAAGTAGATCCGTATATACCTAAAATACCTGTTATTGGTAACCATGATTTGTTAGCCGGAAAAATGAGATTGAATGAATTAATTGATATCAGCCTGCCAGTTATGAAGAATTTATATGATTTTGTTAAAAATTCTGGTTTTATTGTTGTACTTGCCGACACTGACGGAATATTGATTGAATCTATGGGTGATCAAGAAATAATGGATTCCGCACAAGGAGTAAGCTTTATCTCAGGTACAAATTGGAGCGAAGAATCTGCCGGTACCAATGCCATTGGCACAGTCTTAAAGACACTTGAACCGATACAAATTATCGGTTGTGAACATTTTTGTCAGGGTATCCAAAATTGGACATGTTCTGCTGCTCCTATCCATGAACCGGATGGTAATATAGTCGGCGTTCTTGATATGTCGGGACATGTGAAAAATGTACATTTACATACTTTGGGCATGGTTGTGGCCGCGGTTTACGCTATTGAGAACCAGATGTTATCCAGGAGAGCCTGGAGAAATTTAGAGATCTCCAACAATTATAAAAATACCATTATTGAGTCCATAAATGAGGGTTTGCTGGCCGTTGATCCCAGGGGCTTCGTTTCACATGTCAATATGGTTGCCGCCGGGATATTAGGCAAGGATCCGGAGGAAATCATCAATAACCCGATTAGTATGATCCTTGGCGAAAAAAACAAGTTAATTGCAAACATTATCCTCAGCCAGGGAGATATGACGGACCGGGAGGTGAATATATACAATAATACAGGAAAAACAACCTGTTTGATCACTTCCAGATCCATATGCAAAAAGAATAAAAATGAGGGTACCGTTATTTTATTTAATGAAATTGCCAGGGCACGTAAACTTGTTCAGCACATGTCGGGATCCGAAGCCAGGCTGACATTTTCGGATATAATCGGACAGAATGAAAAATTTATGGAAACGGTGAGACTGGCTAAAGCTATTTCAGGAAGTATCTCAAATGTATTGCTTCTGGGAGAAAGCGGTACCGGCAAAGATTTGTTTGCCCAGGCAATACATAATGGAAGCGTACGCGGTAATGGTCCTTTTGTAGCCATAAATTGCGGGGCAATACCTCGAGAACTGATCGCGAGCGAGCTTTTTGGATATTCAGAAGGTTCTTTTACTGGCGCCAAACGGGGAGGCAAGCCCGGAAAATTTGAATTGGCCAATGGAGGTACTATTTTTCTCGATGAAATCGGTGAAATGCCGCTGCAACTGCAAACAATACTGCTGCGTGCAATTGAACAAAAGACCATTACAAGGATAGGCGGGCATGATCTAATTCCTGTGGATGTTCGTATTATTGCAGCGACAAACAAGAACCTGCAGGATGAGGTCGGTAAAGGTAATTTCAGGCAAGACTTATATTATCGCTTAAACGTGGTAAGGATTGATATGGTACCTTTGCGGGAGAGACAGGAAGATATTCCTTTATTGATTAACCATTTTGTAAAACATCTTTGCTCAAAGCTGAACAAAACAAAGATGATGCAGGTGGATGCGAAAGTAATTAAAGCACTAAAAAATTATCATTGGCCGGGCAATATCCGTGAATTGCAAAATATTTTGGAGCGGGCTGTTAATGTTTGCCAGGGTTCCGTACTGACGCCGGATGACTTGCCTGCCGACTTTAAAGTTAAGGATGTAAGGCAGGTTCTTTTACCGGTAGAACTATATGAAAAAGAAATGATCGGACAGTTGTTAAAAAAACATAATCATAATATAACACGCGTAGCCAATGAACTGGGAATTTCCCGAAGTACCCTTTATCGTAAACTATATAAATTTAAATTAAGTTAACCAAATATCTTATGCCCGTTTTCGAAATTTTTCGATGGAAATATTGTATGCTGTTATTTTTCGATAAAGGGTTCTTCTGTTTATACCCAACATTTTTGATGATTCAGAAATGTTTCCATGGCAGCGATGCAATATATCCTCGATTTGTTTTCTTTGCATGCAAAGAAAGGGATTTGCAGGACGTTTCTCGAGAGTAGCTTCAATGATCTCCTTCGGAAAATGATGTTTTTTAATCATGACAATTTCTTCATGGTTAATAAAAATCCGTTTTACTATATTTGACAATTCTCTTATATTTCCGGGGTAATTATAATTTAATAACACGTCCCTTGCCTCTTCGGATATAAGTATCCTTCTGCCAAATATTTTTTCAACAAAATGATTGAATAAAATAATTATATCTTCACCACGCCATCGTAGGGATGGTATAGATATATTGATTTCATTAAGACGGTAATAAAGATCTTGGCGAAAGTTACCCAATTCCGATTCCTTTTTCAAGTCTTTATTGGTGGCACTGATAATTCGCACGTCCACTTTTTTACTTAGATTACTTCCCAGCCTGGTAATCTGTTTATCCTCCAGGACACGCAACAATGTTAATTGCCCCTCTAAAGACATATCGCCGATTTCATCGAGAAAGAGAGTGCCTGAATGGGCTGCTTCAAATTTGCCGGATTTACCTTTTCTGGATGCACCGGTAAAAGCTCCTTCTTCATAGCCAAACAACTCACTTATTATAAGTTCTTTAGGGATAGCTGCACAGTTTATTGTTACAAAAGGTTGGTTTTTTCTATTGCTATGGTTATGAATATATCGGCTAAATAAATCTTTACCTGTTCCTGTTTCACCCGTTAGCAAAACATTAAAATCAACCCGCGCTGTCTTTTTGGCCAAAGAAATTGCCGATAATATTTCTTTAGAGTTACCAATGATTGGGACACAAGGATCATTCAGTGTTGGATTGGCGCTTGAATAATTAGTAGATTTGTTTAACGTTACAATTGAACCATGCGTAATTATTTCTCGTGATAACAAATCTATCAACCCTTTACTTATTTCTGTAATTCTTCCTTTACATAGTGTCGTGCTCTTTCAACCGTATTCTCAAAATCTACGATGCTTGGTTCACATCCTGAATCTTTTAATCGCTTGAGCGTTCTAAGCCCAATATTCCGCTCGTCCCGGTAAAAGTCCGCCCCGGTAGGGCGATTGGCAGCAACGCAACCCAAACGATCCGCGGTGCTGCGGTGATATGAAAAACAGGACATCATACGCTCCATCTGATGATGACCGCATGATGGGCAGGACAATTGTTGCGGTGACGACTCCCCGGAGACAAGTAATTCCACCTTTTTATGGCACACAGGGCACCGCATTTCATAAATCGGCATCACCGTTTCTTCCTTTCATTAGATGAATTTGGCAGTCGCACAGGTAATTTCTCCTTGAAAAGGATGTAAGTTCACTGGCCGATTCAGTCTAATAACCGTCCGGCCAGTGACAATCATATTTTTAGAAATACTCAAGTTGAAATAATTAACTAATAGAGTAAATAGCTTCTTAATATCGCACTGGCTCCTATCAAGCTGAGCACTTCGCTGCAACCGTCTTCAATCAATGCCGCCCGGGCATCTCGCAGGATTTTTTCAACGGGGTATTCCTTGCTCAGTCCATATCCGCCGTAAATCTGAAGAGCTTCATGGGCGTTCTCAAAGGCCGCCTGGGTACAGTAAACCTTGGCTCCCACGGCATACTGAACAGGGGCGGGGATGGCGGTAAAACAATATTCAACTGCCGCCCTGGAGTAAGCCCGGGCTGTCTCTACCTTGACGAACATATCAAATAATTTTTTCTGAATCAGTTGGTGTTCGGCCAAGGGGCGTCCTCCCTGCACCCGTTCCTTGGCATAACCGAGGGCGAGTTCAAAGGCCGCCCTGGCCACCCCGGTAAATAGAGAAGACATGCCGCAGTTGGCTACGCTCAACACCTGTTCCACCCAGAATTCGTATCGATCCGGCCCCACGATCATGTAATCGCGGGGGATACGCACATTATCGAAATAGAGCTCTCCCTGGGGCAGGTCGAGTTGTCCCAGTTTTCTCAAAACGCGTCCCCTGGAAACGCCGGGAAGATCAAGCGGAACTACGGCAATACCACCGCCGGCCATTCCTTTGGATGCGTCAATACTCACGAAAAGCAGCGCATGGGTAGCCACCGGCCCGTTTGAAATCCAGGCTGACTTGGTGCCGTCAATCACCCATTCGTCTTCGTCCAACCTGGCCTTCATACTTTGGCTGATTTTCGGTTCCCTGAACTGGGGAGTGCCCGCCATCAGTATATCCGATCCATGGTCGGCTTCCGTAAGCCCCCAGCACCCGATCATTCCGGCGTCCAGATCATTTACGTAAGGTTTGACAAATTCATCAATTAACCGCTGGTTGCCGGGGTTCATTCTTAAAAGCCAGGATGCGGGATAAACATCCACATCCTGGGACAGTGCCAGGCCAACGGAACCCCACCCCAGCTCTTCCCAGATGATGTGATGCTCTACCGGTCCCATACCGGTACCGCCTAAACTTTCCGGAATGAATGTAGTATGAAATCCCAGCTCTCTCATTTTCTTCTTGCATTCCCACCACAGAGACCCTTCCTGGATCATTTCATCCAGGTCCATCTGATCCAACTTCTCACCGGCAGGCCGGATCACTTCTTGGGAAAATTTATGCACACTTTCTTTTAAATCTTCCTGCTCATCGGTAAGACGCATATTCAGCTCCAAGTACATATGTTATACTCCTCCGTTTATAAATCTGTGATAACCCTAAAACCCGGCAAATAATCTGCACGTGAGTCAAGCTTCATTACTTGCCGGGAAGCCCCAGACGTTCCCCGAATCGGGAAAACCCGGCTTCGATCAGCTTTTCAGGGGGACGCAGAGGAATAAACACCATCTTTCTTTCGGCAATGACATCCTGCACAGCCTGGCCGAAAGTTGGCAAGTCCTCAGCATCAGCCAATTTTTCACAGCCGTCCCCATAATAAAAAATCCGCATTATTCTGGCCCGGGACGCCGGGCCCTCCTGTATATCCCAGCTATCTGCCGTTTTCCTGGCACTCACGATATATTGATTATCATAAAACTGTTCAAGGAGTACCCCTTCCTGGAGTTCCTGACTGGCTTCCAGGGCATGGGCAGATAACCATATCTTATCCAGAATCGCTTTAAAGTCGCTTTGACTGCTGATCCCCATTTGCCGCTCACCGTTCCTTTATCAAATTGTTTCATTACCCCTTCGTGTCATCATCATGCCAGGTGGCTTTGTGCTGTAAGTGCCGGTCATTAAGGTAACCGGGTTGAAAATAATTTTTATAAAATGCTGCGTCCAGGTGGTGTAACTGAGCATGCAGGTTAGAGTGAAAAGTGGAAAAGTAAACAGGGAACCTGCCGTACCGCTCAAACAAGTAGTTCAACACCGCCCTGGTCGCTTCAACAGCCCACTCGGAAGGTTTAAACGCAGGGTTGTCTCGCAGTGTTTCCTGCACTTCCGGCCGGTATGAAGTTTTGCTGATGGCATCTTCCCGCAATGCCAGCACCCGGTCGATCAGGTCATTGGGAGATTTGTGCCACGGCGCCGGCAGCCCGAACCCTTCCAGCACCTTCGGCAAGCCCACGTAATTCCGTTTACCGTCTATGACTTTGTACCTGAACCGCAACCCCTTGGCCAGGGGTCTGAAGCCACCCATAACGATTTCTTCACAAAACCCGCCGAAGATCCAGCAACCCAGCCCCAGCGCCTCCGCTGCAAGGCGCAGGTTCTGGATCAGCATACCGTGCTGGTAGTCGGCCATGTGCAGCATGACCTCTTCATAAGTGCGCTGGGTGATGGGCACTTCCAGAAACCCCGGCCTGGCCCACCTTTCCAAACCGCACGGTTCACCGGTATCTTCATCGGTGATCAGCCAATGCATGTGTTCAAATACGGAGAAATAAAGATTGACCATGCTTTTGGCCGCGTCCGCCACGGGGATGAACCAGGTGGTCCCGGGCCGGTTAAGGTTATATTGCCAGATACCCATTGGCCGGCCGGGTGAAATAGCCCAGTCCACATCCAACCTTTGATCGCTTAATTTGACTACACCTTCCCTGAACCATTCCACCACCTTGGGATAGTCCGCCTCGGATTCTATCTCCACCACCCTGGTCCTGTTCCCAGTGGGCCTGTAAAGAAATGTTCCTTCGTCGTTGCTGAAAATCAATTCCACGGCATGGTCGTTGCCGGCGGCGGGAATGGTCCGGCCGCCGAACTGCATTAAAACACCGGGATTATTGGATAGGCCGATATCCCCGGCCACTATGCCGTTCGGACCACAGGCCGCCCAGCAGAGCAATGCTGTCTCCAATTCGGTTAACGGGTGCGGGGCCGCTGTGGAAACAAAAGACAGAGGCCCCCCGGTGTTTTCCAGACGGCGACCGGTAACACCGTGCACTTCCCGGGTACCCGAGTCCACAGTGTAACCCGCCCCCACCCGCCGGGAACGCAGCGTCGTCAATAATTGAAAAAAAGTTGGTGTCCGCTCAAAGGCTGTTTTTAGCCGTTCTTGTTCCTTACTGCTGACTTTGGGTGTTGTCACCGGTATTACCCCCGTTGTTATCCTCCTTGTTTTCAGCCTGTTCCTTTTCTTTTTTCATTTTTTCAATCATTTCCTTAATCTCCTTCACTACAGAGCGCAAGCAGATTGTAGGTTTAACTGCTCCGATGCGCCGGCGCGCAGGCCCTCCACGCACCCTGGATCCGACCCCAGGTAATCACCGGTACAGGCATAGGCCCTGGCCCGGCAGCCGCCGCATTCCAACTGGAACCGGCAGTACCGGCACGACCCGCTGACGCAGTCCGGATCGCGCAATTGCGCCAGTACCGGGCTATTCAACCACAGGCGTTCCAAATTATCCTGTCTGATATTTCCAATATGCACCGGCAGGAAAGTACACGGTTTGAGCCTGCCGTTCGGTTCCATAGCCAGATAATTTTTGCCGGCCATACATCCAGCCGAAGATTTGATGATGCTTTGATGCTTTTTGAATAATACCGGGTCCAGGTAATGGGTGGCCAACAATCCGCTGCAGCCCTCTTTAACCCCAGTCAGCCCGAACTGCGGCGCGAAAGCGCTGACCCGAATCCGTCGCGTCTGACTGCTTCGTTTCCACAACTGCCGGAATAATTCTTCCCGCTCCTCCGGGGACGGATCAAGAATAGCCGTACCCCTGCCCGTGGGGATAAAATTATAGACCAGCAACCAGTCGGCGCCCAATTCATCACCGAAGTCCAGCAGCTTTGGAATATCAGCCCAGTTCTTCTTGGTAGCGGTGGCAGCTAGGGACACCTGCAATCCAGCTTCCACACAACGTTTAATCCCCTCCACGGCCATGCGGTGTAGGCCGGGGGTGCCCCGGAAGGCATCGTGCGCGGCCGGATCAGGGCTGTCCATGCTCACATGCACCAGGCTGACACCGGCTTCTTTCAGGCTCCGGACCCTTTCCCCGGTAAGCGGGGATCCGTTGGTAGCCACATAACAGGGTATTCCACGGGAAACCGCGTAGCCCGCCACCTGGAAGAAATCATCACGCAGGAGCGCTTCGCCTCCTGTAAAAGCAATACCCGTTACCCCGGCCCTGGTAAAGGAATCCACCGCCTGCAACGCTTCCTCCGTGGATAATTCATCCTCGTATTTACAATGATTTACCGAATCGGTATAACAATGGGGGCAGCTGGCAAGATTACAGCGTGAAGTGAACTCCCAGGTGACCAACCTGGGAGCGCCAGCCACAAAAGGACGCCGCAGACCGAAACTGAGCACCCCCTTCAACGTGTTCAACGCCACCCGCGTGACCACCGGGCCAAGCTCAAGGACTTCCTGACGGATCCGGTCGGCCAACGCCCGGCAGTCGGGGCAAAGGGCATTTCCCGAACCCAGCAACCGGCCCACAGCCACCCAGGCTCTTTCTCCTCCACACTGCGGGCAAAAAGTATTATTGGCCAGCACCAGTTTTACCAGTCGTCTCATGATCTGGCTGTCGGTAAGTTCAATAAGCGCTTTATTTACCGGATCAATGTGCAATTGTTCCATCTTCGACACTCCTCTCAATGCCAATCCCGGTAGTGATTGATAATCTGGTCATGAATGAAGCCTGGCACATAGTATTTTTCATAAAACGCCGGGTCGATGTGGTGGAATTGGCAAACGAATTGCGCGTGGAAAGGCGAGCTGTAGACCGGGAACCTGCCATATTTGTCAACAATGTACTTGAGGCAGGACTTGGCCGCGTCAATGGCCCAATCGGAAATCTTGATCTTGGGATGCCGCCTGACGGCCTCCAGCGTTTCCTGATTAAACGGCAGGTTATCAATACAGCCTTCCGGGCAACCCTTGCCGTAGAACAAACCTTCAGCCGAATACCTTGTTTGCACGTTTTTCTCGACTATTTCATCGGTGCTCTTGTGCCAGGGTGACGGCCAGCCCCAGCCTTCCCATATACCCGGCAGGCCATGGAAGAAGTTCCGCCCGTTGAGCTGCTGGTAACTGAACCCCAGTCCCTTGGCCAACTCGGGAATTGCACCCAGGATGATATCCTCGGCGATGCCTCCGAAGTTCCAGTGCCCCAACCCCATCGCCTCTGCCGCCAGCCGGGCGTTTTGCACCATCATTCCCGCCACGTTGTGGGCCAGGGAAAAGATGATTTCCTCGTACATGCTCCAGGGAACCGGTACTTCCAGGTAGCCCGGCATGGCCCATTCGCTCAGGCCCATGGGCTCGCCGGTCTCGTCATCCACAAACATCCAGTGCATATGTTCAAAACCGGACAGCATCACGTTAACCAGTTCTTTGGTTAAGTCCACCACCGGAAAGAAAACTGTGGAACCGGGGCGGTTGAAGTTGTGCTGCCAGATACCGGTGAGCCCCCCTTTGGCCGCCGGCCCCCATTTTTCAGGTGAACCCCAGTCAAGATCGATTCTCTTGTCAGACAGCTTGACCGAGCCCTTTTTAAACCAGTCGAGTATTTTTTCATAGTCGTCATCGTCCTCTATTTCCACCGGCTTGGGGGAATCCGGTGAAGGCTTGTAAAAGAATGTTCCCTCGTCGGTGCAGTAAAACAGGTGCGCCCCCCTATCATTGCAGGGCCCCGGAATGGTGCGCCCGGCACACGACATGATCGTGGCGAGGTCATTGTTGGGGTCCAGATCAAGCAGGGCCATCCCGTTGGGGCCGCAGGCCGCCCAACATAATAGAGCGTTTTCTACATCAGACAGGGGGACGGGTTCTTTCTGAGATTTAAAGGCCAAGGGGCCTTTCTCCACAGTGACTTTACCGGTCACGGGCAGCTGATCTTCTTCCCCGTGGGCCACATTGTAACCTTCGCCCACCCTCCTGGTGCGTACGCGGGAAAGAGCCTGAAATACCGTAGGAGTGTTTTCAAACGCCTGTTTGATTAGATTTTTAGGACTCTTCATAGTATTTCCTCCTTTTTAAATATTCTGTTTTTATTTTGTAAGCAAGTCATATACCAATATCCAGCACCAAGATGCACCATTATAGTCAAACCATACTGAGCTCCAAGGTCAAAGCGCTTGTGTAAACGGTATTTTGCCGCGATAAAGTCAAAATAAAAACCCCCTTTAGGGGGGCATAAAAATCAAACCTACAGCAATTTTATATGCTTCAAAACGATACAACGTTGTCCAATGCTACAATATCTTGGGCGCCGTACTCCATGAACTCACTGAGGCAAATATCATCGTTTACGGCGGTCGGGGGATGAAATCGAGTTGTTTAGTGAAGCTTTGCAGCATAAAACCGGAAATCATTTCATCTACCCCTCTTTACCGTGAACCTTGATGGTTAGTGAAAGAAGCGCGGAAAACAACAAAATACCGGCTAGGATGGAAATTACAACTTTAAATGCCCCAAGCTGGGCGATGATGGGCCCGGTGCTTGCTCCCACAAACAAAATGAAAGAATATAGCGCTATTGCTCCACCTCTTGCCTGATCACCAAGTATTCCAACAATATTAATTAAGGTGGGAACAATTATCGATATCCCTGCCACAAAAACTACTGAAGCCACAGTAACAAGAATTAACGTTGACAAACCGCATACCAACAGAAGACCTGCGGAAGCACTAATCAATCCTCCCACGAGTACTCTCTTTAAGCCGAAACGGGCGATTAGTGTTCCGGCAAGAGGAGATAAGATCATACCCAAAATCCCCACGGAACGAATAACCAACAACTGCTCCGCCCTCAGCCCAAATTCGCCAACCAAATAGTGACCCAGGGAAGCGTACATACTGACAAAGGATAGGAGCAATGTAAAGGCAATTATATAGCACGTAACCAAGTTCGGTTTCCGCAATAATCCGAATGTTTGCTTCCATATTGTCAACAGGGAGGTATTTTGGTTTTTCCCCGGAGTTAACGGCAAGATTCTCCAAGTCAGCAGAAAAGCGATAAGGTAAGTAATTGAAAAAACTAAAAATACGTAGGGCCAACCAAAGGACCGGGTAATCCATGAACTTGCAACCTGTCCAATGATACCTGACATTAGAAACCCGGTGCTGATTAAAGCGATGGTTGTCGCCCTTTGCTCCGGCGGATAAGTTTCAAATACATAAACTACTGCCACAGGGGCAAACGTGGCGGCTACGAAACCCTGCGCGGCGCGCAAAACCAGCAGCAGCCCTATTGTATGCACAAAGCCGGTAATAAAAGTACATAGCGCTAACGCAGCCAACCCGACAACGATTACTTGCTTTTTTCCGTATCTTTCGGATAAAGGGCCAAAAACCAGGAAACCCACCGCGTAACAGATTGAAAAAATACTGCTGGCCCACGCTGCCTTTATTTCGGGTACTTGAAAAGCTACCGAGAGGTCTTTATGGATTGGAATCATCGTGTAAATGTTGGACACTACAATCAACCCGCAGAAAGCAAGTAAAAATGTTGTCAGGGGTAAACTAAAAGCAGCATCAGCTTTCTCAAGGCCATTATCACTTATCACAGTGCTTGTTGTGGCTCTCACCTGCTTCAAACCTCCCAGGTTTATAATTATTCCGTATGTAACCGTATTGACATCAATTGTAACACAGCTACAATTGATGTCAATATGTTTCATTGGGCTTTTGTTGAAATTATTCATCATCGTAAGTAAATTACGTGAAGCCCAAACGGAGTGGGTAATTGTAATAATTCTTCATTTGTTGTAAAATGATTGCAAAGTTTACAAGGGAGGCAACAGGGGTGGGGCAAAAAGAACAAGCGGCCAACGCTCTGTTGGATTTCGATTTGTTAAGTAGGTTGATTGTCGGAATTGGGGAAGTGTCGGAGATTACAGGGGTTCCGCAAAGGAAAATTCGCTACTGGGAAGAAAAAGGAATCATTCAGCCAGTGAAGGAAGTCGAAGGAACAACGCGGAGATATGATTATATAAATATAAAGAAAATTCTTTTGATCCAGGAGCTTTTAAACGATGGCTATACTCTGGATGCCGCCGCCAAAAAAGTAGAGGATCGAATGGAGAATATTAATAAGGTATTTCTAGAACTTGCCAAAAAAACGAAAACAAGATAGAAAGATGCTCAAAAGCAAAAGAAGGGCCAAAGGCCTTGCATAAATATTTGATAAATAAGAAGGTGCTAAAAATGAGCAAAATGTTTGAACAAACAGCAATAAACAGTATGGTATTGTCGAATCGCTTTGTCCGTTCGGCAACGTGGGAAGGAATGGCGGCCAATGACGGAGCTGTTACCCCCGGGCTGGTGGACACAATGGTTGATCTTGCCAAAGGTGGCGTGGGCTTAATTATCACAAGCCATGCTTATGTCCGGCCGGAGGGTCAGGCAGGTCCCTGGCAGCTCGGCATTTATAAAGATGAACTCATTCCCGGGCTGCGGGGAATGACCAAAGCTGTTCACGACTGCGGCGGCAAGATTGTCCTGCAGCTGGCCCATGCCGGGAGATTTGCGCCCGGAAAACTAACCGGCCAGACACCGCTGGTTGTTTCGGAGGAACCGGGCAAAGCGTACCATGAAATAACAGATCAGGATATACGGGAGTTGGTTGCCGCTTTTGCCGATGGAGCAGGCAGGGCTAAAGCCGCCGGATTTGACGGGGTTCAAATACACTCGGCTCACGGCTATCTGCTCAGCCAGTTCCTCTCGCCGGTGTTTAACCGGCGCCGGGATGCCTACGGGGGAGATATCCAAAACAGGTCCCGCATTCATATGCAAGTGTACAAAGCCATCAGGGAAGCCGTGGGCGATGATTACCCGGTGTTGATCAAGCTGAACTGCAGTGATTTTACCGATAACGGGTTAACCTTGGAAGACTCCCTTCAGGTTGGCCGCCTGCTGGCCGGTATAGGGCTGGACGCAATTGAATTGAGCGGCGGCTTGCTTACGAACAGCAAACTTTCTCCCAGCCGGTTTGGCATTAAAACTGAAGAAGATGAGGCCTATTTTAAGGAAGAAGCCCGCCATTTCAAAAGTGCCGTCGGCATTCCGCTAATTCTGGTGGGTGGTATGCGATCTTTTTCAGTAGCTGAGCGCTTGGTTGAAGAGGGGGTTGCGGATAACATCTCCATGAGCCGCCCGTTGATCAGAGAGCCTAATTTAATTAACCGCTGGCAATCCGGGGATCGCAGCAGGGCAAAATGCATCTCGGATAATAGTTGTTTTAAAGCGGCGATGTCGGGTAATGGAGTATGCTGTGAAGTGAAAAATAAAAAGAGCTAAGCTAAGTAACACCAAGTCCGGGCTTTATCCATAAGCCCGGACTTGTCAGTGCGAAGTTTTTTTGGAAAGGCAGCCGGTCTTCTAGTTTTATGAAGTGCCCACAACATTCTCCTGATTAATCCGAATAATAATCCCGTTTGCCTCTTATCCAATTCAAAAGGATAACATACCGGGATAAGCCTTCGTCTTACCGGCTTATCCCGGGATGATGTGCTGGGCTGGTACTGCTGGGAGGTATAATAAAGGACGGGTATCAACAGGCTATTAATTGGATAAAGGTTGCAAGAGAGGCAAAGGGTTGGCATAAAGATTATTATTGAGACGGTTTTGTTTGTGAAGATTTGCAGCACAGGCGCCGAAGCGGAGCAAGAAGCTTTGCCGGTTGATTCGACAGATATGAAATTGGTCATGCTTGCCGTTGGTAAACCTGAGGCAGACACAGGCGCGGTCGATGTGGTAATTCCGGTACTGCACGGTACCTATGGGGAGGATGGCACTGTCCAGGGACTGCTGGAACTGGCCAATGTACCCTATGTGGGTGCTGGCGTTTTGGGGTCTGCCCTGGGAATGGATAACGTGTTGATGAAAACGGTGCTGGCCCAACACGGTGTACCCCAGGCCCGGTTTCGGCACTGCTTGCGCCGGGATTGGGAAAACGACTCATTGTCAATTATAGAAACAGTGGAAAAAAACCTGGGCTATCCCTGTTTTATCAAGCCGGCCAATCTTGGCTCCAGTGTCGGTATTTCGAAGGCCCATCAGCGGACGGAGCTAATTGCCGCAATGGATTTGGCAGCCCGATATGATCGCAAGATTATTATAGAGGAATATATAGATGCCAGGGAATTGGAGGTAAGCGTACTGGGCAACGATGATCCCATTGCCTCCCTGCCGGGCGAGATTATCCCGGTAAAAGAATTCTATGATTACGAGGCTAAAATATTTAGATGACTTGACCAGGCTGGAAATACCGGCCAACCTGCCGCCGAATACGGTTGCCCGGCTGCGGGAGTTGGCGGTAAAGGTATTTAAAGTTCTTGATTGTGCGGGTTTGGCCAGGGTAGATTTTTTTATGCGCAGGCCGGACGGCGATATACTGGTAAATGAAATCAACACAATGCCCGGGTTTACTCAATTCAGCATGTTTCCCAAGCTGTGGGAGGCTACCGGTATCGGGTATAAAGAATTGCTTGACCGGTTAATCAACCTGGCCATTGAGCGGCATCGGGATAAAAACCGTTCTCAGACCAATTTTTAAGTATGTTTAGTTTGGGAAAACTGGAGATGAAAAGATTACTTGCGGTTGTCAAGAAAAAAGGTAATCGCCGACAACCCCTCATGGAGCCGCAGAAGATTATCATTGGAATTCTATCGGTTCTGGAACTGGAAAAATTAGTCTTACTTGTCTTTATAGTGCGTCCTGCATTGTGCTATCTCAATGTTATTGTTTTGTATCCGATAGACAAGCCTATTCTTTTCATCAATGCGTCTGCTCCAAAATCCTGACCAGTTTTCGCCTAACGGCTCCGGCTTGCCAATCCCATCATACCCATTGCGGTCAATATCTTGTATAAGCAAGTTTATTCTCTTTAAAGTCTTCTTATTCTGCTTTTGCCAATATAGGTAATCTTTCCATGCTTCATCTGACCAAACCTTATTCATCGCCCACCTCAATCAAATCGTGAGCTATTCCTTTGCCATGTTCAAGTTGCTGTATGGATTTTTTCAGAACTTGCAGGTTGTAGTTATTATAAAAATCATCTGTTCGGACAATAGCAAACGGTATACCATTATGAATTAAAGATTGCTTCAAAAAAAGACGGATAGCAGTCGGGATATCAAGCCCCAAATCGTTAAAAAGTGTTTCTGCATCCTTTTTGAGAGCGTCATCAACTCTGATTTGGATCAAGCTACTCCGTGCCATATAAAAAACCCCCTTAGTATATGTTTGTAATACAATTATATGACAAAAACATGCTTCTGTCAACCTAGTTGCTAGTGACCAGTATCTAGTATTCCATTTTAAAGATCTTTTTGTTAAACAATTTGAAAGATTTTGTGCTGAGCCGGCTTTGTGTCCTGATGATCAACATTCACAGTGTAATGAGGGAGATGGTTGCAATTTACGAGATATACTGAACATCCTGCTTAAGCTTCCAGCAGAATCGCTTTGGATGTACTATCAGAATTTTGATCCGCATATAGACTTATGCAAGGAGAAAAATATTATTAACGCGCTAAATTGCGATTTTGAGTCTGTCTTGTATGTGCTCTTACGCATCTTTTATGAGTTAAACAGTGAAAGGTGCTTGTTTTTCCCTTGTCCCTCGGGGATAAACAAAGCATCTCCTTGATTAATCCAAATAATAATCCCGTTAAAGTTATTTGAAAAGGTATCTTCTATGATAATTTTATTAGGAATTCGCATACATCGTCACCCCTGCCAATCGAACGTTTAATCTCAACCTGTACCGTTTTTTTCGCTGCTTTGGAAAAAACCATCTCCATCATTCCCTGAGAGCAATAGCATTGGACAGGATGAAGATCGATCATTCCCGAACGAACAAGCGGGCAGCCACATTCGTAGAAGGTGCCTCGGACTATATCCCCTTCAAATTCCCATCTTCCTTTCAGGTTCCGTTTCTCTCGCAGAGTATTCCAACCATTTATAAGATCTTCAGTTGTAGCTATTTTATTTCTCAAATAGCTTTCACATAATGAGAATAGGTCTGAAGCGCACTGCATACCAGCTGGTTTCATAATTGCGGCTTGCAAATCTTTACCGAGTTGGTCAATGCTTTCGTGCAACCCTGTTATCCACCTTTTGTTTTTGTCAATAGGCATATGCATAGTCAATTGCTGCTCCCTTCAAGGGCCTGCTCCAAGTCTTGGATAAGATCGCTGGCGTCCTCAATTCCTACCGAGAGCCTCAATAAAGCGTCGGTAACCCCGATTCGTTCCCTCTCGGCGGCAGACATTTTCGCATGTGAGGTAACCGCCGGAGCACAAATAGTTGACTCCACACCTCCCAGGCTCACCGCTGGACTGATCAGGCGAAGCCGCTTGACAAATTTTGAGGCGTCCAGTTGTCTCTTGTCCAATTCAAAGGATAACATGCCGCCATAAGCCTTCATCTGTGATTTGGCGATTTCATGGCCGGGGGAATCGGGCAAACCGGGGTAATGCACCCTGCTTACACACTGATGTCCTTTGAGGAATCGGGCGATCCGCATAGCGTTCTCCGACTGGCGACCGACTCTCAAAGCCAGTGTTTTCAGACTTCGCTCAAGTAAATAGCAGGTCATGGCGTCAAGACTGCCACCCAGGTGCCGCGCCAAGGTGCGCACTCGCTCCGTTTTCTTTCGTGAAGTCACTACCAGGCCGCAGCACATATCGCTATGCCCACCCAGGTACTTGGTACCGCTGTGCACGATGATGTCTATACCGAGTTCGATGGGATTCTGATTCATCGGAGAGGCAAAGGTATTATCAATGATCGTTGTGATTTCCCGCTCCCTGGCAAACGCCGCCACTTTTCGAATGTCGATAACGCTCAGCAGGGGATTTGTCGGAGATTCGATTACGATTACCTTGGTGCGCTCCGTAGCCGCTGCGCATATTGATTCGGCGTCGGTTGATGCGAAAGAGTATCCAATCCCGATCCTTTGGAATTCACCGGTTGCAAAAGCGTGTGTTCCTCCGTATAACTCGTCCATCAACACGATATGGTCACCTGAGCCGGCAAACGAGAGAATCGCGGTGCTCATCGCCGCCATCCCCGAGCTGAAAACAACCCCGTCTTCGGCTCCCTCAAGGGCACATACCTTTTTCACAACCGCATCCTGGTTGGGAGTATTGAAGTAGCGCGGGTAGGGAGTGTCGTCCCGGTCCAAATAGTCAAAGGCCGAAGAGGTGAAAATCGGCGTATTGATTCCCCGTGTTACGCCGTCCCGGTAGCTGCCGCTGTGTACGCATTGGGTTTCTTTTTTCATAGATAATCCTCTCCTCGTACTTGTAATTAATACCTATTTCGTTAATTGGGAAAAAAACCTTTATTTTGCTTCAAAACATCCTTAGTATGTTATTGGGCGCAGCATGTTTGGATACCGGTTAAGGTTTGATTCAATCTATTATTTTTCGCTCTATTATTTTTATTGCCTCCTTCGCAGCATCCCGGGCAGCAAAAAAGTCATTTCCTAATGTTAAGGTGAATCCAAAAGTTATAAGAAATTAGCATTACAGGGTTATAATTACAGTAAAAAAGGTGAGGATTAAAAACATTGGCTATTAAGCAACATTATGATAACTTCCTGGCGAAATATTATTCCTGGATGTTCGGTGAATTTGACCTCAAGGTTAGGGAAAATATAGACTTATTTAAGGAATTTAAGCTAACTCCCTGCTTGAGCGGGCGTGCCCTCGACCTGGGTTGTGGTTCCGGGTTCCAATCTATAGCTCTGGCGACCCTTGGATTTAAAGTTCTCAGCATTGATTTGAGTTCGGTGCTGGTCACTGAACTGCGGGAAAGGTCAGTGAACTGTGATATTCAAGTTGCTCAGGACGATATTATTAACTTTCCGCGGTACCTTCAATGCGAACGAGTTGAAATTGTTGTTTGCATGGGTGATACTTTAACCCATTTGGAGACCTTTGATAAAGTTGTGGATTTACTCGAGAAAGTCTATCAAAGCCTTGAGAATAGCGGTAGTTTTATTTTAACCTTTCGGGATTATGGGGAAGAGCTTAATGGTGTAAACAGATTTATTCCTGTCCAAAGTGACGAGAATAGAATTTTGACTTGTTTCTTAGAATACCAATCCGGACATATAAATGTTTATGATATTATTTATACAAAAACTGAAATGGGATGGAAAATGACTGCTAGTAGTTATAAAAAACTTCGAATAGGTGTAGATTGGGTGAAAGAAAAGTTGCAAAAACTAGGTTTCCATTTATCCTATTGTGAATTGAGGAAAGGTTTAACTACCTTGGTTGCAGTGAAACAAAGTTGGAAACAAGGGTAGATAATAATATATAATCAATTTTCCTTTTAATTTGAAATTTAGCCGGTTTTCTATTTTAAGAGGATGTTCGAAAAGATCGCTCTCAGGCATGGTCCCTCCGCGCCCTTCTATCTGATCTCGTAAGTCCCGGGCGATTTCAGCAGCTGCCACGCCGGTGACAGGACCGGTATGCTAAGGTATATAAATTAGCCCTGGGAATTACAGAGGCAATGAAAATGATGCTAAAGATAATATCCTTTGGTTGTTTCAGAGGAACCGGGCAAAGCGTACCGTGAAATAGCAGAGCGGGATATGCGGGAGTTGATTGCCGGCACTCATACACTCGACCCCGGACGATTTCCATTAGGGTGACGGTTACAAGGGGAGAATAACCCGAACTTCCGTCCCCTGTCCGGGTGCACTGTCAATGATTAGCTGTCCCCGGTGCAGTTTAACGATTTCATCACAAATGGATAAACCAATTCCGCTGCCTGCCGACGCTGTTCCCTTGTAAAATTTTTGTTTCACTTTGGGCAGTTCCGTTTGTGGAATACCGTTTCCGGTATCGGCTATCCTGATTTGGATTTGCTCATCCCCGGCCCGGGCGCTAACCCTGACAGTTCCTCCGGAAGGGGTAAATTTAAAAGCATTATCCAACAAATTGATGAAGACTTGTTTCAACCTGTTGGAATCAGCCTTAACCACCGGTAAATCCTGCGGAGTTTCGCATAACAGGTTAATTCCCTGCCGCCGGGCTCTGGGATTTAATTGTTTTACGATGGAGTCCAACAGTTCCGGCAGGTAAACCGTATCCTGTTGCAGGGTAATTTTCCCCGCAGACAGTCTGGAGAAATCCAACAGTTCATCTACCAGCAGGGTTAGCCGGTCACTCTCTCTTTCAATAATGCTCAGCCCGTCGTTTAGCTCAGCCATGTTTTTTAATCCTCCGGACCTGAGGGTCACCGCCCATCCTTTTATGGATGTTAACGGGGTGCGCAGCTCATGGGAGATGGACGCAATAAACTGGTTTTTCAATTGATCGTAACGTACTATTTCTTCCGCCATGTAATTTAACGTATCGGCCAGCTTACCCACTTCGTCGTCATATTTTTTGACAGCCCGGGCACTAAAGCGGCCTGCGGCCATTTCCCCGGCCACCCGGGTAATTTTCTCCACCGGACCGGTGATGGTTGTAGACAACAGCACGCTGACCGCTGTGGCCAGGATCAGCACCAGCAGTCCCGTAACAATCAGTATTAAGGCTATATTCTTAACGACTCCGTGTATCCCGGTGAGGGATGTTACAAAGCGAACTGCTCCCACCACCTGGGCACCGGATTTCAGGGGATAGGCCACAGACATGGCGGGTTCGCCGGTAACCGGCAGGTTGCCTTGCCACTGACCCAATTCTCCCGCTAGGGCCCTTTGGGTATCGGCAAAAAGCGGGTTTGGGGCAGTTGGTGCGCCCTGTGAGTCGGCCAGTACCACTCCCGGGGCGTTGATAATTTGCACCTGGGCCGCGGTGGTTGAGGAAAAAATCTCCAAAAGAGCCCCGGCTTCTCTTGCCAGATCTTTATCGGACAGATAACGTCCGTAAAAACTGCCCGCTACCTCTGCTTGTTTTTTAAGTATATCCTGTACATTATCATAATAATATTGCCTGACCCCCAACAGCAAGAAGGTGTCCATTATGAGTACCGTGAGTAAAATCACCAGCAGGTAGCTGCCGACCAATCTTTTTTTAATGCCCTGCAATTTTATCCTCCTTCCGCCAACGGTAACCAAGCCCCCATACGGTTTCAATATAAGCCGGCTTGGCAGGGCTGTCCTCGATTTTTTCCCGCAACCTCCTGATATGTACGTCTACGGTCTTGGGATCGCCGACGAAATCTTCACCCCAGGCCAGATTCAACAATCGGTCACGGCTTAAGGCCCGGTTGCCGTTTTCCAGGAAAATCTTTAACAGGCAGTACTCCCGGGGGGTCAGGTCCAATTTCCGGTTATTTTTGTAGATGCGCCGGGCTTTGTCATCAAGTCGGAAGGGACCCTGGCAGAGAATTTGACTGCTTGCCGGCTGGACTATTTGCATCCGCCTGAGCACGGCCCGGATTCTGGCTACCAGTTCCAGCGGGTTGAATGGTTTTATTACATAATCGTCTGCCCCCAACTCCAGCCCCATCACTTTATCCATATCCTGACTACGGGCCGTCAGCATGATCACCGCTATGCCGGGAGACTCGACCCGCAGCCGGCGGCAAACTTCAAAACCGTCCATACCCGGCAGCATGATATCCAGCACCACCAGGTGAGGCTGGAATGTCTTAGCCCTGGCCAGGGCTTCTTCCCCGCTGGCAGCCTCCATAACCTGAAATGAATTTCGTTCCAGGTTAATGAGAATAAACCGGCGGATGGATTCTTCATCTTCCACCACGAGAATTCTTTCCTGCCCCTCCATTGTTTCACCTCGCTTATGAAAAATGGAAAACCTGTGTAAAAAGTTCACTGCTTTTTACACCAGGTTTCCCCTGCTAAAATTTGCATTAGCAACCGGCTATTTAATTAAGAAGACTTGGTTCAGGTGGGGTTTTGACCCCATCTGAACCTTGGTCGCACTTATTTCGAGCTTACAGGCTGTCTGAAGATAAACTTCCGGCTGATTACTTGTCACAAGCTATAACTTTTCTAAAGCGCGTTGCACCATTGGCTGCTGTGAATAGCCGGAGTAGTTGTACCGTTTTTCGTCCTGTTTAATGATCTCCAATGATTTTTCGTAAGCAGCTTTAGCCTTGTCAGTTTCCTTTAAGCCCGCATAGCTTTGCCCCAAATTAAAGTAGGCCATGCTTAGGTTGCCGTTTCCCTGCTCCAATACTTCGGCCGCATTGGTTAAGGTTGATCTGGCCTCCTCATATTTACCCAGCTTGTTCAGGGCTTCTCCCTTCACTATAAGCCAGTGTGAGTTCTTGGGGGCGTCGGATTTTATAGCTTCGCCTTCGGTGATGGATTTCAAGGCGTCTTCGGCTAAATTGGCCTTTACCTGGATACGGGCCAGGTTATACCAATAAAATGGATCTTCGGGTATTTCCTTGACGTTCTCCCGGTAGAAAGCGACGACTTTCTTATAATAATGGGGGTAAAGATCTTCGGCGGGCGCCCATCCTGTATCCGAGCCAAACTTTTCCCAGCGCAATACTGCACAACCGGGATAATAGTGTTCTTCTCCGGAATCAGAATTATAGACTTTTTCTCCGCGGGAATCAAGGTGGTGCCACAGGGCCAGAGCTGCCTTTTTGCCGGTATCTTCCTGGTCGGGTGCATTGAGGACATCCATTTTTTCATAACCCCTGCTAGATTCCTCCATAAGTGTCAGGGTGCCTTGCCATTGCCCGTTTCTAATCTCATTCCCGGCGGCGTCAAAAGCCACACCGCCCCCGCCACCCGACTCGTTGCCCTGCCAGGCAAAGATGTCCAGGCCACAGTGTTCCACGCCATTCGCATTTTGGGGGTCCATTGCCCAACCCAGCAGCAGTTCCGGCCGGCCGTCCCCGGTGATATCGGCAAAGCTGGCATGGTCTAGAGCAATTCCCAACGCCTCGTTTAGCTCCCAGACTTTTTGCCACTTGTTTTGCTGTTCCTGTAACAGAACCGCTCCCAATTCGCCGGGGTTTTGCCCCACGCGGTAGGTGGCCAGCAGTTCGGCCTTACCATCGCCATCCAGGTCCCGCTGCTGGATGGACTTGGTCCCGCCGGGATTTTTCGGCGTTTCCAGCTTGGCTCCGGACGGCAAAAACTTTTGCACCACGGTTTTTAACGGGTCGCTGTCCAGGGTTTGCGCGCCGGCCAACTGGGGCGCCATAATCGTACTTTCCGGCGACGGCAACATCGAGCAGCCGCTGACCAACAAGCCCCCTGATAATAGCAACCCTGACAGCAATAGTTTCCAGTTCATATGTATCCCCCTCTTAACACTATTTTTTCAAACTGACTTTCCGGTACCAGAAGTTACCTTAAGTATAAATCCTTTGAAGAAAAAAAGGGTTATGGAAGGGTTAAAAATGGTTACTAAAAGATTACACTGAGGCACCATGTCATATTTTTAATTAAGTAAAGTATTAAAAAACAAACCTTGACAGATCTATCCGGCCTTCATATAATGTTATGGATAAAAGCAGAACAATGGGCACTGCGAAAAGCTTTTTTTTGCAGTGCTTTTAAAATAATCTGGAAGTTTTAACCGCAGCATACTTTATTCTCCAGGTTTTTATAGAATAATTAAAAGCGAATAACATATATTGTTCTGTAAATTGACTTTAAGGAGATAGAATTTATGACCAACAAGGAAGTTATTCTCACTATAGAAGGCCTGAAAAAGCTTGAGGAAGAACTTGAAAGTTTAAAATCTGTAAAAAGGCGCGAGGTTGCGGCCAGAATCAAGCAGGCTATTGAATTTGGCGATATTAGTGAGAACTCTGAGTACGAAGACGCCAAAAATGAGCAAGCTTTTATCGAAGGCCGGATTTTAACTCTTGAAAAAATGCTGCGCAACGCTAAAATAATAGATGATGAAAATCTTGGCACCGAGGTTGTCTCCATCGGCTCCACGGTGCTTTTGCGCGATATGGAATTCGGCGAGGAATTTAAATGTACCATTGTTGGTTCGGCAGAAGCCGATCCCGGTAATAATAAAATTTCCAACGAGTCCCCGGTGGGCAAAGCCATACTGGGCATGCCCAAGGGTGAAACCGTAGAAGTTTCCGTACCGGCCGGGTTTTTGAAATATCAAATTGTTGATATTTTTTAATTTTTTCAGCTAAAGTTTGTGAACTACCGGAGGTTTTAGACAGATGTCCAAAGATAGCCCCAAGAATACCGGAACTGAGCAGGAATCGCTTGATTTTAACGAGTTAATGCGAGTAAGGCGGGAAAAACTAGCTGAGTTTAAACATCAGGGAATTAATCCGTTTGGTGAAAAATACGAGCGAACTCATACTGCCTCTCAGATTAATTTAAATTATGAAAGCTTTGAGGGAAAGATTGTATCCCTGGCCGGGAGAATAATGGCCAAGCGCGGGCATGGCAAGGCCGGTTTTGCCAATATACAGGACAGCACCGGTCTTATTCAGATATATGCCAGATTGAACGATGTCGGTGAAGAGACTTACGATTTGTTTACCAAACTGGATATTGGCGATATTATTGGCGTTACAGGCAAGGTTTTTAAAACCCGGACGGGGGAGACTACTGTTGCAGTTGAATCACTTCACCTGTTAAGCAAGTCAATGCGGCCGCTGCCGGAAAAATGGCATGGTTTAAAAGATGTTGACCTGCGCTACCGTCAGAGGTACGTTGATTTAATTGTCAATCCGGAGGTTAAGGAAACCTTTGTCAAACGCAGCAGGATCATCCATGCCATTAGGAATTACATGGAGCAAAAGGGTTTCCTGGAAGTTGAAACGCCGATGATGCATCCTATTGCCGGCGGGGCCACAGCCCGCCCGTTTGTAACTCACCATAACGCGCTGGATATGAATCTTTATTTGCGCATTGCACCGGAATTATATCTGAAACGGCTGTTGGTGGGAGGGTTTGAACGGGTATATGAGATTAACCGCAACTTCCGCAACGAGGGGATGGATACCAAACATAATCCCGAGTTTACCATGCTGGAATTATACCAGGCGTATGCTGATTATAATGATATGATGGATCTAGCCGAAGATTTGTTTGTCACCGTGGCCGAGGAGGTGCTGGGCACCACCACGATCCAATATGACGATCAACAAATTAAGCTGGCCAAGCCCTGGGCCAGGGTGCCAATGCTGGAAGCCGTCAGACAACACAGCGGCGTTGACTTTGAACAGCTGCGCACCGGGGATGAAGCCTATGAGGCTGTTAAGCATCTTAACCTGGAAGTGGAACGCGGTGAAAGCTGGGGTTCCATCCTAAATAAGGTTTTTGAAGAAAAGGTGGAGCCAAAATTAATTCAGCCTACTTTCATTTACGACTATCCGATTGATATATCACCGTTGGCTAAGAAGAAAGAGGACAGGCCCGACCTGACCTACCGCTTCGAGCTGTTTATTTATGGCCGTGAAATGGCCAACGCCTTTTCTGAGTTAAATGATCCGATGGATCAAAAGGAAAGATTTTTAAAGCAGCTGGAAAAAAGGCGGGCCGGTGACGATGAAGCCCATATGATGGATGAAGATTACGTCAATGCCCTGGAATATGGTATGCCACCAGCCGGTGGTATGGGAATTGGTATTGACCGGATGGTGATGCTGTTAACCGACTCCGCATCAATTCGTGATGTGATTCTTTTCCCGTTGATGAAACCCCGGGATATCTAGTGCAGCGATTACAAAAGTCCTGAAACGAAAACTAACGGCTTTAAAGCAAAAGTGATTTACGTATATAGCACTATCGGTTGATAACTAAATTCTCGTCAGGGCTTTTGTGTCAAAGCTGTACGTTCTCAATCGGACTAGTGCATTAGTTGGGGACATTCCTCCGACCTCAAAGCTATAACCCCGGAGAGGAGGTGTGTCCCCTATCCTTATTAATGAGTGTTTTACCTAATAAGATATAAACTAATTACATTGCCCAAAAGCGTGTGAGAATTTATATGTCAAGGCACTAGTGGCATAAACTGTTATTGACAACCCGGGTGCACTATGATAATATTTAAAACCGAGGCGCCAACAAGTTATCCCACCGTATGGGCGGGTAATGGCAACGGGTCCGGGCTTGTAGCTCAGCCGGTTAGAGCGCACGCCTGATAAGCGTGAGGTCGGTGGTTCGAGTCCACCCAGGCCCACCACACATTGGAAATTGGAGTTTGGAAGTTAGAAGTTAGAGATTGAGAATTGAAAATTGGATGTTGGATACTATAAATAGTGTCCGGCCCCGGTTACGGGGGTGTAGCTCAGTTGGGAGAGCACCTGCCTTGCAAGCAGGGGGTCACCGGTTCGAGTCCGGTCATCTCCACCATATTCCTCGATAGCTCAACGGTAGAGCATCCGGCTGTTAACCGGAGGGTTGCTGGTTCGAATCCAGCTCGGGGAGCCAAAAAAGAGAGATTAAAGGTTATTAACCTTTAATCTCTCTTTTTTTGTGCAATACTATAAACAAACCAATATATTGCAGCTGCTCGGCACCAGCGCGCGCAGGGAGTCCGGGAGCATCGGGTACAAGCAGCAGGAGAATTTTTCGGGATAAGACAGGTAATAATAAAAATAATTTACTGGCTTGAAAAACAATTAATAATATATTATGATTAAGGTTAGAAAAGGTCAAAGTCAAAGTCAGTTAAATGGTTCTGATTATTTCAGCAGAGGAGGTGGCTCCAAAAAACTTATGTCCAGTTTATCAAACTTAATTGAAAAATATTTAAATAAGCTGATTGAACACAGCAGTGGGCAGTTGATCGAGATACAACGAAATGAGCTGGCGGAAAAATTTAATTGTGCGCCTTCCCAAATTAATTACGTTTTAACCACCCGTTTTACCATTGAACGGGGATACATGGTGGAAAGCCGGCGGGGCGGCGGGGGGTTTGTCAGAATAGTGAAAGTTCCGCTGAGCACCGGAGAATTGGATCTGGTTAGTGAGGTGGTAAATCTGGTGGGTGATAGGATTTCCGAGCGTGGCTCAGATGCAATTTTAGCCAGATTAGCTGAAGAAGAAATTGTCACTCAACGGGAAACTGCTATTATTGGCGCAGCATTAAGCCGCAACGTCTTGCGTATCGGCCTGCCGGCCAGGGACCAGCTAAGGGCGAATATACTTAAAGCAGTTTTAATAACGGTTTTAAAAAATCAGGGAGACCGGTAATAGGGAGACCGGTAATTTTGATGGGGAGTGAGTACATTGATGTTATGTGAAAGATGCCAGGAAAGACCGGCAACAGTATTTTACACGGAAATAATCAATAATAAGCAGAAAAAAATGCAGCTTTGTGAAGTTTGTGCGGGACAAATGCAGGCCGAGGGTCTGGGCGGGTTGCCTCAGATGAATCTCCATAATTTTTTGGCCAGCTTTTGGAATCAGATGTCGGGAGTTCATCCCTTTGCTCCCAAAACAAAGGAAGAAACCTGTCCGTCGTGTGGAACCCCGGAAAGCCTGTTTGCTCAAAAAGGGTTGTTTGGGTGCGGTGATTGTTACAAGCACTTTGGTGAGCGATTAGAGCCGTTATTGCGCAGGATTCACGGTTCAAGTGCTCATACCGGCAAAGTGCCCCTGCGTTCGGGCGGCAAGGTGCTATTGGCCAGACAGATAGAAGAATTGAAGGCCGGTTTAAGG
Organism: Desulfotruncus arcticus DSM 17038; assembly: GCF_900113335.1. Lineage (GTDB taxonomy): Bacteria > Bacillota > Desulfotomaculia > Desulfotomaculales > Desulfallaceae > Desulfotruncus > Desulfotruncus arcticus. The sequence continues at coordinate 126,274 of NZ_FOOX01000012.1, forward strand.
GATGCGGTAGTCCGGGAGGAGTTTGAAAAAGCGGCTGAACTGCGGGACAATATTAAAAAGCTGGAGCAGCAGCTTTAGGGGGGTTGGATGATGAGTATCAGGGAAACGGTAAACTCGGCTAAAAGCGGCTGGATGAAGGCGGATAGCCCGGCCGGTGATATAGTTGTCAGCAGCAGGGTAAGGGTGGCCCGCAATATCAATGGTTTTTCTTTTCCTCATCTGCTGGAGCAGGAAAAGGCGGAGCAGGTGATCCACGGGATTCAAACGGCATTGGACAATTCCAATCTTAAAACTGAACTGGAGCTAAACCGCATGACCGAATTGAGCCCCGTTGAAAGGCAGATACTAGTTGAAAAGCACCTGATCAGTCCCGATCTTTTGCACAACCATGAAAAGAAGGCTGTTACACTGCGTGATGATGAAGCTATCAGTGTGATGGTTAATGAAGAGGATCACCTGCGCATTCAGTGCCTCCTGCCCGGGCTGCAGCTGGAAAAAGCCTGGGAACTGGTTAACAGGGTTGACGACGGTCTGGAAAGTACCCTGGATTACGCTTTTTCGGAAAGATACGGGTACCTCACCGCCTGCCCAACCAATGCCGGAACCGGCATGAGGGCTTCCGTGATGCTGCATTTACCGGGCTTGGTGCTGATTAACCAGATCAAGGCGGTGATAAATGCTGTATCCAAACTGGGTTTTGCTGTGCGGGGTTTGTATGGTGAGGGTACGGAAGCTCATGGAAATTTGTTTCAGATTAGTAATCAGGTAACCATGGGCCATGCTGAAGAAGAAATAATTAACAGTTTAAATTCAGTTACAGGACAATTATTGGCCCAGGAAAGAGAGGCGCGCAAGGTGTTGATCAGAGAGCGCCGGGAGCAGCTGGAAGACAGGGTTGGACGCTCGTATGGGATTTTGAAATTTTGTCATGTCATATCCTCTGAAGAAACTATGCGGCGGCTGTCAGATGTGCGCCTGGGAGTTGATCTTAGTTTGATTAACGGTGTTAATCCCGATCAGCTGACCGAACTAATTGTTAAAACTCAGCCCGCCTACCTTTTAAAACAGCACGGCGGGGAGTTGTCGCCGGCCCAGCGCGATGTTTTAAGGGCGGAGATTATCAGAAAGGAATTCAACCGGGAGGGTTAAATTATGCTATTTGGAAGGTTTACGCAGAGAGCGCAAAAGGTGCTGATGTTGGCCCAGGAGGAAGCCAGGCGGCTATCCCATCCATATGTGGGCACAGAGCATATATTATTGGGGTTAATCAGGGAAGGGGAGGGTGTTGCCGCCAAAGCCCTGGCCGGCCTGGGGATTGATGCGGAAAAGGTTCGTGAGCTGGTGGAGAAGTCCATTGGCAAGGGCGAAGGTGCGGTGCAGGAAATGTCTTTGACGCCGCGGGTTAAAAAAGTGCTGGAACTATCGGTGGACGAGGCCAGACGTATGGGTACAAATTACGTGGGCACCGAGCACATATTGCTGGGTTTGATCCGGGAAGGCGAGGGAGTTGCCGCGCAGGTTCTGGGCGCTTTGGGTGTAGAACAGGAAAAAGTACGCCAACTTGTAATTAGTATGCTTGGCGGTCCCGGGGGGATGCCCCAGGGGCAGCAGTCGCAACCGGGCTGCGCCGGGGGTGCCTGCGGAGCCAAAACTGTGACGTTGGACCAGTTCGGCCGCGATCTCACCGCCCAGGCCCGGGAAGACCATCTCGACCCCGTGGTGGGGCGGGAAAAGGAAATTGAGCGGGTGGTTCAGATTTTGAGCCGCCGCACAAAGAACAACCCGGTTCTGATCGGTGATCCCGGGGTTGGTAAAACGGCTATTGTTGAGGGGTTGGCTCAGCGTATCGTAGCCGGCCAAGTTCCGGAAATACTCTCTGATAAACGGCTGGTAACGCTGGACCTGGCTTCCCTGGTGGCCGGCACCAAATACCGCGGTGAATTTGAAGACCGGCTGAAAAAAGTTGTGGATGAAATCACCACTGAAAAAAATATTATTGTGTTCATTGATGAATTGCACACGATCATCGGAGCCGGGGCGGCGGAAGGGGCCATAGACGCCGCCAATATTTTAAAACCGGCTCTGGCCAGGGGCGAGCTCCAGTGCATTGGTGCCACTACGCTTGATGAGTACAGAAAACACATTGAGCGTGATTCCGCGCTGGAAAGACGGTTTCAGCCCATTACCGTCGATGAGCCCGGCGCCGCCGAAGCGGTGGAAATTTTAAAAGGGCTGCGTGATAAGTACGAAGCCCACCACCGGGTACGGATCACTGATGATGCACTGGACGCAGCGGTGCGGCTCAGTGACAGGTATATTACCGACCGCTTTTTGCCGGATAAGGCCATAGACTTAATGGACGAAGCAGGTTCGCGTGTCCGTCTGCAGGCTTTTACGGCTCCGCCGGACCTGAAGGAATTAGAGAAGCGGATAGAAGAGGTGCGTAAGGAGAAAGAATCCGCCGTTAACAGCCAGGAATTTGAAAAAGCCGCTCAAATGCGTGATGAAGAAAATAAATTGCGTACTGAGTTGGATAATATGCGGGCCAACTGGCAGCAGCAGAAGGGTGGCGTGGAACTGGAGGTTACCGCGGAGGATATTGCCCAGATCGTAGCCAGTTGGACTGGCATACCGGTGCGCAAGCTTGCTGAAGAAGAATCCGAGCGCTTGCTGCGCATGGAGGAAATTTTGCACCGGCGGGTTATTGGGCAGGAGGAAGCTGTTTCAGCTGTGGCCCGGGCAATTCGCAGGGCCAGGGCGGGCTTGAAGGATCCTAAACGCCCCATTGGATCATTTATCTTTCTTGGCCCTTCCGGAGTGGGCAAAACCGAACTGGCGAGAGCCTTGGCCGAAGCTATGTTCGGTGATGAGGATGCCATGGTGCGGATTGATATGAGTGAGTATATGGAGAAATTTGCCGTAAGCAGGCTGGTGGGCGCCCCTCCCGGTTATGTGGGTTACGACGAGGGCGGGCAGCTTACCGAGGCTGTACGGCGCAAGCCGTATTCCGTGGTGTTACTTGATGAAATTGAAAAAGCCCACCCCGACGTATTTAATATACTGCTGCAGGTGCTGGAAGACGGCCGCCTTACCGACTCCAAGGGGCGCATTGTGGATTTTCGCAATACCGTTATCATCATGACCTCCAACGTTGGCGTAAGTACCATTAAGCGTGAGGCTACCCTGGGCTTTAAAACAGGTGATGATAAAAAATCCGGCTACGCGGATATGAAAAAGAAAATTACAGATGAACTGCGACGCACCTTCCGGCCGGAATTCTTGAACAGGGTTGATGAAATAATTGTTTTCCATCCATTAAGCCGGGAGCATATCAAAGACATAGTCGGCTTAATGGTGCAGGAAGTTGCCAGACGGCTCGCTGAAAATGAAATCGAGGTTGAAGTTGGCGAATCCGCGAGGGAGTATCTGGCCCGGGAAGGGTTCGACGAAAATTATGGGGCCAGGCCGCTGCGCCGGGCGATACAAAAAGAAATAGAGGACCGGCTGTCCGAGGAAATGCTGCGGGGCGCCATTAAAAAAGGCGACCGGGTGCGCATTGACGGTACGGCTGACGGAGACCTTAAAGTGGCAACTGTCTCAGGTAAGGATTAAAAAATCCTTACCTGTTTTTTCATGGCTTATTTATGTTATAATTATTAGATCAATTTTCGAAGGGATTTGCTATGTCTGCCAAAAAAACAAGATATTTTTGTAATGTTTGCGGGCATATAACCTCCCGCTGGCTGGGCCGCTGCGCCGGGTGCGGTGAATGGAATACTTATGTTGAAGAAGTAGTTGTTAGGGGGACAAGCCCAAGGAGCACTGAAGCCGGAGGCGGCAACCGCCCGCTGCCGGTTACTGAGGTAGCTCCGGTTGAGGGAGAGCGTAATTCCACGGGTATGGCTGAACTGGACCGCGTTTTGGGCGGCGGACTGGTTCCCGGTTCCCTGGTGCTGCTGGGCGGTGACCCGGGAATCGGAAAATCGACGCTGTTGCTGCAAGTTGCCGGGCTGGTCGGGGCTGCCGGAAAAAAAGTGCTATATGTATCCGGGGAGGAATCTGTGCGTCAGATCAGGCTCAGGGCCGATCGTCTGGAAATATCCTGCCCCGGGCTTTATGCCTATGCCGAGACGGACCTGCAAGTTATTGAAGAGCAGGTTAATTTGGTGGACCCGGCGCTGCTGGTGATAGACTCGATTCAAACTATGTACGGGCCGGATATAACGTCTGCTGCAGGCAGCGTCAGTCAGGTGCGGGAATGTACTGCAAGGTTGATGCGTCTGGCCAAAGAACGATCACTTTCCATATTTGTCATTGGTCACGTAACCAAAGAAGGCATGATTGCCGGTCCCAGGGTAATGGAACATATGGTTGATGTAGTTCTGTATTTTGAAGGGGAACGAAATCAGTCATTTAGAATATTGCGGGGTGTTAAAAACAGATTTGGTTCCACCAATGAAATAGGTATTTATGAAATGTCCGGTTATGGTCTTAAAGAAGTAATTAATCCATCTTCATTTTTTTTGGATGAACATGCCGGCAGGGACGTGGCCGGGGCGGTTGTGGTGCCGGTAATTGAAGGGACCCGGCCCCTGCTGGTGGAAATCCAGTCGCTGGTATGCCCGACTTCTTTTGGTGTGCCGCGGCGCATGACGGCCGGGGTGGATCATAACCGGACAGCCTTAATTATTGCTGTGCTGGAAAAAAGACTGGGATTAATGATGGGCAACTGTGACGCATATGTCAACGTGGTTGGCGGTGTTAAAATTGATGAGCCGGCTGCGGATTTAGGGGTTGCTGCAGCGCTAACCTCCAGTTTCCGGGAACGGGTTATTGATCATCATACTTGTGTCATGGGAGAACTGGGCTTAACCGGTGAATTGAGGCCGGTTGCGGCTTTGGACAAAAGGATTCGTGAGGCGGCGCGCCTGGGCTTTAAAAGGTGTATCGTGCCTCAGCAAAAGGGTATTCCGGATAACGTTAGTGAAGTAAAAATTTTTGAAGCCAAAACATTGGCTGATGCATTTGACCATATGTTTGTTTAAAGAATAGAATAAAATATACATAAAGCGTTTTGTGCTATATAAAGGGGGAGCAAAGTGGACAGCAGGTTGCTTAAGGTTTTGCGCACCGTCGCGCCGGGAACTCCGCTTCGGGAAGGGCTGGAGAATATATTACGGGCTAAAACCGGTGGATTGCTGGTAATTGGCGATAATCCCGAGGTTATGGAACTGGCGGAAGGCGGGTTTGCTGTGAATGCCGAGTTTACACCGGCAAACCTGTATGAGCTGGCCAAAATGGACGGTGCCATTATCATCAGTGAAGATATTTCCAAAATCATTGCCGCTAATGTCCAGTTGATTCCCAACCTTAGCATACCATCCAGTGAAACAGGTATCAGACATCGTTCCGCGGAAAGGGTTGCCAAGCAGACTAACGCGCTGGTAATTTCCATATCTCAGCGCCGCAGCGTAATAACAATTTATAAAGGTAATATTAAGTATGTCTTAAAGGATCTGGGGGTTATCTTAAATAAGGCCAACCAAGCCATACAGACCCTTGAAAAGTATCGTACCGTGCTGGACAGGGTGGTGACAAACCTCAGTATTCTGGAATTTGATGAGGCTGTAACCCTGTTTGACGTTACCAAAGCCATTCAGCGTACGGAAATGGTTTTGCGGGTGGTCAAGGAAATTGAAAGGTATATTAGTGAACTTGGGACAGAGGGACGTTTAATTACGATGCAGCTGGAAGAACTGATAGTCAGCGTTGAGGATGAGGGACGCCTGATGGTACAGGATTACGCCACTCAAATCGGGGATAAATCCCCCGCTAGTATTATGCAAATGATCGGCAGCTGGCCGGCGGAAGACTTGCTTGACCTGTCTTTAATCGCCAGGGCTCTTGGTTATCCCGGCGGTTCCGGCGTTTTAGATCAGAACGTGGCCCCAAGGGGTTATCGGATTTTAGAGAAAATCCCCAGGTTGCCCATGCAGGTGGTGGAGAATCTGGTACGGGAATTTGGATCACTGCGTAAAATAATAGGTGCCACTATTGAGGAGTTGGACGCAGTTGAAGGAATTGGTGAAGTGCGGGCCAGGTCCATTAAGGATGGATTGCAAAGGTATAGGGATCAGCTTACCCAGGAGCGGTATATCGTTTCATAATAAAATAAATGGGCGCTGTAATTGGCGCCCATAAAAATTTATTTATGTAATTTTAGACTAATATTGCCTTGGCTAATATTACATTGAAGGAAACAAAAGATATTTGTCGAAGTATAATATTATGCAAGATTATACAGCCCCAGGGTTTTAATGTGTTTTTGTTCTTTCAGCAGTATATCATACATGTTCAGATCTAATAGATTGCAAAGGGCGGCCAAATAAAAAAAAGTGCGGCCCATCTCTGTTTCTATGGCTTCCCTGCAATATTTGCATAACTCGCCTTCCAGATGTGACTCCAGCAGACTCTTCAGCTCTTCCAGAGGTATGTCGGTGGGGATTTTCTTTTTGTTGGCGTTTATTTTTAAACACCCGCAGCTGGTTACCGATTTAATTATAGCCTTATTTAACCTTGCATTAGTCTCCTGTGACTTGGCCAATAGATCCAGGATGCTTCTATTGCAGAGTAGTAATTCGGAAACCGTATCTTGAAATTCGTCATAAATGATATCTTTGAGCAAAACGGTTTCAACTCCTTTGCTATTAAACAACCTGCTGTAATTATAACGGTGAGCGGCTTGTCCTGTCAAACCAACAGCCTTTTAAAAATACTGTTGACATAGACTATGTGCTGTGCTAAAATATTAAGTTTCCTTGACAATGGTCGGCTTTTATGTTATATTTATTTATGAAAATGGTAAGGAGGTCCGGGAATTGTTTAAAATCGGAGACAAGGTTGTTTATCCCATGCACGGGGCCGGAATTATCGAAGCCATAGAGGAAAAGGAAGTACTTGGAGAGACTAGACAGTATTATATTCTTAGATTACCGGTTGGCGATATGAAAGTAATGATTCCAATCGCTACCTGCAAGGAAGTTGGATTGCGCGAGGTAATAGACGACGACGGAGTGGAGAGGGTCTTCGGAATACTGCGCGATAAATCCACCAACATGTCTGAAAACTGGAATAAGCGCTATCGAGCCAACCTGGAGAAGATAAAAAGCGGAAACATCTACGAAGTAGCAGAAGTAGTAAGGAATTTGATTAACAGGGACAGGGAAAAGGGGCTTTCATCCGGCGAGAGAAAGATGCTGGAGAATGCCAGGCAGATATTGATCAGCGAATTGGTCCTGGCCACGGAGATGGCGGAGGACAACGCCAAAACAATGGTAGAAAGTGCTTTCGCATAAAAATACGCCAGGTGGAAACTGGCGTATTTTTATTTAACGGAAAAATTATCCAAAAAGAGTTGAAACAAATATCGAGATCATTCATAATAGAATAAAATGCCTGTGTAAATAATAATTAACAGGAAATTAAAAGGAGGTGAGAACGTGGCCAGAAAAATGATTTATGTTTTAATCGCTGCACTTTTTGCCGCTACCGGGTTTTATGTTGGCATGTATCTTGTAGGCCAGGACCTGATTCCCCTACCGAAAGCTATACCTCAGCTTGGTCCCGGTTTTATTGGTTTGACTACCTTGGTTGGTATAGTTTTAGGTATTATCCTGACTCCCTGGATTATTAAAATTTCCCTCTGGCTGACTGCATTATTGGAACAAATGCTTAGCAGGACGCCTGTTCAGGACCTGGTAATGGGTTCAGTAGGGTTGATTATCGGACTCATAATAGCTAATTTATTGGGCACCATTTTTTCTTTTATGGGTTTTATTGGTAAAATTATCTGGATAATGGCAACGCTCCTGCTTGGTTATTTGGGGATGACTGTTAGTGTTAAAAAGCGTGAAGAAATTATTGGGGCTTTGGGCAGCATATCCAGGTTTGGCGGTTCAAAAGATAAGTCTGCTCAGGATGGAAAGCAGGTCGGGTCTCAAAAAATTCTCGATACCAGTGTCATAATTGATGGTAGAATAGCAGACTTATGCGCCAGCGGGTTCATCGAGGGTACCTTGCTGGTGCCTGGTTTCGTGCTGGAAGAACTGCGTCATATTGCAGATTCCTCTGATTTATTAAAGCGCAACAGGGGACGGCGGGGGTTGGACATATTAAATGACTTGCGGAAAGGTTCAAACGTCAAGGTGGCAATTTATGAAAACACCAAAGGCATTGACGAGAACGCTGAAGTTGACACAAAACTGGTCAAGTTGGCGCAAAAAATAGGCGCTAAAATTCTTACCAACGATTTTAACTTAAATAAAGTAGCCGAATTGCATGGTGTAAGAGTGCTGAACATCAACGAGCTTGCCAACGCTGTTAAACCGATAGTATTGCCCGGTGAAGAGATGGTAGTGCAGGTGGTTAAGGAAGGTAAGGAAAGCGGTCAAGGCGTTGCCTACCTTGATGATGGAACGATGATTGTTGTTGACGGCGGCAAGAGACACATGAACCAGGTTATTACCGTTACCGTCACCAGCGTGCTGCAAACGGCTGCGGGGCGAATGATTTTTGCCAAACCCAAAAGCGATAAAAGAAGTGATGTGCCGCACCCCGATGCTCAAAGATACAAAGAGGTGAACGTGCTTGGGTAGCGTTTACGCCATCGTGCCGGCTGCGGGCGGCAGCACGAGGATGGGTGGTGTCAATAAACAGTTGATCGACCTGGCAGGTCGTTTGGTAGTGGAATATAGTTTAAGGGTGTTGCTGGAAGTGCCGGTAGCGGGAATAGTGTTAGTGGTTCCACCCGGTGAAGAACAAAAGTTTTTGGATCAGCTCAAACATTTACTAAAAGACCAGAACATCCAAATTGTTGCCGGCGGTGCCAACAGGCGCGATTCGGTAGGGCAGGGCCTGTTGGCCCTGCCTGCTGGTGTTGAGATGGTTATCGTCCACGATGGCGCGCGGCCTTTGGCGCGGCGCGAACACATACAGGAGGCCGTACAGGCAGCCGCAGAGTGGGGTGCCGCTACATTGGCCGTACCCGTTAAGGATACCGTAAAATTAGCGGGCAGCGGCGGTTTGGTTCAGGAAACTTTGCCCCGGGAAGAACTGTGGCAGGTTCAGACGCCCCAGGTTTTTAAATTGCCGCTGCTGCTGGAGGCGCACCGGAAGGCTGCCGGGGATGGATTTATCGGAACCGACGACGCATCCCTGGTGGAACGGCTGGGTAAACCGGTCAAGCTGGTTCGTGGTGACTACTCCAATATTAAGATCACCACACCGGAAGATCTAATCATAGCCAAAGCACTTTTGGGGTCAGGCTTAAACCAATTATAATAAACGAGAAATTTAAATATTTTGATATAATAGTTATTATAGATAGTTTAGCCTGACCCCTTAACTGTGGGGGTGGGTTTAATTGCGGGTGGGAATAGGATATGATGTACACAGGCTGGTGACGGGTAGGCCGTTGATTCTGGGTGGGGTTGAGATACCTTACCACCTTGGATTGGACGGTCATTCCGATGCAGATGTTCTGGTTCATGCAGTAATGGATGCCTTACTGGGGGCCGTTGGAGCCGGTGATATCGGCAAGCATTTCCCGGATACCGATATCCGCTATAAAGGGATTTCGAGCCTGGTACTCCTGAAACGGGTTGTTGACCACATCAATTCGTTAGCGTGGGAAGTTGGCAACGTGGATGCCGTGGTAATTGCCCAGACTCCTAAATTATCGCCATACATAGAAGATATGGTGCGTAATATGGCCAGGGTAATGCATGTCGATCCGGGGATTATTAATGTCAAGGCAACCACTACCGAAAAACTTGGCTTTGAGGGACTGGGCGAGGGTATTGCCGCTCAGGCGATAGCGTTGGTTTTACGCCACCAATAGTAAGCAAACCGTATTCCCTCGGGATGCGGTTTTTGTATGTTAAAAGTTGCTAGCCTTAAACGGGCAGTGATATAATGAATTGTCGAAAAACGACATTGTTAAGGAGTGAACCTAGTTGAGTGATTTTAAAGAGATTAAAGTAAGATTTGCACCCAGCCCGACGGGGCCTTTACATATCGGCGGGGCCCGGTCCGCCTTGTTTAACTGGCTGTTTGCGCGCCGTTACGGCGGCAAGTTTATTGTCCGGATTGAAGATACAGACTTGGACCGCTCTTCCAGGGAATCCGAGGATAATATAGTATCCTCGCTGCGCTGGTTGGGTATGGATTGGGATGAGGGCATCTCAGTGGGAGGAACAGGCGGTCCCTACAGACAAACGGAGCGCCTGGACATTTATACCCGATATGCCGATCAACTGCTGGATCAGGGGTTGGCCTATAAGTGCTATTGCAGCGAAGAGGAACTGGCGGCTCAGCGGGAAGAACAGCTGGCAGCAGGAGAAATGGTGCGGTATACCGGCAAGTGCCGGGATTTAACGCCCGAAGACTGCGAACGCCTGGAAAAAGAAGGGCGCAAGCCTGTAATTAGATTTAAAGTTCCTTTGGGCGGAAATGTAGTAATCAACGATATTGTCAGGGGAGAAGTCAGTTTTGAATGTGACGGCATCGGTGACTACATTATTGTTAAATCCGATGGGATTCCCACCTATAATTTTGCTGTGGTGGTTGACGATCATCTGATGTCTATCAGTCATGTGATCAGGGCCGAGGAGCACCTTTCCAACACTCCAAGGCAGGTTTTAATTTATAATGCTTTAAACTGGCCTAAACCGGAATTTGCCCACGTTTCATTAATTTTGGGCAAAGACCGTTCAAAGATGAGTAAGCGGCATGGAGCCACCTCAATTGAGCAATACCGCCAATTAGGCTATTTGCCGGAAGCTATGGCCAACTTTCTGGCTTTGTTGGGCTGGTCTTCCGGCAAGGAGCAGGAGGTCTTTTCCCTGGCGGAGCTGGGCGGCCAGTTTTCTCTTGACCGGGTGGTAAAAAGCCCGGCGGTTTTTGACCTGGAAAAGTTAAACTGGCTGAATAGCCACTATATTAAAACCAGCTCCATAGAAAGAATTACTGAACTTGCCGTGCCTTTTTTGCAGAAAGCTGGATATCTATCTGAAAATGTTGATGACAAAACCATGGAAAAGGTACAGTTGGTGGTTGTAGCGGTTCGCGATTATCTGGAATACCTGGCCCAGATTAACGACCATGTTGCTGTGTTCTTTAATGATCCTGAATACGGTGATCCCGAAGCCCGGGAAGTTCTGTCCCAGGAAGAAACCCCCGCGGTGCTGCGGGCGGTCAGGGACAAGCTGGCGGCAATGCCTTCTGAACGTATGGATGAAGCTGCGGCAAAAGGCCTGCTGAAAAAGCTGCCCAAGGAGTTGGGGCTGGGGGGCAAGAAGGTCTATTTGCCTTTAAGGTCGGCCTTAACCGGTAAAACCCGTGGGCCCGAATTGTATCACCTGCTCCCCGCCCTGGGCAACAGTGCGGCGATTCGCAGGCTGGAAAAGGCGTTGGACGCTGCGGGGCGCTGATTGGAGGGATATACTTTGCTCGGTCGGATCCGAAAAGAGATAAATGCGGTGTTTGAGCGGGACCCGGCCGCCAAATCATTGCTGGAAGTATTGTTTTGTTATCCCGGGCTGCACGCGATAATACTGCACAGGGTGGCTCATTTTTTCTACTGCCGTCAATTTTTCTTTATCGCACGGTTGATTTCTCAGATAGCCAGAGCCCTTACTCAAATTGAAATTCACCCCGGAGCCAAAATTGGCGAAGGTCTTTTTATTGACCACGGGGCCGGGGTGGTAATCGGGGAAACTGCAGAAGTAGGCAATAACGTTACCATTTATCAGGGGGTAACCCTGGGCGGTACGGGCAAGGAAAAGGGGAAACGGCACCCGACCATCGAAGACAATGTGGTGATCAGCACCGGGGCCAAAATACTTGGCTCCTTTACCGTGGGGAAAAACAGTAAAATCGGTGCCGGTTCTGTGGTATTGAAGCCGGTGCCTCCCAATAGTACAGTTGTAGGGGTGCCCGGCAAAGTGGTTATCCGGGACGGTGAAAAGGTAGAAACGGCTCGAATGGAGGCGATAGACCTGCGGCATGATTTGCTGCCGGACCCCGTTGCAGAGACTATACTTAGCCTGCAAAAAAATATTGAGGTGTTGGAAAAACGATTATTGGAAATAGAAAAGAGCTCAAACTCAAAGGACGGTTCAGATAAGTGTGTTAAAAAAATAGGAGTCAGGAGACAGTAGTCAGAAATCAAAAGAAGTCAGAATGGTAAAATCAGACATAACAATAGATGAACAGATTTCCGGAAACATATTCCAGAGGTATTCTAACTACTGAATTCTGACTACTGACTCCTGACGACCTGATTTATAAAAGGGGGATTAGGAGTCGTGTTGATATATAATACCCTGTCCAGGCGCAAGGAAGATTTTGTGCCGCGGGAACCCGGCAAGGTGACCATGTATGTATGCGGGCCGACCACATACAATTTCATCCATCTTGGGAACGCGCGTCCAATAGTTGTCTTTGATACGGTACGCCGCTATTTAAAGTATAAAGGCTACAATGTTTTATACGTGCAAAACTTTACAGATATAGACGATAAAATTATCAACCGGGCCCGGGAGCTGGCAGAAGAACCGCTGAATCTGGCGTCCCGCTATGTAGAAGAATACTTTAAAGACGCTGACGCTTTACATGTTATGCGCGCTGATATTCACCCCAGGGTATCAGGGCACCTGTATGAAATACTCAATATGATAAAAACTCTTGTGGACAAAGGCTATGCCTATGCTGTGGACGGAGATGTTTATTACGAAGTTCGCAAATTTGCGTATTATGGCAAGTTATCGGGCCGGACCCTGGAAGATATGCAGGCGGGAGCCAGGGTTGATGTCAATGAACGGAAGCGGGACCCCATGGACTTTGCCCTATGGAAAGCCGCCAAGCCGGGAGAACCGGCCTGGGACAGTCCCTGGGGTAAAGGCAGGCCGGGCTGGCATATTGAGTGCTCCGCCATGTCCCTGAAGTATTTAGGTGAAAACTTCGACATCCACGGCGGCGGTTTTGACTTGATTTTCCCTCATCACGAGAATGAAATTGCCCAGTCCGAGGCGGCATCGGGCGCTCCTTTTGCCCGGTATTGGATGCATAACGGATTTATTACCATCAACCAGGAAAAGATGAGCAAATCTCTGGGCAACTTCTTTCTGGTGCGCGATATATTGGAAAAATTTGATCCGGAAGTGGTTCGTTTTTACCTTTTGGGTACGCATTACCGCAGCCCGCTGGACTTTGATGATGAAAAATTAACCGCCGCCTCCAGGGGGCTGGAGCGGCTGAAAACCAGCTTTACCCTGCTTGAAGAGGCTTTGGCGGGTTATGATGCAGGGGCGGGCGGAAGGCCGGACCCCACGCTTTCATTGCGACTGGATGAATTGCGCGGCGAGTTTGAAGCAGCTATGGATGATGATTTTAACACCGCTCTGGCCATCGGCACCTGGTTTGACCTGGCTCGTGATATTAATTCCAGTCTAAATAAAGATACTTTTGCCGGGGAAGCTGAAAAGAATGCCGCTTTATCCAAAGCCCGTGAATTATTCAATGACTTTAACCGTGTTTTAGGTGTATTTAGAATTGAAAACGGGAAAATTGCCATACAAAGCTCCGGTGGTGAAAGTGAAGGTTTGGTAGAAGGTCTGGTTGATTTAATTATTGAAATAAGGCAGGAAGCCAGGAAAAAGAAAGATTGGCCCACCGCAGACCGCATTCGTGACCGCTTAAAGGATTTAAATATCATCCTGGAAGACACTCCTTCCGGGGTGCGTTGGAAAAAGCAAGGGTAATATGTTCGGATTTATCGATTCAAACGTTAAGCCGGAAGAGCTTTCCGCCCTGGTGCTTGCCTATGTCGGTGATGCGGTATACGAGTTGGCGGTTCGGGAATACCTTGTCGGACGTGGTCCGGCTAATGTGAATAAACTCCACCGGGAAGCGGTCCGTCGTGTTCGTGCTTCTACTCAGGCTATGATTTTTCACGCTCTTGAAGGACGCCTCAGTAAAACCGAAGAAGCTGTGGCCCGTCGCGGCAGGAATGCCAAATCCGGCCATGGCCCCCGGGGAGACAGTATCCTCGAATATCGTCATAGCACTGGTTTTGAAAGTCTGGTGGGCTATCTTTATTTAAGCCGGGACTGGGTCAGGCTTGAAGAAATATTGGTACTCGCCCGGCAGGTTATAGAGAGTGAACTGGAATCAAACGCGCCAAATCAGTAAAAATTATTTGGCGCGTCTTCACAAGCTTGCTAAATATATGGAATAGAGAGGTTTCCCGCAGTCTTTTAACTCAAATTACTGATGGCACAATTGCCAAAATAGAAGAGTGAGGCAATTTATTATGAGCAAAGCTGATAATATTTTCATTGCCATGTGTAAGGATATCCTTAAAAAAGGTATTTCTTCTGAAGGGCAAATTGTAAGAGCTAAATGGGAGGATGGTACCCCAGCTCATACAATTAAAAAGTTTGCTATTATTAATAGATATAATCTTTCAGAAGAATTTCCTATCCTTACATTAAGGCCGACAAATTTCAAGGCTGCTATTGATGAAATACTTTGGATATGGCAAAAGAAATCAAGTAATATTAAAGATCTTAATAGCCGTATCTGGGATAGTTGGGCTAATGAGGACGGTTCAATTGGCAAAGCATATGGCTATCAATTAGGTATAAGGCATGAATATCCCGAGGGGGAATTTGACCAAGTAGATAGGGTGCTATACGACCTAAAGCATAATCCTTATAGTAGACGGATTATCGTTAATATGTATAATCATAATGATCTACATGAAATGAACCTGTATCCTTGTGCGTATAGTATGACATTTAACGTGACTGGTAAAAAACTTAATGCCATACTGAATCAAAGATCACAAGACGTTCTTGTTGCAAATAATTGGAATGTAACACAGTATGCAATTTTGGTGCACATGTTTGCTCAAGTAAACAACCTTGAGCTGGGAGAACTCGTTCATGTTATTGCAGATGCGCACATATACGATAGACATATACCGCTGATTTCTGAACTGATTAAAAGAACCCCATTCCCAGCCCCTAAATTATTAATTAACCAAGAAAAGAAAGATTTTTATGATTTTAAGCTAGAAGACTTTGTTTTAGAGAACTATCGATGTGGTGTACAGATAAATAATATTCCTGTTGCTTTGTAAAATGATAAAAATGAAAATTATTGTTGCTGTTTATTAAAGGGTGAAGTAGGTGAATGATTTGGACCGGGAAACCCTGATAAATAAAGTATCTGAGGCGCTGTATGAGGATAGGGGGATAATTTTCGTAGGTAGTGGTGTATCATTTCCCTCAATAAATGTCGATTGGTTTAATTTATTAGACCCCTTTGCCAAGGATTTGGGTATAGAACTTGATAAAAACTATGATGATCTTCCATTAATTGCTCAATTTATTGTTAATGAATACACTGGCAATCGTGGACCTTTGTTGAATGTAATATCAAAGATATTTTAACCAAAGCTTATCAATAAATAATTATCATATTGCTTTATCGACTACTAAAGTTTCTACAATCTGGACTACAAACTATGATACTTTACTTGAGAGGGCATTTTCGGAATTTTTGGTAGATGCTAAAGTCAATGACGACGCTATATCTAGAAATGTTGTAAATTCTGATATTGAGATTTTGAAGATTCATGGATGTATATCCAGGTCTCACCATAAAGATATAATTATTACACAAGAGGATTACGAAGATTTCTTAATCAAAAGACCGGCAATGTCTCAGCGATTATGTAATGACCTTTTAAAAAAATCATTTTTGTTTATTGGCTATAGTTACAGAGACCCTAACATCAGAAATATTATGATTGAAGCACGAAGATTAGCCCAAAAAACAACTCAAGAGCATTATTTAATTACTGCTATACCAAAAGATGATAATCCGGAATTTTTGGTGCAAAAAAAGAGAAGGCAGGAACTATGGTGTAAAGATTTAAAGAGACTAGGTATTTCAACCTTGTTAATAGAAAACCATGATCAACTTGAAAAGATATTGTTTGCAATAAGCCAAAAGTCAAGGGGTAAGACTATTTATGTAACAGGTTCCCATGAGAAAAATAGTCGGGTTGCACAACAATTAGGTAAGTTACTAGCAAAAGAAAATGAAATTATTCTTATCAGTGGACAATCTACAGGAATTGGGTCCAATGTTGTTTCTGCTTTTACGGAACAGTGTATTAACGATAAACAGGATATTCATGGTAGACTTCAAATATTTCCGAACCCATATGCTGCCAATCCTAACTTTTCAAATGACCCAGCACTTTTACCGGACTTAAAAAGATGTAGATCAAAACTTATGAATTCAACACAAGTGGTTATAGCTTTTAGCGGTGGAATGGGAACAGAAGCCGAAATAGAGGTGGCGAAAAATAGAAACTGTAAAATAGTACCTGTGGTATTGGATAATAATGACCTGCAAAATAAGGTTATAAAAAAGGTTTTGGATGACGCTGCTAGATCATGTAATTTAAATGAACTTCCTAATGAGTATTATAACAAGTTAATGGCTGGTGGTGTTTCGGCTGAGGATGTAATGGCGTGTATAAAGATAATTCTAAGGTAGGGGGACTCTGAAATAAAAGTTATTAAGCTTAAAACCAGCGGCAGCTTATATAGAAGCCGGATATGGGAAGAGAACCCTTGTAAACAGTTTAATTGGTTTTAATCATAAAAGCGAATATAACTATGAGCTTCAAAAATTGAATGCCATTATTACCTTAAAGGAAAAGCCGGATATCATAACGGACCTTTCCACTATGCGAATTAGCAGGAAGAATGCGTTATGGTATAAAATAGCAACGAAACAGGGTGTGTTGCTGCAACCGTTCCGGCGTACTTGGCACATTCTAAGAATGGTATTATTGATGCAAATCAACTATTAGAAATAATAATTGAGCAGATGGAGTTCGGTGTTGGCCTAATCACAATTCACCCAACTGCAAATATAGAAATTTTTAACGAATCAAAAAATAGAATGGTACCAATAACCTCACGTGGTGGTGGCATCGTACTACGAGATTTGATAGCTAATGAGTTTAAGTACGAGAATGTATATATAAAAATACTACCTCAAATTATTTCATATGCGCGAAAGCATAGGGTTATTTAAAGCATCGGAACAACATTTAGGTCGGGTAATATATTTGACAGTAATGATGAAGCGCAAAGAATGGAAATTAGTTTACAGATATCACTAGCCGAGCTAATTTTACAGCAAGGTGTTGGGGTAATCATAGAATCACCTGGACATGCTAGACCTAAAGATATTAGGAATATTTCATTACTGCTGAAAAATGCAGGTTTTCCTGTTATGCCGTTGGGACCAATTCCAACAGAAGTTGCAGTAGGTATGGATCATGTATCAAGTGCAATCGGGGCTGTCATTATGGGATTAGAAGGTTGTGCCAGTATTCTGGCCACTGTAACTCGACAAGAACATACGGGTGGTAGACCTACCATAGAGTCTACTATCGAATCAATAAAAACTGCAAAGATAGCTGCTCATATTATTGATATACATAATTTAGAGGATACTTCAATAGATATGGAAATTGCACATTCTAGAGCAGTGTCTAGAACCTGCGTATTAGGCAAGGGTACAAAATATTGTGATCGATGTAAAGACTTATGTCCTTTAATGATCAGGTGATCACTACTATGGCAATGTTAATATATAGACTTTGATGCCTAATATAATCTAAACCGAACTGGTTGTTGCTTAAATATAACAATAATGATAATTGTGCTAACCTTTAATCCGATGCTGCCTAAACTTTGGAGAATCAGGTTGGCCTGTCAAGGTGTGAGGTAATGGAAGAAACTATCGCCGGCCGGAACCCGGTTTGTGAAGCTTTGAAATCGGGAAGGCCCATTAACAAGATTCTGTTGGCCCGTGGTTTAAAGCCCGCCACGGTTGCGGAAATTACCCGGTTGGCCAGAGAAAAGCAAGTA
This sequence comes from Desulfotruncus arcticus DSM 17038, assembly GCF_900113335.1. Classification (GTDB taxonomy): domain Bacteria; phylum Bacillota; class Desulfotomaculia; order Desulfotomaculales; family Desulfallaceae; genus Desulfotruncus; species Desulfotruncus arcticus. Next base: position 144,294 of record NZ_FOOX01000012.1, read on the forward strand.
CCTGTTCAGCAGGTGGAAAAGAATTTTTTGGATCGCTTGCTGCCTGACACTAACCACCAGGGGATTGTGGCCCGGGTAGCTCCCCATGAATATGCTGACTTGGAGGATATACTAGATCATATTAAAGAAGCAGATCCCCTGTTAATATTGCTCGACGAGGTTACTGATCCTCACAATCTTGGCGCGGTAATTCGCTCTGCATGTGCGGCCGGAGCCCATGGCATGATTATACCCAGGCGGCGTGCCGCTGCTCTAACCCCCGCTGCGGTAAAAGCCTCTGCAGGCGCTGTGGAGTTTTTGCCGGTGGCAAGAGTGAATAATATGGTTCAAACAATAAATCTCTTAAAAGAGCGCGGTATCTGGGTGGTGGGAGCCGACGCCGCAGCGTCTCAGGTAATTTGGGAGGCTCCTCTGGACGGGCCGCTGGCAATTGTAATTGGCGGTGAAGACAAAGGCTTGGGGCGTTTGGTGAAAGAAAAATGTGACATACTGGTTAAATTTCCCATGTTGGGAAAGGTTAATTCGCTGAATGCCTCGGTAGCCGCAGCACTTGTTTTGTTTGAAGCGGTGCGCCAGAGAAGTGGAAGGTAAAATGAATGAGTACATCGTGGTGGACGGGTATAATGTGATATACGCCTGGGCCGATCTGTCTCAATTAAAGGAGGAAAGCCTGGAGCACGCCAGGGACCGGTTGGTGGATATACTGGCGGATTACGCCGGTTTCAGCGGGGACAGAGTGATAGTGGTATTTGATGCCCACCGGTCCAGGCACAGCGAAGAAAGTCATTTAGATGTCAACGGCGTACAGGTTTTTTATACCCGGGAAGATGAGACTGCGGATTCGCTGATCGAACGTTTGGTTGGTGAAATGCCCAGGGACGGGTATATCAGGGTGGTTACCTCGGACTGGGATGAACAGCGCATAATATTTGGACGGGGTGCTTACCGCATGACTCCCAAAGAGCTTCGTAAGCGAGTTCAACAGGTTAAAACAGAGGGAAAGGAACCGTTCAGCCAAAGAAACCCCACCGAGGGTTATCTTGAAAACCGTTTAACAGGCCGTGTGCGCGAGATCTTTGAACAGTGGAGAAGAAAAAAAGAATAGGCCTAATCTGGATGTACAGGCAGCAATTTAACTTGACGAGCCTTCCCCCTGCAGTTATAATATAGCTTGTAAATATAGAAATTGATTAACTATTTAGTTTTTTGCCCCATCATTTGACTGGGCTGGTGCCTGGAAAATAATATTATTAAATAGATGCGGGCGATTTTTGTTTTGGGTTTTTTCGGGGAAATTTAGGCGGGGGGGTATACTGTTGAATTTGAACGCCCAAAGAGAGGCTTCCTGCGATTTTCAGTTGATGATCGATGAAGAGGTCGTGGAATTTGCTCGCGAGGGTGACGACATTGCACTTGAGTATTTAATTAATAAGTACAAGAATTTTGTTCGTGCCAAAGCCCGTTCCTACTTCCTAATAGGGGCGGACCGGGAAGATATTATCCAGGAAGGTATGATCGGTCTTTATAAGGCCATTCGCGATTTTCGCATGGACAAGTTGTCGTCTTTTAGGGCTTTTGCGGAGTTATGCATTACCCGTCAAATAATCACGGCAATTAAAACAGCTACCAGGCAAAAACATATCCCGTTAAATTCGTATGTGTCCCTGAACAAGCCCATTTACGATGAGGATTCCGACCGTACCCTGCTGGATGTTATATCCGGATCAAAAATTTCCGACCCTGAAGAATTGATCATCAGCCGGGAAGAATTTGACGATATCGAAGAGAAGATGGGCGAAATTTTAAGTTCTTTGGAATGGAAAGTTTTAATGTCTTATTTGGAAGGAAAGTCCTACCAGGAAATTGCCGAAGATTTAAAACGGCATGTTAAGTCTATAGATAACGCACTGCAAAGGGTAAAACGTAAGCTTGAACGTTATCTGGAAAAACGGGAAGCGTAATATTAAACCGGGATACTAAACGTACCCCGGTTTTGTTTTGAAAATTATCCTGGTTGGTTTCCCAGTGATTTCTACTAAATCACTTATTGACATCCATATGCATATAACTTATAATAGATTTTGTCGCAAGTGCCGGCGTAGCTCAACTGGCAGAGCAGCTGACTTGTAATCAGCAGGTTGCGGGTTCGAGTCCCATCGCCGGCTCCAGTATATAATCCGGTTCGGCCGGGTTAAATAAACAACGTGGAGAGGTTCCCGAGTGGCCAAAGGGAGCAGACTGTAAATCTGCCGGCGACGCCTTCGCAGGTTCGAATCCTGCCCTCTCCACCAATAACCTGAAATTGGGTTTGACTTGGTTTCTCCAGTATGGTATAATGAATTTTGTTGACGCGGGGTGGAGCAGCTGGCAGCTCGTCGGGCTCATAACCCGAAGGTCGGGGGTTCAAATCCCCCCCCCGCAACCAAAAATGCCGCTATAGCTCAGTAGGTAGAGCGCATCCTTGGTAAGGATGAGGTCACCGGTTCAAACCCGGTTAGTGGCTCCATATTAGAATTTAAAAGTTGGAAGTTAGAGGCTCGATAAATTAGGAATTCGGCACGCCGAATTCCTTCATTTGACTCCAGCGGCCAACATCCAATATCTAACCTCCAATACGTGGCGGCGTAGCTCAGATGGTTAGAGCATGCGGTTCATACCCGCAGTGTCCGGGGTTCAAATCCCTGCGCCGCTACCACCTTAGAAACCAGCTTTAATAGCTGGTTTTTTATTTTTTCAATTTCGCTCTTTTTCTTTATTTTACCGGAAGGAATTCTATTAAATGTATAGAATAAAATGGTGTTATTTGGGATGGTGGATATAAAAAGTAGGTAAAGTGGAAATAATTAATAGTTAGGTGAAAACTAACCGGTTAATCAAGACGTGCAAGTGAGGAGGAATCAATAAAACATGGCAAAAGCTAAATTTGAGCGGAACAAACCGCACGTAAACATTGGCACCATCGGACACGTAGACCACGGCAAAACCACCCTGACCGCCGCCATCACCACCGTATTATCCACAGTTGGTCAGGCTTCAGTTAAGAAATACGACGAAATCGACAACGCCCCGGAAGAAAGAGAGCGCGGTATCACCATCAACACCGCCCACGTAGAATACGAGACCGGCAACCGTCACTACGCGCACGTAGACTGCCCGGGCCACGCCGACTACGTCAAGAACATGATCACCGGCGCGGCCCAGATGGACGGCTCCATTTTGGTCGTATCGGCGGCAGACGGCCCGATGCCCCAGACCCGTGAGCACATCCTGCTCTCCCGTCAGGTGGGCGTGCCCTACATCGTAGTATACCTGAACAAAGCCGACATGGTAGACGACCCCGAACTGCTCGAACTGGTCGACATGGAAGTGCGGGAACTGCTCTCCGTATACGAATTTCCCGGCGACGACACCCCCATCATCACCGGCTCGGCCTTAAAAGCGCTGGAATGCGGCTGCGGCAAACGCGAATGCGAATGGTGCAAGAGCATCTGGGAACTGATGGACGCCGTAGACGAATACATTCCCACCCCCGAGCGTGACATCGACAAACCGTTCCTGATGCCCGTGGAAGACGTATTCACCATCACCGGACGCGGCACCGTGGCCACCGGCCGTATCGAGCGCGGCGCGGTAAAAGTTGGCGAAGAAGTAGAAATCGTAGGCTTAAATGAGAAACCGCGTAAGACCGTCGTAACCGGCGTAGAAATGTTCCGCAAGATCCTGGACCGCGGCGAAGCCGGCGACAACGTAGGCTGCCTGTTGCGTGGCGTAGACCGTAAAGAGATCGAGCGCGGCCAAGTGCTGGCCAAACCAGGCAGCATCAAGCCCCACACCAAATACCACGCTGAAGTATACGTACTGACCAAAGAAGAAGGTGGCCGTCATACCCCGTTCTTCAACGGCTACCGTCCGCAGTTCTACTTCAGGACCACCGACGTAACCGGAGTAGCCCAGTTGCCCGAGGGTGTAGAAATGGTAATGCCAGGCGATAACATTAAAATGGATATCGAACTAATTACACCGATCGCCATTGAAGAAGGTCTGCGTTTCGCCATCCGTGAAGGCGGCCGCACCGTGGGCGCCGGCGTTGTCACCGGCATCAACGAGTAAATAGTAACCTCTTCTTTGAGCGAAAGGAGGTCAGTGCATGAAGAATCAAAAGATTCGCATCCGGCTAAAGGCGTATGATCATAACATGCTGGACCAATCGGCCCAAAAAATTGTTGATACCGCGCGTCGTACCGGTGCAAATGTGGCAGGCCCCGTGCCTTTGCCCACAGAAAAAAATATATATACCATCCTGCGTTCCCCGCACGTCAACAAAGACTCCCGGGAACAGTTTGAGATGAGGACCCATAAGCGGTTGATTGACATTATTGAACCAACACCCAAAACGGTAGACGCGCTAATGCGCCTTGACCTGCCCGCCGGGGTGGATATTGAAATTAAACTTTAATCAGGAATCGTCTCGAAGGCTAAGTTCACTGGCAAGTGAACCTCTGGCGGCATCTGAAAGCCTTGGAAGCAGCAGACTTCGAGAGGGCCAGGGAGGTGCAAACAATGAATAAAGCCATACTTGGCACAAAGGTGGGCATGACCCAGGTTTTTACCGAAACCGGGTTAGCTGTGCCCGTAACCGTGATTGAAGCCGGGCCATGTGTTGTAGTGCAAAAGAAAAACACTGAAAATGACGGTTATAACGCCATTCAGGTAGGGTTCGGCGAGAAACGGGAAAACCTGTTTAACAAACCATCAAAAGGCCACTTTGAAAAAGCAGGGGTAAAACCCAAACGTTACCTCAGGGAATTTCGCTTTGAAGATGTCACCGCCTATGAGGTAGGGCAGGAAATCAAGGCTGATGTATTTGCTCCCGGTGAAAAGGTTGACGTGGTTGGAACTACCAAGGGACACGGTTTTTCAGGCGGCATCAAACGTCACGGGTTTCACCGCGGGCCCATGGCGCACGGCTCCAAATACCACCGCAGGCCCGGTTCTCTGGCGGCCAAAGGCCCTGCCAGGGTATTCAAAGGAAGAAAATTACCGGGACATTACGGTGTGGAACGGGTAACTGTTCAGAACCTGGAAATTGTTCGGGTGGACGCCGAGCGGAACATGCTGGCCATCAAGGGAGCGGTCCCGGGACCGCGGGGCGGCCTGGTAATAATCAAGGATTCGGTTAAAACCAGGTAGCGGTGGTGCAGCGAAAGGAGGAAGTCATTCATGCCCAGAGTTGCCATATATAACATAAACGGTGACCAGGTTGGGGAAATAGACTTAAAGGATGAGGTTTTCGGCGTGCCGGTGCACCAGCAGGCTCTGCATGATGCCGTAACCATGCAACTGGCCGGCAGGCGGCGGGGCACCCACGACACCAAAACCAGGGCTGAGGTCAGCGGCGGCGGCCGCAAGCCGTGGCGCCAAAAAGGGACCGGCCGCGCGAGGCACGGGTCCATCCGTTCACCCATTTGGCGTGGCGGCGGTATTGTTTTCGGACCTCATCCCAGGGATTACAGCTTTAGAATCCCCAGAAAAGTTCGCCGTTTGGCTATGAAATCGGCACTTTCATCCAAAGTGGATAATGGGAGCATTATCGTTTTGGATGAGTTAACAATTAATGTTCCTAAAACCAAGGAAATGGTCAAAATACTGCAAAACTTAAAGGTTGACAAAAAGGCTCTCGTGGTAACCGCCGAAAAGGCGGAGGCTGTTTTTAAATCGGCACGCAATATACCCGGTATCAAGCCATTAAGTGTTCCCGGCCTGAATGTGTATGATTTACTGGCTCACAACACACTGGTTATTACCAAAGATGCAGTGACCAAGGTCGAGGAGGTGTTCGCATAATGAAAAATCCTCGGGACATATTGATCAAGCCGGTAGTCACTGAAAAGAGCATGTCCATGCTGGAAGAGAACAAATACACTTTTATCGTCGACCTGAAGGCTAATAAAATAGAAATTCGTCAGGCCGTGGAAGAATTGTTTAATGTCAAGGTGGATAAAGTGCGAACCATGCGGGTAAAGGGCAAGTTTAAGCGGGTTCGCAATCGCCCGGGCAAAACTCCTGATCGGAAAAAGGCGATTGTCACCTTGAAACAAGGCAATAAAATTCAGCTTTTTGAAGGCGTATAGTAGCTAAAAGGCCTGCCTGAAGTGTTTGGGCGGGTGCAATAAGGAGGGAAGTCCAGATGGGGATTAAGAAATTTAAACCGACATCTCCGGGCCGGAGGTTCGTAACCGTATCAACCTTTGAGGAAATTACTTCTACCGAGCCGGAAAAGTCCCTGCTGGAACCGCTTAAGAGAAAAGGCGGCAGAAACGCCGGCGGCAATATAACGGTTAGACACCAGGGTGGCGGTCACAAACGCAAGTATCGGATTATCGATTTTAAAAGAGATAAAGACGGTATTCCGGCTAAAGTAGCAACGATAGAATATGACCCCAACCGCTCGGCCAGGATTGCGCTGCTTCATTATGCCGATGGCGAAAAACGCTATATTTTGGCTCCGGTTGGTCTAAAAATCGGTCAGCAGGTAGAGTCGGGCCCCGAGTCGGATATTAAGGTTGGCAACGCGCTGGCGCTGCGCAATATTCCTGTGGGTACAATGATCCACAATATTGAACTCCATCCACGGGGCGGCGGCCAACTGGTGCGTTCAGCCGGTACGGCGGCGCAACTGATGGCCAAGGAAGGCAAATACGCGCACGTAAGGATGCCTTCCGGTGAAATGCGCTTAATCTTACAGGATTGCCGGGCTACCATCGGTCAAGTGGGCAATGTTGATCACGAAAACATATCCATCGGTAAAGCAGGGCGGTCACGCTGGCTGGGCAAACGCCCGACAGTGCGCGGCGTGGTCATGAACCCGGTTGATCACCCCCATGGTGGTGGTGAAGGCCGTTCACCTGTCGGCAGGAACCCCGTTACTCCCTGGGGTAAACCTGCTCTTGGCGCTCGCACCAGGAAAAATAAACCAAGCGATCGCTTAATTGTTAAGCGCCGCGGTAAAAAATAATTAATGCTTGAAGGATGCAGAAAGGAGGCCAGTCTATGGGTCGTTCCCTCAAAAAAGGCCCGTATTGTGACGAGAAGCTCCTTAATAAAATAAAGGACATGAACGATAAGGGTGACAAAAGGGTCATTAAGACCTGGTCACGTCGCTCCACCATTTTCCCGGAAATGATCGGGCATACATTAGCAGTTCATGACGGGAGAAAACATGTTCCGGTATATGTTACCGAGGACATGGTGGGTCACAAATTAGGCGAATTCGCTCCAACCAGACTTTTCAGGGGGCACGGATCGCATACTGAAAGGTCAACGTCATTGAAGTAACCTGAAGAAAAGGGGATGAAATCATGCCAGAAGCAAAAGCGGTTGCAAGATTTATCCGCATCTCCCCGCGCAAGGTGCGTTTAGTAGTGGATCTCATCAGGGGTAAGGATGTTAAAGAGGCACTGGCAATTTTAAAATACACGCCCCAACGGGCATCGGTACCTGTGGCCAAGGTGGTAAAATCAGCTGCTGCCAATGCAGAGCATAATTATGACATGGATAGTGAAAACTTGGTTGTAGCTGCTTGCTATGTGGATCAGGGACCGACCATTAAAAGGTGGCAGCCGCGTGCGATGGGACGTGCCGATGTGTTGCGTCACCGTACCAGTCACATCACTGTCATAGTACAAGAAAAGAAGGAGGGCTAGCGTGGGCCAGAAGGTAAACCCCAAAGGGTTGCGCATTGGCATCATCAGAGATTGGGATGCTAAGTGGTTTGCCGATAAAAAGAGTTTCGCCGGTCTCTTGCTTGAAGATCAAAAGGTCCGGAAATTTATCAAGCAGAAGCTTTACGCTGCCGGCATATCCCGCATCCAAATTGAGAGGGCGGCAAACAAGGTCAAGATTTCCATTTATACAGCTAAGCCTGGTATAGTAATTGGGCGAGGCGGCGCTGAGGTGGAAAACCTGCGCAAGCAGTTGGAAAAAATGACTGGCAAGCAGGTTAATATAAATATCGTTGAAGTAAAGGTTCCCGAAGTTGATGCCCAACTGATGGCTGAAAACGTGGCTTCGCAGCTGGAAAAAAGAATAGCTTTCCGCCGGGCCATGAAACAAAGCGTCGGCCGCGCCATGAAAATGGGCGCCAAAGGGATTAAGATTGCCTGCAGCGGCAGGTTGGCCGGTGCGGAAATCGCCCGGACCGAGTGGTATAGCGAGGGTAAAGTACCCCTGCATACATTACGGGCCGATATTGATTATGGCTTTGCAGAAGCTAACACAACCTATGGTAAAATTGGTATTAAAGTTTGGATTTATAAAGGAGAAGTTTTGCCGGAAGTCAAGAAGACCGCTGCCGGTAAAGGAGGCGAATAGGCTCTATGCTCATTCCGAAGAGGGTTAAATACCGCAAGCAGCGTCGCGGAGGAATTCCTGGTGGTAAATCCAAGGGCGGCAATGAGGTTCATTTCGGTGAATACGGTCTGCAGGCTTTAGAGGCCGGTTGGATTACCAACCGCCAAATTGAGGCCGCGCGTATTGCCATGACTCGTTACATCAAGCGTGGCGGTAAGGTCTGGATTAAAATATTCCCGGATAAGCCCGTAACCAAGAAGCCTGCTGAAACCCGTATGGGTAGCGGCAAGGGCGCTCCCGAATGGTGGGTTGCGGTGGTTAAGCCGGGGCGGATATTATTTGAATTGGCCGGTGTTACTGAAGAAGTAGCCAGGGAAGCGATGCGCTTAGCTGCTCATAAACTGCCCGTCAAAACCAAATTTGTTAGACGTGGGGAAGTAGGTGAGGCAAGTGAAGGCTAATGAGTTGCGTGACATGACCGATCAAGAATTGGTCAAAAAATTAAGCGATGCCAAAGACGAACTGTTTCGTTTGCGCTTTCAGCTGGCTACCGGTCAGCTGGATAATGCCATGAGAATAAAGGAAGTGCGCCGGAGCATTGCCCGCGTCAAGACCGTAATCAGAGAGAGGGAAATCGGGCTAAGCAGAGCCTAGTACGATATCCCGGCAAGATAAAAATATTCAACCCGCTAACGGAAGGGGGTAGCTAGATTGTCTGAGCGCAAAATGCGCAAAACCCGTACGGGTACTGTGGTGAGCAACAAGATGGATAAAACTGTGGTGGTCGCTGTGGAAACAATGGTTAGCCACAAATTGTATGGACGGACCATCCGGCAAACCAAAAAATATAAGGCGCATGACGAGGAAAATTCATGCAACGTCGGCGACAGGGTAAAAATAATGGAAACCAGACCCCTGTCCAAGGATAAGCGGTGGCGCGTGGTTGAAGTTGTGCGCAAGACAGAGCAGATTCTTTAGCCGCCGGTTAACCGCAGTCTGTCACTGAAAGGGAGGATGTCTGGTGATTCAAATGCAAACGATGCTCAGGGCGGCAGACAACACTGGAGCTCGTAAAATGATGTGCATCAAGGTTATGGGCGGGGCGTTGCGTCGTTATGCCAGCCTTGGCGATATAATTATAGCTTCTGTTAAAGAAGCTACACCAGGCGGCGTTGTTAAGAAGGGCGACGTAGTCAGGGCCGTTATCGTTCGCACCAAAAAAGAGGTGCGGCGTCCGGACGGTTCATATATTAAATTTGATGAAAATGCCGCCGTTATTATTAAAGACGATGGTACTCCCAGGGGTACCAGGATATTCGGGCCCGTTGCCCGGGAGCTGCGCGATCATGATTACATGAAAATCGTCTCCCTGGCTCCGGAAGTCTTGTAATGACTGCCGCTACAGGAGGTGTAACGGATATGACCAAGCCCAAAGTACACGTAAAAAAAGGTGATACCGTACTTGTTATTCGCGGCAAAAACGCCGGCAAAAAGGGCAAAGTGCTGGAAGTAGACCCTGCCAAAAGCCGCGTGGTGGTTGAGGGCGTAAACAAAATGAAGCGCCATACCAAACCTACCAGAAGTACGCCCCAGGGCGGGATTATGGAGAGAGAAGCACCATTGCACAGCTCAAATGTGATGCTTTTCTGCACCAAGTGTAACAATCCTACCCGGATAAGTAAAAGATTATTGGAAGACGGCAAAAAGGTCCGTCAGTGCAAAAAATGCGGGGAAGTGCTGAGCTGACTCGGCGGAAGGAGGGAAGCGATGTGCCTAGGCTGAAGGAAAAGCACAATAGCGAAGTAATTAAGGCTATGATGGATAAATTCGGTTACAAGAATGTCATGCAAGTACCCAGGCTGGAGAAGGTCGTCATTAACATGGGTGTTGGTGAAGCCATTCAAAACAGTAAGGCCATTGATGCGGCGGTAAATGATTTGATGATTATAACCGGCCAGCGTCCGGTGGTTACCAAGGCTAAAAAATCCATAGCGGCTTTCAAGCTGCGCCAGGGAATGACCATAGGCTGCAAGGTAACTTTGCGCGGTGACCGGATGTACGAATTTGTGGATAGGCTGGTCAACATTGCCCTGCCGCGGGTGCGCGACTTCCGCGGGGTTTCGCCCAAGTCATTTGACGGGCGCGGCAATTATAGCATGGGGATCAGGGAACAGCTTATTTTTCCTGAAATTGATTATGATAAAATCGATAAAGTCAGGGGAATGGATATTATTTTTGTAACTACTGCCAAAACTGACGAGGAAGCAAGAGAGCTGCTCCGTCTTATGGGCATGCCATTTAAGGCAGCATAAATGTCTACCCCACCGGCAAAGGAGGGAATTAAGTGGCCAAAAAGGCAATGATTAACAAATCTCAAGGCCCCCAGAAATACCACGTAAGGGCTTACAACAGATGCAATATCTGCGGCCGTCCTCGCGCCTACATGCGTAAATTTGGAATCTGCCGGGTATGTTTCCGGGAGTTGGCATATAAGGGCGAAATACCCGGGCTGAGGAAGGCCAGTTGGTAAAAGGAAGGAGGTATGAACGGGATGGTCATGACTGATCCTGTTGCCGATTTTTTAACCCGTATCCGTAATGCCAATATGGTTTATCATGATAAAGTAGAGGCTCCTGCTTCCAGAATGAAACGGGCCATAGCCGACATATTGAAGGAAGAGGGCTTTATCAGAGACTACGAATATATTGAAGATGGCAAGCAAGGTGTTTTGCGGGTTTACATGAAGTATGGTTCGGGTAAAGAACGCGTTATTACCGGACTTAAAAGAATCTCGAAACCCGGTCTCAGGGTATATTCCCGCAAGGATTCCATACCCAAGGTACTGGGTGGTCTTGGTATAGCGATCATATCCACATCCAGAGGTATAATGACTGACAAAAATGCCCGTCAGCAGAACCTTGGTGGAGAGGTTGTATGCTACGTATGGTAGTGCAAGGGGCACAGGAGGTGTAAAAGATGAGCAGAATCGGTAAGAAACCCGTCCTGCTTCCCGACAACGTTAAGGCTGTAGTGGAGGGTAACACCGTCCGGGTTGAAGGCCCCAAGGGGAAGCTGGAAAAAACGTTTCACCGGGAAATGATCATTGAACAAGTGGATGACAGTACTATTTTAATTAAAAGACCTACCGACAATAAGCTGCACAGATCCTTGCACGGCTTAACCCGTACGCTTTTGAACAACATGGTGCAAGGCGTGTCGGCCGGATTTCAAAAGAACCTGGAACTGGTAGGCGTCGGCTATCGCGCCGCTATGCAGGGCTCAAAACTGGTACTGACCGTCGGTTACTCTCACCCGGTAGAGATAGTTCCCCCGGAAGGGATTACAATTGAAGTACCCGCCGCTACTAAAATATCGGTTAAGGGAATTGACAAGGAAACAGTGGGCGCTATAGCTGCCAATATTCGTGCTGTTCGCGAGCCTGAGCCGTACAAAGGCAAGGGTATCAAGTACGAGGGCGAAGTTATTCGCCGCAAGGTAGGCAAGGCCGGCGCCAAACGTTAAACCAGGGGGAAGGAGTGAAGTGGCATGATTACAAAACCAGACCGCAATGAGCTGCGTAAAAAAAGGCATTTGCGTGTGCGCAACAAGGTTAATGGTATTGCCGAACGTCCAAGGTTGAACATTTACCGCAGCATCAACAATATTTATGCCCAGATCATAGATGATGATCTCGGTCAAACCCTTGTGGCCGCGTCATCCCTTTCGCCCGATCTAAAAGGAGAAAATACGGGCGGTAATAAGGATGCGGCTGCAGCAGTGGGTAAATTGATCGCCGCCAAGGCGTTGGAAAAAGGAATAACCAAGGTCGTATTTGACCGGGCCGGTTATATTTACCACGGCCGGGTCAAGGCTCTGGCTGATGCAGCCAGGGAGGCAGGACTTGAATTTTAAGAAATGAACCGGTTGTAAAAGGAGGGAAAATGGTGTCAAAGTTTGAACCGGTTAAATCCGAGTTTTCCGAAAAAGTTGTATTTATTAACCGCGTGGCCAAAGTTGTTAAAGGCGGAAGACGGTTTAGTTTTTCGGCTTTGGTGGTTGTCGGCGACGGTAAAGGACGGGTAGGGGCCGGAATGGGCAAGGCCGGTGAGGTGCCCGAAGCAATCCGCAAGGGCGTTGAAGACGCCAAGAAGAACCTGATTAATGTGCCACTTGCCAAAACTACAGTACCACATGAGGTAATCGGCATATTCGGCGCCGGCAAAGTTATGTTAAAACCGGCTGCACCCGGTACCGGTGTTATTGCAGGCGGTCCTGTAAGGGCCATTATGGAATTGGCGGGTGTCAGGGATATCCTTACTAAATCGCTGGGCTCAAACAATGCCAATAACGTTGTGCGGGCTACACTTGAGGCCATTAAAAACCTAAAGACGCCGGAGCAGGTTGCCAGGTTACGTGACAAAAAAGTGGAAGAACTGCTGGGTTAGGGGGTATTATTATGGCCAAGCTAAAAATTACCCTGGTCAGAAGCCTGATCGGGCGGCCGGAAACGCAGAGGAAAACGGTTCGTGCCATGGGCTTGACTAAACTTAATCATTTCGTTATCCGTGAGGATTCACCCCAGGTCAGGGGAGTAATAAATAAAATTCCGCACTTGCTAAAGGTGGAGGAAGTTTAAGGAGGTGCAATATGAACCTGCACGAGTTACAACCTACACCCGGTTCCAGGCATAAGGCCAAACGCAAAGGTCAGGGCGTCGGATCAGGGTGGGGTAAGACCGCCGGACGCGGGCACAAAGGTCAAAACGCGCGTAGCGGAGGGGGTGTCAGGCCCGGTTTTGAAGGTGGCCAGATGCCTTTGCAGCGCCGCATGCCCAAGCGGGGATTCACCAATGCACCTTTTAAAAAGGAAATAATTGCGGTAAATCTGGAAAAATTAAATCGCTTTGAAAACGGTGTTGAGGTAACTCCCGAAACTCTATTACAAGCCAAAGTAATTAGTAAAATTGGTGACGGGGTCAAGATTCTTGGTGAAGGGAACCTGGAGAAGTCGCTTACGGTGAAAGCCAATGCCTTCAGTAAAAGCGCGGTGGATAAAATCCAATCTGCCGGCGGCAAGGCTGAGGTGATATAAGTGGCAACGATACTGGATGGACTGAAGGGCGCCTTTAAGGTCAGCGAATTAAGAAACAAGATACTTTTTACCCTGGCCATGATCTTTATCTTCAGGCTGGGTACCCATGTTCCTGTGCCCGGTGTCGATGTCGCTAAGTTTCAAGAGTTAATCGGCCAAGGAATGCTGTTCGGATTCTTTGACGTTATTTCAGGTGGCGCATTCAAAAGCTTTTCAGTGTTTGCCATGAGCATAGTGCCATACATCAACGCATCTATCATTATGCAGCTGCTTACGGTAGTAATACCTCACCTGGAGAAATTAGCCAAAGAGGGTGAAGAAGGCCGTAAAAAGATTAGCCAGTATACCCGCTATTTTACAGTGGTTTTGGCTTTTTTGCAGGCTATCGGTATGAGCGCGGTGATGGGACGCTCGGGTACTTTGCATAATCCCGGTTTTACCAGTTACGTTGTTATAGTTATCACCCTGACAGCCGGTACCGCTCTATTGATGTGGATTGGCGAGCAAATTACCGAGTACGGCATCGGCAATGGTATTTCGCTGCTAATTTTCGCGGGTATCGTGAGCAGGCTGCCGGCCGGAATTAATAACTTAATTATGCAACTGCAGGCTGGCACAATTAATATACTTAGCCTGTTGATTCTGGTAGTGATTGGTGCGCTGGTAATTGCCGCAGTGGTTGCGGTTCAGGAAGGGCAAAGACGAATTCCGGTGCAATACGCCAAAAGGGTTGTGGGCAGAAGAGTGTATGGCGGGCAAACAACTCACCTGCCGTTAAAGGTAAACCAGGCCGGTGTTATTCCCGTAATTTTTGCTTCTTCACTGCTGATGTTTCCGGCCCAGATCGCTCAGTGGTTTCAAGGCTCCGCTGTAGCTGATTTCTTCACCAGATATTTTGGCTGGGGTACAGCGGCGCACACAGTTGCATATGCTCTATTGATTATAGGTTTTACTTACTTCTATACGGCTGTAATTATGAACCCGGTTGATGTCGCTGAGAATATTAAAAAATATGGTGGTTTCATTCCGGGTATCAGGCCTGGCAGGCCAACTGCCGAGTACATTGCCCGGGTGATGAATAGAATTACCCTGGCAGGTGCGGTGTTTCTGGCTCTTATTGCCATATTGCCCAACTTTATATTGCTGGCCACACGAATTCCCAACATTTATTTTGGTGGGACGGCTTTGCTTATTGTAGTTGGCGTGGCCTTGGACACCATGAAGCAAATTGAGTCACATCTCCTGATGCGGAGCTACCAGGGCTTTATTAAGTAGCCGAGGTGTTGCCGTATGATTATATGTAAATCCGAACGGGAAATTAGGTACATGCGCGAAGCCGGTCGGGTGGTGGCGGGGGCCCTGGCCGAGGTGGCGAAAGCGATCAGGCCGGGCGTTACTACCGCTGAAATTAACCGGGTAGCCGAAGAATATATTTTAGCTAAGGGTGCCAAGCCTGCTTTTAAAGGTCTTTATGGCTTTCCCGCTGCTGTTTGCGCTTCGGTCAACGAACAGGTGGTGCATGGTATCCCTGGTTTAAAAAAATTGGAAAATGGGGATATTATCAGTATTGATGTTGGAGCGGAAATAAATGGTTTTTTCGGGGATGCCGCCCAGACGTTTCCCGTAGGTGAAATTACGCCGGAATTGCAAAAAATAATTGATGTTACCAAAGAAGCTCTGGACAGAGGCATTAAAATGGCCAGGAACGGTAACCGGCTATCAGATATCTCTCATGCTGTGCAGAGTTTTGTGGAAAAGAACGGTTATTCCGTTGTCAGAGATTATGTTGGGCACGGTATCGGCAGCAAAATGCACGAGGATCCTCAGGTACCCAATTTCGGTAGGCCCGGTCGCGGGCCGCGCCTGAAGACGGGAATGACATTAGCGATTGAACCAATGGTGAACATGGGCACTTACGAAGTGCTAACTCTTCCGGATAACTGGACGGTGGTTACCCGGGACGGCAAGCCTTCCGTGCATTTCGAACACACAATAGTAATTACCGACGGCGATCCTGTCATACTAACCATGCTTTAAAAAGTAGCCGGTAAGCGGTAATTAGTGGTCGTTGATAGTTATGTGTATCGGGACACGCGGTCGAACAAGAAATTGCTACACCCTTACGGGGAGGGTGAAGGAAATGGAGGTTAGGGCGGTTCCGGGGCAACTGGTGGAATCCAGGTCCGGGCGGGATAACGGTAGAATTTATCTGGTAATGGAAAGAGCAGGCGATAATTATGTTTATGTTGCTGATGGTACAATCAGACGGGTGGAAAATCCCAAGAAGAAAAATATCAAGCACCTAATTTTTCATTCCCGGGTAGCCGTTCAAATTGCCGAAAAAATAAAGGACAGTCAGCGCATTACCAATCAGGAAATGCGCCGGACCATACAGGAACTACTGGAGCAGCCGGAAGAGCGGCCATTTTAAAGGAGGTTGGTTTGATATCTAATGTCAGGTAAGGATGTAATTGAAGTAGAAGGAACTGTATTGGAACCGCTACCGAATGCAATGTTTCGGGTGGAATTAAAAAACGGTCATAAAGTTCTGGCTCATGTAAGCGGGAAAATAAGGATGAACTTTATTAGAATTTTGGCCGGTGACAGAGTGATGGTTGAGTTATCGCCCTATGATTTAACCCGGGGCAGAATTGTTTACCGGTATAAATAAACCAGGCCCGACGGGGGCCGGGGAGGTTGAATTATGAAAGTCAGGCCTTCTGTTAAACCAATCTGTGAAAAATGTAAGATCATTAGACGCAAAGGCAAAGTTATGGTTATTTGTGAAAACCCCAAGCATAAGCAGCGTCAGGGGTAGAATTGGAGGTGTTTTTTAGGAATGGCACGTATCGCGGGTGTTGATTTACCGCGGGATAAAAGGGTAGAAATCGGCCTTACCTATATTTACGGCATCGGCAGACCCACCTCGCAAAGGATTTTGAATCAGTCGGGAGTCAATCCCGATACCAGAATCAGGGATCTGACAGAAGAAGAGGTTAACAAGTTAAGGGACATAATTGAAAAGAATTTCCGGGTTGAGGGCGACCTGCGCCGTGAAATCGCTCTCAATATCAAGCGCCTAATGGAAATAGGCAGTTACAGGGGACTGCGCCACCGTCGCGGCCTTCCGGTGCGCGGTCAGAATACCAAAAACAACGCCAGAACCCGCAAAGGACCCAAACGTACTGTTGGCGTCCGCAGGAAGGCTAAATAAGGGGGGAACATTAGTTGGCTCGAAGAGTTGCCAGAACCAGAAGGCGGGAACGTAAAAATATCGAGCAAGGTGTGGCACATATTAAATCCACCTTTAATAATACCATCATTACCATCTCCGATACGAAAGGTAATGCCATTTCGTGGGCTAGTGCCGGCGGAGTCGGGTTTAAAGGCTCTAGAAAAAGCACACCGTTCGCCGCCCAAATGGCTGCCGAGAAGGCTGCCCGTGAGGCTATGGAGCACGGAATGAAAGAAGTCGAAGTTACGGTTAAGGGCCCCGGGGCGGGCAGGGAAGCGGCTATACGTTCCTTGCAGGCTGCTGGTTTGGAAGTAAATATGATTAAAGATGTTACTCCAATCCCGCATAACGGCTGCCGGCCGCCAAAACGCCGGAGAGTATAAGGAGGTGTTTTTAGCAGCTTATGGCAAGATATACAGGTGCAGTGTGTAAGTTATGCCGTCGTGAAGGCCAAAAGCTTTACCTGAAAGGGGATCGCTGTTACACCGGAAAATGTGGTATTGACCGGCGCAGCTATGCTCCGGGTCAGCATGGACAGGGTAGAAAAAAGGTTTCCGAATACGGCCTGCAGTTAAGAGAAAAACAAAAAGCGCGTCGTTTTTACGGCGTATTGGAAAAACAGTTTAGAAATTATTATGATAAAGCCTCAAGGCAACCGGGTGTTACCGGGGAAAATTTGTTGAGATTGCTTGAGCGCCGCCTTGATAACGTGGTTTACCGCCTGGGTTTGGCGGCTTCCCGTAATGAGGCCCGCCAGCTGGTGCGGCACGGGCATTTCAGAGTCAACGGACGCAAAACCAATATTCCCTCATTCCTGGTTAGGGTAGGCGATGAAATTACTGTTAGGGAAAGAAGTCTTGAGTCGCCGCGGGTCAAAGAGTTACTGGAACGCGCTGCAGACAACACGGCACCGGCATGGCTGGAATATGACGCCAACCAGGTTAAGGGCCGGGTGGTGGATCTTCCCTCCCGGGATCAAATAGACGCCCCCGTTCAGGAAACCCTTATCGTGGAGTTGTACTCCAAATAATCCGCGGGAGCAGTATCAATCCCATTCCGTCCCAAGGAGGGGGTATGTTCGAGTTATGTTGGAAATAGAAAAGCCGAGAATTGAATGTATTGAAACTAATGAAGAGCAGAATTACGGTAAGTTTGTGGTTGAGCCGCTGGAAAGAGGCTATGGTATTACTTTGGGCAATTCGCTCAGAAGGATCCTGCTCTCATCCCTACCGGGTGCTGCTGTCACGACGGTTAAAATTGATGGTGTTTTGCACGAATTTGCCACAATTCCCGGAGTTAAGGAAGATGTTACCGAAATAATACTCAACCTCAAAAATCTATGTATTAAGCTATACAACATGGACGAAGAGCGGACTCTTAGAATAGAGGCCCAGGGAGAGGGAGAAGTAAAGGCCGGAGACATTACTTCCGATGCTGATGTGGAAATATTGAATCCTGATTTGCATATTGCAACCCTGGCTGAAGGGGCCAGGTTGTATATGGAAATGACTGTATCCAGGGGACGGGGTTACGTATCGGCTGAGCGCAACAAGCAAGGAGATCATGTGATTGGTATTATTCCGGTCGATTCAATTTTTACTCCCGTCAGAAAAGTTAATTACAATGTTGCAAACACCAGGGTAGGGCAGCGTACGGATTTCGACAAACTCACTCTGGAAGTATGGACTGACGGCAGTATTCAACCTGATGAGGCAATTAGCTTAAGCGCTAAAATATTAAGCGAGCATCTCCGGCTTTTTATCAAGCTCACCGAATCTACAGACGATGTTGAGATAATGGTGGAAAAAGAAGAAGAACAAAAGGATAAAATTCTGGAGATGCCGATAGAAGAGCTGGATTTGAGTGTGCGCTCCTATAATTGTCTGAAGCGTGCCGGAATCAATACTGTGGAAGAATTGATTCAACGCAACGAAGAGGACATGATGAAGGTGCGCAACCTGGGCAAAAAATCCCTGGAAGAAGTTATGCACAAGTTATCTGAATTAAATTTAGGTTTGCGCAAGGACGATGAGTAAGGAGGGATGACGGTGGCGTACGCAAAATTGGGTCGTAATACAGGCCATAGAAAGGCTATGTTGCGTAACCTGGTGACTTCTTTATTGCGCGATGAACGCATTACCACCACCGAAAGCCGGGCCAAAGAAGTTAAGAGAATAGCCGAAAAAATGATTACCCTGGCTAAAAAGGGGGACCTTAATGCGAGACGGCAGGCACTGGAGTATATCTATGAAGAGAAAGTGGTGCGCAAGCTGTTCGATAACTATGGTCCTAAATATGCTGATCGCCAGGGTGGATATACCCGGATAATCAGAATTGGTTACAGGCGTGGTGACGCCGCGCAGTTGGTGCTGCTTGAACTTGTTTAATTAAAAATTGCTGGCCGGGAAATCGCCTTTGCGGTTTCCTCTTGGCATTTTGGGGTCTGTACTGAGTGAGGGGTTTTGGTGGCTAACGAATCCACTATTGCATTAAGAAACCTGGCCTTTAAGTACCCTGGCAGTGATCGTCTTATTTTGAATGAGATTAATGCTCTGATTAGGAGCGGGGAATTTCTGGCCGTGATCGGCCCTAACGGCAGCGGTAAGTCCACACTGGCGCGCTTAATATGCGGACTTCTCCGTCCCACTCAGGGGCAGGTGCTGGTGGACGGTTTATCTTCAGCTGACTCACGAAATCAAATTGAAGTCAGAAGACAGGTTGGGTTGGTCTTGCAAAACCCGGACAACCAGATTGTAGCTGCCCGGGTGGAGGAAGATGTTGCCTTTGGGCCGGAAAACCTAAACCTGCCGTCCACAGAAATTCATTACCGGGTTAACCATGCCCTGGAGAAAGTGGGTTTGGGCCATTTAAAGGACCGGCCGCCCCATCTTCTGTCAGGAGGAGAAAAGCAGCGGCTGGCCACAGCCGGACTACTGGCTTTGCGGCCGGCTTTTCTTATTTTGGATGAACCGACCTCAATGCTGGATCCCATAGGCCGGCGCGGGGTACTGGAGGTGCTGCGCGGTCTGGCTGCCGAAGGAACGGCAATTGTGTTAATAACCCATAATATGGATGAGGCGGTTGTAGCAGACCGCATCTGGGTTTTACGCAGCGGCCAACTGGTGGCCGATGGCGCGCCGGGCAGCATATTCGGCGATCCGGTGGTGAGCGAAAAATTAGAGTTTGAATTACCCCGGGTTACAAGGCTGTCCAATGCGCTGGCCGGTTACGGGCTGAATGTTCCCGCCGGGATTGTTAATACGGATGACATGGTGTGTTTTTTATGCCGTTTGTTCAAACAAACAAGTTGACCCATGTATATTTTAAGGGCACACCGTTGGAAACGGTGGCTCTGAAGGATATAGATTTAGAAATACCCAGGGGTGAATTTTTGGCCCTGCTCGGTGCTTCCGGCAGTGGGAAATCCACTTTGGTTCAACATTTCAACGGATTGTTGCAGCCAACATCAGGGCAGGTATCCGTGTTTGGTGTTGATGCAGCCTCCCGTAGGAACCGGAACAGCCTATGGCGCAAAGTGGGACTGGTGTTTCAATTTCCCGAGCGGCAAATTTTCAGTTCCACCGTGTATGAGGACATAGCCTTTGGACCACGTAACCTGGGGCTTGACGAGAAAGAGGTCAGGCACCGGGTGGTGGAGGCCTTGACGGATGTGGGTCTGGCAGAGGATATGTTACAATGTGACCCGATAACCCTCAGCGGAGGGCTCAGCCGGAGGGTGGCTATTGCCGGAGTTCTGGCGATGCAAACTCCAGCGTTGATTCTTGACGAGCCGGGGGCAGGTCTGGACCCGCAGGCCAAAAAACAAATTCTGCAAGCTCTCAAACGCCGTCAGCTGAAAAAGGGAACTACAATTGTTGTAATAACCCATTACCTTGAAGATGCAGTTGAGTTTGCGGGGCTGGTGGCAGTTTTAAGCAGCGGTGAGTTAATAGCAGCCGGACCGCCGCAGCAGATTCTCAGCCAGCCTGAATTACTGCTTGGCGCCGGCCTTGAACCGCCGTTTCCAGTGGAACTGACCCATAAATTAAGTGTTAATGGTGTCCGGTTAATGGGGGCACCGATAACTATTGATGATCTTGCCCGGGTGCTTCACCGGACATATTTAAAAACTAAACCGGGAGACGGGTAATGTTAAATTCAATTACCATGGGACAATACCTTCCGGTAGACTCTCCGGTGCATAAAATGGACCCCAGAGCCAAGCTCCTGGTTACAGCGCTAACAGCCATCTCGGTGCTGGCTGCCGCAAGTTGGCCGAGCCTGTTGGCGGTATCACTCTGGATAGGGCTGGTGCTGGCTGCCGCACGGATTAAGTTGGGGCTTTACTGGCAGATTTACAAACCGTTGTGGCTGCTTTTATTAATAAGCCTTATGCTGCAAAGTGTTTTTACCCCCGGGGAGCCAATACAGCTAATTGGTCGCTTATATCTTTCAAAAACCGGATTGGCAGCCGGTGGGCGCATGTTATGGCAGATGGCCGGTTTACTGCTCGTGGCCGCGGTATTAACGTTTAGCACTACCCCGATACAACTATCCACAGCTTTGGAGCGTTTGCTGTTGCCGCTGTCTAAATTAAGGGTTCCGGTTAGGGAATTTGCCATGGCTATTAATTTAGCCCTGCGGTTTGTACCTACTCTTTTTGATGAGGCAAGGCTTTTAATTGCTGCGCAGCGAGCCCGGGGAGCTGATTTTACAAGCGGTGGCATAAGGCAAAGGGTCAGGGGACTGATACCATTTATGATTCCGCTATTGACCAATATATTTCGCAGGGCCGATGAGCTTGCTGTGGCCATGGAAATAAGATGTTATCGCACAGGGGCGGAACGGTCAAGTATTACTGAATTAAAGCTTAAGCTGCCTGATTATCTGGCCATGTCTATAGCTATGATTATATTATTTATTACACTTTATACTAAAAGCTTATCCAGGTAGAACTGCCTTCTTTCGGGGTGGTAAGTTGCGAAATATCAAGCTTACAATAGCATACGACGGAACCAATTACCACGGCTTTCAGGAGCAACGGGGTACGGGTCTGCTTACAATACAAGAAGCCATGGAAGACTGCCTGACCCGTTTAGCCGGTGAAAGAATTCAGGTGGTAGGGGCGGGACGTACCGACGCGGGTGTGCACGCCCGGGGTCAAGTGATAAATTTTCGTAATCCAAATTGGCCGATACCAATTGGGCGTATTCCCTTGGCCTTAAACGGCATACTGCCTGACGACATTGTAGTGCTGTCGGCGGAAGAGGTCCCGGAAGAATTTCATTCCAGGTTTTCAGCCAAAGCTAAAACGTACAGTTATTGCATTTGGAACGACAGAATTCCTTCGCCTTTTTATCGCCTTTATAGCTATTTTATGCCTGTTCCGCTGAATGTTAAAGACATGGAGCAGGCCGCTCTAAACCTGCTGGGAAGTCACGATTTTAAATGCTTCCAGGCTTCGGGGTCTACCGTTAAAAATACGGTGCGGACATTATACCAGGCTGATATTCTCACGGACGGGCCGTTGGTAAAGCTTGTGTTTACCGGTGACGGATTCCTTTATAATATGGTTAGAATAATGGTTGGGACACTCGTACAGGCAGGTTTGGGAAAAATCAAACCCGGACAGGTTGTAGAAATTTTACAAGCCTGTAACAGGGTTATGGCGGGACCAACGTTTCCACCACAAGGCCTTTGCATGGAACAAGTGGTGTATTGAGTTGGAACTAATTATATAAGTTACCACCTTTGCCGGGTTTTTTGAGATAAAACCGGCAGCAGTAAGGGTAAAAGCCTTGACATTGGCAATCCTATGTAATAAAATAATGCATGTGTGACCTGATGGCAACCGCTTAGCCCCCGGTTTGCCAGGGTTTCCTTTCTGTCACGGGAGGTATAATTAATGAGAACGACGTATATGGCTAAGCCAAACGAGCTTCAGCGCAAATGGTACATTATTGACGGTGAAGGCAAGGTGCTGGGACGCTTGGCGGTTGAAGCCGCCAGGTTATTAAGGGGTAAACATAAGCCTGAGTATACCCCTCATATCAACTCCGGCGACCATGTCATAATTATTAATGCCGATAAGGTGATTTTAACAGGAAAAAAACTGCAGCAGAAAATGTTGTATCGTCATTCCGGATATCCAGGTGGTTTAAAGCAAATCAGGTATGACAAACTGATGCAAACCAGGCCTGAACTTGCTGTCTATAAGGCAGTTACCGGTATGCTACCTCATAACACTTTGGGTAGAGATATGGCGACCAAGTTACGTATTTATCGCGGCAGCGACCATCCCCATCAGGCCCAACAGCCTGAAGTTTGGGAAATGTAGCAGGCTAAAAGGAGGGTCATTGAGTGGCTCAGGTCCAGTTTTACGGTACAGGACGGAGAAAAAATTCTGTGGCGAGAGTTTTCTTACGTCCCGGAGAAGGCAAATTCCTGGTAAACGATAAGAATATTGCCGATTATTTTGGTAGAAAAACTCTGGAAATTATCGCACGTCAACCGTTGGAGCTTACTAACACAGGCGGCCGTTTTGACGTCATTGCCAAAGTGCTGGGCGGCGGAATCAGCGGGCAGGCTGGAGCTATAAAAATGGGTATTGCCAGGGCGTTGATTGTTGCTGACCCCAACATGCGCTCAGTGCTTAAAAAAGCGGGATTTCTTACCCGTGACCCACGGATGAAGGAAAGACGCAAGTACGGCTTGAAAAAAGCCCGTCGCGCTCCTCAATACTCCAAGCGTTAATCAGAGCTTTAAAAATGTTATAAAAAAAGCACCGCTGCTAATGGCCGGTGCTTTTTTTTAGTAGTCAGGAGTCAGAATGAGAAAGTGTTTATCGTTTTTTACTATCCTGAAAAAAGTTTTTAGTTACTTGTATCTGGCGCTCCGGTAGTTCTCTCCGTGCGCTCCGCAATTTTCCTTGTATCTTTTATAGTTACCTATAGCTAACGCTTACACCAGGCAGCTTGGTGAAACTTTACGCCCTTTTGGGGTCAAGCTTTGGGGCTATGGACCGCATGCAGTGCTCCGCTTACTCCGGGAAACCACCGGATCACCTTGTCACTGGTATCTATTTCTCATCCTTCTGCTGGTGCCGCGCCAACTGCATGGGCGTCTATTCTGAATTCTGACTCCTGAATTCTGAATACATTAGTAAGAGCCGTGTTGGTTGCCACACGGCTCTTACTTTAATATCTGCATTATTTGACCGTAGGTGTTAGTCTTCTACCAATTTCACTTAATTCCCGGGCGAAGCTGGAAACCGGCTTGCCTTGGGAAATCCCCTGGGCAACTTTTTTGAGTCTTGTAACCGTATCCACATCTGAACTTACATAAACAGTATTGATGGTGGGTTCAACATTTTTGATCCTGTTGCTGACCTCGTTTTCCACTGCCTTGGTTTGATTCTTTTCTATGTTGGCGTTAATGTCAATCCCCACATAAGCTTTGCTTCCCGCCACCACGACAGTCGACTTTGTAACACCGTCGACCTTGTCAGTCTCACTGGCAATCCGCTTTGCTTTTGCAGTATCGGTATTATTAGTGGTCATTGTATTGTTGGGGGCCGTTTGGTTAGGGCTTGTAGTATCAGGTGGCGGCGCCGGCTTTCTGGCGGCAGTGGTACAACCGCTAAATGCCAATACCGTAAACAACATAATCAAAGCCATCAGTAAAGTAATAAAATTTTTTTTCTTCATTTTCACCAACCCTTTCAAAATATTTTTCTAATAGCATTAAAATTCCCGGTGAATGTGTAGTTTATTCCGAAAGCTAACCTGGAGCTTTTGCTTTTGGCGATAAAAAAACAATTAAAACAGTTTGGGTAGAGGGCCTTTAATTCTCATATTAAAGTATCTGGCGGCATATTTTTTTACGAGGTGTGTATTGCTACCGCAAAATGCCGGGAGGGGTTTGAATGATTCGAGTTTTTAGATTGAAAATACGTTATATTTTACTGACGGCTGTTTTATTATTAGCTATAGCAAGTGCTTCTAATAAAGTAATGGACTTGCTTGAAAACCGGAAAGTGTCGGTGTTGTCCTGGTCGGTGGCAAACAAGGTAATTGTTATTGATCCCGGGCACGGTGGCATAGATCCCGGCTCTAAGGGATCAAACGGCACCATAGAAAAAGAAATAACCCTGGAAATGTCAAAAAAACTAGCCGCTGTTTTAGGCCAGGCGGGGGCCATAGTTATTATGACCCGTGAGACTGATACTGATCTAAGTGATCCCGGCGGCGGGAAGTTAATTACACGTAAGAGGCAGGATCTTTCCAGAAGGGTTGGTTTAGCCAATGACCGGGACGCTGACGCCTTTATCAGCATTCACGTCAATAGTTTTAAGTCCGGAATCAGAGAGCACGGAGCCCAGACGTTTTACCAGCCCAACTCCGCTGAGGGGGCCAAGCTGGCAAAATGCCTCCAGGGAGAGCTGGTTAGGTTAATGAAAAACACCAATCGCAAGGCTAAGGCTGTAGACTACTATGCCACCCGCAATGCTGAAATGCCCGCGGCTATCGTTGAAATAGGGTTTATCAGCAACCCCAAAGAAGAAAAACTAATGTGCGAGGAGGATTATCAGGGGAAACTTGCCTACGCCATTTATTCAGGTATAATCAAGTATTTTGCAGAACATACGACTCCGACAGATGGGAATATAGACAAGGATAAAGCTATTGAGACCTTTATGAATAACAGGGGAGAAGTATTTGATGCACCCTAAAGAAATATTGTGTTGAATAGCTGCTCACCAAAGTTGGTCTTCCCGCAGCGTTCAATGGATTGCCAAAGCACTCCTCGTAACAAGGGGTGCTTTATCTCGTTAACCCGCCGCTAAGACTCCCACCTCTATAGGCGGGAGTCTTAGCGGCGATAAACTCGAAATAAGTGCGACTAAGGTTCAGGCGGGGTCGAAACCCCACCTGAACCAAGTCTCCTTTATAATAATGGGTCAAATGTCAACCTTTATTATATTTGGGGTTTACAATGCCATTGTGCTTTGGTAATATTTAAAAAACGTTAACCTTGTTTTTTGGAATGGTTTACATCTCAAAAAATCATGTTTAGTAATAAAAAATAATCAATACGCCGGGGTCCGGTCAAAGGGGAGTTTTTGCGGTAGGAGTAATCGCGGATTTAAAAAGGAGTATAGCAGTGATGGAATTTTTAGCTAAAGATTTATCCAACCTTAGGCAGCATAACCTTTATCGCCACCTGAACACAATGAATGAGGCCCAGACCGCCCGTACAATAGTTAACGGCAAAAAGTGTATTTTATTGTCATCCAATAACTATCTCGGGCTTACCGAGCATCCGGAATTGATATCGGCGGCCAGGGATGCTATTAGTCTTTGGGGCACCGGCGCGGGTGGTTCACGGTTAACCACGGGTAATTTCAGGCTCCATGAAGAATTGGAAACAGCCATCGCTAATTTTAAAAATACCGAAGCGGCCGTTGTGTTTAATACCGGCTACATGGCTAACCTTGGAACGATAACCGCACTGACCGGAAAAGAGGATGTCATCTTCAGTGATGAACTTAATCACGCCAGTATTATCGACGGGTGCCGGCTCAGCCGGGCCAAAACCGTGGTTTATCCCCATAAAAATATCGGCGCCCTGGAAAAATTGCTGCAACAAGCTTCAGGCTGGCGCCGTCTGCTTATCGTCACGGACGGAGTTTTTAGCATGGACGGCGATCTGGCCCCATTACCTGGTTTGGTGGAGTTGTCGGAAAAATACCATGCTCTGCTAATGGTGGACGATGCCCATGCCACAGGAGTATTAGGTGACCGCGGCGCCGGGTCGGCCAATCATTTTGGCCTGGAGGGCAAAATTCCGATCCAAATGGGTACCCTGAGCAAGGCGATAGGCAGTGCGGGCGGCTATGTCGCCGGGTCCCGTGATTTAATTGATTACCTGAGAAACAAAGCGCGCAGTTTTATTTTTTCCACAGCTCTCCCCCCTTCTGTAATCGCTGCTGCTCTGGCGGCGCTTGGGGTTATGCAGAAAGATCCGCAGTTGCGCCAAAAGCTTCATTTTAACGCCCGGTACCTCAGGTCCCGGCTGAAACAAATGGGCTTTACCATCCTGGCTGAAGAATCCCCTGTAATACCTGTGTTAATAGGCGATGCAAACAAAACCGTACAAATGGCTCAACAGCTGTTGGTCCTGGGCGTGTTTGCCCCGGGAATCAGGCCGCCTACAGTGCCGCCGGGAACGAGCAGAGTGAGGGCTACGGTAATGGCCACGCATACCCGGGATGATTTGGATCAGGCCCTGGCAGCTTTTGGAGAGGCCGGTCAAATACTGGGAATTATCCGGTGAATAAGGAGGAGAAAGTAATGCACGGTTTTTTTATTACCGGCACCGACACCGGCGTCGGTAAAACCGTCGTCACCGCCGGTTTGGCGGCGAATCTTAAACAAAGGGGATTTAACGTGGGTATTATGAAGCCCTTGCAGTCAGGAAGCGAAAAAACCGAACGAGGTCTGGTTTCCATTGACGCTTCATATGCCATGCAAGTGGCGGAAATTAACGATCCTATGGAAATAGTCAGCCCGTATCGGTTGGAACCACCTCTGGCTCCGCGTATTGCGGCTGAAATTACGGGTGTTACCATTGATATGGATAAAATTAGCCTGGCCTACCAGGAATTGTGTGAACGACATGATTTGATACTGGTGGAGGGGGCTGGCGGCATCATGGTGCCTATAACTGGGAAGTTTTTAATGGCCGACCTGGCTATATTACTTGATCTGCTGGTTTTGATCGTGGCCAGGCCCGGTCTGGGTACGGTAAATCATACATTATTAACTGTCGAGTACGCCAGGTCAAGGGGTATTCAAATAGCCGGAATTATTATCAATGATTTCGACCAAAGCAAGGCCGGTCCGGCGGAAAAGACCAACCCGGGGCTAATTGAAGAGTTATCCGGAGTCCCCGTGGTTGGAGTAATACCCCATGATCATGATTTGGATGTAGATACATACAGCCCGGGTCAGGTTACCAGGCTGGTCGGGGAAGGAGTTGACTGGGAGAAAGTTTTCCTGCCGGTTAGCTGATTAAAAAAAGAAAGGGGACACACCCCTTCGGTGAATGCCCCCAATTAGAAGGAGGAGCATTATGGATTATTATAAGCCGGAACAATTGGAACAGTGGGACAAGCAATATGTATGGCATCCATTTACCCAAATGCGTCAGTGGCAAAAGGAAAAGCCGTTAATCATAGCAAAAGGGGAAGGCAGCTATCTTTATGACCTGGAGGGCAATAAGTATCTGGATGGCATCTCTTCACTGTGGGTTACCGTACACGGGCACCGGAAAAAAGAAATAAACCGCGCCATTATAGAACAACTGGATCAACTGGCCCACAGCACTCTGCTGGGTCAGGCCAACATACCTTCAACGCTGCTGGCCCGTAAATTGGTGGAAATAACCCCGGAGGGACTTAATAAGGTTTTTTATTCTGAAAGTGGCTCCACCGCGGTGGAGATAGGATTGAAGATCGCCTATCAGTACTGGCAGCAAAGAGGGGAAGAAAAATACAAAACTAAACGTAAATTTGTCTCTCTGGCCAACGCTTACCACGGGGATACCATCGGTTCGGTAAGCGTTGGCGGCATCAATCTGTTTCATAAAATATTTGCAGGGTTGTTGTTTGAAACTGTAAACGCGCCCTCGCCCTACTGTTACCGTTGTCCTTTGCATTTAAACCGTGAGAGCTGCACTATGGACTGCGTCAGAGAAATGGAGTCCCTTTTGGCTGACCACCATCATGAAATAGCCGGGGTGGTAATAGAACCACTGGTGCAGGGAGCTGCCGGCATGCTGGTTGCACCTGAAGGCTATCTGGCCGGAGTAAGGGAACTTTGCACCAGGTTTGATGTTTTGCTCATTGCTGATGAAGTGGCGGTGGGGTTTGGGCGTACCGGGAAAATGTTTGCCTGTGCCCATGAAAACGTCAAACCCGATATCATGTGCCTGGCCAAAGGGATAACCGGCGGTTACCTTCCCCTGGCGGCCACTATGGTTACTGATGAAATATATCAGGCCTTTCTGGGAGAAATAGATGAATGCAGAACTTTTTATCATGGACACACCTATACCGGTAATCCGGTGGCCTGTGCCGCCGCTCTGGCCAATTTGGAGCTCTTTGCCAGGGACCAATTAATTGCCGGTTTACAGGAGAAAATTGCTTTCTTCAGTGCTGATTTGAAAAGATTTATGGAGCTTCAACATGTAGGCGACGTGCGTCAAAAGGGGTTGATGGCCGGTATTGAAATTGTGGGAAATAAGGCCGCTAAAGAACCTTTTGCAATTAA
Source organism: Desulfotruncus arcticus DSM 17038 (assembly GCF_900113335.1). Lineage (GTDB taxonomy): Bacteria > Bacillota > Desulfotomaculia > Desulfotomaculales > Desulfallaceae > Desulfotruncus > Desulfotruncus arcticus. The sequence continues at coordinate 173,301 of NZ_FOOX01000012.1, forward strand.
ATACAACATCCCCCACCGCATCGTCCTGGAAGCCAGAAAAAACGGTTTAATTATCAGGCCGCTGGACAATGTAATCGTGCTTATGCCCATTCTTTCCATGAGTCTGGCTGAACTGAAACGACTTTTAGACATTACCTACGCAGCAATTAGAAAAGTGACCGAGGAGGAAGCTCTTTAGTGCAAGCAGCAAATAATGAAATAAAGGCTGAGGTACCGGTAAACAAGCAAGACGCAGTTAAGCTCAATCAGCTTAAAGGCGCCGCTATTTACGATTTAACAGCTCTGGCGGGAAGGGTTACCCGTCATTCTTTTCCTGAAAATAAAGTGGAGTTGTGTTCTATTATCAATGCCCGTTCGGGCCGCTGCAGCGAGGATTGTGCTTTTTGTGCCCAATCAGTTCATTATAACACCAACGTTGCCTATTACCCCATGCTCAGCCCGGAAGAAATTCTGCGCAGCGCAGTTAAAGTGGAGCAAGCAGGGGTGCGGCGTTTTTCCATGGTTACCAGCGGCCGGGGCATTGCCGGCCGCGATCTGGAAAAGATACTGGAAACCATCGCGCTCCTGCGCCGGGAAACAAATCTCACCCTGTGCGCATCCCTGGGTATAATTAATGAAAAGCAGGCATCAATGCTGGCCGAAGCGGGATTGTCCACCTACCACCATAACCTGGAGGCAGCCCCCGGATATTTTGATCAAATCTGCACCACCCATACTTATCAGGAAAGGGTGCAGACCATCTTAAACGCGAAAACGGCAGGTCTTAGGGTGTGCGCCGGGGGGATATTGGGTTTGGGCGAATCGCCGGTGCACCAGGTGGAGTTGGCCTTTGAATTACAAAAGCTGCAGATTGACTCAGTGCCGCTAAATTTTTTAAACCCCATTCCCGGGACGCCGCTGCAAAGCCAAAGGGCCATCTCTCCTTTGGAGATATTGAGGGCCATAGCCGTATTTCGATTGGTAATCCCCCGGGCGATACTGCGCCTCTGCGGGGGTAGAAAAGAAGGGCTGCGCCGCCTGCAGCCCCTTGCGTTTCTAGCCGGGGCCAACGGCCTGATGGTGGGTGATTATTTAACTACCGGCGGTGAAGTGCTGCAAGAAGACCTGCAGATGCTTCTGGATATGGATTTAGCAGTGTTTTAGCGGGCGGGCCCTAACGATCTTGGATTAAATAGTTACTTAAACGTATTTACAGCTATTGGTGGATGTGTTATATTGTATACAAGATAACTCCGTTGGGAGGAAACTACCTTGTTTAACGCAGCCAGATACAATACAACTGGTACAGGTATGACCCTCATGTGCACCGCTATGGGCATGTGTGGGTATTTTGTGCTGCTTAAACAAAATATTTTTTGGTTTCCCAAGCCGGAGTTGGCCTAAATAACGAAACTAGCACATTAAAAAGCCACCCTGATGGGTGGCTTTATTATTTTAAGGAGGTTTTAATTATGACTTTAGAGTTACCGGTCTTTGTGCAATGCGAGGGGGCCTGGCTGGCGCTGTCCGGAAGCGGAGAAGTTATAGTTCTTGGAGCTTGTTTTGAAGATGCTATTAATAAGTCGTTCTTAAAAGGCTGTTACTAATTATCTCTTGCGCTCACCCAGGTAAGGCGTGTTTTTGATACGATTGATGTAATTATACGGTAACCCAAAAAATTCAGCGCCTGCGATGATATGGTTTAGATAATCGGCGGAAGGGAGAAAATTCCCTGCTGATATGGCGTTATGGCTTTCCATGCAAAAAATTCCGAAATGGGTTCGTACCGGCACGCGAATTCTTTTAAAGCCTGCTGATACACCGGCATAGCGGTCAAGTTCCGTCCAGTGCTCATCAGTAACATAAAAGGCTGCGCCCCAGACAGAATCGTCTTCGGAATAGGTAATGCCTGCCACGCCGCCGGACCATTGTTTTAATGCTATTGGAAAGTTCAAGCGGTAATCCCGAATTTCACCCCGCATTAAAAAATGGCTGTCCGGACGCCGGTCCCGGTAGCATTGTCCGGGGTGCAAATCAGAACCATAAGCAAAATATAAATTGCCTGAGTTTGACAGCTCGACCATTTGCGCATGGACCATGGATCTAACTTGGTCCAGAGATTCTTTGCAAATAAAGTAGCGCCTGTGGTGGGCTGGTTTTTCCAGATCGTCCGGGAAGGTTCGAATTAGGTTTTGATGTAATAAATCATTAATTACTTCACCAGCGGTACTCTCAGCAATGTTTAAGCGGCGTGTGATAATTTCAAAAGGCAGGGCGTTATCCACGTCCCTGATTAGACCAAGAAGTAAAGAATGGAGATTTAGATTTTTATTTGCCAAATCAATCACTCCCCCTATAAGCATTGTAATTGCTGCAGGTTATCATGGCAATAACAAACGCGCGCGTAATTATTCTTTTAAGCGCTTAATTTTTAAATAAAGCATAGGCAACTATGGTTAGCTAAGCATGTAACCACAATTAAGAGAAGAAAAGGGTTGTAGGGAATATGAAAATCAGGAAAGCCAATATTATTGACGCATTGGCAATTGCGGAAGTAAGGGTTGATACTTGGCAAACTACCTACCGGGGAATTATTCCAGATGAGCATTTAGATAATCTTTCATATGAAGATGCTGAGAATTCTTTTTCGGAGTTAATTTCTAAAAATAATTGCTTTTTATATGTTGCCGAAAACGAAGTAGGGGAAATTGTTGGTTTTGCCGCTGCCGGCGCTGAGCGATTTGAAAATCCCTATTACCAAGGAGAAATCTATGCCATGTATGTCTTAAAAAATAATCAGCGCCAGGGTATTGGCACCCTGCTCTTCCGTTCCATGCTTAAAGAATTAAAACAGTTGGGTTTTTTTTCAGTGATATTGTGGGTCTTAGCCGGCAACCGTTATAAAAAATTTTACGAGGACCATGGCGGAAAACAAATTGAATTTAAGATCATGAATATTAATGGTTTTGATGCCGAACTGATTGGATATGGATGGCCTGATATTAGCAGGTTGAATATTTAATTAATATATAATCCAAGGAGGATTAAGAAATGGAATATGGTGAGGTATTAAAACATCTTGCTCCCTGTGGCCTGGACTGTGTCAGATGTGCCGATTATGAATATGGGGAGATTAAGCAATTAAGCACAAGACTTATTCAACTGCTCGACAATTACGGGAGAGTAGCGAAAATGAAAGCGGCGGCAAAGCCTTTATTTAACAATTTCTCTCAATTTGAAGAGATGCTGAACGCTTTTTCCCATGCTTCATGCAGCGGATGCAGGGGGAATAATGTGCAGTGCTTTATAGAATGTGCGGCAAAAAACTGCCATAAAGAGAAAGGTGTTGATTTTTGTTTTCAGTGCAACGAGTTTCCCTGTGATAAACAATTTACCGGTCGTTTAAGGGAACGCTGGATACAAAGAAACAACCGCATGAAGGAAATTGGTATAATTGAATATTATAACGAGCAGGTCAAATTACCCAGATATTAAAAAGGAATATTTTACTAAGATTGAGAAAAGGCATGAGAATAACCATGGTTATTCTCATGCCTTTTTCGTAGGAAGAACTACAAGCATTTTGCTTCAGCATAGTTCCCATTCGCCGATCCATTTCTGCTTTGAATAATTATATTGGCGTCTTTATACTTTGTTGTTTTCTGATTTGTACCTCCAACCAATGATATCAGAAAAAGGGGTTATCTGCTGATCATATTGTGTGCTTTTAGTAACCTGTACCGTTTTAGGTAACATTGTAGTTCCTGTTGCACCTGTATTCGCACCGGCTGCATCTACAGTTAACAGGCTTGTACCAATGCACAATGAAAGAATAAATGCAGGGAGTTTCCTATTTAATTTTTTCATTTTGTACCTCCTTAGTATTTTTATATATTGGTAAATCTGAGTATGAATCTTTGATTTCGCTTACCGTACCAAAATATTGGCCGTTGAAGTAAAAATCATAACCGTTATCCTGGTTTTGCACTAAATATGCGTTTTCACTCGTTAGTTCAACGGTATAAGACTCGTCCTGAGGCGATATGGAATATGGCTCAAATACTAAGAAAAAAGATAAAAACACTATAAACATCATGGGCAAGATTGCTAAAAAAATGTTCTTGCTATTTGTACTAGCTTCCGGATTATTGCCTTCCAAAACTATGTGAAACCGCTGAGAAAGAGGACAGCTATTTTTACCACCAAAAGTCAATGCCATCTCATTTAGCTGCTTATTTACTTGGCTTTTGGCTATCTTTAAAAGGCATTCTAAGTATTTGATTTTTTCCAGTTCGTTCAATGTCTTTGTAACAGTAAGATCAATATGTATTTTAAGTGCTTTCGATATCTGTTTTTCAGCAAACATACAAAAGGATTCCACCAATATATGATATGTAAAAATTCAGTAACTATTTTAATCCATAGATCGCCATGATAATAATGAGCAACTTCATGGCTCAGGATATAATACCATTCTTCTTCTGAAAGCTCTATTTTAGGAGCAGCTGTGACTAATTGGATTGATAGCAGAGATGAAGTGCCTAACAATGGCTACATTGATTTCTAGTTTAAGATAGTTAGTTGGTGAGAAACCATAACAGCGTCTTTTTAAGACGCTGTTATGGCAAATAAAGGAGAGAGATATGGATTACTTAGCATTAGACAAAGGACTTCTGTTTCAAATATTGGTTCCTTGCAATTTTCTTTTTTTTAAAATTATAGGTTTTCAATACACATTCTTTAACAATATGTATAAGAAAAAAGTAATTGTAGCAGGAATATTAGTTTCAATTTCGGTTTAACCCCCTATTATTAGAGCCTGTATCCCACAATCTCCAAATTACATAGAATTTCATCAAAGTAGGGGTAATAGGTTTTTTTAAATGGTAGGCCGGCGGCCTTGACAGCCCCCTAAGGGCTGCGGTGTTGTTAGGCTACCGACGGGCGGCTCCGAAAACATGCAGCATGTTCAGCCCGTCGTGATATATGGGTACCACAGCCCTTTTAACGTGCTATCAAGGCTACCCTACGGCGCCTAGTGCCAAGCCCGGGTACCTCTGGGGCTCACCAAAAACATACTTTTCTAAACCTTAACAATAAAGGGTTTAACCTTGCCGGCTGCTAATTCATTGATAAATTCCAAAGGCGATAAGTCAGATAAACTGCCATGCATACGGCGTTTATTGTAAAACTGAATGTAATCACTAATAACCTGATACGCATCCTGATAACTAACAAACTCGTGCCTGCTCAGGCAGTC
>NZ_FOOX01000001.1 GCF_900113335.1 Desulfotruncus arcticus DSM 17038
GGCCTGTGACAGGATTAAGGACCGCTTTGGTGAAAAGGCGGTGGTAAGGGGCGTATCATTAACTGAAGGGAGTCTGCACAAAAATGAGCGATAAAAACAATGTCTTGTGGGAAAAACACCGGCTCTACCTGCCGGATATGCGCAATCGCGCTATCCACCGGTGCGGGCACTGCAAATTTTTTGTGGGCATCCGGGGCAAAACGGAAACCCGCAAAGGCTGCGTGGTTAAAATAAAGGCGTACGGCAACCTGGAGAAGCCCGTTCCGCCTGTGGTCCCGGTTATGGACATTATTAAGCGGGTCGGACTGGAGGGCTTGGATGAGTGTCTAAAGCACGGTGCCCCGGACGCTCAAAGCTGCGGTAGTTTTAAGTTAAAACAAACAAGATAGTAACAACTAGATCGCACCCCGTTGGTGGTAAGGGGTAACACGATTTTAAACTATCGACATCCAATAGCAAAATTAACTTTTAAGGGAAAAAGTCTTTACTATTTTCTGTAGCACTGGTTATAGGATATATGACTTAAACACCATAACTTCCCTGCTGACCTGTCCTTCCATAACTAATACAATGATAGCAGGGAGGGGTTTATATGCGTGCTATATGGAAAGGTTCAATCTCATTTGGCCTCGTGAATATTCCTGTAAGTGTATGCGGGGCTGTTGAAACAAAACAAGTTTCATTTAATCAGATTCACGAACCCTGTAAGTCCCGGATTAAATACCAGAAATATTGTCCTTGCTGCGATAAAGAGGTACCAGCTGAAGAAATAATAAAAGGTTATCAAACTTTTGACGGCATGATTACCGTTACCCAGGAAGATCTGACTTCAATACCACTGCCGTCTTTAAAGACCCTGGAGTTGGATGGTTTTATTAAAGAGAAAAAAGTAGATCCTATGTTCTACCAAAAGCCGTATTATTTGCTGCCAAATAAAAGTGACGAGGCATATTGGCTCCTTTACCATGCACTAAAGAAAAGTGGTAAAGTAGCGATTGCTAGATTTGCTGTCCATTCTCGTGAGCACTTGGCCCTGATCCGTCCGGCAAATAATGTGCTTACCTTGTGTACGTTGTATTACCCTGAGGAAATAAGGGAAGTTAAAGAGGTACCGATGAAGCCGGATGCCAAACACTTGGATATGGCCATTAACCTGATAGAGCAGCAAACAATAGATTTTAACCCGGAGAATTACAAGGATCGTTATCAAGAGGCACTCGTTGAGATGCTAAGCAAAAAGCAGCCTGAGATTGTAAAGCGGGATGAGCCACAGCAAGTAACTGATTTGATGGAGACGCTTAAGAAAAGTATTGAGAAGGCCAAAGAGAAGCAGAAGTCTGCTTAAGTAATTTTATATTTCCTTGTATATTCTTTTAAAAATCAAGTTTGAAATTGCTGGTTATATAACTGGCGTTTTTTATTCTATATGCTAATTAGAGATTAAAACGTTAGAGAAACAATAACATTTTGCGGCAAAGGACCGTTACAGAACCATTAATCTTTATTTTTCTGTAATGTCTGGTTTTCATGTATTAAATGAATAGTGGTATAAGCAACACAATATCATTTGTGTTGCTTAAACCGCCCAAAAGAGGTATAATATACCCACCTTATGCAACATAATTTATCGGTTTTATATGGTTTTGCAATGCAACACAATTTTTTGAGCAACTAATTGGGTGGTGAATTTATTTGGAAAAGTTAGAAGGCTTTGGCGTATATTTACAGAAGCAGGATAAAAGTCAAAATACAATAAATGGATACGTTCTGGATATGCGGCAGTACCTAAAATGGTTTATGGAATCCTTTGGTAAAGAATGTACCGGGCTATACCGTCAAAATGTTTTGGAGTATAAAAGCTTCCTACTAAATATACGAAATCAGAACGCAAAAACGATAAACCATAAACTCAGCAGCCTTTCAAAATATAACCAGTACCTTATCGCTGAAAATATCCAGCAAAATCTAGTAATAACCAAAGAAGATATAGTGAGTGTGCAGCTAGATTACGCATCACCAACAAAGGTAACAGAAAGTGATGTAAAGGAATTTATCCAGGGGATTTTGGAAACTAAAAATAAGAGGGACTATGCTATTGTGGTTCTTCTGGCCTATGCGGGCTTGCGTATATCCGAGGCCCTGGCGGTTAAGATTGCTGATCTTAATTTGAAAGCAAGGGAGCTGCTAATTAGGAATGGAAAAGGGGAAAAACAGAGGACGGTTATTTTAAATAGTAAAGTCATAAATGCCGTTAAGGAATATCTCAAAGAACGGAATAGTTATAAGTCTGCTGGTGATTCACCCTTTTTGTTTGTTAGCAAAAAGAGGGGGCAACTTGACCGGACAGTGGTTAACAGGATATTTAAAAAATACAATCAAGGGCATAACGAAATTACGCCTCACCAGTTGCGCCACTTTTTCTGTACCAATGCAATTGAGAAGGGCTTTTCTATCCATGAAGTTGCCAGTCAGGCTGGCCATTCTTCTGTAAATACTACTTTATTATATACAAATCCTGATAAACTGAAATTGAAGAAGAAAATGGAGTTGCTTTAAGAATTAACGATTAATCAGGATCAGTTGGCGATAAAAATAGGCGAGCTCCAAGTGCTTGCTTTGCGGGTAGAATAATTATTCCTGAAACCGAAAGAAAAAGGTTTTTACAATTTTATGTCGTATTTGCTTTATGTCGTATTTGCTAATGTAGGCAACGTAACGTATCATATAGGTTACGTTGCCTATTTCATTTTTAAATGAATCATTTTTTATTTCCCCAAAAATTTCTGTTCGTATTCACCAGGGTAAGTAACACGAATATAAAAAATGAGGGAGGGAATAAAATGAACGCCATAATCGAACAAAAGGTTCTTAATACTTTAGAAAGGATCAGCAACATGTCTAAACAAGTGCTGGTTTTTTTGCGAGGTTTTCCTTGTAGTGTTTACGAACGTTTGAAAAAACAGCGAATCCCTTGCCTTAGTAACCCAAAATGGATAAATGATAATGGGTATATCAATGTTATCATGTTGACTGAGCATAACAGACAGTTAATGAAAGCATTTCTTACAATAGACGATACCATACCACTTGTTTGGGGATATTACGAAGAATTCATTGCTTTGACAACATCTATTAACGAACTAAATAAGCAGTTTGATGGTGACATAGTTATTTTGGATAACAACCTTTTCGATAAGTACTACCCGCTGGATATTCCTACCTGTCTACTTAAGAAGTTAAAAACATTTTATAACAGCGACATCACTGATGTAGACAGTGATGTTGAAGCACTTTCCAACTTTTATAGTGATGTTGTCGAGTTCAGAGATGGCCTGTACGGTTTGGCTTTTATTAATCGTCACGATGAAGAAAGCATCCCTGTATATGGTTATCTTGAACCACAGGAGTACATAACATATAGCCCGCTTCGTGAGAACTGTATGTCTTACCCAACCCATGATGACGTACTTTTTCCGATTAAAGAAAACTTGCAGCAAGGTAGGGCTTTACCAGAAATGCAGATAGTCGTCGACGGAGAACGGGATACAAAAAAAATTGCGTTAATTATCAGTGCTCTCCAGATGATGGGGGTACCTTTTACTATTGCTAGAAACACGCGTTTTGTCAACCTGAATGATTATGAGAGGGACACCTATCTACCAATCCTGAAGAAATATTGGGGTGAAGATAATAGTTTCCGACTGCTGGATTTCTATAAGAACCCCGACAAGTCCAATGAACTGATAAAAATCTCCCAAGGCCATATTATCAGTGACATTGTTCAGCAAAGCATGCGAGCGGTCAAAAACCAAGGAGGTTTCAATGATATTGTCATTACGGCCCCGACAGGAGCAGGAAAGTCAGTACTGTTTCAGATACCTGCCATTTATATGGCACAAGAACATCAAGCGGTTACCCTTGTGATCACACCTTTAATCGCGTTAATGCGCGACCAAGTTGAACAACTCAATGCACGCGGTATTGATTTTGCGACATTTATCAATTCAGAAATTAGTTTTGAGGAGAAAAACCAACGTATCGAAGGCATCAAGAATGGCCATTATTCAATAGTATACCTATCGCCTGAACTTTTTTTAGTCAATGCATTAGAAAGCATGATTGGACCCCGTCGATTAAGGCTTCTTGTTGTAGACGAAGTGCATCTGGTTACAACATGGGGGCGTGACTTCCGTGCGGATTATTGGTATTTAGGTGGGTATATCGATAAGTTACGAAGCCAACGTCTTTCCAAAACCGAGACGGTGTTCCCAGTTCTTTGCCTAACCGCAACGGCTGTTTATGGTGGTAAAGAAGACATGGTGGAAGACACTATTCGTAGCTTAAGTCTAAGCAATCCCAAGCTCTACATCGGAAATGTGAAACGAAAAAATATTGGATTTGACATCAGATTCCACCAAAAGGTAGTCGGCGGGCACGATGATTTTAAACTATTGAAGACGCAGAATATCATTAACAGCTGTATTAAGCACCAGAAAAAGTGTATTGTTTATTGCCCGTATACATCCCAAGTTGAAGATGTTGTTGACAGCTTTGATGATGTGTCCAAGTCTAGAGTCGGTAAATATTACGGAGGTTTTGACAAGTATGAAAAGATAGATTCCCAGAACAATTTCAAGAATGGGCAATATTTCGTCATGGTATGTACAAAAGCGTTTGGCATGGGTGTGGATATTCCGAATATTGAACAGGTTTATCATTATGCACCAACGGGGAATTTGGCCGACTATGTTCAAGAAATTGGTCGCGCTGCTCGTGATCCTAAAATCAATGGTATTGCAGTCACTGATTTTACAATCAAAGATATGAAATATGTACGCATGTTATATGGCTTATCGGGAATGCGCCAGTATCAGCTAAGGGAAATGATACGCAAAATCTATGCAATATACCGAGAGAAAAAGCACCGACATCTATTGATTTCCCCAGAAGCTTTCTCATATCTTTTCAAGGAGAATGAACTTGAAAACAAAGTAAAAAGCGGAATGCTTCTTATAGCAAAAGATCTTGAGGAAATATACACTTTTCCTGTATTAAACGTACGTCCCAGAGGGTTGTTTACAAAGAATTATGTAAATGTACCATACGAGATTGAGGAGGAGTTTCTACAACGATTTGGTTGCTATATCCAGCGAGTTGATGATGACATGAAGCGCGTTATTCCATGCGCGAACAAGCATTGTTCGGATGTTGTGGTATACAACAGTGGAGCAGTATATGAAATGAATATGGCATCTTTATGGGAAGAACAGTTTAACAAGTTAACATTTGCTCAGTTTAAGAGAAAATTTTTTGATGGGGAACTGTTCCAGTTTGATAACGGGCAGAGGCCCACAGCGCGTGTCAATTTAATCATTAACTATGAAGAAAAATATGAAACTGTCTCTGAGAAGTTGGACGACTGTATGGAAAAGCTTATATCTATTTTCCAATATTTTAAATCACAAGCCAGAACATTTACGAGATTTGAATTCAGAGAACAGTTTAAGGAAATACTTGGTGAACAATATAAAAGCCAGGAGTTGCCCAAAATCATTCTGGGATTGTTCATCGCAGATATTTCACATAATGTTGGATTTAATTGCAATGCGGATCGAATGAAGTTCATACAAGCGCGTAAAGCACACAATAGCGATGAGATGGTATACCGAATCATGAATTCAAACTTCAATATGATCAAACGGCATTTCTCCCGTTTGTTGGAGCAATGTTTACCTAACAACGAAAGCGGACGGTTCGCAACATATATCCCGGTTGCCCATAATGATAAGCTGCCAGAACTCATTAATCTTGCGATATTCCTTGAGCTTTTGGGGTTGGCGACATATGAAATTATCGGGGGTAAAAATACTGAAATCTTCTTGCGTATCAACGATCCAAACAAATTGCGTCGAGCATTGCAAGGAAGTTACTCAAACAATATCCTGACAGATATTGAGCGAAAGCATGAGTATTCGCAAAAGATTCTTGTTGAATTTATGAAAAATAAATTTAGTGACGAAGAACGTTGGGATATAATTGAGGACTATTTTCTTGGTAGAGATGAGATTGTGAAATTCAGACTAGGAATACAGCAATGAAAGATGTTGGCTGCTTATTATAATGCTTATGATGTTATTGGAAGTTTTGGAGGTAATAAATGATTACTGATTAAATAGTGAAAATTGCCTGGTTTTAGAAGGGAGTTTCGAACAATAATTCAATTTCACATTATTCATATAACTAACAACGGTATGGAAGACTAACAATCGTGAAAAAATTAATTAAAGAAGGTATAGGAATGAGATTTAATATGTTGCAAAATTCAATGGATTCTCTAAGCGAAGCTATAGAGTATTATATTAATGGTAAAAAATATACAGATGAACGATGTTATAAATTTTGCATTTTTATGCTTTATCATAGTGCAGAACTTATACTAAAGGAAATACTTTATAGGGAACATAAAGTATTGATTTGCGAAAGAATAGAAGATTTTAAAAATAGTGGAGATATAAAAACAGTTGGATTAAAGGAATCACTCAAAAGGGTGCATAGAATTTGCCAAATAGACTTAGGCAGATACCATAATTATTTAATAGTTTTGGCTGATAATAGAAATAAAATTCAACATTACGAATTTAATATTGATGTGGAAACTCTAATTAAGGTTATTATATCTTCATTTTCGTCAATAGAATATTTAGTGCATAGCGTATTAAATACTCATTTTGACGACTTCGGTGATTTGATTACACAAGAACAGATTGAAGAATTACATAGTGATCAGGAAGCTTATATTAAACGAAAAAGGGATATTCGTGAGGATATAAAATCAAATAATTTACAGAAAGTATCATTCGAATGTTGGGAAGATAAATATATAGCCCTACCTTGCCCGAAATGCTCAGAAACTTTTTTGGTAAATGACGATTTGGTAATAAAATGTTTATTTTGTGGCAAACAATATGGTTCTATTGAAGATTTATATAATCATGACAAAAACTGCATTATTGCTGATTTCATGGAACGAGAATTAGAAAGAAGAGAAGCATTATTTGATGAATTGATTGAGTGTCCATGGTGCAATTATAGGACTGTAATATTTGATAAAGGCAACTTAAGATGGAAATGCGCTGCGTGTGGAAAAAGTTTTAGTAACGATGAAGTTAGAGATTATCATTACATGAAAGGAAGAGACGATTGGGAAGCTGAAGTTGCAGATATGATGGAAGACCCTCACTATAACCATCTTTGGGAGTAAACATTTAAATTAACTTCCCATATACTGTCAATGCGGCCACTAAACATAGATTTTGCTAGATGCCTCAATAATGAAAAGCAAAACCCAGGTTAACAAAATTAGTATTTATAACTCCGAAGCAGAATTTTTCTGAAGTTAAATATTTCTTACCATGTGCGGGAAACACCGGAAAGATGACAAAAATAGTACGACCCTCGAAAAGGTGGAATAAGCGAATTAGGTATCCGTGGTTAGCCTTAAGGCGACCTGCAATTGAGCCAACTCCTGAATGCTTGTATCCGTGTTAATTAATTCTTGATCCTAATTGAACTCGTATCGACCGTAAAGAACATCACAGGAACCACTGCGCCAGCAGTTTAGTGCTATCCATATTAGCCTAAGATCAGTTATCTGTTTAAATAACATACTGGCGCATATTGAGCTAAAGTAACTGATTCTGCCCCGCAAAGGCTTGTACGGGAGGTATTTTGTGTGTTTCGTAGCTTCAGATGGCTGGTCATTCTAGTCATCCTCCTGTCATGCGTCGGCTTCTATGTGTTATACTTCCATACATTTTATCCGGGCCGGCTGGGAGTGATAGCCGCCTGTGACTGTCAAGTAAAAATGAACAAATTTCGATAAATAATAATTAACACACAAGATATTCCATAAATGGAGTTTGGTATTTCCCTCTAACGGTAGGCTGATGCAGTGTCGCCTATGGACAACCTAATGGTTGACCACAGGGCTTGGATAACGCTCAACGCGTTCTCCACACTGACCACAGCCTCGGCTGCAATAAAACAAATAGTAATATCAAATGCAATATCATTACGGTTTTGTGGGTTCCTTTTCCCCTGGGTTAAATATGGTTTGCCTGTGTTTAAGCCGGTAACTGTCACCATCCAGAGCCAGCACTTCGCTTTTATGAAGAATACGATCAAGTATTGCTGTGGTGATAGCTGTGTCACCCAGGATTTCTCCCCATTCTTCCGGTCCCTTGTTGGAAGTGATGATGAGAGAAGTCTGTCCGTAAAACTTGTTAATCAACTGGAAAAACAAGTTTGCTTCATGGCGATCGATGGCCATGAACATTAAATCGTCTATAATGACCAGATCAGAGGTGGTTAACCGCTTTAGCCTGGCCCTGGAAGAGCGGGTAATTTCCTGGGTTTTAAGCAACCCCACCAGTTCATCCATGCCGGTAAAATGAACCTTGTAGCCACGCCTGACAGCTTCTACGCCCAGCCCGGTCGCCAGATGCGACTTTCCTACCCCCGGAGGGCCAAGCAGAACCAAATTGTAGGCCTGCTCCAGCCAGTGAAGCTCTTTTAACTGATTTAGCTGCTTCTGGCTTAATGATTTTTGCTCACTAATATCAAATGTCTCCAGTGTCTTGTACTCTGGAAATGCAGCCCATTTGAGCTGTTTTTCCAAGCGGCGCTTTTCTCTGGTGGTTACCTCGTGAGTTACCAGTTGATAGAGAAATTCTTGGTAGGTGAAATCATTATCCTGGGCTTTAATCAGTAGTTCATCTAATATGCCGGCTGCTGCCGGTATGTTTAACGCTGTCATATGCTGCTTTATGAGGGATAAACCGGGTTCCATTAAACCCCTCCCGTCGATGTAATTTTATAGTCATTCAGATCTCGTACTTTTGGTTTTATCTTTAATTTGTAACTGTTTGCCGGGTCAACAGTTTTAATCTCTGCTGGGGAGAACGATTCAGGTATAGAGATGGCTTTTTGCCTAAAGTAATCCACAGCATCGCCAAAATCGCTGGCGCTAAAAAGTTTGTTTTTAAGGCAATATTGTAAAGCTTTTTCAATTACTGCTTTCTCCGTATCCTGAATGGTGTTCTGAATGAGCTGCAGTTGGTCGCGTACGTATCGCGGCTTTGCAACATGGATACCGTTTAGGAAGGGCTGGAAATCAGGCAGGTCATGATATTCTTCTATTACCTTGTCAATCAGCTGCTGTATTTTACCGCTCTTATTGCGCCCATGATCATTGTTTTTCACGAGCTTTCCTTTATCTATACTTATACAATGGCGGGCGATAACCTCACCGGTTTGCGGGTTAATGATCTTTAGTGTACCAACTTCCGCCAGATCAAGGTAGACAAAGGTCTTTGGATCTTTATATGTGCCCAGGGGCACGCTATAGCGGTTTCCATTGTAAGGTACAGTGTTGTTCTTTCTCACTGAAACTGATATACTGCCGGTAACAAGTATTTCTTGTTGTTCGATTTTTTCTATTACCGGCGTTAGGTATTTGCGTTCCTCGTTAAATACCTCTGCCGGTATTTTCTTTGTGGTGTTGTGTATTTTACCGTTGCCGGTGCGATTAAGCCAGGACCGGCATTCTTCATTAAGTTTATCGATATGGTAAAAAATGCGGTTGCGTGAGAAGTTCTTTTTTACAAAGCCGACTACGTTTTCTATCCGTCCTTTGGTCTCTGGGTCTTGTTTTCGGCACATGTAAATTTTAAATTGGCGTTTTGTTAAGTATTTGGCAAATTCTTGGGTTAGTACTAGATCTCCGTGATTTTCACTGACCAGAATCAGGTGATCTTGGTCGTAGACAATCTCTTTAGGCATCCCCCCATAATATTCAAAAGCGTTTTCATGGGCCTGGATTACATCCCTTGTGGTAAAGGGGCGGGCCAGCCATTCTACATACTTATATCGGGAGTTGGAGAGGACAAAAGCTATAAACCATAATCTTATGGGTTGTCCTAGTGTATCCAATAGCTTTGTTTCCCCAAAATCAACCTGGGCCTGATAACCCATAGGCGGGTCCTCGACTGCTTCATATTGCCGTCTAGTTACGATTTTAGGTATGTCATACTCCTTTCTCAGATATCGAACATAATTTCTAACAGTTCCTTCGCAAAAGTTAGCATGGGAGTGTTTCTCCATAATCCAGTCCAGCACTTGGGCTGCAGACAAATCAGGATATGTCTTGAGCCAGTCAATTACCTCATGTTTATATGCATCTAGTTTCTTTTGGCGTGTTCTGCTATCCCGGTTTAGTTTTTCCACGTTTTCTGGTGTAGCGTCGAGGTAGGCATAGACTGTGTTTCGGCAAACACCCAACTTTCTAGCTATTTGGGAAACGTTTAACCCAATTTCTCTGAGTGACTGAATGTCGTAGTACATCTTCCACCTTTCATTACTGTGCATATTTTCCTCCAGCTATGATGTATTGCTTAAATAATTTCCAGCTCATCATAGCCTAAAAGGAGGATTCTGGTATATAGTGTTCATTCTTATTTGTTGAAATCTGTTGATTCTATTTTATCAGTCACACCGCCGCGAAGAGACTCACCCAAGAAGGAAGGGTTAATCAGGCAGCTTGAAAGTTGAAGGAGATTCTTTACGATTACTCGGGCAGCCGACTACTGCAAATCGGGCTCTTAGTCTGCACAGACATCCCACGTCTTAGTTATCAGGCGTCACAGTATATTAATACCTTGTAAAAAGAGAGGGCACTTTGACCGGACAGTGGTTAATAAGATATTCAAAAAGTATAAACAGGAGCGGAATTAACCTCACCAGTTGCGCCATTTTTTCTGTACAAATGCGATTGAGAAGGGCTTCTCTATCCATGAAGTTGCCAGTCAGGCTGGTCTTTCTTCTGTAAATACTACCGTATTATATACAAACCCTGATAAATTAAAATTAAAGAGGAAAATGGAGCTGCTGTAAGAATTAACATTTTGGGTGTTAAGAGATATAAAAGTAGAATAGAGCAATCTCCATCCCCAGGGTGCTTTGCTCTGGTCAGCAGATTGAACTATTCCTGAAACCCAAAAAGGATTTTACAATTTTATGTCGAATTTGCTAATGTAGGCAACGTAATACATCATATAGATTACGTTGCCTGTTTCATTTTCCAAAGGAAATCGCACCTAACGCAGAATTTAAAAAATTGATTTATTGACTAAAAAAACATAGGCAATATTTATTGGACTTGTGTTGGAATTAATATGATATTTGCAATTAAGGAAAAGGGAAGTGGTGGTTAAGTGTCTTCTTTAGATATATCATTAGTTACTACGGCAGCAGTTGTTCCGATATTATCTATGGGTATTGAAAAAATATTAAATAACATTACAGATTTAAATAAAGATGAGCTGGAAAAATTATATCAAGAAATAGTTAAGAAAACTTCTAATGAGCAAATATCAAAGGAACAACAGATTATTAAATTAATAGAGGCTTATAAGAGTGGTAAATTAGTATTAACTTTAGGGGCCGGAATAGCAAAAGAGCACGGATTACCTGACTGGAATACATTATTACAAGAACTATTTATTGATGCAATTATGTCTGAAACCAAAGAAACAAAAGAGAGGTCTTTAGTGTTATCCAAATTATTTACTGAATTTGGAATGTCTAACCCATTGTTATCAGCCAGGTATCTAAGATATCACTATCAAAATAATACTAAAGTAATTGATAATTTATCATTTGAGAAAGCAGTTAAACAAGTAATATATGATAAAATTAAGATAAATGTTAACTCTGAGTTATTTAAAGAGATTAGGCAATTATGTATAGCGGCTGGCAACAATCCTAATTTAAATAGTATTATTACTTACAATTATGATGATGTCCTTGAAAAATTTCTTTCTAGTTTGGAAATAGATATACCTTTTAAGTCCATTTATGGAAATGGCATAAATCCTTCCTATGGAGAGTTACCTATTTATCATGTGCATGGATTCTTGCCTCAGAATGGTGAATTAAGTAAAATAACTTTGAGTGAAGATATATACCATCAACAATACAACGACATATATAGTTGGAACAATATAGTTCAAATAAACAAATTTAGAGATAATATTTGTATTTTTATTGGCCTATCGTTTACTGATCCTAATTTAAGGAGAATCCTAGATATTGCAAGATTACAAAAGGGCCATTCTGACGATTATCACTATCTTGTTAAAAATCATTACAATGCTAATAAATTAAAGGAAAATATTGAAAAGTATTTAGAATTGAATCCAAGTATTTTAAATGAAAAACAAAAGGCAAACCTTAATTTGGATGAAACTGTAAATTACCTTGTTAATATCACTGAGAAATTTGAAGAAAAAGATGCTTTATCATTTGGAGTGCAAATAATCTGGGTAGATGACTATGCACAGATTCCAATAATACTTAGGCAAATAAGAAAAATGGATTTAAACAGCAAATGACACTATAAGTTTTTGTGATGATATCCCTTTAATGTAACACAATAGAATTGAGTTACATTGGCTAGAAAAAATAAACCATACCATTCGTGGTATAGATGCCAATCTTGAGAAAGAGAACATAGACAGACAGAAAAAATGAATATATTAGTTCTTAAGCTTTTGGTCAGCAAGGATTGCTTCTAAAGATTTTGAATTTAACACTCTGCTTGGGTTTTTTTCAATTGTTTCATTTATCTTTTCCCTTTGGGTTTCACTCATTTGAGAAACTAATTTATTTGTTTCCGTTATGCGATGATTTAAAAAATCCCCAAACCCTGGAACCTCACATGATTGAGGTATTTTAACAGTTCCCCTTTTGTAAATACGTGTTTTGCTCCACCCCTTTATATCATGGGGAAATATGTGACTTACTAATATTATCCCTGGCAGTTTTGAGTAAGCAAATACTACTTGTTTACTATTAGCCACAGTTGCATCTGTAGTACGTAATAAATACCAGTTTGTATGGTCAATTACTTCGGTACCAGGAGTGACTGATTCTATAGTGTCAAGGAAGAAAATGTGATTTTTGTATGGCCCCATATTTCTGCTATTATTTAGTAGGTAATCTTTCCAGACTGAAACTGCTTTTCCCAATTCTTTATCTAATTTCTGTGGGAGATTATTTTTCTGGTTTATTATCTCTAGAATAGCCACTCGCCAATTAATAGAGATAATAAACTTAAGAAGCCATTCATCATAATGGAAAAATTTTTGACCATTTTGGAACGGTATGAATATCTTTTCTGCAAACTGCTTTTCGAAACGGGAAAACAATAACTCACAATCATTACACAATAAGCGACACTTAAACAAATCCTGAGACCTTCTATTTGGAGTTGTTGCTTGGCGAAGATACCCCGTTGCAGAGGATTTCTTCAACCATCTTCCAGCAAAATCAGGAATAATATGGCTTTCCCTTAGTTCTTTTATTTGATTGCACAAAGCGCATTTACTAATTATAGCCATGTAATATATATCCTTCTTTTTATAAACTTTTAAATCTATAACTGGTTATTGATAATTGAAAAAAATAGGATGATACATGTCTATTTTTGATATTAGGTTTAGTTTGTTTAAATGTCAAGGGGATTCATGTTATAAGTTGCAACGCCAAAAAAATAAACGGCCCCTGGTCGCGGTCATAAACGACACAGGGGCTATATTATAGAGGTGGTTGGATATTATTATCTTCACCTTCCATGGGCCATTTTAAAAAGAACCCAGCTGTTTCTACCAGTCTATAATGTTCTAACAATGATGGTGTAAAAATTATCCAGGATCTGCTAGACAATGATGCCAAAGTATAATCGTCAGTCAGTTCATTTTGCCTTCAAGTCTCTTTTTGGTGTCCTTATTGGCAAGCACTGGTTTAACTTTAGTAAATTGCATAAATAAAACCAACATGCAACCTGCTTAATCAGCAGGTTGCATGTTGTTATAAGTTGTTTTTAATTCAGGTGATTTTTATATAAGTGTGCTGATTATTCAAGATAAAACGTAGTTTATTCTTGCGTTCATAAAGATTTACTATTGTAATTTGAAGTTATGAGTGCTATAAGTGGAAAGAGGTGACTTTGTTGGCCGTTAGTTATAAGAAATTATGGAAAATATTGATTGACAAAGAAATGAAAAAAAAAGACTTACAAGCAGCAGCAAAAGTCAGTTGGGCGTCAATTACAAAGCTGTCTAAAGGTGAAAAAGTGAGTATGGATGTTCTGATTAAAATTTGTAAGGTACTCGAGTGCGATGTCGGGGATGTTATGGAATTGATTCTTGATGCCCCCAAAGAATATGCAAAAGCTTTATCGAGCGAAAACAACACTATAACATTGATTTCACAAGATAAGGCCATACTTGTCCCTGCAGAGAAGCATGATGAAATGACGTTGCTTGAGGGTGGGAATGTTGCAACGACCATTTCGCCTAAAGGAGTACGTGAGCCTGCATTTGCCGAAATAATAATAGGGGTAATGTCGGCGCATTTCCCTAACGGCTTTAGGATTGATTCTCCGATTGAGTTATTGCGCTTTCGCCGTTTCGCGGCCGAGGACTTTGGTGATGAGATCTCGATAGCTGATGAAGAGTTAATGAAGTCCATCGCCTCTTGCGGCACCTTCTTTGATGGCAAGATGTATGTCGTCGAAAGTGAAATTGAAAGAAGAATACAAAACAAAGTTGATTTGGCAATTTGGGGTGGTGCGAAAATTATCTTCTACAATGCGTTTTACGCACGGCACGAAGAATGGCTGTTCGCCGGAAGCGTTATCTCGGAGAAAATGCTGAAAGACATCCTCGTTAAGCTGTACCCTAAATACACTCACAGGGCAAATTACTTCTCACCGAAAGCGCGAAACGGTACGGAACTCGCCAAAATCAGAAGCGAAATCATGCGAGTTTGGGGTAGCGATGTCGTGCTGAACTATGAACAGCTTTCCGAACGCCTACCGTACATTCCCCTCGACAAGATAAAATATGCGTTGGCATATAATGGTGACTTTATATGGAACGCTACGGAAGTTTACACTCACGTTGGTAGGGTTGACGTGACTGATGAGGAATGCGCCGCCATCGCCAACTATGTTGCGGTTGCCTGTCGGACAGACGGTTACGCCTCCCTCAACGACGTTCCGCTTGGGGAAATCGAAAAGCGCAATTACGAACTGACACTCAGGGCAATTCACAACGCAGTGTTTGGGATTGTCCTTGCCGACAAATATGACAGGCGCGGTAAAATCATAACCAGAAAGGGAGACACACTCGACGCACTCGCCATAATGAAAGAACATTGCCGCACGTTGGATAAATGCTCTCTCCAGGACTTACTCGACTTCGAGCGGGAACTTACGGGCGAATCACACCGTTGGATACCGATGGAAGCAGGCTACTCCGTAATGGTGCGAGCGGATGAGGATAGCTATGTCGCGGAAAAGTATGTTCATTTCGATGCCGCCGAGATTGATCGCGCACTTGACCTTTTCGTGACTGGCGAATACCTGCCGCTTAAAAGCGTCACCACGTTTGCGGCGTTCCCGCATTGCGGACAGGCTTGGAACTTGTTTTTGCTTGAAAGCTATTGCCGACGGTTCAGCGATAGATTTTGCTTTGAGGTGTTGGCAGTCAATTCTAAGAATGCCGGCGCGATAGTCCGCAAAAGCTGCCGTCTGTCTTACCTTCAAATTATGGCGGATGCAGTCGCTGATTCCGACATACTGCTTGAAAAGGCTGCGATTGAAGAATTTTTGTGTAATAACGGCTATATAGGCAGACGGTCTTATGCAAAGACCGATGAGTTAATTAAACAGGCAAAAGCCATACGAGAAAAGAGGGATTGAGGTTGTACTCGTATACCTACGACAAGAGAACAGGCGGGGTATTGCTCAATTCCTCGCCTACGGGTTTTTCAAAAGAGCCGCGCCCCGTCTATGCTACAGAGCTTGACATTTTGGGCTTTGATAGATACTGGAAGTACGATAGGCAAACCGAATTCCCATACATGTGGGCGGAGGCGAATAACTACTGGTATCGCGGAACACTTGTAGCCAAACTTAAAGGCGGCAATCTCTACACAGCGCCAGAGATAATTATTACTACAGATGAAAATGGTATCCCCGTATTGCCTGAGCCAAACGGCAACGCCTTGCGTCCTGTTGATATTACGGAAATGGTTGAGGCAAACCGCGAGATGCTCGAAATCATAGAGCAAACTACGGTTAAAAAAATACTAGCAATATACGAAAAATACAAGGGCACGCTTGACCTATTCCACGTCGCCTTTTCCGGTGGGAAGGATAGCGCTGTTTTGCTTGACCTTATTAAAAAGTCTTTACCAAAGGGTAGCTTCGTGGTTGTGTTCGGAGACACGGGGATGGAGTTTCCGGATACGTACGATGTGATAGATAAAACCCACCAATCCTGCGAGGAGGAGAAAATACCTTTTTATATTGCAAAGTCGCACCTTGAACCCAAGAAGTCATGGGAAATGTTTGGCCCCCCGTCGCGTGTTTTGCGCTGGTGCTGTAGCGTACATAAAAGCACACCTCAAACCCTGAAACTACGAGAAATTACAGGAAAAAACAATTACAAAGGTTTGGCATTCGTAGGCGTTCGCGCACAAGAAAGCGCGGCGCGTGCCGAATACAAATACGAGAGTTACGGTAAAAAGCAAAAGGGACAGTTCAGCCATAACTCTATCCTCGAATGGACATCAGCAGAGGTGTGGCTTTATATATATGCAAACAATATTCTGATAAATGATGCGTATAAAAAAGGTAACTCGCGAGCAGGCTGTCTGTTTTGTCCTATGACGGGCTGCACAAGCGATTATATGCGACTACAAAGCTATACCGCTGAAATTGATGGTTATATAGATACTATTAAGAGAACATACGATGGTCTAAAGTGGAAATCTAATAATTGTGAATCATACGTTATGAGCGGTGCTTGGAGTGCACGAAAAAACGGCAGGGAACTTGCTAACAACATCTTCCACTGCGTTGAAAGGTCAAAAGATGGAGACTTAACAATAGAAGTAATAAACCCTTTTTCTGAATGGAAGGAATGGGTAAAAACGCTCGGTAACCTGAAAGAAAACAATGACAAATACTCCGTTTCTTTTAACGGAGAAACGATAAGATTTTTTATTAAGGCGCTAAAAAATGGCTATACCGTCACCATCTCCGAACAGGTACTGAAAGACAAACCTTCTTTCAGTAAAATGTTTCGGCAGGTATTTCGAAAAGCAGCTTACTGCAGAAGTTGTCGGGTTTGCGAAGCAAATTGCAAAAACGGTTGTATCAGTTTTAGCGATGGCAAAGTTAAAATAAGTAATTGCATAGGTTGTCACGAGTGTCATTCAATAGACAGTGGTTGCCTGATGTACCATTCTTTACGACACCCTAAAGGAGGAGGAAAGTCAATGAAAAGCCTAAACTCTTTCGCAGGTCATGCACCAAAACCGGAATGGTTAAGGTCATTTTTTGAATTAAAGGAGGATTTCTTTTCGGAACATACTCTGGGTCCAATGATGTATGATATGTTCAGACGTTTCCTTAGAGACTCTTCGTTGAACGAAAAGAACCACTTTACGGAGTTTGCCGAATTGATTTCGCAAATCGGGTGGGAAACAGACGTAGCACAGGGACTTATTCTCATTAACCTTGTTGCCGAAAATCCACAAATTGAGTGGTACGTCAAGAACTTGGATATTGGGCGTGCTTTCCCGAAAAATTATGTTGTAGAAATGTTGACCGCTGAGGGACTTTCTGATAAAGCGGCCAAATTTCTTATAAGTGATTTCAAACGCCTTACAATAATCCCACTCGGTACAAATCTCCGCTTCGGCTACATTACTGATGACGGCGACCTTGTTCGCACGAAATGCTCCGTGTCCGACCCACGCGTGGTGCTGTATGGATTATTCAAATTTGCCGAGAAATGCAACGATTATAAGGAGTTCACACTCGCCACACTCTTGAACGACAGCATAGACCGTGATGGGATAAGCCCTACCCGCATTTTCGGCCTTGACCGAGAGGATATGACGCCACTCTTAATCGGGCTATCGGCGAAATACCCGGAATTCATAACAGCTTCGTTCACGCACGATCTTGAAAAGATAACGCTTGCGGAAGACAAAACCTCGTCGGATATACTCGACTTGTTTAAGGAGGAAAACACGAATGGCTAACAAATACCGTGAATACTTCGACATCGACGAAGAATACTTTCCGCAAATAAATGACTACTCCATAGCGGCCGCAAGTCCAGATTTTTGGACGCGTACATACCCACACCAGACTTTCATCGATATGCTAAGCAGTATGGAGCGTGTCTTGGCACGGCAAGAGAAGCGGTCCCTTTGGATCGAGGGTGCATACGGCACAGGTAAATCTCAATGCTCCTATGCCTTGAAGAAAATTCTTGAAGTGCCGGAAGAAGAACTCCGTGCCTACTGGAATAGGTATGAACCGCTGAAAAAGAAACCCGACTTGCTTGAAAAACTAGTCGGACATAAACAAAAAGGAATCGTTACCGCGCACCGCTATGCCTCCGGCGGCATCGGTTCGCCCCGTGACTTGTTCCTTGCCGTGCAGGATAGCATAAGAGCTGCCCTGATTGAGCAAAAACTCTATGCCGGAGAGAACACGCTGAAGGAAAGTGTCATCGCTTGGATTGATGAACCGTCGCACAAGCTGTTCTTTGACGCGCTTTTGCAAAAGCCGGAATGGTCGGCTTTGTTCTCGCAATCAACTGCGGAAGAAGTGCTGAAAGCGCTCCGCAAGGGCGGCGAGGTCAAAATGCTGATGGACAACTTGTTTCGCCTTGCCGACAAAGAAGG
This sequence comes from Desulfotruncus arcticus DSM 17038, assembly GCF_900113335.1. GTDB lineage: Bacteria > Bacillota > Desulfotomaculia > Desulfotomaculales > Desulfallaceae > Desulfotruncus > Desulfotruncus arcticus. Next base: position 18,829 of record NZ_FOOX01000001.1, read on the forward strand.
CATTACCGCTTTGAACATCGATGCAGACAGGCTTCTGGCTTGGCTGACGGACATTATCGACCAAAACAACGTGAAAATCGTCTTTATTTGGGACGAGTTCTCCGACTATTTCAAAAACAACCGCGAGAGCCTGTCCGAGTTTCAGAAACTCGCAGAACTGGTAAACTTAAAACCGTTCTATTTTATCGTGGTCACACACGAGTCAGGACAACTTTTCACCACGGCTGATACAACTTGGACAAAAGTGCGCGACCGCTTTATTCCGGTTCAAATCACTCTGCCGGATAACATTGCCTTTAACCTTATAGGTCACGCCTTTAATGTAAAGCAGGCGGCAAAAAGTGACTGGGACAAATGGGCTGACGACCTGAACAGTCGTGTCAGTTCTTCCCGTACGGCGGTTATGAAAGCGGCGAAAATCACCGAACCGCAAGTAATGAAAGACATTATGCCACTCCACCCTATGGCAGCGCTCTTGCTAAAAAATATAGCTTCCGCATTTAAGTCCAATCAGCGAAGTATGTTCGACTTTATAAAGTCGCCAAATGCGGAAGACGTGAAGGCATTTCAGTGGTTCATTGAGAACACGGGTCCATTTGACGACCATCCACTCCTGACAGTGGATATGCTGTGGAATTTCTTCTACGAGAAAGGCAGGGATAACCTCACTGCTGACATTAGGCTTATTTTAGACACGTTCCCCCAGCAGCAGAATTTAAGGGAAGATGAGAAAGCTGTCCTAAAGGCTATTCTGATAATGCAGGCGATTGACCAACGCTTGGGTGGTACGATTGATCTGTTCAAGGCTACTGAACAAAACCTAAGCTATGTGTTTGAGGGAATTACTTCAGGCTTAGACGTGTCCTGCAAGAACATTGCGAAACAGCTTGTCACAAAAGGAATTCTGGTTTCGAATCCGATTAGCGGTGGGAGGTATGTTTTTACCGCCGCTGTGCTTGCAGGCGACCAAGCAAAAATTGACGGTTATAAAAAAGAAATCCGCCAAAACAGCACAACCTCGAAACTTGTTACTGAGGGTGGCCTTTCGACCGTACTCTCTCTGTCTCCTGCGCTCCGTTTGAGGTTTGAATCCGAACCCAATACAGGGAAAATTACGCCTGTGACCACTGCGGATTTTACCCGTACAATAAATAACCTACGCGACAAACCCACTGGGTGGAAGTTCCATGCTGTTATAGCGTTCGCCAAAGACGATGCCGAAGCCATAAGTTTCCGCAAGACTATCAAAGCGGCAGTCGCCGATAAACAGTACGAGAACATTGTTTTTATTGATGCACTCTCCACCCCGCTCGGCATTGAAGCTTTCGAACAATACGTGGATTATTCCGCTATGGCAATGTACTATAACGGAAACAACAATTCAGCATCTCGGGAAAGTTCCGACAAGGCAAGGCACGTTTTAGACCAAGATTGGAAGAACTGTATTTATAACGGTCAGTTCATAGTATACACCTATGCAAATCAAGAGGGTGAGAAACTCGGCAATGGACAAGGCGTGGCGAGCGTCCTCCAAACCATAGTAACTGCTCGCTTCCCTCTCGTATTTGATTTTGCTAAAGGACTAAGCGAGAATCAGTTTAAACTAACTAACGGAAAAGCAAGTGCAAAAAGTGGTATCTTGCAAAGCACAAGTGGCGTTATGGTAGGCGTAGAGAAGCACGTTTTACATACTGTATGGAAAGTGGATAAATACTGGGAAGTCCCGCCCACGGCAACGTTGTCGATTTCAAAGATAAAAGTCGAGGTAGACAAGTTGATTGAGGACGCGTTTAATCGCGATGGGCAAATTTCAATCGATGAAATATACGACTTTCTTGAAGAGAAATACGGTTTTGCGCCTTGCAATCTTTCAGCGTTTTTTGTAGGCTTCCTGCTGAAAGAATATGGTGGTGAACCGTTCCGCTACAGCGATTCATCTGGTGGTCACGAATCCATGACGCAGGACAAACTCGCGGAAATGCTAGGCAACCATATTGGAAAAACTCCAAAACCTACTTACATCGTAAAAATGACTGCCGAGGAAATGGCGTTCTATGAACTCACTGAAAAGGCGTGGGGCATTGCGCCTAATTCTTGTTCATCGGCGGGACAGGCGGCTATTGCCGTTACCGCAAAAATGCGTGGGCTTGGATTGCCCGTGTGGTGCCTTGCCGAAGTTGACGATTATGGTGTTTATAACGTTGTTCAAAAGTACATTGAACTTGTCCAAAAAGAGGGCAACGAGGCGCACAAAAAAGCCGTTGAAATAGGCAATGTCGCTACTGTCAAAACAACGCTACCCGAGAACTTAGCGGCTTTTCTTACGGGAACAAACTGCCAAAAGGGAATGCGCGAGTTCTTAACCTCATTCGAGGGGGGCAAAATTTTGTCACTTGCTACTGAAATCGGTGCAAGTGGGAATGTACTCGCGGATATACGTGCTTTGTTCGCGGTGAAGCATTCCTGCTTATGGGATAAACAGACAGGTGAGGACGAAATCCGCAAACTCCTGACCGATTACGGCGTTGTCAAAGAAAGCAACATCCTTTTGAACGTGACTGCCCATTCTCGTTCGGAAGCATTCAAAGAGTGGCGCGAACGGCTGAAGTTTATTGGGGTTTCTTGCGAGGCATTACGAGCAAAGTTTCCTTCGTTGACTAAAGTCCTTGATGCACTTCTGAAAATATATCAGCAATCGGACGTGTTGCCAGACCAGCTAAAGATGTTACTTTCAGAACTGACGGCACATAGTGTAGAAATACGTAATTTGCTTAATAACGAAAAGCAAATATTCACCGAAGTTTACGCTCCGTATCTCGACGACTTGAGCGATTCTGATATCAGCGAGGTAAAGAGCAAACTACCAACAGGGATGTTTGAACTCCAAAAAACGGACTGCAATGCAAAAGTTAAGACGGCAGCGGAGGAATTCCGTAAAAACCAGCTAAAAACACAACTTTTTAACCTCTGGAAAGAGAAGACTGGAACGAAAACCCCTCGTGAATGGTCAAGTCATTATAGAACCCCGATACTTTGTTGTGTATCCGAAAACGAGTTTGGTTCGGCGAAAAAAGCGTTTGACACACTGAACAGAAAATGGTCTACAGACGCGGAAATAAAATCCGCTCTTGCATTCCTTGAAACTACGAGCTTGTTTGGAGTTCTGTCAGACGAAAGCAAGCGTAATGCCGCATTTGAACGCGGTATCGTCGGCGAATACCGTGCCTTGCTTCCAAATCCGGACAAGGTTAGGGACGCGCTCGACCGTTTGTCTGTTGACACCTACGAATGGCTCGCGAATCCCAGTGTCAAAAACAAAGTCAAGCAACTTGCCGAAGCGGAATACAACGCTGGTGGGAGTGACAAGGCTCTTATGAAAATTGACGAAATGGACGATTCCCAATTGAAGCAGTACCTTAAAGGACTCGTCAGGAAAAACATGACCGTTGGGATTAAAATTATAACGAACGGAGGCAAGGCAGATGTCAATTAAAGCGGTAAAAAAGTACCTGTCCTCCAACGTTAAGCTACCTTACTTCCTTATCGTCGGCGATAGGCAGTATAAGGATATCAAGAACAAATTGTCGGAATTAGGACTTGCTTCCGTCAAAGTAAGCGACTATTGCGGCGACGATAAATTTCCGGATATTGATGGTTTGTTTGAACGCCTTAAGACCGCCGATGTGAACGCAGGTGACAACAAACTGGTTGTCATAGGACTTGGCGAATATCTCGCTCTTCGTGGAAATACCGAAGCCGCAAGCGTATTTTCGCAACTGAAAGACCTGAACATTGGAGGGGCAAAAGTTGTTTTGCTTTTGCGTGGAGTTGCCACTCAAATCAATAGCTTGCAAGTAGATCCGCGTTTTGACAGTCGACGCTTCAGTATAATTGATAAAGCAGATTGCGATTTGTCGTTCACACTTGCCCCTCCATCTGTTGGTCTGCCGGCTTTGACAGGAATTAAGGCTTTACTCATAACACTCGAAAATGGCATATCCGGGAATGTTGTCGTCAACACAACGGTTAATCTTGATAACGCCCTATTAACCGTTCATAAAATAACTGATGCCTACGATGGTATTAAATTTATCTCACTTGGCTTCAACTTGCCGCGCTCCTGCGGCAGTGATGTGCAGTGGGCTAAACTACTGACGGAATTGGTGCAAAATAAGGGCTCGCTTGATGCAGCGTTTGAAAAAAACGGCTTTGGCGGCACCCTTGAAGCAGATTTTTATGTCCGAGTTGCGGGGCTTGAATATAGGAATTGGCTTTACTTCATTGCCTTGAAAAGCAAATCTGACACTCTGTCAAATGGCTATTTGCGGTTCGTATTGGATAATACGAACCGTTTTGAAGACTTTAAGACGAACGTGCTTAACGCAATAATTGAAGTTCCGCACATTGATAAGCGGTTTCGCATGTTTTACGCCGAGAGAAAACTACTTGTGGAGAAATTTCCGGAGTCGGACATTGCCGATTTCGTTGTTAATAACCGTAAGAACATCGCTGAAAGTGTTTATAAGCTGACGGACGGTACAAAAACAGAGCGTGAAGAGGTTATAGCTTGGGTTTCTCAAAATGGAGTCATACCGCAAATTGCTGATATATACCCCGCATTGACAGCTTATTTGAAAAAATATGTCTTTAATTGTGGTGACCTGTCAAATCTGCTGACGGAGTATTTTGACGCATATAAACGACAGAAAGTTTCCAACACGCTTGAAACCGATTTCATGGAAAAAGTGGAGAAACTTGCCAAAAGCCGTGAGTATAACCGATTGCCCACGCGCAACGAAATAATCGACGGTTTGAATAAAGATGACACCTATCTTTATTGGCTAGATGCGCTCGGCGTTGAGTATTTGGCATTTATATTGGAATTGGTGCGCATTCGTGGGCTATCTATTTCAATAAATATTGCCCGTGCGGAGTTACCGACCATAACCTCTATTAACCGCGATTTTTACGATACTTGGCAAGGCGGTAGAAAGGAAAAGAGCGATAAACTCGATGACACAAAACATAACGATAAGGGTGGGTATAATTTTGAGAACAATGTTTTGCCTATCCATCTTGCCAAAGAGCTGGAAATCATCTCAGGGGTTATTGACAAAGCGGCTACAGAACTTGCCCTGCGTCATTATAAGCGTTTCCTGATTGTAAGTGACCACGGAGCCTCTCGCCTTGCAGTATTGCGACGCAAGGAAGAACAGTACGAAACCGACACAAAAGGCGAGCATTCTGGGCGTTGCTGTAAATTATTTGAGCCATATGACTTACCGTTTGCCGCAGAAGAGAACGGTTACCTTGTGCTTGCGGATTATGGGCGTTTCAAGGGAAGTCGCGCGGCTAACGTCGAGGTTCATGGAGGGGCTTCACTTGAGGAGGTTGTCGTTCCGATTATTGAACTGACGCTGAAAGACAGCAACATAATCGTTGAAATGGTAGAAAAATTCGTAACTGTTGACTTCCGTACGGGAACGGAAATGACGTTATTCTTCAACTCTCCATTGAAGAATGTGTCGGTTGTCTTGAACGGCGAACGTTACTCCGCTTCTCCGCTTGATGGCAATCACTATAAGGTTGCGCTTCCTGACACAAAGCGGGCAGGCAATTACCCCGCTGATGTTTATGCTGGAGATGACCTGATCGGGAAAATACTGATTAAGGCACAAGGCAAGAGCGGCAAGGTCAACGACGCATTTGACGATTTATTTTAAGGGGTGCTTTTGATGATTGAGAAACTGCGAAATTGCTTTGACGAGATGGTTGTATATAAAGACCTTAAGAAAAGTAACTTCTTTTCTGCGCTAAGCCTACCTTCATTCATGCGGGACTGGCTCTTGAAGAAATTTGAGGATGAGAACGGACATTTTGATTCGGACGAATTGGCTCGCTTCGTGCGGACGTATCTGCCGCGCAAGGACGATTGGACAGCAATAAAGAATAGGGTAATTATTGAAAACGAACGTGTAAAATTTCTTGCCAAGATTTCTGTCGATATAGATATTAAAACTGGCGAGGTATCTTTTGCACTTCCTGACTTTGGCCTTTCAAGCAAAGATACCATCATTGAGGATATTGTCTGGCACAGTTGCAAGGAGGATTTGGTTCGTGGACGAGAAACTTGGGGTATGGTTGAAATAGGGTATCGACCTCCCGATAACTACGACTTGGAATTTTCTCGGAACAAAGCCAAAGGAGCTAACAGAGGCAAAATCAAGCTTACTGCCTTTAAGAGCTTCTGCCCCTACACAATTGACATTGAGTACTACAAAGATGCCCGTTGGGAATTCAGTACGTCAGAATGGCTTGACGTGCTGTTGGGCGCAGTTGACTACAACGAGAGTGGTTACCTCGGTGACGAAGAAAAGAAACTCACAATGCTGACCCGCTTGCTTCCTTTTGTAGAAAAACGGTTGAACCTTATCGAGCTTGCGCCAAAAGGAACGGGAAAATCATATCTATTTGGGCGCGTCAGCCGTTTTGGTTGGCTCTCAAGCGGAGGCGTTATGAGTCGTGCAAAAATGTTCTACGACCTAAACAAACGCAAAGAAGGTTTAATTTCAGGAAACGACTTTATTACACTTGATGAAATACAGACCATATCATTCACTGATGTAGATGAAATGAGAGCTGCTCTGAAGGGCTACCTTGAATCAGGTATTTTTACTGTCGGAAACTACGAGGGAACCGCCGACGCGGGTGTGATCCTCTGCGGCAATATTAAAAAGGAAACAATGGATGCAGACGGTTATAGCAATATGTTTGAAGAATTGCCTGCCGTATTTCACGAATCTGCCTTGATAGAGCGTTTTCATGGTTTTATAAAAGGATGGAATATTCCGCGAATGAACGATGACCTTAAGATTTCTGGGTGGGCGCTTAATTCAGAGTATTTCTGTTCAATAATGCATGAACTACGGGAGGATATGAGTTATCGCGCCATTGTGGATGAACTCATCGAAGTTCCTGAAGCCGCCGACACACGCGATACCGAAGCTGTAAAGCGAATTGCGACTGCCTACCTGAAACTGCTCTTTCCAAATGCGCGTGAACTCGGTGATATTACAGCCCGTGAGTTCAAGCGCTACTGCCTTGACAGGGCGCGCAAAATGAGGGACACCATAAAATACCAACTCGGTGTCCTTGATGAGGAATATCGGGGTAAAGATATACCCGCATTCAGCGTCAGACTCGACCAGGACATGCAGGATGGGTAACGCAATGGAAAGCAAGGTTTGTTATGTCTGTGGAAAAGAAAACCTTAGCAAGAATGAGATTGGGCTTACAAAAAAGTTGCTTAACAAAAATGCCAAACGCTTTTATTGCCTTGATTGCCTTGCGGAGTACTTGGAAGTAGATACCGAGTTTCTGCTAGAAAAAGTCGAAGAGTTTAAAATGCAAGGCTGTATATTTTTTTAAGGAGGCGATACTTTGATTTATGCCCGATAATGCAGCCTACGACAAAAATATCGGACGCGTCTTAGAGAAAATGCTCCCTTTTTTTCGGGAGCAATATGGTAACGCCTCCAGTCAGTATACACTCGGAGTAAAAGCAAAACGTGCCATTGAACAAGCTTGCTAGCAGGTTACGTGGCTATCGGAGCAGAGCCTTCTGAAATCGTGTTTACTTCAGGAGGCTCTGAGAGTAATAGTTGGGTGTTGCCTTCCGTGTGAAGCAATGTTGTACACGTTATTACCTCTTCAATCGAGCTTCACTCTGTGCTAAACTTATGCCTTTCGCTTGAACGTAAGTGCATAGATGCGACTGACTAGGCGTAGAAGTTGTTCGACGTGGCTACAAGGTTCATTTTACCGGCATGGATGATGCTTAAAACCCAGGAGATTACCAGTTCTTCCAGGGCCAATCTAAAGCGGCTAACCACTTCTGATCTGGTCATTATAGACGATTTAATGTTCATGGCCATAGATCGCATGAAGCAAACTTGTTTTTCCAATTGATTAAAAAGTTTTATGGTCAGACTTCTGTCATCATCACTTCCAACAAGGGCCCGGAAGAATGGGGAGAAATCCTTGGTGACACAGCTATTACCACAGCTATACTGGATCGTATTCTTCACAAAAGCGAAGTGCTGGCTCTAGATGGAGACAGTTACCGGCTTAAACACAGGCAAACCATATTTAGCCCCGGGGAGGATCAACCCATAAAACCTTATTGATACCTACATTAAATATTATTATGTGTTTTATTGCAGCGAGGTTGTGGTCAGTGTGGATAACGCGTTGAGCGTTATCCAAGCCCTGTGGTCAACCATTAGGTTGTCCATAGGGCGGCACTGTCCATCAGCCTACCGTTTGCGGGGAATACCAAACTCCATTTATGGAATGTCTTGTGTGTTAATTATTATTTATCCTGGATTCCTGGTGACACATAACGAGGATGTTGAGAATGTCCTGTAATTTTAATGGTTTTAGGTTTTCACCTGTCATTCTCTCCTCGTTATGTGTTGTTTCTCATAACGAGGAGAGAATGAGCGTTTTCAATCTTTGCGGGCACCTCGTTATGCTTTTCCGGGAATCCAGGATTTATCGAAATTTTGTTCATTTTTACTTGACAGTCACAATATGGATATACCGTTGCGGTGAAACCGCAGTTCCGGAAAAACGGAAACCGCCTGTCCGGAACTGGGAAACCGCCATTAATATGGGATATAAGTGTTCCTGTGCGGCGAAGCCGCAGTTCCGGTGTGGCGTGAGTCGCCTGTGTGGAACTACTGGGCCACCACCATTTAGTTATTCACTAAGTATTTTATCTAAACCGTATACCTCACGCATTGAAATGTCCCTGGACGGATCAATGCTTTCGATATTGATTTTATATGCATCATGAACGATACGATCCAGTATGGCATCTGCCAGGGGACCATCGTTACCACCAAGCTGCTCATACCAGCCGTCTGCTCTGTATTGGGAACAGAAGATAGTAGAGGATTTCTTCCTACGGCGATGTAGTAATTCGAAAATGTCTTTGCGTTCATTTTCATTTGGTTTTAGTAGCAACCATTCATCAATAATGAGCAGTAATGGGTTAGCATATTTCGCCATGACCTTTTTGTAGGTGCCTTCATTCCTTGCCATTTCAAGGTCTATTAGAAGGTCAGGGAGTCTTACGTACTTTGCAGTATAATACTGCTTGCAGGCTTCCATGCCAAAGGCACAGGCCATATATGTTTTTCCACTACCTGTGGCTCCGGTAATGAAAATGTTACGATATTCCGTGATATATTCACAGGTTGCAAGCCTTGTGATAAGCTGCTTGTTTAACTTACGTCCAGATGTATAATCAATGTCCATGACACTTGCATCCGGCTGGTCAAAATTAGCATTCCTGATCAGTCTTTTTAGACGGTTATTTTTTCGGCTGCTGTATTCAATGTCTACCAGCATACCGAAGCGATCGTCAAAAGGTACTTCTTTCATTTTGGCATCAGTCAGCTGGTTGCGGAATGAATTTGACATGGCAGTCAGGCGCATTTCAATTAATTTATCAATCGTACTTTGGTTTGTCATAGATGTTTACCTCCCGTAATAGCCGGCACCTCTTGTAATGCCGTAGTTATTGTGTGTGGTTTCCGATTTATCCGGTTCACTTTGTGACTTGTCCTGCCCAGTTGTTAGTATGTTTTTGATACTTTTATAACTGGGGGTGGCTGTATAGGAAAGTGCCTTATTGCAGGCGGCTTCCAGACGCTCGACTGAATATTTGTCAGCCAGCTTTAAAAGCCCCATACAGCTTTTGTAAGTCTGCTGTTCCACACGTTTGGAGGTAAGTATTGCATCTACCACCTGATACGTATTGCTTCCAATTCGCTCAGCCCATTTGCGGAAACGATCGCCGTTCCATTCCAGATATTTCTGGTGGTCTTCCGGCATGTGTTCTACTATGGTGCTGTAACGTCCTTTGCGACCGTAAAGACGGCGATGGGAGGCTATGCGGTTATGATTATAGAAAACTTCAATTGTTTTATCTGTTATCCTCACGTCAACCTTACGTTTTATGTATTCGTAAGGGGCTGAGTATAGCATTCCGTCAACGGATATGTGATAATTGAACTGAACGGTGGCTTGTTTCCATTCGGCCAGTTCATAAGGGGTAGCAGGTAATGGCGCCAGTAATGGCAGTTCTTCGTCGCGGAAGAGACTTAACCGGCTGCCCTCTTTCTTTTGGAAAAGTCGGGCATTGAAGGCCTCCTGTTTCTCCCGAATGGCGCGATTTAATTCCGCCAGTGAAAAGAACTGTTCATTTCTTAATGCAGCGGTAATCCATGTGGATATATTCCCTACAGAACCCTCTACATTTGGTTTATCTTTTGGCTTTCTAACCCTGGCGGGAATGATGGCAGTACCATAGTGTTCCGCCATCTCGTGGTAAACGGCATTTAACTGCTGATTGTACCAGCCACCTTTATGTATCACGGCAGTCTTGCAGTTGTCGGATACAAGGATTTTGGCAACGCCGCCAAAGTATTCATACATATGAATATGGGCAGTTATCCAGGCTTGCTGTTTTTCATTGACGAAAGCCTCAACATAAGCATACTGGCTATAGGTCATAACCCCGACAAATAGATGGGCATCAATGATTTCACCAGTATCAGGATCGATGATGTGTCCAGGGTCGCCTGCCCAATCTACCTCAACCTGTTCACCTGGTTTACGTCCAATATGCATGGTTGCACGGCGTTTCTGCTCATCCTGCTGGATGTAATAGCAGAATTGGGAATACATGAGTGGTTCCTCACCGTTAAGGCGGCAATCCTCCATGTATTCTGTCCATAAGAGCTTTTTGCTGACTCCGTTTTTGAGTAGCTCTTTATGGATATAGTTTAGGTCAGGCATTCGTTTTTTGACGTTTTCCTGCTTGGTCTTAGGGAACAGGATTCCCCCTAATACAGCATCAGTCTGATTGTCATCTAATGGCCAAGTAATATTTAACTCCTTTGCTCTATTGATGACTCGGTTGACCGTTTTCTTAGAGACACTGCTGCTGTAAGCAATGTTCTGCTGACTGAATCCCAAACTATGAAGCCTAAGGATTTCTCGGTATTTGGTCACTTAAATGACCTCCTTCAAATGTATTTACATCATTTCTGATGCATAAATACATTGTAAAGGAATTTCATTTAGCGGTTTCCGCTACCGGAATAACGGTTTCCTTGCAGCCGGAATGACGGTTTCCTATAATCGGACAGGTGGTGTAATATCGCCCGGATTACTCACAATATTTACCAAATTAGCAATTACACGTAATACCACAACATTCAATTGAACAATCTTTTATTATAAATGGTTCAAAACCAACTAGATTTTTTTTAAGCAAACAATTAATTGGAAAATTGTATCTTTTTCGAAGCTTGCGTCCAAAGTCATGACGCCACTCTTTACTGTACTCGTTTACTATTCCAATAAGTATTCCGTCATCAATTGGCAATTTGTCTAAAATGATAATTTGAGCAAAGTGTTTAGAATTTTTTTTGTTTTTTGAGTAAGTTTTAATCGCTTCCGCAAGAGCATAATTATTGTCAATGTTGGCCCTACTGAGATATTCCCGTACGTTTTCTGTTCTGAGAAAATTGATTTTCTGGATACATATATTGTTACAATCCATAATTGCATTATCAAGTGTAATCATATTTACCTCCAAATTTTAAATTTCCTCGCGAGGTGGTGTTATTATATATAAATTAGTATCTTCTTGGCTACCCGGAAAATTGGGCATTTAAGGCCAAGTACTTATTTTCACTATTAATGCAGGGGTGGGGATGTTACCTACTAGGTGTAAAAGTGGAGATCTTTGATTTTCTTTAATTTTCTTAGATTTTTAATTTAAAATGGAAAGGGACTAATTAACGTCATATGAAAGTGCTTGTGAGACTAGCGTTTAAAACACAAGCATTAAAAAAGGCAAATTAAAGACACTTTGGACCGTCGATCTTTGGAAAAAATAGCTTAGCTGTAACACCATATACAGGGGTGTAGGTTGAAACCAACGCCAACTTAACAATCTGTATTTTGATAAACCGGGTGAAACGACCGATTAATAGCTTGTCCAACTTAACACAATAGATAGTTTGATAAGTTGAGGCTTAGAGGCACAATTACTTGTTATTTCTGAGGTTGAAGGTATTTTTTATTATATTTTTAATTTATCATAATGAATTCATTTTTAAGTTCTACTTAACAAAACGTATTATGCTAAAAGGGGTGCATATTCAACCCAATGTGATCGGTATCTATTAATCATAGTTAAGGCCTTGGGTCGGTGTAATATGAGGATAAAAAGGGAAAAGGGGCGGCTGTGCATACGTCGACAAACGGCCCGTCTCCACCATATACAGCGGAGGTAACCAAGAATAGTCATTCCTTGTGTCTATGTGGTACCTTTAATGTAATCAAAAGAAAAGAGTTATGATTTGGGGTAGCGCCCGGTCTCCGGCACCAACCGGTAACCCAATATAACTAAACTTAACTTTTTCTAGGTACATAATCCCTTTTTCTTATAATTGAAACCGATTCTTGTATTAGCATATTGGAGCGATTCCGGGTGTCGCCTCCACCTAAAGCAGGGAAAGTCGGGGAGCTGTTATCTCCAGTTTTTCTGTTTTTTCTCTGCGGGAAATTTTTAATTAATTATTGGCTGCGCACCACTCTGTTGCGCTCTATCCTCTGGCCCGATATTCGATAATCCGAGTCTCCCATCCTTTTTGCTGTTCGAGTCTCATATAATAAAATCTTCCCCCAATTAGTTTTCTGAGGGAGATTATCCTATCAATCTAGAAATAACAACATGTGGGTAGTGTTTGAGACTTACATTATTTTCCTATCTTCCCCCTTATTTTTTCAAAGGTATCCCTGGACATTCTCTTGCCTTTTTCCCAATCCAGGTATGTTATAATAGACACGCCTAACATTTTCCCTACATCATCACATCTTTTCGTGTTTTTCTTTCTCCACTGCCGGATAAAACTTGTGTATTTATCTGACAAAATAAAATTGTAATAATCATCCTCGAAATACCCTACCGGAACCTTTAAAGCTAGGCAAATTTTTTCCATTATACTATGGTGAGGAGGATTAACGCCGGATTCGTACGCATATATGGCTTGTTCTGTACACCCACAAAGGTTACCTAGTTGGGCAGCGGTGAGATTCCTTAGGAACCGTTTCTTTCTAATTTTCTGACCCAGGGTATCCTCGGGGTAGTTTATATACTTATGTGCCTTATTAACTTTCTGATATAGAACTATCCCAGTTTTATCCCGCTTGCAACAGGAAGTGGAAAAACTACTACCCTTTATGCTGTATTAAACCATCTTAATGATATTGAAAAAAATATTATTACGGTAGAAGACCCGGTGGAGTACATAATTAAAGGAATTAACCAAACTCAGGTTAATGTCAAGGCTGGAATGACCTTTGCCGCCGGATTGCGCTCGATCCTGCGTCAGGACCCCGATATTATCATGGTTGGTGAGATAAGGGACACGGAAACTGCGGCAATAGCAGTTCGGGCCGCTAACACCGGTCACCAAATTTTTTCCACTTTGCATACCAATGATGCTCCGGGAGCGATAACCAGGCTTCTCGATATGGGAGTGGAACCTTTTAGAGTTTCCTCATCAATACTGGGCGTTGTAGCCCAACGTCTTGTGCGCGTGATCTGCCCGCACTGCAAAGAAGCCTACCAACTGGACCCGGGTGCCCCGGAGCGCCAGTTTTTATGTTTAGAGCCAAATGACGAAATTACTTTATATCGTGGAAAAGGCTGTGAAAAATGTGGAAATATAGGGTATCGGGGAAGAATGGCTATTCATGAAGTGCTTATAGTTGACACAGAACTGCGCAATGAAATTGTAAAAAATGTTTCAACCGGTGAATTGCGGCAAAAATCCCTGGCAGGGGGGATGATTTCACTGAAACAGGACGGAATTGAGAAGGCAAAACAAGGGTTAACTACGATAAAGGAAATTATGCGGGTAGCTTACACGCAGGAATCGAATATACAATCATAATTGCGGAGACAGGTGACCTTTTATTAAATAAAGAAATTTAAATGAAGAAATTAAATTAAAAATTAAATTAATGAAAAATATGCCAAGATGTGAAGGATTTGGTTGATGGCTGTCGTATTATATAAGCAATATTTCCAGATATGGAAGGCGTGAAAAAAATTCATGCTTCCCCAACGAAAAATATTTTTCCAAGCCGTAAAACCAAAAGAATTTTGGGGTATAATGTTTGACTCTCTGCAGCCAAGAGTGGGTTCAAAAGATCTGGCTGAGTTTTGCCGCCAGTTTTCGACTATGCTCAGCTGTGGGATCTCCATTATTCAGTGTTTAAATATATTAAGCCGGCAAGCAGAAAATAAAACGCTGGTACGAGCCACAAAGGGCTTGGTGGAACTGCTTGCGAATGGGCAGTCTCTGGCGCAAGCTGCCGGTTCCTATCCTAAAGTGTTTCCAAAGATTTTTGCCAGCATGCTGGAAGCGGGAGAGATCAGCGGCTCTCTGGATCAGATTATGGAAAGACTGTCCATTCACTTTGAAAAAGAGCATGATTTAAGAGAAAAAATCAAATCAGCCATGACTTATCCGGCAATAGTTCTGATGGTGGCGATAATAGCAGTTGCGGCAATGATTATATTGGTGCTTCCTACCTTTGTTAATATGCTCAATGAATACAATGCTGAGTTGCCTTTTGCTACAAGAGCGTTGCTAAGCTTGCTTATGAGCGGCTATTGGTATGTTCTACCGGGCGTTTTAACAATTATCTTTTTAATATTTAAACATATTGCCACAACAACCGGAGGAAAAACATTTATCGATAGCCTATCCTTGCGGATTCCAGTGTTTGGCGGATTAATCAAACGAATAATTATAGCCCGCTTTGCCCGTACCCTGGCCATCTTATTAGCCAGCGGAGTTCCCCTGTTGCAGGCGTTTGACGTGGTTAAAAGGGTTGTGGGCAATGCTATTGTTGAAAAGGCCATCATCGAAGCAAACCAGTGTGTGCGGGAAGGTCAGGGCATCGCCCTCCCGCTGCAACAAAGCGGTGTGTTCCCCCCAATGGTTACCCGCATGATAGCAATTGGCGAGGAAACCGGTGCGCTGGACTCCATGCTGGAAAAACTGGCTCAGTTTTACGAACGTGAAGTGGGGTATTTGGTTTCTCGTTTAGCTTCAACTATTGAACCAATATTGGTAGTTGCTATGGGGGGAGTTATCGGGTTTATTATACTGTCGATCATGTTGCCTATATTTAGCGTCATGAATTCAGTTCAATAACTCAACTTAGATACGGGAGAAAAAAGTGGGGCCGTTTCCTAAATGCCAAAAGAATTTGGGTGGGCGATCATGATTGCAAGAAATATGAAATTGCGCTCAGGGTATACACTTGTTGAAATTTTAGTTGTATTGGTGATTATGTCCATAATTATGGCTATAGCAATTCCTGACTTTAAAGACACTTATTTCAGGCGTATTTTGCTTACTGCAGCGTTAAGTTTGCAGCAGGAGGTTAGAACCACCGGTCAGGATTGTCTGCGTCTGGAATTCGCTAAATATTATATTCTTCTAGATACCTCCGGTGAACGCTGTATCATCTATGAACGAACCGGAGTAATTAGCCACCCGATTAAAGTAATTAAGATGCCCTATGATGTTGACCTGGTATCTACAAACTATGCGGCAAAAAAAATTGAATTTTCCGCCATAGGATATCCTACTACCGGTGGGCACATAGCTTTAAAGAGCAAAATTACCGGCGATTTTAAATACGTAATTATTACACCGGTTACCGGGCGGAGCAGGGTAAGTGACGCTTTAGCCGTTGAATAACCTGCAGGAGGACTCCTTTGTTTAGGGATAAGCAGGGTATGACCCTGATTGAAGTCATGATAGCTCTTTTAGTACTATCAATAAGTATTACTCCGCTTTTGAGCAGTTTTCTGGTATCAGCAAAGCAACTGGCAAGCTCGGAGAGGAAAGCGGCAGCCTTGTATAAAGCCCAGGGAATTTTGGAAGATGTAGTGCAGCAAAATTATGATAATATCAATGATCTATTAAAGATCGATGGTGAACTGAGCCGGGTGGCTGCTGATTATGGATACACAGAGGCTTTAAATGTAATTGCGCAGGATAACCGGGACAATAACGTCTTGCTTGCTTCGGCTGCAACAGGTTATAGTTATACGGTTGAAGTAACTGAGCAAAATGCTGTCAAAAAAATTATTGTTACCGTTTATTATATGGAGCCTTCCGTTGGCCGGGAAACAAGCATCAAGCTGGCGGGGGCCAGGGCCAAGAGGTGAATCCGTGCCTGCCAAAACTCAAAAAGCTTCAAATCTGGGTTTTACCCTGGTTGAATTAATGGTATCGATGGTGATTTTGGGTATCCTGCTGGTTTTGCTCAACGGGTTTTTTATATCCGGCCTTATAAAGTGGCACCGCGTTCAGGATAAAGCCGAAGTTGTAGAGAACTTGCGGATAGGGTTGAACCGTGTCACCAGGGAGATCAGGCAGGCCCGGTATTTTCCTTTTGAAAGCGGCAGCCCGTCTCAACAGGGGAAAGTGACTTTTACCAGTTTAGAAGGTATTAACGTCACTTACTACTGCTCAGTTAGTACCGATGCTGAGCACGCCTGCCAGTTGATCAGAAAAGCAGGCGGTGCTGCCAACCCGGTGGCCCGGTATGTTAAAGAGATAATTATTGACCCACCGGATTACAATGAACACACCCGGATGATTAATATTACCCTGGCAGGCGAAAAAGGAAAAAGCGGCGTTGTACGGGTTAGCACCAGAGTTTCGCTGCGGAAGGCGGATTGATTGCCATTGCGCCAAAACGACGGACAGGCTTTGATCATGGTGGTTATCAGTATTGCCATATTGTACGTTATTACAGCATCTCTGGGGTCTATTACCGGCCATACCCACAAAAACATGATTAGCGAGCTGGAACTTACGCAGGCTCTGTATGCGGCAGACGCCGGAATTGAAAACACCATCGGCAAAGTACTTAACGATTCAGCATGGTATGAGGGGTTGTCCTCTGCTTTTACCACTGTTTTTAATAACCAGGAATTGACCGCCGGAGTTGTATATGGAACTAAAATAAAAAAAGTAAATAATACTGATCAAGTATTTGGCACTGCGGCGATGATCGAATCCGTGGGGCAGTGCATCAACGCCGGTAATGTTCAAGCTAAAAAGACGCTGCAATGCTATATAGCGGTTTATACAGCAAACGATTACTTTAAAGGCTTAACTGTTTTACCTGGAGAAGCTGCAGGGGCGACGGTTACAGGATCTGCTGCAATTAACTCCCCGGTCATCTGTAGCAGCGATTTAACCCTGGGGGACAGCCTGACCGTAGTTGGAAATAACCCTGTTTACACCGGTGGCGAGCTGACTCTTGCGGATAGCGCCTCCTGTGACGCCGGCAATGTACAGCAAAGTTATTCTTACATACCACCGGTTCTGGACCTTAATGACTCCTATTACCAAATTCTTGCTGCAGAATACGGGGCGGAACATTTATTTACTTCGGGTGTGTCTGATCCAACATATACATTCCCCAATAGCCACATCGACACCAAACAGGTTATCATACCCGACAGCGACGGGGCAGAAGCCACTGTTTATTTATACTCAGGCTGTTATTACGTGAACGGGGATTTGAACATCAGCGGCTGTTACCAGGGTAAAGCCGTAATTTTTGCATCCGGTGATATTAAAATTGCCAGCGATCTGGTAAGCGTAAACGACTACTGCGAAGAGACTGCCGGGGCAGGGGATCTAACGCTGATTGCGCTTGGGAATATCATGGTTGAAGAGAGCAAAGTATATGCCAACCTCATGGCTCGCGGAGTATTTCAAACCAGCGGTGCTGTAATATTGCGGGGCGCCGTATGCGCAAGCGGGATTGATTTGGGCCGGAGCCATTTTGATCTGAATTTTAACAGTTTGGATGTTAATAAAGCCGCCATACCTGTTACGGTGAAGGTGTATAATTGGCAAGAATTGTACCCGGTAATTGCGGGTACCAAAGTTACGGTGGTAATGCGCGATGAAAAAAATTCTGCATAAACTACTCCCAAGAAAAATACCCTGCTCGGCTCTTGATATAGGGGTTGGGGAAACAAAATTCGTATCCCTGGCTCCGAGCGGAGAAAAACCCGTAATCATGTTCACTGCCAGGTATCCCACTCCGCCCGGGTTTTGGACCGAAATAATCAGTCGAAAGTTGACCGGTGGAAACTTGGCGGAAATGATCGTACAGCACGATCTGGGTGGAACGGAAATTATTTCAACCATCGGCAACGACAGCGTGGTTACCCGCCATATCAGTCTGCTCAAAGCTGCGCCAAAAGAACTGGCTAAAGCGGTGATCAATGAAGCGCAAAAAGTCATGCCTTATGATACTGACGAACTGGTGGTACGCCATATCATGCTGGAAGAGCGGGCAGCCGGAAACCAAAACAAGGTAGAGATTTTATTTGCGGCGCTGCCACTTTCATTAAGCTATCAGTATCACGCACTGTTAAAACACTGTGGCCTGGCGCTGGTCGCGCTGGACCTGCCCGCCATTGCCCTATGGCGGCTTTTTAAAAATGAACTGGCCCAAAGCGAGGCAATAACGGCCATTATGGATATCGGAGAAACCAGAACTTGTTTGGTTATAGCAAAGGGCCAACAGCTGCAGTATACCCGGACAATGCCCGTCGGCGGTGCTTTATTGACCGGTTCCATGGCTGACGGCTTTGGCATGAGCATTGAACAAGCCAGGGCGATGAAGGAAGAGCAGGGAATTATACTGGATAAAGGAAGCCTGGCCGGGGCAGAGGCAACTGCACTACAAATTGATTTATCCCTGCGGGATGGATTAGGCCAAATGATTAAGGAAATACGGCGTTCACTTGAATTTTATGCTGCCAGGGATTATGCCGCACCCGTCAGGCAAGTCTTTCTTGCCGGCGGCACCAGCAAGCTAAAGGGTTTTGAGCAGTTTATCGGTGAGGCATTGGACCTGCCCGCGAAAGTAGTCCAGCCGTCCAGTATCTTATTTAACGCTTCGGGAGAATTAGGTTACGATCCGGCAATGGCAGTAGCCTATGGCCTGGCGCTGCGGGAGATGCCGCCCGATGTATGAGATTAACCTCCTGCCACCCGAGCTGCAAAAAAAGGTTGCCATTGATGTAAGTAAAATGCTTGTGCCGTTAGTTGTTGTCGTCATTCTTATAGTTATGGGCGGCAGTTACTGGCTGCTGCAAATGAAACAGTATCAGGCCGCCGCGGAAACTGCCCGGATAGATGTAAGATTAAACGAAATCAGCCCTCTGGTGCGGAAAATTGAGCGAATGAAGCGGGAAAGATTGGATGGAGAGAAAAAAATTAAGACCTACCGGCAAATTACCGCTCAGCGGGTAACCTTCATCCCCATGCTAAACGCTATTGCCCAAACTATGCCCGTGGATATGTGGCTTACCGACATCAGTTTGGAAAACCGCCGGGAATACGCGGCACGCGGCGGTTTTGCCTCGCCGCCGGGAGTTTTGGCCATGAATGAGCAGCCGGAAGATATAAATAATAAACCCGGTAATAATACCTTTAGCTCGGATAGTAAGGACAATGACCCGGACGGGGAAGAAGGAGTAAAGGAAGTGCCGCCTCCCAATCTGGTGGTGCTTAAAGGCGTTTCTTATTCTCCCGCCTCGGTTGGTGTTTTCATCAATAACTTGTCCGGGCTGCCCTACTTCCGGAACATTGATTTAATTGAGACTTCGGTAAAAAAATTGGAAGGCTCGATAGGTCAGGCCTTCTGCATTGAAGCCAGGCTGCGGGAGGGAAAACAAGATGTATCAAAATCTTAGCTCCCGCGAAAAGAAAATGCTGCTGGTGCTGGCCGTGGTTATTATACTAAGCGGGTTTTACGTATTCCTGTTACGTCCGCAAATAGGCAACTGTACTGAAAACATGGATAAATTAAAGCAAAAGCGGGAACAGCTGCAAAAAGCCGAGGCAACCTTGCACTCCCGAAAAGAGGAAGAAAAAAAATATGCCGAGTTTCAAATAAAATGGAAAGATTATACCGTAAAGCTGGATACTGAGTACAGGCGGGGTTCGTCACTTGTGCTGATCGGGCTAAAAGCCGCCGATTTAGGTGTGACCATCAATAAACTGGTGCCGGGCGGGATTATAGACAAAAAGGACTACCTGGAACTGCCCCTGGTTTTAGAAGTAGAAGGAGAATACGAAAACGTTAGACAGCTATTGAACGAAATTGAAACATTATCTAATACCACGGAAATAAGGGCTTTAAAGGCTAGTGTTAATAAAGAAGAATTAAAGCTGAAAATACCGGGTTGGGAGAAACCTGTTACGGTTGCTGCCTATCCGGTTAACGTGCAGTGTGACATAACGGTGTATTCAGCGACCACTCCCGGTGGCAAACTCTACCTGGAAGAGGAAAAAGGCAGCGCCTGGCAAATAGGCCGGGAAAATCCTTTTAGTCAGCCTGATCCTGTATCGCCTTATCCGGAAGTGCCGGTTCCCGTGATTCACTATGAAGATGAAGCCGGTAACAGCATCCAAAGTGACATTTACGGTGAGATACCTCCGACCTAAAATTTAAGGAATGTTTTGATCAATTTGCCATTTATCAAGTATTATATATAAAGAACCGGAAAACAATATGCTAATAGTAAATTAATACGGGGTGAAGAAATGGATCAGCAGGTTATCAAGGATGTACTGGCCGAAGCGTTAAAAAACGGCGGAGACTTTGCCGATATATACATCGAGCACAAAAGGGCAACCGGTATCGGCTGCGAGGGAGGCAAAATCGAACGAATTCAATCCGGCATAGAATCCGGTGCCGGAATCCGGGTAATCTCCGGTGAAGCAACTTCCTATGCCTACACCAATGATTTAAGCCGGGAAGGTTTGATGGGCGCGGCGAAAATCGTCAGCCACGCCGCCAAAGGGGAGAAAAAAGATATTCAATTTGAGCTGAAGCAGGTGCAGCCCCGGGTGACTTTTAACATTAAACAAATGCCGGACAGCGTAACCACCGAACAAAAGGTGAAGGTGGTAAAATCCGCCGACAGGGCTGCCCGGGCGGTGGATCCGGATAAAATCAAACAGGTCATGGTAGGTTACGGCGACGTGGTGCAAAAAATAATCATCGCCAACAGCGAAGGCGATTACGTAGAGGATCAGCGGGTACGCACCCGGCTGATGGTGCAGGCTGTGGCCGCTGAAGGTTCAGTTATACAAACAGGCTACGAAGCGGTGGGCAGTCACAGCGGCTTTGAGCTGCTGGAGCGCAACGACCCTGAGGAAATTGGCAGAATCGCTGCCAAGCGCGCGGTGCAGATGCTCACCGCCAAGCCCGCTCCGGCAGGTAAAATGCCGGTAGTACTGGCAGGAGAGGCCGGAGGCACAATGGTCCACGAAGCTTGCGGGCACGGCCTGGAAGCGGACCTGGTGCAAAAAGGGCTTTCGGTCTACGCCGGGAAGAAGGGCCAAAAGGTGGCCGCCGACTGCGTAACCGTAATCGACGATGCCACTATGGATGACCGCTATGGTTCCTATAGTTTTGATGACGAGGGCGTTCCGGCGCGCAAAGTGGTGCTGATTGAAAACGGAATGCTGAAAGACTACATGTATGACCGGCTCACCGCCAAACGGGACGGGGTGGAGCCCAACGGCCACGGCCGCCGGGAGTCCTACCAGGATAAACCCATCCCGCGTATGGGCAACACCTACATTGCGCCCGGCCAAGACGACCCGCAGGAAATAATCCGCAGCGCCGGCAGCGGGCTGCTGGTGAAAAAAATGGGTGGCGGTCAGGTTAATACCACCACCGGCGATTTTGTTTTTGATGTAGCCGAAGGCTTTTTAATCAAAAACGGGGAAACCGGCCCCATGGTGCGAGGAGCCACCCTCACCGGCAACGGCCCCGAGGTGCTCCGGATCGTTGAAAAAGTGGGCAGCGACCTGGGCTTCACCATCGGCACCTGCGGTAAAGACGGCCAGGGCGTACCGGTCAGCGACGCCCAGCCTACACTGCTGATCAAACAGCTAACCGTGGGCGGCACGGCTCACGGGGAAGAATAAAGTAAATATTATTATAACCAAAGCCCGGTTATGGTAAATGCCGGGCTTTGGGGCGTCAGGGCTCTTTGGTTCTGATAATTTTTCTAATTATTAGCGAATTATGTCTTTGGCTGTTGTTTTTTAAAGTATTTATATATATAATTAATCAATATATTGATATAAATTATTTTCAGTCTGAAAAAGGCAAACGTTTCGAAAGAGACGGGCGCAAAGTTGCGGGCCTAAGGCGAAAGCTATGGCAGTCGGACTACCAGGCGCGATTACTGTAAAGTATCGTGCTTTTTTTATGAGCACATGTAAAGCATGCGCGAAGTGGCACATTATACCAATCGATTTTATGCGCAATTAAAAGGAATATGTTGCTTTTTCTTGAAATTAATTAAATAATCATCTTATATGCCGGAGGATTGGAGGATGAGATTAACCAAGGACTTTTTAGGAGTTCGGCTGGTTCAAGAAGGGGTTATCTCCCAGCAACAATTGAATCAGGCATTAATTCATCAAAAAGCTAACCGGGGTTTCCTTGGCAAAGTGTTGGTGGATTTAGGCTTTTGCACGGAGGAAGATATCGCCAAAGTAATGGCCAAACGGGCCGGGGTGCCATTCGTATCATTGGAAAAGTATCCGATTGATCCGTCAGCCGTAGCCAAGCTGCCGACGGAAGCCCAGAGAAAATATAAAGCACTGCCCATCAGCTTTAGTGGGGATAAACTACTGGTAGCGATGCAGCATCCCAATAATGTTATAGCCATTGATGATATGCGCATACTGACGGGATATGATATTAAACCTGTGGTTGTCGCCGATAGTGAATTTAACGCAGCCCTGGAAAAATACAGCCGGATCAACTTGGAGTTCGAACAACCGGCAGATGAGCAGCTGCCGGAGGAAGAACTCGATATCGAGGCGGATGACTCCGAGATTAAGCCTGCGGTTCAACTGGCCAACATGATTCTGTCCCAGGCGGTGAACTCTAAGGCCAGCGATGTACATATTGAAGTTTATGAAACTCAACTGCGCATACGTTTTAGAATTGACGGCGTTTTGCATGATACAATGCAGCTGTCCAGGAAGCTGCATGCTTCGCTGGTTTCGCGCATTAAAATAATGGCTAATATGAACATAGCCGAGCGCAGAATCCCACAGGACGGCCGGATGTCGATTAAAATAGAGGGACGTACTATTGATGCCAGGGTAGCTTCGCTACCCGCCAGTTTCGGCGAACGGTTAACCCTGCGGCTGCTGGACCGGTCAGCTAAAATAATCACTCTTGAGGAACTGGGGCTGGAGCAAGGGGTTTTGCAAAAATACCGGGATGCCATCAACATGCCGTACGGCTGCGTACTGGTTTCAGGACCGACCGGTAGCGGCAAAAGCACCAGTTTATATGCCAGCCTGATTAATGTGGACAGGGTGGCTAAAAATGTAATTACCGTAGAAGATCCGGTCGAATACCGCATGGAAGGCATTAACCAGATTCAGATCAACTCCAAAGCCGGTCTTACCTTTGCTTCCGGGTTGCGTTCCATATTACGCAGTGACCCGGATATTATTATGGTTGGCGAAATAAGAGACTATGAAACAGCCAAATTGGCTATTGAATCTGCTTTAACCGGGCATATGGTTTTTTCCACGTTGCATACAAATGATGCGGCCGGCGCAATCAGCCGCCTTACTGAAATGGGAATCGAACCCTTTTTAACTGCTTCATCAATTGTCTGCATTTTAGCCCAGCGCCTGGCGCGGGTTTTATGCCGGAACTGTAAACAGGAGTACGAAATGACGCGCGATCAACTGCGGGATATACCGGATTTTCCATTTGATAAGGGAGAAAACCGGGTAAAATTATACCGCCCCAAAGGGTGCATGCGCTGCAGTAATACTGGGTACCGGGGACGGATAGGCATATACGAGTTGCTATTTGTAACGGAAACAATTCAGCGTCTGGCCCTGGAACGCAGGCCGGCCAAGGAGATCAAGGAAACTGCAATCGCCGAGGGCATGATGACGCTGCGTCAGGATGGACTGCACAAAGTAAAGAATGGCATTACTTCATTAGAAGAATTAATGAGGGTGATACAATGAGTTCCCAGGCGGGGCTGAGCATGAATGAAATTCTTACCCGCACAGTAAAGATGAATGGTTCCGATTTACACCTGACTGCCGGCAAGCCGCCTGTAATCAGGATCAATGGTGAACTGGTAACGACGGATATGCCCAGACTGATGCCGCAGGATATAGAGCAACTGGTATATGCTATCCTTACGCCCAAGCAGAAAGACAGTCTGGAAAAGGATCTGGAACTTGATTTCTCCCACTCTGTACCCGGCATCAGCCGGTTCCGCGGCAATATCATGTGGCAGCGCGGCTCACTGGCGGTTAACTTCCGGGTAGTGGCTATGGATATTCCCAAATTTAAAAGCCTTGGTTTACCCGCTTCGGCGAAAAATATTGCCCGGCTGCCGCGCGGCCTGGTTCTGGTTACCGGTCCGACAGGCAGCGGCAAATCAACCACGCTGGCATCAATTATTGATCTGATAAACGAAAACCGCTGTCTTAACATAGTTACCGTGGAAGACCCCATTGAATTTTTACATAGTCATAAGAAATCCATTATCAAGCAGCGCGAGGTGGGCAGCGATACGCATTCCTTTGCCGCGGCGCTCAGGCATGTGCTGCGTCACGACCCCGACGTCATTTTAATCGGTGAAATGCGGGACATGGAAAGCATCTCCATAGCTCTGACTGCAGCTGAAACCGGGCACCTGGTTTTTTCCACACTGCATACCCAAACAGCGCCGCTGGCCATCCACCGTATTATTGATGTTTTTCCGGAGGGTATCCGCAGTCAAATCAGGCAGCAGCTTTCGGATTCATTACAGTCCGTTGTGGCCCAGCAGTTGATTCCCCGGACTGATGGTAAAGGCAGAGTGGCCGCTGTTGAAATACTTTGGGCCACCTCGGCGGTTAGAAATTTAATTAGGGAAGGCAAAGAATACCAGCTGTACACGGTTATGCAGACCGGTCGCAATGTGGGGATGCAAACCATGGACCAGGCACTGGCCGAATTATGCCTTTCCGGTTTGATCTCCAGAGAAAATGCTTTGGGCAAGGCAGTTGATCGTATTGAACTGGAACGAGCTTTGAAGAACAATATTTCTTTCTAAAAATTATCTGCAGCAAGTTCAGGAAGGTTGGTTTTATGCCTCTTTACACGTATGAAGCCATAGATGAAAAAGGCCTGCCGGTATCCGGCAAAATGGAGGCGGAGCAAGAAAATTCCGCCGTTGCCAAATTGAAAAAAATGGGATACATGGTCATAGACCTGGCGGAGGTCAAAAATACTTCTTTAACCTTTACATTTGCCGGACGGCGCAAAATTAAAATAGGCGATATCAGTTTTTTCAGCCGCCAGCTATCGGCCATGCTTATTGCCGGCATCCCGCTGACCCGCTGTCTTTTTACTTTGCAGGAACAGACAAGCAACCCAACTTTGAGCAAAATTATCGGTGAAGTGGCTAAAAGCGTGGAAAGCGGCGTTAGTTTCTCCGATGCGCTGCGGGCATACCCGGAAACCTTTTCCTCTATGTATGTTGATATGATTAAAGCGGGCGAAATCAGCGGTTCTATAGAAGAAATGCTTAGAAGGCTGTCCGACCAGCTGGAGCGCAGCAAACATCTGCAGGACCAAATCCGGGCCGCCACCTTTTACCCGTCGGTAGTTTTGATTTTTGCCTTTTGCGTAGTCATGGCGCTGATGATTTTCGTTGTCCCCATTTTCGTAGGATTCTTTCCTGAAGGTGTAAGCCTGCCGCTGCCCACCAGAATTGTCGTGGGGATCAGCAACGTGCTGCGTGGTTACTGGCATCTATGCTTACTGTTTATGGTTTTATTTGTTTTTGGTTTGCGTTACTATTTATCCAGTACAAATGGTAAAAAAGCTTGGGACATGTTTAGATTCAGGCTGCCGGTGATGGGGGACCTTTTTAAAAAAACAACTATTGCCTCCTTTTCACGCACTCTGTCCACCCTCCTGTCCGGAGGTATTCCGGTCTTACAGGCGCTGGAAGCGGCCGGCCCGGCCTCCGGCAGCATCCAGGTCGCCGAAGCGGTCAAACAAACGGGCTACGGCATCCAGGAAGGACAAAGTATAGCTTTTTTACTTAAAAAGAGCGGCTTTTTCCCGCCCATGCTGGTTAATATGGTGGCTGTCGGTGAGGAAACCGGCCAGCTTTCCACACTGCTCGGACGGGTGGCTGATTTTTATGAGGAAGAAGTGGCAGCCATGACTAAAGGTTTGACTGCCATGCTGGAGCCGGTATTGTTGATAGTTGTGGGTATTACAATTGGTTCTATAGTAATAGCTGTTTACTTGCCCATATTTACCGTGGTAACTTCAGTTGGTCAGTAGGGAGGTAAAAGATGGATGGATACCCCAAGAAGGAACAACCCTCTGCCAATATTGAAGCAGCCATGAAGGCTTATCTAAATGCAAAAAACGAATCAACTTTAGATAAATTGGTAAGTTCCGGAACGGGTCTTGTGCATTACTTTGCCAAAATCTATGCTCCCGGACAAAGCAAAGAGGATCTTATTCAGGCCGGTTATGAGGGTTTGATTAAAGCGGCGGAACGATATGACCGGAATCGCGGCGTTTCTTTCAGTACTTACGCTGGTCATTATATCATGGGCGAAATGCGCCATTTGATTCGCCGGGAAGCTGCTTTTGACCGTCCCGCCTGGGTGGCCGACCTACAGAATAAGGTCAATTGCGTAATTGAAAAGCACATGCAAATTAACGGTGAACCGCCGTCTATCGCCCAAATCGCCAATGAATTGAATGTTCGCGAAGAAGGAGTGGTACAGGCTATGCGCGCGGGCTGGGTTTCCATAGAAGAGATAGACATATCACAAATTCACAGCCAGAGGTATGCAAGTTTTACCTTGCCGATAGAGGACCGCATAGCTTTAAAAATAGCTATGGAAAAGTTATCCAAGATGCAGCGCAAGGTGATAGAAGCACTTTTTTATCAAGGCATGACCCAAACGGAAACGGCGGAAGCCTTGGGTGTCAACCAGCGGAAGGTTTCACGCTTGCTTAAAAGAAGCTTGGAAATATTGGCCAGGTTTTTTTCTTAAATATTAGACCCTTGATAAGGAGCTGATGAATTAATTTGAAATTTTTTAAAAATAAAGGCGCGGTGGGACTCCAATTAGAAACAGGAGTTATCCGCGCTGTGGAAATAACAGGCACGTTACGCACCGCTGCGCTGGTAAAAGCCGAAAAAATTGAAGTTCCGGAAACAGCAATTGTGGAAGGGGTAGTCGAAAATGCCGAAACTGTTGCCGGCGCGCTAAAGGAATTATGGACCCGTTCCCATATCGGCAGCCGGGAAGTGGTGCTGGGTGTTTCCAATCAAGGGGTTTTAATGCGTCTGGCCAATTTACCCAAAGTTGAACCGGGCAAGCTGGAGAAAATGCTGCGTTTCCAGGCCGGTGACTATTTTCCCATTCCACTGTCGGAAATGGTGCTGGATTACGCTGTTGTTGACGAAGTGCAGGGAGAAACCGGTCCGCAGTTGGAAGTGTTAATGGTCGCCGTAAGGCAGGATCTGCTGGATAAAAGCCTGGAGACCTTGACCTGCGCGGGCCTGGTGCCCCGGATTGTTGACGTATCCCCGCTGGCATTGATGCGTACGCTGCCTGAAAGCCGGTTGACGGGCACAACCATATTTGTGGATATGGCTGACGGGATTACCTCGTTGATGCTGGTAACAGGAGGTATACCCCGCTTTATCAGAATAATTCCCACTAATTTGCAGACTGCTTCAGAGCAAGATAATTATTTTGCTGAGATAATATTGCAGAGTAAACAGCAGGCAGCTTCGACTAATACCGGTGATAGCATGTCGGATATTTTTTTGCCGGATGACCTTATACCGGAGGCTGAGTCACAGGTCTCTTTTACCAACGCGGCTGAAAGCAAGTCGGGTAGTTTTGCTCCCGGTGAAATTATATGGAAGAAAGAACAGGAAACAGAGGACCCAATTAAAGATGAAAATATGCCCGGCAACGTTTGGTATAACTGGGCCGGTGCTGTGGCGGAGGAGATTAGATCATCCATAGGCTTTTATTTGGCCCAGCGCGACTCGCTGACTGTTGACTGTTTGTTTCTCAGCGGGTGCGGAGCCCGTGCCGAAGAGGTCAAGGAATTGTTTAATTTAGAACTGGATATACCGGTTGAAGTAATAAACCCGATCGTTTCTTTTAAAGGTGCGGTTAACACGCTTAATGTGGATTGGAATAAGGTGGGTCCTGATTTTGCCGTGGCCGTAGGGCTGGCTTTAAGAGGAATGGAGACCTGAGCATGGCTGTTAACATAAATTTATTGCCGTCTGAAATTAAATTGCAGTGGGAACTGAAGCAAAAACAGCAGAGATTTGTGGTGGTTGGGAGCCTGACAGGCATACTCTTGTTGATTATATTTGGGTTTTTATTGGTGGCAACCTTTCAGGCTAGGAAGAACGCAGCCGTATTGGCAAAGGAAAATGAAGCCTTATTAAATAGTTTTCCCGCCCTGGAGCAATATGCCGCACTGCAGGCCAGGGTTAATAACGGAGAGATAATCTTAAAACAGGCTGTAGGCGCGCCCCCTGACTGGGTAAACATTTTATATGA
Organism: Desulfotruncus arcticus DSM 17038; assembly: GCF_900113335.1. Lineage (GTDB taxonomy): Bacteria > Bacillota > Desulfotomaculia > Desulfotomaculales > Desulfallaceae > Desulfotruncus > Desulfotruncus arcticus. The sequence continues at coordinate 47,652 of NZ_FOOX01000001.1, forward strand.
CCTGGGACAGTGTATGCCGCCGGATATCTGGCTGACTGATTTTTCCGCCGCTTATCAGCAGGGATCGGAAAAACAGCCGGAAAAGCAGGTGGCTAAGACAGCAGAAAGCAAACCGGCTGAAAATAAAGCTGCTGTTACCGGAGAACAACTGCGCGGTCTGCTGGGCATGCAGGCGGAGCAGCCTGAGGAAGCGCCTCTTGACGGGGGTATTGTTATCGGCGGGTATGCAGACGACCAGCTTTCCGTGGCTGAATTGCTAAAAAATATGCAACAGGTAAAAGGACTAACCGGAGCGAACTGCCGGATGTTAGCTCAGGAAGAATTAGACGGAAAAACTGTTATTCGTTTTGAAATCCAAGCGGAACTATTGCCCGGATCTTCCATACAACCCACGGGTGAAACGGCGGAGGACAACCAATCATGAATGGCATGCAGCGGAAAAATATGCCGGTTCTGTTCTTCGGGATAACAGCTCTGTTGCTGGTTTGCTTTTTATTATATAACCAGATAACCGCATTAAAGAGCGCGCGCGCTGAATTGGCTGCCAACCGTGAAACCCTGGCACAAACCCGGGCGCGGATGCAGAATTTAATTCAGTTAAAGGGAAAATCAGCTGAATTGCAGGAAAAGATGACCCAAATGGAGCAAGCGCTGCCTGCTGAACCCGAGGAAAACAATATAATTGAGCAAATCAACAATATTTTTGTGCAAGCGGGGGTGGATTTACTGCAAATTAATTTTAATGAGCAGGTGCCCCAAAAAGGTTATGTGGAAATGCCCATAGATTTAACATGCCAGGGCAGCTTTAATGACTTGTTCAATTTAATAACCGGTTTGCAAAACGGAACCAGAGCTATGCGCATTAATTCTGTTGACTTGACCAAAGATAGCCAGAACCCAAACTTACTCAAAGCTGATCTATCAGTCTGTGTATTTTACCTTGCCAAATGATTTGTGTCAAAAGTAACTACATCCAGCAAGGAGTGTACAGTCTTGCCCGGCAAAAATATTAAAGATTTGTTCAAACAATTTGAAGCATTGATTAAAAAGGATAAAAAGAAAACGCTTACTGTTGTGGTATGTGTTTTTATTATCCTTGCCGGTCTGATTTACATAATTAAACTAAATTACAATTTCATAAAGGAATCTCAAAGCAAGCAGGAAGGGCAGCAAAGCACTGCCACAAGCGGTAGCGGGCAGCCGGACGCCGATAAGACTGCCAGCACGCTTTTACCGGAATTAAAAAGGAAAACAGAGACCGGGCAGGAACTTCGGAATCCATTTAATGTTGCTTTAAAACTTAAGGGGATTATCAATGGAGGCAACGGGGGCGATCTGGCTATTATTGAAGCCGGAAGCACAACATATATAGCTAAAGTGGGGGAAGAAATTCAAGGTGGTTGGAAAATAAAAGAGATTAAAGACGGTGTGGTAATTTTAACGACAGGTAAACAATCTTTGGAGCTTAAATTTAACGGTCAGGCTAATATAAGGATAGGCGATAACAATAATGCGGACCAGGAGCAGTCGGTGAACGGGCAGGGGGGTGACGGCCAGTGACGCGGGCCAACTGTTGTATGATGAGGCGTGCCGGCAAAATGTTAACTTATTACATCGCGGTCCTGGTATTGACCCTATTGTTATGCGATACGGCTATTGCTGACGGATCTTCCAACGCGGTATCGGAAGATTTTGCGGATATACCTGCCTGGTCCGCCACCGCCGGTATCAGTGATTCCATTTTTACAGGGGACGGTGGTGAAATTTCCCTGGAGGTCAGGGATGCTGATTTGCGGGATGTTCTCTCAGCGCTGGCTGTAAAACTGGGTGTAAACATAATTCTGACCAATTCCGAACCGGTAAGCATAGATTTTAAAGTCAAAAACATAACAGCCAGGAAAGCTCTTGAACTGATCATTGAGAACCAAAAAATGGCTTACCTGCAAAACGGCAATATCATCCTGGTTGGTGATCCGGGAACGTTAAAAAGTGATTTCTTTAACCAGATGCTGCTGGTAAAATTTGATTTGTATTATATTCAGGCGGATAAAATTAAAGATTTAATCGGACAACTTGGCGTCGACCAAACAAACATCATGGTTGATACAAATCCTAATGCCATTTGGGTGCAAGGAACCGCCCAGACTTTGCAAAAAGTAAGAGAGCTCATCTATGCGGTGGACGAGAAAGAGAATCAGCTTTCCCTGGATTATAAAGCCCTGGAAACATACACGATCCCGCCGGACCGGCTGGTGGAACTGATGGCCAGAGCTGGAGTGGTTTTTAAGCGTTACGTTATATTGGACAACCGGCTTTTGGTATTTGACCGGGAATTATTCCCGCGGTGGGAGGAACTGCAAAAGCTGACACAGCAGCTGGACGTAAATGCGGCTCAAAAAAATAAAGCGTTTGTTTTTCAATTAAAAAACATTGCCGCCGGAGATGCTAAAACAAGATTGGATGAATTCGGCTTTACCGATGTTCAAGCTGAAGCATATAACTATGATCGATTAGGTCATGAATTGATGGTTATCTGCCCGCCATATCTGGAGACCCAGGTACGGGCAGCTTTAGTGAGCCTGGACCAAACCCGGGAAAAAACCAAAGTGCCGTTGCTTACGGGTAGTTATGATCAGGTAAACTCCATGCGTAGTTTACTAAGCGAGCTTTCCGGCGTTTCGGCAAGTTATCTACACATATCTAGGAATATTGCGGATACTACCGATAGTGATAACAGAGAATATGTATTATGGGTGGAAGAAACTCCTGACAAAGCCCAGTTGATCAAAGATTTGATTGAAGAGATCGGCGGCGGGTCAGGTGGGGAGTCGGGTGATTAGGCGGGTGGATAATTATGGGGGGTGTGATGATGAAAAAATGTTAACTTTCAAGCAGCGCCTGCGAACGCTCGCGATTGATAACAAAAACTTATTTGAAAAATTTATAATTTAAGTGTCTAAAATTAGCTTCTCCTGGTATAACTTAATTAGAATGCATTAATAAGGAAGCAAACTTTTATCAACCAACTAATAAGGGGGTGAAAATGTGATTCAAAAAATAAGCTATGCGCTAAAAAACCGTAAAGGCTTCACTCTGGTTGAACTGATGGTGGTTGTTGTTATTATTGGTATTTTGGCTGCGATTGCGGTACCGGTTTATAGTTCCTCACAGGCTAAAGCAGCTGCAACAGCTGACGAAGCAAGTATTAGAATATTAAATGGTGCTACACAACAATGGGCACTGGATCAAGGCCCGATTAAAGCACTCTCAGACATTACTACTACTGAAATGACTGATAACGGTGCTAGCTTAGTTACCGATGGTTACTTGAAAGAAGCCGTTACTCCTCAAACAAGTGGTATGACAAAATTTGTTTGGGTGCCGGGTGATACAGATGCTGAATCTACTTGGGAAGCACAAAGTGACTAACAGAAGAGAGGAAGAAAACATAGGGCGTCAGGCATCTAACTTATCAACTTATGGAAATAGGGTGCCAGGCACCAAACTTATTAACTTATTTTTTAATTGATGATCAGATACCTCCTACCATGTTGGCGGGAGGTTTCTTACTTAGAATTAGGTAAGGACAGGTAACGTAAAATAGGGTGCCAGGCACCAAACTTATTAACTTATTTTCTAAGAAATAGGGTGTAAGAAACCTTGCAACTTTAACCTTTCCCTTGTAATTCTAATCAGTTATAGACCTTCCCCTTACTTTGTTTTCTGACAAGATTATAAGCTTTCCTCCAAATCCATTTTTGAAGTTGCGCAAAAAATAGATAGAATGGTATTTATTATACCGGGGCGAGTATCCTTTATTCAAATAACTAAAATTGCTACATTTTCGGAAGGTTTATCAGAAAGGATGTTGGCAAAGTTATGGATATCATTTCATACCTTTCTTTGGGTGAGCCTAAGGTGTTGATAATATGTTAACAAGTTTGGTGCTGAGCACCTTTTACTTGACAAAATTGTAAACAAATGCGTATACTAACTTGTAGCAAATTTAATGTGGGAGGTTTTTTAGATGTCTGCTACAGTTAGAATTAGTAAGGAATCCTGGCAGGCACTTAAGTTAATTGCTGCACAGGTAGGTGAACCAATGCAGGCAGTACTTGATAAAGCTATTGAAGCATATCGGAGGCAGTATTTTTTACAAAAAGCAAATGATGCTTACGCAACCTTAAGGGAAAATGCTGAAACCTGGCAAGAAGAAATTAAGGAGCGTGAAGCATGGGACGTCACCTTGCGAGATGGGTTGAGGAGAGATGAATAGTGGCTGAAAAACATCCTGTTCGTGGAGAAATTTGGTTTGTTGACCTCAATCCTGCCCGTGGACACGAACAAGCTGGTAAAAGGCCCGCACTTATTGTTTCAGTAGATTTATTTAATAGTGGTCCGGCAGGACTCATAGTTGTTCTGCCGATAACCACTAAAGAAAAAGGTATACCTTTTCATGTGGAAATTTACCCGCAGGAGGGTGGATTAAAAGAAAAAAGTTTTATTAAGTGCGAGGATATAAGATCTATTTCAGAAGAAAGGCTTTTATCAAGGATAGGTATGATATCTTCATTAACTATGAAAGCAGTTGAGGATAGAATTCGCATATTGCTGAACCTTTAGAAAAGGATGCCAAAATTAGGGGTATGGGGTGCCAGGCAGCACCTAACTTGTTAACTTATTATTGAAAAGAGATACACCTCCTGTTAAAATATAGCAGGAGGTGTTGTTTTTGGGTAGAAAGCCGCGGGTGGAGTACGCTGGAGCTTTATACCACGTGATACAGAGGGGGAACAACAGAGAGTATATATTTGATAAAGATGAAGATAAGACGTTTCTGTTAAAAGATATAAAGGATAGAAAAGTTGGAACAGGATTTAAGCTTTATGGTTATGTAATTATGGATAATCATTACCACTTGGTTCTACAGGTGGAAGATGAACCGTTGAGCAAGCTGATGCATCTAATAAACAGTAGTTACGGTCGCTATTACAACCGTGAACATAACCGTACGGGGCATGTATATGATGGGCGCTACAAGGTTATACCCATCCAGAACGAACGGTATCTTATGGCAGTACTAAGGTATGTTCACCGGAACCCTGTACGGGCCGGGATATGCTCCCAAGTTAATAAATACAGCTGGAGCAGTGATGAGTATTACCGCAATAATCGAGGCAACTTTATCGATATAGATTTACTGCTTGGTATGTTGTCAAATGATAGGGAAAAAGCGATCAAACAGTATATATCGTTCATGGAGCAGGAAGATACTATTGATTATGAACAGATGGATGTTATCGGTGATCGCTCTTTTATGATCACGATTAATCCACCTAAAAAAGAACCTGTTAAAAAAAGCCTTGATGAAATATTAGTAGATACCGGTGTATGTCCTGCAGATTTTACACTAATAAAAAATGGTTCCAGGAAAAGAAACCTGGTTCCATACAAAGTGGCTTATGCTGAAGAAGCAGTAAAACAGAAATACACCTTCAAGAGCATAGGCGAGAATATCAACGTTTCAGCAACGGCAATTTCTAAACTGTTAAACGGAGTTGAATAATAAAACCTAAATGTTGAAATAAGTTAACAAGTTTGGTGCCTGGCACCTACCGCACCATTAACAAAAAGTAGAAGATTATTTTTTTTTGCAAGTATTTTATGGCTTTTTTGTTAAACCGTGCCAAGATGTAGCTAATCTATTTGACAAATAATGCAACTGGAAAATTATATGCTAACAATGCCTCTTTTTTATTCAGGCGGATAGTTGTTTTTGTGAAATTAAATGGGGGCTATATCTTTTGGAAATGGGTTTATACAACTTTAACATTACCGAAAGAAGGTGTGTGTTGTGTTAAAAAACGAAAAGGGAATGGCCATGTTATTTGCCCTATTTATCGGAGTTATTGTTACATTATTGGGTATTACGCTGTCGCAGGCTAGTAATGCTGACACTCTTCAAGTGCAAAGGGATGCGGATAGCGCTCAGGCATATTATTATGCAAAATCCGGTGTGGAGCTGGCTATAGGAAATATTATGAAAAACGGACCGGATTATTTGTCGGGGCAGGATGAACCTGTAACATTTTATGGCGGCCTTGGTGATACGACTTTTTCCAGTGAACCTGAAGACACTCCCAATTATAACATAAAATTTGAAATCCAAAGGAAAAACAATGATTTTATTATTAAATCCACAGGCATAGTGAGAAAGGGTGACGCCGAGGGAGCACAGGTAGCGTCAAATGCTGTGGGGTTTACCATTAGTTGCGAAAAGGTTTTTGATAATGATAATACTGGTGGTGGCAATGGTGGTTCGGGCCAAGTGCCTCCGCTGGATATGATATTTGCTCTGGGAAAAATCGATTTATCAGATAATAATGGTAATGGCGGTAGTTCGGAAATAATTGGAGATGCAGGTACCAACTCGATAGCACCGAATAGTGTAATTTTTGGTTATTCAACTTTAATTAAAAACGGCGATTTATATATTGGCCCCGGTGTTGAGTGGGATGAAGATGATGTGGTAGTTTTCCCTGGCAACAACGGTAATGGTAACGGCAATGGCAATGGTGGTTATCGAGGTCCTGAAACAAATATACCTGATGGTGAAATTTTAAATCTATCTTCTCCTCGCGACTATCCTTTGCCAAGTTTCCCAGAACTTCCGGATTTTGGGGATGAGGAAGTTAAGAAGATGGATGCGGGATGGAATAGTATACCTCCTGGGGGATTCAGAATAAGCCAAAGTGGTAAATATTCGAACATCGAGGTAAAAAGCCATTTAACCTTTGATATCGGTGACGAGGACTTGATTATTCAAACAAATAATTTGAGCGTTACCGGTAGTGGTCAAATTAAATTAAATAAAACCGGTTCAGGTCGTTTAATCCTATATGTATTAAACAGTTTTGACTTACAAGGTAGCAGTACTATAAATCAAAATGGAAGTTATGACGATATTTATATGTATTATTCAGGAGACCAGACTATTGATGTAGGCGGTAGCACCAAGTTTGTAGGATCGATATACGCATTAAACTCTGACGTTAAAATTAGGGGTTCAGGGGGAATAGTGGGTCATATTATAACGGGGGGAGATATTGTAAATCTTACCGGCGATGCATCAGCCAATACAAGAGTAATTTACGCGCCAAATGCAACGTTTAATATTCAGGGAAGCAGCTCTATGCGAGGCGCTTTGGTAGCCAAAGAAATTAATATGAAAGGTAATGCCAGGATCTATTATGATGACTCCATGGATATGAATTTCTTAAATCAATTATGGAATACTGGAGAACCGGTCCTGACTCCAAACAAAAGCTGGTGGGAAGCTGGGCAATGGGTAAAACAATAAAGCGTCTAAGTAAACCAAATTCCAATAAAGGCATGACATTGGTGGAAGTCCTGGTCTCCATAATGATTCTGACCATACTTGTCGTTGCTTTTACTAATCTTATAGGTTGGAATTTTTTTAGTATATTTAGCATGGGCGAAAAAAGCAAGGCTATTGCAAAGGCAGTGGAAAAAACGGACCAATTAAATGCCTTGGTATGGAATGCCGATGATGCCGAGGCAGCGGAAGCGGCTTTACAAGACCCCGCTAATGGTTGGGTTGATTTTAATGACTTACCTGAGGAAGTCACTGAGGATTGTGTGTATAGTTTTACAAAAGTAACTGACAGAGAAATAGATGGCACATTGGTTGACGGCTACGATGTTACTGTTGTTGTTTTTTATCACGATTTTAAGTTTCATGTGAAGCTTGATTCTTTTATATTGCAATCACCTGAACAAATATAAAGGTAGACAAAGGAATTGAATAAATTTGAAGTAATCAAGATCCAAAATAAAGGCTTTACTATTGTCGAGTTGCTTATTGCCTTGGCACTGCTTGTCATTGTAATTGCACTTGGCTATACGTTTAACTTTTATGTTTTTCGTTCTTTTGATATTGCATCAAAGCAATCCGAGGTTCAGCAAAGCGTAAGTCTTGCCAAAAATATTATTGAAAACAAAGTCAGATATTCTCAGATGGATTTATTGGATGAATTGCCCGAGGAAATAGAACCGGGATACCAGGCAATATACATTGAAAGTGGTGTTGTTAAATATATTGATGAGGATGGAAATACGTCTGACCTTTTAGGCGCAATTTCCGGAAATGTAAATATGCAGGTTTATTTTGAAAATAAAGGTGATTCTTTTTTAAGGGTTTATGTCCAGGGTGATATTGACGGAGACCATGAATATAATATCGACTCCAATATTTTAATCCATAAGGTTACAGATAGATCTGATACAATCCAAGGTAGTGATGGTACACTTATTTATTTCTATGTTCCACCACCGCCGGAAGAAGGAACGTAGGATTTATTAATAAGCACGTGCATGAAAATGGGTGGCGATACGTTATTCATTACCGCGCTATCAAATATTACCCGCACTATTGAAAGGGTCAAAATTGAAAGGAATAAAATCATGCATATCAACGAGCTGCTTAAACAGGCAGTGGAACAAGGGGCTTCGGATTTGCACATTTCGTCCGGCGCCGCCCCGGCTATAAGGTTGGACGGCAGGTTGCATTCACTGGACCTGCCGCCCCTGCTGGCGGAAGAAACAATGATGCTGACAAAGCAGGTTATGAGTGAAGAAAAATACCGCGCTTTATTAGAAATAGGAGAAGTGGATTTCTCTTATAACCAACCCGGGATAGGCTGTTTCCGCATCAATGCATATTTTCAGCAGGGCTCTGTAAGTCTTGCCTGTAGGGTCATCAATACGCAAATTCCAACTATAGATTCCCTAATGTTGCCTGAAGCTGTAAAGTCACTGGCCAGCCGCTCCAGGGGGTTGATTATTGTCACGGGACCGGCCGGCAGTGGCAAATCAACCACTCTGGCGGCAATGATCGACCATATCAACAGCGAAAAGTTTTATCATATTATAACCCTTGAAGACCCTATTGAATATTTGCATAGTAAAAAGAAAAGCATTATCAACCAAAGAGAAATCGGCAGGGACACCAAAAATTTTCCCAATGCGTTGCGCTCGGCTTTACGCCAGGACCCGGATGTAATTCTAGTTGGAGAAATGAGGGACCTGGAGACCATGTCCATAGCTATAACGGCTGCTGAAACCGGTCACCTGGTGATGGCCACCCTGCATACTATGGACGCTCCCCAAACTGTCGAGCGGATTATCGATGTTTTTCCCTCCAACCAGCAGGAGCAAATTAGGGTGCAGCTGGCCAGTACTCTGGCCGGGGTTCTTTCGCAGCGTCTTTTGCGCCGTCAAGATGGTCTGGGCAGAATTGCGGCGGTGGAGATCTTAACCAGCACACCGGCGGTGCGTAATTTAATCAGAGAGAAAAAGGTGCACCAGATATATTCTTTTATGCAAACCGGGTCCAAGCACGGAATGCAAACTCTCGACGCGCACTTACAAAAATTACTCGCCAAAGACCTTATTAGTCCTGAAGAAGCAATGGAGCATGCCACTGACCTGGATACCATGACCAGATTCCTTCAACAACGCGCAACTTAGTTTTGTTGTTAGTAACTCGTATTAGCCAACTGTCAGCTAAGGCTGTTCAACCCTCACAACGGCAGTATATATTTGACACCCATCATTCTTTACCTCTTGATTTTTTAGCAGTTCTTCCCACCAGCCGGTGATTATGTAAGCATCTTCACCGGCCGGCTGAATGGAAAACCTGCTATCAAAATTGTCGTTCTCCAGCGTATTCTCCCAGATTGTTGTTCCTGCTGGGTCCGTTTCGGCCATGTAAAAATCATTTTGTCCGTATCCGTTTGGATCAGTCCACCCGGCTATCATATAACCACCGGCACTGGTTGGTTTAACGGATTTGCCTACATCCCAATTTGCTCCGCCTAAGGTTTTTTCCCACTGTTTTTCCCCGTTGGCATTGGTTTTAATGAGGTAAATATCCTGACCGGTTTGGCTGGAAAAAGTTTGCCCCAAAACAATGTAACCTTCATCTTCAGTTTGCAGCACATCTGTCGCGGTATCCCAGTTTAAACCGCCAAAAGTTTTTGCCCATACCTGATTGCCGTTTGGGTCCGTTTTAATCAGGTATATGTTGTAATCTCCCGTAACGGAGGAAAATGTCTCTCCGGCAATAATATAACCACCGTCAGTGGTTTGCCGCACACTTACGCCTGCATCGGCTTCTTTACCCCCGAAGGTTTTTTGCCACAGCTTTAGGCCTGTGGCGCTGGTTTTAATCAGATATACATCGGTATCACCGGCACCAAAAGAACTTGTCTTACCGGTGATGATGCAGCCCCCGTCCGCGGTTTGCTGCGCTGAGGTTCCCGTATCTTCACCGGTGCCGCCATAAGTTCTTTGCCACTGCATTTTCCCCGCGGCATCCGTCTTAACCAGGTAGGCATCATGGTCTTTGCGGGCGAAAGGGGCTTCTGTACTGCCGATTATAATATAGCCTTTGTCGGCAGTTTGGGTAACCGACACAACTCGATTGTCTTTGAGGTTGCCGATTGTTTTTCGCCACTTCATACGTCCGTCGGAATCTAGTTTTGCCAGGTACCAGTCGTAACCACCGTGACCCCACATGTAGTAAGATTGTGTTTCCCCGGCGATGATGTAACCTCCATCATCGGTGGATTGGGCACATATACCACGGTCTTCCTTTTCAGCGCCCATTAATTTTTCCCACTGCAGCACAATATCCCTTGCCGGCTCAGCCTGAGCCGTGGGCGCATAATAACAGAAGGTCCCCAATAGCCAGGTTAGCGCAGCCAATATTCTGCCCCAAACGGTCACTTTTTGTATTAATTTAGTCTGGTATTTTGCATACATGAATTTCTCCTTTGCTTTGATCAGGGTGGAGTTTATTTTATATTATAAAGGATTAACGCTTTTGGGTAACTATATAGTTTATTAAAATTTTTATCTGGTATAATATGTGTTGTGCAATAGGTGTTTTACTTTATAAACATTTCTATATTAAGAGGTTAAATATAATGATTATAAATTTTGTTTTTGTATTTCTTCTGGGGACCTGTATAGGAAGCTTTTTAAACGTATGCATTTTACGCATACCGAAAAAGCAGACAGTTATAGCCGGCTCTTCTTACTGCTATGCCTGTGGTCACAAGCTAAACTTTTTGGATATGGTTCCAATTCTAAGCTACTTATTTTTAAAAGGCCGCTGCCGTTACTGTGGGGACAAGTTTTCCGTGCAGTACCCGCTGGTGGAATTATTCTCCGGCATTATGTTTTTGCTTGTTTTTATCAAACATGGATTCGGATTGCCGTCCTTAATGTTATGGGTTTTGGTTTCAATTCTTATTATTGCCGCCGTTATTGACATCTACCACCGTATTATCCCTGACGGCCTGGTGATTACAGGCGTGTTGGCCGGTATACCTTTAACGGTAATACAGTCACCGGACAAATTGATTAACGGATTGATAGGATTTTTGATAGCCGGGATAATTATGCTTGCTATTGCCGTGGTATCCAAAGGGGGAATGGGGGGCGGAGACATAAAATTAAGTGCTTTGATGGGATTATACCTGGGCTGGCGGGGTGTGCTCCTGGCGTTATTTATTTCATTTTTCTTTGGCGGCATGACCGGTATCTTTTTGCTGCTATCCGGGCGGAAAGGTCGTAAAGATCCTGTGCCTTTCGGCCCCTTTTTGGCGCTGGGGGCTGTACTGACGGCACTATGGGGTAATGAACTGCTGGTCTGGTACCTGGGGTTATGTCGTTAGGACTATATTTAACCGCTTTAGGCTAACGTCTGAGGCGGTTTTTGCTTTTGTTTTTCACAATTTTCCATAATATCTTTATAATTTCTCCACACTTTTATAGTAATTTAATTATAGTAAGGTAAATTATCCAGATAAACACAATAACAAGCGGTGTAAAGGAGGTATCATTAGCATTAGTAATATTTTTTGCTGTCAATTTTGAAAAACTGATCAGTTATGTAATTGGCATATTAAAAATGAGGTGATATACGTGAAGCTTAACAGAATTAATATATTGTTTATTGCACTGATCTCAGTGCTGGTAATCGGCTGCAGCAACGGTACCCAGAGCGGTACCCAGACCCCTCAAAAGGCTGCGCAGGAGAATACTGCAGCTGATACAGCGGCACAGCAGGTCGCTCTTCCCGAGGAACAACCGGCTTTATTTGGCAAGGTCAAAGATATTGTCGGCAATGAAGTAATCGTGTTTAAAGGGGAAGTTGCTCAAAATGAGGAGTCACCAAAACAAGATACACCAAAAGAGGAACCGGTAAGCGATGAGGCACAGGATAAAATGCAATCCCTGCGTGCAGACCTCCAAAGCGGCAAAATCACTCCTGAACAAGCAAGAGAGGAAATGCAAAAGCTTGGTCTGCAGCCAGGCCAAGCTCAAAACCGGGCTAATAGCATGAATTTTACCGATGAAACCGAAACATTTATTATACCGGTGGGAACTCCCATTGTAACAATGCAAAGGGGCAGCAATGGAGCCAACCAGGTTGGGCTCACAGAGATTAAAAAGGATACAATTTTACGCATCTGGAAAACAGATGATACAGTTTCATTTGTCCAGGTAATGAGTGGTAGTGGCGCAATGGGCAACAGACAAGGTGCGGGCGGACAAACACCAGGAGGCGGAGGCGGCATGCAACCAGGCATGGGTGGGGTGATTATTAACCCAGGCATGGGCGGGGGCACATCAGGCGCGGGCGGTAGACAGTAATATGATGGATAACGCGAAATGTATCATAGATGCTAAAAACATTGTCAAGATTTACCAGAACGGCGCTGAAGAGCTTAAAGTCTTGGATGACATCAGCATTCAGGTTTTTCAAAGTGACTTTACAGCAATTTTAGGACCTTCCGGTTCCGGCAAGTCTACTTTAATGAATATACTGGGCTGTTTGGACTTGCCCACTGCCGGTCAGTATTATTTAGACGGCATGGATGTTTTAAAAGCCAGGGACAACGAATTAGCCGAGATAAGAAATCAAAAAATAGGTTTCGTTTTTCAAAAATTTAATTTGATGCCCAGGCTGTCGGCGATCCAAAATGTTATGCTTCCTTTACTTTATCGCGGTGTAAATGAAAAGGAAGCCGGGGAAACAGCCAAAGAAAAATTAAGCCGTTTAGGCCTGGGGGACAGGCTGCAGCACCGGCCCAATGAACTGTCCGGCGGGCAGCAGCAGCGGGTGGCCATTGCCAGGGCGATAGCAGGCAATCCACCATTGATTTTAGCAGATGAGCCTACAGGAAATTTGGATAGCAAATCAAGTAAAGATGCCATGGAAATTTTTAGGGAGCTTAACAGCGAGGGGAACACCATAGTAATTATTACTCACGATGTTGAAGTGGCGGAGGAAGTTAAAAAAATATTCTACATACGTGACGGTAAAATATACAGCGATGGGGGTTAAAGGAGTTGATCAAGCTTAAAAATAAAAAAGCCATCTGGTTTATGGTCATCTCGGTTATTGTCATAGCGGCGGGTACAAGCTATTGGTTGAAAAACAAAAATCAGGCTGAAAACACAGAAGTACAATATGAGCAAGCACAGGTAACCAGAAACGATATTGTTGTCGGATTTGATTCTGACGGAACCATTGACTATTCCAAGGTAAATTTGAGGTTTGGCGTTAAAGGCACTATCTCTGAAATACAGGTTGCCGAGGGCGATAAGGTCAACAAAGGTGACATTATTGCCAAACTAAACGACAAGGATTATCAGGACCAGTACCAGTTAGCCCTGGCTAGGCTGCAAGATGCACAGGAGGAGCAACAAACCAGCCTGTTAAATGATGAGCTAAGTATTAAGAAAACTGAATCTGATCTGCAATTATTAAAAGATGAGTACCAGGAGATGGAAGCTATTCCTGATGCTTATTCAGCAAATGATATTAAGATGAAAAAGATGGAACTTGATAACAAAGAAACGGAATATCAAAACATGTTGAAACAATATGAGCTCAATAAAAATAAGGAACTGCAGCAAGATGAATTACAGGTGAAAATGGCTCAAGAGGATTTAGAAGATACAATTTTATATGCGCCGGTTTCCGGTGTTGTTTTAGGTCTATCGGCGAAAGTGGGGGAAAGCCTTACGGATGAAGAGGACTTTGCCATTGTCCATGAAAGTAATGTTGTCAAAGCAGTAACAAATGTAATTGAATATGATATTAGTCAAATCAAAGTGGGGCAAAAAGTTTATGTGACTGCGGAAGCCTTGCCGGACCAAAAATTTGCGGGGGAAGTAAGCAAAATAAACTCGCTGCCATCTGAAGATTCATCCGGTTTGGTTAATTATTCAGTTGAAGTAACGATAAAAGACCCCAGCCCTGAATTAAAAGACGGGATGACCTGTAGTGTTTCATTTATATTAAAAGAAGTAAATAACTGTTTAATTGTACCCTACAAGTCCATTAGAATGGTGGATGGCAAACAGGTTGTAACTGTAATCGACAGATCCGGTCAACAGGTAGATAAGCAAATTAAAGCCGGTTTTACCGATGGCAATGAAGTAGAGGTTTTGGACGGTCTCAATGTTGGTGAAACTGTGGTTTACCAGAAGTAGGTGATTTTTTGAAGCTAAAACAGCTAATTAAACTTGTCTTAACCAACATCTACCAGAATAAGATGCGAACTTTTCTCACTACGCTGGGGGTTATTGTCGGCACAGTTACCATATTTTTAGTGGTGGCCATTGGGGCGGGGGGAGAGGCCCAGGTTAATGAGCAATATTCCAGGCTTAACGTTGGGACTATTATCGTTATGGCCGCCCAAAGGGGCCGGGTGGTGGACCCGTTAACAGCTCAGGATGCCCAGCTGTTTGCGGAAAGTGAGAATATCGGCCAGGCTTATCCTGTATTGCAGGGCAATGGTGATATTAATTACGATAACTATTCTACCAGAGGCAGTTTTGTAGCCATCCTCCCGGATTTTCAGCAAAACAGCCATTTAACAATACAAGAGGGTAGAATGCTGGAAGAGGAAGATGAAACTAAAAAAAATAAATGTGTGGTAGTGGGGGCGGAATTGGCCAACACGCTTACCGACGGCAATCCTTCTGAAATCGTCGGGCAAAACATCAGCATCAACGGCAGGAAATTTGAAGTGGTGGGCATCTATAACCGGGTGGGAGATGCCGGTCCGGGCATGAGCTATGACGACTCGGCCTTTATCACTTACACAGTGGGGCAAAAGTATTTATTGGGCACCAGGGCCAATCCCATGATTATGGCTCAGGCTACGGGCCTGGACACTGTTCAAGCGGCAATCAGCGATATTACCAATATTCTTGACGCGAATCACCGTGTCGGGGGGGCGGACCAATTTCGCATTGTGGATGCGGGAAGCAGATTGGCGGCGGCTCAGGAGTCGGCCAGAACCATGTCCTTGCTGTTGCTGGCGGTTGCCGTAGTCGTCTTAATCGTCAGCGGCATAGGAATTATGAACGTAATGTTTGTGACAGTTAAGGAAAGGACCAAAGAAATAGGAACATTAAAAGCGATCGGAGCTAAAAAACGGGAGATATTGAGCCAGTTTTTACTGGAGGCCGTTGTTATTAGCCTGGTCGGCGGTGTGTTAGGCGTCATTATTGGTTTTTTCACCGTCCCTTTGTTGAAATATTTCGAGCTTCCGGCTATCCCTACATTAAACGGAATTTTGTTGGGCTTAATTTTTTCCATGGTTACCGGTGTGTTCTTTGGTTTTTATCCGGCATTAAAGGCTGCCGAGTTAAACCCAATAGAAGCTTTAAGATATGAATAAAGGTGGTGTTATGATGAGATGGAAATTTATCGTATTAATGACACTGTTTTTTACCCTTGGCAGTTTTTCCGGCGCATTTGCTGCAGATGATAGTATAACTTTGGATCAAGCTAAAAAATTAGCTAATGAAAACAGCAGAAGCTATGTAAAGTATCAAAATGATGCAGACAAAGCGAAATATCAATTAAACCAGTCTAAAAACCAGTTAAATGAAGCCGAAAGGGAAAACGAGAGACTGATCTCCCAATACAATGACCTTGAAGAACAATTAAATGAAGAATTAAATAACAATGATCCAGATAATCCACCGGATGCAGACGAGATAAATAAAATACAAGAAGAAATGTCTTCTAAGATGGATAATGCAGTCCAACAGGCCAAGTCAGTACAAACATTGCTAAATAACAAAAATGACGCCGAAGATAATTATGATGACTCAATTAAAGCAGCAGAAAAATACCAAAAACAATTGGAATACCAGGTGGAACAGCAATACACAACAATATTGATACAGGAGGAAAATCTGCAGGCATTAAATAAAGAATATGCCATAGACCTTAATTTGTTTGAATCAGAAAAAGCAAAAATGCAGTTAGGCAGCAGTAATCAAGCTAATGTTAATAAAATGTCCTCAGATGCAGAAAGTCTAAACAAACAGATAATTGATCTTAATAATTTAATTAAAGCTCTAAAAGGAAACTTAAATGACATAATGGGCAGAGATTATGATGATAATTTAACATTAGTCGCATTTGATGTCCCGGAGGAGTTTGAATTACCTGAGTATGATGCATTGCTGTCTAAAGCTACCCAAAATTATGATACGTTATCGGTTATTAAACGAACTATAGATAATAATGAGGACGATTTAGATGATACTGATGATTATAACCAGCGCAGCTTAATAAGATTAGATATTAAAGAAAAAGAGCTGCAACTGGAAGATGAAAAATTTAATTTAAAGGATTCAATTAATAATTTAATATCCGACTTTAAAATAAAACAGGAAGATTATAAATTATCTTTAATAAACCTTGAAGATGCTCAGAATAGTTACGAATGGGATAAAAAGAGATATGAATTAGGCCAGATATCAAAGCTTGACCTTTTGCAAAGCGAATTAAATTATCTAAACTCAAAAAATAAAAATGTATCCGCCGGGTATGCCTTCTATTTGGCTTATAACAGTATTGAGTTGGCGGAAAACGGAATATTCTAAAATGGGAAAACAAAAACTAACCCCAAAAAACTCAAATAAATCGAAAAAAGCGCCTGTCATAAAAACAGGCGCTTTAATCCATCTTTTACTGGTTTACCACCTTGGTCATCAAACGGGCCAGCGTTTGGCGCTCGCTCTGGTCTGCAGCGTTCCATAGTTCTTTTAAAAGCTGCTGCTCCGGATTGGCCGGCGGTACATTTTGGGCTAACAGGTCTCCTGCCTGATTGGCTAAATTTTGAATTTTATCCCTGGAAATGCCCAGTTCTTCAGCGAACTCCATCGCCTGCTTGAGGTAATTTTTCCATGTTACCCAGTCGGTATTGGCGTTTCTGGCAAAATTAAAATCCATGCTTATCCCCACCTTAAAGTTTTAAATGATTTTTGATATAAAATATTTTCTCCAAAATTTAAGATGTTATTCTTTTAACCAGAAAAATTTTCATATCTAACCAATCTTTATATAATGAGATAATATTTATATTTCACAAATACCTGTGTAAAGGCATATGTTGTAGAAGGTAAAGAAAAATGTAATGTCAGCCGGGAAAATGTATGTCATCCCGGTGGTCGATACTTCCTTGTAGGAGGTATTTATTTATGAAAATTGGCGATATTGTCACCAGAAGGTTTGCCGGTGAGGAAGCCCAATTTTGTATTATCGGGTTTTATACAGACCAGAGTTCTGGAGAAAGGGTAGCAATAGTTGCTATGTTGGATCCACATTCGGTCCGGGAAGTAGCAGTACAGGAGTTGGCACCGGTGGCCTTCAAAGACTTGATAGCTTTGACTGCAAATTCCAGTTATATGCATTAGCTGCCTGCTCAAAGGCAGTTTTTATTTTGCGCGTTTGATTTGCGCGCTTGATTTTGTTGGTACTAAAAGGAATAGTATATCTTTTATTGAATTATACTATTTTAACTGAAAGGAGCGGGTGATAAACAATGGAATCGAGATATGGCAAATATGCCGAAGGCGCCGTTCAAAAAGCTGCAAAGTTGGGCGCTGATATGGCTGAAGCATATATCGGCAACAGTAAGGAACTGGTAGTTGACGTTCGCAACGGGTCAATTGAAACGATGAAGCTGGCTGAAGACAGGGGCATGGGGATAAGAGTTTTTGCAGGCGGGAAGACCGGTTTTGCTTTTACCACGGATTTCGGAGACAGTGCTCTCGAAGAGGTCGCGAGACAAGCCCTGGCCAACGCGTCCTGTGCGGAACCAGACCCTTTAAGAACGCTTCCGGTGCCGGCTCCGTCCTACCCGCAGATGGATTTGTTTGATCCCGGTATTAAAAACGCCGCGGTGGAGCAAAAAATTGAAATGGCCAAGTCGATGGAAAATGAGGCCCGGGCTTTTGACAAAAGAATCAGCGTTATTGAGAGCTCAACTTACCAGGATGGTGAGGTTGAAGTTACCCTGTTTAATTCCAAGGGGACTTCTTTGCATTACCTTGGTGCCTATTGCGGTATGTACATAGCCCTGGTAGCAGGGCAGGGTGAGGACAGCCAAACGGGCTTTGCGCTGGGCTACGGTCTTCGCTTTGCTGAGCTGGATCCCTCCAAGTTCGGAAGGCAGGCAGCGGAAAGGGCTGTCCGCATGTTGGGCGCAAAGCCTGGTGCCACCCAAAAGGCGCCGGTTATTTTGGACCCGTATGTGGCAACAGGGTTTCTGGGTATGCTGGCGCCGGCGCTTTCTGCCGAGGCAGTGCAAAAGGGGCGCTCCCTGTTTGCGGGAAAAGTCGGACAGCAGGTGGGCTCGGGGAACATCAACCTGGTAGACGACGGCACATTAAAAGACGGCATCTCTTCCGCTCCCTTTGACGGGGAAGGAGTTCCAACCTCCCGCACGGTACTGATCGAGGGAGGTGTGTTAAAGTGCTTTTTGCATAATACTTACACTGCTGCTAAGGACAAAGTACTTTCCACCGGGAACGGTGTGCGTGGCTCCTTTAAAGGGACACCCGAAGTGGGCACCACCAACTTTTTTATCGAGCCCGGCGCTAAAAAGCCGGAAGAAATTATCGGTGAAATCAATAACGGTTTTTACGTGACGGAAGTTATGGGCATGCATACCGCCAACCCTATCAGTGGCGACTTTTCTGTCGGTGCCAGCGGGCTGTGGATAGAAAACGGGAAACCGGCCCGTCCGGTGCGGGGAATGGCCATTGCCGGTAATATCACGGATTTGCTGAAGTCGGTCGATGCGGTGGGCAGCGATCTGCAATTTTTCGGCGGCAAAGGCGCGCCGACGATCCGCGTATCGGCTATGAGCATCAGTGGCCATTAGGCTCATTTTTCAAAAAATCCTTTTACCTTTAATGATGCAGTAAAACCAATACGATTAAATAACCAAAATAAGTGATGAGGGCAGGCAGCGCAAGTACCAAGTTCATTAATAATGAATGAACTTATCCCATTACCACATGCATGTCAAGTAATTGTTTGAAAGGTGCTGGCATTAACTGACTTTGCAACTTAAGGGGATTATGTTAAAATATTTCCAGTATTTTTAGGGGGAAAAGCGTGAGAATATTAGTTTTAAACGGACCCAATTTGAACCTGTTGGGGCTGCGGGAACCCGGCGTTTACGGTGCTGTTACCCTTGATCAAATAAAGTCGTCCATGCTGGCCCTGGCCGGCGAATTGGGCGTTGAGCTTGATTTTTTTCAATCCAACCACGAAGGCGCTTTAATTGACCGGCTGCACGAAGCAAGAGATAATTTCTCCGCGGTCATTTTTAATCCAGGAGCCCATACCCATTACAGCTACGCGCTGCGCGATGCTGTTGCCGCTATTAGTATTCCGGTGATTGAGGTTCATCTTTCCAATATTTACACCCGGGAGGAATTCAGGCGGCATTCGGTGATAGCGCCGGTGGCGGCCGGGCAGGTATCCGGTTTCGGCGCGGCGGGTTATTTATTGGCATTAAGGGCGGCTGTCGATTTAAAACCCGAGTACCATTCAATCTAAGGCCTGCAACGATTTCACCTAATACACAAATTTCGGTGTCTGTTTGAGCAACGGAGGACATTTAATAATGATGGAGCGAGTTAAGCGAATTGCCGGGTACCTGGCTGAAAGCGGAACCAGCGCGATGTTGGTTATGCAGCCGGAAAACAGGCTGTACCTCAGCGGCTTTACCGGTAGTTCCGGTGCCGTATTGGTTACAGAAAAAAAGTCTTTCCTGATCACTGATTTTCGATACATTGAACAGGCCAAACAACAAAGCCCGCACCTTGAAATTTATAAATTGCGGGAAACCATGGAAGACACACTTGCTGATATGGTCAGCTCATTGGGACTAAAATCCATAACCTTTGAAGCGGATTACATAAGTTATCATTGTTATGAACAGCTTAAAGGCAAGCTTCAAGGTGTTGAACTTAAACCGGCAACAGGGGTGGTTGAACGGGGCAGGCAGGTTAAGGACAGTGGCGAGCTGTTGGCTATTGCCAGGTCCATGTCCCTGCTGGACGATGGGTTTGACTTTATCTGCGGGCGGATAAAACCCGGTATCACTGAGCAAGAGCTTGAGTTTGAACTGGAAACCTATTTACGCCAAAAAGGCGCATCGGGTCCGGCCTTTCCCTTTATTATCGCATCCGGTCCCAGGTCATCATTACCGCACGGAACTGCCACGGACAGGGTTATCGGCTACGGTGACCTTATCACCCTGGATTTTGGTGTTGTTCTGGACAATTACAATTCTGATATGACCAGGACAGTAGCGCTGGGCGAGCCGCCGGCGGAATTAAAGAAAATTTACTCTATCGTGCTGGAGGCCCAACTAGCCGGGCTTGCCGCAGTCAGGGCCGGTATAACCGCCAGCTCGGCGGACAGCGCGGCCCGTCAGGTTATCGAGTCCTATGGTTATGGCGGATATTTCGGACACGGGACCGGCCATGGAGTGGGCCTGGCGGTGCATGAGGCGCCGCGCCTGTCCTCCAGGGATAATACCGTGCTGCTTGAAGGAATGGTGGTTACGGTGGAGCCGGGCATTTACCTGCCCGGGGTCGGCGGAGTCCGGATTGAAGACAGTGTAGTGGTGGAAAAAGACGGCTGCCGGGTTTTGACAAAATCACCTAAAGACAAGTTAATAATTCTTGCTTGAATGTAAACACGAGGAGCCAGGAGTCAGAAATCAGGAATCAACATAAGAACCGGTTATATAATATTCTGAATTCTGACTCCTGACTCCTGACTACTTTTTTAGGAGGCGGGGAACTTGATATCAACCAATGAATTTCGCACAGGTTTAACCATTGAGCTGGAAGGTGACGTGTACCAGGTTGTGGACTTTCAGCACGTAAAGCCCGGTAAGGGTGCGGCATTTGTCCGCTCCAAGCTAAGGAACCTCAGGACCGGCGCTGTGGTCGACAAAACCTTTAATGCCGGTGAAAAAATCCCCCGGGCCAGGGTGGAGCGCAAAGAAGTGCAGTATCTTTATAACGACGGAACCGATTATAATTTTATGGATATGGAAACCTACGATCAGTTTGCTATGAGCAAAGATCAACTGGAAGATGCAATTAAGTTTTTGAAGGAAAATATGGTTATCAGCATCCTAACATTCAAGGGCGAATCAATAGGTGTGGACCTGCCCAACTACGTTGACCTGGAAGTGGTGGAAACAGCGCCCGGCATCAAAGGCGATACGGCATCGGGTGGTTCCAAGCCGGCGACAATGGAGACGGGGTATGTCGTCCAGGTGCCGTTTTTTATTAACATCGGCGATGTGCTGCAGATAGATACCCGCACAGGCCATTACATCAAAAGAGTTTAGGAAATATATGTTTAAAAACCCCCGGTGCGAGGGATACTATTTTTGTTGAAATGTATCTTGGAAAACCAAAGGGGGTTTCTTAATGTCCGACCTTAGATCAAAAGTGGCTTACCTGCAGGGGCTTTCAACCGGGCTGAACCTGGAGGGCGAAAGCAAGGAAGGAAAAATAATACAAAATATCATCAGTGTATTGGAGGATTTTGCCGATTCGTTTTCCGAACTTGAGAATGCCCAGGAACAACTGGAAGATTATGTGGAGACCATTGATGAGGATCTGTATTCTCTTGAAACCGACTTGGATGAAGAGGATATGGAAGATTACGTGGAGGTGGACTGCCCTCGCTGCGGTGAAACTGTTTTGTTCGATTCCGGAATAGTAGAAGATGAGGATATTATCGAAGTAACCTGTCCCAATTGCGATGAGGTTGTTTTTGTAAATGATGATAGCTTTGAATCGGCCGATGACGTTGAAGAAATTACGGGACAGGCTGTAGCTTCGGTTGAAGAAGACTTGTAAAAATTAAAAAAGCATAAAAAATGGCGGCAGGAGGTTATCCTGTCGCTTAATTTTTTTATCTTCGCACAGCCTGTAAAACCCCGCCCTCTTAGGTCGGGGATTAACAGGCTGTAAGCTCGAAATAAGTGCGACTAAGGTTCAGATGGGGTCAAAACCCCACCTTGAACCAAGTCTTCTTTATTATAATATGCGAATATAGCATGTTAATGACCCGGGTGGTTCTTGACTGCACAGCATGTACGATTTACAATTAACCCAGGTGTAAAATGGGGTATTGTTCAAAACAAGTTAAAAATAACTATCAAGCGGGGTGGGAAGAAATGGGCAAAAAAATCGTGATTATCGGTGGTGTGGCCGCGGGGCCGAAAGCGGCGGCAAGGGCTCGCCGGCTGGATCCCGAGGCTGAAATAACCATTATTGAGAAGGGTAAATTAATCTCTTATGCCGGTTGCGGCATGCCTTATTACCTGTCGGGTGAAGTTCATAAATATGATCTGCTGTTTGAGACCACCTACGGTGTTATTAGAGATGAAGATTATTTCTGGCGGGAAAAAGGGTGCCGGGTATTAACCCGGACTGAAGCCAAATCCATTGACAGGGACAAAAAAGAAGTACTGGTTGAGAATCTTGAGACCGGTGAAAAGCAAGCACTGCCTTATGACAAGCTAGTATTGGCCACAGGGGCCGAGCCGTTTGTGCCGCCCATTGAAGGGTTGAATTTAAAAGGGGTACATAAACTCAATCACCCCGAGGATGCGCAAAAAATCAAGGAAATGCTTGGTGCCGGTGAAGGCGGCGAGGCGGCTATTATCGGCGCCGGTTTGATCGGCTTGGAAACCGCCGACGCGCTGATGAAACTGCATATGTTTTGCTCGGTGATAGAGCTTCAGGATCAGATTCTGCCGGGTATGATGGATCCTGATATGGCTGAGCTGCTGGCTAAAAAGCTAACGGATCAGGGTATTGAATTTTACCTGGGCCATAAAGTGTTAAAGCTGGAAGGTGACGAAGACGGCAACGTGACCACGGTTGTCACTGATCAAGGTCCGGTTGACGCCGAACTGGTTGTGGTGGCGGTAGGGGTGCGCCCGAACGTTAAACTGGCCCGTGACGCCGGCCTGGTAATCGGAGATACCGGAGCCATTGCGGTTAATGAATACCTGCAGACCAGTGACCCGGAAATTTATGCTCTGGGCGATTGCGCTGAAACTACGCATCTGATTAGCGGTAAAAAAGTATTTCTCCCCATGGCCACTTCGGCCAACAGGCAGGGACGCGTAGTGGGAGATAACCTTACCGGTGGGAATACTGTATTCAAGGGCGTCCTGGGCACGGCTGTGATGCATGCCATGGGCTTTAATGTCGGCCGGACCGGACTGGGCGAAAAACAGGCCCGCGACCTTGGCTACAAGGTCGTAACCGGGGTTTTTCACGGCTTCGACCGCACGCATTACCATCCGGAGCATGGAATGGTAATGATGAAACTGATTACCGAGGAAGGCACGGGCAGGATTCTCGGCGCTCAGGCTTTGGGTTTGGGCGACGCAGTAAAACGGATTGACGTTGCGGCTACGGCGATAACCTTTAACGCCACCGCGGACCAACTGGCTGAAGTCGACCTGGGCTACGCTCCCCCCTTCTCCACACCCATTGACGTGGCCATGCACGCGGCAAATATTGTACGCAACAAAGTAGCCGGACTGGCCGAGACCATCAGCGTAAGAGAACTCAAAGAGAAAATGGAGCGCGGTGACGACATGGTGATCCTGGACGTGCGCACCGAAGGCCAGTTTAAAATGCGCCATTTAAAAGACGACAGGGTGATGCTGGTGGTGCTGGGCGACCTGCGGGAAAGGATTAACGAGATCCCCAGGGACAAGGAGATCGTGGCGCTCTGCGCCCTTGGCACCAGAAGCTACGAGGCACTGCGTATACTAAAAGGTGCCGGGTTCAAGGATGTCAAGTACATGGAGGGCGGCCTCCAGGCCTGGCCGTACGAGTTCTAAAGCGGCACCATCTTAGGAAAGTGTAGGGGCGGACGACCCAATGTCCGCCCGTCTTAGCAACAAGGGGACAGGGTTGTTGAGTTTTAGCAATTCCGTCCCCTTGTCATATATCTGGAGCCTAACTTTTAGTTGCTTTTCCCGCGGGCATTAAGCATTGTTATTCCGACTATTTTCCCGCTCAGATAACGAATAATTAAGTCATCGTCTGTTAGTTCACTATCATCTGCTTCAACGGGCGTATCATTAAAGTTAATGTAAAGAATATCGGCTTCATCATCGTAATGTAAAAAGATCTGGTTTTGGCCCAGAGCCGAAACCAGGGCCGGTAATGTGCGAACAACCTTACTCAATTCAGCTACTTCGGCCATACCCGCAGCCTCCTTTGCATTTGTTTAATTTTCTTTGTAATAAAAGCAGTAATTATAAAACCATCCTTTGTATTGATCTCCCGATAAACTACCCCTATGTATGTACCTACCTCCAATTCTTTGTACCGCCAAAAGCTCATCATTATTTCCCAGCCTAACTGATAAAGGTTCCCTTATTGTATTTATAACCTCTGTAAACAAATCCTTTAATTCGGGATGTCCGATTACTATATGTTTCCACCTTTCATCCGTCAACCTTATAGGAACACCATTTACAGAGATCGCAACACCTATTAATACCAAATTAAAATTCATCTCCTTAAAGTATAAACCAATTTACAAAAAACTTTTGAGACTCTCATAGAGATATAGGTAAGCATTATCCCTACCCTTATTATAAAGGTTATTTCTTTAATTTGCATGATTCAGGTGCCTGGTACCTGAATTTTTTTGGGCATATTTTTCCAGCAACAAAAATACACATTTATAAAAGAGGACGGGCTTAATCCCAAACCCTTCTCGGAAAGGAGGAAAAAGTTGAGCGGAATAACAGCGGCAAAAGCGGCTTTGCGGACGGAAGACGCATGGCGGCAAATAGTTTCTTTTTTATCACCCGAGCTTAAAGCGATCATCAGCTCCGTGCCGCAGCGTTACCTTTCCGAACTGGAGGAAATCAGGCTGCGCCGGGACAGGCCTATGATGTTGGGGGCGGGGGGCACTGACTTTTTCGTGCGACGGGACGGATCGGTTAGTCATACACCCGCCGGCGGATTCGTAATCGAAGCTGCCGACCTGGAAAAAGTAATTCACAACATCAGCGGTTATTCCATTTACGCGCTGGAAGAAGAGCTGAGAAACGGGTACCTGACCCTGCCGGGTGGGCACAGGGTGGGGCTAACCGGGAAAACGGTCCTGGAAAACGGCCGGATTAAAACAATTAAACACCTATCGGGCTTAAACATCAGGGTTTGCCGGGAGGTCAAAGGGATTGCCGGCGGTGTGCTGGGTAAGCTAATCGATCGTACAGCCGGTAGCGTTTATCATACGGTGATATTTTCCCCGCCGCGCTGCGGCAAGACCACTTTGCTCCGGGATCTGGTGCGGCTAATTAGCGACGGGATGCCGGGGCTCAATTTCCCGGGCCGTACTGTGGGTGTGGTGGACGAGCGTTCCGAGATTGCCGGATGCCACCGGGGCGTTCCTCAAATGGATGTCGGGGTCAGGACCGACGTGCTCGATGGCTGTCCCAAAGCCCAGGGGATGATGATATTGCTCAGGGCGATGTCACCGGATGTTATTGTTACTGACGAAATAGGCAAAATGGAGGACATTAAGGCGCTGGAGGAAGTTTTTAACGCCGGAGTGCGCGTTATCGTAACCATCCATGGTTCATCACTGCGGGAACTGGCCGGCAGACCGGCACTGAAATATTTGCTGCAGCTAAACATTATTGACCGGTTTGTACAGCTTGGCAGATCCCGTGGTGTGGGGACAGTGGAAAAAATATATACCGGCAGTGAACTGCCTCAACCGGGGGTGAAGCAATGCTCAAACTAATCGGTGGATTGCTCATTGTCACAGCCAGCGGGCTGGTCGGATGGAAGAAGGCCGGCCTCTACTCCCGCAGGCCGCGCGAGCTGCGTCAGCTAATCTCTGCGCTGCAGATGCTGGAAACCGAGATAACATACGTTGCCACCCCGCTGCCGGAAGCGCTGGCCAGGGCGGCTGAGCAAATGGGTTCTCCCATCTCGGCTTTGTTCGGGCGCATTGCCGGGGAATTACGAACCGGCAGCGGCCGGCCGGCCCGGGAAGCATGGTGCGAATCACTGCAGTGGTATCACCAGCGCAGCTCCCTTTCGGAAAGTGATTTATCCATCATCAGGGGGTTGGGCAACAGTATAGGTATCTCTGATCGTGAAGATCAAGGGAAACATATCCGGCTGGCGGCGGAACAGCTGAAAGCAGCTCTGGCCGCGGCGGAGGAAGCTGCCCAAAAAAACGTTAAAATGTGGAACTATGTTGGTTTGCTGGGTGGACTGGTGATAGTATTGGCCCTTTATTAAAAAAGGAGGAGTGCTTATGGGTGCCAACATCGATCTGATTTTCAAAATTGCCGGAATTGGAATTCTGGTGGCCGTTGCTCACATGGTGCTAAAAAACTCTGAAAAGGAGGATTACGGGTTTGCGGTAACCCTCACGGGAATTGCGGTGGTGCTGATTATGGTTATTCAGATGCTGGGCACCCTCTTCGATGAGGTAAAATCTGTATTTAGACTGTTTTAGGCGGTGGTAGCGTGGACTTTGTATTTCAAATATCCAGCATCGCCTTAATCGGGGCGGTACTGGCGGTGGTGCTTAAATACAACAAGCCGCCTATGGCTGTGCTGCTGGGGATAGCGGTTGGCGTTATCATTTTCCTGCTGGTAATCGGCAAAGTCGGGGCAATTATCGATATCCTCAAGCAGCTGTCCGATCGTGCCGATATAAGCTCTTTTTACCTGGGCACATTGTTGAAAATTATAGGTATCGCCTACATAGCGGACTTTATAGCCCAGATTTGCCGGGACGCGGAACAGGGCGCCATTGCCGTAAAAGTGGAACTGGCGGCCAAGGTTATGGTGCTCATGCTGGCGCTGCCTATCGTAGTGGCGGTATTGCAGGCGCTGTTGCGGCTGATTCCGTAAGGGGCGTGTGAGGGGTGCAAAGGGGTGATAAATTTGAAAAAAATAACATACCTTGCTCTAACCATGTTTATATTTTTAACTACAATTCTCCCCGTAGCTGCCTGGGCGGCCCCGGAACCGGAACAGGGATTGGATGACCAACTGGGCAATTTGGACATGGGACAAATTCAGAGTTTTGTTAACCGCATGGATAATGACATTAAAAGCGCCCTGCCGGAAACAGACTTTCGTTCTCTGGTTACAGGCATTGCAACGGGAAAAATTTCATTGCAGCCTACAGAGATTTTTAACCAGTGCATCAAATATATTTTCCGCGAGGTGGTGGCCAATTCCGCCCTTTTGGGAAAATTGGTGGTGCTGGCCGTAATTTGCGCTGTTTTGCAGAATCTGACCGGCGCGTTTGAAAAGGGAACCACCGGGCAGTTAACCCACATGGTGGCCTACCTGGTAATCATCACACTGGCTATTGGCTCTTTCGGGCTTGCCATCCATATGGGGCGGGAAGTTGTAGATAAAATGGTTATCTTTATGCAAGCCCTGTTGCCCTTGTTGCTTACACTGCTGGTTGCGGTAGGGGGCATCGCATCGGCGGCCATCTTTCACCCGGTTATATTCCTTACTATTGCTGTCTTTGGCACTGTAATTAAAAATGTTATCCTGCCGCTGATATTTTTTGCCGCAGTGCTGGAAATAGTCAACGGTTTGTCCAAGCACTTCCAGGTATCCAGGCTGGCCGGCTTGTGCAAAGGGGCGGCAATGGGCTTAATGGGACTGATGAGCACCATCTTTTTAGGGGTTATGGCTTTACAGGGAGTGGCAGGCGCGGTGGGCGACAGTTTAACTTTTCGCACCGCAAAATTTGCCACGGGAACATTTATCCCCGTGGTGGGGGGCATGTTCAGCGACGCTTTGGAGGCGGTTATCCGCTCATCGCTTTTGATCAAAAACGCAGTGGGGATTGCAGGGGTTTTGATCATTGCCATGATTGTAGTGATACCACTGATTAAAATCATCACTATTGCTTTGATTTATAAATTGGCCGGCGCGGTAATTCAGCCGGTGGGCGAAGACAGGATCAGCGACTGCCTGAACGGACTGGGCAACAGCCTGATTACTGTTTTTGCCGCTGTGGCCACGGTAGGGCTGCTGTTCTTCTTTGCTCTGGCGATAGTGGTCGGTCTGGGCAACATTACAGTAATGCTGCATTAACAAATGCCTTAGGGAGTGCTAAATACCATGGATATGATCCGCGAGCTTATTAAAACCATAGTGATCATTGTCTTGCTGGCGGTGTTTATTGAGATGATACTGCCCAAGGGTGACATGCGACGTTATGTCAAAATGGTGATGGGGCTTTTGGTGATACTGGCTGTGGTGCAAACGGCAGCCGGTGCTCTAAATCTGAGCCTGATGCAGGAGGTTCCGCAGCTAAAGGTTGGTGAAGGAGGCGGAGCCCCGCCGCTGGATGATATCATCGCCACCGGGAAGAAACTCTCTGAACTAAACCAGGATGAGGCAGTTGAACAGTATAAGCAGGGAATTGCCAGCCAGGTGCTGTCCATGGCCAGGTTAAATCCAACTGTGAGCGCCAGGGAAGCCTTGGTTCAATTGGGTGGTGAGATGAATGACGTTAATGAAATCACTATCATCTTCGGCCCGGCTGCCGACAGGACAGAAGAGCAGGCTCGTGGTGAAAAAGGCATAAATGTAGCTCCGGTTGAGATTGGGGCGATAGGAAACAACATCGACACTCAACTGGCCAAGGATCAAGTCAAAGTTTCACCGGAAGAAAAGAAAGCCGCCGGTGAAGTGGTCCGTGCAGTGGCCCAATTTTATAATCTGCAGCCCGATCAAGTGCGGTTTGAATTTAGATAGTTGGTTAGTGGTTAGTTGGTTAGGAGTTAGTAGTCGGAATGAGAGAATCATTCATCGTTAGTAGTATTCTGACTCCTGAATTCTGACTCCTGGCTACTGAAATAATCATTTTGTGCGAGGTGAGAGTATGGACAAAAAAGACATCTTTAACCCACGCAACAGACAATTTTGGGTGCTGTTGCTGCTTTTAATGCTGGGGGTTCTACTGATGCTGCTGGGCAGCTGCGGCACCGGAAAGCCGGCTTCCCCAAACACGCAGCCGCAAGGCGGACAGAAGCCGGAAGATGCGGTGAAAACCAGTGTTGCCGGAGATTCTCTCATGAGTAAAGAAGAAAAAGCACTGGCTGTGGAATTGCAGCAAATGCTGGAGGATGTTTCAGGGGCGGGACGGGTAGAGGTTTCGGTAAACCTGGCCACATCTACTTATAACAACTATGCCATTAATACCACGTCCGGGTTAAAAACTACCCAGGAAAAGGACCAGAGCGGCGGTACCAGGCAGATCACTGAAAACACCAACTCCGGTCAAGTGGTATTAAGCAGGAGTGAACAGGGCTACGAAGGACCTGTGTTGGAACGGGAAATGGCGCCGGAGGTGGCCGGGGTGCTGGTGGTGGCCGAGGGGGCCGATGACCCGCTGGTTAAAGCCAGTTTGTTCCGGGCGGCACAGGTGGCGCTAGGTGTTGAACCCCAAAAGGTTATTGTTCTTCCAATGAAAAAGGAGGGATTGCAATGATAAAAGTGATTAAAGTTAACCGCAAAAAAATTGCGCTGGGCTTATTAGCCCTATTGGGAATAGCCTGTTGCGTGGCGGGCTTCAGCGGTGCGGCTCAAAAAATAGCCGGCATTTTTGGCGAGACGGAACCTACCAGCGTTTTCATCACTCAGCCAGAGCAGCCTCAAAGCCCTTCCCTTACCGGGGATGCAAACCCTGAAGACAGCCAAAATTTAAATTCTGAAGAGCAGGTGTTTGAAGATCCACAGGAAGCTTGGGAAACGCAAAGTGACATTTCCGACCCCGAAGCTTTTTTTGTGGAGTACCGTATGGACAGGGAAAGGGCCAGGGGTAAGCAGGTGGAATTACTGAGGGAGGTAATGGCCTCTTCTTCCATTGATGAGGAAACACGCAAAACCGCTCATGAGAAATTTTTAAATATCAGCAGCAGTATTTCCAAAGAAATGGAATTGGAGAACTTGCTCAGGGCCAGGGGTTTCCAGGATGCCGCAGTTTTTCTGGACGGAGATAGCGTAACCGTGGTTGTTCAGCCGGGTCAAAAAGAGGTTGCTGCCGAAGACAACTACGACCTGACCCAGCTGGTGGCGAAAAGCACCGGTGTAACTGAAGAAAATGTAATTATCATAACCAAAGATTTTTAAAGAATACCATATATATTGTACTGTATACAGTGTATTTGATCGAAATATTGTATACTTGCGCTAAAGCTATTTAAAATTTCCTCAAAAATAATATAATTCATTATGTGTAATGGGTTGTTTACAAATTAAACAGCCTCTTTTTTTTGGGAGGAGATCATAATGCGTGCAGTAAAAATTACCGATACCACCTTGCGTGACGGACACCAGAGTTTATGGGCTACCAGGATGCGCATAGACGATATGCTTCCTATAGTTGAGAAACTGGACCGGGTGGGCTATCATTCGCTGGAGGTTTGGGGAGGCGCAACGTTTGATGTGTGCCTGCGCTATCTGAATGAAGACCCCTGGGAAAGGTTGCGCATAATTAAATCTTATGTTAAGCGAACGCCACTGCAAATGCTGCTTAGAGGGCAATCGTTGGTTGGCTACCAGCATTATCCGGATGATGTGGTTGAGGCATTTGTCACCAGAATGGTGGAAAACGGCATTGATATCATCCGGATTTTTGATGCTTTAAATGATATACGCAATATGGAGACGGCAATTAAAACAGGAATCAGGACGGGGGCCCATGTGCAGGCTTCTGTGGTATATACGATCAGTCCCGTTCATAATACCGAACACTACCTGGAGACTGCTGTAAGGTTGGAGGAACTGGGGGTGCACTCAATTTGCGTCAAGGACATGGCCGGCTTGCTGACTCCTTACCAGGCCTACGAACTGATCAGTAAAATAAAAGCAAAAACGGGGCTGCCGGTACAACTGCACAGCCATTATATCGGTGGATTGGCACTGGCAACCTACCTTAAAGCTGTTGAGGCCGGGGTGGACGTAATAGATACGGCTGCAGTGCCCCTGGCCTTTGGGGCGTCACAGCCTCCGGTGGAAACAGTGGTCAGGGCTCTGCAGGGAACACCCTACGATACCGGCCTGGATATGGTCCTGCTGTTTGAAATCGCCGGGTATTTTGAAGAGGTGCGCAAGGAACGGGGCTACGAGCGCGGAGTTACGCGGATTAACGATATGAGGGTTTTTGAACATCAGGTTCCGGGGGGAATGATTACCAACCTGGTAACCCAGTTGGAAGAACAAAAGTCGGCCCATCTGCTGCCGCAGGTGTTGAATGAAATCCCCAGGGTGCGCCGGGAGTTGGGTTACCCCCCGCTGGTAACTCCAACCAGCCAGATTGTCGGCACCCAGGCGGTATTAAATGTGCTGCTGGGCGAGCGGTATAAACTGGTGCCCGGAGAGGTAAAAGCCTATTTTCAGGGGCTGTACGGAAAACCGCCGGCCCCCGTGGATGAGGAAATCGCCCGCAAGGTGCTGGCGGGTAAAAAGCCCATCACCTGCCGTCCTGCTGATATGCTGGAGCCCAGGCTGCAAAAGGTGGAGAGCGAACTGCAGGGAGTGGCCCGCTCGGCGGAAGACGTAATCTCGTATGCTATTTTCCCTCAAATCACCAAAAAGTTTTGGGAACAACGCCGTCAGCGTGCAACCGGCGCTCTCAATAACCGTGAAAAAGTATCCACTAACAGTCCAAAGGAGGAAAATGAAATGGATTTGGCACAAATTAAGGAACTGATCCAGGTAATCAACCAAACCGATATAGCCGAATTTTCCCTTGATAGTGACGGGGTGAAGCTGGCGATAAGAAAGGCGGGGGCTGCCAGGGAAGGCATTAACCACGACGACAAAGAGGTTGATGAAAACAAAAGCAGCGCGGCCCCGCCGGCGCCTCCCAAGGCTGTTTCCCAAAAGGAGCCTGAACCGGAAGGAGCGGTTGTTAAATCACCCATGGTGGGAACCTTTTACCGGGCCCCCGCTCCCGAGGCCGAGCCTTTCGTTGAAGTCGGGACCAGGGTTGAAAAGGGGCAGACCCTGTGCATCATTGAGGCCATGAAGTTGATGAATGAAATAGAGTCTGAAGTAAACGGCACCGTGGTCAAGATTTTAGTAGATAACGCCCAGACCGTGGAGTACGGCCAACCGCTGGTGATTGTGCAGGAGGATTAACAGAATAGGTGGGTAAACAAAAATGTTCAATAAAATATTAATCGCCAATCGCGGAGAAATAGCAATTAGAATCATCAGAGCCTGCCGTGAGATGGACATTAAATCAGTTGCTGTGTATTCCGAGGCCGACCGGGAAAGCCTGCACGTGCGCATGGCGGATGAAGCGGTCTGCATTGGCCCGCCCTCACCAGGGCGCAGCTATCTTAACATTGCCAACGTCATCAGCGCCGCCAAAATCACGGGCGCGCAGGCAGTTCATCCCGGTTACGGTTTTCTGGCGGAAAACGAGCGATTCGCGGAAATGTGCGCGGCCAATGACCTAACCTTTATTGGCCCTCCGGCTGGGGCCATCCGGATGATGGGCAACAAAGTGCTGGCCAGGGAAACCATGGAGGCGGCCGGAGTGCCGCTGGTGCCGGGCTCGGACGGGCTGACCGGAGATAAGGAACAGGCTTTGCAGGTAGCCAGGCGAATTGGCTATCCCATTTTAATTAAAGCGTCATACGGTGGCGGGGGCAAGGGTATGCGGGTGGCCCAATACGAGGAAGAAATGATTAAAGGGATGATGACAGCCCGTTCTGAGGCAGCCGCAGCCTTTGGCAACGGAGAGATTTATCTGGAGAAATACATTGAAGAACCGCGCCACATTGAAATGCAAATTCTGGCCGACAACTACGGCAATGTGGTGCATCTGGGGGAAAGAGACTGTTCCATCCAGCGCCGCAATCAAAAGATAATTGAGGAATCGCCCTCAGTGGCGGTTGACGGCGAGCTGCGCCGGCGCCTTGGGGAAACTGCCATTCTTGCCGCCAAAGCGGCTAACTATTGCAGTGCCGGAACGGTTGAATTTCTACTGGACCGGCATGGCAGCTTTTACTTTATTGAAATGAATACCAGAATTCAGGTGGAACATCCGGTTACCGAGATGGTTACAGGCATTGACCTGGTAAAGGAGCAAATACGTATAGCTGCCGGGGAACAATTGGAGTTTAAACAAGAAGACATTCAATTTAACGGCTGGTCCATTGAGTGCAGGATCAACGCCGAAGATCCCCGGCGTAATTTTGCGCCCTGCCCCGGCAGGATAACCAAATATCACCCGGCGGGAGGCGCGGGGGTGCGCTTGGACAGCGCCGTTTTTGCGGGCTGGGAAGTGCCGCCGCATTATGATTCCATGTTGGGCAAGCTGATTGTCTGGGGCAGGGACAGGAATGAAGCGGTGGCCAGAATGCAGCGGGCGCTGGATGAAATGCAAATTGAAGGTGTTAAAACAACTATATCTTTTCACCGCCGGATTTTACGCAACGCGTTTTTCAGACGCGGTGAAATATATACCAACTTTATTCAAAGGAGAATCATGGGCTGATCTCGTTAACCGCCGCTAAGACTCCCGCCTCTATAGGCGGGAGTTAAGCGGCGATAAACTCGAAATAAGTGCGACTAAGGTTCAGGTGGGGTCAAAACCCCACCTGAACCAAGTCTTCTTTATAAAAATTGCGAAAATTTTCCTCTATGTGTTATAATTGCTGTAAAGACAGGCTGGAGGGATACAAATGGAACAACAGGAAGGCACGCTGCGTGAAGAGAAAAACAATTTGGGTTCGATTAGAATATCAGAAGAAGTTGTAAGTGTCATTGCCGGTTTGGCTGCAACCCAGGTACCCGGTGTGGCGGGCATGAGCGGTGGTGTTGTCGGCGGTTTAACTGAAAAGCTGGGCAGAAAAAACCTGACTAAAGGAGTAAAGGTAGAGGTTGGTGAAAAGGAAGCAGCGGTTGACCTTTACATTGTGGTTGATTTCGGCTCCCGCATACCCGAGGTGGCCGGAAAAATTCAGGACGCTGTGAAGCAGGCGATTGAGAAAATGACCGGCCTGCTTGTGGTGGAAGTTAACGTAAATGTACAGGGAGTTGCTTTTGCACAGGAAACGGAAGTTGAAGAAAACAGGGTAAAGTAACCGGGAGGATCAAGCATGGGACCCTTTGATCGGGGGATTTTGGCAATCTACAGTTTAACACTGACTTTGTTGTTTTTGGCTGCCGCGGCGTTTATGGCCGGCTGGCAGGATCCTTGGTTGCGGTTGTGGCGGGAAATATCACTGCCGGGCAACAGGGATATTTTATGGGCGCTGCTGGCCATTTATGTTATCATGGGGGGCCGCTTGATCTGGAAAAGCATCAGGGGGGAACATAAAAAGAAACAGGCCATTGTTCATGAGCACAGCCTGGGCGAAGTACGTGTTTCCCTGCCTGCAATTGAATCGCTGGCTGAGAAGGAAGCCTATAACGTGGAAGGTGTACGAGAGGCCAGGGCCAGGGTTGGTGCTGCTCCCGAGGGCATTAATATAAAACTAAAAGTAACGGTTACTCCTGATATTGGTATTCCGCAGCTGTCCGAAGGCCTGCAGCAGCAGGTCAGGGACCGGATTAACAACGTGGTTGGGATAACCGTGCATGAGGTCCGTGTAGCGGTGGAGAGTTTTTCAAATCGCAAAACAAGGGTGGAATAGGGAGTAGCGGCACATGGATAATCGTTTTATACTGGAATGGATCTTGGACAACCGGGGTAAAATAATAGGTGCGCTGATAGGCTTGGGGATAAGCCTTTCGATTATTCTATGGGGTATCTTGAAAACACTGCTGATCATTATTTTTGTTTTTATTGGTTATTATGGTGGTAAACAATTGGATGACCAGGTTGACATAAAGGATAAAATTCTGCGTTTGCTGGGAGAAAGGTGACGGTTAATTCATGGGAAGAAGACAGGCCAGGGAATCGGCTATGCAGGTGCTCTACCAATTGGAAGTAGGCAAGGTTGATGTGGAAGAAGCTTTTCGGTATTTACAGGACAACTTCGCCATAGCCGCAAAAGACCTGGAATTTGCCCGGCACCTGGTAAAAGGCACAGTAGAAAATCTAACAGCGCTGGATGAAATCATCGCCGGGTACAGTCATGACTGGCAGATAAAAAGAATAGCTGTGGTGGACAGAAATATACTGCGTCTGGCGCTTTACGAGATTATGTATGAAGACACCCCTTATGGTGTTTCCATTAACGAGGCCGTAGAAATGGCCAAATTATATGGCGGTGAAAAGTCCGGCAAATTCATTAATGGAATATTAAGCGCCGTGTCCAAACAAAATAAACCAGCAAGCAGTCAGGAAAGTATTGGCGAAAGCACGCAAGAACCGGGGTAAACAGCTCCGGTTTTTTATTTTTAGTTTTTTAAAAATTTGCTCATTGCAAAAAAGGTGGCAGGAATCATATCCTTGGCCTCGAAGTATATATTTTAGAATTTTTTAAATACATCTTGGGGGAGGGTTAAGGGGTCATATGTATAAAATTTTAGAAAAAGAAGTATTCTCACCAATTATCAAGCAATTTGTCATTGAAGCGCCTAAAGTTGCCAAAAGCTGCAAGGCCGGTCAGTTCATCATTTTGCGTATTAATGAAGAAGGGGAAAGGATTCCCCTTACCATTGCCGATTATGACCGGGAAAAAGGTACAATAACCATCGTTTTCCAGGAAGTCGGCAAAAGTACAACCCAGCTCGGCCAGATGGAAGCGGGAGATACGATTAAGGACTTCGTGGGGCCGCTGGGCGAGCCTTCACACATTGAAAAATTTGACGGTCCGGTTGTGGTTGTAGGCGGCGGTGTTGGTGTTGCACCGGTACACCCCATTGCCAGGTCGCTTAAAGAGGCCGGAAACCACGTAATCGGAATTATCGGCGCCCGCAATGGCGACTTGTTGTTCTGGGAAGGCAAAATGCGGGAAGCCTGTTCTGAACTGCTGGTTACCACAGATGACGGTAGTTACGTGCGTAAAGGTTTTGTAACTGATGTTTTAAAAGAGGTTATTGAAAAACACGGTAAGGAAAACATCCCCCTGGTTTTGGCCATTGGGCCTCAGCCGATGATGCGTGCGGTCAGCAACCTGACCAAAGAATACGACCTTAAAACAATTGTCAGCTTGAACGCTTTAATGGTTGACGGCACGGGGATGTGCGGCTGCTGTCGCGTTTCCGTGGGCGGAACCACCAAATTCGTCTGCGTTGATGGACCTGAATTCGACGCCCATGCGGTTGACTGGCTGGAACTGGGACGCCGCGGCGGCATCTTCCGTCAGGAAGAACAGCAGGCTATGGAACACCATCAATGTAAATGCGGATCCGGATGCGGAGGTGCTAAATAATGACTGATGAAAAGAAGCCTAAAAAGGAAATAAAACCGACCAAGAACCCAATGCCTGCCCAGGATCCCATGGAGCGGGCCAGGAACTTTAATGAAGTGGCTCTGGGTTATTCCGAGGCGACTGTTATCGACGAAGCCAAACGCTGCCTGCAGTGCAAAAAAGAGCCCTGCCGTCAAGGCTGTCCGGTGGAAGTTGAAATTCCGTCATTTATCAAGCTGGTGGCGGAAGGCGATTTTGCCGGCGCCATCGCCCGTATTAAAAATAAAAACGCGCTGCCCGCGGTTTGCGGCCGGGTTTGCCCTCAGGAAGCCCAGTGTGAAAAATACTGCACTCTGGGTAAAAAATATGAGCCGGTTGGCATTGGCCGGATTGAACGTTTCTGTGCCGACTGGGAACTGGCGCACGGGGTTAAAACTCCGGAAGTTGCCCCTGCCACAGGTAAGAAGGTTGCCATAGTAGGTTCAGGCCCCGCCGGCCTTACCTGCGCCGCCGACCTGGCCAAGAAGGGACACAAGGTAACCGTATTTGAGGCGCTGCACGTTGCCGGCGGTGTTTTAATGTACGGTATCCCTGAATTCCGTCTGCCCAAGGCAGTAGTTCAGGCCGAGGTGCAAAACCTCAGGAATCTGGGTGTGGAAATAGATGTTAACTCCGTGGTGGGTAAATTTACCACTGTTGACGAATTAATGGAAGATGGCGGCTTTGACGCCGTATTTATCGGAACCGGTGCCGGTCTTCCTTACTTTATGAACATTCCCGGTGAAAATTCCTGCGGCGTTTATTCCGCCAACGAATTTTTAACCAGGACCAACCTGATGAAAGCATACAAATTCCCCGATTGTGATACACCCATTAAATTGGGCCGGAAAGTCGCCGTACTGGGCGGCGGCAACGTGGCCATGGACGCCGCCCGTACCGCGCTGCGCCTGGGCGCCGAAGAATCCTGGATTGTTTACCGGCGCTCCCATGAAGAGCTGCCCGCCAGAAAAGAAGAAGCTGAACACGCCGAGGAAGAGGGCGTCAAATTTGCCTTGCTTACCAGCCCCGTTGAAATCATCAGCAATGAAGACGGCTGGGTAACCGGTATGAAGTGTATCAAATACGAGCTTGGTGAACCCGATGCTTCCGGCCGCCGCCGCCCGGTGGCCATTGAAGGGTCAGAATATTTAATGGAAGTGGATACCGTGGTTGTGGCTATCGGCCAGGGGCCAAACCCGTTGGTGCCCAGGACCACCAAGGGATTGGAACTAACCAAAAAAGGCAATATCGTTGCCGATCCGGAAACCGGCGCTACTTCCAAACCAGGCGTATTTGCCGGTGGCGACGTGGTAACCGGGGCCGCCA
Source organism: Desulfotruncus arcticus DSM 17038 (assembly GCF_900113335.1). Classification (GTDB taxonomy): domain Bacteria; phylum Bacillota; class Desulfotomaculia; order Desulfotomaculales; family Desulfallaceae; genus Desulfotruncus; species Desulfotruncus arcticus. Next base: position 85,817 of record NZ_FOOX01000001.1, read on the forward strand.
CAGTTATTCTGGCCATGGGTGCGGGCCGTACTGCAGCTAATTCCATCCATGAATATTTGAGCAATAAATAAACCGACTGGTTAGCTCATAACTCGGGAGGAAACTGATGCCTTTTATAACTGTGCGGGAACTGACTTGGCGGGTCAAGGAACTGCTGGAAAGTGATTCCCTGCTGGGCAACCTGTGGGTTAAAGGCGAAATTTCAAATTATAAAAAAGCAGCGTCCGGACATATTTACTTTACGCTAAAGGACAGTTATTCCTGCGTCAGGGTGGTTATGTTCCGGTCCCGCGCCAGAAACCTGCAATTTGGCATGGAAAACGGGTTAGCTGTTCGCGTTAACGGATACGTAACCGTGTTTGAGCGTGACGGGCAGTACCAGCTCTATGCTGAGCGGGTGGAGCCGGATGGCGAAGGCGCCCTTTACGCCGCGCTGGAAAAGCTCAAACAAAAGCTGGCTGCCGAAGGCTTGTTTGATCCGGCCCGCAAAAAAAAATTGCCCTCGTTTCCCGGCTGCATTGGTTTGGTGACTTCACCAACCGGAGCGGCGGTGCGGGACATGATCAACATACTCAGGCGCCGCTGGCCTGCCGTGCGGATTATCCTGGCACCGGTGGCTGTGCAGGGCGAGACGGCACCGGAAGAAGTGGCCGGGGGCATCAGGTTGTTAAACAAGTTGCCAGGGGTGGATTTAGTCATAGCGGGTAGAGGCGGGGGGTCGCTGGAAGAGTTATGGGCATTTAATACCGAAATTGTGGTCAGGAGTATTGCCGCGTCAAACTTACCGGTAATTTCGGCGGTGGGACATGAAACCGATTTCACACTGTCCGACCTGGCGGCAGACCTCAGGGCGCCCACACCTTCGGCTGCTGCTGAAATAGCTGTCCCTGAACGGGTGGAAATCAAGAGAATGATCGACATGCACCGGGTCAGAATAACCCGGTGCATGCAGCAAAAAACATCTGCTTACCTGCAGAGGCTTGAACAATGCGCCAGGAACCGGGTACTGGCCAGGCCGGTGGAAACCATTTGTGACCAGCGGCGTATGGTGCTGGATCAGTTGGAGAGACAACTGGGCAAGGTTGTTCAGGGCTCCGTTAAGGAGTCGGCGGGCAAGATTGCTCTGCTGGCCGGACGCCTCGACGCTTTAAGCCCTTTGGCCACGCTGGCCCGTGGCTACAGCCTTTCCTTCGGTCCTGACGGCCAGGTGCTGCGTGAAGCCCGGCAGGTTAAAACCGGAGATTTTGTAACCGTACGGCTGCACCACGGCGTGTTGGAGTGCGAGGTACGGGAAATTAATAAGACTAAAGATTCTTAAAAAGGGGAGGAAAATAATTATGGCTGCATCCCTTATTGATGGAAAAGCAATTGCGGCGACGATCAGGGAAGAAGTTAAGGCAGAAGTAGCCCAATACAGGGAGAATGGTCTTATTCCCAAGCTGAATGTGCTGCTCGTTGGCGATGACCCGGCATCGGTGGTTTACGCCCGTTCCAAGGAAAAAGCCTGCTCCAATGTGGGTATTGATTTTGAACTGGTGACCCTGCCCGGATCCACACAGGTTGAGGAAGTACTGGCACTGATCGACCAGTGGAACAAAGATCCCAAAGTACACGGCATTATGATCGAAATGCCGCTGCCCAAGGGAATGGACAAAAAAGTTGTTTTAGAAACCGTAGATCCCAAGAAAGACGTTGACGGCGCTCATCCCATCAACCGCGGCTATATTTTAAGCGGCGGCGAAGGCCTGTTCCCGGCCACTCCTCAAAGTTGTATCGAAGTTATGCTGCGCTCCGGCATTGAAATTAAAGGTAAGAATGCCGTAATCGTCGGACGTGGCGAAACTGTGGGTAAACCGCTGGTATTTATGATGCTGAATCAAAACGCCACTGTAACTGTTTGCCATACCAAGACCGCCGACCTGGCCTATCATACCAAGCAGGCCGACATTATCATTGCGGCTGTGGGCAGAGCGAAAATGATTACCGCAGACATGATTAAACCCGGTGCGGTCGTTGTTGACGCCGGCATTAACCCTGCCGAGGGCGGTGGAATTTGCGGCGACGTTGATTTTGCCAACGCCAAAGAAGTGGCCGGGAATATTTCTCCCGTTCCCGGCGGTGTAGGCAGCCTGACCACCGTGCTGATTCAGAAGAACGTGTTAAAAGCCATTAAGCTACAATCTCAATAGGAGGTTTAACTGTGAGCGAAATTTATGATTTTCCATTTCGTAAAGTAGTGGCGGTTTCCGCTTCCGATGCTCCCACCCCCGGTGGCGGCAGCGTGTCGGCTCTGGTTGGCACTCTGGGAGTAGCCATGACTGCCATGGTCGGCAATCTGACCGTGGGTAAGCCCAAGTTTAAGGATGTTGAGCCTGAGGTAAAGGAAATTACCGGCGCGGCCTATTTCATTATCAACAAGCTGGAAAAACTGGTTTCAGCCGACATAGCAGCCTTCGGTAAATTTATGGATGTATTCCGCATGCCTAAAAATACCGATGAGGAAAAAGCCAAGCGGGAAGAAATGATGCAGAAGGCTTTAAAAACAGCTACCGACACCCCGATGGAAATTGCCAGGGCCCTGCTGGAAGCTTTGGAAATTACCGACCGCCTGGCCAAAATAGGCAACAAAATGGCCATCAGCGATGCGGGTGTTGCCGCGTACATCTGCGAAGCGGCTTTAAACTCTGTGCTGCTCAGCGCCGATATCAATATCCCCATGGTTAAGGATGAAGAATACGTTAATACTATCCTCGCCGAAAAAGAACAGCTGGTTAAAAGAGCCAGGGAACTAAAAGATAAGGCCGTTGCGGTTGTGCAGGAAAGAATGAAGTAAATAAACTAACTTTAAGAAGGGGCTGCATAAGCCCCTTTTTGTGTTATAGAAATTTTTTTTATTTGACTGGTAATTTACTTGACGGATTATATATAATAGTTAAAAAATAAACAAAACGGTTAAAATGGAGGTCTAAACTGGAGATAATGGGTAATAACAAGGATGTATCTTTCGAAAAAGCTTTGGCCAGGCTTGAGGAACTGGTCAGTAAATTGGAGGAGGGAAACCTCCCGCTGGAGGAGTCGCTGAAGTTATTTGCCGAAGGCATTGAATTAACCAAGAAGTGTAGCCGGCAATTGGAAGCAGCCGAAAAACATATCAATATTTTGATTGAAGGCGGGGACGGTAAACCTATGTTGCAGGAAGAGGATCTGTAATGGACTTTAAAACAGAGTTAGCCCGACGGGCCCTGGTAATCGACCAAGCTCTTAATCATTGCCTGCCTGCAGCCGATGCCCATCCTTCAATAATCCACGAGGCCATTCGGTACAGCATTTTCGCCGGAGGCAAGAGGTTAAGGCCTGCTCTGGTGATGGCGTCCGCCTGCGCTGTTGACGGAGATGAGAGCTTGGTTTTACCGGCAGCCTGCGCTGTGGAGGTGCTGCACACTTATTCACTGGTGCATGATGACCTGCCCGCCATGGATAATGACGATTTGCGCCGGGGTAAGCCCACCAGTCACAAGAAATTTGGAGAAGCAATCGCTATTTTGGCAGGTGACTCAATGCTGACCATGGCTTTTGCATTGCTGGCCGGAATGGGTGCAACAGGCAGGGTGATGCCGGATAAGGTGGTGCAAGTTATATCCGAAGTAGCCCTTGCGGCCGGTACCTGCGGCTTGATTGGCGGACAGGTAGTAGATCTTTTATCCAGCGAAAAAGAGATTGCGCAGCAGGAGTTAGAATACATCCATACCCATAAAACAGGAGCTCTGTACCGGGCCTCGGTTAGGGCCGGTGCTATCTTATCCGGTGCCTCCCCGGATCAAATTGCCAAACTTACTGCTTATGCAGATAACTTGGGGCTTGCTTTTCAAATCACCGATGATATTCTTGATATTGAAGGCGACGAGGAAAAATTAGGAAAACCGGTGGGCAGCGATAATATAAATAAAAAGGCAACTTACCCTGCGCTTTACGGGCTGGAAGAGTCCAGAAAGCTAGCCCGTGCAGCCGGGGACCGCGCCCTGGCTGCGCTGAATCCCTTTGGCGCTGAAGCGGAATTCCTGCGCTTGCTGGTTCAATTTGTGCTATCGCGGGATAATTGAAAGATATATTGACCTCGCTAATCCAACTAAACACAAGTGCGGCATAGAGTGGATCAGCAACAGCAGGCACCTATTCATAATTGAGCATAACCGGCCGTAATTGACTCATAGGAGCTATAAGCGGCGTTTGTTCTTACCACAGGTTTTGTGTTATAATTTTGGACTGAACAGTATTCTAAAGACAAGTAACGCAGTATCCTAGTCGGGAACCCTTTTTTGAAGGCGGGCCTAAAAATCCGTCAAGGGCACATCGATGAAGTTCCTGGTGCTGGCTGCTGACGCCCAGTTGGGGGTCGGTACTGGGAGTTAAGGGGGCGGGGCGACCTGCAATGGCATGTGGGCGTTGACCCTGCCCCCGTGGAGACCCAAGTGCGTGGGAAGTTGTCATTGGCAATTACTATGGCTTGGGTATAAACCTGCATGTGGTGAAAGCTGCGTGCAGTGTAGCCTGCCTTGAGTGGTGGCGGTGGAGGTCCATAGGGTGTGATATAATGCATGGGCCCATGCATTATATCACATGGGTTTAAACCGTCACTGCAAAAGAGGCTAAAAAAAGGTACTCCCGTAGAGGAAAACTCCTAGGCTGTCCGAAAAACGGGGCGGTATGGGGATTAAAGTGCGGACTAAGTGGTAATTCAGCCTCGAAAACGGCAACGTTTCGAAGTTTCGTTTAAAGGGAAACCGCCGGTATGGCGACAGCCGGTACGAAACTGGGAAAACCTGCTGGACCTAAGCCGCAACATTTACCCGTATCGCTGTTACTTGTCCTTTTACATATTCCTCTAACATAGATGGAGTGAATTTGTTGAGAAATAATAAATCCACCGTATCCATTAAGTTTGTTTTTGTTGTTGCTTTTATTTCCTTCAGTTTAGCTGCGCTGTTTTTTATGTTATCAGAGTTTTTATCACGTTCCATCAACAGCTTAACATTATCTTTTTTGTTTTTAGCTTTAATTATACTTTTGGGTATTTCTTCAGATATCGTCGGCACTTCAGTTGCAGCAGCTGAAGAAGCGCCTTTTCACGCCAAAGCGTCAAAACGGGTAGCGGGAGCCAGGGAAGGTGTGTTTTTAATTCGCAACGCCGACCGGGTGGCAAATATTGCCAATGATGTTGTCGGCGACATTGCGGGCACCGTTAGCGGGGCGCTGGGTATAGCGCTGGTAATTAAAATAATTAGTATCTGGCCTGACACAAATAGATTTATTTTGAATATGATAATCACAGCGTTTATCGCGGCTTTTACTGTCGGGGGCAAGGCTTATGGCAAAAAGATTGCAATTAGCCGGGCAAATGATGTGATTTTTTTTGTGGGTAGAATTATTGCAGTATTCAGCGGTATAACCGGGATCAAGCTGGTTAAAAAATAGTAAAAGCAGGAGTCAGGAGACAGAAGTCAGGAGAAAGAATATGAATGGTTTATCGTCTTGTAATATTCTGAATTCTGACTCCTGACTTCTGAATACTTGAATGAGTAGGTGGAACTTTGGGCAAATATTTAGATCAAATCAATGCACCCAAAGATATTAAATCTTTAACGCTGGCACAACTTGATAAACTTGCATCGGAAATCAGAGAAGAAATAATTACCACTGTTGCCCATAACGGCGGGCACCTGGCGCCCAATTTGGGTGTAGTTGAACTAACTCTGGCGCTGCACTATGTTTTTCGTACTCCCGTGGACAAAATAATTTGGGATGTAGGGCACCAGTGTTATGGTCATAAATTGATTACCGGGCGGCGGGAACAATTCAATACCCTCCGCAGGTATGGCGGGCTCAGCGGTTTTCCCCGGCCGGATGAAAGCGAGCACGATGCTTTTGCCACAGGGCACAGCAGCACCTCTATATCAGCCGCCCTGGGTATGGCTCTGGCCAGGGATTATAAGCGCGAAAACAGCTCGGTCGTGGCGGTAATAGGTGACGGGGCCATGACCGGCGGCATGGCCTTTGAGGCGCTCAATCATGCCGGACATCTTAAAACAGATTTAATCGTGGTATTAAACGACAATGAAATGAGCATTTCGCACAATGTGGGCGCTATGTCCGGTTATCTGAGCCGGATCAGAACAGACCCTAAATATTCCAAAAGTAAAGATGAGATAGAGCAATTGCTGCGTAGAATACCTTCTATCGGTTCCACCGTGTTAAAAGTGGCGGAACGCCTTAAGGACGGTTTAAAATACCTGATGGTGCCCGGGATGATTTTTGAAGAGTTGGGCTTCACCTACCTTGGCCCGATAGACGGGCATAACATCGGGCCGATGTTGGTTACCTTGGAGCAGGCCAAGAATCTTGGCGGTCCTGTTTTGGTGCATGTAATTACGGAAAAAGGCCGGGGCTACGGGCCGGCGGTGCAAAAAGCCGATAAATTTCACGGCATCGGCCCCTTTGATATTGACTCCGGAGATTGTCTGAAAAAAAGTGACGTCAGTACGTATACGGAAGTGTTTGGGAACACCCTTACCCGGCTGGCCGGGGACAATCCTGATATTATAGCCATAACAGCGGCGATGTGCAGCGGTACGGGACTAAGCGATTTTGCCCAAAAATTCCCAAAACGCTTTTTTGATGTGGGCATTGCCGAACAGCACGCTGTGACTATGGCTGCAGGGATAGCCAAATCGGGACTGCGACCGGTGGTGGCTGTTTATTCAACCTTTTTGCAAAGGGCTTATGATCAAATCATTCACGATGTGTGTCTGCAAAATTTACCTGTAGTCTTTGCCGTAGACCGTGGTGGCATCGTAGGAGACGATGGGCCTACTCATCATGGTGTATTTGACTATTCTTTTCTGCGGTCCATTCCCAATATCACTATAATGGCGCCGGCTGATGAGAATGAATTGCAGCACATGCTGTTTACAGCGATTAAGCAGAACGGTCCCTGTGCTTTGCGTTACCCGCGCGGTACCGGTGTGGGCGTGGTGCTGGACGCGGTGCCCGCCCCAATAACCGTTGGTGAGGCGGAAGTGATTACCGAAGGCAAGGACATAACATTGCTGGCCGTGGGGAATATGGTGCAAGTTGCCCGCAAGGCCGGAGTTATGCTGAAAGAGCAAGGTATTCTTGCTACAGTGATTAACGCCAGGTTTGTAAAACCCCTGGATGAAAACTGCATTATCAAACACGCAATGCGAACCGGCCGGGTTATTACCATTGAGGAGAATGTTCTGGCCGGAGGTTTTGGGGCGGCGGTGCTGGAGCTATTGCAAGCTGCTGGCTATACCGGGATACAGGTTAAGAGTATAGGTATTCCGGATGATTTTGTTGAACACGGTACACAGTCTGAGTTGCGCCGGAAATACGGGTTAATACCGGAGAATGTTGTGGACACAGCCTTGTCAATGATTAACCGGCGCAAAATTAAAGGTATAAAATAGCCGGTTTATTGGAGGAACCTAAAGTTGTGACGGAGAAGAAAAGAATAGATCTGGTGCTTGTGGAAAAAGGTTTTTTTCCAAGCCGGGAGCAGGCCCGGGCTGCAATTATGGCCGGTGAAGTAACAATTAACGGCATGCCGGTGGATAAACCGGGTCAAAAGGTAACTGCAGACCCGGACATAACCGTGCGCGCCAAATTGCGCTATGTGAGCCGGGGCGGGCTTAAATTAGAAAAAGCACTGCAAGTTTTTGCGATCAACCTGCAGGGGAGAGTAATCCTTGATATAGGCGCTTCCACTGGAGGGTTTACTGATTGTGCCCTGCAAAACGGAGCCCGGTACGTTTATGCAGTTGATGTCGGCTATGGTCAGATAGCCTGGTCCCTGCGCAATGATCCCAGAGTTGGTGTACTTGAGCGAACAAACATCCGGTATCTGGAAAAAGATGTTTTTAAATCCGGAATGCCGGATTTTATTACTATAGACGTTTCTTTTATTTCACTGTGTCTTGTTTTGCCACGGGCAGATTTTTTATTGGGCAATTACGAGGGCGTTGCCCTGGTGAAACCCCAGTTTGAGGCCGGCCGGGAAAAAGTCGGTAAAAAAGGCGTGGTAAAAGATCCGGCAGTCCACAGGGACGTGTTAAAAAAGGTCATTAACTGCCTTGTAGAGCTCAACTGCTCCGTTTTAGGACTGGACTACTCTCCGGTAAAGGGACCGGAAGGTAATATAGAATATCTGCTGCATTTTCAAAAAGGTGGACAAGCTGTTGGGGACAATCAAGAATTGATTGATGCGGTGGTGCAAGCGGCCAACAACAACCTTGATCTCGTTAACCGCCGCTAAGACTCACGCCTCGCATAAGGAAAGGGGACACACCTGCTGAAGCTTGGGTATTTCTCTGGGGACAGGAATGTCCCCAACTAATGGAGTTAAGCGGCGATAAACTCGAAATAAGTGCGACTAAGGTTTATCGGTCAGGGGACACACCTCTGCTTATGGGTCAAATTTTTGGGTCGAGGAATGTCCCCAACGTGTGGGTCAAAACCCCACCTGAACCAAGTCTTCTTTATTGATCCTGGGCTTATAGCGCTTTTTACGGAGGGCAATCGTTTGAAAACAATTGGCTTGTTATCCAACCTGGAAAAGGATAAAATAGCGCCCCTGGTGGATGAAATATGCAACTGGTTGGGAAACCAGGGCATTACTTTGCTCAAAGACGAGAAAAGTGCCTGCGGCACTGCGACGGGTACTTTTGTTTGTACCCGCCGGGAAATGGTTGAACGGGCCGATTGCCTGATTGTACTTGGCGGAGACGGTACTTTGCTGCATAGTGCCAGGCTGGCGGCACCTCTGGGTGTGCCAATTTTCGGTGTTAACCTGGGGCGGCTCGGTTTTTTGACCGAAGTTGATAAACCGCACATTCATCTGGCCCTGGAGAGGTTATTGGCCGGCCAGTATACCATTGAAGAACGAATGATGTTGGAGGCCGGCGTAATCAGGGAAGGACAAACTTATGAGCCTGTGACCGGATTAAACGATGCTGTAATTACCAAAGGGGGCTTTGCCCGGTTAATTGTTTTAGATACTTTCGTGGACGGGCAGCATTTTAATACCTACCATGCAGACGGAGTAATTGTGGCTACACCTACCGGCTCTACCGCTTACTCGTTATCGGCCGGAGGCCCGCTGGTGGTGCCGGATCTCGATTTAATGGTTGTTACTCCAATTTGCCCCCATGCCCTTTGGGCCAGGCCGCTGGTTATTGCCGCGGGCAGTGAGGTTAGTGTGACACTGCTTTCCAGGCAGGGCGAGGTAATGCTTACTATGGACGGACAGCATGGAATGCGGCTTAACTATGGTGATGTGATCAAAGTTAGAAGGGCTGAGCACCGGGCCAGGTTTATTAAACTGAATAATCGGACATTTTTCAATATCCTCAGAGAAAAATTAAAAGAAGGGGACGGAAAAAATGAAGTGTAATTTACCCGTTCACTTCACGGGTGTTCATGGCAATGCCGTCCTTTTGGCGCAGAAGTTTCTTGCTGAAGTGCTGCAGGAGGGCTGCTGTGCTGTAGACGCCACCGCCGGCAACGGAAATGATACACTTTTTCTGGCCAATTGCGTTGGCCAGACAGGAAAGGTTTACTCCTTTGACATCCAGCCTTCCGCACTGGAGCAAACAGCTGCGTTATTAAAAGAAAACGGGCTGCTGGAACGGGTGCAGCTGATCCAGGCCGGTCACGAAAATATGGAAAAATACATCAAAGAAGTTTTAAGGGCGGTAATTTTTAACCTGGGCTATTTGCCCGGCGGGGACCATGCCATGGCAACCAAACCGGAAACTACCATCAAAGCCGTTGAAGCGGCATTAAGGAAACTGGAACCGGGAGGTAGAATAAGTATAGTTACATATACCGGACATGCCGGTGCCGTGGAAGAAAGCCGGGCGCTGGAGGAACTGGCGGCAGGGCTTGATCCTAAGGTTTACGGGGTTTTGAAATTATCATTTATTAATCGCTCCGCCTTGGCTCCATATCTAGTTTTGGTTGAGAGGAAGGTAACATATGAAAACCTGGCGTCATAAAAAAATCCTGGAAGTTATCAAGGATAATGACATCAGCACCCAGGAAGGGTTGGTAGAATCCCTGCGGGAAGCCGGGTTTGCAGTTACCCAGGCTACAATTTCCAGGGATATTAAGGAACTGGGACTAATTAAAATCCCCGGCAGTTCGGGCATTTCACGTTATGCCGTGGCGGGCGAGCCAGTAAACCCAAGAAATGAAGACCGGATAAAAAGATTTTTCAGGGATTCGGTGGTGTCTCTGGATAACAGCGAAAATTTGATTATCATCAAAACTTTACCAGGGGAGGCCCAGGGTGTGGCTTCTGCTATCGATAATTCAGGCTGGCCGGAAATAATCGGGACAGTGGCCGGTGACGATACCATTTTAATCGTAATCAAACCTAAAAAGATGACCCACTCTGTGATGAAAAAGTTTGCCGCCTTAACCGGGAGGTGATCACGAGTGTTAATAGCACTTTATATTCAGGATTTTGGTCTTATTGACAGTGCCGAAATTGAATTTAGTGGCGGGTTAAATGTTTTAACCGGTGAAACCGGCGCAGGTAAATCGGTTATTCTTGATGCGCTTAAGGCTTCTCTGGGTTTTAGAATTCAATCCGACATGATCAGAACCGGGCGGGAACGGGCAGTGGTGCAGTCATTGTTTGACATTAACAGCCTTAGCGGTGTCCTGGCCAGACTTGAAGAGTACGGCCTGCAGCCCGATGCCGCCGATGACCTTATGCTGGCGCTAAGCAGAGAAATTAACCGTCAGGGCAGAAACATTTGCCGAATTAACGGTCGTATAGTGAATTTAAGTGTATTTAGAGAAATCGGCGGGCTGCTGGCAGACCTGCACGGGCAGCATGACCAGCAATCATTGCTGCAAAATGACAAACAGGTATTGCTGCTGGACGGGTTTGGCGGGTACGACCTGGAAGTGCTGGTAAAAGAAACGGCGCGTACCTATCGTGAATGGCAAAATAATATTAAACGTAAGGACGATATTATTGGCGGCAGCCGGGAAAGACAGCAGCGCAGGGATACGATCAAGTACCAGTTGGAAGAGATCGAGGCGGCCAAACTTGCTGGCGAAGACGAGAATCAATTAAACCGCCGCCGCAATTTGTTGGCCAATGCTGAAAAGATCGGCTTGCTGACGGAAGGGATATTGAAAAAAATACACAGCGGCGACGGTATGAGCCAGGCTGTGGTTGATTTGCTGGGAAATTCCCAAACTGAGCTGGAGGAGTTAGTCCGTTATCTGCCGGATACGGCAAGTATCTTCGAAAATATCCAAACAGCACTTTGCCTGGTGGAAGATGCCGCCAGGGAGCTTTCCTCATACCGCGAAAACATAGAAATGGACCCTCGCGAGCTAAATTACCTGGAGGAAAGGCTCTCGCAAATTGAACGATTGAAAAAGAAATATGGAGATACCATTGAAGATATTGTACAATACCGCAATTCCTTAGCTGCAGAATTGGAGCAGCTTGATGAACTTGATATTGACGCAACCGGTATTGAAAAACTGGTTGAGACCAGCCAAAATAGCTATTTTGCAACAGCAAATAAAATGGAAAAGCTCAGAGAGAAAGTTGCGGAAAGATTAAAAAAGGAAGTAGAAGCTGAGTTGTCTGAACTGGAAATGGCAGGAGTGCAGTTTGATATTGGTTTCTTTCCCGGGGCACCGGGACCAGGTGGTATAAATAAAATTGAATTTATGATTTCGCCCAACCCCGGCGAACCTCTAAAGCCCCTGGCTAAAATTGCCTCCGGGGGGGAATTGTCCCGGGTGATGCTGGCCTTAAAATCCATTCTGGCCGGCAATGATGATCTGGCAACCCTGGTTTTTGATGAGGTTGACGCGGGTATTGGCGGAAGGACACTGCGATCTGTAGCCGAAAAGCTGGACAAATTGGCGCTGAAAAAACAGGTTTTATGTGTTACGCACTCAGCGGTAATTGCAGCTTATGCTTCAACCCATTATTTAATTGAAAAATTGGTTGGAGATAAAAAAACCACAACAACAATCAAGCGGTTGGATGATGATGAACGAATCAACGAATTAAGCCGCATGCTTGGTGGAGACAGCACATCCGAAAACCTGATTGAATTCGTCAAGAAAATAAGGAAAAAGGAGTCAGGAGTCAGGAGCCAGGAGTCAGAATAATTTTGGAGTACATTTCAAATGGAATGTAATAACCCCCCTGAATACTAAATTAGTAATACTGAATATCTGAATAACCAAAAAACTAATTAAATATTTTTGAAGGAGCCTTCAAACAAAGGCTCTTTTTCTTTTGGAATAAACCTTTAATTTAATCGTTACTAATCAGGAGTCAGAAGTAGCATAAGAGAACGGTTTATCGTCCTTTAATATTCTGACTCCTGAATTCTGACTCCTATCCAATCTCCAACTTCTAATATGTTACAGGTCCAAAGCGTCCCGCTTCAAACGGGCAAATACCAATGTGCGGCACAACAGGGCGGAATAATTGAATCGCTGCGAGGCCAATTTAACTATAGAAAAAAATTTTATAAAAAGGAGGTAGGCCGCCCTGAGACGCAGCAATAAAAGCAGCAGCGGATTTCGCTCTATAACAGCATTTATTTTAGTATTTGTTTTTTTTATGTGTTTAATGACTGTAAATTCATATTGGCATAATTTATTACCCGCGCGACAGTATATTAAAACCGGTGATAATATTTTTGCCGGCATGGAACTTCCCGGGATGATTAAAAAAAATGTCAGTCTGCACATGCATTCCTCTTCAAACCTGCTTTCAATAGGTGGTAATAACTATCAGGATTTAATTATCAAGCCCGGCAGCGCACTGCCGGTGGCCGCAAAACCGGGCATGCTGGACCTGCAGTTTAAACTTTTTGGCTTGATCCCGATCCACCATATGCTGGTGGATGTTGTTTCTCCGGTTAAAGTTATACCCGGCGGGCAGTCAATTGGAGTTCTGCTTCATTCTGAAGGTGTTATGGTTGTCGGAGAGGCTGCTATTGACCAAGGCGGCAAAAAGATTTTTCCCGCCAGGGAGGCAGGTATTTCCGTAGGTGATTTAATATTGAAACTTAATGGTAAAGAAGTGACAGGTGAAAACCAGCTGCAAAATTTAATTGATAAATGTGGCAGGCAGGGAAAAGATGTTAATTTATTAGTCAAACATGGAAATGAAGTGAAAAACCTCCGGATAAATCCAATATTATGCGACGAAACAGGCCGTTACCGCGTTGGATTATTTGTCAAAGACAGCGCTGCCGGTGTGGGAACCATAACTTTTTATGATCCCGACAGCCGCGTTTACGGAGCCCTGGGACACATTATCACTGATTATAGTGGAAAAAGTATTATTAATCCCCGGGATGGAAAAATTGTTGAAGCTTCAATAAAAGGCCTTCATCCCGGTAAAAAAGGCGAACCCGGTGAAAAACTGGGGGTTTTTAAAGGTAAGAGTGATATTATTGGCGATATCAGCAAAAACACCAAGTATGGTATCTTTGGTGAACTGGAGAAAGGGCTAAAAAATCCTATTTACGGCAAGCCGGTTGCTGTTGCACTCACTTATCAGGTTAAACGTGGCCCGGCCCAAATACTTACAGTTCTTGATGATAATAAAATACAAAGCTTCGATATCGAGATAGCCCAGGTGTTACCTGGCAACCAGAGTAAAGGACTGGTTCTGCAGGTTACCGACCCGGAGCTGATACAACGTACTGGCGGGATAATTCAAGGGATGAGCGGAAGCCCGATATTACAGGACGGCAAGCTGGTGGGTGCGGTTACTCATGTTTTTATCAACGATCCGACAAGGGGTTACGGGGTATTGGCTGAAAATATGTTAAAAGAAGCAAATTTGATTAACATCGAGCAATTACAAAAGAAAGCTGGATAAATACTACTTAAACGCTATTTAAGATCAATAAAAAAGTAAAATATTAACAAAAAAGTTAAAAAACATTAAAGGTATTCCCTCCTCTACGTCGAAAAGTAGTAATATAGAAAAAGATATAACTCTTAGGAGGCGGGAATTTTCATGAGAAAGGCTATTAAAATATTAATTGCAGATGACAACAAAGATTTTTGCGAATTATTGAAAGAATTTCTGCAGCAACAAGAAGATTTTGAATTAACGGGTATTGCTTTTAACGGCATGGAGGCACTGGAATTAATCAAAGAGAAGTCTCCCGATGTTCTGGTTCTCGATGTAATCATGCCCCACCTGGATGGTATAGGAGTTTTAGAAAAACTTAGTGAAGCCACCAGGGAAAAACCAAAAGTTATCATGCTCACTGCATTTGGCCAGGAAAGTATAACCCAGCGCGCTGTAGAACTGGGAGCTGACTACTATATATTAAAGCCATTTGATTTTACCGTATTGGCTAACAGGATTCGTCAGCTGGCCGGTGGTTTAAGAGTTTCACAATATATTTCAGTGTCAAAACCTAAAAATCTAGACGTTTCAGTTACAAATATCATACATGAAATGGGAGTGCCGGCTCATATTAAGGGCTATCACTATCTTAGAGATTCTATATTAAAAGTTATTGAAGATGTTAATCTGCTTGGCGCCGTAACCAAGGAACTCTACCCCATGATAGCTCATAAATATCAGACAACCCCCAGCCGGGTTGAAAGGGCCATCAGACACGCTATTGAACTGGCCTGGGACCGCGGCAATGTTGAAATGATGACCAAGTTTTTTGGCTACACCATCAACCTCGAACGCGGCAAGCCCACCAATTCCGAGTTCATCGCCATGGTGGCGGACAAGCTCAGGATTGAAGCTAAAGTAAGTTAAATGTTGGGCCTGACCCTGTACACATTACCAAAATGTAATCGGTAACTGGGACCACGCACATAAAAGGGAAAAAAAGGCAGGACCGGATTTTACCTTCCGGAACTGCCTTTTTCATTTTGTTAGCATATATTAGAGGAACTTACCTGATTAATTTAATGGGGTTTTTGTGCATTTATATAATAAAATCCGACTCATAAATAAACTTGACGGCAACAAGCAAAAACTGTAAAATAACTAAGTTAAGGGCGGTGATATTTTGAAACATATCAAGGGTATAGCCCGTTTAGATAAAAAAACCAAAAACCTGGTTAAAAGATTAAACCCGGGAGACATAGCCATCATTGATCACGCCGACTTGGATGAGGTTGCGGTAAATTCTCTGCTGGATGCACGGGTTAAAGCCGTTATCAATGTTGCCCATTCGATGAGTAAAGCATATCCCAATAGCGGTCCACTGTTACTGGTTAAAGCAGGAATTAAGCTGATAGACTGCCCCGGGGCCGATCTGTTTCAAAAGGTAACCGAGGGTGTAGAATTAGAGCTCAGGTATGGACAAGTTTTTGGGGCGGGAAAAATTTTAGCCACGGGCCGTGAATTGGACGAGGGTTATATTCAGGAAAGAATGGAAGCAGCCAGATCTAATTTGGAGGATGTGCTGTCAGGCTTTGTGCAAAACACCATGGATTATGCCAAAAATGAAATCGGCCTGATTTGCGGCCAGTACAAAGCGCCCGAAATTAAAACTGTTTTCAAAAGAAAACACGCGCTAATTGTAGTACGGGGAAAAAATTACAAAGAAGATTTAAAAGCAATAAAATCATATATTGATGATGTCAAACCGGTATTAATAGGAGTGGACGGTGGCGCTGACGCCCTGACAGAGTTTGGCCTGCAGCCCGATATAATCGTGGGGGATATGGACAGCGTAAGCGATAAAATGCTCCTCAGTGGTGCAGAGCTGGTTGTACATGCTTACC
The DNA here is from genome assembly GCF_900113335.1 of Desulfotruncus arcticus DSM 17038. Lineage (GTDB taxonomy): Bacteria > Bacillota > Desulfotomaculia > Desulfotomaculales > Desulfallaceae > Desulfotruncus > Desulfotruncus arcticus. The sequence continues at coordinate 101,654 of NZ_FOOX01000001.1, forward strand.
CCGATGGCAGGGCTCCCGGGATGGCCAGGCTAAATGAGCTTGGCTTGACAGCGGCGAGTTACGCTGCGCCCGGTACCAGTGAAGATATTGCCATGCTCCTGGCATACGATAATGAGGCTGAACTAATTGTAGCTGTAGGCACTCATTCCAACATGATCGACTTTCTGGAAAAAGGGCGCAAGGGTATGTCCAGTACCTTTCTGGTTAGGGCTAAAGTTGGTTCAATCCTGGTGGACGCCAAAGGGGTCAGCAGACTTTACAAAAGCAAACCCCAGGCCAAACACCTGGCACCAATTTTTGCCGCGGCGCTGGTGCCGGTAGCAGCTATTGCGGTTATTGCCCCGGCTACCAGAGAGCTGCTGCGCTTACTGTACATACAATTTAAACTGCTGGTTGGCATTTAAGGTGGGACATGATGATAGTAGATTATAAATATCACATAGCGTCTCTTGTGGCTGTATTTTTAGCCCTGGGCATAGGGATCTTAATTGGCAGTACGCTGCTTGGGAATACTACGCTGGTTGAATCTCAAAAACAGGTTACCAACAATCTGGAAAGCCAGTTGGAGGCACTTAGAAAGACCAATGAGGATGTTACCGCCCGGTCTAATGCCTTGCAACTGGATGCCAACATCAACAAACAGTATGAAGATCAGACACTGCCATTGCTGGTAGATGGCAGACTGGCTGATAAAACCTTTGCCGTAATTGAGTTGAATGGCTCCGGTTTTCCCCCTGAAATTACCGAGGTTATTGAAGATGCAGGGGGAACGGTCAGTTCAGTTACTTCGATTAATGATTTTTACGATGAGCCAAAAGCTCTTAATGTTCTGCGTGAAGAATTGGAGCTTTGGCCCGACCTGAGTGATGATGAGTACCTCGGTAAACTTGGTACGGAAATTGCGGTAGGGGTCATTGACGGAGAAAAAGATTCTATTGTAAATAGTCTTGTTGATAAAAAGATTTTGCAGTTCACCGGAGAATTTGGTATACCGGTTGACGGTGTCATTATTATTGGCGGAGGCTATAAGCCTGAAGCGCGCAATATGCAGATTGACTTAGCTTTAATTGATTACTTTAAAGAATTAAACATTCAGGTTGTTGGCGTTGAAGAAACGGATGTTTCGTTCTCTTTAATGAAAGAATACCAGCGCAAGCATATTAGTACGATAGACGATATCGACAGCGCGCCTGGCCGGTTGGCGATGGTGTTAGTCCTTGGCGGGCAGCCGGGTAATTATGGTATTAAGCCAACTGCCCAAAAGCTTTTACCTGATATGCAAAAACAGGAGGTAAAGTGATTTGACCAGAGTAACGGCGATTATTCCGGCGTATAACGAGGCGAGGTATATAACTGATACGGTGGCCTCGCTTGCGTCAATACCGGAAATTAACGAGATTATTGTTGTTAATGACTGTTCCGGCGACGGAACTGCTGATCTAGCTGCGGCGGCGGGAGCCAGGGTTATCAGCCTTGAGCGCAATATGGGCAAAGGCGCGGCGCTGAATAAAGGCGTGGCAGCGGCAGCGGCTGACATTTATCTGATACTGGATGGGGATTTAGGCACTTCCGCCCGGGAGGCCGGCCGACTTCTTCGGCCTGTGCTGTCAGGACGGGCCGATATGACCGTGGCCCAGTTTCCACCGGCGCTTCGCAAGGGTGGCTTTGGTTTGGTCAAGGGCTTGGCCCGTCTGGGTATTAAATTAAATACCGGGCTGGAAATGAAAAGCCCTCTTTCCGGGCAGCGCGCCATGACCCGTAAGGTGCTGGAAAGGGTTATTCCCTTTGCGTCGGGTTACGGTGTAGAAGTCGGTTTAACTATTCGAACTGCCAGAGCCGGTTTTCGGGTCCTGGAGGTTCCCTGCGCCATGACGCATGCCGAAACGGGGCGTGACTTAAAGGGATTTATACACCGGGGAAGGCAGTTCTGGCACATCATCCTTGTTTTAGCCAGGATCATGTCTTTTAAGAAGCCTGTATTGAGGTGAAATTGTGAACTGGCTATTGGAGACACTTTCTTTGCCGGCGGGGCTATTGATATCTTTCTGTGTTACTTACGCCATCAGGGAAAAGTTACTGCGCATGATCACAGCGGCCGGTTTTGTCCGCCCTAATTACCGGGGCGAAGCAATACCACTTGGCGCGGGTATTATTTTTTTTGTTTCTGCGCTAATTACAGTAACGCTGTTGATTGTATTTTGGCCTCAAAACCTGCGCAGCCTGGCCCTGGTTTTTTTATTTTCTATTGGCGGAGCAACTTGCCTTGGCCTGATTGACGATTTTTGGGGAACCAGGGACGCAACCGGTTTGCTCGGCCACTTCAAAGCACTATTGTCCGGACGGCTGACTACGGGCGCTGTTAAAGCCATTGGCGGCGGTTTAATTGCGATTATTGTTGCAGTTCAGCTATATCCGGGTAATTGGCTTAGGATCATAGACAGTTCATTAATCATTGCTCTTTCGATTAATCTGGTAAATTTATTTGATTTGCGTCCCGGTCGGGCGGGCAAAATATTTATTTTGGCCTGTATTGTTATCATGCCGCCGGCATTGGGTAGGCCGGAGGCTGTAATGGCGGCGATTATTCTGGGCAGTGTACTGGCTTACCTGGGGGCGGACCTTAAAGCGAGGGCCATGATGGGAGACGCCGGGTCCAATACTCTGGGTATGGTTGTAGGCGTTACTGCCGCAGCAGTATTGGATGGCTATTTTAGAATCTTGTACCTGGCAGTGCTTGTTTTAATCCACATTATTACCGAAAGATATTCCTTAACCAGCATTATCTCAGGAAACGTGTTTCTCAACTACCTGGACATGCTGGGACGGGAGAAGGATTCGGGAAACAGATGTCGAAATTAAGAGATATGCGCAGATTAAAAGAAAAAATTACCATTTTTGTTGGCAACATAGGCAGCGGGAAGACTGAGCTGGCCATTAATTATGCCCTGCGGCTTAAAGAAGAGCATGACCGGGTGGGCATAGTCGACCTTGATATAGTAAACCCCTATTTTAGGACCAGAGTGTTCAGGGATTACCTGGAGCAAAACGGCCTTAAAGTAGTGGCCCCGGCGGGTGAACTGGCGGGTGCCGATGTTCCGGCCCTGCCGTCTGCGATACTGGGTATCCTGGAGGATGAGGGGATCAAGGGTGTTTTAGATGTGGGTGGCGATGAGATTGGCGCCACCGCACTGGGAAGGTTTAAACCCTACCTCCCTAACGGTTCTTATGAGATGCTTTTTGTGGTAAATACCTGCCGTCCATTCACCAGGACTGTGGAAGGCATTATGCAAGTGCTGAAATCGGTGGAAAAGGCCTCGCGCCTGGAAGCCACCGGCTTGGTCAGCAATACTAACCTGGGATCAGGCACTGACATTGCCACAATCGAGGCAGGCCATAGCATTGTGACAGAGGCTGCAAGCAGGCTTAACGTGCCTGTTGCTTTTATGGCTGTTAGAAATGAGCTCGCAGCAGAATTGGCCCAAAGGTTGCCCCGGGAAAATTTATTCCCTCTTAAATTGCATGTACTGCCCCCATGGCTGCGGGGATAGATCAATTTTTAGGAGTCAGAATTCAGAAGTCAGTAGTCAGAATAAAAAATCGACTTAGGGGATTGGTGAATTCTGACTCCTGACTTCTGACTTCTGTATACTTTATATAATAAGGAGGAATTGCCTTGGCGCGAGCGCAAGTTACTTTCCGCGAAGATCGTTGCAAGGGGTGTAAATTATGTGCTTCAGTTTGTCCCAAGCAAATTATCAAAATGGCGGATCACATTAATGTGATGGGATTTCACCCGGCGATCGTAGAAGATCAGGAGAAATGTACCGGCTGCGCACTGTGTGCGATCATGTGCCCGGACCTGGTTATCGAAGTGGCAAGGGAGGAAAAAAAAGTTGGCTAAAATGTTGATGAAAGGCAATGAAGCCATTGGTGAGGGAGCCGTAAGGGCCGGTTGCCGTTATTTTTTTGGTTACCCCATTACTCCCCAAAGCGAACTGCCCCATTATCTGGCTAAAAGAATGCCGGAAGTCGGAGGAACATACCTGCAGTCCGAAAGCGAGACTGCCGCGGCTAATATGGTGTTCGGCGCTGCCGGAGCAGGGGCCCGGGTTATGACTTCATCTTCGGGACCGGGAATCAGCTTGATGCAGGAAGGTATATCTTATATTGCCGGCGCCGAGCTGCCCTGTGTTATTGTTAATATGATCCGTGGCGGCCCCGGCCTTGGTAATATTGCCCCGGCCCAGTCCGACTACTTCCAGGCCGTTAAAGGCGGTGGCCATGGAGATTACAGATTGATTTGCCTGGCCCCTGCTTCCGTGCAGGAGATTATTGATTTGATGAAGGATGCCTTCGACCTGGCGGATAAATACCGCAACCCCGTTATGCTGCTGGCCGACGGAGTTCTGGGACAAATGATGGAGCCGGTTGAACTGGGAGAAGAACAGGAAATTACCGTACCGGACCGTCCTTGGGCTGCAACCGGGCGTAAAAAAGGTGGCCCCAAACGGTTAATTAATTCATTATATATTGTTCCGGAAGATTGCGAAAAGCATAATATTAAATTAGGTGAAAAGTACGCCATCATAGCCCGCGAAGAGCAGCGGTGGGAAGAATACCGGCTGGAAGATGCCAAAATGGTGGTTGTGGCGTTCGGCACCAGCGCCAGGATATGCAAGGCGGCGGTTGACAGCGCCAGGGAAGAGGGCATGGCGGTGGGACTGATCAGACCTCTTACTGTCTGGCCGTTCCCCAATGATGTTTTTGCCAGGGTTAAGGAAACAGCAAATAATTTTTTGGTTGTGGAAATGAATATGGGTCAAATGATTGAGGATGTGCGCCTTGCCACCAACGATGCCAAGCCGGTGCATTTTTACGGCCGGGTAGGCGGTATGCTGCCGGTGGCCAGAGATATTCTTAACGAAATTAGAAAACTTTACGATGGGGGTGCAGCGAAGTGAAAACAGTTTTTACCAGGCCGGAATCGTTAAAAGACATGCCGATGCATTATTGCCCCGGCTGCACCCATGGTATTGTGCACAGGCTGGTTGCTGAAGTAATTGATGAAATGGACATCTACGAGCGGGCGCTGGGTGTGGCCCCGGTTGGTTGTTCCGTATTTATATACAATTACATGGACTTTGACATGTACCAGGCAGCCCACGGAAGGGCACCCGCGGTGGCAACGGGGATTAAAAGAGTTCTGCCGGATCGTTTGGTATTTACCTACCAGGGTGACGGGGACGCGGCGGCCATTGGTACCGGAGAACTGGTCCACGCCGCTGCCAGGGGAGAAAGAATAACTGTTATTTTCATTAACAATGCCGTATACGCCATGACCGGCGGTCAGATGGCGCCCACCACCTTATTGGGCCAGAAAACCACCACCACACCCTTTGGGCGTGACGCTGCCGCCAACGGTATGCCGGTTAAGGTTTGTGAAATGCTGGCCCCGCTGGACGGCAGCGCCTACCTGGCCAGAGTCGCGGTAAACAGCCCCAAGAATGTAATGGCGGCCAAAAAGGCCATTCGGAAAGCGTTTGACGTTCAGATGAGCGGAGCCGGGTTTACACTGGTGGAGGTGCTTAGCGCCTGCCCCACCAACTGGGGGCTGTCGCCCCTTGAAGCGCTTAAATGGGTGGATGATAAAATGATTCCCTATTACCCGCTGGGTGAATACAAAACTCCGGCAACGGAGGTGCAACCATAATGTTTGAAGGTGTTTTAATAGCTGGTTTTGGTGGTCAGGGTGTGCTCTCAACGGGTCAACTGCTGGCTTATGCCGGAATGAAAGAGAACAAACACGTGGCCTGGATACCCTCGTACGGTCCGGAAATGCGCGGCGGCACAGCCAACTGCGGGGTCACTGTTTCCGACCAGCCCATCAGCTCGCCGGTGGTAAGTGAGCCTACCGTACTTATTGCCATGAACAGGCCGTCTTTGGAAAAGTTTGAGCCCGCGGTAGTGCCAGGAGGATTGATTCTCGTCAATAGCTCGCTCATAGATATTAAAACCAAGCGCACTGATGTACGCACTGTCTACGTGCCTGCCAATGATCTGGCCGAAGAACTGGGCAGCGGCAAAGTAGCCAATAATATTATCCTTGGCGTTTTACTGGAACTGACCGGTGTAGTATCTACCGATTCCGTGCTGGAGGCATTGAAGGACGTGCTGCCCCCCAAACGGCACAACTTAATTCCACTCAACCGTGACGCCCTGGAAAAAGGCAGAGAATTGGCCATTAAAAATAAGTAGTCAGAAGTCAGGAGACAGGAGTCAGAATGAAAAAAAGTCGTCCCCATGGCTTCGCTACATTGTTATGGGATACTACTTATCTTTGGGGTCACACTTAAGGGTCCGAGATTGCCACGCTGCGCTCGCAATGACATTATCCATAGCTGTAAAAAATATAAGCAAAAACATATCATAACCGCCGTTCCTGTTTTACAACAAGGGAATAGGCGGTTATTATATTATAAAGAGGAGACAGGAGTCAGTATTCAGAATTCAGAATGAAAAACCGGAAAATATCAGGGATTTAGCACAAGAGAACGGTTAATCGTCCAATACTGTTTTTAATTCTGACTCCTGACTCCTGAATTCTGAATACTCAAAGGATGTGGTTTTCGTTTGATCAATAAGGAACGATTAGTGGCCGAATTTAAGGAATTAGTCCAGGTGGGCAGTGAGAGCGGCCGGGAAGGGCGGATGGCCGCGCTGCTGCAACAAAAACTTGAAGCTTTGGGTTTTGAGGTAGTGATAGACGAAGCAGCAAAGGCAATTGGCACTGAAACCGGCAACATTATTGCCAGATTAAAAGGAAATGTTGAAGCACTGCCGGTTTTATTCTGTGCGCACATGGATACGGTTACTCCCGGCATGGGAATCAAACCGGTTGAAGAAAACGGAGTTATCCGTTCCGCCGGCGATACGGTGCTGGGTTCCGATGACAAGGCCGGGATTGCCGTTATCCTGGAAGCTATACGGATACTAAAAGAAAAAGGATTAAAACACGGTGACCTGGAGCTGGTGTTTACCGTGTGTGAGGAAACCGGGCTTTCCGGAGCTAAAGCGTTGGATTATGCAGGGCTTGAAGCAAAGATGGGGTTTGTGCTGGATACGGATGGCCACGCCGGCACTATTGTTAACCAGGGCCCGTCGCAGGATAAAATTGTGGCTGAAATATATGGGCGGGCAGCCCATGCGGGGATTAATCCGGAAGACGGGATCAATGCGATTCAAATTGCCTCCAAGGCTGTGGCGGTCATGACACTCGGCAGGATTGATGAGGAAACCACCGCCAATTTAGGTATCATCACCGGCGGTAAAGCAGTCAACATAGTTCCGGACAGGGTAATGCTGCAGGGGGAAACCAGAAGCTTAAACGAGCAAAAAAGGATCAACCAAACCAAAGCCATCTGTGCTGCGCTGGAAAAAGCCGCACATGACGCGGGAACAACGGTGCAGATAAAAATTGAAACAATATACCCGGCTATGTTCGTGCCGGAAAGCGAGCCGGTTGTGCAGTTGGCTCAAAAAGCCGCGTTAAATATCGGGCTGAAGCCGGAAATCAAAGGCACCGGCGGCGGCAGTGACACTCATATATTAAATCAAAACGGTATCCCTTCCGTAAACCTGGGCATCGCCATGAAAAAAGTTCATACTACCGAAGAATATATTGCGGTTGACGACCTGGTTAAAGATGCGGAATATGTTCTGGCCATCATCAGGGAAGCGGCGGAAAAGGAGCTTTAATGTGATCAGAATCAGGCGGGGGACAGTCCAAACAATTCTATCCCGGCGTCCGGGAATAACAGCTGTTTTGGTGGAAATACCAGGTGAAAGCACGGGCAGGGCCTATAATTATGATGCCATAACCGGGCCGGTGGCTGAGGGCGACGGGGTATTGCTTAATACGACGGCGGTGGCCAAAAACCTGGGCACCGGCGGCGCACATTTTGTAATGGCCAACTTGACTTCCCCGGAAAAGGAAATGAACGAGCCTGGCCACATTATGAAGCTCCGCTACACTCCGGGGCAGGTTAAAGTGCTGGCTGCCGAAGAACCCGAAAGCCCTGTGGCGGAAAAGATCAACCGGACAGAATCACTGGACGGCTTACCTGTGGTGATTGGGACTTTGCACAGCATGCTTGCTCCCGCCGCTGCGGGAATCAGAGCAGCTATGGGCCAAGAAGCCAGGATAGTTTATATCATGACGGACGGGGCGGCGCTGCCCTTGTGGCTGAGCGAGCTGGTTTATGAGCTAAAACAAAAGGGATTGATTGATGCTGCAATTACCTGCGGGCACGCCTTTGGCGGAGACTGGGAAACCATTAACGTCTATACCGCACTGCAGGCTGCCGTGGCCGCTGCTAAAGCCGATGCGGTGATTGTGGCCATGGGGCCGGGTATAGTTGGTTCAGCTTCGAAATTCGGGTTTACGGGAGTGGAGCAGGGGGAAATAGTTAACGCTGTAAATATCTTAGCCGGGGAACCCGTCGCCATCCCCCGGATCAGCTTTGCCGATCAGCGCGAAAGACACCGGGGAATCAGTCACCATACGATTACGGCACTGGGTTCCGTTGCACTAACTCCGAGCACCATAGTGTTCCCCCGGTTGCCCCATCATCTTGCCGCGATTATTGGGGAACAGGCCAAGGCGGCCGGGTTGGATCAAAAGCATCGGCTGGCAACGGAGGACGGCGCCCCCGCGCTGGAATTATTACAGCAACAAAGTATTAATGTTAAATCAATGGGCCGGACCATCCAGGACGACCCGGCATTTTTCCTGGCTGCAGGCGCCGCCGGCATCCATGCCGGTAAAATGGCGGTAGGACGGAAAGACTAGACTAGTGCAAAGAGGAAGTTAAAAAGTCCTTCACAGTTAGCCGGGATTGAGACCAGCTTTGTAATAGTTTTTGTAAATCGCCTATTTTGCCGCAGTAGCAAAAACAGTTTCTAGAGATAAGAATACGCATAACCACACCAACCTTCAACCAATATATACCAAACATTATGCGGTTGAAGGTTAATATATTCCGGAGGGACCCGCATGAAAATTAACACAGTTAAACTGGGTATTAATGCCAGTGGTGCGGCAGAAGCTGCCAGAAACGGGGATGTGGTGGTAATCGTTGACGTGATCGATATGTCCACTACTCTGGAAGCCGCCCTGGATGCCGGTGCTCTGGCCGTGTTCGGTGCGGCGCCGGATGCCGCAGCGCCTCCGGTGCCGATTAACCCGGAAAAAGTAGGTTTGCTGGCAGGCCGCCTGGCAAAAAAAAAGGAGGCCGAGGTGATCCTGGTGGCCGAGCCCAGGGTTGGTTCGGACGAGCAAAGATTAAGCGGAATAACTAGGCTGTGCGGCGGGCTGGCCCGGACAGCGGCAAAGGTTGGTTCAGTATTGCCCAATATCGGGGCCGAAACCGTCAGACTATGTGACTTTCGCGATAAGGTGGTTATCGCCGCAACATCAACGGGCGGCGTAGCCTATGACGCAGCAGTGCAAGCAGGGGCACAGGTTGTTTTAACAGGCACTGTAGCCAGAACAATGTCTAAAAAAGGTTCCGCTCCGGCCCGGGCGGCGGCGTCCCGGGCGATAAAACACGCAAACTTGCTTAACACCGGTATAACGGTTGTCGCGGCCAGTGGTAACTCCATGGAAGATATCCTGGCCGCTGAGTACATTACCAAGGCTATTTTAGAAGAATATCAGCGGCTGGCCTGACATATAAATTACCAATAAAGCCATGGACAGGTTGTAGGGGGAACGGTTATATGGAATATTTACGCCGGATTTGGACCGCCTCCCTTAAAAAGAGCTGGCCGCTGTATCTAATCGTAATTATAGTTTTTAGCGTAGGTATATTATTAGGTTCGCTGGGAGCCAATACACTTCAAGATGACCAAGCCCAGGAATTGCATCAATACCTGCAGTCGTTTTTATCCCAGGCGGCCGAACTGGATATTGAAAAGGGGCAGGCTGCCAGAGGGGCTTTATATGACAATATCATTGTAGTCGTTGTAATGTACATTCTGGGACTGACGATAATCTGCCTGCCCCTGGTTTTAACTTATATCTTTTTCCGCGGTTTCATACTAGGCTTCAGTATAGGGTTTTTAATTATGGATAACGAATTGCACGGATTTCTGGTGATATTATTATCAATGCTGCCTCACAATATATTTTACATCCCGGCCATGATTATTGGCGGAACGGCTTCGCTTTCTTTTTCTATCTTATTGATTAAAAGGTTCTTTAATTCCAGAACGATAATCTGGCCTGCATTTTTAAGCTATTCACTGGTTATGACGGGCGTATTGGCTGCTTTTGTTTTAGCGGCTCTAACCGAAGCCTATATAACTCCGGGTTTTACCAAATATTCAGCCTCGCTTTTTGCCGGTTGGTAATTTTTTGGCAGTGCAACAGGAGGCAGGTTTTATGTTCTTTGTTGTCATAACCAGATTAAAAGATAAAGTTATGCTGTTGATTAGACTCATACTAATTCTTTGTATCTTACTTTTACTCTCTGTTCAGCTTTACAGCGCTGTAAGGAAAGGGGACACACCTCCTCTTAGGGGTCAAGGCTTTGGTGTGGAGGAACACCCAACCAAAGTGACATACATAAACTAAGCCCGGTTGTTATTAGATGCGAGTGAATTATGATAGCGTCTTATGTAAACCAGGGCTTTTTGTTTTATTTGTTACATATTTGTTAGATACAAAGGAAAGATCTGGGGTTATGTTGAATTTAAAATTAAATCGGGGGTCGGGAACAATGGAAATGCAGATTGCAATTTTTTTGGATTATCTTGCAGTCGAGCGGGGTTTAGCTAAAAATACCGTTGAATCATATCAATTTGACCTTAAAAATTTTATGGCGTTTTGCGCTAATCGCCAGGTGCTGGATGTCCGCCGGATCGACAGGGTGCTGGTATTAAACTATTTGCTGGAATTAAAAAAATTAGGACGTTCTCCTGCCACCATAGCCCGGCATATGGCTGCTTTAAAGGTGTTTTGCAGGTTCCTGCTGGACGAGGGGTTACTTGCCAGGGACCCTACCACTAATTTGGAGTCCCCCGGCTCCGGGAAAAAATTGCCCGGGGTACTTGACCAGTCCGAAGTGGAATTGCTGCTGGAGCAGCCCCGCATCGGCAACCCTGCCGGGCTAAGGGATAAGGCTATGCTGGAATTAATGTATGCCACCGGCATGCGTGTTTCCGAATTGATTTCTCTAAATGTTGAGCATGTTGATCTTGAGTCCGGCTATGTCCGTTGTACCGGTAAAGGTTCTAAAGAACGAATCATACCGGTGGGATCAATAGCGAAAAAATACTTGTTGGAATACCTGAGCAGGGGAAGGGCCAAAATAACGGCAAACCGTACCGAAAACGCCCTTTTCTTGAATATGCGGGGAAAAAGATTAAGCAGGCAGGGTTTTTGGAAAATAATTAAAAAACATGCCCGTAAAGCAGGGATCAAGGAAATTACGCCCCATACCCTGCGGCATTCCTTTGCCACACATCTGCTGGAAAACGGGGCCGACCTGAGGTCGGTGCAAGAAATGTTGGGACATGCGGATATAACAACCACGCAAATATATACTCACCTTACCGACACCAGGTTAAGGGAAGCGTTTAATAAATCGCACCCCAGGGCTCTAAAAAGAGTTGACGGGTAAGCAGTTGGAGGTTTGGACATGTCATCTGATAAAAAAGTGCTGCTGATCGTATTGGACAGCGCCGGCATTGGATTTCTTCCGGATGCGGACAAGTATGGGGATGTGGGCAGCAACACGCTGGGCAACTGTTCCAGGGCGGTTGGGGGCTTAAACCTGCCTAATCTCGGTAAAATGGGACTGGGTTTACTGACCGATATTGCAGGCGTTCCCCCCGTAGATCATCCGGAGGCCTGCTATGGTAAGATGGCGGAACGCTCACCGGGTAAAGATACCACCACGGGACATTGGGAAATGTCCGGAATTATACTGGACCGCCCCTTTCCCGTATATCCTGATGGGTTTCCCCCGGAAATAATTGAACCGTTCAAAGAACAAATCGGCCGAGATATACTTGGTAATAAAGCGGCTTCGGGAACGGCTATAATTGATGAACTTGGACCATTGCACATACAAACTGCCAAACCCATAGTTTACACTTCCGCCGACAGTGTCTTTCAGATCGCTGCGCATGAAGAAGTGATACCGTTGGAGGAGCTTTACCGGATGTGCGGAATTGCCAGGGAACTGCTGACCGGAAAACACGCAGTGGGCAGGGTAATCGCGCGTCCTTTTGTCGGAACTCCGGGAAACTTCAACAGAACTGCCAATCGTCACGATTTCTCGCTCAAACCCCCAGCCCGGACAGTGCTGAATCTTTTAAAGGATAACAATATGGAAGTAGCCGCAGTGGGCAAGATTAATGATATTTTTGCCGGTGAGGGGGTAACTGAGTCTGTACATACCGTTGGCAACATGGACGGTGTTGATAAAACACTGGAGTTGGCCCGCAGACAATTTAAAGGGCTTATCTTCACCAACCTGGTGGACTTCGACCAGCAGTACGGGCACCGGAATGATTTCCGGGGCTATGCCGCCGCGCTGGAAGAATTCGATCAGCGGCTGCCGGAAATTATAGCTGCCATGCAGCCTCAGGATGTACTGATGATAACTGCCGACCATGGTTGTGATCCCACCACCGCCAGCACGGATCATTCCAGGGAGTACGTCCCGCTGCTGGTTTACGGCAAGCAATTACGGCGGGGAATAAACCTTGGGACCCGTTCAAGTTTTAGTGATATCGGCGCTACCATAGCTGGTTTGTTTGGTTTGATTTTTCCGGTGGGCGAGTGTTTCTTGGAGGAAATTTTAATTTAAGGTGATTTATCATGCAAATGTATGACTTGATCTACAAAAAACGAAACGGCAGGGAACTTACCCGGGAGGAAATAAACTACTTTATTCAGGGTTATACAGCCGGAACCATACCGGATTACCAGGTTTCGGCTCTGTTGATGGCGATATATTTTAAGGGCATGACCGGGCGGGAAACCGCTGACCTGACTATGGCCATGGTTAATTCAGGCGAGGTAATCAACCTGGAACAAATACCGGGTATTAAAGTGGACAAGCACAGTACCGGCGGGGTGGGTGATAAAACCACTCTGGTGCTGGCCCCCCTGGTTGCTTCCGCCGGGGTGCCCGTGGCCAAAATGAGCGGGCGTGGTTTGGGCCACACCGGGGGCACAATTGATAAATTGGAATCAATCCCCGGCTTCAATGTCAACTTGCAGCCCGAAGATTTTATCAGACAAGTAAAAGATATCGGTATCGCCCTGATGGCCCAAACAGGTATCATAACACCGGCGGACAAAAAACTATATGCTTTACGTGACGTAACGGCCACGGTGGACAGCATTCCGCTAATCGCATCCAGTGTAACCTCCAAGAAAATTGCCTCGGGAGCAGACGCTATATTGCTGGATGTAAAATGCGGCAGCGGAGCATTCATGAAAACCAGACAGGATGCAGCGTCCTTGGCCCAAGCTATGGTTGCCATCGGAAAGCTGGTTAACCGCCGCATGGTGGCAGTGGTGACCGAGATGGGACAGCCTTTGGGACGCGCAGTGGGCAACGCCCTTGAGGTTAAGGAAGCCCTGACCACGTTAGTAGGCGAGGGGCCGGGGGATTTAAGAGAATTGTGCCTAACTCTCGGGTCACACATGCTGGTGCTGGGGGGAGTCAGCCGGGACACTGCCGGCGCCAGGGCGCGCCTGAAGGACTTGCTCAATCAAGGTAAGGCTTTGCAAAAATTTAAGCAGCTTATTGAAGCACAAGGTGGTAACGCTTCTGTTATTGACAGTCCGGAAAAACTGCCGGCGGCGAGGTATCAAAGCTCTGTTGCCGCCCCTGAAGGGGGCTATGTTGCCGACATTGATACAATGCAGGTGGGCAGGGCAGCCATGCTGCTGGGAGCCGGCCGGGCGTCCAAGGACGACCTTATTGATCATGCGGCCGGTCTGGTTTTAACAAAAAAGACGGGTGACTTTGTTAAAAAAGGTGAGGAACTGGCGGTTTTGCACACCAACCGGAAAGACGCGCTGGATGCGATAACCAAACTTACAGCATCTGCTTTTACAATTACTGTGAATAGTCCGGAAAAGGCTCAACTAATTTGGGAAACTATTGAGTAATATAAGCATCCGGCCAAATTTATGGCCGGAACTAAGGATAAAAGTATAAAAATCGCGCGCTAAGGGAACTGATTGAGCGCGATTTTTTATTTGCCGTATAACTTTCATTATCCTCCACATAATATTTTGAGCGATAAAAACAGGGAGGGATGTCTATGAAGCGCAGATACATCTTGTTAATTAATATTATGCTGTTGTTCCTTATTCTGGCTGTGGCGGGAACGGCGCTGGCAGCGACTGAGGAAAAGCCCTCCGGGGCCGGCCTGGAGACCACGGCGGAGGCTGCAGTGCTGATGGATGCCTACAGTGGCAAGATACTCTGGTCAAAAGAACCGGACAAGGAACTGCCAATGGCCAGTGTGACCAAATTAATGACCATGCTGCTGGCGTGTGAAGCCCTGGAGCAGGGAAAAATCAGCCTTGAAGACCGGGTTACCGTTTCGGAAAACGCGTGGAAAATGGGCGGTTCGCAAGTCTATCTCGAGCCGGGTGAGGAAATGAGCATGAAAGAAATGTTCATCTCAGTAGCAGTGGGGTCGGCCAATGACGCTAGCGTCGCTGTGGCCGAGCATATTGCCGGCTCGGTTGAAGCCTTTGTGGAAATGATGAACGCTAAAGCTAAAGAACTGGGCTGCAACCATACCAAGTTTGCTAATCCAACCGGCTTACCGGCTGAAGGACACTATACCTCCGCCGGCGATATGGCAGTAATACTGCGTGAAGCATTGAAGTATTCCGAATTTAGAAAAACCTCTTCCATATATCGCTATGACCTTCGGGGCGGCGATTTTGTCCTGTGGAATACCAACAAGCTTTTAAAATGGTATCGCGGGGTCGATGCAGGCAAAACCGGCTGGACCAACGAAGCCAAATATTGCCTGGCCACAACGGCAAAAAGGGACGGTTTAAGGTTAATTTCAGTTGTATTGGGTACACCGGAGCCCAGAAGCCATTTCAGAGAAACGATAAAAATCTTTAATTATGGCTTTGCCCGTTACGAATCCGTTAATTTCGCCGAAAAAGGTGATAAGCTGGATACCGTAAAAGTCGATAAAGGTGTTATGGAACAGGTCGGCGTTGTCGCAGCTGAAGAAATTGCCGTTGCTGTCCCTAAAGGACAAAAGAAAAATATCCGCAGCGAGAAAGTCATTAAAGACGGGCTCGAAGCCCCTGTGAAAAAGGGACAAAAAATTGGTGAGTTTGTAGTAAAGCTTGATGGCCGGGAGCTTCAAAGGTTCCCGCTGTTGGCCCAGTCCAACGTCGGTAAAGCATCTGTTTTCCAACAAATGTATAAAGTCATGAACAAGGTTTTTGGAGTTAAATGATTTGTGGTTAAAAGGGACAATGCACTTAGCGGTAAATTGTCCCTTTTTATATTTAGCAATTGTTTGCATCGAAATGGTTTGTATGGTAAAATCTAACAAATATATCAAGAGGTGAGACGCAAGTGAACTATGCTATTAAAAAAGAAAAAAACTGCCTGCTGGTAGCTGTTTTTGGAGAGATTGATATAAGCATAACGGATTCATTGCGTGAGGATGTAGACCGGGCACTGGATAATTACGGGTCGGGGCAACTTGTGATTGATCTAAGCGGAGTTGATTTTATCGATAGTTCAGGCCTTGGCGTTATTTTGGGAAGATATAAAAAAGTTGCCGGTAAAGGCGGAAAAGTTTTCCTGGCCGGAGCCAAACCCCAGGTTAAAAAGGTGCTGGAATTGTCCGGCTTGTTAAACCTGATGGAAGAATATAATACTGCTGCCGAGGTAATTGATAAGATATCTTAACTCGTTTTTTAATTATTTACGGTAAAATAATGTGTAACTAGTAAGGAGTCAGGAGGCAGAAGACAGGAGTCAGGAGTACTAAAGAAAGAACAGAAAAGTTTATTGTTTAGTATATTATTCTGACTGCTGAATTCTGACTCTTTGAGATTTAAGGGGGCGGACAGATATGAATAAGGCGGTAATTGAATTTTCAAGCCGGGCGGAGAACGTTGCCTTTGCCAGGGTGGCGGTGACGGCGTTTGTTTCCCAGCTGGATTTTACTTTATCTGAATTAGAGGAGTTAAAAGTGGCGGTATCTGAGGCGGTTTCCAACGCAATTGTACATGGTTACGCCAGTGATCCCGATCAAAACGTCAGGCTTGAAATCCGAGTAGCGGATAACTACCTGGAAATAGAGACAATCGATACAGGTAGAGGGATAGATGATATCGCCAAAGCGCTTGAGCCGGCCTATTCCACTGACCCCGAAAGAATGGGGCTGGGCTTTGCCTTTATGCAATCATTTATGGACAAGCTGGATGTAAAATCGGAACCGGGGCGGGGGACCAGAGTAAAAATGGTTAGGAAAGTGAGGGCTCCCGGCCGGGCAGCGGTGCGAGAGCACTAGGAGGGCGTCCATGAGCAGTAGATTAATTGAAATGAATTTGCCCCGTTTTCCATTGCTAAAAGATGAGGAAATGAAACAATTATTGGCCAGAGCCCAGGCGGGGGACGCCCAGGCCAGGGAGAGGCTGGTGAATTGCAACTTGAAGCTGGTATTCAACCTGGTCAAAAGGTTTCAGAACCGGGGCTATGAGCTGGAAGATCTTTTTCAAATCGGTTGTATTGGCTTAATGAAAGCAATTGATAAATTTGATTTATCATATAATGTGCGTTTTTCAACCTATGCCGTACCGATGATTGTCGGTGAAATCAGGCGATTTTTAAGGGACGATAATCCAATAAAGGTAAGCCGCTCGATTAAAGAAACAGCTTATAAAATTCAGCAGTCCCGGGAGTCGCTGGTATCCAAACTGGGTAGAGAGCCAACCATTTCTGAAATAGCCGACGAATTGGACGTATCTCGCGAAGAGGTTATAACTGCCCTGGAAGCAGTTCAGGCACCTGCTTCAATTTACGAAACTCTGCATCAGGATGACGGAGACCCGATTTATTTGCTGGACCAGTTGAGCGAAAGTGATGGTAATGACCTTAACTGGCTTGACAACATTGCTATAAAAGAAGTACTCAAGCAACTTCCGGACAGGGACAGATTAATTTTGCTTTGGCGGTTTTTTGGTGATAAAACGCAGGGGGAAATTGCAGATAAACTTGGGCTTTCGCAGGTACAGGTTTCACGCCTGGAACGCCAGGCGCTGAAAAAGCTGCACGAGATGATGGAAAATGTCAATTAGAATGGGGTTTAACCGATAACGAATAAAAAAACGTATATGACAAATAATACAATTGCCGTAAGAATCATAGTAACTAAAGGAGGAAATGATTATGCAGATTAGAGTTATGGAAATGGTCGGGGAATCCAAGGAAGGGTGGCGCAGTGCGGTGCAGTCAGCTGTTTCCGAGGCGTCAAGAAACGTTCATAATATAGTTGGTGTGGAAGTGGTAAACTTTACAGCCAATGTGGACAATGGAAGAGTTGTAGACTATAGAGCCAACGTAAAAATTGCCCATACCAGTTAAAGACACCGCGAGGTGTCTTTACTTTTCTAATCGACAAACGAACGACAAATAATAAAGAAGACTTGGTTCAGGTGGGGTTTTGACCCATACGTTGGGGACATACCTCGACCCAAAAGTTTGACCCATAAGTAGAGGTGTGTCCCCTTTCCTTATGCGAGGCGGGAGTCTTAGCGGCGGTTAACGAGATCAACTTAATCAATCCAAGGAGTCTTTGATGGTGAATAAGCCTGTAAATGTCATAGTCGTAACCGATGGTGATATGGTTGCCAAGAAAACCGTAGAAACTGCAGCTCGTAATATAGGAGCCAGGTGTATATCAGCCTCCGCCGGTAATCCTACTGTTTTAAACGGTGAAGAACTTGTTAAACTAATCAAAAAGGCGGCTCATGATCCGGTGGTGGTAATGCTGGATGACAAAGGCTACCACGGCCAGGGCCGTGGTGAATCGGCGCTGGCTTATATTGCCGGCCATCCCGATATTAACATTTTAGGCGCTCTGGCAGTTGCTTCCAACACGGTGGAGACTGAAGGCGCACATGTGGATATATCGGTGGATTGTAACGGAAATCTAATTGACGGTCCCGTGGACAAACTGGGCCGGGTGAACGATTTTAAGGAGCAAACCATTAATGGCGATACCGTTGAGGTTTTAGATGATCTAAAATTGCCGGTAGTCATCGGCATTGGTGATGTAGGCAAAATGGACGGGGCTGATGATTATGCTTTTGGTGCGCCCTTAACTACTAAAGCGCTGCGGGAAATTCTTAAAAGGAGTGGATATGATGGCGCCCGCTGCAATTGAAGATAAAACCAGTCTGAGTAAAGATCTTAAGGTTAACCAGGACCTGCTGGATGAAAAACTTGCTTTTGATAAAAATTTTGACCTAGTCAGGCGGGAAATGGAAATAGGCGGCAAAAAGGTGCTTATGGTTTTCGTGGACGCCTTCGCCAATGCCGACCTAATGGTGGAAATCCTGCAAAAATTAACGGCACTGGACCGGCAGGACCTGTCGGTGGATGCTTTTAAAAAGCTCTTTTACCAGCACATTAATTACGTTGAAGTTGATCAAACCGAGTATTTGGAAGACCTGATCGAAAAAATGTTATCCGGTCCCCTGGTGCTGCTGGTTGACGGCATTGACCATGGCATCATACTGGACGTGCGCACATACCCTGCACGCAGTCCCCAGGAGCCGGACCTGGAAAAGGTGGTGCGAGGTTCAAGAGACGGGTTTACGGAAACCCTTGTTTTCAACACAGCGCTGATCAGAAGGCGTATTCGCGATCCCAAACTGCGCATGGAGTATATCCAGGCAGGGAACCGTTCTAAAACGGATATTGTTATCTCCTATATTGAAGATGTCGCCAATGAAGACCTGGTGCAAACCATCAGGGAGAAAATATCAAGCATCAATATCGATGGCCTTCCCATGGCTGAGAAAGCTGTGGAAGAATTAATTTTGCCGGGCAGTTACTGGAACCCTTTGCCCCGTGTAAGGTACACGGAAAGACCCGATGTGGCGGCCATACACCTGCTGGAGGGGCATGTGCTGGTTATGGTTGATACTTCACCCAGTATAATGATAGCGCCGGTTACTTATTTCCATCATTTGCAGCATGCAGAAGAATACCGCCAGAGCCCTTCGATTGGAATATACTTGCGGTGGATCAGATTTATCGGAGTGGCTGCTTCCATTATTTTAACGCCCCTGTGGCTGCTGGCAGTTTTGCAGCCGCAAATATTACCCAATTGGCTGTCCTTCATCGGTCCGGATAAAGTCGGGAAAGTACCGATATTTCTCCAGTTTCTGATTGCAGAAATAGCAGTGGATATGGTTAGAATGGCAACAATCCACACACCGACGGCGCTGGCCACGGCAGTCGGTATCATTGCCGCCTTGTTGATAGGGGATATGGCCGTTGGCGTAGGGCTGTTTAACGCGGAAGTAATTATGTACACCGCCGCTGTGGTGGTAGGCAATTATCTTACTCCCAGTTATGAACTTAGCCTGGTGAACCGCCTGTTTCGCCTGTTCCTGCTGGTAATGGTGGGTTTGTTCAAATTACCCGGGATGATCATCGGCTTGGCCTTGATTATGGCGCTGTTGGTGTTCAGCAAATCCTTCGGTATCCCGTACTTCTGGCCGGTGATTCCATTTAACGCCAAAGCATTATTGAACATACTGATTCGCAAACCGGTCCCCACAAGCAATATCCGGCCCAAAATAGTACACCCGCGTGATTCCGACCGTCAGGGTGTGCCTGTCCCGGCCCGCAAGGTCGGCAAAGAACAGGGCAAGAATGGCAATAGCAACCCAAAAGATAAAAACGATAAACAGAAGTAATAAAAGGTTATTTAAGAAACCTAATAAATTTCCAAGTGCAGCCTACGGGCTGCTTTATCTCTTTATAAGATAACATCTATGCGCCAGTAACAAGTAGCGTGAGAATTTTTCAGGGTAGTATACGCAGCTAAATTTTAGTCCATAATAATCTAATGTATTGGTTACTATGCAGATTGTCACCAAGTACTACTTCGAATTTAGTAGTCAGCAGCCGGCAGTCAAATAATTATTCTGACTCCTGAATTCTGACTCCTGATTTAAGACTTTCCGGAGGTTAAAAATGTCAATAAAAGTTGGTATACCCAGGGCTCTGCTCTACTACTACTTCTATCCCCAGTGGCTGTCCTTTTTTCAGCACCTTGGCGTTGAACCGGTTGTTTCTCACAAGACCACCCGCGGGCTGCTGGAGAAGGGATTGCGCTCTACCGTCGACGAGGCCTGTCTGCCGGTTAAACTGGCTGTAGGACATGTTCTCGATCTAAAGGATCGGGTAGATTATCTATTTTTACCACGCATGGTCAGCATGGCCAGGCGCGAGTATATTTGTCCCAAGTTTTTGGGATTTCCCGACATGGTTCGCAACACAATTGATAATTTGCCGCCGGTTATTGATATTAACCTGGACTTATACCGCAGGGGA
Source organism: Desulfotruncus arcticus DSM 17038 (assembly GCF_900113335.1). Classification (GTDB taxonomy): domain Bacteria; phylum Bacillota; class Desulfotomaculia; order Desulfotomaculales; family Desulfallaceae; genus Desulfotruncus; species Desulfotruncus arcticus. Next base: position 122,296 of record NZ_FOOX01000001.1, read on the forward strand.
AGCAATACCTATACGTTCTATCAAGCACTGGGGAAAATCTTTACCAAAAATCCCGCCCGTATCTACCTGGCCTACCGGGCTTCGTGTCAGGCACTTGGAGAATATTGTAAACAGCTGGAGTCGGGATTGCTGCCGGGCGAGTTAAAAACATTGTGCAGCAATGGAAACAACGGGATGGCTGATGTAACTATAGCCGTAATCGGACACCCCTATAACATTTACGATCGTTTTATTAGTATGGATATGATTAAACGGCTGTCTGAAAGCGGTGTCAACGTGGTAACTGCTGATCACCTGGCCGAGAGCGTGATCAGGAGGGAGGCCGGCAAACTTCCCAAACAGTTGTTTTGGACATTAAATCAGCGCATGATCGGTGCCGCTTATCGCTATTTCAACGAACCGGAAATACACGGGCTGATTCACGTGGCCTCTTTCGGGTGCGGGCCGGATTCTATGACCGGCGAGCTGATAGAGAGATTTGCCCGCAGCAGGTCTACCAAACCCCTGCTGGTGCTGACCCTGGATGAACACACCGGGGAGGCTGGGATGGTTACCCGTTTAGAAGCATTTTTGGATATGGTGCGCTGGCGCCGCAACCTGGCGGATGTGGCCGTCACTTTATAACGTTGTAACAAGTCGGAGGCGAGGTGCAATAATTTGATAGTGACCTATCCCCACATGGGTTATATGTGGATATGTGTTAAAGCTATGCTTGAATACCTGGGAGTGGAAGTTGCCCTTCCGCCGCCCACCACTAAAAAAACACTTCTGCTGGGGGTTAAACACGGGCCCGAGTTTGCCTGTATGCCGTTAAAACTGAATTTGGGCAATTTTATGGAAGCAGCGGAATTGGGTGCCGATACCATGGTGATGGCCGGGGGCTGCGGTCCCTGCAGATTTGGCTATTACGCGCAGGTGGAGCACGCAATTTTGCAGGATCTGGGCTACCGGTATGATTTAGTGGTCCTTGAACCGCCTGAAAAGCACATTGGCGAACTGCTGGGCAAGATCAGGCATATTACCGGCAACAGCTCCTGGCGGCAAGTCGTTAAAGGAATCAATTTTGGTTATAAGAAAGCCCAGGCAGTGGATGAGTTGGAGCAAATGGCCCACTATGCCAGGCCGCGCGAAATCTTACGGGGCGCAACCGACCGTGCTTTTAAAACCGCACTGGCGGAAATTGTCGCGGTACGGCAGCCGGAAGAACTGCCGGTAGCCGCAGAGCGGGCTATGGCAATAATGCAAAGTATTAAGCTTGATGAACACAGACAGGTTGTCCGGATAGGCATTGTTGGTGAAATATATACTTTGCTGGAGCCGTTTGCCAATATGGATATAGAGAAAAAACTCGGGGAAATGGGTGTGGAGGTCGACCGGTCCATTTTTTTAAGCGAATGGATTAATGATCACCTGTTTATGGGCTTTGGCCGCAATGTTCGTTCCAGCAAGGAGGCCCTGCAAAAAGCGGTTGCTTATCTGGGCCATTTTGTCGGCGGGCACGGCCTGGAAACAGTGGGCAATACAATTTTATACGCTGAAAAAGGTTATGACGGGGTGTTGCAGGTGCTTCCGTTTACTTGTATGCCAGAAATTGTAGCTCAAAGCATCCTGCCCCGGATAAGTGATGATATGGGTATACCGGTGATGACGCTCATTGTTGATGAACAGTCCGGTGAGGCGGGATTGGTGACAAGATTGGAAGCATTTGTGGATTTGCTGACGAGAAAAAAACAACTTAGGGAGGGCCTGGCCTGATCATGTACGGATATCTTGGAATTGATGTCGGTTCGGTTAGCACAAATCTTGTGATGATGGGAGAAGACGGCACAGTCAAACACAGTATCTACCTGCGCACCAGGGGCAAGCCGATTGAAGCTGTGCAGACAGGTCTGAAAATGATGAAAATTGCCCTGCCGTCTAAAATTAAAGTGGCCGGAGTAGGCACGACCGGCAGCGGCAGGCACCTGGCCGGGGTAATAACCGGCGCGGATATTGTTAAAAATGAAATTACAACCCATGCCATCGCTGCCTCCAATGTAGTCCCGGGAGTTCAAACCATTCTGGAAATCGGGGGCCAGGATTCCAAAATCATTGTTTTACGCAATGGTGTTGTCGCCGATTTCGCCATGAATACCGTTTGTGCCGCGGGAACCGGATCTTTTCTGGACCAGCAGGCCTCCCGGTTGAATATCGACATAGAGGAGTTTGGCCCGCTGGCGCTGCAAGCCAAGGTGCCGGTGCGGATTGCCGGACGCTGCGCCGTCTTTGCCGAGAGCGATATGATCCATAAGCAGCAGATGGGTTATAATGTGGAGGATATACTGGCCGGGCTGTGTGAGGCGCTGGTGCGCAATTATCTAAATAATGTGGGTAAAGGCAAGGAAATCCTTGCCCCGGTAGTATTTCAAGGCGGAGTGGCGGCTAACTCCGGTATGAAGTGGGCCTTTGAAAAGTCGCTGGAAACGGAAGTCATTATCCCGCCGTATTTCAATGTTATGGGAGCCCTGGGGGCGGCGCTGCTGGCACGTGAGGCAACTTCCCGCAAAAATACTGATTTTTACGGGTTTGAAGTCGCCGATAAAGATTTTAAGGCTGGCGGCTTTGCCTGCGACGGTTGTCCCAATGTTTGTGAAGTCGTGGAAATAACCGAATCAGAAAAAGTTATTGCCCGCTGGGGTGACCGCTGCGGCCGGTGGAGTAATGTGCTGGAACAAAGTGAAAAAATTAGTTAGCGCGCTATTGCATAAAGATTTGACCTAGTCTACAATGGTTTTATATTTTTTAAACCTGAGTAGAGAGGAGTCTGAGTAAAGATGAGTAGTGATGTAAAAATTCTACTTTCTGAAAAAGAAATGCCCGAAAAATGGTATAATATCATGGCGGACATGCCTAATTTGCCGAAACCGCCGCTAAATCCTGCAACGAAGGAACCGGTGGGACCGGAGGATCTTTCGGCGATATTTCCCATGGAGTTGATTAAGCAGGAGGTCAGCCAGGAACGCTGGATTGAAATACCCGACGAAGTGCGCGAAATATACAAGCTGTGGCGTCCTTCACCCCTGTACAGGGCCAGGCGTCTGGAAAAAGCGCTGGATACTCCGGCTAAAATTTACTATAAATATGAGGGCGCCAGCCCTCCGGGCAGCCACAAGTTGAATACAGCTCTACCCCAAGCCTATTATAATAAGCAAGAAGGAATTACCAAGCTAACCACAGAAACCGGTGCAGGTCAGTGGGGCATGGCTTTAAGTCAGGCCTGTAATTTTTTCAATATGGAATGCAAGGTTTTCATGGTTAAGGTAAGTTACCAGCAAAAACCATATCGCCGTTCAGTAATGCAAATTTTTGGATCGTCTGTTTTCCCCAGTCCCAGTACTGAAACTGAATCAGGGCGTAAACTGCTGGCAGCCGATCCCGATTCACCGGGCAGCCTGGGTATTGCTATCAGTGAGGCAGTGGAGATTGCCGCTCAGCGTGACGATACCAACTATGCCCTGGGCAGCGTGTTAAACCATGTTTTGATTCACCAGTCTGTTATTGGTCTTGAAGCCAAGGAGCAAATGGCCAAGGCCGGGGATTATCCTGACATTGTAATTGCCTGCTGCGGCGGAGGCAGCAACTTTGGCGGCATGGCTTTCCCCTTCATTCATGATAAAATTGTAAATGGTGCCAAGACAAGGTTTATAGCGGTAGAGCCTTCGGCCTGTCCAACCCTGACCAGGGGCGTGCTTGGCTACGATTATGGCGATGTGGCCGGGCTGACGCCGCTTTTATACATGTATACTCTGGGAGCTGAGTTTATGCCTCCGGGAATCCACTCCGGCGGTTTGCGCTACCATGGTGATTCACCGCTGGTAAGCCAGCTGCTGAAAGACGGCATAATTGAAGCCACTTCACTGGGACAGACAGCTATTTTTGAAGGCGCGATTTTGTTTGCCAGGAATGAAGGGATTGTACCCGCACCGGAATCATCCCATGCCATTCAATGTGCCATAAATGAAGCGCTGGCAGCCCGGGAAGCCGGAGAAGCCAAAACCATACTGTTTAATTTAAGCGGGCACGGGCTGCTTGACCTTCCTTCTTACGATGCCTTTATGGCCGGAAAACTTGAGGATTATCCACTTCCCGAGGGTATTTTAAACAAGGCTTTAGGCAACTTGCCCAAGATTTAATTAAGGTATTCAGGAGTCGGGAGTCGGAATTCAGAATGTCCCGCACAGGTTCTCTAGTTCTTGCTACTGACTTCTAAGTTATACATATACTGGATAATAGCTTGCAGAGTAATACGCTTGCAGAAACTCCGGGGGTGGTATATTTACCACCCCCTCTTTATGTTATTGCGAGGAAGCGACGGTGGCCATTTCTTTTATAAATTGACTAATATAAATTGTTTATGTTAAAATGTGCAAAATATAATACCTCATCTCCAACAGGGGGTGAGTAGAGGTGCGGTTTGCATAAGTAATTACGGTGAGGACCGGGAATGCGATGATCCGTAATGAAAGGGTAAACTGCCGAAGTCCGGCTAAAACCCCGTAAATGCCGGGCTGGGCCGGCGTCAAACAGGCGTCGGACTGTCACCCGGGCTCTATTTCCGGGTGGAGGGCTATTCACCGAGGAGAGCAAGGATTGCGTTAAAGAACAGTGGCCTTTCGCTCTTATTGGGACGGAGGCTTTTTTGTTTGCTGGAGCATAAAATAGTGTAATTGAATGGGGGCATGAAACTGATGAAATTGCAGGGAACAATGAAAATTAATGATAAGGGACACCTGGAAATCGGAGGGTGCGATGCCGTAGATCTGGCCAAGCGTTTTGGCACACCCTTATATGTAATGGACGAACAGCAATTCCGTCAAAATTGCCGCAATTATTACCGGGCCTTTACTGACAAATACGACGGCACTGTTATCTATGCCGGTAAAACTCTGCTGACCATGGCTATCTGCCATATTATAGCGGAAGAAGGATTGAGCCTGGACGTGGTATCCGGCGGAGAGTTATACACGGCATGGAAGGCCCGGTTTCCCATGGAGCGAGTATTCTTTCACGGCAACAATAAAACCCGGGTTGAATTAAAAATGGCTCTGGATTTCAAAGTTGGGCGCATCATGGCTGACAATTTATATGAGTTGGAAACGTTGAACCACCTGGCGGGAGAAGCTGGAGTCAAGCCTCGCGTTTTACTGCGGCTGACGCCGGGAGTGGAGGCCCATACCCACGAGTATATTAAAACAGGACAGGTGGACAGTAAGTTCGGTATGGCCATTGAAACCGGCCAGGCCATGGAAGCGGTAAAAATAGCCCTGGGCCTGGAAAATATCAATCTTACCGGGTTCCACTGCCATATCGGCTCCCAGATTTTTGAGCTGGAGTCTTACGCTCATGCTGCCGATGTGATGATGTCTTTTGCCAGGGAGGTGAAAGCTGAGACCGGGTGGGCACCCTATGAAATGAATCTTGGGGGAGGGCTGGGGATTTATTATGCCCTGGGTGATGAACCTCAGTCAGTGGAAAAATATGCCGACACAGCTGTTCGGGCAGTGCAAGAACTGGCCGAAAAATACCACCTGCCCATGCCAAGGGTTATGGTGGAGCCGGGACGCTCCATCAGCGGTCCCGCCGGAACAACCCTATATACGGTGGGGGCAATTAAAGACATCCCGGGGGTGCGTAAGTATGTTGCGGTGGACGGAGGCATGGGTGACAACCCCAGACCGGCCATGTACCAGTCCAGGTACGAGGCCATCATCGCCAACCGGGCTGCCGAGCCAATCGAAGAAAAAGTATCTATTGCCGGCAAATGCTGCGAATCAGGTGATATGCTGATCTGGGATATCGAACTGCCCGCTCTGCAGCCAGGCGACATACTTGCCGTATCGGCCACAGGTGCTTATAACTACTCCATGTCCATGAATTATAACCGGTTGCCGCGCCCCGCCATGGTATTGGTGCGGGAAGGTGAAGCAGATGTAATCGTGGCCAGGGAAACCTACGATGATTTGCTTAGAAATGACCTGGTTCCCGACCGTTTAAAGAAAAAAGGAACGGTTAAGCTGGCCGAAGCCGGCACTGCCTAGTTGAGATTGCTTCGCTGCGCTTGCAAGATAGCTCCCATGCCCTGACGGTTACAAAATTAACCTGTCAGGGCATTTGCAATTATGGTATAATATAAAACTAATGTATCATTGTAACTACTCAGCATCTGGAAATAATCAGTAGTATGGAGTCGGAATGAGAGAACCGGCTTGGTACATTCTGATTACTGACTACCTAAATAGTATCGGAGGTTAATTGTGGACGTTATTACAACCCATACCAACACCGATATGGACGGGTTTGCATCCATGGTGGCGGCTCAAAGGCTTTACCCTGAAGCAGCTATGATTTTGCCGGGGAAACTTGCCAGGAATGTGGAGGAATTTCTCTCTCTGCATAAAGACGCCATAAGTTTTTACAATGCCAAGCAAATTGACTTGAAAAAAGTTAATCGGATCATCCTGGTGGATACAAAAAGTCCGCGCCGGATTGGCCCCATCGGGGAGATCGCAAAAACGAGCGGTGTCGACATACATATTTACGACCACCATCCACGGGCAGACGGTGACTTGCATGGATCATTGGAACAGACGGAAATTGTGGGGGCAACCGTAACTCTGCTGACAGAAAAGATCAGAGAAGCCGGCTTGCCCGTCTCACCACTGGAAGCCACCATATTTTGTCTCGGGATCTATGGTGATACCGGCTCGCTGATGTTTACCAACACCACACCCCGGGATGTCGAGGCGGTTGCCTATCTGTTAAAGGCAGGGGCCAACCTGGCGGTGGTTTCGGACTTTTTGGGGCGTCCCATGACAGAGGAGCAAAAAAGCTTATTTAAAGATCTTCTGATCAACGCGGACAGACACCAGATCAACGGTGTCAAAGTGTTAATGACCCGTGCTAAAACAGATGAGTTTATAGTCGGGTTGGCCATGATCACTCATACAATCTCTGAAATAGAGCGGCTGGATGTCGTTTTCGTGCTGGTTGAAATGGAAGACCGTGTTCATATCGTCGGCAGGAGCAGCATTCCCCAGGCCAACGTTGGTGAAATACTAAAACATTTCAAAGGTGGCGGCCATGCCGGGGCAGCTTCGGCAACAGTTAAAAACGGCGATCTTGATGAAGTAGCCTGGGAACTCCTTGATGTCATTTACAGCAGTATCAGGCCACCGCTTTGCGCGGCAGGCATAATGACTTCGCCTGTTAAAACAGTGGGTCCTGACATGAGTATAGCAGAGGCGGGCCAAATTATGCTGCGCTACGGCCATACCGGCTTACCCGTGGTCAAGGGCGAAAAGCTAATCGGTGTCATATCCCGCCGCGATGTGGAAAAAGCCAATCACCATGGACTGGGGCACGCGCCGGTAAAAGGCTTTATGAGTGCAAGAGTGGTCTCTGTTCCGAGCGACATGCCGGTTTCAGAGATTCAGGATCTGATGATCAATCGCGATATCGGCAGGGTGCCTGTTGTTGATGATGACGGCAGGCCGGTCGGTATTGTTTCCCGGACGGATCTGCTGCGCACGCTGCATGGAGAGATTCAGTCCCGGCACCGGATAGTGTATAACAATGGAAACCATATTTCCAGGCGCAATATCAGCTGGATTATGCGCCGCAATCTATCAGCTCATGTTTGGGGCATCCTGAAAGAGGCAGGAAAAATTGCATACGGCCTCGGTTTTAAATTATACGCTGCCGGCGGCATGATCCGGGATGTCATGCTTGGTCAAAACAGTATTGACATAGACCTGGTGGTGGAAGGGGACGGAATAAAGCTGGCCACGGCTATGAGCGAGGCTTTTCAGGTAAAAATAAGGAAATACCAGCAATTTGGCACGGCGCAAGTTATTTTTTCTGAGGACTTAACCATAGATATCGCTACGGCCCGGGTGGAGTTTTATGCCTATCCGGCCGCTCTGCCGCAGGTTGAAAGTTCCTCATTGCACCAGGACCTTTACCGACGTGATTTTACCATCAACGCCATGGCCGTTTGCTTGAATGATAAAAAGTTCGGCAGCATTGTTGATTTTTTTGACGGGCGTGATGATCTGGATCAAGGCTTGATCAGAATTTTACACAACCTGAGCTTTATTGAGGACCCCATTAGAATTCTTCGGGCAATCCGCTTCGAACAAAGGTATGGTTTTGAAATTGAAAAGCAAACACTTAATTTTTTAAAGGAAGCGGTAAGGCAGGAAGTGCTGGCAAAGGTTACTCCCGAAAGAATTTGGGAGGAGTTAAAGCATATACTTGTGGAAAAGGAAGCAAGCCGCATGCTGAGGCGGCTCGAGGAACTTAAAGTGTGGCCGTTTATTTTCCCCGGTGTCAATTACTGGGAGGTCGATCCAGTATTAAGGGATCTGGCTGGCTCTGTCGACCTGATTAAGGAATGGGGCTTCTGGGTGCCCACAGAAAAGTGGCTGCCATACTTAATTGCACTTTTGCACTGGTCCAATCCGGAAACAGCCAGGCAGATTTGTGAGCGCTATCATTTAAGCAAACGTCAGACGGAAAAAGCCCTTGCCGCACTGTACGGTTGGCGTGAAACAGTGGCCATGATCTGGAAGTCACCGGAAGACGTAAAGCTGAGCCAGCTGGCCAAACAGCTTATGACCATGCCCAGGGAGTCGTACCCCATGCTGCTGGCTATTCTGGAGGAAGACTGGATTAAGGATCGTTTTAGACAGTTGCTGAATACCATAATGGATAGCAAGCCGTCTATTAACGGAAAATATATTAAGAGCCTGGGTTACCGTCCGGGACCGGTTTTCAAGGAAACCCTGGAAGCCCTCTGGCAGGAGCGGTTGGACGGAAACATAGTTAATGAAGCTGAAGAAAAAGATTTTGTGCGTAAATACCTGGCCCGGCTTACCGAAGGAGCTGTGAAATGTTAAATTTCCCTAGCCTGCAGGATATTTTATTGTTATTGCCGGCTATATTGGTCGGCCTGACCGTTCACGAATATTCGCATGGTCTGGCTGCCGACCGGCTGGGTGACCATACGGCAAGATATCAGGGGCGCTTAACGTTAAACCCGCTGGCGCACATAGATCCGGTAGGCTTTTTGATGTTGATCCTGTTTAAATTTGGCTGGGCCAAACCCGTCCCCGTCAACCCCTATAACCTGCGGGGCGATCCGGCCCGGGGCATGCTGCTGGTAGCTCTGGCCGGTCCGGCCTCCAACCTGGTGCTGGCCTTTCTGTCGGCAATTCTCTTGGGAATAGGATTAACCAAATTTAATGTGTATTTTCATTACATGGTGCTTTATTCTCTGCAGATAAATGTTGTACTGGCAGTTTTTAATCTGATACCGATCCCCCCTCTGGACGGCTCGAAAATCCTTGCCGGCTTGCTGCCCGGCCAAAGTCGTTTGATTTACGGGATGGAAACCTATGGTACGATAATATTGCTTTTATTGATGTTTACAGGCGTACTGGGGAAAATCCTTTGGCCGCTGGTGAGTTTTATAATCCAAGCCTTTATGGCCATAGTAACAATATTTTAGCAAAGGAGAAACATGATGCGTATTCTGTCAGGTATTCAGCCTTCGGGCACGCTGCACCTGGGTAATTATTTCGGCATGATGCATAGAATGATCAATTATCAGGCCAATAACGAACTTTTCTGTTTTCTGGTCAATTACCATGCTCTGACTACTGTTTTCGACGCAGGGCTGTTACGGCAGCAGACTTTTAACGCTGCTTGTGATTTTCTGGCTCTTGGCCTTGATCCTGATAAATCGGTATTTTGGGTGCAGTCGGACGTACCGGAGGTTACCGAGCTAACCTGGCTGCTTTCCAATGTGGCAGGTATGGGTCTGCTGGAACGCAGCCATTCTTATAAGGACAAAATTGCTAAAGGCATTCCGGCCAGCCACGGTTTGTTTGCCTACCCTGTGTTGATGGCCGCGGACATCCTGCTTTTCGGCGGGGAAAAAGTCCCGGTGGGCAAAGACCAGAAGCAGCACCTGGAAATAGCCAGGGATATCGCTATCAGATTTAACGGCACATATGGGGAAACCTTTATCATTCCGGAACCCGATATAGAAGAAGACGTTGCTGTGGTGCCGGGCATTGACGGCCAGAAAATGTCCAAGTCCTATGGCAACACCCTCGAAATTTTTGCTGATGAGAAATCCCTGCGCAAGAAAGTCATGAGCATCAAGACCGATTCCACACCGGTGGATGAGCCGAAACCGGTGAAGGATAACCCGCTGTTTGATCTTTATGCACTCTTTTTAGATGAAAAGGGAAGGGCGGAACTTGAAGAACGTTTTCTCACCCCCGGTTTGCGCTACGGAGATGTAAAGAAAGAATTGTTCGGCGCCATCTGGGAACATTTTGCCCCCTACAGGAAAGAGAGGGAAAGGCTGGCAGCAGATAAGCAATTTGTATTGGCTGCTATGAAGAAAGGTGCCGCTAAAGCCAGAGCGGCAGCGGCGCCGTTTTTAGAAAAGGCCAGACGCAACGTTGGACTGGATTACCGGAACCAGGCGTAAGAAAACTGCTAAAGAAGCTAACCAATAATACTGCTGCAGATGTTGCAGCAGTATTATTAATTCCGGCTCCTGACTTCTGGCTCCTAAATAGCTACGCATATTTTAGCTGAATCAAAGGCAAAATACGGTAAGGGGCTTACGTATGTGGCTGCTGATTTTTTTTCTTACTATTGTTGGATTTTTGGCGTTGGCGTTAATTTCGCCTGTGCAAATTAATTTCAGATATGTTTTAGATAAAGGTAATATAGAAGCGCCGGACGGTGTAGTAGAACTTTCTTCTCCGGGGACCGGTGTTCAGATAAAACTACTATGGGGCTTGATCAAATTTCGCCTTCGACTGTCTTCCGCCAGTTTGGGCTACCGGGCCCTGAAACCGATACTAAAGCTGCGTGCTCGGATTACCGGTCGCCAAAAAACCATGGCCAGGAAAAAAGCCCGCATAACTCCCGAGCGAGCCCACCAGCTTTACAAACTGGCAGTTAAAATTTATAATGCGACATTACCTGCCAATAAATATTTTCTAGGGGGCGTTACTGTGCACAGGTTTTCCTGGCGCACCGGTATAAGCCTATTTGAAGCTGATCAAACAGGTTTGGCTGTGGGTGGTTTGTGGTTTGTAAAAAGCAACCTTTCAGCTCAAATATATCGCCTGATTAAAAAACCGGCTCCGCGTCCGGAACTGGAAGTGCAGCCGCTGTTCAAAGATCAATTAATATTATGGGTACGGTTGAATTTTGATTTTAGCATCAGAATGAGCCGAATGGTGGCGGCAGGATTACTGGCCGCATGGTTATACCTGACTCAACGCAGGTCTTGAAATGGGAATATAATTCTTGGGTCGCCACGTCGCTATCGCTTCACGCGATGACAGAGCAGTGTTTATGAAATCTGGTTTCCAAATTTTACTATATTTTAAAAGAATAATGATATGTTCTTGTATATTTGGCTATGCCCCCGGCAATATTACAGTAAAAAGCTTGGGGGTAAACTATAAATGGAACAGCATCCCATCGAAGGCTTAATGAAAACGGCCATGGAAAGCATAAAGGAAATGGTTGATGTAAATACGGTGGTTGGGGAGCCGGTGGAAACACCTGACGGTAATATTATTATTCCCATATCTAGAGTAACCTGCGGTTTTGGCGCCGGTGGCGGGGAATTTGAGATTAGCGTCGGGCAGAGCGAGGAGGACAAAGAAGGAGAAAGCCCGTTACCTGCATTCGGCGGCGGCAGTGGAGCAGGAATGTCGGTTAAGCCGGTTGGTTTTCTGGTGGCAGGCAACGGTCAGGTACGAATGCTTCCCGTTGACGGCAATGCATTATATGACCGCATGCTGGAAATGGCGCCGCAGTTAATAAACCAGGTGCAGGGCATCTTTGAGCGCAGGGCTGTCAGTAAAAAAGAGGATAAAGTGAATAAAGACCCTATTGATTATATTTAGCGGATAAAATAAATAAAAGGCTTGCATAGGCAGGCCTTTTTATTTATTGCTGAAACTTTTTCCGTGCCTTGGAATATAATAAAGAAGACTTGGTTCAGGTGGGATTTTTGACCCCATCTGAACCTTAGTCGCACTTATTTCGAGCTTACAGCCTGTTAATCCCCGACCGAAGAGGGCGGGGTTTTACAGGCTGTGCAAAGATGAACAACGGAATTATTTGACCTCCAAAGGAGGATGAAGTTTTGAAAGTAATTATAGTTGGCGGTGGCTGGGCCGGCTGCGCAGCTGCATTTGCCGCCAGAAAAGCGGGCGCGGAAGTGCTGTTAGTGGAAAAAACGGACATGCTCTTAGGAACCGGCCTGGTGGGCGGGATCATGTGCAACAATGGCCGGTTTACCGCTCTGGAAGAAGCCAGGGCGATGGGCGGGACGGAATTCATTGCTGTGATAGAATCTGTAGCAAGGCACCGGGCTATAGATTTTCCCGGACATAAGCATGCCATGCTTTATGATGTTACTAAAATTGAGCCGGCTATTAGAAATTTTTTAATTGGCTGTGGAATTAATATCAAGCTTCAAACCAGGCTGACGGAAGTTTTTGCCGAGGATGGGTTTATTAACGGTATTGTCACTGCCAACAATGAGATGCTGCGCGGCGATGTTTTTGTAGATACCACGGGTTCTGCCGGCCCGGCCAAATACTGCACCCGTTACGGTACCGGCTGCGCCATGTGCATACTCAGGTGCCCGACCTTTGGCCCCAGGGTGAGTTTGACCTCCAGGGCAGGTCTTCCAGAAATCAGAGCCGGGGAGGGCTTCCCTCAGTTTGAGGCGATGAGTGGCTCGTGCAAATTAGAAAAAAACTCACTGGAGCCCGGGATTGTAAAGGATTTGGAGCAGAACGGTTTTCTGGCGATTCCGCTGCCGCCCGGTTTATATAAGGATGAGCTGCTGGGTGGCAAGGCCTGTCAGCAATACGCACTTACTGAATACGCCAGAAACTTAATCATCCTGGATACCGGGCATGCCAAATTAATGACACCGTTTTTCCCGCTGGAAACCTTAAGGACTCTGCCCGGGTTTGCCAACGCCCGTTACGCTGATCCTTATTCCGGTGGGCGTGGTAATTCGGTTCGGTTTATGGCAATGGCCTATTGCAATGATGCGCTGCAGGTGGAGGGCAGCAATAATTTATTTTGCGCAGGTGAAAAGACGGGCCCGCTGGTGGGGCATACTGAAGCTATAGTGACAGGTTTTTTGGCCGGCCGCAATGCGGTTCTGCTGTTGTCCGGCAAGGGCCTGATGGTTTTGCCGGAAACAACAGCCGCCGGGGATATCATTGGCTTTATGCACCGGGAGATGAAGCAGCCTGAAGGACTGGCTAAAAAATACACCTTTTCAGGGTCTGTTTATTTTGAAAGGATGAAACAACAGAATCTTTATTCTACAGAGGTTAAAGAAATTCATCATAGGATACGGAAAGCTGATCTATATGGCATAATTAATGATAAGGTTAATTAAAATAGAAAAGGAGTGCTATAAAAGCGCATATATAAAGCCATTCCGGGTAACCCCCGGAATTTTTTTCATATTTTGGACAACCCGATCATACTCTTGTAATAATTATGTTGCGGGGGAACATAGAATGGTCAATTATATTTGGTTTGGCATGATTGCCATCGGCGTGCTGGTGGCAGCATTTAACGGGCACATTGAGGTTGTCACCAAGGCTGCTTTAGACGGAGCACAATTTGCGGTGCAAACATCTATTGACCTGGTGGCGATAATAACATTTTGGCTGGGGATTATGAAGCTTGCCGAGGCGGCCGGCTTAGTCAGGGCACTGGCTAGAGTGGTGCAGCCGATCACAAATTTCCTCTTCCCCAGCGTGCCCAGAGAGCACCCCGCAATGGGTGCTATTATCATGAATTTAAGCGCCAATATACTGGGATTGGGGAATGCGGCAACACCGATGGGTTTAATTGCCATGCAGGAACTGCAAAAATTAAACCATGACCGCAAGACCGCGTCTGATGCCATGTGCACATTTTTGGCACTGAACACCTCCTGTATCACCTTAATTCCAACCACCATCATTGGGATCAGGCTGATATATGGTTCCACCAATCCCACTGAAATTGTCGGGACTACAATATTTGCCACGGCTGCGGGCATGACCATGGCCGTGACGGTAGACCGGGTATTGCGCTCCATTTACAGGCAAAGGAGGTAGGGCGGATGTTTGGCCTCGTTTCTGATCTTTCCCGCTGGGCTATACCTGTTGTGTTGTTGATGGTCCCCCTAATCGCCATTATCAGAAAGGTGAATGTTTTTGAAACCTTTGTGGAAGGCGCTGAAGCCGGGTTTGAGACCGCAATTAAAACCATTCCCTATCTTGTTGCCATGCTGGTGGCCATCAGCGTGTTCCGGGCTTCAGGGGCGCTGGATATTTTAGTGGGGGCGTTTTCGCCGGTGTTGAACCTGATAGGTGTACCCGCCGAAGTGCTTCCCCATGCGGTAATGCGACCGCTTTCAGGCGGGGCGGCGCTGGGAATTGCCACAGATATAGTTAAAACCCACGGACCCGACAGCTTTATCGGCCGGCTTGTTTCGACCATGCAGGGGAGTTCAGATACCACTTTCTATGTACTCACTTTGTATTTCGGCTCGGTAGGCATTTCCCGCTATAGATACTCCATTATCTCCGGCCTGGCCGCGGACTTTACAACACTTGCCGCTTCAGTTTACGTATGCCACAAGGTTTTTAGTTAGCTAACAGATTATTCCAGGTGCCTGACACAGCTGGTATCTTTACCGGCTGTTTTTTATTTTGCCGCAAAAAGTGGTAAAATGTAACCGGGTGATGTTATGGAGCGCCTTCAAAAGTTTTTAGCCCGGACGGGTATGGCATCCCGCAGGCACAGCGAGGAAATCATTGCCCAGGGCAGGGTGAGGGTTAACGGCAAAACGGTTGCCGTACAGGGTCTGAAGATTGATCCTTTTAAAGACAGGATTGAGGTTGACGGCAAGCCTGTCGGCAGACCGGAAAAGAAGATTTATATTGTTCTAAACAAGCCGCCTGGTTATGTTACAACTGTTCAGGACCCCAGGGGGCGCAGGAAGGTTACAGATCTGCTTAAAAATATCAAACAGCGTGTCTATCCCGTGGGGCGACTGGATTATGACACCGAGGGATTACTTTTGCTTACCAATGACGGTGACCTGGCTTATGCTATGACCCATCCCAGTCACGAAATTCCCAAAACCTATCTTGCCCGCGTTCGTGGAGTTCCCGCCGGCTGCAAGTTAAAAGATTTAGCCGGGGGAGTGGTATTGGACGACGGGCCGACGGCTCCGGCCAAGGTGCGGCTGCTGGGTGAAAAAGGGGACGACGGGCTGCTGGAAATAACTATTCATGAAGGCAGGAACCGGCAGGTCAGGCGCATGTGCGAGCATATCGGGCATCCGGTTTTAGCATTGCGCAGGGTTAGCGTCGGCCCTTTAACCATAGGCGGATTAAAACCGGGTGAATACCGTATCCTTGGTTTTAAAGAAGTCAGCCGGTTAAAAAAGGCCGCTAAAGTAAGTGATTATCAAGACTAGGCAGGAAATATCCAGCCGGGGTAGAAATTAGTAGAAATTAATTGACAAAATGCGCCCCGGAGGTGTCATACAGCGATGGATATAAACGATTATGATGAGAGTAAGGGACTCAGGGTAAAAATCAGGCTTGACTTCAAGGGACAGGCCAAACCAGGCCGTTTTCTTTTTGGTGGAAAACAGGTGGACAAAGCAGCTGAAGAAGCCCGGGAACATCACGTGGCTTTATTAAGAAACGTTCCGGTTCAGGGCGTGTACATCGAAGATATCGACGTGAGCATAGAGGTTTATACGGTCTGGGACGATATTGCCAATGCGGAAGTTGCTTACGCGCCTGTAGTGTTAACTGTTAATGCAGAAAATATTGAAGACTTGCTCAGGTTTATAGCCCGTGAAGAATTCCGGAAAATAGATGTGCAGGAACCGGGCCGGATTGTTTTAAATCGTAATGAATTGGAAAGGTTATTGTTTAAAATAAATGGCGAAATAAAAAATTATGTTGGACAGCTGGAAAGAAAATATAACTTGCGTTAATAATCACTGCCTGCACGGCATATATCATCTAGAAAATGAAAGGATGATGTTTCCGTGCGAAAAGATTTTCTGTTTTGGGGCGCCAGGTTTGAGCGCTGGTTACTGCGAACGGTTGTCCTGTGTGCGGTAATGCTGGTTGCGGTCCAATGGTTTACCAAAGACCCGGTTTTGCAGGCTGTAAGCAGGGCCGGCATTGATACCAATGACTCCATTGAGTCGAGAGAACCAAGTTCGGCAGCACCAAGTGCTGCCGAACTTGAGCACCTGATTACTTTTCAATTATTAGAGTATTCAACTTTACCCATGGCAGAAGTGGTTGTTAACGGCCAAAAGGCGGCGGCTTTCGCAGAACGCTTTGTTACCGTACCGGTAGCGGACGGTGATGTTTTGGAAATTGATACAAAATTTTACCACCGGCCGGTATCAGTTAAAGTTTTGGATACATATGGGGGAGTTAAATGGCCCAAGGTCGACGACACCTTTAAGATAGAAGGAACAGTTAAAAAGCTCGGTACTGTTATTTTAGAAGATGCCGGCAAGGATTAACTATAAATTAGAATGTGCGGAGGTGGGGAAATGTCCCCCGTTGGTAGCAGGGATGTGGCCAGGGCAGCAATAAGGATGGCCTTAACCGAGAGCAGGGATCAGGAAAAGGAAATGAAAGCACGCTTTATGAAAGTAGCTATAAAAACCGCTGCTGTTGACCATGGCGGTGATTTTATCGCTTCGGTTAATAAAATTACGGAACGGGCGGTGGTGGCAGCCAAGCGGGAAGGTGTGATCAGGGAAGTTCATGCGGATGAAGGGGCGGTTGCCGGTGCTACCAGGGAAGCCCTAAGCCAGATTATGACTAAAGCACTTGGTTTGAATGTAGGGGGTAAAATAGGGATCGCCAGGTACCAGGATCATATCAGCGTGGCCGTATTTTTTGGGGTGGGCCTATTGCACCTGGATGAGGTTGCCATAGGTTTGGGGCACCGGGCGGTTTCATCTTAACGGGGGATAGCAATGCGTGGTATCAGGGGAGCGATATCGGTTGAAAAGAATACGCGGGAAGCCATGGGCAAGGCCACCAAAAAGCTGCTGCTGGCAGTGATGGATGAAAATAAGCTTAAAGCAGAAGATATTATCAGTGTTACTTTTACTCTGACCAAAGATTTAAATGCAGCCTTTCCTGCGGCATGCGCCAGGGAATTACCCGGGTGGAATTACATACCGATGCTTTGCGCTGTGGAAGTTGATGTTCCCGGCAGCCTGAGCAGTTGTTTGCGGGTGCTGGTGCATGCCGATATCGAAGCCGGGCAGCGCGAAGTCAAACACGTATATCTGGATGAGGCAGTTAGGTTAAGGCCGGACTTGAAAGAGTAAATTGAGGAGTCAGGAGCAACTATACATCTGGGGGGCGCAGCAATGTCAGGGACAGGCTACAGGCTTGCGGGCAGGGATATTAAAACTGAACATACCGTTGTAAAGTTGAAAAATTGCTCAATTGGTGGGGGGAACCTGTTTATTATAGCCGGGCCGTGTGCGGTTGAGGGAGAAGAAATGATCTATGAACTGGCCCGCTTGCTGAAAGATATGGGAGTGAATATGCTGCGGGGCGGCGTGTTTAAACCGCGTACATCCCCATATTCTTTTCAGGGTTTACAATGGGAAGGCCTAAAAATATTGTCCGGGGCGGCAGGTAGTGTCGGTCTGCCGGTAGTGACAGAGGTAACCAAAATTCAAGATGTTGAAAAGGTTTGCCGGTATGCGGATATGCTTCAGATCGGCAGCCGGAATATGCAAAATTTTGGTTTGCTGACTGAGGTTGGCCGTTCCGGCTTTCCGGTGTTGTTAAAAAGGGGCTTGTCGTCAACCATTGAGGAATGGCTGATGGCGGCGGAATACATCCTGCTGGAAGGCAATGGACAGGTTGTCCTCTGTGAGAGGGGCATCAGAACCTTTGAGCTCTACACCCGCAATACTTTTGATATTAATGCCATACCCGCGTTGAAGAGTCTCACCCACCTGCCGGTTATCGCCGACCCCAGCCATGGTACCGGACGGAGTGAACTGGTAGCCCCGGTGAGCCTTGCCGCAGTGGCGGCCGGCGCCGACGGTTTGATGGTAGAGGTGCACCCAAATCCGGGACAAGCCCTGTCTGACGGCGTTCAGTCGCTGACCCCGGAAGCAATGAAAAGTTTAGTTCAAAAAGCCCGTAATTTGCATAGTATGGTAAAGATAGCCCCCCATGCCATTAACGCGGCACCGGCAGAGGACGAATAATTAGTCAAGGATGGCAGGGGCGGACGACCCTGTCCGTACGCACAGCCCGGATAATACGATCTTGCGTGCACAGGCAAAGAGTGTTAATATCTTATTTTCGGAAGCCAAAAATAACCAAATAGTCCGCAAGCCATGTAATTACAAGGACTTGCGGACTTGTTATTTTGCGAAGAGTTGTAGTGTAATTTTAGTGTTTTTTGGTTTTCCCGAAATTTTTTTTGATTTCTTGAAGTGTCATGGCTTTTCTGCCAAAATCCGTACCGAAAACAGCATTGCACTCATCCGTGACCTCGTCGGCAAAATCAAACAACCATAAATTTTGATCCAGGTGACTGCATGCTACATTCTGTAGAGTTTCTGTTATTTTGGATATGGTATATTTGCCGCCGAGTCTCATTTCAACGATTCTTGCAATCAAAAGGGCGATAAAACAGATGAGGAAATGCGCATTGATATGTTCATTGGTACGAAGGTATACCGGCCTTGTACCGAGGACGCTCTTAGTTACTTTGAACGATTCTTCTATGCGCCATAGCCCCCTGTACATTTCAATGATATGTTTATCTGCATCGTCAAGCTCGCTGGTCACAATGGCATAATATCCGTCATATTTTTCCTCGTCCTCAATCTTCCTGGTGTCAAGCATAAGGGCGTCTTCTGTGTTCATTATTTCCCCGGTTTCTTTGTCGATTTTGAGGTTTTCAATATATCCGGCGGCACCGTAGTCAAATGTACGCCGGTATTTTGCAGGGTTTTCTATCATCTTGACTGCCTTGGCAATCGCTTCTTCCCGTTTATGCTTTGCCCTAGCGGCATATTTTTCACTGTAGAATACAATCCATTTCTGTTCTACGGTTTCTTTCTTTTTGATTTTTTTCTTCCCGATTTGCTTCACCGTCACATTGATTTCTGCATCAGGGACAAGCTTGGACTTTAACTTATAACTGTCCGTGAGTTGCCGGTACCCTGTTTCGTCAAGCACCCACTGCTTGAAATCTTCGCTTGCGCCCCTGACGCTTTTGCTGTAAATATACCCATCCCCAAGTACAGTGCTGTAAGCTATATTGTCCCCGCTGTTAAGCCCTTTGTCCGCGACTGTTATTATCCGCCGTACGCCGAATTTTTTCTTCATTTCTGTCAGGACTGGCATAAGCGTTTGTGAATCGTGCGTGTTTCCGGGGAACAGTTTATATGATATAGGCAGACCGAGCTTGTCAAGCAGCAGCCCCATTTGGACAATAGGGTCTTTCCTATGTTCCTTCGATGGCCCTTTCTTTCGCAGATCGTCCTGCCTGTCTATTTCGAAGTAATAGTTTGTGACATCATAGTAGACAATGTCAGTATCCCGCCCATAGTGCGCTGTAACCATTTCGTGAAGATGCTGCTGCAATGCGCCAGACATCTTGTCGAAGTGCGTAAGCGCGTCATAGACATCGTCAAGCGAGAACTTGAAATTGTCAAAGAAACGTTTTTTGTTTAGTACCGACGCCCTTTTTGAGCCGGGGTATAAAAGTCTTGTGTATACAAGCAGGCGCATAATTGCGTCTGTGTTGAAAATGAAGTTTTCGTGCCTGCGTGCATTTTTTAGGAATATATCTATTTCTAGCTCGTGATATATCTCGCTGAAAATGATATACCCGTAGTTTTTGCGGTTTGCGTCATTGCGGTCAATTTGGCCGGTCATGTCAATGGTGATGGTCACGCTCTTTGCTGCCTGGCGCTCCTTATCCATTGCCGCCGCGACTGCTGTGAAGTGGGCAACGGGGTCGTCATATTCCTTTTTTAATTCATCAAGATAACCAACCTTTTGAACTGTTTTTTGTTTTGACTTTCCTTCCTTGTTCCGGTACCCCTGCACTATGGACAAATATGTCCTGCCTGTCTGCTTCGAGTAGGTTTTTCGTAGATACATATGCGTAGCCCCTTTATTCTGCTATTCTATCTCATTACACATATTTACACAACACATATTCGCAAAAACTTGACAAAAAAATTAAGCCCGCAGGCCTTGGCTTCCTTTGCTTTTTGGTTCACCCTCTTTTTTCAATGCTTCCGAAAAGACGGATCTTGCGTGCACAGGCAAAGAGTGTTAATATTACCTTGTAGAATGGTTAATTGGTAGTATGGTTGGCGGTAGCATGGCAACCGGTGCAATTTTATATCGCACCGGCCAAAAGGAAAGGGGACACACCGCAGGAATGTCCCCAATGTAATCAATTAGTACGGTAGAACGGTAGGGGGCGGTATATATGTTTACATAATCACTCCCACGGGGAGTTTTTTGCTTTTTTAAGTTTAATTTTTAAGATAAATATGGGTATTTTAAGCTTAATGGAAAGGGGATAACACTGGGGGAATGTCCCCAACTAAGGAGGAAAAACAAAAATGATTGTGGTAATGAACCATAATGCTGCTCAAATTGATATAGATCGCATTTTGCAAAAACTTACTGATGCGGGTTTTCAAATTCACCTGTCCCAGGGGGTTGAAAGGACCATCATCGGGGCTATTGGAGATAAAACCCGGTTAAGTGATCATGCCCTGGAAGCAATGCCCGGTGTGGAAAAGGTCGTTCCCATCCTGCAGCCCTACAAACTGGCCAGTAGGGCATACAGGAACTCTCCCACCGTGGTCAAAGTGGGAGACCTGGAAATTGGCGGTGACACTATTCAGGTCATGGCCGGGCCGTGTGCGGTGGAAAGCAGGGATCAGCTGCTGAAATCGGCGATGCTGGTTCGTGAGGCCGGCGCCACAATGCTGCGGGGCGGCGCATTTAAGCCGCGCACTTCGCCCTACTCCTTTCAGGGCCTGGAGGAAAAGGGGCTTGAGCTGCTGGCCGAGGCGAGGGAACTTACGGGTTTGCGCATTGTAACCGAAGTGATGGATGCCAGTACCATTGAACTGGTAGCCAAATACGCAGATATATTGCAAATCGGCACCCGCAATATGCAAAACTTTTTCCTGCTGCGTGAAGTGGCCCGCTCCGGCAAACCGGTATTATTGAAAAGGGGCTCTTCTTCAACCATTGAAGAATGGCTGTTAGCGGCGGAATATATATTAGCCGAGGGCAACCATAACGTTATTTTGTGCGAGCGGGGAGTGCGCACCTTTGAAAGCTACACCCGCAATACCCTTGATTTAACGGCGGTGCCGGTGGTTAAATATTTAAGTCACCTGCCGGTAATTGTTGACCCGAGCCATGCTATCGGCAAATGGCGTTTTGTTGAACCCATGGCCCGGGCTGCCATTGCAGCAGGGGCGGACGGACTGCTGATAGAAGTGCATCCCAATCCTGCCGAAGCTCTTTGCGACGGCCCGCAGTCACTGACTCCGGAAAATTTCCAGGCATTAATGCAAAACATTGGTGCCATAGCTGAAGTTACCGGGCGTAGAATAGGAAAAATAAAATGATCAACCGCTGTGCTATCATCGGAGTTGGGCTGATGGGGGGCTCAATGGCCCTTGCCTTAAATGAGCGTAAACTGGCTCAAACAATTGTCGGCTGTGATATCAACAAAGAAAACATCAAGATGGCTCTGGCTGCCGGTGCCATCCATGAATCTGCCGGACTGGAAGCCGCAGTCCGCAATGCTGAACTGGTGCTCCTGGCGACACCGGTTGGCACAACCACAGCTATTCTCTGTGAAATAAAAGATTACCTGAATCCGGGAACTGTTGTTACCGATATGGGCAGCACCAAACAAACAGTGGTAGAGCAGGCTGAGGAGATTATCCAGGGTGGCTGGTTTGTTGGCGGGCACCCCATGGCGGGCGCTGAAACTTCAGGGTTCGACGGAGCTGACCCATACTTATTTGAAAATGCCTATTATTTGTTAACGCCGACTTGCGCAACCAACCCCAGTGCCCTAAATTTTGTCCGTCAGCTGGCTGAGGCCATAGGGGCACTGGTGGTGGAAATGCCCCCGTCGCGTCACGATCTTGTGGCTGCAACGATCAGCCATTTGCCGCACCTTGTTGCCGCGGCACTGGTGGATGCCGTGGCGTTGATGCCGGACAGTGAGGGTGCGCTGGCTTTTGCAGCCGGCGGCTTTCGTGATACCACCAGGATCGCCGCCGGCAGTCCGGAAATGTGGAGAGACATATTTTTATCCAATCACGTAAGGGTTCTGGATGCGCTTGGTTTTTACCGGCGGGCTATTACTGAAATGGAACTGGCAATTAAAAACCGGGATAGTGATAAAATATACGAAATATTATCCCATGCCAGCAATCTAAGAAAAGGATTGCCGGTGAAATCAAAGGGGTACCTGCCTAATATATATGAGGTTGTGGTTACCGTACCGGACCGGCCGGGTATCATCGCCATGCTGGCCGGCCTGCTGGGAGATGCCGGAATCAACATTTATGAAATAGAAATCTTACGGGCCCGGGAAGGTTACGGGGGAACCATCAGAATTGGCTTTGCCACACCGGAAGAGCAACAGCAGGCGATAGAATTGCTGCAGCAAAAAAATATCAGGTGCCGCCGGAAAGGTTAGTGATCAGCATGGATGAAAAAATTACTCCGGCTAAAAGGTTGCAGGGTGTTATTAATGTACCCGGTGATAAATCGATTTCACACCGTTCGATAATGCTGGGCGCCCTGTCCCGGGGAGAAACCGAAGTTGAAAATTTTTTAATGGGGGAAGACTGTTTATCAACCATACGAATTATCCGGGCACTGGGCGTGGAAGTACTGGTGGACAACAATCTGGTAGCTATTCGAAGTGACGGGCTGGAAGCGCTCAGGGAACCCGTAGATGTCCTGGACGCGGGAAATTCCGGCACCACTATGCGGCTGATGTCCGGCATTTTGGCCGGCAGCCCCTTTTATGCAGTAATTACCGGTGACGATTCGCTGCGCAGCCGCCCCATGGGGCGGGTGATCAGGCCTCTGCTGGAAATGGGAGCTGAGATTATGGCCAGGAATAATAATTTACTGGCTCCCATAGCAATTAAAGGCGGAAATTTGAGGCCGATCAATTACGAGTCGCCGGTGGCCAGCGCCCAGGTAAAATCCGCTGTACTTCTGGCCGGGCTATTTGCGCCGGGCTGTACTACGGTTATAGAACCGAACCAGTCCCGTGATCACACGGAAAGGATGCTCAGACATTTTGGCGCCAGGGTGGCGGTTGACGGCACGCAGGTAACGGTCTGGGGCAAGCCCGGCCTGACAGGCAAAAAAATAATCGTTCCCGGTGATATTTCATCAGCCATGTTTTTAATAGTGGCCGGTTTGATCGTCAAGGACTCTGAAATTGTCTTACCCAATGTTGGTGTCAACCCCACGCGAACCGGTGCGCTGCAGGTATTAAAAGCAATGGGCGGCGACATAACCCTGCACAACCTGCGTGAAATAAACGGCGAGCCCATCGGGGATATCAAAGTACGCAGCAGTGGTTTAAAAGGCACTGAAATAGGCGGGGCCATAATTCCCTACCTTATTGATGAGATACCGGTTCTGGCTGTTGCCGCGGCACTTGCGGAAGGAGATACTGTTATTTCGGATGCGGGTGAGCTGCGCCACAAGGAATCGGATCGAATTGCCACCGTGGTTAAAATGCTCAGGGCTTTCGGTGCAGGTGTTGAGGAATTTACCGACGGTTTCGTGGTACATGGTGCAAATAAAATAACCGGAGCCGTTAGTGAAACTTCTGCTGATCACCGGCTCGCCATGTCCGCCGCGGTGGCCGGACTGGCGGCGCAAGGGGACACCGTTGTCAGGGGAGCGGAATGCGTCCATATTTCTTATCCCGGGTTTTTTAACACATTAAAAAAACTTGCCGTGTAATAATAACCTGAAAGGCTTTAGCCTTTTCAGGTTTTTTTTATAAAATAAAGGATATTCACGTTACATGTCGAATATCTTTCCAGTATTCTTTGGTATTCATTACTTTTGGAGAGAACTTTATGACCCCCTCTGTATGTATTGCCATTGATGGCCCGGCAGGTGCGGGCAAAAGCACTGCGGCCAAAATGCTGGCCAGTAAACTGGGCTATGTATATGTAGATACAGGCGCCATGTACAGGGCTGTAACTTATCAGGCACTAATGGATAAAATAAATATGGATGACACTGGGGCGCTTACCCAAATCGCAGAGACGATAGATCTTGCGTTAAAGGTGGACGCAGGTGGCCGCACCAGGATCTTGATAGCCGGAACGGATGTGACGCAACAAATCAGGTGTCCGGAAGTGTCGAACAATGTTTCTTTGGTTTCACGTATTCCAGGTGTCAGAAATGTACTGACCCGGCTGCAAAGAGAACTGGCCGCGCAGGGCAGTGTAGTGATGGAAGGCAGGGACATAGGAACCAAGGTTCTACCTGCCGCAGATAAAAAATTTTTTTTAACCGCCTCTGTTGAGGAAAGGGCGCGACGCCGTTTCCTGGAGTTGCAGCAAATCGGATACCAGGTTAAATATGATGAAGTCATACAAGATATTATTTTACGTGATGAAATTGATTCCAATAGAGCTTTAGCGCCCCTGAAACCTGCACCCGATGCAGTTATTGTCGATTGTTCCGGGCTGACGGCAGAACAGGTGGTTGATACATTACTGTCCATTGTTTCAGGAGGCTAGTATTAGTGCTTTACGGGTTTGCAAAATTTGTCTGCAGAGCAATACTGCTGCTCCGCAGGTGGGAAATTACCGGAAACGGGCACCTGCCCCCCGGTCAGGGCATGATCGTTGTTGCCAATCATGTCAGTTACTGGGATCCTGTGGTAGTGGGCTGTGCCCTGAATAGAAGAATATACTTTATGGCCAAGGCAGAATTATTCGACATTCCCGTGCTTGCTGTTCTAATTAACAAGCTCGGCGCTTTTCCGGTCCAAAGAGACGGTGCCGACCGTTCATCAATCAGGAGGGCGTTGGAATTGTTGGATGCCGGCAAGGTAGTAGGGATTTTCCCTGAAGGCACCCGGAGTAAAACCGGTGAATTATTAAACCCCCACATGGGTGCTGCCATGTTAGCCATAAAGGGGGGGGTGCCATTATTGCCGGTGGCGGTCAGCGGCACCAGAGGTTTTTGGGGCAAGGTCCGGGTCAATTTGGGACAACCAATAAACACATCCGCGTCCAACCGTCGTAAGGTTTCAAGAACTGAGTTAGCTGAATTGAGCCATGATGTAATGGAAGAGATAAAACATTTATTGGTTGATATCGAGAAGTAACGGTAATAAAGCAGCGGTGAAAAAGATGGATCTGAGAATTGCTTCCACGGCAGGTTTTTGTTTTGGAGTCAAGAGGGCGGTGGAGATCGCCAGGAAAACCCGTCATAACAGGGATGGACCGGTCTACACACTGGGGCCGCTGATTCATAACGACAGGGTCACAGGTGAATTGGCCAGGGAAGGTATTACCATAGTCAATGAGCTTAGTGAAATAAAAGTACCTGGCACAGTCATCATCAGGTCTCATGGCGTGGCTCCGGAAATAATAACCGAAGCGGAGCGAAAAGGACTGGTAGTTGTAGACGCCACCTGTCCTTTTGTGCGAAAAGTTCAACAAACTGCCCGCGAGCTGGCTGAAAAAAACATACCTGTAATTATCGTCGGTGATCCGGAACACCCGGAGGTTAAAGGTATCGTCGGGTGGACCGGAAAACAGGGGGTTGTTGTCAGGGATGCCGGTCAGGCAGCAAAGCTGGATAAATATGATGAGGTGGGCGTAGTAGCCCAAACCACCCAGCGCCAGGATAACCTGGAGGCGGTGGTGAATGTTTTAAAGGGTACCGGATGCCGGGTACAAGTGTTTAACACAATTTGCCTGGCCACATCGGAGAGGCAAAAAGAAGCTTTAGAATTGTCAAAAAGCGTTGATTTAATGCTGGTTATTGGAGGAAGGAACAGCGCTAATACGGCTAAGCTGACCCAGATTTGCAATTCCGCCCAAGTTCCGGTATATCAGGTTGAATCAGCTGGTGAAGTTAAATTTGCATGGCTGAAAGATATTGAAAAAATTGGGATTACGGCGGGCGCATCAACACCCGGCTGGATTATAGAGGAGGTCTGTTGTCGAATGATGGATTTTGAGGAAATGAAAAGTAATGAGGAAACAGTGACTGAGGAGCAGGTTGAAGAAAACTCTGCAGGAGCCGAACAGCAAGAAGAGCAGCATAATATGGAAGACGCCATGGAAGTTAAAAACCTAAGGCACGGCGAAATTGTGAAAGGCGTCGTGGTTCAGGTTAATCAGGATGAGGTTTTGGTTGACGTTGGAGCCAAATCCGAAGGTGTTATTCCCATCAGAGAGCTTTCCTGTTATAATGTCGAATCCCCCACCGATGTTGTCAATGTGGGTGATGAAATAGATGTTTATGTTTTAAAATCAGAAGATAATGAAGGCAAAGTGGTGCTCTCAAAAGAAAAAGCCGACGCTGAAAAAGCCTGGTCCAATCTTGAAGCACAGATGGAACAAGGCGACGTGATTAAAGGCGTTGTGCGCGAAGTAGTTAAGGGCGGTCTGTTGGTTGACCTCGGCGTAAGAGCTTTCCTGCCGGCCTCACTGGTGGAAATGGGTTACGTTGAGGACCTCAGCAAGTACCTGAATACTGAAATTGATGCCCGGATTATCGAACTAAATCGTCCCCGGAGAAAAGTCATCCTTTCACGCAAGGCGGTACTGGAAGAAGAATATGCCCGCAAGCGTGAAGAACTGCTGGAAAATCTTACTGAAGATCAGGTTGTTAAAGGTGTGGTAAGAAGACTTACCAACTTTGGCGCTTTTGTGGATATCGGTGGAGTTGACGGTTTGCTGCATATCTCGGAAATGGCCTGGTACCGCATTAATCATCCTTCGGAAGTAGTTCAGGTTGGTGACGAGCTGGAAGTAATGGTACTTAGAGTAGACCGCGAAAGCGAAAAGATTTCGCTGGGTCTGAAACAAGTACTGCCCAACCCCTGGGATAACGTTGAACAGAATTACCCCGAGGGGGCTATAGTAAACGCCAAGGTTGTGCGCCTGGCCCCGTTCGGAGCGTTCGTGCAGCTTGAACCGGGTGTGGAGGGACTTGTCCATATATCCCATTTAGCCGACCGTCACGTGGAAACTCCTGATGAAGTTGTTCATGAAGGCGAAGAAATAAAGGTCAAGGTGCTTAGTGTGGATAAGGATGAAAAAAGAATCCGCTTATCCATCAGGGAAGTTGACCGGGAAAAGAGCAAGAGCAAACCCAGGGAACAAGCCCCTAAAAAACAACAGGAAAGCCCGGCTCCGGTTGTCAGTGATGGTGGAACGGTAACCATTGGCGAAATGGTTGGCGACATCTTTGATGAGAAGAAGTGAACTCGTTCAGCTAAAGCTGAACATCGGGGCTTCAGATGGGGATTCTACCCCACCTGAAGTAAAAATAGGAACTCCCACTTATAGAAGTGGGAGTCTTGGAATTTGATAAAAACTAAAACAAAAAAAAGAGGCTGATAAAGCCTCTTTTTTTGTTACATATTTCAAACCCTGCGGGGAACTATATTCATAATTATTTTTTTAAAGGAGGACACAGTATGACGGGCTTACCCATTGGCATCATTATTCTTATAGTGGTATCCGTTTTGATCTTTCTGGGATTGGCGCAGCGTGTTCTTGACCGGATGCGGTTGTCGGACAAATCCGCCCTTGCAATTATAGTGCTATTGATCGTGGGGAGCTTCATCAATATTCCACTGTCAACCGGACGTTATGATGTTTCAATTAATGTAGGCGGTGGTCTTATCCCCATAGGAGTTGCCATCTACCTGCTGACAAGAGCCGGAACCACCAAGGAATGGGCCAGAGCGTTGATCTCAGCTGTAATAACCGGCGCGGTAATCTTTGGGGCCGCCTTCCTGGGGCGTGGCGACGTGGAGCCAGGCGGCAGATTTTTGGGTTTTCTGGATTCTCTTTGGGTATATCCCATTATTGGCGGTTTAATTGCGTATATAACCGGGAGGTCCCGCCGTTCGGCTTTTATAGCAGCAACCCTGGGGCTGGTGCTGGTAGATATTGCCTACCTGATCTGGTATGCTGCAACAGGGGCTCCGGCCGCTACAGTGGCAATTGGCGGTGCGGGCGCCTTTGACGGAATTATCATAGCCGGGATATTTGCCGTTTTACTGGCCGAAATTATTGGTGAAACCCGTGAAAGATTACAGGGAGGACCGGCATCAGAAGGACGTCCCAAGGAATTAATGGAAGGCCTGCGTAAACCCGTACCGGCTGATTCCAACACTGATGCCGGTGAAAGTGATAATAATGAATTACGGGAGGAGGACCGGCAGTGAAAAAAAATCGCATAAAAATTGCGCTGGGTGCAGGATTGCTGGCGGTGGGGATTTCTTTGCTGGCCTATTATACCTTGACGCGCTCCATAAACCCGGCCTGGTCACCGGGCGGGCTTTGGAACAGTGTCATGGAATCCGAGCATGAAGACGGAGTAGTTTATAAAATTATGGACCGGGATAATCAGCTTTTAAGCATGATGTCACGTCAAGTGGTGGCGGGCGATGAGCTGATTTCAAGCGCTGGAAGGCGTTACAAAATAACAGAGGTAAAAGATTATGATGCCAGGGCTGAATTTACGGGCTTAGACCGGGAGCTGCTTTCTTATCAAGACGAGTTTGAACATATGACTGTGCCGGTCGCAGGACAGGCGGATTGGAAAAGCAGGCCCGTTGCCATTTACCATACCCATAGCGCTGAATCTTACGTCCCAACAGATGGAACGGAAAGCAAGCCTTACCATGGCGGCGTTTTTCAAGTGGGGGATGCATTAGCCGCCGAGCTGCAGAAACGGGGAGTTAAAGTAATAAATAACAAAACGCCCCACGAGCCCCGCGATAAAAATGCTTATTATCGGTCCAGACGTACCGCATCAGAGCTGATGAAAAACAACCCGGTTGCTATTATCGACGTTCACCGTGACGGAATTCCAGACCCTGATTATTACAACAAAAAGATAGCCGGCGAAGAAGTTACCCAAGTACGTTTAGTAGTAGGAAGACAGAACCCTAAAATGCAATCCAACATGGATTTTGCCAAAAAAATGATGGCTTACGCCAATAAAGTCCACCCCGGGATCGTAAAAGAAATATTTATAGCTCACGGCAACTACAATCAGGATCTAATGTCTACGGCAATGCTGATAGAAGTTGGCACGCATACAAATTCCCGCATAGCGGCTCAAAAAGGTGCGGCTTTATTTGCGGACGCACTGCCCGGCCTGCTGGATATCGGGGGAGCAGCCGGCGGACCGCCAAATGCGACGGGCAACTTTGGGCCTGCTGCTAAATCATCGGCAGGGTGGAAGACCCTGGCTTGGATCATCGGTATTAGCTTGCTTGGCAGCGCTGCTTTCTTACTGGTAAGCTCAGGCAGCTGGAAAAATGCCAGAAAACGTTTAAGCGGCTACTGGGGTAAGGAATTTGCAGGTTTTATGGGCCCGTTCAAGAAAAAGATGTATACTTCCAAGGGAGATGTTGAAACAGGCTATAGCGAAAAAGCAAACAATGCCGCCCGGGAGAACAGGGAAAAAATTAAAAATGATTAGTTTTTGCCGTAACAGCTAATTATAAATAGAACTGCAGGGCGTATCAAATTCCGTAAAAAGAATGATACGCCTAATTTATGCTAAACCAGGGGTGTGGTTTGGTTGAAGGACTATTTGGATATTATACTGGCTGGAAGCACTGCCGGGATATTGGCCCGGATTTTATTGATTAGATTGGATTATCGACAGTATCCGGGATATCCGCACGGCTATATTTCACATCTTTCACTTGGAGCCATTGCTTCGGCGCTGGGAGCCGTGGCAGTACCGGCGTTAATGGAAAAGGATTTTACTGCATTTACTTTTTTAGCCCTGGCAGCCCAGCAGTTTAGAGACATCAGAAATATTGAACGGGAAACCCTGGAAAACCTTGAACAAACCAGATTGGAAAAAAGAGGGCAGGATTATATTGAAGGAATAGCCAGAACTTTCGAAGCCCGCAATTATTTGGTTATGGCCACAGCTTTTGTTACCAGTATAGCTGCTGTGTTGGGCGGTATTCTGGCCGCAGCCATAATTGCCGCCATACTCATTTTTCTGAGCAAAACTCTAAGGGCCGGTAAAACCGTTGCTGACATTTGCGAGGTGGTGCCGGCGGAGATTAGTTTTAAAGGCTCGCTGCTTACAATAGAAGGAATTGACATCATGTCCGTTGGCTTGCCTGATATGCGCGAAAAAATTAAAAATTACGGACTTGCGGTTATGATTAAGCCCAAAGACGACAATGCCAGGGCAACCATTCACGATTTGGGTCAGCGCATGGCCATAGCACATACCGCGGCAGTCGTCCTGGGGAGCAAAAAAGATATTGACATTCCGGAGTATACTCCGCTGGTGCGCAAAAATCCCGATACAGGGGCGGCCGCGCTATACATTGTTCCCATGGAAAAAGACATGAAGTCACTGCTGCTTGCCGTAAAGCGTACACCCGTGCTCGAAAGCGCACGCACCAAACCGCTAAGAACCCAGGCGGGACGAATAGCTTCCGATTAAGGTTGCAGGTTTCGGGGTCGGACCCCGGCTCATCAAATCAAAAGAGGTGAGTATGTTGGGAAATGAGGCAGAAAAAAAGTCAATTCTTGCCGTTATAACAACAGATAAAGACAAGGTAACCGGAGCGGTGCCGATATTTATCGCAGCCAACGAGGCGGAGAAAGAGAAAATCGCTGTATTCCTGGCCAGGAGCTTAGACGCGATGGTTCATGACCTGGAAAATGGTTGTTATTTTATTGTAAATCAATGAAAAAGACAGGAGTCAGGAGTCAGAATTCAGGAGTCAGGAGATGAAGTTAGTAACTGGCTTCTGGCTTCTGACTTCGGAACAATTGGTACTGTTCGATCGGCCACGAAGCGCAGCAAAGGGCCGATCGAACTATCCCCGTGGCAAAGCGCCCGTGGCGAAGCGTCGCTGTAGTACTAATTACTAACTAATAGCTACTGTGTACTAATTCTGAATTCTGACTCCTGACTCCTGACTCCTGAATTCTAATCATTATAAGGGGGATACTTTTGAAAATAATTTACCATTGTTTTGGTGGAACCCATTCATCCGTGACGGCTGCAGCAGCTCATTTGGGGTTATTGCCTGACAATCGCCCTCCCCGGGCGGAGGAATTATTGAATTTGCCCTATTTTGATACTAAAGAAAACAATGATCATGGTGATATCACCATCATGGGCATGGACGAATGCGGTAATGAGATATGTTTTGTTGGCCAGCGTGGCAAGCCGAAAATATTGGAAAATCTGGCAGACAGTCTGGCTGATCATTTTGAGATACCAAAAAATCAATTTAAACTGGTAAATGTTATGTATAAGGTTAACTTAAGCATGAAAGTAGGTGGGACCTTTTCACGCCGGTTCAAGTGGATTAAATCCGGCAGGCCGATAGTTACCTGGGGTACCGCCAGAGCCTATGATCAGATTCTGCGGCTTGTTCATTTCGTTAAAGCAAGGGAGTTACGGTAATGTCCAAAATTATATTTTATAACGACACCGGTTTTCCGTATTCCGTGCTGGCCGCTGCCATCAGGAGCGGGCTGCTCCCGCGGGACCGTCTGCCGGAAAAGCAGGAGCTGTTTGGTGTTTTGCAGCGCTATGGTATGGGCAAAGGGGAGGCAACCGTATTTGATCTGGGTTGTGACCTGAATAATGAAAAATGTCTGGCCATGTGGTCACGGGGCGACGGCGATATGACCGGTAGAATAATAAAAAGTTTTTTGGGCCTGTTTCAAATACGAGATTACCGTCTGGTTAGGTTGGATTATCCCAAGACTTATTTATTAAGGGCCGGCGTAATACTCACTAAATTCCCCGGATTAAGGCCTTTAGGCCGGCAAATGATCCACCGGGCTGTGAAATCAGTTTACCGCAAGCTGTTGGAAACTGCTTCATAAAAAGGCTTTGGCAGAAGCGCCTTGACTAAATATGCCAGCTGTCGGATAATGTAACGAGAGTATTGGAGGTGGTGCTCCCCATGCGGGACCACGGGCTGGTTATACAAAATGTGGAACACGACAGCATTGCCGGTGAGCTCGGTGTGGAGCCCGGCGACAGTTTATTGCAGGTTAACGGCAAACCGGTTTTAGATATATTGGATTACCGCTATTTAACAGCCGAAGAAAATCTGGAAATATTATTACAAAAGGAAAACGGCGAGCAATGGCTGTTGGATATTGAAAAAGATTTGGACGAGCCTATGGGTATTGCCTTTATTGAAGGCGG
This sequence comes from Desulfotruncus arcticus DSM 17038, assembly GCF_900113335.1. GTDB lineage: Bacteria > Bacillota > Desulfotomaculia > Desulfotomaculales > Desulfallaceae > Desulfotruncus > Desulfotruncus arcticus. Next base: position 154,926 of record NZ_FOOX01000001.1, read on the forward strand.
CTGGGGGAATACCAGAAGCTGCGGCAACAATTGCATTTTCTGCTTTGTCGATCAAATGCCGCACCAAATGCGCCCCAGTCTATATGTCAAGGATGACGATTATCGCCTGTCCTTTGCCCAGGGCAATTTCATAACCCTGACCAACACCGGTCCTTCGGAACTGGAAAGAATAGCCCGGTTACGGCTGAGTCCCCTGTACATTTCCGTGCATACCACCGATCCCCGGCTGCGCCAACAAATGATGAGGCACCGCCGGGCCGGGGAAATCATGAGCCAACTGACTTTTTTAGCGGACAAGAGTATTGAGATGCATACCCAGGCGGTTTTGTGCCCGGGAATCAATGACGGCGAGCAACTGAACAGGACTATTGAAGATTTAGGCGGACTGTGGCCGGCGGTACGGTCACTGGCGGTGGTTCCGGTTGGCCTAACGGCCTGGCGACAGGGGCTATACGAACTCCGCCCATATAACCGGGACCGGGCCGGGGCCGTAATTGATCAGGTTCAGAGCTGGCAGAAAACCTTTAACAGTAAAAATGATTACCCGTTTGTTTTTGCTTCGGATGAGTTTTACTTGATTTCTGGCCAACCGATACCGGAGGCAGGCCGGTACGGGGGCTTTCCTCAAACAGAAAATGGGGTGGGTCTGGTACGTCTGTTTATGGATGAATGGGAAACAGCGTCCCGAAGCCTGCCCGGGCAGATAGAAAAGCCGCTGCGTGGCTCGGTAGCAACCGGAACACTTGCCGGTCCGGTATTGCGGCCGATTGTAGAAACAATCAACAGGGTCAAGGGCGTGCAGCTGACACTGCATGTTCTGGAAAACGAATTTTTCGGTAAAACTGTTAATGTGGCAGGTTTATTAACCGGTCGTGATTTACAAAGCGGCTTATCCGGCCGGGACCTCGGCGAGGTGCTGTTTATACCCGAAGTGATGCTGCGCCGGGATGATGATGTTTTCCTCGACGATATGACGGTTGCAGAACTGGGATCAAGTTTAGGAGTAGTTGTAACTGTGGTAGATGGCCCGAAAGATTTGGTGCAATATATTAGAACAGAGTTTTAGCCACAGTAAAATTGCAATTAGAATACGGGATTAAGAATTCAGTAGGGATTTATTAATTATTCTGACTCCTGACTCCTGAATTCTGAATACTGATAAATAACTTTTGAGAGATGGTGGAAAAATGGCTAGACCCATAGTGGCCATTGTTGGAAGACCAAATGTAGGTAAATCTACTTTATTTAACCGGATTGTCGGCGGCAGGGTTGCTATTGTCGAGGGGGTTCCCGGTGTTACCAGGGACAGGTTGTACCAGGATGCCGACTGGAACGGAAGAAAGTTCACCCTGGTGGACACTGGCGGGTTGGATTACCGGGAGGACGGGCAAATTATCAGCAACGTCAGAAAACAGGCCGAACTGGCCATATCCGAGGCGGACGTGGTCCTTTTTGTGGTGGATGCCCGGGAAGGTCCTACCGGCACCGACGGCGATGTGGCGGCAATACTGCGCCGTACCGACAAACCGGTGATTCTGGCGGCAAATAAAGTGGAAGAATTTCACAAGCCCAACGAGCTTTATGAATTTTATAGACTGGGTTTGGGAGATCCGCTGCCGGTATCTGCCGCTCAGGGCATGAATACCGGAGAATTGCTTGATGAAATCGTTCTTAATCTTCCGGCAGCGGAGGATGATGAAGAAGAGGAGGAAATTACCAAAATAGCTGTTATCGGCCGTCCCAATGTGGGCAAGTCCTCGTTGGTAAACGCCTTGCTGGGGGAAGAACGTGTTATCGTCAGTGATATACCGGGTACAACCAGGGACGCTATTGATACATTTATTAATAGAAACGATAAACAATATCTGATCATTGACACCGCGGGGATCAGAAGACGGAGCAAAATCGGGATAGCCACTGAAAAATACAGTGTGATTCGTTCACTGCGGGCCATTGACCGCAGCGACGTAGTTTTGATGCTGATAGACGCGGTTGAAAAATTAACCGAACAGGATAAAAAAATCGCCGGATACGCCCATGAAAAAGGCAGGGCATCAATAATAGTTGTAAATAAGTGGGATCTGGTAGAAAAGGATGACCGCACTTCCAACCGGTACATTGAAGATTTGCGTTCAGGCCTTGGCTTTATGCAGTACGCTCCGGTTATGTTTGTCAGCGCGCTGACCGGCCAGCGGGTACACCGGGTATTAGAACTGGTGGATTATGTCGCGGAACAGCAAAACATGCGTGTTTCCACCGGCAACCTTAATGACTTAATTAAGGAAGCAACCATGCACAACCCGACACCCCAGGATAAGGGCAGAAAACTTAAAATTTTTTATGGAACCCAAGGTGGAGTTAAACCACCCACATTTCTTTTATTTGTTAATGAACCGGAGCTGATGCATTTTTCTTACCTGCGCTATCTGGAAAATCAATTGCGGTCGGCGTACGGGTTTGAAGGCACCCCGATTAAGATTTACCTGCGCAAAAGATAACCGGAGGGATATAGTATGAGCATTTATGTTTTGTATGCCGCGGTGGCTAGCTACCTGATTGGTTCAATACCCTTTGGTTTTATTCTCGCCAGGTATGCTAAAGGAATCGATATCAGGCAATTTGGCAGCGGCAATATCGGGGCAACTAATGTGTGGCGCACATTGGGGCCGGTGCCGGGTATTATCGTGCTGCTGCTGGATATGAGCAAAGGCGTGGCATCTGTTTTCATTGGCCGGCATTTGGGTGGCGCGGGCACTGAGCTCATCGCGGCATTTTTTGCGCTTTGCGGTCACAGCTGGCCTGTCTTTATCAAGTTTAAGGGTGGGAAAATTGTGGCGACCGGTGGTGGGATAATACTGGCGATTTCTCCGCTGACAACCCTGATAGCGCTGATAGTCTTGCTCATAACCGTGGGAATTAGCAGGTATGTTTCCCTGGGGTCAATAATGGCGGCAATAACAGTGCCGGTGACAATGATTATATTAAGGATGAATATTTTGTACATATTATTTGGTGTAGTAATTGCAGCATTTGTGATCTACAAGCACAGGCCCAATATTAAGAGAATCCTTGACGGTACGGAATTTAAAGTTGGGAAGGGCAGGCGGTAGTTTTTATGGGTGAAAACGGAAAAGTTGCCGTGCTGGGAGCGGGGAGCTGGGGGACAGCCCTTGCGGCGCACCTGGCAGATAAAGGGTATCGGGTCGGATTATGGTCCAGAAGGCCGGACCAGGTGGAACAGCTGAACACCTGCAGGGAAAACAGCCGATACCTGCCCGGAATCAAGCTGCCGGAGAATATGCTGGCTACCGGTGACCTTGAGCATGTTCTGTCAGCAGCTGAATACGTTGTATTTAGTGTTCCTTCCCATAGTTTCAGACAAGTACTATCCGATGCTTTAGCTTATATTGATGAAAACGCGCTGGTGATCAATACTGCTAAAGGCATAGAAGAAAACAGCTTGCAAAGGCTGTCGGAGGTTTTTGGGGAGGTGGCCGGTAACGGCAGGGCTAAAAACTATGCAGTTTTATCCGGGCCCAGCCATGCTGAAGAAGTGGCTCTTAAAATGCCTGCCGCCGTGGTGGTTGCCGCTGCTTCAGACGAACCGGCGACCCGGGGGCAGGATTTGTTTATGACTGAAACCTTTAGAGTTTACACCAACCCGGACATTATCGGGGTTGAACTGGGCGGTGCCTTGAAAAATATCATCGCCCTGGGCACAGGTATAGTTGACGGTTTCATTGGCAGTGATAACACCAAAGCCGCCTTTATAACCAGGGGGCTGGCAGAGATCACCAGGCTGGGTATCGCCATGCATGCCAATCCTTTAACCTTTGCCGGGCTGGCAGGCCTGGGGGATTTGATTGTTACCTGTACCAGCAAGCACAGCCGCAACCGCCGGGCTGGTATAGAAATAGGTAGGGGTAACTCTCTGGAACAGGCTTTGGCAGGTGTGAACATGGTGGTGGAAGGAGTGCGAACTACCCGCGCGACCCATGGGCTGGCTAAAGCCTGGGGTGTAGAGATGCCCATAACCGAGCAAATGTATCAGGTATTATTTAAAGGCAAGAACCCCAAGACGGCGGTAGTAAACCTGATGAACAGAGATAAAACGAATGAAGTGGAGGAAGTGGCCCTGGCCAAAATAAAATGGTGGATAGAAAAAGATGATAAAAGCCCTGCTTTTTAAAGCAGGGCTTTTTGTTACACTTTAGGACAATATATCTTGCCATATATATGGCAAGCGCTAAGGATTAAAGTGTAAAAAAGCGTGCATTAAGGGAACTGATTTGAGCACGCTTTTTTTAACGGATTAACCGGGTGGCGCCTTGGTAATTTGCAACGTAATAGGAATTGTTGATCGAAGTCTCGACAACTTTCTTTTTTGAAGAAGATGCATGTATGAACATGCCATCGCCAACATATATTCCTACATGATCTATGCCCGACTGCCCGTAGTAACTAAAGAAAAGCAAATCACCGGGAGCAAGCTGATTGCGGCTTACTTTAACGCCGTAATTAAACTGGTCGGAGGCCAGGTGAGGCAAATCATACCCTGCTTTTTTATATACGTACCTGCTAAAGCCCGAACAGTCGAAGCTTGTGGGACCGCCGGCGCCATATGCGTAACTGCTGCCCAAAAGGTCATAGGCTGTTTTAACAACCAGGCGGGCAGCATTGTTTCCAGAGCGGGATACGGGGGTTGCGGCTTGGGGAGCAGCCGGGGCGGGCTTGGGAGCGGTTTTTACCACTGGTTGGGTATATGTATTGTTAAAACGAATATAATCACTAAAAATGACTTGATCATTACTATTTACAACCATTACCTGGTGTTGTGCGGGAACAGCCAGTGCGTTGTTTCCCGGGATACTGACTAAAGAGGCAACCAATGATGCAGAAACTAAAACAGATGCAAACAATTTGCGCATATATTGCTCCTTTCGACTTCCATTGATTTCCTTTGCGTAATCTTTCAACTCCTTGTGCCATTAGTCAATTATTCGACAATAAAAATATTTTCCCTGCCAAATGGTAATAAATAAAAAATTTAACTTTTTTATTTGTTAAATTCATTTAGTTGTAATAAACAAGTTCTAAATTCATATATATATATTGTTATTGTATGTAATTGGAAAAAAATTCTCGTGGGCCGGGCTCAACGAGTTGAAGGTTTAAACGCCTTTCCTGCCGGTGGGGGGGATGCTAAAGAATGCGCTAGCTTTTATATAGATAACTTTTCAAATTTTTTAAAGGAGGGAGTGCGTTCATGGAAAAGTTCGATATTTTCCGTGATATCGCGGAACGCACCGAAGGGGATATTTACCTTGGTGTAAGCGGCGGCGTCCGGACCGGTAAATCCACGTTTATTAAAAGGTTTATGGAGTTAATGGTTTTACCCAACATAGAAAATGAGCACGAGCGGGAAAGGGCCAAGGATGAGCTCCCCCAGAGCGGGAACGGCAAAACCATTATGACCACTGAGCCCAAGTTTGTACCAAATGAGGCTGTGGAAGTGGAAGTTAGCCCGAATCTCACAGTTAAAGTTCGTCTGGTTGATTGCGTCGGGTACAGGGTGGAGGGGGCGTTGGGTTACGAAGATGAGGAAGGAAACCCGCGCATGGTATCCACGCCCTGGTTTGATGACCCGATTCCCTTTGAGGAGGCAGCTGAAACCGGCACCAGAAAGGTTATCAGTGAACATTCCACAATTGGTATTGTGGTGACTACCGATGGCACCACTTCCGATATTCCGAGGGAGAATTTCATCGCTGCGGAAGAGCGGGTTGTAGAAGAGCTAAAAGAAATAAACAGGCCGTTCTTAATTATATTAAACAGCACAGCGCCGGAAGCAGAGGAAACAATCCAACTGGCTGACGAACTGTCGGAGAAATATGATGTTCCGGTAATTCCGATTAACTGTGCCGAAATGAGCCAACTGGATATATTACAAATCATGGAAAAAGCTCTCTTTGAATTTCCGGTCAATGAAGTATCTATTACAATGCCTCTCTGGGTGGAAGAATTAGATCTAAAACACTGGCTGAGAGATAAATTTGACTCTGCCGTACAAGAGACTGTACAGCAGGTAAGACGGTTGCGGGATATTGACGGGGCGGTTGAAAAATTAAGCCAATACGATATGGTGCGGCAGGTAGATTTAAGCAGCATGGATTTAGGCACTGGTACCGCCGCCATTGAAATCAGTTCCAACCCGGAGCTGTTTTACAAGGTCTTGTCAGAGGAAGCCGGGATCGAGTTGGAAGGGGATCACCACTTGTTCCGGTTATTTAAGGAATTTGCTGTGGCCAAGCGTGAGTACGACAAAATTGCTCCGGCAATTATGGAATTGCACGAAAGCGGCTACGGGGTAGTTAATCCTACCATTAACGATATGCAGTTGGAGGAACCCGAATTGATTCGGCAGGGAAGCCGTTTCGGTGTTAAGCTTAAAGCCAGCGCTCCAACAGTACACATGATTAAAGCCAATATTAATACTGAAATTACCCCTATCATCGGCACGGAAAAGCAGTGTGAAGAACTCGTTCGCTATATGCTGAACGAATTTGAAGAAAACCCACGCAAGATCTGGGAATCCGAAATATTCGGCAAATCAGTCAGTGACCTTGTACGTGAAGGAATCCAAAACAAACTGCAAAGAATGCCCGACAATGCCCAGATTAAATTACAGGAAACTGTTCAGCGAATTGTTAACGACGGCAGTGGCGGACTGATCTGCATCATTATATAAACCACGAAATTTATCTGTAGATTTAGCGCACCGGCTGGAAATAGCCGGTTTTTTTTTGGTTAAGCCTTATCTTATAGTATATTAGTCTTTTCTTCCTGTTTAGTTAACCTGTTATCCAATCTAATTATATCGTCCTTAACGTCCTTCTTAATGATGCTAACATCTTGCTGTAGTTTATGTTGGCCTTTCTCTAAACGAATTAACCGTTCATTAATTGGCAGAAGTTTATCATTTAGTTTTTCGTCCAATACTTCATCCAATACCCGGCGAAGTATGCTTTCCAACTCACTCATTAACTTTGTGCTCCTCGTTATCCGGCATTTATTCCAGTAACTAACTTTTGTTTAATTATAAAGAGATAAATTTAACAAGTCAAAGATTATTCCCTTGACCAGCTATGACAACGTTCCTGACTCCTAAATTCTGATTACTATGTTTTAAAGAAGTATTGTCAGTACATACTGTGCGGTGATATAATGTCTACCATGCATGGAATTTTATCCATGTTAAGTGGACTTAAAAGTGAGGTGCAAAAGGGTGGCTGGTAGGGAACCGCGGTTTTTTTTGGTTCGGGAGGATGTACTTCCCGAGGCAATTAATAAAACGGTTCAGGCCAAGGAGCTTCTAATGCGCGGTGACGCGACTAACGTTGCCGAGGCGGTGGAAAAAGTTTGCCTGAGCCGTAGCGCCTTTTATAAATATAGGGACAAAGTTTACCCTTTTCACCGCTGGCAGCAGGATCAAACAGTAACCATGGAGTTAACCCTGGAGCATCGTTCGGGAGTATTATCGGCTTTACTTAGCAACATTGCCGCAGTAGGCGGCAATGTTGTAACTATTAACCAGAACCTGCCGCAGCAAGGGGTGGCCAGCGCCTCAATAACCATTGAAACAAATAACCTGGAATGCGACGTGGAGCAAATGCTGAACCTTCTCCGTAATACGCTTGGGGTAAAAAAAGCCAGATTTTTAGGTTCATGAATTAATGAAAGGAGACAAAGTATGTCCGTTGAAAATATAAAGATCGGTATGCTGGGTCTGGGTACGGTGGGCCGCGGAGTATACCGGATAATTACCGGCAACGGTGAAAACATAAAACGAAAAATCGGCGCCGGTCTGGAAATCAAAAAAATATTGGTACGCGACTTAAACAGAGACCGGGGAGTAGAATTGGATCAGCAACTGTTAACCGGTGAAATTAATGATATTATGGAAGACCCGGAAATAAAAATAGTAATTGAAGTGATGGGGGGAATAGAGCCTACCCTGGATTTTGTTCAGCAGGCTTTGCAAAATGGTAAAAGTGTAGTTACTGCCAATAAAGATATGATTGCTGTTTACGGCAAACAGCTTTTCGAGCTGGCCGAGGCCAACCGGGCCGACCTTCTGTTTGAGGCCAGCGTGGCCGGCGGTATTCCCATTATCAGGCCGTTAAAACAGTGCCTTGCCGCCAATCGCATTAACCAGGTGATTGGAATTATTAACGGTACCACCAATTATATGCTGACCAAAATGACCAAAGAAGGGTCTGATTTTGCAGAGGTGCTCAGAGAAGCACAGGACAAGGGCTATGCCGAGGCGAACCCGGCTTCCGATATAGAAGGCTATGATGCCGCCCGCAAGCTGGCCATACTTGCTTCTATTGCTTTTAACTCCAGAGTGGTGCTGGATGATGTTTATACGGAAGGTATTACCAAGATTACCGCTACCGATATATCTTACGCCGGTGAATTGAATTATACGGTTAAACTTTTGGGTATTGCCAAAGAAACTGAAGAAGGTGTGGAGGTAAGGGTTCATCCCACATTAATACCTGTTGATCACCCGCTTGCGGCCGTAAATGACGTTTTTAACGCTATCTTTGTATCCGGTGACGCAGTTGGCGATACCATGTTTTACGGCCGTGGGGCCGGTGAACTGCCCACCGCTAGCGCCGTTGTTTCAGATGCTATGGATGCGGCCCGTGATCTGCTGCGCAATGTGCCCGGAATAATCTCCTGTACCTGTTACGATGAAAAACCGGTTAAAGATATGGGACTGGTTGAAAGCAGATATTATATTCGCATCCAGGTTTCCGACAAGCCCGGGGTGCTGGCGTCTATTGCTTACGCCTTTAGTGATAAAGAAGTCAGCCTGGCCACGGTGCTCCAAAAACAAACCGATGCGGTAACAGCGGAAATCGTTTTAGTTACACACAAGGTCAGGGAGAAAAACATGCAAGAAGCTTTAGAAATTATCAAGCATTTATCTTCAGTTAAGGCAATTTCCAATGTGATTCGCGTGGAGGGTGATTAATTCCGTGATAAGAGTTCAGGTTCCGGCTACTACTGCTAACCTGGGACCGGGGTTCGATTGCCTGGGCATGGCCCTTGAGCTTTATAACGTGGTGGAGTTCAGCAAAATTCACCATGGCCTGGTTATAGAAATTGAGGGTGAAGGTTCCGGGGAATTACCCAGGGATCAAAAAAATTTAGTCTACCGCGCGGCCAGGCGGGTATTTGAAAAGACAGGATACGATCCCGGAGGGCTGAGGATCAAGCTTTCCAATAATATCCCCCTGGGCAGAGGTCTCGGCAGCAGCGCTTCCGCGGTTGTAGGTGGTATTATTGCTGCCGGCATGATGTCCGGAGCGTCTTTGAGCCGGCGCGAGATCCTGGGGCTGGCCTGCTCCATGGAAGGACATCCGGACAATGTTGCCCCGGCGATACTGGGCGGATTGGTTATTTACACCTCTGTTGACGGTGAAATCAACTGGCTGAAAATAGATTTGCCCGCCGGGTTAAAAGTTGTGGCAGCTGTTCCCGATTTTCCCGTCAATACCAGGGAAGCCAGGGAGAACCTGCCGCATATGGTTACGCTGCGTGATGCTGTTTTTAATATCAGCAGGGCCGCACTTTTGGTGGCGGCGTTGCAAAAAGGTGATTTTAACCTGCTGGGTACGGCTATGGACGATAGAATTCACCAGCCATATCGTTCCGGTCTGATCCCCGGGTATAAAAAAGTTGTTTCCGCGGCTAGGCTGGCAGGCGCCCGGGGCGTTGCCGTAAGCGGCGCCGGACCGACCATAATTGCGATGGCGGATGGCAACTATAAACTGATAGCGGAAGTTATGAAAGAAACTTTTAGGGAAAGCGGCGTTAGCGCCCGCTCGATTATACTGGATCCCAACCCGGTGGGGGCAAGGGCACTGGAAGTAATTTAAGGAGTGAAATATATGCTAATTGTACAAAAGTTTGGCGGCACATCGGTGGGAAACGCCGACAGAATTAAAAATGTGGCCAGACGGGTAGTCAATAAACAAAAAGAGGGCAATCAGATGGTAGTGGTTGTCTCGGCGATGGGAGACTCCACTGATGATTTGATTGAACTCTCCCGGCAAATTACGAGCAACCCCTCACCCAGGGAAATGGATATGCTGCTTTCCACGGGGGAACAGGTTTCCATAGCACTTCTGGCCATGGCCATTAAAAGCCTTGGGGTAGATGTAATTTCACTGACAGGGCCCCAGGCGGGCATAAAAACTGATCCGATTTACTCTAAAGCACGTATCATCGATGTTAACAATTCCCGCATGCTAAAAGAGCTTGAGGCTGGAAAAATAATTATCGTTGCCGGTTTTCAGGGACTCAATGAGTTTAATGATATTACCACCCTGGGGCGCGGGGGCTCCGACACCACAGCAGTTGTTCTGGCGGCCGCATTAAAGGCGGACCTTTGTGAAATTTTCACCGATGTTGACGGGGTTTATACCACCGACCCGAGGCTGGTTCCCGAAGCCAGTAAACTGGATTCCATCACCTATGATGAAATGCTTGAATTGGCGCATCTGGGGGCCGCTGTGCTGCATCCCCGGGCTGTTGAGTGCGCTAAGCTTTATAGTATACCACTGCACGTTAGAAGTAGTTTTAATAACAACCCCGGCACAATAGTCAAGGAGGAAAGTGACATGGAAAAAAGCATGTTCGTAACCGGAGTAACCTATAACAAAAATGTGGCCAAACTTGGTATTTTTGGTGTGCCTGACCAACCCGGCATTGCCTATATGATTTTTAAGATGCTGGCTGATAAAAATGTTAATGTGGATATGATTGTGCAAAGCTCCATGCGTGAAGGAATCAATGACATATCGTTTACCGTGGCCCAGGATGACCTGCGTAAAGCCCTGGAAACCATTGAGGAAATTATCAAAGTGGTCGGCGCCAAGGGTTATACCCACGACCCGCACGTGGCTATGGTTTCCGTGGTGGGGGCCGGTATGACCAGTAACCCGGGTGTTGCCGCCATGATGTTTGGCGCGCTGGCTGACGAAGGTATTAACATAGACATGATTGCCACTTCGGATATTAAGATTTCCTGCATTGTAACCAACAACAAAGCCGAAACCGCAATAAAAGTGCTGCACAAAAAGTTTGACCTGGAAAAAGCCTGCTGTAGCAAAAACTGCTGCGCGTAGGAGGAAAAGATGAAATATATAGTGGTGGTCGGAGACGGGATGGCTGATTATCCCCGTCCCGAACTGGATAACAAAACTCCGCTGCAGTATGCTGTAACGCCTAATATGGACCTTTTGGCGGCGCAGGGAAAAACGGGTATGGTTAAAACCGTGCCGAACGGTTTTCCGCCTGGCAGCGATGTGGCCAACCTTTCTGTTATGGGCTACGCGCCGGAAAAATATTATACCGGTCGTTCCCCTCTGGAGGCAGTCAGCATGGGAGTAGAATTGGCAGAGCAGGATGTGGCCTTTCGCTGCAACCTGATTACTCTTTCAGACGATGCCGGTTATGAGCAGAAAACAATGGTTGATTATAGCGCCGGTGAGATTACCAGTGAAGAGGCCGCTGAACTGATCGCAGCGGTTAATCAGGAATTGGGTGGCAGTGAAAGGCGCTTTTATCCCGGTATCAGCTATCGTCATCTGATGGTCTGGCAGGGAGGGCCGGTAAAAGTTGAACTGACCCCTCCGCATGACATTTCGGACCGGAGCGTGACTGATTATTTACCAAAGGGTGAGGGACAGGATATATTATTGGAGATAATGCGGAACAGCTACCTGCTATTGAAGGACCATCCGGTAAACCGTTCGCGTATTCAAAGGGGCCTGCGCCCGGCCAATTCGGTTTGGCTATGGGGACAGGGCAAAAAGCCATCGTTACCGCTGTTTAAGGAATTGTACGGGCTGCAAGGGGCAGTTATTTCCGCAGTCGATTTGATCATGGGTATAGGCATATGCGCTGGTCTTGAAATAATTAAAGTGCCAGGTGCCACCGGGAACATACATACTAATTTCCTGGGTAAAGCTGAAGTAGCATTAACCGCCCTTCGTGATGGAGCCGATTTTATCTACCTGCACGTTGAGGCGCCTGATGAAGCCGGGCACCAGGGTGAAACAGAGACCAAGGTAAAGGCTATAGAAGAAATTGATCGTTTGGTGCTGGCCACGCTGTTGAAAAGTCTGCCCGAATTTGGTGATTATAAAATTATGCTGCTTCCCGACCACCCGACGCCGCTTAGTATCAAAACCCACACAGCAGAGCCGGTTCCCTTTGCCTTAATGGACAGCAGGGGTAAAGGAGCTTCCGGTAGGACGTATGACGAGCAGACGGCGGCCGCGTCAGGCATTATGGTCGCAAACGGCCCCGCACTGATGAAATCATTTATCGCTTAGTAAGTAAACGGGGCAGACCCCGTAAGCCAGCATCTTTTGTAGGGGGATGCCCCCCTGCCCGCCCGATATGCTAGTCAAAAGGATAAAAAGATCGCAGCTGATTTCACGAAAGGGAGGAGCAACGTGGAAGAAAGTTTTAGCCGCAAACGCCCGAGTTTTGACACTTTCCGGGGATGGTTTATTGCGGAAGTTGAAAGACAGGCTCAAACCAAAATCGAAAATCCATTTATGAATTGGTATGATGTGGGCAGCGAAAAATTACGGGAGAATATTATTGACAGTTTTATGGAAATGTTGGAATCCCGTTTTGGATTTCAACCTGTTTTCCAAATCAAGCTAAGTATGCTGGATAGTTCCTTGGAAAGCGTAATTATTCAGATATTCCATGTTTTTTCAACTATGTTCCTGGTGGAACATATTAACGAAAAAACATACAAACAGAGGGAAAAACTAAAACATTAATTTTTTGCCCAAAATTTACTGCTTGGCCAGTTTAACGGAAGGCTTGTATAATAAAGCCGACAACTTGTGGTCAAGGAGGGAATGGCAAGAAAATTATGTTAAAGAGCTTAAAAGAGAAAATAATGGTTTTCCTATTGCTATCGTCCATGCTGGCTGTTTATCCGGCGGCGGCCGTGGCACAGGTCCATACCGTAAACAAAGGAGATACAGTTTATCTAATCAGCCAGTATTACGGTATTGACCAGTACGCGCTGCGTTACACTAACGGCCTGTGGTCCGATTATATTGAAGTAGGTCGGAAACTGAACATTCCAGCGAAGTACAGTGTTCAAAAAGGCGATACTTTATCGGCAATTGCAGCGAAATTCGGCACCAATTACACGAAGATCAAGGAAATCAACAAACTTAACAATACCAACATGATTTACCCGGGGCAACAATTATACATACCAGTGGCCGGGGGGAGTACAGTCCCTACAAATTTGCAACTACAAAACAGCGGCAGCATACAGGTCAGCAGGGGGGGAAGAGTAAGCATGGCTGATTTCGACGCCCTGGCCCGCATTATCACAGCCGAAGCCGATTCGGAATCCTATCAGACCCAGGTAGCGGTAGGCGCGGTGGTATTGAACCGGGTGGATAGCCCTGCTTTTCCGAATACCATCCGGGGTGTCATCTACCAGGTGGACGAAACCGGCAGATACCAGTTTGAACCGGTACTAAACGGCTGGATCAACAATCCGCCCAGCGATACTGCCAAAAAGGCCGCGATAGAAGCCCTAAACGGCTCTGATCCATCAAATGGCTCGCTGTATTTCTTTGAATCCTGGGTGACCAATAAATATTTAAAATCCCGCCCGGTAAACAAAATTATGGATTCTTTTACTTTCACCTATTAAATAAAAGTTCATAAAACTAAAACAAAAACCGCCCTCAGACAAACGCTCAGGGCGGTTTTTGTTATTTGTACTGAAAAAGAATACTCATCTATGATAATCCTGTTGCTAATGCCTTAATAATGTGATAAAATTTATAAGTGCCAAAACAAGGGGGGCTATAGCTCAGCGGGAGAGCGCTTGACTCACATTCAAGAGGCCACTGGTTCGAAACCAGTTAGCCCCACCACACAAAAAACCAGCGCGGATAAAGTTTCCAGCTGGTTTTTTATTATTTGGTTGGTTTAGTACAGCGTATGGACACACTAGATCAAGGTCAGGTTGATATTGGCAATCGTCTGGTTTCCTTGGAGAAAGGCCAGCGCAAGCTGCAGAAATATGTCAGCACCATTAAGAAAGATGTTAAAGCCGTGTGGGGCGATATAACCAGGTTGGATAACAACCGGTTAACTAAGCAAGAAGAAAAAACTAATATAAGATAAGAAATAGAAAGATATATCGAACTAATGCTTTAAAGACATACATATCCGTTATTTACTGCAGGCGCAATCTCAAACCGGTTTAACTGGGCGCACCACTCCAGATCCATATCCCTGCCCAGACCAATCAGTTTTTTACCGTGCCTGCCCTCATCTAACCCCTTCAGCGGGGCATTTATATAATAGCTGGCCAAATTGCACGCGGCAACAGAAAGATCATCCATCTGCGGCAAACTGTCCGCGATACCAATCAACTCCAATAAAACAAAACCCGCACCCAACAAATCTTCCAATGAGAATTTTCCCTCCGTGCCGGCACAAACCAAACAAATATCCCAACCGGTTTGCAGCGCCGCCCGGGCTACCGCCCCGGCATTCAGCAGAGAGCCAATGAATGTCTTGGCAGCATGCGTTGAGGCAATGCGAATTGCCTTCGTGCCATTTGAAGTAGTCAGTACAAGGCTGTCGTTGTCCCTGTTATTCCCGGGCCAAAATTCCAGCGGTGAATTGCCATGGGGAAACTCCGGGATCTTTTCTCCACCACGCTCGCCGGCCAGTGCAGCTTCAATGCGTCGGGCAAACTCTATTGCCTCTTCCGCCTCAACAACCGGATATACCTTTTGATAACCTGCCGCCAGCGCTGTTGTAATGGTGCTGGTAGCCCTTAAAACGTCAAACACAATAGCTGCGAAACCTTCGATTTCTCCGGGGTTGGCCTCTACGGCAACGGGTACCAGATTAACCAGCAAAGTTTTTCATTCCTTTCTGTACCGTATAAAATTTTTATTAAAGATAATATTAAATAATACCTATTGAATATCCGGCAATGACAGCATAAAAAACCATTTAAGCGTGGTGAGATAAAAATGCATAAAATAAATTGTTTTATGGAAGAGTGCCGGTTTAATTATAACATGAAATGCAATGCGCCAAAGGTGGCAATGAAGTTGGGCTGCAACCGGGACGCCGCAGAAAAGGCGATCTGCGAACAATTTCGGCCGGTGCCTTATTCTAATAGCATTTTAATGTAATACTACCTTTTCTTAATTGGACAGAGTATTAAAGTTGATAGATTTATAAAACATATATGTAAAAAGATGGCTACAACATAAGCTAAAGTAAAGCCCTATAATAACCGAATCTAGATATAGAGTGTTATTTAAATATTAATCAACATTTAAACTTTTACCGGACTGAAGGATATTAAAACTATATGTAGAAAAAAATAGTATTTTAGTGGTATTTTGATTGTAAAAATATTACGGGGTGATATTTTGAATAATGATAACACAACCCTGGTTATTACAGAAGACAAGCTAAAGGCATTATTAACAATAAGAGAAAAAGGAGACTTTGACCCGGAAGTAATTAAACATTTACTTAATGAAAAAGGGATTAAGCACGGTATTGATCAGGCTATGTTGCAACAAATCGCCCAAAACCCCAAACCCGGATCATATCTTATTGCCAGCGGCACCCCTCCCAAAGAAGGCCGGGACGGGTATATGCAATACCTTTTCAGCAGCGGAGCGTCTAAAGAATCAAAGGCGTCTTTGGCAGGCGAAAAAAAGATGGACGAAAAGAACATTGATTTCAGGGAAATTTTCAATGTACCTTCGGTAAGCGCAAAAACAGAACTGGCGATATATCATCCAATGGTAAAGGGTGAAGACGGGGTAACCGTAACAGGTCAGGCCATACCTGCCCGCAAGGTTTTTGAATTGGCGCTGCGAGCCGGTAAAAATGCCAAAATTTCTGATGATGATAAAAATATAATTGTCAGTACCGCCAGTGGGCGGCCATGGGTAAAAAAGGCGGGCAGGAACGTAACTGTTGGTATTGAAGCAGTTTACCAGCATGAAGGGGATGTCGATATCAAATCCGGCAACCTGCGGTTTAATGGTGATGTTATTATTAACGGCAATGTCAATGATAATATGATTGTAGATGTAGCCGGTAATTTAAGAATCTGGGGCTTTGTGTCAAGATCAAACATTAACGTCAGCGGCAAGCTGGAAGTAATGAAGGTTATAACAGCCAGCAAGGTAAATGTCGGCGGCGTTTCGGCCAATTTAGACGAAGTAGATAAAAGACTGCAGGAAATCAAAGAAACCATACTTAAACTCGAAAAAACAGCCAGGCAGTTTTTAACTACATTAAGAGAGAATAAAAAAACAGTCCAATATGGCCAAATAATCATGGCGTTGAGCGACAAAAAATTTCCGCACATGAAAAAACAGTTGGATGGGCTAATGGAACTGGTTAATAAAAATAAACAAAGCCTGCCTGAAGAAGTTAAAAACGCCGCTGCCGCCCTTAACCAATTGTGCGGTATTAAAGCGCTTGAAGTAACCGGTCTGGATAACATTAAGGAAAGCCTGGAAACGGCGATTAAATTTCTTAATGTGACGGACAATGGCCCCAGCGACATAATTGCCAACAGCATCTGGAATTCGGAAATAGCCGCGACGGGGAGCGTTAAATTATTAGGCCAGGGTACGTTTAATTCCAGGCTGGTCGCTTTAAATTCGGTGGAAATAAAAGGGGTAGCCAGAGGCGGCGAGATTATTTCCCGGGGTAATGTGATTATTAATGAAATTGGCGCGCCGATGGGTGTAAAAACACTGGTAAGAACTGATAAAGAAGGCATTATCAAGGCTAAGCTGTTATATAACGGTTCAGTGCTGCAAATCGGGAAAAGAATCCTTACCGCCAGGGAAGATTACAGCATGGTGGTTGCGCGGCTTACTGACGATAACGAGATTTCTTTATATTAATCAGTCAACTAATGCAGGCATAACCGGAGGAAATATATATGCAGAGACGGAGGAGCAGGCAAAGTAAGAACAATCATGAACGCTGGCTGATAACTTATTCGGACATGATCACCTTATTGTTAATTTTTTTTATCGTTATGTATTCTTTAAGCAAAGTTGATGTAGCCAGATTTAAAACCCTGGCGGAGTCACTGGCCGCGGTTTTCGGAGCGGGCGGCATGGTCATGGACAGCCCCGGGCCGGCGATTATACCGGGCAATGTGTCTAGCCAGGTTCAGGATGAGATAGAGAAAACCCAGCTAAACCAATTAAAAAACAAATTGGAGAACTATATTCAAGAAAACGGATTAACTGCCAAAGTTTCGGTTACCACGGAGGAGAGGGGTATTGTCCTTAGCTTCCAGGATGACGTGTTGTTTGAACTGGGCTCCGAGCAGCTTACTCCGCAGGCGGAGACAATATTGGACAAGGTTGCGCCTATTTTAATTGATACGCCCAATTATATTCGCGTTGAGGGTCATACAGATAATTTACCCATAAGAACCTCCAAGTTTCCCTCCAACTGGGAACTGTCATCTGCCAGGGCTACAAATGTCGTGCGCGAATTAATCACGACCCATAACTTTTCACCCCAAAAGTTGTCTGTGGCGGCGTATGGTGAATACAGACCGCGCGTTCCCAATACCAGTGACGAAAATCGCCAGCTGAACAGGCGGGTTAATCTGGTGATTTTAAGAAGCAAGTTTGCCGGCGCCGAACCTCAATCCACCGGTAAAGTCAGCGTACCAGGCGCGGAAAGCACTGCGCCAAATACTCAGGAGCCAGAAGTCAGGAGTCAGAATAATAACCCCTGATAAATTAAATTCTAAATTCTGACTCCTGACTCCTGAGTACTGAACATAAACTATACATAAAAAGGATGGTCATTAAATGGATTTTGCAACCATATTAGGGTTTGTTGTCGGTTTGGGGTCGTTGCTGGCGGGCTTTATCTGGGAAGGGGGCGAAGCCAGCGCGCTATTGGTGCCCAGTGCGGCATTAATTGTGCTTGGCGGCACCATAGGGGCAACTGCCATCAGTTATACCCCACAGGATCTGAAAGTAGTGCCGCAATTATTGATCAAGGCGCTTAGACATACGCCTTATGACACCGCCAAAGTAATTGAGGATATTGTGGGTATGGCAGAAGAAGCACGAAGGGAAGGTTTGCTGTACCTGGAGAATCACCTGACTGAGATTGAGGATCAATACCTGCGGAAAGGTATTCAATTGGTTATAGACGGCACCGATCCGGAATTGGTCAAAAATATTCTGGAGGTTGAAATTTATTCCGTTGAGGAACGGCATCATATCGGCAGCAGCATATTTGAGGCGGCCGGGGGATACGCCCCTACCATGGGCATTATCGGCACGGTTATGGGGTTGGTTCATGTTTTAGGCAATATTACCAGCCCCGAGGCTCTGGGACCATCCATTGCGGTTGCTTTTATGGCCACCCTTTACGGTATCGGCAGCGCCAACGTGTTTTGGCTTCCCCTGGGGGCCAAGCTTTCCAACATCAGCCAAAAAGAAATATTATTAAAGCAATTGATGATGGAAGGGATCATATCGCTGCAAGCCGGTTATAACCCTATTTTAATCAGGGAACGCCTGGTAGCCTACCTTAACCCTGCTAATCGCGGAAATATGGAAATCGAAGAAGGGGAAGAATGAACATAAAGTTTTTTGGGAGTCAGAAGTCAGGAGTCGGAATGAATTGGAATGAAATATAGAATAAAAAGCGGGAGGAGTATAAGTGAGTAATTTTGCCGAACAGTCAAAGGACCTGCAAGTAGTTGTATTTTCTTTAGACAATCAACTATTTGGTCTTGATATTACCCTTGTGTCGGAAATAATCAGACTGGAAAAAATAACGCCAATTCCCAATGCACCGGATTATGTTGAAGGAATAATCAACATCAGAGGCAATGTTATCCCCGTTATAAGTTTGCACAGCCTTTTTAACATAAATACTGAAGGCTGGAACGAAAACAGCCGGGTAATTATTGCCGAAACAGGCGATCTAAAATTTGGTATCATTGTTGAATCGGTCTATGAAGTGCGCAAAATAAGCCAGGAAGCTGTCAGGCCGGCGCCGGCCGCGGTTATTGCCGGTCAGGAGTACATTCAGGGAATCATTTTGGACGGCGATGATCTGATCGTACTTATCGAACTCGATAAACTGGTCTCCGGGCAGGATTTACAGGAAGTTAAATCAATCCTCTAAAAACAGCGGGGGTGAAGTAATGTTTAGCGATGCAGAAATTGCAATTTTCCAGGAAGAACTGGAAGAAAAACTTCAGATCATTAACGACAACATTTTGCTGCTGGAGCAGCAGCAGGTTACACCGGAGGTAATTCAGGAAATTTTCCGGGCTGCTCACACTATCAAAGGCTCATCTGCCGTAATGGGTTATGATAAAATGACGGAATTAACCCATAACATAGAAAGCCTGTTTGATGAGATACGCCACGACCGGCTAAACATAACCGGTGAATTAGTTGATGTTTTATTTGAGTCTATGGATACCTTGACCGAATTAAAAGAGGAAATAGTCGGAGGCGACGTTAAGCATATTGATATCGGGCCGGTTATGGAAAAATTAAAGCTGTTCCAGGGAGGCAATGACCAGGCGGCTGCCGCCGCGGCAACCGGCAGCACGGCTTCGACTCCCGGTTTCCCCGCGTCTGAAAGCAATACCCCGCAAAGTGCCGACTCAAATACAGCTGCTGAACCAACTGAATTAGATATAGAAATAGACAGCGTGGTGGAGGAAGTAATCACTGAAGCCGAACTGCGCGGCTTCAGGGGGTACGGATTAAAGATTATCTTTGAAGATGACTGCCAGATGAAAGAGGTCCGGGCATTTTTATTGTTTGAAACCCTGGAACAGGCCGGGGAAATAATAAAAACACTGCCGCCTGCCGAGGACATCCAGAACGGCCATTTTGACCAGAGTATCGATATGGTTATCATCAGCCAGTCGGACCCCGACCAGATAAAAAATATGGCCCTTTCGGTGGCAGAGATAAAAGATGTGTTTATCAAACAGTTGGAAAACGGTGCTGCTTTCAAAGAGGAAGTCAGCTACGAATATCAATTGGAACATAAAACCGGCGCAGCCAATTTAAAATTGGCCGGACGTCCTAATGTTCCGGAGAAGACGCAGAACGGTAATGCTGAAACATCGGAAAAGAAAACCATCAAAACGGTCCGGGTTGATGTAGAAAAGCTGGATACATTGATGAACCTGGTGGGTGAACTGGTTATCGACCGCACCAGGCTGGACCGGTTTGTCGATGTGTTTGAGAATAGATACGGCACCGGTGACCTGGTTGACGACATCTCGGACATATCCACTCACCTGGGACAGGTAAGCACTGACCTGCAGCATGAAATTATGAAAGCAAGGATGCTGCCCGTGGCGCAGGTTTTCAACCGTTTTCCAAGAATGGTCCGCGATATTGCCCACAAACTGGGCAAAGAAGTGGAGTTTATCATCGAAGGCAAGGAAACGGAACTGGACCGCAATGTTATTGAGGTTATCGGCGACCCGTTAATTCACCTCCTCAGGAACTCAATTGATCACGGGATCGAGGAACCGGCGGAAAGACTGAAAAAAGGCAAGCCGGCCCGTGGCTTGCTGCAATTAAAAGCTTCATATGTAGAAAGCCACATTGTCATTACCGTAGAAGACGACGGCCAGGGCATAAATGTGGAAAAACTAAAAAATAAAGCATTGCGTAACGGAGTAATCACCCGGGAGCAATATGACCGGATGAGTAACCGTGAGGCTATGGACCTGATTTTTATGTCCGGTTTTTCAACAGTTGATGAGAATAAAGTGAGCGATATTTCCGGGAGAGGCGTGGGCATGGATATCGTGCGCACCCAGATTGAGAATATCAATGGAACGGTGGAATACACCACCACTCCCGGCCAGGGCACCAGCTTTGCCATTAAACTGCCTTTGACCCTGGCGATTATCCGGGCGCTGATGGTGGAAAGCGGCGCCAGGGCTTACGCGTTCCCGCTGACTTACGTCGTGGAAACTCTAAATGTAAACAGCAGGGATATTAAAAACATCCGGCATTCCGAGGTTATCGTGGTGCGCGGGCAAGTGTACCAGTTAAAGCGGCTGGGTGATATTTTCAGTCATAGTTCCGGTGATCAAATTGACCAAAAAATCTATGTGGTTATCGTGGGCAGCGGCCAGCGCAAGCTTGGTGTCGTGGTGGATAAACTGATTGGCGAGCAGGAAATAGTAATTAAATCCCTGGGAGATTACCTGGGGCAGGTGGAAGGTCTCTCCGGGGCGGCCATTCTTGGTGACGGCAACGTTTCACTGATTGTTGACGTTCGGGGCCTGCTGCGCCATGTCGGAGCCGAGGAGGCCCTCTCATATGCTGCGTCAAATTAAGGTACTGGTAGTTGACGACTCGGCGCTGATGCGCCGTATTGTCAGCCGGCTGCTGGAAATGCAGGCCGACATAAAGGTTGTGGATACCGCTGTCGATGGCGAGGACGCGATAAAAAAGGTTAAGCTGCACCGGCCCGACGTGGTTACCATGGACGTGGAAATGCCCGGCTTAAACGGTGTTGCAACCGTTAGAAGGCTGATGCAGCAGTGTCCCGTGCCGGTGATTATGCTCAGCGCCCACACCATGGAAGGAACAAGTGTAACCATGGAGGCGCTGGCTGCCGGCGCAGTGGATTTTGTCCCCAAGCCAACCAAAGCCGGCGGCGTAGAAAAAATGGTTGCTGATTTAACCAGAAAAATCAGAGTGGCCAGACGGGCGTCAATTGGCCGGTGCCAGGCTGCACCGGCTCCAAGCCGGGTCATAGATTATAAACCTAAACCGCAAACAGCGGCAGCAGTGGTGGCCGCTGCCGCTGAAAAAGCGCCCTACGCCAAAATTGACCTGGTTGTGGTGGGCTCCTCCACCGGCGGCCCCGCCGCCCTGCAGAATTTACTGCCTGCGCTGCCCGCCAATTTTCCCTGCGGGATAATTGTTGTTCAGCACATCCCCGTAGGCTTTAGCGGCCCCATGTCCGAGCATTTAAACCGCAAGTGTAAAATGGAGGTAAAGCACGCCGAGCATGGAGACAGGGTCACGCCGGGCCGGGTGCTGGTGGCCCCGGCCGGCTACGACTTGTATTTGCGCAAATACGGCGACAGGCTCAGCGTGGCGTTGGATAAAGGAAATAAACCGGTTCCCCCCGGAGGCTTTCGCCCGTCCGTGGATGTAGTGATGAACTCCGCCGCCGAGGTGGCGGGAAACAACACCCTGGCTGTATTGCTCACGGGAATGGGCCGCGACGGGGCCCGGGGCATGCTGGCCATCCGCCGGCGCGGCGGCCGCACCATCGCCCAGGATGAAAGCACCTGCGTAGTATACGGCATGCCCAAGGCCGCCGCCGACCTGGGCGCCGCCGAAAAAATTCTCCCCCTGCACCAAATAGCCGCCGAAATAATCAAGCTGGTTTAATCTTATAAACAAAAACTACTCAAGTTACTAAAAAAACTGCCGATACTATCAATATACATACAAAAGCAATGGGGCGGTGTTCGCCATGAAGATCAATCCTACCGAACGCAACATTATCGACGCCTATAAAGCGCAAAGCCAAAACAATAACGCCGCGGCAAAAAAACAAATCAACCCCCGGCACGACCGGACGGAAATATCCACCAAAGCCCAGGAAATTATCAATTTGCGGGCCCAACTAAAAGCAATGCCCGACATCAGGCAGGACCGGGTGGACGAAATCAAAGCACAGATTGCAGACGGCACCTACCAGCCGTGTGCGGAAAAAATTGCCGGGGGCCTGATCCGGGAAAGAAACGACCAAAATTAGATGCGGGGAGAAATTAAACGATGCAGCTTTATTGTGACCTTGAGCAAACGATGCAGCAGCAATATGAGCTGGCAGCGCTGCTATTGGAAGAAACCCGGAAACAAAACCGGGCCCTGCGGAAAAACGATTTGGCGGCAATTAACGCCTGCGCCGCCGCTTTGGAGCAACTGGGCTTAAAAATGAGCGAAATAGATAAAAACAGGGAAAAAATAACCGGCCAACTGACGGAGCGGCTTAACCTGCCGCCGGATGCCAAACTGACCGCAATAGCCGCCCGGGCTCCTGAAGACTTATCCCTCCGCCTGTTGCATTTAAGACGGGAAATCCGCCGCAGCCTGGAGGAATTAAAGGAACAGGTGGAATTCAACAGCCTGCTGACCCGCAACGCCCTGCGTTTTAATAATACGGTGCTGGGTATTTTCCGGCAAGCCGCCGGCGCCACCTATGGCAACAGCGGCCAGGTTAAAGACGGCGCAGGCTTCGCAGCGTCATTTAACAAATCCGTTTAGTTGTTAGTTACTGGTTGGTAAGGAACTAGTAGCTAGCAATCTAGATACTTAATACCCTAACCAACTAACCCCTAACCAACTAACCAACTACCAAAAGCGAGGTAAGATAAAATGCCCAGCACCTTTTTAGGCCTAGAAACAGCCCGGCGCGGTTTGCAGGCAAGCCAGGTGTCCCTGGAAACCACCGGGCACAATATCGCTAACGTCAACACCCCGGGATATTCACGCCAGAATGCGGTTCTTGTTGCCAGCACCCCTTATGCCAACCCTACTATGTCGAGCAAATTGACGCCCGGCCAATTGGGCACCGGCGTGGAAGTAAATGAGATCAGGCGCATTCGCAATGAATATCTGGACACCCAGGCCAGGGACAGTACATCCTCATGGGGATACTGGCAAGTCCAGGAGGATATATTTGCCAGAGTGGAAGCTGTTTTTACGGAGCCCGGAACAACGGGCGTCGGAGATACGCTGACCAGCTTTTTTAAAGCCTGGCAGGATTTGAACAACAACCCTCAGGACCCCGGCGTCAAGGCTGCTGTGGCCGAAATCGGCGACCAATTGGCCAATATGTTTAGAGAAGAGTATCAGCAGCTGACCATTGTTCGTGAAAGCGCGGTTAGCCAGCTGGATTCCCAGGTTAATACGGTTAACGACTTACTGGCTCAAATTCGGGACGTTACCGGGGCAATCACCAAAGTTTACGAACAAGGCAACCAGCCCAATGATCTGCTGGATAAAAGAGACTATTTGATTGACCAGCTGGCCGGCTTCGGGGAGGTTTCCGTTGAAAACATCACCCAAAACGGGAAACCGACCGGCGAAATGAGGCTGCTTTTTAATAATATAGATGTAATGTCAACAACAGATAAATTTTTCTTAAAAGAAGAGGATGATACTGTAGCAATAACTTTTGGGGCCAACGCAGATAACTCCGAATTAGTTTATCTTAATCAAGGCAAGGGTAGTTTGGACGGCATTAATCAAGTATTGGGCAATATTGACAGCTACCTGGGGCAGCTGGTTAAATTGACCGATTCTTTAAGCCGGGTCATTAATCAAGCCCTCAACGAGGGCAGAGCAGAAGCGGACTACATTGATTTTTTCCAGGGCAGTCTTGCCAGCACTAATCCCGATGACCGGTTTAGGGTAAATCCGGATATATTGGCCAATCCCGCCGGAAGTGATGCGGCCGGCAACTTGCTGATTGACGGCACCAAGGCTATTGACGTGGCCAGGCTGTACAGCACGGGAATTGATGAGCTCGACGGCGCCACATTTAATGAATTTTACAACGCCTTACTGTCCGATGTCGGAGCCGATTACAGCAGGTTTATGGACATGGCCGAAAATCAAAGCGCCATTAACGAGCAGCTTGAATCATTGCGGCAGTCCGTGGCCGGGGTAAACATGGATGAAGAACTTTCGCTGATGCTCCAGTATCAATACGGCTACCAGGCATCGTCCAGAGTTATGACAACCCTGGATGCATTGTTGGATCACCTGATCAACCGGACTGCGGTTTAGCTGACAGTATAAAAAAGTTTTAGAACCCCGGGAGGGAAGATACATATGCGTATCACCAACGGCATTATTGCTAAAAATACCCAAAACTACATTCAAAGGAGCATGCAAAAGCTTGCCCGGACCCAGGAAATGTCTTCCACTACCAAGAAAATTATCAGGCTCAGCGATGATCCCAATTCGCTCAGCCAATTGTTGAACATCAGAAGCACCGTAGCTATGAACGAACAATATATGCGCAATATCAAGGACGGGCTCAGCTACCTGGACGCGGCCGATACGGCATTGGGCACGGCCGGCAGCCTGCTCCAAAGAATCCTTGAGTATGATGTTCAAGGTTCCAACGGAACACTGGATGAAAATGACATGGCGGCAATCGGCGAACAAATAGACAAAATGATCGACGAGCTGGTGGATATCGCCAATACCACTGTCGGCGGCAAATATATTTTTGCGGGAACTAAAAATAACCGTCCACCGTTTGAACGTGTGGACGACACCATCATCTATTCGGGCAACCTCGATAGTGTGAACAGGGAAATACTTGATCAGGCCAATTACGCCATCAACGTTACGGGGTTTGATCATGTCATTGATCTATATGCTCCTCGTGACGGGGGCGCCGGCATTAAGAGTGATGTACTGGATGCCGATGGCAACGTAGTCACTCCTGGTGAAACAGTTGCCCACGGTGACGGAGAGCTGGTAATAACCGCCGGTGACAAGGAATATAGGGTAAGTACATATAAATCCGATGGCAGCCCCAAAACCTACCAGGAAATCGCAGATGAAATTACAGATTTGGGTGACGGCCTGGCTGTTGAATACGAAGCCGGAAAAAAATTTATTATCTACAGCAATTCTGGGACGCTAAGAGTTGCGGAATCAGCCGACGGGGTCTTGGGCAGCTCGACAGATTATTCCGCACATCCCGAAAGCGCCGATCCAGGAATGTTTGGCTGTGTTGATGAAGAAACCGGGACGGTATACGGCGGGGTATTTCAAGCTCTCTTTGACCTCAGGGATAATTTAAATAATGGCATAACCAGTGTATATGGTGACGACGGCGAACTGTCGGGCGGTGTGGAATATTCCATAGGTGAGGTTTACGATCAAATCGATCATTTATTAAAATTCAGAGTTCAGGTTGGCGCACGCACACAGCACTTTGAATCGGTGCAGGACCAGCTGGAAGACCAGGAAGTGCTGTTAAATCAGGTTATGAGCAACCTGGAAGATGTTGATTTGGCCAAAGTAACCATAGACTTGGCCCAGAATCAGCTTGCCTATAACGCTTCCCTGGCTTCCGGCTCGCAAATACTCCAAGTTTCCTTGCTCAATTTTTTAAAGTAGGCTGTGATTAGGAAATAAATTCTGATATGAGGGGTGCAGCCAGTGAAAATTGGTGCCGGCGGGTTACAATCCCAGATAATTGAAGACGCTGTAAAAATTCGCGATGTCGACCCGGTGCGCAATAAACCAGGCCATGACGACGCATTGGCGGCAAACCTCATTGCAGGGCAAAAAAAAGCCAAGGAACAGGTTACCAAGCGGCCTGTTGATAAAACCATGCAGAACAGCAAAGTCTATAATCAAAAAGTCAGCCGGCGCGAGGAACAGCAAAATCAAAAGCATGGAGAAAATCAGGAGCAGCAGAAGCAACGTAAAGCAAAAAAAGTTGATCTATACATATAGGATATAATATGCGTCCGGGTGGCCACAGGGTCACCTTAATTTTATTATGCTTATCCTGTCAATGAAAGAGCAAGAGGGGAATCAAAATGATGAGAGTCAACACCACGCGTTTTGGTGAGCTGGAAATAGACAGCAATAAAATAATCGCATTTCCCAAAGGCATTCCGGGCTTCGAAAATTTGCGCCGGTTCTTTATCCTACCCGTGGCGGGCACGGAGGATATTCACTGGCTGCAAGCGGCAGAGGCGCCGGAAGTGGCCTTAATGGTGATTGACCCGTTTAAATTCTTTAAAGACTATACCTGTGACATACCGGAAAACGATATCGAGGAGCTGGAACTGACATCTCCCGAGAAACCCCTGGTGTTAACAACTATTACCGTACCCGGGGGCAACCCCGCCGGGGCCACCGCCAATTTGGTCGCCCCCATTATAATTAATACCGAGCAAAATCGCGCCAAACAGGTAATTATGTCCGGCTCGCCTTACACAACAAAACATCAATTGTTTGGCCAAAAAACATCTGGCGGGGAGGGAAAATAATGCTGGTGCTGACCCGTAAAAAGAAGCAGAGTATAATGCTGGGCGACGATATCCGGATAACGGTATTGGAAATCAAGCAGGATTCCGTCAGCATCGGCATTCATGCTCCCCGGGATATTACAATCTTGCGTGCGGAACTTTATGAAGCGGTTCAGAGAGAAAATATTGATGCTATAACCAACAACGTTGAATCAATTGAGCTTTTGTCAAATTTATTTAAGAAGATATAGACTTTGGCGCTAAAGTATCGGAAAAAAATACCGATTAAAAGAAATAGGATGTGAAAAATCCTTGGGGTGGCCACCCTGGAATTTAAATGCATGGATGCAAAATAACTTTCAAGGAGGAATGAAAACTTGATTATCAATCACAACATTGCAGCGCTGAACACCTATCGTCAGTTGAGCAGCAACAACAGCATCGGGCAGAAATCGTTGGAAAAACTGTCCTCCGGCCTGCGTATCAACCGGGCTGGCGATGACGCTGCCGGTCTGGCTATTAGTGAAAAAATGCGGGCTCAAATCCGTGGTTTGGATCAGGCTTCGCGTAACGCGCAAGACGGCATCTCTATGATTCAAACCGCCGAGGGTGCCTTAAACGAGACCCACAGCATTCTGCAGCGTATGCGGGAGTTGGCCGATCAAGCGGCCAACGACACCAACGTGGAAGTTGACAGAGATGAAATACAAAAAGAGATTAATCAATTAACTTCAGAAATTAACCGTATAGGTAATACAACTGAATTTAACACCCAAAAATTGCTTAAAGGCGGCAACAATACCGCGACGGTAACTGCAACCGGTCTTGTTGCAGCGGCTACCTTAAACGACGGGACACCGGGTACCGCAGATACTTTATCCCAAGTTAATATTACCGATACTATTGCTGACCTAACCCAAGCTGGAGCAAACGGCGAAACTGCAACATTTACAGTTGGTGGCAAAACATTTACTGTAACCATTGACCAAACTCAAACCGCTGCTGCTGCAAACAGTGTTTCAGCAGACGGCTTAACAATTACATTAGGTACATCCGATGCTACAGACGACGCTGGCAGTGCGGCTGCTTTAGCGAGTATATTAAATGATGCCTTTGATGCTGCTGGCATTGATGGTCAATACGAAGCCACTAGTGCTGGCGCCGCTTTAACTATTTCTGCCATTGCCGGCAGTGAAGCGGATGGTCCCGCAGGATCTATTGCTGGAACAACTTATTCGGATGCAGCAGTGGGGGCTGCTGGTGCAGTTACACCAGGTACCATAACTCCGGGAACTAAAGCATTGTCAGCGGAAATTGATCTTACGAGTTTGGCCACGCAGGCAGATGTTTTAGCTTTAGCCGGCAAAGGCTTTACTATTGATGGCCAGGTTATTGAGTTTTATGACGGTGCTAAAGGCAACTATGAAGGTAATGGTATAGGTGTAGACATTGCAGGCTTGGATGACGGTGCTGATCTTGGGGCCGCCCTAATTGCACAAACTTCAGGGAAACTAAACAACGTAATCATTAAAGAAGGTACAAGTGGTGCAGGTTATATCCAAATAGAAGCTCGTCAGGCGGGAACCGCCGCTAATAGCATCTCTTTCAGTGACGGCGGAAGACAAGAAGATTTTGAAGCAACATTCCAGGTAGGTGCCAATAAAGGTCAAAGCATGTCTATCTCTATTGCAGATATGAGAGCTAAGGCGTTAGGTATCACCGGTACTGCTGGCACTGAAGGTTTTTCCAGTGTAAACAATGTAACTAATGGTACCAATAATACCGCAGTTGAATCAGCATTGGATGTTTCAACCCATGAAAGTGCAGCTAAAGCTGTTGAAGTTATAAATAAGGCTATTGAAACTGTATCGGCTGAGCGTTCCAAATTGGGTGCCTATCAGAACCGCTTGGAACATACCATCAACAACCTGGGAACATCCAGTGAAAACCTGACCGCAGCCGAGTCCCGTATTCGTGACGTCGACATGGCCAAGGAGATGATGGAATACACCAAAATGAACATCCTTTCCCAGGCCGCTCAGGCCATGCTGGCTCAGGCCAACCAGGCGCCGCAAAACGTACTGCAGCTCCTGCGGTAATTAAATAATCGAGAAGAGACCTTTAATTAAAGGTCTCTTCTTACCTTGATTGCTGTAAATATTTGTCTCTGCATGTAGGGTATAAAGAAAGGGGGCCTACCATGCGATTGTCGGAAAAGACTTTTGAACTCAATATTTGTGCTCAGCTTAATACCATTTATGGTGGGAAAATAATATGGTTTGGTTTGACGCAGAAACAAGAAGCCAAATGGGGCTTTGATGTATGCGCTCGTTTAGGGGGTAGATTACTACTACTACAATTTAAGGCATCGAGTTATGTAGTAAAGGCTGGTAGACGATTTAGCACCACTCATAAGCAGTTGCAAAGTCTGGTTAAACAAACAGGGAGTTTTCGTCGCTCGGTCTTTTAGGTATTGCCCTCTATTGGGACAACCAGTGATTTGCTTTCAAATAATTATGATTTTATATCAAATACATGGCTTTTAGATGTAGCAAATTTACCGAATCCCTTTCCTAAGCCGTTTAGTAAACAAGGCATATTAAGAAAAGACAATCGCCATTATATTTATCTTAATCCCCCTTATGCAACGATACACTCGGATCCCGTCAAGGTAGATCTTGTTAAACTTGATTCTTTTTTCTCCGAAGGTGCCCCCGATGCTGATGGTGTTAACCATCTTTTTGAAAATTACCAGCACTTTGAAAAGTTCCGAAAAGACATTAATAGGAACTCTCTTGGTGCAATTGTTCTTCCATAATATTCTGCCCGGAAAACATTAAAAAGCTTACTACCCCTCCGAAATATCCCAAAAGGGGAGTGGCCGTTCGCCAAACTAAGGGCGTATCATATAGTGGGTGGGAACCCCACTGGGAAAAGTTTAGGCCAACTATCTACAGCGAGTCTTGCGAGGCGTGGGGCGATCCACGTCTCTAAGCGTAGACAGCAAACTATTTTGTGGACATCAATGCCACAACAAATTTTGTAAACGATTTTTAAAGTCATCGAGAAATTATTTTCAAAAAATTACGGAGATAGACAGCATTGACTGATTGCATGGCAATAAACGAGTAATGTTTATACAAAGATAAGTCTGCGTGCTTGAAGTCACACTTATTTGTGCTTGGAAAGGCAATCTAAACATATAACCATGCGGTCACTCCAATACTGAAGCGGCCCACTCACTCCCCGTGATTTGTAGTTAACTTTTTATCCCTATGACTTAGATTAATAAAAAAATAGCTCGAAGCCAACATTCTATTACGTTTTGTGCCTTGAGCGAAGCGAAAGGAATGGGCATAAATATGAATAACGGATACCAAGATTTATCTTGCAGTGCATATACTACGAATAACAACCATACACGAGAAAAATATACTGAATTTGCAGAACATATTAAGGTGCATGGTTTAAAAGTTGATTCCTATTTTATGGATAATAATATATTTATCAAAAATTTCTTGAATGGGATAGATGAGATTATAATAAATGAACAGGAAAAGTTAATTAGAATTGTTAGATGGGATGTTGGTATGAAGGGAGAGAATTTTGCTCCAGATCCTGCACGAACAAAAGCAGGGAGATTAAATCCCGAAAAAGTAGCATACTTATATTTAGGAAATAATGAGATCACGGCAATGAAAGAGACAAGAATTAAAAAAAGGGAGTCATTTTACATAGGCACATTTAGATCTAGAACCAACTTAAAAATTTTAGACTTCAGCAGCGATAGAGAAGCAGAAAGAAGTAAAGTCAATAGTTATAAACTAATAATAGATGAAGAGTTTTCAAAGCCCCTCAAAGACAGTGATGAAAAAAAAGAATATTTACCAACTCAATTTATAGCAAAATTGATTAAGGATAAAGGTTATGATGGAGTAAAATATAGTAGTGCACTATGTGAAAGCGGTTACAATATATGTATTTTTGAAGCAAATAATATGGAATGTGTTCATTTTGAATATAGGTAATGCTTGAGGATGTTTTTGGCTTGGGGTATGCACCATTACCCAAACATCCAAAAAGGCACGTCCCTCATTTTGTTAACACGGGGTCGGTTTTGGTCATGGCTCGACGCCATTCCCAAAACATCCCAAAGGGGGACAGACCCCCGCCGCGTTAAAGACTTAACAAACTAAAGCGATTATGGGGCAGCCAAGGGACTGAAGCAGCTATAAGAACAATTTTCATGGTATGTTACCGTGAATATGAATAGCAACAAAATGACGGCAAGTTTTGTTTCGTAGTGTAAATGAGGCAACAATTATCGTTCGGCACAATAAAATAGGAAGCACATTAATTACATTATGAAAGACGAAGGTGTCAGCTACCAAACTTATCAACTTATTTATTATATAATTACACAATATGTAAATATTTCAACGATTAACAACCAAGAGGACGTAATGTGAATTGACAGCTGTCCAACTTGTTTTCAAAAAGGATTAAAACCATGATCATAAACCACAATATTGCCGCGTTGACCGCCTATAGAAACATGACCATAGCCGGTAAAATGGTTGCCAGGTCCATAGAAAGATTATCCTCGGGCCTCAGGATAAACCGCGCTGCGGACGATCCCGCCGGTCTGGCCATCAGTGAAAGGATGCGGGCGCAGATCAGGGGCCTGCAGCAGGCCAGCCGGAATGCCCAGGATGGTATCTCCATGACCCAGACCGCCGAGGGAGCCTTGAATGAAACCCACGCCATGCTTCAGCGCATCAGGGAACTGGTGATACAGGGGCATAACGGTACCCTCAGCGACAGCGACAAAAGAGCAATCCAGCAAGAAATAGACCAGCTAATTGAAGAAATTGGGGGAATAGCCGGCAGAACAAAGTTTAACACCAGAAAGCTCCTCGACGGCAGCTGTGACTCCGGTACGGGCAAGGGGCTCTGGCTTCAGCTGGGGGCAAACGCCGGTCAAGGAACCTACATACAATTTGGCAATATGAGTGCCGGCACATTGGGGGCAAGTGCGGAGCCGGATTTTGCCCTAAACGGCGTCAATATACTGAAAAACTCCTATGATGATAACATGGCCGTTGTCGATCAAGCCCTGGCGGACGTTTCCAGCGAAAGGGGCAGGCTGGGCGCTTACGTAAATCGCCTCGAGCACACGATCAGCAATTTGGATACCACCGCCGAAAACCTCATTGCCGCCGAATCCAGGATCAGGGATGCGGATATGGCCAAGGAGATGATGGCGCTGACGAAGTACAGCCTCCTCCAGCAGGTTGCGCAGGCCATGCTCGTTCAGGCCAATCAGCAGGCGGAGAGCGTCCTGTGGCTGCTGCAACAAATGGCTCCAAACCGGAAATCCTGATTGCATCGGAGACGTTTCCCGTTATGAATTGGTTCGCACTGCTTTGCAAGTTAAATCATGGAATGGTGGTATAAATGACCAATGAAGAATACCTGAGACAACAACTTGTATGGGTGGAACGAAGAATGGGAGCCCTGGCTGAGATCGAGGCTAGGCTGACAGAGATGCGGGCACTGGCCGAATACGCCAGGGATAACAGCCTCAGTCGCGTCCAGACCCGGGAGATCAATGCCAAGCTTCAGGGGCTACAGCAGGAAGTGACAAAGCTGGACGAGCAGAGCAAGGTTTTCTGGCTGGATTACCAGTAAGTCTGTTCACTTATTCCCACAGTACATAGACACCACCAAGATCGGAGGTGACACTGATGGATATAGCGGCGCTGTCGATACTAAAGAACCAAGCCCAACTGCGGCAGGATGTGGGTATAGCCGTGCTGAAAAAGGCCATGGGCACGGCGGAGCAGGGCGGCAGCCTGATAAACCGGATGCTGGATAAGGCGGCGGAGGGGAAGGCCGCAGCCCAGATCATGCAGTCGCACCTGGGTAGCAACATTAACACTTTTGCATAGTTTATAGACAAAATTGATTGGAATATAACATTACACTAAAGAACACCTTTTTCGAGAATTGATTTTCCTTATTATACCATGAGGGTTATGCTGACGCAATCTGACTTGCAATGATAATACCGCAGCTCAGGTTTAAATGCTGCAATTTGGCGAGATGGAATAATTCACCCTGTATACAGATTGTGGTATAATGAATATAGGTAAAATTTATGGGAGTTGGAAAATTATACGGAGGATCAAAAGATTTTTGCTGGACAAAAAGCAAAAAGAACTGTTGATCGTCCAGATTGCCGGTCAGGTTGAGGAAATACCGGAAATTATCCTGGCTTTTCCCAATATTGTACTTTGGCTTAGAAAAGGATTCTATCCGGTAGATCAAGGCTAATTTTAAATTCTTAGTAATAGTTTAGAAAACGCCATACCTGGAAAGGTGGTCTCGATGGCTTTCAGACATAAAAAATACTGCGTGTTACCTGCAGAAAAAGAAAAAATGAAAAGTATGTTAACGTCATTTATGTACCACAGGACGGAAATTTGTTTTGTTTACCTGCATGGTTCTTTTGTGACTGAACGAAGCTTTGGCGACATTGATATAGCTGTCAATTTAAATACAGAATGTCCTGGAGCGACAGCCTATGAGCTACAGTTGGAAATAGCGTTGGAAAAAATAATCAAATACCCAACAGATGTAAGAATTTTAAACAATGCTCCCCTATCCTTTCAATATAATGTCATCAAATCCGGTGAAATTATCGTATCTCGCAATGAAAATAAGCGCATAGAATTCCATGTCCGCACTATCATCAGGTATTGTGACTTTGCCCCCCTCCGCAGAAACTATCTGAAGGAGGCATTCAATATTGAAATACAACCAGGATAAAATCAACAAGCTATGTTATGAGTTAAAGAAATCTCTGGCAAACCTGCACAGGCTATCCCGACTTGAAAAAAAAGCATTTATCAGCGACCCGGATAAAACCGGCAGCGCCAAATATAATTTTATCATTGCAATTGAAGCAGCCATAGACCTGTGTAACCACATTATCGCCAATAAAATGTACAGAACACCTGAAGATTATGCCGATACTTTTCGGGTTATGCAAGAAGTAGGCGTGTTCACGGAGAAATTTACCGATTCACTGGTGCAGATGGCAAAATTCAGAAACAGGTTGGTCCATATTTACTGGGACATAGATGAAGAAATGCTACATACATTTATGCAAAATGACCTAATGGACTTGGAACAAGTTATAATACAGTTAGGTAAAATCTTTAATAGTGACTAATCCCATCCGGTGTCAGGCACTGTTGTTATTCCTCCGCCATATTGGCGGAGTTTTTTTGTATTGAGACAAATAAATAATGGTAAAGTAATTGCTTTTTTTTCCGATATTTTAACTAAGATTACTTATAATTCTGCTATTATGAAAGGCAGTGATGATTTATGGTTATGCGCGTTAGCGGGCTGGCGTCGGGAATAGATTATGAATCAATGATCAAACAGTTGATGGATGCCCAGCGAATTCCGTCAATTAAACTTCAACAGGATAGACAAATACTGGAATGGAAGCAGGAGCAGTATAGAGATATTAATAATACCTTGCGCACTTTCCGTGATACCGTTTTTAATATGAAATTGCAGTCGACCTTTCTGACTAAAAAAACCATTATCGCTGATGGAAGTGTTGCTGCGGTGACTGCAGGCAGCAATGCCGTTGCAGGGACTTATACCTTTGCCGTGGAGCAGATGGCTGTCGGGGCCAATATAACAGGGGAAAAAATAGAATCAGACGCCGACAAGTCCACACTTGGCAAACAGTTAGCCTCCCAGGACATTTCCGGCACTCAGAGCATTACGATCAGTCAAACACTGAATGGCACGACTGTAACCAATACTTTTGAGGTTGATACAGATACCGAGAGTATATACGATCTGATTAATGAAATAAATAACTATAAGCCCGAAGACGGTACTTGGAAGGTAAAGGCTTCCTATGATGCTAATCTGGACAGGATTTTTATCATGAGCGCTGAAACCGGCGCGGGGGATATTGCTGTTGAAAACGGCACCGACAGCACACTGGCTGATGCATTGAAAATAACAACCAACCCTGAAGATCCGGCAAGCAACAAATCGGCGGCTTATATCAATGGCGCGGATGCCAGTTATCAATTTAACGGTGTCACCTATACGTCAGCTTCCAATACAGTTGCCATCAACGGCCTGACTTTCAACTTGAAGGGTGTTAGTGCCAAAGATGACGACGGTGATCCTGTCGCCACAACTGTCACAGTCACTAACGATACCGATGCTGTGGTTAAGGTTATTACTGACTTCGTAGATCAATATAATTCACTAGTTGAGACATTATCAGATAAATTATACGAAAAACGGTATACAGACTATGAACCATTGACGGATGATCAACGGGAAAAATTAACGGACGATCAAATTGATCAATGGATAGAAAAGTCCAAAAGCGGCTTGTTGAGAAACGATACAATACTGTCAAGCATTCTTACAAAGGTTCGGATGACCATGTCCTCTGTAGTGCCCGATGTTTCCGGTGGATATGTTGAGGATGGTCAAACCATCTACAATGACCGGTTATCGGAGATTGGCATTAAAACAACTGCCGATTATATGTCTGCGGTGCTTGAGGTGAATGAAGATCAACTGCGGAAAGCCGTAGAAAAAGACCCCGAGGGTGTAATGAGTTTGTTTACCAAGACATCGGATACGGATGATTACGATGAGATGGGTATAGCTTCAAGGTTATACCAAAATATTAACTATGGCATGGACCAAATATTTGACAAAGCCGGTTCTGCCAGTGATTATAACTTAGTTGATGAAAGCTATATTGGCAAAGAGATTAAAGACATTGATTCTCGTTTGGAAGATTGGGATGATCGTTTGGAGCAGATTGAAGACCGCTATTACCGCCAATTTAGCGCGATGGAACAGGCTATTTCACAGTTAAATCAACAAAGTGCCTGGCTACAGCAGCAGTTTGGCAGCAGCAGCTAATAATTTGAGGAGGCGTAGATATGGCTTTAAGCAACCCCTATCAAAAGTATCAACAGAATTCGGTAACAAGCGCGGCTCCGGAAGAGCTTACGCATATGCTCTACGGCGGTGGGGTTAAATTTATTAAACAGGGCATGAAATATATTGAAGAAAACAATATGCAAGCTGCTAATGAAGCCCTGGTCAGGGCACAGGAAATATATATACACCTGTCCGAGACACTTAATCATGAAATTGAGCTGTCGACTAACCTGAAGCAATTATATGATTTTATTATTGAACAATTAATGATGGCGAATATAAAAAAAGATATTGCTGTATTAAAGCGGATGCTTGAATTGGCCGAAGACCTGCGTGATACTTGGAAAATAGCCATGGAAAAAACCAGAGGGTAGGTAGTTTAACATTGAACGAAGAGGTTTTTAGCACAGTGAACCATGAGGATTTAATAGAATCTTTAGAACAAAAATTAGGCAAGCTTAATGATTTTTGTAATTTGACTTCTTTGCAGCGAAAAGCCATATTGGATGAAAACATAAACGAATTAAACAGTTTGATTCAAAAAAAAGAACACATAATCAAAACGGTTGATGAGATTGATAATGGCTTATCCAAATTGGTAAGTCTAATTGGAGAGGAGTTATTATCTAATCAAGTCAAGTATCTAGATTTAAAAAAACAGATACATGATCAATTGAAACAAGCGCTAGAGCTTGATGAACAGGTTAGGGACGGTATGGAGAGGCTGGCTCAAAAAATGGTTAAATCAATGAAAGACCTGCGCCTGGGCAGGCAGACAATAAAAAGCTATTACCAAAAAAGCGCTCAGGTTGAAGGTTATTTCATTGATCAAAAGAAATAAGGATCAAAGGGAGGTATATTAAAGAGGTGAAAGTTAGCGGAGTAGATCAGCTTGCACGGGTTGGATTGGATAATTATGTCGCCCGGTCTCAGGACATAATTACAGCAAAAGAAATTACCAAAACAGATGAAAGCTTGCGAGAGGATGAGCAAAAACAGCAGTGTACGCCACAGCAATTAAATCAATCGATTGAAGTATTAAATAAAACAATGGAAACCTATAAGACGAATGTAAGATTTGAACTACACGAAAAAAGCGGCGAATATATGGTTAAGGTTTTAAATGAAACAGACGGTACGGTAATCCGGGAAATACCTCCCAAAAAAGTTTTGGATATGGTCGCGTATTTTAAAGAAAAGCTTGGTATCATAATCGATAAATTGATATAAATACATAAAACAACTCGCCGGTTTGGGCGAGTTTCTTATTTATACAAATGGATTATTAATATAGGTGTTAAACAAAAAAGTGTTGACATGTGACTTATATTTGTATAAATTGACATTGTAGTCATAAGTTCGACTTGAAGTTACAATTAAACAATATTGGGCAAACCGACCGAAAGGCAGGGACGCAAAGCCATGGGTCTAAGGCATTTAGCTAAGATTGCCAGGCTGCAAACGATAGAAAACCGGAAGGATTTTGTTTGCGTCCTTCCGTTACTTTTTGTTATATAAGATTAAATTTGTTAAAAATACCTTAAGATTTTACAGATTCTCTTTTTTTGCAGGGAATTTTTTGTGTGCCGTAGAAAGTTTTTTAAAATAATTGTCTTCTTTTACATAATGGAGGATATTTATGAAATTATTTAATGATGAATTTTCCAATATTTTAGTAAAGCAAATGGATGCTTGCACTTTGCGCCAGCGCGTTTTAGCCAATAATATTGCCAATGTCAATACTCCGGGGTTTAAAAAGTCGGAAGTTAATTTTCAGCAGCAGTTAAAAGCCGCGCTTAATCACAATGCCATGGGGTTGCGGGTAACCAATCAAAGGCACATAGGGGCGGCCAATAACCTGCAATTGCTGAAACCGGAGGTCTTGCAGACCGAAGATACCTCAATGAGAGCAGGTAAAAACAATGTCGATATTGATGAAGAAATGGTAAACACCGCCGCAAACACACTTTTGTACAGATTGACAACCAGGGTTAACAGTGACAGGGCCAATTTAATAAGTTATGTGATCAAAGGAGGCAGATAATTAATGGGGTTGTTTGACAGTTTTGGTGTCAGTGCTTCTGGCATGACCGCCAACAGATTTTGGGCGGACCTTATCTCCAACAATGTGGCCAATATTAACAGCACGGGAACACCGGGCGATCCGAATCACCAGCCATATCGCCGTGAAGTGCCTGTTTTCGGCGAAATTTTGCAAAACCGGTTGGGCAAGTCAAATACGGCTGCCGGCCGCGGCGTAAATGTTATTAAACTAGCCAGAGACAATCAAGAACCCCGGATGGTTTATGAACCGGATCATCCGGATGCCGATCCCCAAACGGGCTATGTGGCTTATCCCAATATTAATATTTTAAACGAAATGGTTAATTTAATTGCTGCCACCAGAGCGTACGAGGCTAACGTTACCGCGTTGGAGGCGTCAAAAACCATGGCGGCCGCAGCGATTGACATGGGACGATAATAAGTTACAAAGGGTGATAAATAGTGAACATAGTTCCCATTATTGCAACACCTATTCAGGATATGTCCCGGGTTCAGCAAGCCGATCCAAATAGCGATTCTAAAACATCATTTAGGGATATATTTGACAGTGCAATCAATAACTTAAACGATAATCAGTTAAAAGTTGAGGATACTGTCAAAAATTTTTTAACGGGTGAAATTCAGGATATTCATACGGTTATTGTAGCTATGGAAGAGGCTAAGTTGAGCATGCAGCTGGCGGTGGAAGTGCGCAATAAATTAGTTGAGGCTTACCAGGAAATTTCTCGAATGCAAATATAATCTATTAAACAGAGGCGTGGTCGGATGATTGACGGAATGCTGGCCAAATTTCGTCAGTGGTGGCAGTCCCTTAAACAAAGCCAAAAGATACTTTTTGCGGTTGGGTGTTTGGGAATATTAATCACCATTGGCATTTTAGGTCAAGTTATGATGCGCCCAGCTTATGCACCGTTGTTCACCGAGCTGGAACCAAAAGATGCGGCAAAAATTATAGAACAGCTGGAAAGCACTAAAACACCTTACCGTCTTACCAATAACGGGAAAAACATAGAGGTGCCGGAAGATCAGGTTTATAAATTGCGCATTGATATGGCCAGTACCGGTGTTTTTTATAACAGCGGAGTTGGGTTTGAACTATTTGACGAAAAAAAATTCGGTATTACAGAGTTCGAGCAGCAAGTTGGTTATCAGCGTGCACTGCAGGAAGAACTAAGACGTACTATCGTTCAGCTTGATGAAGTTGAAGAAGCCAGGGTTCACCTTGTTTTACCCAAGGAAAGCTTATTTTTGGACGAAAAAGTTACGCCTTCTGCCGCCATTGCTTTAAAATTGAAAAGCAATACCGATCTTGACCATGACAAAGTTCAAGGTATTCAGAGTCTGGTGATGGGCAGTGTAGAGGGGTTAACGCCTGAGAACATACATATTATCGATATGCAGGGTAATGTTTTAAATGACACATTAGGCTCCGATAATGAAGATCAATTGTCAGCGTCTTCACTGGAAAGATTTGATATTCAAAGAAAATACGAAAAGGAAATGGAATCCCGCATACAGCAAATGTTAAACCGGGTTCTTGGTCCCGGCAGGGCGGTGGCTATGGCGGTTGCCGAATTGGATTTTGACCAGCAGCAGACAGTAATGACCGAACATGGGCCGGGTGCTGTTTTAAGCCAGGAGACGGCTCGGGAAGATGGTTCCGGCACATCTGTAGGAGGCCCGGCCGGAACTGATTCAGAAATGCCAGGAAATTCCATGCCTTTTGCCGACACGGGCACCGGATCCCAATATTCCAGGGAACAGCAAACCACTAATTACGAGGTGGATACAACTCAGCAGACTACGGTAAAAGCGACCGGCGGATTAAAAAGATTGTCAGTGTCGGTGGTGGTCGACGGGGACTACACACAGGACAGATTGGATGCCATTCAACAGGTAGTTGCCGCCGCTGTCGGTTATGATGCTAACAGAGGCGACCAGTTGACTGTTTCCAGCATGGCTTTCGATACTGATCTACTTTCAGCTTTCAACGAACCTGCTGTGGATCAAACAAATGCACCCAAAGTTTCCTTGCTTTCAGTTGGTTATCTGCTGCCGGCCGGTGTGGCTGCAATTTTACTGGTTCTATCAGCTGCGTTTATATTGCTCCGGCGACGCGCCCGCAGGCGCAGGGAAATGCTGATGCAACTGGAGGCTGAGGAAGAGGAGCAGTTGAGACTGGCGCAAGAACAAAAACACGATGATGATACACTTGTTTTTGAGGAGCCCAAGCCGGGTCCCCGTGCTAAAGTACAGGATATGGCCAAGGAAAAACCGGGGGTAATTGCGGAAATCTTGAAAATTTGGTTGAGGGAGTAGATTATGCCTGCTGCGTCAAAGTTGAACGGACTGCAAAAAACTGCAATATTATTAATTACGCTGGGGGCTGACATATCAGGCAGCATTTTAAAAAGCTATTTCCATAATGACGATATAGAAAAGATTACCCAGCAAATAGCTATGATGGATTCTGTGCCACGGGATGTCCAGGAAGAGGTATTAATGGAATTTTCAGAGATGCTTCAAGCCCGGGAATTTTTGATGATAGGCGGTATGGATTACGCCAAAGAGATGCTGCGTAAGGCATTGGGAGATCAAAAAGCGAAGTCGATATTAGAAAAAGTCCAACTTACCATTAAAAACAAGCCGTTTAGTGCGCTGCGCAAAACAGACCCCAGGCATCTGGTAACTTTTATCAGGGATGAACATCCACAGGTGATTGCTTTGATACTTAATTATTTGAGCCCTGATCAAGCGGCACTGATACTTTCCGCGCTTAACCCCGAGCAGCAGAGCGATATTGCCC
The DNA here is from genome assembly GCF_900113335.1 of Desulfotruncus arcticus DSM 17038. Classification (GTDB taxonomy): domain Bacteria; phylum Bacillota; class Desulfotomaculia; order Desulfotomaculales; family Desulfallaceae; genus Desulfotruncus; species Desulfotruncus arcticus. The sequence goes on from NZ_FOOX01000001.1 coordinate 195,974, forward strand.
GCAGGGTGGCGCTTACCGACCGCGTGTCGCCTGAAATGATACGCGAGGTGGAAGGTATTCTGGAAAGAAAACTATCGGTACTTGAACACAGCGAGCAAACAACCGGCGGTGTTAAGGCGCTGGTTGACGTACTGAACAGAGTAGACCGGAGCACTGAAAAGACCATCCTCGAGGAGCTGGAAATTACGGATCCCGCCTTAACCGAAGAAGTTCGCAAATTATTATTTGTATTTGAAGATATTGTCAAGCTGCCCGATTCGTCTATTCAGCGCGTTCTCAGGGAAGTCGATCCCAAGGATCTGGCCAAGGCGATGCGCGGCACGAACGAAGATGTACAGGAACGCATTTTCAAAAATATGTCCAAGCGGGCATCAGATATGCTGCGTGATGAGATCAGATACATGGGGCCGATCCGTCTCAGAGACGTGGAAGATTCCCAGCAAAAAATCGTACAGATAATCAGACGGTTGGACGAAGCTGGGGAAATAGTAATTGCAAGAGGTGGCGAGGATGCCGTTATCTCATAGGATTATCAGGAATAGGGAAAACGGTAATGGCTCAAAAGATTTGCATCATCTTGATTTAAGGTATGACTTCCCGCTTAAGCTTGAAGAACATAAAAAAAATGGAAAAGACAATTCGAAACAGGAAACAGTACCAGTGCCTTCTGAAATTATAGAAGATGCTGAAAGGAAATCCAAAGCAATTATCCTACAGGCCCATAGTGAAGCCTCGGTTATCCTGGAACAAGCACGGGCTAAAGCCTCCGCTGAGGCTGAAATAATAAAAACCGACGCAACCAAACAGGGCTACGAACAAGGACATAAATCAGCTCTTGATGCGGCCGCTGCTGAAGCTCAAGTCATCAGGGAACAGGCCAAAAAAGTGCTGGTACAGGCTGAAAGGGCCAGAGTTGATCAAATAAACCTGCTAAAAGATGAAATATTAGATTTATCCATAGAAATAGCGGAGAAATTGGTTAACCGGCACCTGGAATTACAACCGAATGCCGTGCTGGATATCGCCAGAGAGGCCATCCAACTGGTTGGCAACCGGCAATATGTTGTGTTGTGGGTGCATCCGGACGAATTGGCTGTTTGTACTAACAATCGGGACAACCTGATGGCAGCCTTATCTCCCAAAGCAAAACTGCAAATTGTGACCGACGAAACCATAAAAAAGGGCGGCTGTATTGTTGAAACAGATTTCGGCAAAGTGGATGCCACGGTATCGGCAAGGTGGGAAAATTTATTGGCGGTATTAAAAGGAGAGACGGTCTGATTAAACACCAGGATATGTCAATAGATTTTAAGAACTGGCGGCAGGCAATAAGACAGTCTAAATTAATTTACTCCACCGGCAAGGTGACCAAGGTTATCGGCTTAACGGTTGAAGCCAAAGGTCTGTCTGCCGGAATAGGTGAAGTTTGCGATATATTCATACCGGGAGAAAGCATTCCGGTAAACGCTGAAGTAATCGGCTTTCAGGGGGATGCATCCATATTAATGCCTCTGGGTGAACTGAAAGGCATCTACCCTGGGTGCCGGGTGGTGCCCCAAGGTGAAACCTTTAAAACTATTGTTGGTGAAAAACTACTGGGCAGGATTTTGGACGGTTTGGGACGTCCACTAGATGGAAAACCTTTGGTTATTCACGAAAAATGTACTGTCAATAATCCGCCTCCGGACCCTCTTCAACGAAAGCGGGTTAAGGAAGTGCTGGTTACCGGTGTAAAGTCGGTTGATGCGCTTTTAACCTGCGGTAAGGGGCAGCGCATAGGAATTTTTGCCGGAAGCGGCGTTGGTAAAAGCACACTGCTGGGCATGATAGCTCGGTTCTGCAACGCGGATTTAAATGTAATTGCCTTAATTGGTGAACGGGGCCGTGAAGTTTTGGACTTCATCGAAAATGATCTTGGTCCGCAAGGGCTGGCCCGCTCAGTAGTAATCGCAGCCACTTCCGATCAACCTGCTTTGATCAGGCTAAAAGGAGCCCTGGTTGCCACGGCTATAGCGGAATACTTTAGAGACCGGGGCAACAATGTAATGCTGTTTATGGATTCAGTCACCAGGTTTGCCATGGCTCAGCGGGAAGTCGGCCTGGCTGTGGGGGAACCCCCGGCAACCAGAGGGTATACCCCTTCTGTTTTCAGCTTGTTGCCCAAGCTGCTGGAACGATCCGGCAACTCGCAAAACGGCTCTATAACTGCGTTTTATACTGTATTGGTGGAGGCGGATGATATGAACGAGCCTATTGCCGATACAGTGAGGGGTATTTTAGACGGGCACATTGTGCTGTCAAGGGAACTGGCGGCCCGCGGCCATTACCCCGCCATAGATGTTTTAAACAGTGTCAGCAGACTGATGCCTGAACTGGTGGACAGCAACCACCTGGTAGCGGCAAACAGAATGAGACATTTATTAGCCACCTATAAACAATCGGAAGACTTGATTAATGTTGGCGCCTATAACCGGGGCTCCAACCCCGCTATAGATGAAGCCATTAAATATTACGATAAAATAATTTCGTTTTTACACCAGGACGTCAATGATAACAGCGCGTTTCCGGAAACGCTTAAAAAAATTATGTTTTTACGGATGTGATAAAACATGCGCCAGTATAGCTTCCGCCTGGAACAAGTATTAAAGCTGCGCGAAGCTCATGAGGATAAAGCAGCCTGGGAACAAGCCCGCGCCAATGAAGAATATAAACTAAATTATCATAAGTTTTGCGATGCCAGAGATAAACTCGCAGCAGCCCAAACAATAGGCGGTATGATAGATTCGTTTGACCTATTGAATCAAACGTTATATTGTGCTTCTGCCGCTGTGGAACTAAGTAAACGGGAAGCCTTGCTGGCAAAATCCCGGACTAAGCTGGAACAGTGTAAAAATAATCTGATTCAAGCCATGCAGGACCGGTCTGTAATGGAAAAACTCAAGCATAAAGACCGGCAAAAATATGACCACGAATTAAATTTAGTCGACCAAAAAGAGACAGATGAAATAGCCAACAGACAGTTTATTTATTTTAAACCAAAATAGTTCATCCGGTGTGCCGGAATAACCAATTGGGGAGGTGAGGTGTCAAATATTGTTCTTTTAACATTAATACGCAGCAAAGTTTTAAGAAAGGGGGTGAACGGGTAAAAAATGCAATTTTTTTCGCCGGTTATAATGGCAGAAACACAAGGCTGGAATAATTCAAAAAGCACAACATTAACAAAACCTGTAGCAGGCAAAGAACAGGCTATGGATTTTATGCAGCTGTTGCTAATGATGACACGCAATCAAGAAGCAACCCAGCAAGATACAGGCACAAACAGTTTGCATAATTACAGCACTGGAAATGCGGGTGAAAAAGGTAATGATGCTGTGTTGGAAAATAACACTTTCGAAAGTTATGATGTTACATCAGACATTAATACCGAAATAATGCAGCTGTTGCAGTCGATAACATGTAATCCGGATATAGCTCACCGGATTACGGGTATAACCGGTTGGGATAACTTCAATACTGGCAATGCGAGTGGACAAGATAACGATATAGCATTAGGGAATAATACTTTTAAAGGCTATAGTGCTGCGCCAGGTATTAATCCCGAGGCAATGCAGCTGTTGCAGTTGATAACATATAATCCGGGTGCAATTCAACAAGCACCGGGTTCACCCAGTTGGAATATCTCCAATATTGAAAACGCGGATCAACAAGGTAATAATGTGATATTGGAGAACATAGCTTCAACAGGTCAAAGTGTCATGTCGGACATAAGTCCCGAGACAATGCAGATGCTGCAAATGGTAGGCAATCAATTAAATCTATTGCTGAAAATGGCAGCCGTGACCGGTGAATATAAATCGTTCTGCAATATGGATAATTTACCGGAAACGTTATCGCAGCAAGGGGTTACACTTACTGATGTTTTATCATTGGCACCGGGCTATAATCTAAATCTTAATCTTAAGCAAATTATCAATGCAAATGCCCTATTACCAAAAAACATGGAAAACGGGTTAACAAATGATACGACAATTGAAATGGATTTGGATGGCTATTTTATTGGTAGACCTGAAGCTGACGGCAAAATGCCTTTATCCCGTATCAGTAATACAACAAGTGGAACCGATTTGAACGGATCAATAAAAACCCAACCACTGGCAACAACATTGCCGCAACAAGTTAATCTCGACGGACCGGCTAAAAATAGTTCCATAGCAACAGCTAATAATAATGTGCAATTTGCTCTAAAAATTCAACCGGAAAATGTGGGGGCGAATTTGCCGCAACAGGAGGCCGTTGCCGGTTTACTACAAGCTGTTGATAATAAGGTTGACAATACTAAATTTTCTGCAGCAAAAGCTGATTCAACAACGTTTGGAGTTATTGCACAAAAAAGCAATGTTAACGTTGCTTCCGTTAATGTTACGGCTGATTCAGGAGCTAAACATGAAAGCCAACAATTTACCCGTCAAGATTCCGGTTCGCAAACCGCTGCTGCCGGCTTGGAAACTTTTACAGTAAAATCTTCTAATGACGGTATATTGCAGCAGCTGCGCGTGAATGACAAATCCTTTGTAACCAAATTTGCTGAAATTATCAAGGGGCACGTAAGTGAGGACTCCTCCGGGCAGACCCATATCAAGCTGCAATTACAGCCGGAAAGCCTTGGTCAGGTGATAATAAAGTTAGTGTTCAAGGATGGCAATATATCGACCCAATTTCAGGCCGCAACTGAACATGCAAAACAAATCATTGAAAATTCACTGCCCCAGCTGCGTGAAACACTGGCAAATTTCCAGCTTAACCTGCAAAACGCTTCGGTGACGGTTGGTGGCGAAAATGGGGGTAGCGGCAAATGGGGAAGAGAGTGGAACCAGGGCGGTAGTAATAATAGCCGGCGCAATCAGCTTAAAGGCAATAATGATGATGTAGAAGTTGTTGACGGCCTGTCTAAACCCAAAGACGCAGTTAAGCAAAATCAAATAAATTATTTTATCTAAAAATAGCTGTAGTTAATAATTACCGGAATCGCGTAAACCATTTTGGGTGATGAAGGGAGATGCGGCATGACTGAAGCGGTCACCGGCAGCAGTAACGATTATTACCTGCCGGATAAAAACCAGAACGTTAAGGAACAACAAACCCTGGCCGACCCCGATGCTTTTCTGAAAATCCTGGTGGCCCAAATGAAATATCAAAACCCCATGGAACCACAGGACAGTTCCACCTTTATCAGTCAGTTGACTCAGATGGCGTCTATGGAGCAAATTTACAACATGAGCGAGAGTATGAGCAATATGGCTTCCGAGTACGAGTTGACCCGGTACTTCCAGCTCATCGGCCAGCAGGTATCTGTGGTAAACGAGGATACAATAACAACCGGCCTGGTAGGCGGTGTGTCTTTTTATGATAATGAGCCCTGCTTTTACTTTGAAGGCGCTTCCGGCGGCAGTAAATATACTCTTGATGATGTAATAAGCATAACCGGCAAAGCGGATGACGGCTTGCTTTTACCATACCTGTCCCTTGTTGGTCGTCAGGTTACAGTAAAAGACGACGATTCCGAAACAGGTGGTGTGGTGGAAAAGGTTCTCTTAAAAAACGGCGGCGTTTTTGTTAGAGTAAACGGTACGGATTACAGCGCAGCACAAATAATAGGAATAAGCAGCGCGCCGGAAGAAACCGCAAACCAAGATGATTCAGGGACCGAAGAAGAAACAGCGCCGGCTGCGGATACCGAAGCCACGGAAGAATAACAGCAAAAGAATGAATATAAGCTTTATAATTCAGCAGGTGAAGGGCAGGTGATGCAAATTGAACATCAAGGGGGTGCAGATCACTCCCGAACCGGTGGTTGGCAAAACCAGCCGGGGCAGCAAGCCCAAAACCGGCAACAGCGCTACAGACAGCTTCCAGGACATCTTGTTTCGTGAACTGGCCAACAACGAACAAATTAAAGTTTCCGCCCATGCCCGGAAAAGGATGCAGGAAAGGAATATCAATTTGGGCAGCGATGACTGGCATAAAATAAACGATGCCATAAACAGGGCCGGGGACAAGGGAGCTAATAATTCCCTGCTTATTCACGGTGAGCTGGCTTTGGTCGTCAGCGTGAAAAACCGTACAGTAGTATCTGCCATGGATGAAAAATCAATCAAGGAGCATGTTTTTACCAATATAGACAGCGCGGTAATTACCAAATAGGCAGCCGGACCTTAGGGAGGCTGCGGGCCGCCGACTGACAGAAGCGGCCCGTTATCCGAAATGTGTGTCAAATGGTATGACATTCATTTACACAGGGGGTTTGTTTATGATCCGTTTAATGTCTTCGGGCGTGTCAGGTATGCGCAATCACCAGGTACGCATGGACGTGATCGGCAATAATATATCCAACGTAAACACCACCGGCTATAAAACCGGACGGGCCGATTTTCAGGACACTCTGTACCAGACAATGGGGGCCGCCGGTGTTGCCGGAGGATACCAGATAGGTACGGGGGTCAGCGTGGGCAGTGTTTCAAGTAATATCAATCAGGGGCCGCTGCAGGCTACGGGTAGATTATTTGACTTCGCCATATCCGGCCAGGGGTTTTTTGGTGTAGTGGACGATAATGATAACCTGATGTACACCAGAGACGGTTCTTTCTTTATTGACAAAGATGGGAATCTGGTTAATTCCTCGGGCCTGCAAGTGGTTGACAGCGATGAAAGTCCGATTGTTATTGAGCTGGATGAGGATCAGTCGCTGGATGACATTTCAATAACCAAAACCGGTGAGATTTTCCTGGACGATGATTCACTGGGTACAATAGGTTTGTTCAGCTTTACCAATCCGGCAGGGCTTATCAGGGCGGGAGACAACCTGTTTACGGAAAGCGAAAATACCGGTGATCGGGTATCCAATGCCGACGAACCGGAAGGGTTCGGCCAAATCCGGTCCGGTTACCTGGAGATGGCCAATATTGATATAGCGGATGAACTGGCCAATCTCATTGCCACCCAACGTGGCTTTCAGGCCAATGCAAAAACTTTTTCAACAGCGGATGAAATTTTGCAGGATATCATTCAACTAAAACGATAAAACATTTTTGATTATATAAATTAAGGAGGACAAAATACATGATTCGTTCTCTTTACTCCGGAGTATCCGGTTTAAAAAACCACCAGCTTCGCATGGATGTGGTGGGCAACAATATATCAAACGTGAACACTTTGGGCTATAAAGCGGGCGTGGCCAATTTTCAGGACGCTTTGTCTCAGACTATCAGTTCCGGGGGCAATGGCAGGAACCCAGCCCAAATCGGCACCGGCATGTTGACCGGCAGTGTTGTTAATGACTTTACGCAAGGGGCTACGCAGTCAACCGGAAGATCCCTGGACCTGGCTATAAACGGTAACGGTTTTTTTGTTGTCAAAGATGTTGAAACCGGCAATGAGTATTATACCAGAGCTGGTGTCTTTTATCTGGATAATCAAGGCTATCTGGTTAACAGTGATGGATTGCGGGTTCAATCATCCAGTGGCGATATAAGAGTGTATAACGGCCCGGCGTCAACCATTAGCATAAGCGCTGACGGTTCTATTACTGGAACCAATGAAATGGGAGAACCGTTGCAATTTACATCCACACCTGTAACCATCCCCGCTCCGACACCGGTTGAAGAAGCTGTATTGAATGGGGATTACATGGGCGAGATACAACCGCTTGTGAGCGCAACCGGTTCGTTGACCGGGGATGCGATTGCAGCAGTCGAAAAAGAGCTAGAGGAGGCAATAGTAAAAGGTAACAGTGACTCAGCGAAAGTAGAGCCCAAATTAGCTACATCAGAAACTGTTAATATGACCGACGAGACTAATTATGATTTTCAACTTGTATACAATGATGGTAATGGAAACACATATACTGTCGACCTTAACGATTCTCTTTCATCTGTAAGTGGTTGGTACGATTTGGCAGATCAGCTGCAAGCCGCCATAGACAATGACCCAGACGTAGCGGGTAAAGTTAAAGTATCTTATGATGACAGTGCCTACGGAGGGTTGGTTTTTGAAACTATTACAGACCCAGGTGCGACCGATACCAGTGGTAATCCTGTTGCACCGACATTCACCCTTACTGGTGACGGTGTGGCTAAGTACATGGGCTTGGATGATGGTGCTACTCAATTAACAGACCAAGTCACAGCTGTTCAGCCAAAAGACTGGACCGGTAAAACTTTTACCTTCTATCTGGGTAATAAAGGCTGGCAAGAGGTTAAGTTAAAAGAAGACTTTGCGGATTTTGGTTATTCTACAACTGATACTGGCTTTTCCAGCGTTACCAGCGGCCAAGACTTGGCCGATAAATTACAACAGTTATTAAACGTAATGGCTGGTGATGACCCAACAACAGCAAATGTGGAAAGCGAAGCCAATGTCTCCGTTATATGGGATAATGATCATCTGGTATTTAAGCCGTATCCTGAAGATGCCGGTAAAACAGTAACCCTTGGTGGGGCAGACGTTGCAGATTTTATCGGAACCGGCTCCGCTGCCACTGAATCCAACATCGATTGGATCGACAAGGATATAACCATTAATTACAATGGTACAAGCTATAGTTTTTCTGCAACAGAAAAGCAGCAGGCGGGGCTTGGCAGCATCACCAGCGGCGTTGCACTGGCCCAGGCATTAAATAATCTAATTGACACCAAAATAGGCTCCGATAAGGTAGATGTAACATGGAGTACTGATCATCTGGTATTTACAACTAAGGACACTACCGGTATTGGGAATCAGCCTTCCATCACTATTGGCGGAGCTGACGCCGCGGATTTTGTCGGCGCTACAACTTCAGCAACAGGCACCGCGAGCAAGGAATCGGATGTTCCCTCACAGGCGCCCTATAATGTTATTAGGCTTGTCTCCTTCTCCAACCCGGAAGGCTTGATCAAGGTCGGCTCAAATGTTTATGAATGTTCGGCGGAAACCTCGGGATTGCCTGAAAATGATACGGTAAGTGCTATCGAATCAGGACGCGTTGAAATGTCCAATGTTGACCTGACCGACGAGTTTGCCGATATGATTACCACTCAAAGAGGTTATCAAGCCAACTCCAGGATAATAACCGTATCAGATACTATGCTGGAAGAATTAATGAACCTCAAACGGTAATTAGGATTAACCTTAGTCCAGGTTATTGCGAGTAAAACAACGTGGCAATCCAATAAGGAAAGGAGACACACCTCCTCTTGGGAGCCGGGTTTCAGGGGCGGAGGAATGTCCTATATTTTGAGATTGCCACGCTACGCCCGCAATGACACCCAAAAATTATTCTGACTCCTGTCTCCTGATTCGTTAAAATTACATAACAACATAGGTTAGGGTGAGCAAATTGGCGTTAAGAAAACCGAAAAAAGAGAAACAAAAAAAGGCCGATCAGGCTGAAAAGAAAGCTGGCGGCGGCAACTTATTAATGATGTTTATAATGATGCTGGCGGTCTTTTTAGTCGGCGCCGGCATGGTTATCGGTTATTTCCAGTTTTTCGGTCCTGCAGCAACAGCTGAAAATGAAAAGCCGAAAAAAGAAAAAGAAACTGTTCTGGCCACGCTTGATTTAGGTGATATGGTGGTCAATCTGGCTGATCAGGACCAGGGCAGGTTTTTAAAGACCAAAATTACATTAGGGTATGCTCCAACCAAAGAAAATGAACAAATAGTTGAAGAGAAAAAGGCTCAGGTAATTGAAGAGGTATTGCTCACCCTGCGCAAAAAAACCTACGCGGACGTCAGTCCGCCTGGTGCAACCGATAAATTAAAATCCGAGCTGATTAAAGCCATCAACGGCAGATTGAATGCGAATGTAGCCAAGGAATTATATTTTACTGAGTACATAGTTCAATAAGGGAGTTGCAGCCATGCTTTCTCAACAGGAACTGGATGATTTTTTGGGCAATTTTAATGCTCGCAAAACTACGGTAAAAAAAATCAATTACCCTGTTTTAAGCGTCCAACCCGGCGTGCCCGGAGCAAGGGTGCCGATTGAACTTTTAAGTGATGTAACGTTAGACATCTGGGCCGAGTTGGGGGAAGCTACTTTAACTGTCAGGGAGATCCTCAATTTAAAAGAAGAATCAATAATAGAATTGGAAAAAGCAGCCGGGGATACTGTTAACCTGAGAATTAACGGGCGGGAATTTGCCCGCGGAGAAGTTATAATTATCGGCAACAACCTGGGTATCAGGGTGGACCGTATTTACGACGCCAAACCAAGTACGGATAAGAAGGATGCAGGTTAAAATGGATAAAGAAATGATAGCGGCGCTGATTCGCTTGATGATATTGCTGCCTGTTATCTGTATGCTGGCTTATCTTACGGTTAAGTATGGTTTTGGGCAGGCCAGGAGGGGTAGCCTTACCGGCATAAAACGAATGCGCCTGGTGGAGCAGATTTCGCTGGGGCCCAAAAGCGGGTTGTCTTTGGTGCAGGTGGGTAAAAAATATTTACTCTTAGCTCACCAGGAGGGCAGTATCATTATGGTTAAAGAAATGGATCAATTACCTGATGAGTTGGAAAATAACATGCCGGAATGGAAAAGTTTAAGCCAGGTTATCAAAGGCATCAATCTTTTTGGCGGGAAACCGGGGAAATAATACCTTTAATCGCAGGTTACAGCAAAATTTCCATTTGACACCGATTAAAGCGAGGTAAACAAATGAATCCGGCAGTTGATAAACAGTACATAAAAAGTATATGGTTGCTCCTATTAATCGGCCTATGTCTTCTGGTCTATGCCGGACCGGCGCAGGCCGAACCGCTGCCGGGAATTGATCTGAATGTACAGCCGACGGAAGATCCGGTCCAGGTGGTTAACAGTATCAAAATTCTTGTTATGCTGACCCTGCTTTCACTGGTGCCGGCATTTTTGATGATGATGACCAGTTTTACCCGTATCGTAGTGGTTCTTTCGCTTCTGCGCAGCGCCGTTGGCACCCAGCAGACTCCGCCAAATCAGGTAATTATCGGGCTGGCTTTATTCCTTACTATATTTATTATGTCGCCGGTCTTTAAACAGGTTAACGAGCAGGCTGTGCAGCCTTATCTGGCTAATCAAATTAGCCAGCAGCAAGCCTGGGATAAAGCATACGACCCTTTGCGAACATTTATGGCCAAGCAAACACGGGAAAAGGATATAGCCCTATTTGTAACACTTTCCGGCATGGACAAGCCAAGGAACCAACAGGACTTGCCCGCCAGCGTAATGATACCCGCTTTTGTCATCAGTGAGCTTAAAACGGCTTTTCAAATTGGATTTATGATTTACGTCCCCTTTTTGGTAATAGATATGGTTGTTGCCAGTACGCTGATGTCGATGGGTATGTTCATGCTGCCGCCGGTGATGATTTCTCTGCCTTTTAAAATTTTGCTGTTTGTAATGGTGGACGGCTGGTATTTGGTGGTTAAAACTCTGGTGGAAAGCTTTTAGACCTGCACGAACGGGGGAGTTAATGTGTCCGAATCCTTTATCATCGAGTTGGTGCGGGAAGCTATATTAATGGTTTGTATCATAGCTCTGCCACCTCTGGCCGTCTCATTAATTGTCGGACTGGTTATCAGTATTTTGCAGGCTACAACTCAGATACAGGAACAGTCCCTTACCTTTGTGCCAAAAATCATTGCGGTTTTTGTAACTCTTGCGGTAATGGCTCCCTGGACTATCCGTGTTTTGGTTTCTTTTACCAACCAGATTTTTAACAGGATTCCGGATTTGCTCAGGTAAGGGGTAATTCAAATTGTTTGACACCGGCCAAGTTGCCATATTTTTTCTTGTTCTGGCCAGGATCTCGGCCTTTATTATGGCTGGACCCGTATTCTCAATGCCAAATATTCCGGGCCTGGTGAAAATTGGACTGTCATTTACCCTGGCGGTTATTGTTTACCCGTCTGTTAGTGCCAACGCGGGGGATTACAGCATTGATGGCTGGGAATATGTATTTGCCCTGCTGCGGGAAGTTCTAGTCGGCCTGGCTGTTGGATATGTCGCCTCACTGATTCTAAATGCACTTATGTTTGCCGGAAGCCTCATAGATATGCATATTGGCTTTTTTATGAGCAGCATCTTTGATCCTATGTCCGGTGCCATGACAGGTATCACCTCAAGGTTTTTGCATCTCCTGGGTTTGGCGGTGCTGCTCGGGTTTAACGGTCACCATGTCATTATTGCGGCTCTGGTTCGAAGCTATCAAGTGGTCCCGGTTAATTCAGCCAAAGTAAGCGCAGCATCCGCGTTGTTTTTAATTAAGGTTTTTGGCCAGATGATTGTTATTGGTGTGCAAATTGCAGCTCCTCTGATTGCTGTGATGCTTATCGTCGACGTAACACTGGGCTTGCTTGCCCGCACGGCTCCTCAAATTAATGTCTTTATGCTGGGTTTTCCCATCAAAATCATCTTCGGCTTGTTAACACTTAGTGTTATGGTGCCGGTGTTGGTTCGGATCATCTACTCGCTAATTGGGACAATAGAGCAGGATATGCTGACAATAATGAGAGGAATGACCTGATGGCTGAGAATAATTCTTCCCAGCAGAAAACTGAGGCCCCGTCACCGCGACGGTTAAGTGAGGCGCGTAAAAAAGGTCAGGTACCTAAAAGCCGGGATTTTAGCGCGGCGATAATCTTATTGGCTGCGCTGGTTGCGATTGCTTTTTTGAAGAATAACATTCTTTTTTCAATGCAGAGAATTTTGCTGGAGTATTATCGGACAGGTTTCATCGTTGATTTGCCGTCGGAGAACCTGCCGTTTTATTTGATAGGTTTCTTAATCCGTATGTTTCTTGTGTTAATGCCGGTTTTTATTATCATTGTAATAGCCGCCGCGGCATCAAATGTAGCCCAGGTTGGGATTTTGTTCGCGCCTCCGGTGCTTCAGCCTAAACTGGAACGCTTGAATCCCGCCGAGGGGTTTAAGAGAATCTTTAGCCTGCGCAGTTTGTTTGAACTGGTTAAAAACGTACTGAAAATAGTTATTGTAGCCTGGGTTGTCTATTTAATTGTTAAAGCCAGGCTTTCGGAAATGCTGTTGTTTTATTTTAAGGCACCGGCGCAGTTGCTGGACCAAATTGCCAATTTGATGATGATTGCTGCTTTTGCCGGGGGGGGAGCATTTCTGGTGATTTCTTTTTTAGATCTGCTATATCAGCGCTATGAACACTATAAAAACATGCGTATGACCAAGCAGGAAGTAAAAGACGAATATAAACAGACAGAAGGCGATCCGATGGTTAAATCGTGGCTGCGTCGCCGGCAGCGGGAAATTGTGATGAACTCTATCCGGCAGGAGGTTCCCCAGGCAACTGTAGTCATAACCAACCCCACCCACGTGGCAGTTGCTGTTAAATACGAAGACAATTCCATGCGGGCTCCCGTGGTTACGGCCAAGGGCGCAGGTGAACTGGTTCAGGTGATTAAGCGTTTGGCCCGGCAAAACAATGTGCCCGTTATTGAAAACCCCCCGGTGGCCAGGATGCTGTACCATAATGTTGAAATTGGCAGCGAAGTTCCGGTTGAGTTATACCAGGCTATCGCAGAGATAATCGCTATGGTTTACAAGCTAAAAGGCAGAACGGCCGGTTAGCGGTGCTTGCTGTTAGCGGGGTCAGACCCCAGCGCATGGAGGGAACCACCGGAGCGCCAGATACAAGTAACTTAAAAACTTTTTTCAGGATAGAAAGAGGAGAAAACAGTGGCTTCATTTACCAGGGCAGAAATAGGACGGCAGTTAAAAAAGAATACGGACATGATGGTCGCGGCTGCCGTATTGGGCATAGTGCTGTTAATTATTATCCCGTTGCCGCCGCTGGCTCTGGATCTTTTTCTAACCATCAGCATCGCTGTTGCTCTGTTGATTATGCTAATTACCATGTTTACCACCGAACCGCTGCAATTCTCTGTGTTTCCGTCGTTGTTGCTGGTTACGACACTTTACCGGCTTTCCTTAAATATATCGTCCACCCGGCTAATACTCGGTGAAGCCCAGGCCGGCAAGATTATTAACGCTTTTGGCCAGTTTGTGGTTGGTGGCAACTATGTTGTAGGCGCTATTGTGTTTATCATTATTACGGTTATTCAATTCGTAGTTATCACCAGCGGTTCCGGCAGGGTATCCGAAGTTGGCGCCCGCTTTACCCTGGATGCAATGCCCGGTAAACAAATGAGTATCGACGCTGAATTTAACAGCGGGTTAATTGGCGAGGAGGAAGCCAGGGACCGCCGCCGTAAACTGCAGCGGGAAGCGGATTTTTTTGGAGCTATGGACGGCGCCAGCAAGTTCGTGCGGGGGGATGCTATCGCCGGTATTGTTATTTGCGTTATTAATATCATTGGCGGTATAACCATTGGGGTGCTGCAAAAGGGCATGGGAATGGCAGAATCTTTACAAACTTACACCATCCTGACGATTGGTGATGGACTTGTTTCTCAAATACCGGCTGTACTTATCTCTACGGCATCAGGTATTCTGGTAACCAGGGCCACTACCGATGCCAGCTTTGGTACCGACCTGACCAGACAATTTTTGAATTTCCCTAAAATATTGTTCATTGTAGCCGGGATTTTATTAATTATTGGCTTTATTCCGGCTATGCCGGGCATTGTGTTTTTTATCCTGGCCGGTTGCGCCGGTTTTCTGGGCTACAGCCTGTTAAAAGAACAAAAACAAAAGGTAATTCAATCCCGGGAAGAAGAGGCTAAAAAACAAGTCCAGGAACAGCGCGAACCCGAAAATGTGCTGCAGCTGCTGGAGACCGACCCGCTGCAAATTGAAATTGGCTATAATTTAATTACTATGGCTGATGATAAATCCGGCGGCGACCTTTTGCAAAGGCTGACTGTCGTTCGCCGTCAGGCGGCCTCTGAGTTGGGTATATATGTAAGGCCAATACGCATCAGGGATAACCTGCAGCTGCCGCCCAACAGATATGTATTTAAAATACGGGGTGAGGAAATCGACGGTGGTGAATTGATGCCTTCCCACTTATTGGCACTAAATCCTACAGGCCAGGATGTGGTTATTTCAGGTATCCCCACTACTGAACCGACTTTTGGACTTCCCGCCTGGTGGATTACCCAGGACATGCGGGAGCAGGCGGAAATTGACGGTCTGACTGTTGTTGACTGCTCTACTGTTCTGGTTACCCACCTTACCGAGTTTATTAAAAAATATTCCCACGAACTGCTGGGCCGCCAGGACGTTAAAGAACTGTTGGACGTAGTCAAGGAAACGAACTCTGCTGTGGTGGAGGAACTGGTGCCTGATTTAATGACTGTGGGGGAAGTACAGAAGGTTTTGCAAAGCTTACTGAAAGAGAATGTTAATATAAAGGACATTATATCTATTCTCGAAGCCTTGGGAGATGGTGCCCGGATCAACAAAGACCCCGATTTCTTAATCGAACATGTGCGGGCTGCGCTGGCCAGGAGTATCTGCCGTAGCTTGCTGAACGCAGAAAACAAGCTTCAGGTTATAACACTGCACCCCAAACTGGAAAAGCTGATGGCGGATTCCGTACAGCCTACTCAGTTGGGACCGTACCCGGTGCTGGAACCCCAGCTGGCTCGCCGGGTGCTGGAAAAAATCGCGGATGTCGTAGAAAAGGCGGCCGGCAGGGGCTATGCGCCGGTGTTGTTATGTTCACCGCGTTTACGGTTGCCGCTTAAGCGTTTTCTGGCACGTCAGATGCCTTCAACAGCAGTGTTATCCTTGAATGAAATTATACCTGAGATAGAAATTGAAGCGGTGGGGACGGTGGTCATGGATGAAAGTTAAGAAGTTTTGGGCTGATAATATGCAGCAGGTGATGGAGCAAATCAGATTAGAACTTGGTGATGATGCGGTAATTATTAGTACAGCCAGGGAACCGATAAAAAATATTAAACAATTATTGGGCCACCGTAAAGTTGAAGTAACCGCGGCTGTTGATGATACACCGGTAAACATTCCTGAGTATAATAACGTTATTGAGGATAAACAACCCAAGTATATATCGGATGGTACGGTGTGCACGGCAGCTATTGATGAACCGGTTAAAAGCGACATGCCCCAAAGAGTAATTCCCGGTAGTATAGTTCCCTCCAAATTACCGGATCCGATTTTACCGGTATATAATGAAGAAGATAATGCCTGGTTTAGAATAATCCTGGGGCGGGAGCTGGCAAAGGGGGGCGAGGAAGTGGATAACGGTATAATTGGTAAATGGAAAAAAATATTTCGCCAGATGGAAGTCAATGATGCCATCACCGACTTAATTTTAAAAGATTTGGAGCCGGAAAGCGGTGATTATCCCAACGAAGAATTTTTTAAAGTCCACTTAAAAACTAAAATCATTAATTTAATGAAACCCGCTTATAACAAAGAAAACGGAGCCAGGATATTCACTTTTATCGGACCCACCGGAGTGGGGAAAACACTGTCACTGGTAAAACTGGCTACAAGGTATAAAGTTATTGACAAAAAAGACGTTGCCTTAATCGCTGTTTTTAACCAAAGATTTGGGGCAATGGAGAAGCTGCATTTTTATGGTAATATTTTAAATGTGCCGGTAGATGTGGTTATGACACCGGCTGAATTGGCCCGTGCGGTTGAATCGCATCAAGATAAGGACTACATTTTTATTGATACCGAAGGCCGGCCTTCAAAAGTTAGAAGTCAGGTGCTGGAACTCCAAACATTTCTAAGTGTTGTCGGAGAAAAACAAAATATACTTTTAGTACTTAGCTCGGCAACTAAAAACCGTGATCTTATACGTATCGCCAATGATTTTAAAACGTTAGGCTATAACAAAATTATCATGACCAAAATTGATGAAACCGATTCCTATGGGTCTATGTTAAACATTGTTTGTAATACCGGTGTGCCTATTGCCTATACCAGTAGCGGGCAAAATGTTCCTGACGATATTGAGCGCATCAACCCCAGACGCTTTGCAGAAATAATCCTTGGGAGCGTAGTACTTGATGAGGATTTTCAAGCGTAA
The DNA here is from genome assembly GCF_900113335.1 of Desulfotruncus arcticus DSM 17038. Classification (GTDB taxonomy): domain Bacteria; phylum Bacillota; class Desulfotomaculia; order Desulfotomaculales; family Desulfallaceae; genus Desulfotruncus; species Desulfotruncus arcticus. The sequence goes on from NZ_FOOX01000001.1 coordinate 212,984, forward strand.
TACCTTAAAAGAGTTTGGAGACCGACTGTTTAAAGCTCCAACACCAAAAACTGAGCCAGGAGCGCGGATAGTTACTGTAACCAGCGGCAAAGGCGGTGTGGGTAAAACCAATTTATCGGTTAACCTGGCTATTGCTCTGGCTCAACTGGGTCAGCGCGTAATTGTTTTTGATGCTGATCTTGGCATGGCCAATGTGGAAATTGTGCTGGGAATAACACCTAAATTAACTCTTTATGACCATATATTTAAAAATGAGACCATAGAAAATATACTTTATCCCGGGCCCGGAGGAATAAAAATTATTCCAGGCGGGTCAGGCTTTCTTGAACTGGCTAACCTTTCCGCCCAACAGCATGCCAGGTTGGTTAATGGCCTGGAGCAATTGGACCGGATGGCTGATTTTGTAATCATTGATACCGGGGCGGGTATTGCTAAAGAAGTACTGGCTTTTTGCGCTTCTGCTGATGATGTTTTGGTTGTGGTTACCCCTGAACCAACGTCTTTAACTGATGCATATGGATTAATCAAAGTACTGGATAAATTTAATTTACATAGAGATATTTATTTTATAGTTAACCAGTCTAATAATGAAAATGAAACTGCTGATACGGCGTCCAGGTTAAAAACCGTGGTAGATAAGTACTTAAATATTAAAGCTAATTATTTAGGCGATATAGTTTATGATAAATTTGTTATCAAGTCAGTAAAAAACCAAAAGCCGTTTTTATTAACTAATCCTTATTCACCCGCGTCAGAAGCAGTTAAAAAAATAGCTCTGTCTCTGTTGAACAGGGAACTGCCGGTTACGGAAGAAAGAGGCTTGCGGGGTTTTATTAATAAGCTGAGCAGGTTGTTTAGATAAATTGGGAGGGTATATGATTGGTTGAAAAATTACCTCTGAATATTAGTCAAAAGATCCAGATTCGAAGAAAAGACGCCAAGGAATGGTTTAATTCAAGCGTCCAGGATATTCGCGATGGTTATTATATAAATATCAATATGCCTTTTATAAAAGAGCGCCCGCTGGTGCTGCGTAGAAATGAAAAAGTTGTTGTTCGTTTTTTTTCAGAACAATCAAGTTTTAATTTTAGTACCAAGGTGATAGGAGAAGTATCTGATAATATAAAACTTTACCGCTTGGATTATCCTCAGGAAATAATCAGGGTTCAGCAGCGGAATCACGTTCGTTTGCCGGTTATCCTTGATATTGAGTACACTTTACCTGAAGAAAATAAAGATAATAAGAAAAAGATTGTTTTTAGGAAAACAACCACTGTTGATTTAAGCGGTGGTGGGATGAAGCTGTTGACACGAGAAAAAATTGAGCCGGGTACCAAGATATTGCTGGTGTTTTCTTTGCCTTTAAAAAACAGGCCGGAATTGATTGAAATTAATTCGCTGGTGGCCAGGTGCATTAAAGTAGAGCCTGACAGAGAGGTTTATCATATAGGAATTAAGTTTAAAGATATCAACCTTAATCAGGAAGATAAAATAGTACGATTTATATTCGAAAAGATGGCCCAGCAAAAACGCCTTCGTTAGCGGGGTGATCGATTGGCAGGCCGGGATTTATGGGAACGTTATAACAAAACGCGTGATCCTGCATCCAGAGATGAATTGATTATTAAACATTTGGGATTGGTAAAATATCTTGCCGGTAGGTTGGTTTTAGCGGCACCACCTTTCATGACGCAGGAGGACTTGGAAGGTTACGGAGTTATCGGTTTGCTTGACGCTATTGATAAATTTGATCAAAGGCTGGGAACTGCCTTTAAAAATTATGCTTACACCAGGATCCGCGGGGCTATTTTAGATGAAATAAGAAAACAGAACTGGATTCCAAGGAGCAAGTGGCAAAAATTCAGCCAGTTAAACCAGGCCAGGGAAAAACTGCAGCAAAATGGGAACAGCCTCTACGAGAATGAATTGGCTCAGGTAATGGGAATGGCCAGTAGCGACATCCGTAAGCTTGCTGCGGAGTATTACAGTGCATTTCCTGTTTCACTTGATGATACTGCCGGACATGAAAATGAAACGGTTTTGGTTGATGCTATCAGCGATCCCAACAGCCCGGACCCATTGGCTGTTATAACCGAGAGAAATGAGAAAGAAACTTTGGTTGAAGCAATTAATGAGCTTTCTGAAAGAGACCGCCTGGTGCTGGCTCTTTATTACCAGGAAGAATTGACTTTAAAGGAAATTGGATCTATTTTGGATGTCACGGAATCCAGGGTCTGCCAGTTGCATTCCAAGGCATTGCAAAAATTAAGGGGGAAGCTTTTAAAATATAAAGACGATGCCAGCTACAAGAAAGGAGTTAAGGTATGATCAGGGGGATATATTCAACTGCGGCAGGAATGAATTTGCAAATGCTCCGAATTGATACAACATCTAATAACCTTGCCAATATCAGCGTGCCCGGGTTTAAAAAAGATCAGGTTTTAGCGGTGCCATTCCCCAGTTTAATTCAGTTAAGCGCACGGCAGGAAGGTCTTTTGCCAGGCATGTCCGGCAGGTCGGTGCTGGGAGTATCCAACCAGGGTGTAGCCGTTCAGCAGGTAGTAAAAGATTTTAAACCCGGTACGATTAGTGAAACCGGAATTCCGACTGATTTTGCCTTAACGGGTGATGGCTTTTTTACTGTAGCTGACCCCAATGATGAAAGTAACTTGTATTATACCAGAAATGGTAATTTTAAACTGGATCAGGAGGGTTACCTTATAACCGTTGACGGGTACAGGGTTATGGGCGAGGGAGGCCCAATTCAGATAAATGCTATTGATAAAACAAGTGTTGATGAATTTGGGGTTATAACTGAAGATGGAGATGTGCTTGATAGTTTTTCTATAGCTACTTTTAGTGACCTGTCTATGCTGGAACGGGTTGGTGGCAATATTTACCAGGCCAATGCGACAGAACCGGAAATATCTGATAATCCGGGGATGGTTCAGCGTTCTTTGGAAAGTGCTAATGTGGACCCGGTGCAGGAAACTGTTGATTTGATTTCAGCTGCCAGGGCATACGAAACCGGCCAGAAAATCATCCAGGCCCAGGACACTATGTTGGGCCTGGCTATTAGCAAGGTTGGCGTTGTAAGGTAGGGGAGGGATAGTTTTGATTAAAGCATTGCACAACGGAATGACCGGCATGGCTGCCCAGATGCAGCAGATGGATGTTATCGGCAACAATATCGCTAATATCGATACTAATGGTTATAAACGTCAAACCGCAAGTTTTGACGAATTGTTAAGGCAGCAGGTAACGGCGCAGGGCATGCCTGTGGTGCCGGATGCTGCGACAGAATCAAATCAGGGCGGTGGAGCTAAAATTAGTTCAACCAATCGCAGTTTTACCCAGGGTAATTTGATCAATACCGGGCGGGATTTGGACCTGGCGATTGACGGTGACGGCTTTTTTAATTTAACCAGTGCTGACGGAGAAATATTTTATACCCGGGACGGCAGTTTTAAGCTCGATTCGGATGGCCTAATCAAAAACAGCGAGGGTTATGTGCTGCTGGATAATGAACTGCCCGAGGGCTTTACAGACCTTGTAATTGACGAATCAGGTCTGGTTTCTTGTAAAGACGGGGAGGGAAACACGCAGGAGATCGGCCAAATTGAATTGGCGGTGTTTCCCCGGCCTGAATTGCTGGAAGCAATAGGTAATAATATGTTTAAACAATCCGATTCCAGTGGTGAGCCGGAAACTGTAACACCTGGTGACGATAATCAAAATAGGATTTTGCAGAATTACCTGGAAGGGTCTAATATCGACCTTGTCCAGGAGGTGCAATCGTTGATTGAGGGACAGCGCTCTTTTCAGTTAAACGCAAAGTCTGTAAATACAGCTGATCAATTATGGAGCATTACGAACAATTTGCAAAAGTAAATGAATTTAGGTGATCGAATGGATTTATCAAGAAGTAACAAGGATATACATGTGGGCATCGGCGAGTACAAAATTGCTTTAAGTCCCAATCGTTTGGTAACCTTGGGGTTGGGGTCCTGCGTTGGAGTAAGCTTGTGGGATCCTTCAACCAAAATAGGCGGCCTGTTGCATATAATGCTGCCAAACAGCAGGGATTTTACAAAAGTAGTTAAACCGGAAAAATATGCAGACCTGGGGATTCCTTTAATCATTAAGGATTTGGTTAGGCAGGGAGCGGGGCAGAGCAGACTGGTTGCCAAACTGGTGGGAGGGGCCCAGATGTTTACCGGTGCGGATAAAAAACAATTATTTAACATTGGAGAAAGGAATATTGAAATGTCCCGTAAAATTCTAAAGGAAGTAACTATTAGAATTACGGCTGAAGAAGTTGGGGGCAACAAAGGGAGAACTATGTATCTGGATACGGCCACCGGCGAAGTTTTGATACGGACAATAGGAAAGGACATTAAGGTGATCTAATTGCAATTCGAGGAATTTAAAGCGAAGGTTATGGTGTCTTTTCGCCTGGACTTGAACAGCTATAAGGAAAAACAACTGAAGCGAAGGCTGGATTCTTACATAGTTAAACTTAAATTAAAAGGCTACGAAGAGCTGTATCGCCAAATTACCCAAAAACGTGAAGATTACGAAAAGTTTTTGGATCATTTGACTATAAATGTTTCGGAATTCTTCAGAGACCCTCACCGGTTTACTGAACTGCAGCAGCATTTAAAAGAGATGTTTCGTGACCGAAATTCGGTTAAAATATGGAGTGCCGCTTGTTCCAACGGTTCCGAGCCTTATTCCATAGCAATTATTCTTGAAGAAATGGGACTAGCCGGAAGGAGCAGTATTGACGCCACAGATCTCGACCGGCAAATATTAAACAAAGCTAGGCAAGCCAGGTACAACCGTGATGGTTTAAAAAATGTCAGCACTGAAAGATTACAGCGGTTCTTTGATGTACAAGGTGATCTGTATGTGTTAAAAGATATTGTCAAAAAGAAAATTTCTTTTCGCTACCATGATTTACTTAATGATGAGTATCAAAAAAACTATGATCTAATCGTTTGCCGCAATGTAACCATTTATTTTACAAGAGAAGCACAGGACTTGATATATAAAAAATTTCACCGGTCATTAAATACCAATGGGATATTATTCATTGGAGGCAGTGAAATGATTTTTAATTATAAAGAATTGGGTTACGAAAAACTTTCTCCATGCTTTTACAAAAAAGGTACTTGAAAGAGGTTGATCGATGAAAGGATTGATTAGATGAATGATAAAAAGAGTTTTTCTGATTTACAAATCGATGCCTTGCAGGAAATAAGTAATATCGGACTGGGTCACGCTGCAACTTCACTGGCGGAAATGTTGGACAGAAAAATTGATATGGGTGTTCCACATGCCGATTTTATATCCTTTGAGAGAGTAATTGAACTCATAGGTGGCTACGAGGAACTGGTGTCCTGCGTTAGCCTTGAGTTGGACGGTGATATCAACGGACTGGTTTTTTATATATTTAATGAATCAAGCACCTACCGTCTGGTCGATATGCTAATGGGGCTGGAAGAGGGCACAACTGTTGAATTAGACGAAATGGCTACCTCTACCATCAATGAAATAGGCAATATTTTGACGGGAGCTTTTGTTTCAGCCATCAGCGACTTTACCCAGCTGCACATTAATACCTCAGTTCCTATTTTTGCCTTTGACATGCTGGCAGCGATTTTTACCACGCTGGTTGTTGCCGTGGGCAGGCCGGAGGATGATAGTGTTATGGCTATTGAAACAAATTTATTCCGGGAAGATAAAAAAGTGAACGGGCATTTTTTCTTGCTGTCGGAGCCGAAATCAATACACAAATTATTTACCGCTTTAGGAATAGATGCATAATCAGAACGGAGGGAAAATATGTCAATTAGAATGCTTATTGTTGATGATGCGACTTTTATGAGAATGATGATTAAAAATATTGTTACCAAAAACGGATTTGAGGTTATAGGAGAAGCTGAAAACGGTTCTGAAGCGGTTAAATTATATTCTGAATTAAAGCCGGATCTGGTTACCATGGACATTACCATGCCGGAAATGGACGGGATTGAAAGTGTCAAAGCCATTAAACAAATTGATCCCGGTGCTAAAATAATTATGTGCAGCGCTATGGGGCAGCAGGCTATGGTTATGGAAGCTATTCAAGCCGGCGCCATGGATTTCATAGTTAAACCTTTTAAACAGGAAAGAATACTTCAGGCTATAGAAAGGGTAATGAGCAGATAACCGGGAGGCCAAGATGCAAGAAGTACTATCGCAAAGTGAAATAGACTCGCTGTTACAGGCATTGAATACGGGCAACATTCCCGTGCAGGAGCTGCAGCATGCCGAAGATACAACTACACGGTTAAAAAGTTATGATTTCCGCAGGCCGAACAAGTTTTCCAAAGAGCATTTGCGGACTCTGGAGATGCTGCACCAGCATTATGCCCGGCATTTATCCAGCTTTCTGTCAGGTTACCTCAGCACTAACATTAATATTGAGCTTGCTTCTGTCGGCCAAATTATATTCGATGAGTTTATCAGGTCTATTCCCACTCCGACTATATTGACTATTTTTGAACTTAAGCCGTTAAACGGGCCGGCAATATTTGAGGCTAATACTAATTTTATATTCCCCGTTATTGACTTGATGTTTGGTGGAAACGGGACGGTTACCGATTTAAACAGAGAGCTGACGGATATTGAAATCCAGGTGACCAAAAAGATTATGAACCGCATTCTTGAATATCTGGTGCCTACCTGGAAAGACATTGTGGAAATCAAACCGGAGGTTCGCACTATCGAGACAAACCCCCGTTTGCAGCAGTTATACTCACCCAATGAAGTAGTTGCCTTATTGACTTTTACCATTACACTGGGTGAAAACGACCAGGGGATGATGAATCTTTGCCTGCCATATATGGTTTTGGATGAAGTTGTTTCCATGTTATCCGTAAGGCAGCAGTTTGTCCGGCAGTTTTCTTCAGCCACTAAGGATGATTATGATAAATTATTGCACTGGCTGGGTTATAGTGCAATCGAGATTACTGCTGTAATAGGGGAAGCTGAAATACAGGTGGAGGATTTCCTGCAGATCCAGGTAGGGGACGTTGTGGTACTTGATCGAAATGTCAATAATGATCTTGATGTGTATATTGGGGACAAATTGAAGTTTGGCGCCCAGGTAGGCTCTGTGGGTGATAAGTTGGCCATCCAGGTCGTTTCACTTTTTGAAGGGGAAGGTACTGATGACAGATAATAAACTGCTTCAGCAGGATGAAATTGATGCTTTGTTAAAGAGCGCCGGCGGCAACCTGGACACGGAAAGTGGACCAAGTTCTCAGAGGGAAGCTTCCGCAGTTAATGTTGATGCTGCTGAAGGGAATCCTTTCGACTTTGAGCAACTCGACACTGACGATGCCCGGACATTGGAAACGGGAGTTCCTGGTGAAGATAATGATGATGCTATGGTATTTGAGGACCTAAAGCCCGAGGAAAAGGATGCACTTGGGGAAATAGGCAATATCTCGATGGGTTCAGCGGCAACCACATTGTCTCAACTGCTGAATAAGCGGGTACTCATTACCAGTCCGGAAGTTATTCTCGCAAGTACACAGGAATTTTTAGGTGGTTTTAATGTACCGTTTTTAATTATAAAAGTGAAATTTATTGAGGGTATTAACGGCCATAATGTGCTGGTGATTAAGCTGCATGATGCCATGGTGATGGCTAACTTAATGATGGGGGGAGACGGTACAGACTTGCCGGACGAGATTTCTGAGATGGAAATTAGCGCCGCCGCCGAGGCTATGAACCAAATGATCGGCACTGCGTCAACTTCACTGGCAGATTTAATGAATAAAAGCGTAAACATAGCCCCCCCGGAGGCGAATGTAATTCACGAATCAGAAATAATGGATGTAAAACTTCCTTTTACCGACCCAATTGTAATTACATCCTTTAAAATGAATATAGAAGATTTGCTTGATACCCGGATTATGCAGATTTTAGACTTGCAAGGAGCCAGGGAACAGGCCAGGTTACTGTTGCAAAGTTTCGGCATGTTTTCCGAAGAGCCCGCGGCACAAGAAGAGAACCATTTTGAGCAGGACTTTATGCCTGAATCAGCAGAACAGCTTATAACAGATACGGATAAAAGCTTGGAACAAGGTGCTTATTCAAATGAGGCTGGTAGTGATTTTGATTCAATTCTTGATCAAAAGTTTGATCAATATTATAATCAGCAGGCATCGCCAACCCCACCCCAGCCTACGCCCCAACCCATGTCATCGCGTTATCCTGAATTAGAAAATATTGATCTGGAAAAATTAAATATGCTTCTGGATATCCCGTTAAGGATCTCAGTAGTATTGGGTCGGACTAAAAAAAGTATTAAAGACGTACTGTCAATGACGCCGGGAGCAATAGCAGAATTGGAAACCCTGGTTGATGAACCTGTAGATGTACTGATTAACGGCAAGCTGGTGGCCAAAGGTGAAGTTGTAGTAGTAAATGAAAACTTTGGCGTAAAAATTACCAGTATAATATCACAAAGGGAAAGAATTATTACGTTGAAATAGCAGGCCTGTCATTGCTATGAATAGGATATGCGATATCTGAAAATATTTTTAGGAACTGGTGTTTGGAGTTCGTCATTACGGGGAGCGAAGCTACGTGATAATTTATTGCTTGAGTAAAAGGGACATACCTCTTTAAGGTAGGTCCCCTATTAATGTTTTGTTGCTCTCTTTTATGATTTTTAACACAGGCGGACAGGGGTCCCGTCCGCCCCTACGTAATAACGTTCCGTGCGGGTAGTTTAAAACTTGTTGATTACCAGTCCGGTGATTAGCTTGGGGTAAAAGAAAGTTGACTTTTGGGGCATCTTTTCCCCGTTGGCGGCAACTTCAGTAACTTCCGGAATTAATGTGGGGTTCATTAAAAAAGCCATGCCATGTGAACCGTCATCAACCTTCGACATTGCTTCGCCGGCATCGCGGGTATATTGCACAATTTCCCCTCCGGCCAGTTCTTCCATACCAATTCCCAGGATATTTTCAAAAATTAACTTCTGTAACACCGATACATCCAGCGACCGCCAGGCTTTGGACCGGTCGGCGGGCATTTTGCTGTCAATTATGCTTGAATCGCGCAGCTTTAAGCTGTATAGCAAGCCATTTCCCAGATAAAGGCCAAAAACCTGACCATCTTTAATACCTTCATCCTCATTAAGCTTGGCCATGTCGGATAGCAGTCCGGCAATAGACGCGGCATTTGACGTTTGAATACCCTCAACTAAGAAATCTTCCTGGAGGGCGGCAATCAATTGGTTTTGAGCTAAATTGCTTTTTGTTATCAGCCTGTGTGTAGGCAGGATTACCAGTCCCGGATCGTACAAGTTCACCAGTGTCATCATCAGATGATCTGCTCCGGCTATAGTGGGATTATCCCGGGCGAACTTTAAAGCTGTTTCATAGCGGTGGTGTCCATCAGCGATGAATATTTGCAGAGGTTTCATTTGTTTTTGAATTTTTTGCAATAGATCCGGGGTGTCTATTACCCAAAGGCTGTGGCTGTGCCCCCATTCATCAGTAAAACCGGTGCCGGGAGGAGTATTTTGGGTAAAATCGTCAAGCATGAGGTCAATCGATCGCTGACGGTCGCTGTAAATACCGAAAACAGGGCTAAAATTGGCGCCGCAAGCAGTCATTAAAGCATAACGGTCGGCTTTGTGTTTGGGCATTGTTTCCTCGTGGGGCAAAACAACTCCCTTTTCGTAGGGTTCCAGTTTGACTCTGCAGATAATGCCGCTGCGGGTTAGGGTTTTACCATCGACGCTAAACTTCTGCCGGTACAGGTAAATGGCTGGTTTTCCCTCCGCTTGAAGGACTCCGTTCTTTTGCCACTGGCTAAAAAACCCGGCAGCCCTGGTATAACGGTTGTTTGCTTCGTTGTCATTCGGATATTTTAAACCGTATTCCAGGCGGATAATATTATATGGGTTACGCTCGTAGTATTGTTCCTGAGCCGTAGGATCAATTACATCATAGGGTGGTGTTACCAGGTCTTTAATATCTCCGGCTTTTTTTTCATCATATCTGAGCCCGTGTAAGGGAGCTATTTCAGCCATTTATAATTCCTCCTGTGAGTCTTTTCTGGTCCATCTAAAGGCATCCCGCGCCCTGTATTTATTCATCATCCTGGTAAAAGCTTCTTCCAGGTCGATCCCCAGCGAATTGGCGTAACAAATAATGATAAATAATATGTCCGCCAGTTCCAGAGCCAGGTCACCTTCCGGTTCCTCCGGTTTTTTGGGTTTGGTGCCGTACCGGTGATTTATCTCCCGGGCAAGTTCGCCCACCTCTTCGGTCAGGCGGGCAAGCATAGCCAGTGGCGGCCAGTAACCCTCTGCAAACTGTCCAATCCAGTTGTCAACCTCTTTTTGCATGTCAAGAATGTCCATCACTGGAACCTCCTTGCTTTTACAATATTCCTATTTTAACACATTGATAATATAAAAAACAGGATACCTTTACCAACAGGTATATTTGCGATTAGCTCCCAGTATAAATTTTTAAAGAAGGTTATGGGGGGAGATGTTATTATGTCCAGACCCTATTCGTTTTTGCTAAATAGAAAATATGTGCTGATTGCCGTTATTGCAGTTCTCTGCCTGGCAGGCATTTACCGTGGTGCCGAAAATTATCTGGCCAAGGTTCGTGTTCCACCGGAGGAAAGGCTTACTGTGGCGCTGGATAAAACCATTAACAGCAGCGCATTTCGCTTTCGTATGGCTGTAAAAATCGGGGATGATACAATATCAAAGGTTGAGGGTGAAAGAGTAGCGCCGGATAATGTCCATATTAAAGGAACAATGCAGGATTTGCCGGTGGAATTTATTCATGCCGGAGATAAAACTTATGTTAAAGGTTATTGGTCCGACCGGTGGATTTGTCTGGAAGGAAACAAAATGGCGGAATCAGAGCTATTCGTTACCGAATTCAACCCCCTGGGAATTTTCAATTTTAAGGACATTCCGGTGGTAAAAGAAATAAAAGATAAAAAAACAGATTTAAAGGTGCTTGAGTTTAACCCGATAGTGCAAAACTCCTTGATGGAATTGAATTATGATAATTACTTTTACCGTATTTGGGTGGACCCCAAGCAGCAGGTAATTACTAAAGCGCTAATCCAGGCCCAGGGTAAAATAAAAGATAACAACAAGCTGGAAATAAACCTTGAATTATGGGATCATAATAAACAAATTAAAATTGAGCAGCCTGATGTATAATATAAGGGACGGAATCCGAGTTTAACCCACTCAGATTCTCGTCCCTTAACTTATCTTGACAGTATTTTATGACTCTTGTTATAATAACCCAGATTTTGACGGCAGGAGGAGATTTTTTGCATCAGGATGTTGAAAAAGTTTTAGTTTCATTGGAAGCAATAAAACAAAAAATCAGTGAACTCGGCAGCGTTATTTCCAGTGATTATACGGGTAAAAACTTACTGGTGGTTGGCATTTTAAAAGGTGCCATGGTTTTTATGTCCGACTTAATCAGGTCATTATCAGTTGATGTGCAAATTGATTTTATGGCGGTTTCCAGTTATGGCGCTTCCAGTCAATCAACGGGTGTTGTGCGGATTTTAAAGGATCTGGAACAAACTATTGAAGGAAAGCATGTTCTCATTGTCGAGGATATTGTTGATACCGGCCTGACCCTTAATTATTTGCAGGAGATTTTGAAGGCCCGGGGACCGGCCAGCGTGCGCATCTGCACTTTGCTGGACAAACCCTCCAGGCGTGAAGTTGATGTTGCTATTGACTATAACGGCTTTTCAATTCCTGATGAGTTCGTAGTTGGCTATGGCTTGGATTATAATGAAAAGTATAGAAACTTACCGGAAATCTACATCTTAAAAAAGGAAGTATATGCGAAAAAATAGTAGTCAGGAGACAGAAGTCAGGAGTCAGAATGAGAGAACTGTCACTTACATGATGTTAGCATATTAATGGAAGCATATTCTAAAGACATACGAATTCTCTATTCCATCTACTGAATTCTGACTCCTGACTCCTGAATTCTACAAAAACAGGGAGGTCTGCAAGTTGTCTGTTCCGGAGCAGGAAATGGTTGTTGTACTGGATTTTGGCGGCCAGTACAGCCAGTTAATCGCCCGCCGTATTCGCGAGTTGAATGTCTTTTGTGAAATGCTGCCTTACAATACAGCACTGGATGAAATTCGCGCCAAAAACCCGCGCGGAATTGTCTTTTCCGGGGGGCCGTCCAGCGTTTACCAGGAAGGGGCCCCGGTAATTGATCCGGGCGTTTACGAACTGCAAATACCGATTTTGGGAATTTGCTATGGTTTACAGCTGATGACCTTCCAATTGGGCGGTAAAGTATTACGGGCCGAAAGAAGAGAGTACGGCCATGCTGAAATTAGTATTTTAGAGGAGCAAGGCCTGCTCGGCTGTATGGGAGAACGCTCTCAGTGCTGGATGAGCCACGGTGACATGGTGGAGACGCCGCCGCCGGGCTTTGTGGTGCTTGCCCGCACGGAAACTGCTCCCGTTGCGGCCATGGCCGACCCGGAACGAGGGCTGTACGCAGTTCAATTTCACCCGGAAGTGGTTCATACGCCGAAAGGGCAGGATGTTTTCCGCCATTTCCTGTTTGATATTTGCGGGTGCACCGGCAGTTGGAATATGGGCTCATTTATTGAGCAAACAGTAAGTGAGATTAAAGAGCAGGTGGGGGATAAAAAAGTCCTCTGCGCGCTGAGCGGCGGGGTGGATTCCTCCGTGGCTGCGGTGCTGGTGCACAAAGCGATAGGAGACCAGCTAACCTGCGTATTTGTTAACCACGGCTTATTGCGCAAGGGTGAAGCCGAGTCAGTGCTCGAAGTTTTTAGAAATCAATTTAATATTAACCTGGTGTATGCAGATGCGTCAGAACGTTTTTTAACCAAGCTAAATGGTGTTACCGACCCTGAGCGGAAGCGTAAAATTATTGGCGAGGAGTTTATTCGCGTTTTTGAAGATGAGGCGGGCAAAATAGGGGAAATTGATTTTTTGGTGCAGGGCACGCTTTACCCCGATGTGGTAGAAAGCGGGACAGCCACCGCAGCCGTGATTAAATCACACCACAATGTGGGTGGTTTGCCGGAAGATATGCGCCTGGCTTTGATTGAGCCGCTGCGCTGGCTTTTTAAAGACGAGGTGCGCCGCGTGGGTGAAGAACTCGGTATGCCGGCCAGTGTCGTCTGGCGCCAGCCGTTTCCCGGCCCCGGACTCGCTGTCCGTATCCTTGGTGAGATTACTCCGGAGAGAATTGCACTGCTGCAGGAAGCTGATGCAATTGTTACAGAGGAAATTGCCAGGGCTGGCCTGGACAGGGAGATATGGCAGTACTTCGCGGTGCTGCCCAACCTCTTCAGTGTCGGAGTAATGGGAGATGAACGCACTTACGCCCAAACTGTGGCTATCAGAGCGGTTTATTCCAACGACGGCATGACGGCAGACTGGGCGAAGATTCCCCACGATGTGCTGGGGCGCATCTCCAACCGCATTGTCAACGAGGTAAAGGGCATTAACCGGGTGGTTTACGACATTACCTCCAAGCCCCCGGGAACTATTGAGTGGGAGTAAACCTGCTTGACTCTTAAGTCTCTTTTAGGTATGATTAACCTGGATAGATCTTTCGTATGGAAAATAAGTATTTCCAAATGTAACCTGTGAGAGAAAGTGTACCTAGGGTTCCACGCCGGTAGTATTTCGGCGGTTTGGACCAAGCGGTACAGGCTGCGAGGTTATACTTTCGCAGCTACACCGGTCGGGATAAAAGCCCAGGCGGGTAGGTTTCACTCAAGTGAGAACCTACTTGGCCTGGTTTTTTAATTTTTTATCAAGGAGGCAGATGATGAGCGTCTTGGTAGGGATTGTAATGGGCAGTGATTCTGACCTGCCGGTAATGAAAGATGCGGCAAAAATTCTTGATGAATTCGGTATTGGCTGGGAAATGATTATATCATCAGCCCACCGGGCGCCTGAAAAAACAGCAGCTTACGCCCGTGCAGCCGCCGGACGCGGCTTAAAGACAATTATAGCCGGTGCCGGAGGTGCGGCTCACCTGGCCGGAGTTATCGCAGGGCATACACCGCTGCCCGTAATCGGTGTGCCCATAGCTTCCGGCGCTTTAAACGGAGTTGATGCGTTATATGCCACTGTGCAAATGCCCCCGGGGATTCCTGTGGCTACGGTTGCCATCAACGGAGCAAAGAACGCCGGTATTCTGGCCGCTCAAATCGTCGGGGCAACTGATCCCGGCATAATGGAAAAAATAATTGCCTATAAGGATAAAATGGCCCGGCAGGTGGAACATAAATCTGAGAAACTGCAGCAGCTGGGCCTTGAAGGATACCTGGAAAAGATGGGAGGAAGCAAATCTTGATTGATCGATACACCCTGTCTGAGATGAAAGCAATCTGGTCTCAGGAAAACAAATACCGTAAATGGCTGGATGTGGAAATAGGCGCCTGCGAGGCTATGAACCAGCTGGGTATCGTGCCGGATGACGCACTGCGTGAGATTAAGGAAAAGGCTGATTTTACGGTGGCACGGATAGAAGAAATTGAGGAAATCACCAATCACGATGTTATCGCCTTTACTACCTGTGTGGCGGAATACGTGGGTGAAGCCTCTAAATATATCCACCTGGGACTGACCTCGTCCGACGTGGTGGATACGGCACTGGCTGTTCAAATTAAAGAAGCGGGCGAAAAGATCGTCAGCAGGCTGGAAAAACTAAACCAGGTGCTGCTGGATCAAGCCAAAAAACACCGTTATACGATAATGATTGGGCGTACCCACGGCATTCATGCCGAGCCGACCACCTTTGGTCTGAAAATGCTGCTGTGGGTGGCTGAAAACGAGCGCAATATTGACCGGATGAAGCACGCGCTGGATACCATCAGCGCGGGTAAAATATCCGGTGCGGTTGGCACTTACGCCAATATCGACCCGTTCATCGAAGAATATGTATGTAAAAAACTGGGTTTAACGCCTGCCAGAGTATCCACCCAAATTTTACAAAGGGACAGGCATGCAGAGTTTATGACCACGCTGGCCGTAATTGGCAGCTCTCTGGAAAAGTTTGCTACAGAAATTAGAAGCTTGCAGCGCACCGATATACTGGAAGCTGAAGAATACTTTAAAAAAGGTCAAAAAGGGTCTTCGGCCATGCCGCACAAGCGCAATCCCATCACTACAGAACGGATCAGCGGAATGGCCAGATTGCTGCGGGGCAATGCCCTGGCCGCCATGGAAAACGTTTCTTTGTGGCACGAGCGCGATATATCCCATTCCTCAGTGGAAAGAGTGATCATACCAGACAGCACCATTACCTTGGATTACATGCTTTATAAATTTGCCGACATCATGGAAAATCTCATCGTTTACCCGGAAAATATGAAGAAAAACCTTGACCGCACGCACGGCCTGATTTTCTCCCAGCGCGTACTGCTGAAGCTGGTCGACCAAGGTTTGTCCAGAGAACGAGCCTATGAATTGGTACAGCGCAACGCCATGCAATCCTGGAGCACCGGGGATGATTTCCGCCAACTGCTGTTAGCTGACAGCGATGTCATGAGCTCTTTGACGGAAAAAGAAATTGCAGGACTGTTTGATTACAGTTATCACCTGCAGCACGTAGACGACATCTTCAAGCGTTTCGGTTTATAGGAGCGGACGACCCTGCCTGCCCGGACCTACGTTGGATGTTACTTTAAGATTGCCACGTTGCAAGGCGATCCGGGGATTCTTGGAGCAAGCGGAGCACTGGATGCGGGAAATAGCCGATGAAAATTGCGCAGCGCGCGGAAGGAACCAACGGAACACCAGGTACAAGTAACGTAACAACAGGAACGAGGATACACCTCTTCTTAGGGTTTAAGGTTGAAGGAATGATTCCAATAAAAAAAAGGAGTTAAGAGCATGTTGAAAAAAGAGCAGCTTTATGAGGGGAAAGCCAAAAAAGTATACCGCACCGATAACCCTGATTTATATTGGATTGAATACAAAGATGATGCTACAGCTTTTAACGGCTTAAAGAAAGGAACCATTGCCAACAAAGGTGAATTAAATAATCTTATATCGGCTTATTTTTTCCGCCTGCTTGCGGAAAACGGTATTGAGTCACACTTTGTTGAGGAAAAATCCGAACGGGAAATGGTAGTAAAGTCATTGCAAATTATCCCTGTTGAGGTTGTGGTTCGCAATATTGCCGCAGGCAGCCTGGCCAAGCGACTGGGGCTGGAAGAGGGGACAGTGATGTCCCGCACCGTAGTTGAGAACTACTACAAAAGTGATGAACTGGGCGATCCCTTGATTAATAGTGATCACATCAGAGCACTGAACCTGGCGACACCCGAACAAATGGCCGACATCAGAGCAATAGCGCTTAAAGTAAACGAAATATTGCGTGCTCACCTGGCGGAGCGGGAACTGGACCTGATCGACTTTAAACTAGAGTTCGGCCTGCATAACGGCCAGCTGTTGCTGGGTGATGAAATATCGCCGGATACATGCCGCTTCTGGGATAAGAACACCAAGGAAAAACTGGACAAAGACCGTTTCCGCCGCGATCTCGGCAATGTAGAAGAAGCCTATAAGGAAGTATACCGGCGCTTAACCGGCCGTTAAACACCAAATAAAATTTATATCTGGGGGAGATAGCATGGCAGTTCGCCGTCCCGGATTTTATAATCAAATAATGTTGCCCGACAAGCCCAGGGAGGAATGCGGAGTCTTCGGAATTTATGCCCCCGGCTGTGATGTGGCCAAGCTAACCTATTACGGGCTGTACGCTTTGCAGCACCGCGGGCAGGAAAGCGCCGGCGTTGCCGTTGCCAACGGTGACAAGGTTCAGCTATACAAGGGCATGGGGCTTGTGGCAGAAGTGTTTGCAGGGGATCAACTGGATGGCCTTCAGGGTCACTTGGCTATCGGGCATGTTAGGTATTCAACCACGGGGGCCAGCCACCCGGTTAACGCCCAGCCGCTGCTGTTCAGGTATGTCGGCGGGATGTTGGGTCTGGCGCATAACGGGAATTTAACCAATGTTACCGAATTGCGCTCCATGCTGATGGCCACCGGCGCGGTTTTTCAATCTTCAACCGACAGTGAGGTTATTGTTAATATTATTGCCAGGTCGGCCCAAAACGGCTTGGAAGAGGGCCTGGTAAAAAGCATGATTGATATTAAAGGCGCTTATTCGCTGGTAATTATTACCGAGAATAAGCTTGTTGCCGTCCGTGACCCCAACGGATTCCGACCGCTCTGCCTGGGGTCGCTGGGGGATGGCTATGTCATAGCCTCGGAGTCCTGCGCTCTGGATACTGTGGGAGCCAAGTTTATCCGCGACCTGCAGCCGGGTGAAATTGTTGTGATAAGCGACAAGGGCCTGGAGTCCATCCAGGTATTAAAGCCGCGTAAACGAGCCCACTGTATTTTTGAGTATATTTATTTTGCCCGCCCGGACAGCATTATTGACGGGTACAATGTGAACAAAGTCAGACGGGAAATGGGCCGGGTGCTGGCCAACGAATACCCCGTTGAGGCCGATGTGGTCATACCGGTGCCCGACTCCGGCACTGCCGCGGCCAGAGGTTATGCCGAGGCCTCCGGTATTCCCTTTGAAGAGGGCCTGATGAAAAACCGGTACATTGGCCGTACCTTTATCCAGCCCAACCAACAAATCCGCGATTTGGGGGTTAGGCTAAAACTGAATCCGGTGCGGGAAGTGCTTAATGGTAAAAGAGTTGTGATGGTGGACGATTCCATCGTACGCGGCACAACCAGCAATAAACTTGTAGCTATGCTGCGCGAGTGCGGTGTCCGCGAGGTTCATATGTGTCTGAGTTCACCGCCGATAACCAATTCCTGTTATTATGGCATTGATACTTCAAACGAAAAAGAATTGATAGCAGCACAGAAATCGCTGGAGGAAATCAGGCGTTCAATCGGCGCGGACGGCCTGCACTACCTGTCATTGGAAGGGCTGCTTGATATTTTCGGGGAAGATCGCAATAATTTTTGCACAGCCTGTTTCAATGGCAGCTACCCCATCGAGATTGCCAAACCAAAAGATACGGGTAAGTATAGCCTGGAATAACCTTTGAAACGAGGGATTTCTTTGCCTGATCGTAAAAATGTGACCTATGCGGACGCCGGGGTTAATATTGATGCCGGCAACCGGGCTGTTGATTTAATGAAAAAATCCGTGCAAAGTACTTTTCGACCCGGCGTACTTACAGACATTGGAGGGTTCGGCGGACTTTTCACTCTTGATATTAAAAAATATCGTGAGCCCGTGCTGGTTTCCGGTACTGATGGAGTAGGCACCAAACTGCGTGTTGCTTTTATCGCCGACAAACATGACACTATTGGCATTGACGCGGTGGCTATGTGTGTCAATGACATATTAACCCTTGGAGCTGAACCGCTTTTCTTTCTGGACTACCTGGCTGTTGGCAGGCTGAAGCCGGAAAAAGTGGCTCAAATAGTGGCCGGGGTTGCCGAGGGCTGCCGACAGTCCGGGTGCGCCCTGGTCGGCGGGGAAACTGCGGAAATGCCGGATTTTTACGGAGATGGCGAGTATGATATCGCCGGTTTTGCTGTAGGAGTGGTGGACAGGTCAAAAATTATTGACGGAAAGTCGATTAACCCCGGTGATGCTTTAATTGGGTTACCGTCTTCGGGTTTGCACAGCAACGGTTACTCACTGGCACGCCGGGTGCTGCTGGATAACAATGATGAGCCTGAGCGAACTCATGAAGCTTTAGGCTGTTCAGTTATTGAAGAGATGCTGCGTCCAACCAGGATTTACGTCCCATTAGTACTGCCGCTGGTGAAAGCCGGCCGGCTTAAGGGGATGGCCCATATTACCGGCGGTGGACTGCTGGAAAATGTGCCGAGAATACTTCCCGGGGGAACTTCTGTCCGTATCAATACCGACGCCTGGGAGCAACCGGCGGTGTTCGATGCAATTGCAGAAGCGGGCCCGGTTGAAAGGCTGGAAATGTACCGTGTTTTCAATATGGGTATAGGCATGGTGCTGGTGGTTGGTGCAACTGACGCGAACCGGATTGTAGACGAGCTGCAGGCTGAAGGGGAGGACGCACGCATTATCGGCAGTGTTACAGAGGGTAATGGAAAAGTCCAATTATTATGACTGTAATGTTTCATGTATTAGGGGGAGAATATGAACAAGATCAACCTGGGAGTGCTGGCTTCAGGGCGGGGTTCAAACCTGCAATCGATTATGGATGCCTGCGGGGCCGGGCAAATACCTGCGCGGGTGGCTGTGGTCATAAGTGATAACAGCAGCGCTTTTGCGCTGGAAAGAGCCCGCCGGGCCGGAATCAATGCGGAATACATTAACCCCAAAGCTTTTTCCGGTAAAGGTAATTACGAACGGAAAATCGTTGAAGTATTACAACAAAACAACGTAGAGCTGGTCTGCCTGGCCGGATATATGAGGTTGGTAGGAAAGGCTTTGCTGGCTGCTTTTAATGAACGTGTTATTAATATCCATCCCGCACTGCTGCCCGCATTCCCCGGTTTGCACGCCCAGGAGCAGGCGTGGCATTACGGAGTAAAATTTAGCGGGTGTACTGTGCATTTTGTGGATGATGGGATGGATACCGGACCCATAATCCTGCAGGCAGTGGTACCCGTTCATGCTTCAGATACGACTGATACACTGGCTGAGCGCATTTTGGAGCAGGAGCATAAAATCTACCCCGAGGCTGTGCGACTGTTTTGCGAGGGCAAACTGGAAATCCAAGGCCGGAAGGTATACCTGAAAGAATAAGGGATCTGGAAATTGCGCAGCGCACGGAGGGAACCACCGGAGCGCCAATACAAGTAACGTAAAAAATTTCCATGTAGGAGGGATATAATGGCAATTAAGCGAGCTCTACTCAGCGTGTCCAATAAAAACGGGCTGGTTGACTTTGCCCGGGAACTGGCACAGTGCGGGTTTGAAATCGTTTCTACAGGCGGTACCGCCAAAACACTGCGTGAAGCCGGAGTACCTGTAATTTACATATCAGAAGTCACCGGTTTCCCGGAAATTTTAGATGGCCGGGTTAAAACCCTGCATCCCAAGGTACACGGTGGTATCCTGGCCATGCGCAATGATGATCATCTGGCTCAGTTAAAAGAAAACAATATTGCACCAATCGACCTGGTGGTGGTAAACCTTTATCCTTTCCGTGAAACGGTTGCCAAGCCGGGCGTTACCCTGGAAGAAGCCATTGAAAACATTGATATTGGCGGTCCGTCCATGGTGCGGGCTGCGGCTAAGAATTACCGGCATGTTCTGGTGGTGGTTAGCCCGGCCAGGTATAACCAGGTGCTGGAGACAATTAAATCAGGAGCTGTCGGCGAAGAATACCGCCTAGAACTGGCCAAAGAAGCATTTGCCCACACAGCAGCCTATGACGCGGCCATCTCCGGCTATCTCAGCGGGTTAAATGATGCCGGCCAGGGTTTCCCTGCTGTCTGGCAGCAGCGCTATGAACTGGTGCAAACTCTGAGATATGGTGAAAACCCACACCAAAAAGCTGCTTTTTACCGCGACCCGTCCGTGACGGGGGCTTGTATTGGTAACGCTGTGCAGCTGAACGGTAAGGAACTGTCTTATAATAATATTCTTGACATCAACGCAGCGTTTGAGGCTGTTAAGGAATTCAGTGCGCCATCCGCCGTAATAGTGAAACATAACAACCCTTGCGGCACTGCCAGCGCGGGTAATGCCCTGGACGCTTATAAAAGGGCTTATGAGGGAGACCCTGTTTCCGCTTATGGAGGAATTGCCGCTTTCAATACCGTTGTAGATGCGGCCACAGCCGAAGAAATGAATAAAATATTCCTGGAAGCGGTTATTGCTCCCGGTTACGATGAAGATGCACTGGCTATTTTAAAACAAAAACAAGGCCTGCGGGTATTAAAAACAGATGCCTTGACCGCCCGGTCTTCCGACGGGTTTGACTTGCGCAAAGTAAATGGCGGTTTGCTGGTGCAAAGCTTTGACCGCGGAGTCGTGGACATCGATAAACTGAAAGTTGTGACTAAGCGCGAGCCCAGCCAGGAGGAAATGGATAACCTGCTGTTTGGCATGGCTGTAGTAAAACATGTCAAGTCCAACGCTATTGTAATTGTTAAAAACAAAAAAGTGTTGGGTGTGGGCGCGGGCCAAATGAACCGGGTGACTTCCACGCGCATCGCTCTGGCTCAGGCTGGCGAAGAGGCCAGGGGAGCCGTACTTGCTTCCGACGCGTTCTTCCCCTTTAGTGACTCCCTGGAAGAAGCGGCTGCGGCAGGCATCAGCGCAGTGATCCAGCCCGGCGGCTCTATTCGGGATCAGGAATCAATAGAATTAGCTGATAAGAATGGCATTGCCATGGTCTTTACGGGCATGCGCCACTTTAGGCACTAAACCGTAAGGAGGGATAATTTGAAAGTATTAGTAGTTGGCGGCGGCGGGCGGGAGCACGCCCTGGTTTGGAAATTAAGCCGGAGTCCCCGGGTAAAAAAGATTTTTTGTGCGCCGGGGAACGCCGGTATTTCCAGTCTGGCTGAGTGCGTTAATATTCAGGCTGAAAACATTCCGGCCATCGTTGACCTGGTCAGACAGCATAAATTTGATCTTACCGTGGTAGGGCCGGAAGCGCCCCTGGTGGCCGGGCTGGTGGACAGGCTTGAAGCTGAAGGGTACCCGGTCTTCGGGCCGCGGCAACGGGCGGCTGAGCTGGAAGGCAGTAAAGTTTTGGCCAAAGAAGTTATGCGTAAATATAATATACCCACAGCAGAGTATGAGGTGTTTGAAGACGCCGCAGAAGCCAGAAGCTATATTCGAAAAGTCGGAGTTCCCTGTGTGATTAAGGCCGACGGCCTTGCTGCCGGCAAAGGTGTGATAGTGGCGGAAGACGAGCAAGTTGCCCTTGATGCCATTGACTTCATCATGCGGGATAGGGCATTTGGTGCGGCCGGCACCAGAATTGTTATTGAAGAATGTTTGCGGGGCGAGGAAGTAAGCTTACTGGCGTTTACCGACGGGGAACAGGTTATACCGATGATCCCGGCCCAGGATCACAAACGGGTATTCGACGAGGACAAGGGGCTGAATACCGGCGGGATGGGTGCCTACGCGCCGGCGCCTGTGCTTACTGAGGCGCAAAAACAGGAAGTTATGGAAAAGGTGATGATCCCCACCGTACGCGGCATGGCTCAGGAAGATCGTCCCTACAAAGGGGTATTGTACGCCGGACTTATGATGACCGAAAAAGGTCCTAAAGTACTTGAATTCAATGCCCGGTTTGGTGACCCTGAAGCCCAGCCGATACTGATGATGCTTGAATCTGATCTGGATGACGTTATTGGCGCCATTTTAGCCGGCGAACTAAACAAAGTGAACCTCCGCTGGAGCGAAGGCGCTGCTGTTTGCGTTGTTTTGGCTTCAGGCGGGTACCCCGGAGATTACGCCAAAGGTTTAGAAATCAGCGGGCTTGATGCTATGCCGGAAAATGTAGTGGCTTTTCACTCCGGCACGGCTATGCGTAACGGCCGCGTGGTAACTGCCGGAGGCAGAGTGCTGGGCATAACCGCCAAATCCGGAAGCATTTCCGAGGCGATCGACCAGGCCTACCAGGGCGTCTCCCGGGTTCGCTTTGAAGGCATGCACTACCGCAGGGACATAGGCCAAAAAGCGCTGGGGAAGTAGGGGAACCACCGGATCGCCGGATATAAGTAACTTGAAAAATTTACCTAAATAGTCCCTTAAAGAGAAAAAAGATAACCGTACAATTCTGCGGTTATCTTTTTTAGTTTACCACTTTGCCATGTGAAAGGATTTGCTTGTTTCATGGCGAATTGCATTGTATAAAACCAGAAATAATAAACTGTTATAGTTTATTATTCAAATTCGGGGGGAAGTTTCTCGTGGTATACAATGGAAAGCTGAGAGACCAGCTTGTAGACCAGTTTTTTAATGCCATATTGGAGTTAAGGGACTTAGATGAGTGCTACCAATTTTTTGAGGATGTTGCCACTGTGGCCGAAATTAAATCTTTTGCCCAAAGACTGGAAGTGGCCAGAATGCTGCGTGCCAATTACACCTATGGAGATATTGCAACAAGTACCGGCGCAAGCACTGCCACGATTAGCAGGGTTAAACGATGCCTAAATTATGGCGCTGACGGCTACAAAACCATATTGGACCGGTTAAAAGCCGCTGATAAAAGTATTGACATACCATAACGAAGTGTTTAATATTTTATCATGTCAACATTTTAACGTAATAAAGCACTGGGGGTGCTCCGTTGATCAGAGTGATTAAACCGAGAGATGATGGTCTATCCGAAATATTGGCGAATAGAGCGTTGGATCTTGAACAAGTTGATGAACAAGTTAAGGAGATAATTAAAACAGTAAGAACCGGGGGAGATGACGGGCTATGCGCCGTTACCGCCCGGCTGGACGGTGTTGAAATAGTTCCGGGGGATTTACTTGTCAGCCAAGCTGAAATAAAGGAAGCATATCAAGCTGTAAATAAAGAATTTCTTTCGGCTTTGCGCCAGGCTGCCGAAAACATTAAAAATTTCCACCGGCGCCAGCTCAGAAATTCGTGGTTTGAACCCAGGCCAGAAGGTGTTACACTGGGCCAGTTGATTACCCCGCTGCACCGAGTTGGTATTTATGTGCCGGGCGGTAAGGCTTCCTACCCTTCATCAGTTCTAATGAATGCTCTTCCGGCCACCGTGGCCGGGGTGAAAGAAATAGTTATGGTCACTCCGCCCGGCAAAGACGGCTCTGTTAACCCATACACACTGGTGGCGGCTTCCGAGGCGGGTATTGCAGAAATATACCGGGTGGGTGGTGCGCAAGCCATTGCTGCTCTGGCCTATGGTACAGAAACTATACCCGGGGTTGAAAAAATCACCGGACCGGGAAATATTTATGTCACAGCAGCTAAGCGGCAGGTTTTTGGCACTGTGGATATTGATATGCTGGCCGGACCCAGTGAGGTGCTGATTATTGCCGATGGCGCAGCCAGACCTGATTTTGTAGCGGCAGACATGCTGGCACAGGCTGAGCATGATGAAATGGCGTCGGCCATACTGGTGACAAACGATACAAAGCTTGCAGAAATGGTTAAAAACGAATTGGCACAACAAATTGTTAAAATATCGAGGCGGGAGATAGCTGAAAAGTCAATTATCGAACGAGGGGCCATAATCATTACTGAGGCAATGGAAAACTGTATTCAAATAGCCAATGCATACGCGCCGGAGCACCTGGAACTGCAGGTTCTGGAGCCCTACCGGTGGCTGGGCGGCATTAGAAATGCCGGCGCAGTTTTTATCGGCGCATTTTCGCCGGAACCGGTCGGCGATTATTTTGCGGGACCAAATCACGTGTTACCCACCGGGGGCACGGCAAAATTCTTTTCCCCGCTCAATGTCGATACATTTATGAAAAAAACCAGCTTGATTGATTACTCGATGCAGGCGCTGTGTACGGACGGAAGGCAAATCATGGCTCTGGCGGCGACAGAAGGACTGGACGCTCACGCCAAAGCCGTTGGGATCAGGCTCGAACAGAGAGAAACCGGACAAGGGCAGGACGGGGGTAGTTTAAAATGACAACTGATTTTAAACCGGAGCAGCTGGTTAGAGAAGGTCTGAAAAAGCTTATTCCATATAACCCGGGTAACTATACCGGTCTAATCAAGCTTGATGCCAATGAAAACCCGTACGATTTTCCTGCCGGGCTGATGCAACAGGTTCTTGATACGGCTGGCCCACAAACTTTTAACCGCTATCCGGACGCCATGGCGGAAGAACTAATTAATGAGTTGGCCCAATGGCATAAAGTTGAGACGAGGCAGATTATGGTGGGTAACGGCTCGGATGAATTGATTCTGGACCTGATGCTTGCTTTCGGTGCCGGAAACCGGGTAGTCATTGCGGTCCCCACTTTTTCCATGTACGGTATTCATGCTACAATAGCAGGTGCGGAAATCGTGGAAGCAGCCAGGCAGGATAATTTGGAACTGGATGTGGATAAAATAATATCCTCAGCGGAAGGCGCGGGATTAGTGGTGCTTTGCTCTCCCAACAACCCCACCGGTAATTCTTCCGGCACAGATCAAATTGTGGCTATTTTGGAAAACTGCAGCTGTCCGGTTGTGGTTGACCAGGCTTACGTGGACTTTGGAGGAAATGATTTTTTAAACCTTTTAGCTGAGCACCGTAACCTGATAGTTATGCGGACTTTTTCCAAGGCTTACGCACTGGCCGGGCTCAGAATTGGTTATCTGTTGACACACCCGGAAATAATTTTTTATTTACTTAAAGTCAAGCAACCTTTTAATTTAAACGGTTTTTCCCAGGTTGCCGCATTAACGGTACTGCGCAACCGGGATTTATTTTTGCACAGGGTTAAAAAGCTAAATGAAGAAAAAATAATATTATATAATGCTTTGCAGAAAATGAACGGCGTTCGAGTTTATCCTTCCGATGCCAACTTTCTGCTGTTTGAAACAGCAATACCCTCCATGGAAGTTTATAACGGCTTACTGAAAAAGAATTTATTGATTAGAAATTTCGGAGACCCCCGGTTATCTAAGTATTTACGGGTATCTGTCGGATTGCCGGATGAAAATAAGTATTTTTTACAGTCTCTGCAGCAGGTTATTGATACTTTGAGGGAGAAAAAATCATGTTAGAGCAAAAATTACGATTATCACAAATTAACAGAGAGACCAAAGAAACAGCGATTGCTGTTTCCATTAACTTGGACGGCAGCGGTAAAGCGGCTATTGCTACAGGTGTACCTTTTTTGGACCACATGCTGGATCTACTGGCGGCCCACTCCAGGATCGATCTTGAGATCAAGGCCAGCGGGGACCTGGCCGTGGATGGGCATCATACCGTGGAAGACGTTGGTATTTGCCTGGGACTGGCGTTAAAAGATGCGCTGGGTGACAAAAAGGGTATTGAAAGATATGGCCATTTTCTGCTGCCAATGGACGAGTCTCTGGTAGCCGTGGCGCTGGATTTTAGCGGCCGGGGATTACTGGCTTTTGATGTCCCCATGCCTGCTTCCAAGGTCGGCGAATTCGATACCGAATTGGTTGAAGAATTTCTGCGCGCAATGGCTGTTAACGGGTTAGTAACCCTTCATGTTCGCCTATTGACAGGGAAAAATACACATCACATCATTGAGGCTGTTTTCAAGGCGCTGGGGAGAGCCTTGCGGTCAGCCGTAGCTGTGAGAGATCCTGCCGGGGGAGTGCCGTCCACCAAGGGAATACTTTAGTGTCAGGGGAGAGGGAAAGTTTTTGATAGCCATTATTGATTATGGTATGGGTAACCTGCGCAGCGTGGCCAAAGGCTTTGAAAAAGTTGGGATTGATGTCGGGGTGACAAATAATCCCGCAGATTTAAGCAGTGCTGGGGGTGTAGTATTGCCCGGGGTTGGTGCATTTTCAGACGCCATGGACAGTTTGTTGCAACAGGGCATGATCGAATCTATCTACCGGGTGGTGGAAGAAGGTAAACCATTCCTGGGAATATGCCTGGGCCTCCAGTTATTGTTCGAAGCCAGCGAAGAGTGGGGAACAACCAAAGGATTGGGGCTTTTGCCCGGCCGGGTTAAAAAACTGCCGTCCGGGGTGAAAATACCCCATATGGGCTGGAACACTTTAAAATTTAAAAGAGAATGCCCGCTTTTTGACGGGATTCCCGAAGACAGCGCTTTTTATTTTGTACATTCCTATTTCGTCGACCCGTCCGACCCTACAGATATCGTCGGTGCTACTGAATATGGGATTGAGTTTACTTCAGTTGCGGCCAGGAACAACGTATTCGGGATTCAGTTTCACCCCGAAAAAAGCAGCGCGCTGGGCCTGCAAATATTGAAAAACTTTGGGAGGTTGGTTGAAAGATGTTAATAATCCCGGCAATAGACCTCCGGGCTGGGAAATGTGTCCGGCTGGTGGAGGGCAGGCTTGACCGCGAAACAGTTTATTCCGATAACCCGATGGCCGTTGCCCGTATTTGGGAAGGAAACGGCGCCCGCCTGCTGCATGTGGTGGATCTGGACGGCGCCTTTGCAGGATCGCCCAAGAACCTGGAAACAATAAACAGTATTATCGAAGCTGTCGGCATCCCCGTTCAGGTTGGAGGGGGAATCAGGGATATTCCGACAATCGAGCGACTGCTGCAAATGGGAGTTGCCAGAGTAATTCTGGGCACTGTCGCCATTAGAAACCCCGAATTGGTCCAGGAAGCCTGTGATCGCTTTGGCGAGCGCATTGTTGTGGGCATTGACGCCCGTGACGGTAAAGTAGCCATAGAAGGCTGGGGCTTAACTGCGGAAAAGGATGCGCTTGAACTGGTTAACGAAGTCAGTAAGATGGGGATCAAAAGGGTTATTTTTACGGATATTTCCCGTGATGGAACTTTAAAGGGGCCGAACCTGGAGGCGATTAAAAAACTGGTCACCTCCGTTGATGTTAAGGTTATTGCCTCCGGTGGAGTTTCAACAATTGACGATATCAAATCATTAAATGAACTGAAGCATCTTGGCGTTGAGGGAGTTATTGTGGGCAAGGCCCTTTACGCCGGTACGGTTAGTTTTACAGAAGCACTGGAAATTGTCAATAAAGAAAGGTCAGCGCTGCCATGTTAATGAAAAGAATTGTCCCTTGTCTTGATGTGACCGGCGGCCGGGTGGTTAAAGGCACAAATTTCGTGGATTTGCGCGACGCGGGCGACCCCGTGGAACTGGCGGCTGTTTATGACCGTGAAGGTGCGGACGAGCTGGTATTTCTGGATATTACGGCTTCGCACGAAGGCCGCAAGACAGTGCTGGATATGGTTTACCGTACCGCATCGGAAGTGTTCATACCGTTTACAGTAGGCGGCGGGATAAGCACAACCGAAGATATCCGGGCGATGCTGAGTGCCGGAGCCGACAAAGTATCTATCAATACAGCGGCGATTAAAAACCCGCGGGTTATTGCCGAGGCGTCGGAGAGGTTTGGCAGTCAGTGTATTGTGGTGGCCATTGACGCCCGTAATGTTGGGCCTAATAAATGGGAAGTATATATTCATGGAGGAAGGACCCCTACCGGGATTGATGCCGTAGCCTGGGCAACTGAGGTAGAGAGCCTGGGAGCCGGTGAAATATTGCTGACCAGTATGGACCGGGACGGTACCAAAGACGGTTATGATATCTCCCTAACCCGGGCTATCGCGGAAGGGGTTAATATACCGGTAATCGCCTCAGGCGGCGTTGGCAATCTTGATCACATCGTGGAGGGCTTAACCGCCGGCGGGGCCGATGCGGCCCTTGCAGCCTCTATATTTCACTTCGGTACATACTCCATTGCCCAAACTAAAAAATATTTAAGGGAACACAACGTCCCGGTAAGAATTTAGAAAGTAAATCAACCAAAGGTGTGTTTAAATTGCGGATTAAACCGGAAGAATTAAAATATAGCCAAGACGGACTGATTCCTGCCATAGTGCAGGATGCCAAAACCAAAGAAGTGCTGATGCTGGCATATATGAACAGCGAGGCTGTCGCCAAAACACTTGCTACCGGAGAAACCTGGTTCTGGAGCAGAAGCAGGCAAAAATTCTGGCACAAGGGTGAATCGTCCGGAAATGTACAAAAAGTAAAAGAAGTGTTATATGATTGTGACCGGGATACGCTGCTGGTGCTGGTCGAGCAAAAAGGAGCGGCCTGTCACGAAGGCTATTACAGCTGTTTCCACTATGCACTGGCTCCGGACGGTGAGGTTACAGTTATTGGCGAACCACTTTTTGATCCTGAAAAAGTTTACGGTAAAAGCTGATGCACTAGCCACCGCAAGGTGGCATTTCTAATTAGAATACAGGAGTCAGGAGATAGGAGTCAGTAGGGATTTTTGCATTCCTTTATGTATTTTAGACCCTTGATTATTAACTAAAAATTATTCTGACTCCTGACTCCTGAATTCTGACTCCTAGATTAAATGCGGAGGTTGTAATGGATTTATCTGTTCTTAACGAAGCGCAGAGAAAAGCAGTAACCTACGGCGACGGACCAATGCTGATTCTGGCCGGGGCCGGAAGCGGCAAAACCAGGGTGTTGACAACCAGGGTAGCGTATCTGCTGAAAGAAAAGGGCATTGATCCCTATCATATACTGGCCATAACCTTTACCAATAAGGCCGCCCGGGAAATGCGCGAGAGAATTCAGGCCATGGTACCGGAAATGGCCCGTGAACTGTGGATTTCAACTTTTCATTCTACCTGCCTGCGCATATTAAGGCGCCAATCAGGTTTTGCAGGCTACAATGCAAATTTCGTAATTTATGATACCGATGATCAAAAGACTGTACTTAAGGAATGCTTAAAAGAGTTAAACCTGGATGATAAGAAATTC
Organism: Desulfotruncus arcticus DSM 17038; assembly: GCF_900113335.1. Lineage (GTDB taxonomy): Bacteria > Bacillota > Desulfotomaculia > Desulfotomaculales > Desulfallaceae > Desulfotruncus > Desulfotruncus arcticus. The sequence continues at coordinate 242,460 of NZ_FOOX01000001.1, forward strand.
CCGCCTCAGGCTATGTTGGCCGGGATCTCCCAGGCCAAAAACGTTTTATACGGGCCGGAGGAGCTTGAAAAAAAATCGCATGACTATTACAGCCAAATTGTATGTAAAGTCTATAGCCTGTACCAAAAGAAACTATTTCAAAATAACGGCCTGGATTTCGATGATTTAATCATGCAAACCGTCAGGCTTTTGCAAAACAACCCGGTGGTGCTGGATTATTACCAGGGAAAATTTCATTACGTACTGGTGGATGAATACCAGGATACCAATCACGCCCAATATGTATTGGTCAATCTGCTGGCGCAAAAGAGACGCAACCTCTGCGTGGTGGGGGACCCCGATCAGGGTATTTACGGTTGGCGCGGCGCGGATATCGGCAATATTATGCGTTTTGAAAAAGACAATCCCGATGCCGAAGTGTTCATGCTGGAACAAAACTACCGTTCCACCGGCACGATATTGGATTCAGCCAATAAGGTGATTCAAAATAACAGGGATCGCAAGGATAAGAACCTTTGGACAGCCGGGCCGGAAGGCGATCCCATAATTGTCTTCTCGGCCAGGGACGAGCATGCCGAGGCTAATTATATCGTAGACCGGATTAATCGCTGGAATACCTATAAACACAAGAAATACGGAGATATCGCCATTCTATACCGAACTCATGCCCAATCGCGCGTGTTGGAAGAAAAACTGCTGGCGGCAGGAATACCCTATACCATCATTGGCGGGTTAAGATTCTATGAACGCAAGGAAATAAAGGATTTACTGGCCTATTTGCGGCTGCTGGTCAACCCTGACGACAGAGTGGGCCTCAGGCGCATCATTAATGAGCCCAAAAGAGGTATCGGGCCTGCCTCATTGGATAAAATTCTGGCCTTGGCTGATAATATGGGCATAGCCCCTCTCCAATTGCTGGAGGAAGGCATATCCATAACCGGGTTAAGCGGAAAGGCAGCCAGATCCGCCTGTGAATTTGGATCTGTTATGAGAGATATTAAGGAAAAGATCAATGAACTCTCCGTTACAGATGTTGTTAAAGAGGTTTTGGAAAGATCGGGCTATTTGGGGGCGCTGCAGAACGAGCGAACCATTGAGTCACAGACCAGGCTGGAAAACCTCAGTGAGTTTTTCTCGGTGACCCGGGAATATGAAAAAAACACCGGAGGCGGCAGTCTGGCTGATTTTTTAGCTGATCTGGCACTGGTAACTGATCTGGATCAGCTGGATGACGAAGATACCGACAGAGTAACGATGATGACCCTGCACAGTGCCAAGGGACTCGAATTTCCCATTGTATTTCTGGCCGGTTTGGAGGAAAGCGTATTTCCTCATTCCCGTTCGCTGGAGGACAGGCATGAACTTGAGGAGGAAAGAAGGCTTTGCTATGTCGGCATTACCAGAGCCATGGAAAGCCTTTATCTGACTCATTGCTGGCAGCGTACTATATATGGTCATACTAAAGTGAACGAGCCGTCACGTTTTTTAAATGAACTGCCCGAGGAAAATTTAAGCCATTTTGACCCGCTGGACCGGTTAATAAAAAAATCCATTCAGGATAAAGCTCAGGTTGTGAACCATGCAGTAAATAATTTTACCAATAAAGCTGCAAATAATCAAAGCAGCGTTGGCAATGCAGTAAATTTTAGTCCCGGTGAGTTGGTGACGCATCGTAAATGGGGACAGGGTACGGTGCTGGAAGTTAAGGGCAAGGGTGACAACGCGGAAATTAAAATTGATTTTCCCGGTCTGGGCACAAAAACTTTACTGGCCCGGTTTGCCCCGCTGGAACGCTAGAAAGGGGATAGTCATGGTCGGCGAATTAGACGACATCCGCCGGAGGATAGAAGAACTGCGCGAGGAAATTGAAAAACATGATTATCTGTATTATGTGCTTGATGCGCCGGTAATAACTGACGCCCGGTACGACCGGCTGATGCAGGAACTGCTTCAATTGGAGCAGGACAATCCCGCTCTGATTACCACTGATTCCCCAACGCAGCGAGTGGGGGGAAAACCGCGTGAAGGATTTACCACTGTAAAGCACAGCACACCTTTGCTCAGTTTGGGCAATGCTTTTGGGGCAGACGACTTGCGGGATTTTGATAACAGGGTGAAATCGGCCCTGCGGGGCGAGGATTACAGCTATGTTGTGGAATTAAAAATAGATGGTCTGGCGGTTGCGTTAACCTATCAGAATGGCGCGTTCGTACGCGGGGCGACCCGTGGGGATGGTGAAAACGGTGAAGACATTACTGCCAATTTAAAAACCATCAGGAGCATACCGCTGCGCCTGCGCGCCCCGGTGGAAATTCTGGAAGTCCGGGGCGAAGTCTATATGCCCAAAGAGTCTTTTGGGGAATTGAACCGCCGCAGGGAAGAACGGGGCGAGCCAACCTTTGCCAATCCGAGAAACGCGGCGGCAGGCTCATTGCGGCAGCTGAACCCGGGAGTTACGGCCAAACGAAACTTGAATATTTTTGTTTATGGCATTGGTGCTTTGCAAATACCCGGCCAAAAACCGCCGGATACACATCATGAGTCTCTTAAGCTGCTGGAGGAATTGGGTTTTCGGGTTAACCCCCATCACTTGATTTGCCGCGATATTGAAGAGACAATAAGTTATTGTAATATTTGGCGGGATAAAAAAACAGAACTGCCTTATTCCATAGACGGCATGGTGATTAAAGTTAACCTGCTGGCTCAGCAAATTTTTTTGGGGGCAACGATGAAAAGCCCGCGCTGGGCCATTGCCTATAAATACCCGCCTGAGCAGGCGGAAACTATGGTAAAAGATATTTTTGTCAGCGTGGGCCGTACCGGTGTAATCACACCTACAGCCTTACTGGAACCGGTTTTTATTGCCGGCTCAACTGTATCCAAAGCTACTTTACATAATGAGGATATCATCAAAGAAAAGGATGTGCGGATTGGAGACAGAGTTATTATCCATAAGGCCGGCGATGTAATTCCTGAAGTGGTGGAAGTGCTGAAGAATAAAAGAAACGGCGCGGAAATACCTTTTGTTATGCCCTCAACCTGCCCGGCTTGCGGGGCTGAAGTGGTGCGCCAGACCGGAGAAGCTGCTCACAGGTGCACCGGTGCGGCCTGCCCGGCCCAACTGCTTGAAGGAATGATTCATTTTGCTTCAAGGGGCGCCATGGACATAGCCGGTATGGGGCCGGCGGTGATAAAACAGCTGGTTGAGTCAGGGTTGGTTAGGGACGTTTCAGATATTTATCATATAAATGCGGAACAATTAAGGCAACTGGAGCGGTTTGCTGATAAATCGGCCGATAATCTGGTAAATGCAATTGCAGCCAGTAAAAGCAACCAGCTGCACCGGTTGATTTTTGCCCTGGGCATCAGGCATGTCGGTGAGCGGGCGGCCCGCATTCTGGCCGATCATTTTGGCAGTATTTATGAATTAATGGATGTGCAGTTTGAGGAATTAACCGATATCCCCGAGATTGGCCCCAAAATTGCCGAAAGTTTGATTAATTTTATGCATGAAGAGCAAAACAGGAGATTAATCGAACGACTGGCCCAAAGCGGTGTCAACGTAGCTGCGGAGAAAAAAGAAAGCTTGGGCCAAAGTGCGTTTTCAGGGAAAACAGTGGTGCTTACCGGAACGCTGTCAAGTTTAACCCGGGATGAAGCCAAAGAAATCATTGAAAATCAGGGCGGTAAAGTAGCTTCTTCCGTAAGCAAAAAGACCGGTTACGTAATCGTTGGCGAAAATCCGGGCAGCAAGTACGACAAAGCAGTCAAACTGGGGGTCAAAATTATCGGTGAGCAGGAGTTCCTGGAACTGGCCAGGGTATAGCTTAATAGCTTGCTACCTAATTTTGCCTTTGATATAATGGTTGCAGCTTTTGTGTGAAAAGGAAGGTGCTATATGATCAGCCTCAAAGACGTGGAGCATGTGGCTTTGCTGGGTCGTCTGGAATTAACCGTTGAAGAGAAAGAGGTATACGCTAAACAGCTTAGCGATATTCTGGAATACGCGCGAAAATTACAAGACCTGGATACCACCGACACGCAACCCACTGCTCACGTATTACCGTTGAAAAACGTATTTAGGGAAGATAAGGTCGGCGAACATTTGCCCGTGGAAAATGTCCTGGCCAACGCGCCGGAAAAACAGGACAACTTTTTTAAAGTACCCAAAATTGTTTAATATTAAAGGCTGGAGGTAGTTGTTTTGCATCTGAATTACCTTACCGCACACCAGTTACATGACATGCTGGTTAACGGGGATATTAGCTCTGAAGAATTAACGTTAGCTGTATTTAACCGGATAGAACAGGTAGATGAAAGAATTCGTGCTTTTATTACTGTGACCAGGGAGCAAGCCCTGCAGCAGGCCAAAAAAGTTGACCAGGCCCGGCTTGCCGGGGACAAGCTTCCACCCCTGGCCGGGATTCCCGTGGCCGTTAAAGATAATATGTGTACCAGGGGAATTCGCACCACTTGTGCTTCTAAAATCCTATATCAATTTGTCCCTCCCTATAATGCCACGGTAATTGACAGGTTAAACAAGGAGCAGATGGTTCTGGTAGGTAAAACTAATTTAGACGAGTTTGCCATGGGCTCATCCTGTGAAAACTCTGCTTTTTTCCCAACCAGTAACCCCTGGGATGAAACAAGAGTGCCCGGCGGGTCCAGCGGGGGCTCGGCAGCGGCTGTGGCGTCCGGTGAAACTGTGCTGGCTTTGGGATCGGACACCGGCGGGTCCATCAGGCAGCCGGCTTCTTTCTGTGGCGTGGTTGGGATGAAACCTACCTACGGTGCGGTATCTCGTTATGGCCTGGTGGCGTACGCGTCATCACTGGACCAAATCGGTCCTTTTGCCAGAGACGTGACTGACTGTGCACTTTTGCTGAATGCCATCTGCGGCCATGACCCACTTGACTCCACATCGGCGCCTTATGACCAGCCGGACTACAAAATGTCACTTAATGGAGAGATCAAGGGCATGAAAATCGGCGTTCCCAGAGAAATGATGGGAGATGGAATTGATGCCGGGGTTAGGGAAGTTATCGAAAAGGCCATTGACGTACTGACGGGCTTGGGCGCGTTTATAGAAGAGACCACCTTGCCCCATACCGAGTATGCGCTGCCTGCTTATTATTTAATTGCGCCTGCCGAGGCCAGTTCGAATCTGGCCCGTTATGACGGCGTGGCTTATGGCTACCGGTCGGAAAAGGCCCAGGATATGGTGGACATGTACATGAAGTCCAGGAGTGAAGGATTCGGGCCCGAAGTCAAACGCAGGATTATGCTTGGCACTTACGCTTTGTCGGCAGGGTATTACGATGCTTATTATAACCAGGCGCTTAAGGTTAGAACACTGGTCAAAAACGATTTTGACCGGGCCTTTAATAAATACGACCTGCTGTTAGGGCCGGTTGCCCCGTGCACCGCCTTTAAACGTGGTGAAAAAATAGATGACCCGATGCAGATGTACCTGGTAGATATATGTACTCTTTCTGTAAACCTGGCCGGGATACCGGCGATTTCCGTACCAGCCGGTATGTCAGGTAATTTACCTGTGGGACTGCATCTGATGGGTAAGCCATTTGGAGAGGAAGATATTCTTCGCGCAGCCTATGCGTTTGAACAAAATACTGACCATCACCTCAAATTTCCATAAAAAAACGCGCGTTTTAATACTTTAATCCTTAGCTCTTGCCATATATATGGCAAGATACTTTTCCCAAAGTGGTGCAAAACGGGAGGTGCATAAATTGTCTCAATACGAGGCTGTTATCGGCCTGGAAGTACACGTTGAATTAAAAACCAACACTAAAATATTTTGCAATTCCAGTACGGAATTCGGAGCCGATCCCAATCATCATATCTGCCCGGTGTGTCTCGGTTTGCCCGGTGTTTTACCGGTGGTTAATAAAAAGGTTGTAGAGTATGCGATAAAGGCAGGTCTGGCCTTAAACTGCAAAATTGCTTCATTTTCTAAGTTTGACAGAAAAAATTACTATTATCCTGATTTGCCCAAAAACTATCAAATATCTCAGTATGACCTGCCTATTGCGGAGCATGGATATTTGGAAGTTAATGTGGGTGGTCAAGAAAAAAGAATTGGGATAACCCGGGTTCATATGGAAGAGGATGCGGGTAAACTGGTGCATCAGGGGACAATTGCCACAACACCTTTCTCGTTGGTGGATTATAACCGCACCGGAGTACCGTTGATTGAAATAGTATCTGAGCCCGATATGCGCAGTGCGGAAGAAGCTATTGCTTATTTGGAAAAGTTAAAGGCTATTATCCAATATACCGGGGTAAGCGACTGTAAGATGCAGGAAGGTTCGTTACGCTGTGACGCCAACATATCAGTGCGCCCGGTAGGACAGAAAGAACTTGGCACCAAGACGGAATTGAAAAATATGAACTCATTTAAGGCGCTGCATAAGGCAGTGGCTTACGAAATAGAGCGGCAGATAGAGGTACTGGAAGACGGTGGCGAAATAACCCAGGAAACGAGGACCTGGGACGAAGCCAGGGGGGTTACCCTGACCATGCGCAGCAAAGAGGAAGCCCATGACTACAGGTATTTCCCTGATCCCGACCTGGTGCCGCTGGTTATTTCACAAGAATGGGTTAAAGAAATTCAAAACGGGATTCCGGAATTACCCGACCAACGCAAAGAACGTTTCACCCGTGAATTAGGTCTCCCTGATTATGATGCAATGGTGTTAACATCAACCAAGGAACTGGCTGATTTTTATGAGCAATGCGTGGAGCTGTATAATAACCCCAAAGCTATAAGCAACTGGATCATGGGCGACATGCTAAAAATGATGAACGCCAGCGGTCTGGAAATAACGGATGTGCGCTTTAAGCCTGAACAATTGGCCAAACTGCTGCAGCTGATGGATAAAGGAACTATTAGCGGTAAAATTGCTAAAAACGTTTTTGAAGAGATGTTTAATTCAGGTAAAGATCCGGAAGCAATCGTTAAGGAAAAAGGGTTGGTTCAGATTAGTGACGAGGGCCTGATTGAAAAAGTGGCGCAGCAAGTCATTGAAGCTAATCCCAAGTCTGTTGAAGACTATAAAAACGGCAAAAAACAGGCCATTGGGTTCCTGGTCGGTCAGGTAATGAAAGCGACCAAAGGGAAAGCCAATCCCGGCATCGTTAATAAAATGCTTACAGATTTGCTGGATAAGTAAAAAAGCAGGAGTCAGAAGACAGAAGTCAGGAGTCAGAATGAGAGAACAGGCGAAAACATTTTCTCGGGGCATTGAATTCTGTCTACCTGAATAGTAATGATTTCTAAATTATAACGCCGGGAAAAGGGTTTTCTTTGTACCGGCGTTTTTATGCATTTGGGGGGATCTGGAAATATAGGAACGCTTAACTCCGTTATTACCCATGTATACAGCATTATGCAGGTAAAAAGCTTTTCACATTTCTCCTGATGTGATAAAATTAAGTTTAAGTTTTGATCGAGTGTTTACATAAATATACTAATAATATTAATATTATTTACTATTCAGGTAGTCAGAATTACTAATTGTCATTCAGGAGTCAGTAGGACTTTATTTTATTCCTCCTTTATGGTTTTAAACCCTTGAATTACACTTAAAAATTATTCTGACTTCTGACTCCTAAATAGTTACTAATATGATTAATTATCTAGAAAGAAAGGCAGGAAAATTACATGCTATACGAAAGGCTTAACTTACCCGTTAAAGACATTTACATTGTGGATACAACGCTGCGCGATGGAGAACAAACAGCCGGTGTTGTGTTTGCGAACAGGGAAAAAGTAAGAATTGCCAGGTTTCTTGATGAAATGGGTGTTCATCAGATAGAAGCAGGGGTTCCGGTAATGGGTGGGGATGAAAAGGAAGCTATTAAAAAGATCTGTAACTCTGGCCTTAAAGCCAGCATTATGGGCTGGAACCGTCCCGTGATCAGAGATATTGAGCAATCACTGGAATGCGGTGTGGATGCAGTTGCTATATCAATATCCACCTCGGATATTCACATTAAACATAAACTGAGAACAAGCCGGGAATGGGTGCTGGAGCATATGGTCCAGGCGGTTGAGTTTGCGAAAAAAGAGGGTATGTATATTTCCGTTAACGCAGAGGACGCCTCCCGGACTGATTCGGATTTTTTGATTCAGTTTGCCCAGGCTGCCAAGGAAGCAGGAGCCAACCGCCTGCGTTATTGCGACACTGTCGGTATTTTAGAACCGTTTAAAACCTATGAAAATATCAAGAAAATCAAAGAAGGTGTTGACATAGATGTTGAGATGCACACCCATAACGATTTCGGCATGGCCACAGCAAATGCCATAGCAGGCGTTATGGCCGGAGCCAGCTGGATTGGGGTAACGGTTATGGGTTTGGGTGAGCGTGCCGGCAACTCGGCTCTGGAAGAAGTTGTCATGGCTTTAAAGCACCTTTTTAAACTTGACCTTGGTTTTAAAACTGAGATTTTCAGAGAAGTGGCTGAATATGTTTCACGCGCATCCGGTCGTGAATTGCCTGCCTGGAAGGCCATTGTGGGATCAAATATGTTTGCCCACGAATCAGGCATCCACGCTGACGGCGCATTGAAAAATCCTAAAACCTACGAGGCTTTTCTACCGGAAGAGGTTGGTTTGGAAAGGCAAATCGTGGTGGGCAAACACTCCGGAACTGCAGCGCTTAAAGCAAAATACGCGGAATACGGCATCCGCCTGACTGAACACCAGGCAGAGGAATTGTTGCCCAAAATTCGTTCTTACACAGTTTCCATGAAGCGGCCTTTATTCGATAAAGAGTTAATGTATATTTATGAAGACTATTATGGCGGCACCAAAAGGGAATAAAAATACCAAAGATTAGCTTTTAAAGCACCCCATCATGGGTGCTTTTTTTTCTTATAAAATATATCTGGCCATATTTATGGCCAGAACTAAGGATTAAAGTATAAAAAACGCGCGCTAAGGGAACTGATTGAGCGCGCTTTTTTTTCGTATAAAACATTGCTTTAATTAAGATAATACAAACGTAAAGAATAAAACTCGGAGGCGATAAAATGGTTAACCCCACCAATTTCGGTACCGGAGAATATAAATTAAAAGCAATGCATGATGCCAGATATCCCGGAGGTGTAGTGGTTGATCCCACCCCGATTACGACGGGTGAAGAAATAACTGTACTGTATGATGGACTGTTGGATGCCAGTGGGGCAACCCAGATATTTTTACATGTGGGTTATGGCAACGCCAGGGAATGGAGAAGTGTTGGCACCATGCGGATGTCCCGTACGGGCTGGGGTTGGGTGAAAACACTGGAAATTCCGGACGAGGATAGGTTTAACTTCTGTTTTCACGACGGTTACGGCAATTGGGACAATAACAACGGAATCAACTGGAGCTTTGAAATTCATAATGGCAGGCGCCACTAAAGCAGAATATGTAACGAAAATCCTGCCGGTTTTAACGGCAGGGTTTTTGTTTTTATCGTTTGGCCAAAACTTTTAATAAATTAGCTTGATTTTACATAAAATATAAATGCTGTCATAAATATCAGGAGTCAGGAGTTAGAATTCAGTAGTCAGAATGAAAGAAACGCTTTAGGCATTCTGACTACTGACTCCTGACTTCTGAATACTTAAACAAGGAGGATGGTAATGCGAGTTGCAATGTTTTCGTGGGAATTTCCCCCCAAAAGCGTCGGTGGCCTCGCCCAGCATGTTTTTGATCTCACCCGCGCTCTTATCGACCAGGGGGTGGAAATCCACCTTTTTACGCTGGGAGAGCCCGGGTTGCCGGAATACGAAAGAGTTAACGGTGTTTTTGTATACAGAGTTATCCCCTATAACGTTTCTTCCCCGGATTTTACCACCTGGGTGTCGCAGCTTAACGTAGCTATGTTGGAAAAAGCAATACCGGTATTTAGTGAAAGCAATGACTTTCAGGTCCTGCATGCGCATGACTGGCTTGTTGCTTATGCGGTGAGAGCCTTAAAACACGCCTATCGTATACCAATGATTGCAACTATTCATGCCACCGAGTACGGTAGAAATTATGGCCTGCATAATAACACCCAAAGACATATTAGTGATGTGGAATGGTGGCTGTGTTACGAGGCGTGGCGTGTTATCTGCTGCAGCCACTACATGGAAGGTGAACTTAAATATGTTTTTCAAGTTCCCGATGACAAACTTGAAATTATACCCAATGGAGTAGATGCCAATAATTTTATCCAGAAAAATAATAATATCTCCCGTAACAATTATGCCGCACAAGACGAAAAAATTGTCTTTTATGTTGGCAGGCTGGTCAGGGAAAAAGGAGTACAAGTGCTCCTGGATGCAATTCCAATGATTTTAAAGCAGGTCCCTGATATTAAATTTGTTATTTCGGGAAAAGGGCCTCATCAGGGTGAGCTGCAAAGCCAGGCTACCCGGCTGGGAATTTCCAATAAAATTTATTTTACAGGTTACATAGATGAATATACTCGTAATACACTTTACAGTTGGTCGGATGTAGCAGTATTCCCCAGTTTGTATGAGCCGTTTGGCATAGTGGCGCTGGAAGCAATGGCGGCGAAGACGCCGGTGGTTGTTTCTGATACAGGTGGCCTCAGCGAAATAGTTCGGCACAACTATGACGGCTTAAAGGCATATCCCGGCAATCCAAGCTCGCTGGCGGATATGATCCTGTTAATCTTAAAAAATCCACAACAGGCCCAGCAGTTGCAAAACAACGCTTATCAAAAAGTGAAGCAAAAATTTAACTGGCAGGACATCGCAGTCAAGACCAGCGAGATATATAAAACGGTCTGGGATGAACATTTAAGCACCAGGTGGAATTCCCGCCAGCGCGGTTTTATGGAACGTTTCTCCAAGGTATTTGGTAAATATTCTTAGATCAAGGAGGGGTATAGTTTGAAGGCTATAATTATGGCGGGTGGTGAAGGGTCCCGTTTAAGACCATTGACCTGCGGTTTGCCCAAACCAATGGTTCCCATAATGAACCGGCCGATTATGACCTATATTGCTGATCTGCTCAATACCCATGGCTTTAGCGATATTGGGGTAACTTTGCAATACATGCCTGAGGAAATTCGCAACTATTTTGGCAACGGTAGCGAATTTAATGCTAATATGCAATATTTTATAGAGGAAACTCCGCTTGGCACGGCTGGAAGCGTTAAAAACGCAGAAAAATTTTTGGATAGCCCGTTTATTGTTATCAGTGGTGACGCCTTAACGGATTTTGATTTAGCCAAGGCGGTGTCATTTCATAGAGAGAAAGGTTCCATTGCCACGCTGGTTTTAACCAGAGTAAGCTGCCCCCTGGAATATGGAGTAGTGATTACCGGTCGGGACGGCAGCATAACTCAGTTTCTGGAAAAACCCAGCTGGGGTGAAGTTTTTAGCGATACAGTCAACACCGGCATTTACATTCTGGAGCCGGAGGTGTTGGATTATATACCACCAAACACTAAATTTGATTTTAGTAAAGACTTATTTCCTCTGCTGCTGGAAATGGGTAAACCGATGTATGGTGTGGTGCTGTCCGGTTATTGGTGTGATATCGGTGATCTAAGACAATATGTGCAGGCACATTATGATTTTCTTTCAGGTTCAATTAATTTAAAAATACACGCTGAAGAACAGCTGCCTGGTGTTTTCGTTGAGCGCGGGGTTAAAATAGACGCTACCGCCCAAATTAACGGGCCTGTTTTTATCGGTGAGGCAGTTAATATTGGTAAAAACGTAAGGATCGATCAATTTACATCCATTGGATCGGGTACTTTGATCCAGGAAGGTTCATCAATTAAGAGAAGTGTGCTTTGGAATAATAATTTTATTGCCCCCGGGGTTAGTTTGCGGGGTTGCGTTCTGGGCAGCAGGGTGCAGGTTCAGGCCGGCAGTAATATCTATGAGGGGGCGGTCATTGGCAGTGATTCGGTAATCAGGGAAAGGTGTGTCATTAACCCTGATGTTAAATTGTGGCCGCATAAGGTGGTGGAAACCGGGTCCACTGTCCGGGAAAGCATGATTTGGGGTAATCGTGTACCCAGACGAATATTCGGAATTGAAGGCATAACCGGCATGCTGAATGTTGAAATTACACCTGAATTTGCTTCCCGCGTAGCGGCGGCTTATGCATCAACACTTGGTGAAGGAGCCAGGGTATGCGTTAGCAGTGATATTTACACTCCTTCCAGGATGATCAAGGACGCTATCACCTGTGGCTTAATGTCTGCCGGAATAGATGTATTAAACATAAGTGAAGGGATTACTCCAATGCACCGCTTTGCTATGCAAAAGTATGGCTGCGATGGTGGCGTGCATGTTCGGATATCACCAAGAAGACCGGAGCGGATCAATATTTTATTTACCAATAGCCAGGGGGGGAATATATCCCGCAGCCAGGAACGAAAAATTGAAAACCTCCTGGCCAGAGAAGACTTCAAGCGTGCAGATTTTTCAACCATACGTGAAGCTAAACCAGTTCCTGATGTACCCATAGAATATATTAAATCGCTTTTGCGGAAAGTGGATATTCATTCAATCAGAAAAGCAAGACTTAGCATAGCAGCTATTTATGACAGAAATAATTCCGGAAGATTTTTGGAGCCGCTATGTAATGAATTAAATGTTGCCCTGGAGCAAATTGAAGTGGAGCAGCCATTGGAATTCCCATTGAATTGGAGCAATTACAGGCTAATGGCTGAAAAAGTTGCAACAATAGTAATTGAAAAAGGGCATTCCATGGGGATAATTTTGGACTCGGGCGGAGATTACATGGTATTAATTGATAACCTGGGGCGGATTATCCAGGAAGATCTTTTAGTGGCACTTTCAGCATTGACGGTTATGCATTCCCGGGGCGGGTCGGTTGTGGTTCCTGTAACCGCACCTCGTGCTATTGACATTCTTGCCAGTAAATATGATGTTCGGGTTGTTAGAACTAAAACAGCAGTTCAGGATTTTTATGATAAGTTAATCCAAGAGGATAACCTGTCCATTAGTGATTCAGAGGGTCATATCTCCCAATCAATGATTCACTTTGATGCACTGGCTGCAATAATTAACATTTTCGAATACCTGATATGGGAGCAAGCTAACCTTTCTGAAACAGTGGATAAGATTCCGTCGTTTTTTATGGAAAAGAAAGAAACAGGCGTACCCTGGGAGGCAAAAGGCACTGTAATTCGCAGTTTAATCGAGGAAATGCCCGAAGAGAAGATGGAACTGCAGGACGGGGTAAAAGTTTACCACCGGAACGGATGGGCTCTGGTGCTGCCGGACCCTGAGGAGCCGGTATGTCGTGTCTTTAGTGAAGGCAGCACGATGGAGATAGCTGAATCCCTAGCTGACTTTTACATTGATAAAATACAGAAGATAATAGACCCTGCCAAAAAAACAGGATAATAGGAAAGGGGACACACCTCCTCTTGGGGGGGCGTAACTTCAAGGTCGAAGGTAAGTTCCCAATAAAGTGGGGGCGGACAGCGTCGTCCGCCCCTGCAAAGTGAACTCGTTCAGCTAAAGCTGAACATCGGGGCTTCAGATGGAGATTCTACCCCACCTGAAGTAAAAATAGGAACTCCCACTTATAGAAGTGGGAGTCTTCGAATTTGATAAATTAATAACATAATACATAAAATAATTTCACTGCGCTGGGAATATTAGTAAAATACTATTTGGCTATTGTGGCAACCGTCTTGGGTTTAATAAGCGGGCCACCCATTGGTATAATGGTTCTCTCATATACCGTGTTGAGTACCACGCCGGTGGAAGTATAAAGACCGAAAATGCCGGCAATCAAAAGGAAGTTTCCTGAGACAACATGCCATTCATGCCCGATGACACCCATGTCCATCAAGGCTACCACAGGCACGGCAATATCTAAAGCCAGAACCACTCCAAGAAGACTGAGCGGGGACTTAAAATAGCCCGGAGTCCAGCATAATAATGCGATAGCTAAAGGAAGCCAGGCCCAGCCATCAATACGGGCATCTATTGCCGGCCAGCCATAAGCTCCGGCTAAATATTTAAAAATAAGTTCTGCCCCGGTTGCAAACATAAAAAAGGCTGAGAAGAAGGTGAAAACGTTGCCGCCTAAAACATTGCCATGGTTAAGTTCCATAACGCCAACAATAACTTGTACAATAAATCCACCAAGCAGCCAGATGCCTAAAAGGGGTATGCATGAACCTTCAACTTTACCGGTATGAACTGCATAAAATGTAAAACATGCCATCGCAAGGGCAACTAAGCCCGCGGGTCCTGGATTTGCAGCGTGTCCTTGAGACATTAAACAACCTCCTTAGTTTTTATAGTTTAAATTTTCAGAATTTCACACCAATTAAATGCGTTACCACCTCCAGTTTTGCAAAAAATATATATTCCCTTTATTCCATGAATAATAACATGCAAAAATCATGCGCACTTCCAATAAGTAAAAATACTCACTAAAAATGCCGATTACTAAAATTAAAAAAATGTTTATTTAGTACGAATGTTTACACTAGATAGAAAATTTAAAAAAGTAATACTTTTGAAAACAAAAAAATAACCCCTTTGGAGGGTTATTAGAAATGTAAATTATCGTATACAGCTGTATATAAAAATTTCCATTTAAACTGCTTTTCTGTAATAACTAATGTCTATATCGGGAAAAATATTATTTTTGTTTTCCAAATCAAATAGCATTCCTGCGTCAATGTAATTAGACTTAATTTGATCGTAAAGCGCTAAAAAGTTATGCATATGTTGTTTGGTCCTGCGGATTGCGTATTCCACCATTGTGCCTGTGTTCATAATAAAGGCCCAGTCGCTGCTCTGCGCCAGCAGAAGTTCCCTGGCTGCTTGTTTCAACGCCCTTTCTGTGAGCCCGCTACTGTGATGATAGTTGTTGGCCAGTTCTATCATGCGTTCGGCTGCTATATGGAGATGGCGGTAAATCCAATCGTTTTCCCGGCATAGCCATACTTCATTATAACCTTTGTTACCCCAGGTTGACGGGCACGGCCGGGCAACCTGGTTACAGGGATATTTTTTAAGGTAGTCTCCGGGGGTTACGGTCTCAATCATATCAAAATCGTAATGGGCTTTCCGCAGTACATTTTTTAGCCAATCCGGTCCTTCAAACCACCAATGCCCAAATAATTCAGCATCATACGGTGCAACAATAATAGGTTCCCGGTCCATTAGCGAACTTATATAATTAATCTGGTGCTCACGGTTGAATAAAAAGTTGCCTGCATGAATATCTGCTTTACGCAATGCATTCTCTCTGTTATAGGGTGCTTTATGATCATCTTTGCCTGTAATCCTAAAATATTTCAAACCTGTATTTACCCTAATTCCGTCAGGATGGATATGGGGGTGGATATAATCATATTCCAGGTCATGACCAATATCACGGTAGTATTCGCGATAATCAAAATCACCCGGATATCCTTCATTTGAGCTCCAGACTTGCTTGGAAGACTCAATATCGCGGGCAAATACCGCTACCCCAGTGGGACAGAAGATAGGCGCATAAATTCCGTATTTAGGTCTGTGCGAGGCAAAAAGCACTCCGTGTGTGTCAGTTAAAAAGTATTTAATGCCAAATTCTTTTATAATACTGTCAACACCCTCGGCGTAAGCGCATTCGGGTAACCAGACACCAACCGGGGGTTCACCAAAATGTCTATTGTAAATGTCAGCGGCAACTCCTACTTGGGCGCGCACAGCTTCTTGATGGATCATTAGCGGTAGAAATCCATGGGTTGCTGCACAGGTAATTACCTCAAGCCTGTTCAGGTGCTTTAACCTGGCCAAAGCGTTGATTAAATTGCACTGGTATTTTTCAGCATAGATATGCTTTATCTTTACAAGCCTGTCCCGGTACATCAATGCTGTCTGATGGAATTCAGTACCGGAAGTGCGGGTTGTTTCTTTATGTGCCAGTTCTATCAGGTTATCAAGATATTTCAGATACCTCTGCTGCAGTAAATCATCCGTCAGCATGCTTAATAGTGTTGGTGAAACAGAAAAAGTTAAGCGAAACGGTATACCTTCATCTATAAGCTCGTCAAATTTATCAATTAAGGGTACGTATGTTTCAGTAATCGCTTCAAACAGCCATCTTTCTTCCAGAAAGTATTCATATTCGGGATGTCTTATAAAAGGTAAATGTGCATGAAGCACAAAACATAAAAAACCTCTGGCCAAAACAACCTTCTCCTTTTTTAGTTAAATTCATACCTCTTTATCGGGCCTGCCGGGTGAACTAATCCCCAGGGGAATAATTCCCATATCCTGACCTATTTCTTCTGTTATCATGGGAGAACTGCCTATGTGCAACTTGGTAATGGACCGGTAAATGCCCTCAATCCACATCCACTCTTCATCCAATAAGTTTGAAATACTAACGCTGGGGGTCTTTACAATATTTGATCTTAAAATTGTGATAAATCTCCCGTCAGGCATTACTCTGCCCACGTCAACACAAAAAGAGGAATTGGGGCGGTCTACCTCGATATGCCAGTTATCAGTAAAATCATTAATAGAAATATCTAAATAATCATTGGCATTGTAGCCATTAAAATATTCCAAACCTGTAACATCATAAACCCTGAGCACCGGACGGGAAGTGCTCCAGGCTTCGGCTCCAAACTGACAGCTAAATTCCTCTTGTTTAGTGGCTGTTATTTCCCAGTAGGCATAAATCCAATTGGGGTCCCGAACCATTAGCACCAGGCGGTCAATACCGTAATTCCACGGTATTTCCTGTATAGGGTGTTTGGAAATTTTTGGTGTTGTTTCGGACTGGGAAACCGGGAAGGCTGCCTCTTCGGCAAACTCTTCCTGAAAAACCGGTGTTTGCAACTTTTTTTGCACCGGTTTGCGTCTATTTTTGGCCGACCATAAAAAAACGGTTAGAAGCAGTAAAACCAAAACTACTCCTAAAGCCCAGTTAAAAATGAAGCTCAATTGCATAAACCTCCTTTATAATGGATTCAACAATGCTGTCAAAAAAATAAAAACCGGCGGGAAGATAATAACGATAAGCATTCCGCGGCATAATGGTTTTAACTTGAAAAGCCTTTTTTATTATTGCCATAACCTTTTTGGTTTATAATTTTTTTGTTTTGCTTAGGTGAAACAATTTATTATATTTGTCTAATTATGTATGCAGGTATAAAAATTTAAACATAGAAAATTTAAACATAGAATTGAGGTATTGAGCTTTTCAGGAATTGAACGGGAACAGGGAGTGTTTATGAATGTTTACAAACCCGGTCGACGATCAAATTCGGCAAATATTAACGCAATGTAAAACCATTGCAATTGTGGGGCTATCTGATAAACCTCACCGTGACAGTTATATGGTTGCCAAATACATGATGGAAAACGGGTATAAAATTATACCCGTAAACCCCAGGGCCAAAAAAGTATTTAATCAAAAGGCTTACGCCAGCTTGGTTGAAGTGCCTGAGAAAATTGATATTGTAAACGTTTTTAGACGAAGTGATCAGGTTTTGCCGGTTGTTGAGGAAGCTTTAACGAAAAAACCTGGTGCGATCTGGCTGCAGCTGGGAATTGAAAATGAGGAGGGTGCCAGGCTGGCGGCAGCGCAAGGAGTTGCTGTGATTATGGATAAGTGTATTAAAGTTGAACATCAAAGACTAATGAGTGATAATAATAAAAATAATGAGTAATAAACAAGAAATTTTAAAAATACTTATCCGTGAGCTTCCAGATACCGGCCCGACATTGAACTTTAATAACACTTTTGAATTGCTGCTGGCGGTTATCTTATCCGCACAGTGCACGGACAAGCAGGTTAATAAAACAACAGCCAACCTGTTCTCCAAATATCAAACGCCTGAGGATTTTGCCTGCCTTGCGCCAGAACAGCTGGAGCAAGAAATTAAAGGCTGCGGCCTTTATCGCAATAAAAGCTTGCATATAATTAAAACATCCCGCATACTGGTTGAAAAGTACGGTGGAAAAGTCCCGGATAATCTTTTGGCATTGCAGTCACTGCCCGGAGTTGGGCGAAAAACTGCCAATGTGGTATTAAATATAGCGTACCAAAAGCCAACCTTTCCCGTAGATACCCACGTTTTCAGGGTATCAAGGAGGCTTGGCCTATCTGGCGGCAACACTTCTTTTCAGGTGGAGAAGGACTTAATCAAGTTAATACCTGAGCAGGAAAGAGGCAGCTGGCATCACCGGCTGATTCAATTTGGCCGTACTATATGTACCTCAAGGGGGCCGAAATGTGATCATTGTCCGGTTGAAAAATTTTGCAAGTATCAACAAGGCAAAAAGGTCGACAGGGAGAAATGAACATGCATTTAGTACTGGTGGAACCGGAAATACCGGCCAATACGGGTAACGTTGCCAGAACCTGCGCGGTTACGGGCGCTGAACTGCACCTGGTAAAACCTCTTGGTTTTTCCGTTGACGACAAACATTTAAAAAGGGCCGGTCTTGATTACTGGCATTTGCTAACCGTTCATTATCATGATAGCTTGGAGGAAATTTTTGAGGCGTATCCTGAAAACAGCTTTCATTTTGCCACCACAAAAGGGAAAAAGCTATATACAGAGGCAGTATACGGGTCTAACGATTTCCTTGTTTTCGGGAAAGAAACAGCAGGATTACCCGTTCATATTATTAATACCTATCAAAAAAGCTGTATACGCATTCCTATGATCAACAAGGCGAGGTCTTTAAATCTTTCCAACTCAGTTGCAGTTGTGCTCTTTGAAGCGTTAAGACAAAACAATTTTTGCGGTCTGGGGTAAATTATGTAATGGAGGACTTAGTATATGGACTTAACAATCAAAGAACTTAAGGTTTCATTGGAAAACGAAGGCTATATTTGTGATGATGATTTGGTCATAACTGTATTTTTAGCCTTAAAGCTGGGTAAACCTTTGCTGATAGAAGGTGCCCCCGGAGTTGGTAAAACGGAAATTGCCAAGGTTTTAGCAGCGATTTTTGAAACTGATTTGATTCGCCTACAGTGCTACGAAGGACTGGATGAAAATAAGGCTCTTTATGAGTGGAATTATCAAAGACAATTAATCAAAATTCAACTTTCCAAGGAAACAGAATCCGGCGAAAAAATGGAACGCAATCTTTTTAGTGAAGATTATCTGCTGGAAAGACCCTTGCTGCATGCTATCAGGTCTGAAAAACAAGTTGTTCTGCTTATTGATGAAGTTGATAAGGTTGAGGCGGAATTTGAGGCTTTTTTATTTGAAGTCCTTTCTGATTTCCAGGTTTCCATTCCGGAATTGGGCACAGTAGCAGCCAGGCATATCCCGATAGTGGTACTTACGAGCAATGGCGAAAGGGAACTTTCAGACGGACTAAAAAGGCGCTGTGTATATCTTTATATTGATTTTCCTTCCATAGAAAAAGAGTCGCGTATATTACAGGTTAAAGTGCCTAAGGCCGGGCTGGAAATTACCAAACAAATTGCCAACATTGCCAATTACATCAGAAATAATCTAAATCTGCGTAAAAAGCCTTCGATAGCTGAGACGATTGATTGGGCCAGGGCACTGTCTGCCCTTAATGAAACTGCGGTTACCCCCGAGAATATTAACAGCACCCTTAATATTTTTTTGAAGAACAGAGACGACCAGCAAATATTTATCAGTGCAATAAACACGAAGGATTTAGCAGGAAAAGCTGCAGGTGATAAATCAATTAAGTCAGCAAATCTTCACGCTGGTTCCTGTCATTGTCACGGACATCATCACCATAAATAAAACAGCTTATTTAAGATCTTTAGCAGGAAATTGTCCCTTTTTGGAGAATATTTTTAATATTCTCCATTTGCGATGAAAGGGGAGTAACATATGTCCCTAAAGAGCAATCTGGTTAAAGAAATTCCTCCTATGGGGGATCAAAATTCAATTTTTGATTGTATCGAAAATCTGGTGATAGCTATTGACCAACATGGTTGCATCAGTATTTTTAATCCTACTTGTGAAAGGTTATTTGGCATGACAGCGGACCAGGTGTTGGCTAAACCGGTATCAAAAGTAATACCATATACCGGTCTGGTAAAAGTACTTAAGACCGGCAAACCACATTTAGGCCGTAAATTTGTCCTGGGGAATTCCCTATATATTGTAAACAGAACACCTATCATAAAAAACAAAAGAATTATCGGGGCCATAGGTGTTGCCCAGGAGATCACAGAACTGCACCAACTGGCATCAGAATTAGATAAGGTTAAAAAAGAAAAATATGTTTTAGAATCAATATTTAATTATACGCAAGAAGGATATATATCTATCAATAGTGATGGTTACGTTAATTTTACCAACAGGGCCATGGCTGATTTGCTTAAGAAAACCCCCGGTGAGATGATAAACCGGCACATCACTGACATTTTACCGGAAACAAAGGTGCATTTTTTGCAGATTGACGGTCAGTCGCAGCATAACGAGATTATAAAATATAACAATACAAATTTGCTGTTAAGCTGTTATCCGGTCTTAAATAACGGCAAAATTCAGGGAACTGTGGGAAGAGTTATTTTCCGGGATTTACAGACCCTTGCTTCAATGGCAATTAAAGATAAACAGGCTAAACCCGTAAAGCAAGATGAACAAGCGCGATATACTTTGGATGACATTATAGGCGTCAGCCAGGTTGTCAACAGACAAAAAGAAATCATGCGTAAAGTGGCTCGTGGGCCCTCGACCATATTAATTACCGGGGAAAGCGGTACAGGTAAGGAGCTATTTGCTCATGCTGTGCACACACTGTCGCCAAGGGCCAAGGGGCCGTTTATTAAGGTTAACTGTGCCGCAATACCTGAAAACCTTTTGGAATCAGAGTTATTTGGCTACCGGGAAGGAGCTTTTACGGGGTCCAGAAAAGGCGGGCAGGCAGGGAAATTCGAACTGGCGCACCGTGGTACAATTTTCCTTGATGAGATAGGTGATATGCCGCTTTCCATGCAGGCTAAAGTACTCAGGGTGCTCCAGGATAAAGAAATAGAAAGATTGGGCGACGCCAAGACCCAGAAAGTGGATGTCAGGATAATTGCTGCAACCAATCGTAAGCTGGAAGAGCTGATTACGGAAGGAAAGTTTCGGCGTGATTTATATTACCGTTTAAATGTGGTAAATATTCAGATTCCGCCTTTACGCGAAAGGTTAGAAGACATTCCGGGATTGGTTAACCATTTCATAACTAAATTTAATCGTGATTTTACGCTAAAAATTAACAGCGTAAGCCAGAAGGTATTGGATTTATTTGAACGGTATAATTGGCCGGGAAATGTGCGTGAATTGGAAAACATTATTGAAAGGGCTTTTAATCTGGTTGAGTATGAGAAAATTGAGTTAAGCCACATGCCGACATACATTATTGAACAGGCTGAAAATAATGTTAAAAAACCGAAAGTAAGCAGTGTGGACAAAACCCTGCCTACATTGCTGGAAACCGTGGAAAGGGATGCACTAATTGATGCCTTGGCAAGTACAGGCGGCAACAAGCTGCAATCGGCCAAACTCCTGGGTATCTCCCGGGCCTGGTTATATAAAAAAATTAAACAGTACCAGATTGAAATGTAACGATTTAGTAGACAGGAGTCAGAATTCAGGAGTCAGAATGAAAGAACTGGTTTAAGGCATTTGGAATTCCGACTGCCGAATTCTGAATACCTGAATAGTAACCTATTGTTTTAAAGTGCTACTTTAAGGTAAAATCCCTTTAGCAAGGGGTTTTTTTTCATGCACTTTTCTCCTTAATCCTGGCCATATATATGTCCAGGGCTAAGGAGAAAAGTACTGAAAAGAGCGCTATAAGGGAACTGATTTAATCGCGCTTTTCATGTAAAGGGAGGTGGACATAGGTTTGTGGAAACCAGGGAAACGTCATTTGAGTTACCGGGTCATACTATAAACTTGACAGTGGTCAAAAATGTGGAAGAATTAATAACAGATCCTACAGATGAAGACAAAGTTCCTTGTTGGGCTGAAATCTGGCCTGCGGCCCGTGGTTTATCACATTGGATTTGGGACAACCTTCGTTTTGAGGGGGAGGAATTGCTGGAACTGGGGACAGGGCTTGGATTACCAGGTATAGTTTGCGGCCTTAAAGGCGCCAAGGTTACCTTTTCGGATTTTAATCCCCTGGCACTGGAACTGGCGGGATTAAATGCTGCGCGAAACGGGCTTAAAGATTTTAAAACATTCCTGGGTGATTGGCGCAATTTTAAAATAGACAGGCATTTTAGTTGGGTCATGGGGTCGGACATTTTTTATGATCCTAAATTAAATGTGCACCTGCTAAACGTAATCAGGCAGGTTGTTTCCAAAGGTGGTAACCTGTTAATAGCTCATCCGAATAGACCGGCGACTTTTGATTTTATTAATGAACTATGCGCCACTGCAAAAACAGATCAGCGCGATTTTGTGATGCCAATTATAATTGATGACCCATACTTTCCATACTATGAGATTCACGTGCACCACATTAAATTTAGGAGTCAGTAGACAGGAGTCAGGAGTAGAAATAATAAATAATAAGAGAACAGTTACTCGTAAGTATTCTGACTCCTTAAAAACTGGAGGTTTTTTGGTTGTTTACTCATTTGCATGTGCACACAGAGTACAGCCTGCTTGACGGCGCGGCCAGAATCAAGCAGCTTGTTGAAACAGCAGCCCAATCAGGTATGCAATCACTGGCCATTACAGACCATGGGGTAATGTATGGCGTAGTGGATTTTTATAAAGCCTGCCATAAAAAAGGCATCAAACCAATAATCGGTTGTGAAGTATACGTGGCGCCGCGAACCAGGCATGACCGTACGCCAAGGATAGACGACAATTTGTACCATCTGGTGCTGCTGGCTGAAAACGAAACCGGCTATAGAAATCTACTGGAAGTTGTGTCTACAGCTTTTACCGAGGGTTTTTACTATAAGCCCAGGGTGGATAAAGAACTGCTGGCAGCCCACAGTAACGGGCTAATTGCTTTAAGTGGCTGCATTGCCGGTGAAATTGCCTCGCATGTTATCAAAGGCGATTACGGACAGGCCGAACAAAGTGCGTCTGATTACCTGGATATTTTCGGCCGGGACAATTTCTACCTGGAAATTCAGGATCATGGCTTTGAGGATCAAAAGACGGCTAATCGCGGACTGTTGGAATTGCATCAAAAAGCCGGTATACCACTGGTAACTACTAATGATGTGCATTATGTGCTGCGTGAACACAGTGAAATGCAGGATGTTTTGCTCTGCATTCAGACCGGGAAAACTGTGGATGATCCCCGGCGAATGAAATTTCAATCGCAGGAGCTGTACCTTAAAAGTGAGCAGGAAATGGCGCTACTATTCGGGGAATTGCGCGAAGCCATGGATAATACCAATAGAATTGCGGAGCGCTGCAACGTAGAATTGGAATTTGGACATTTTCACCTGCCGTTTTACACTGTTCCCGACGGCCATACAGAAGACAGTTATCTGCGTGAACTCTGCCTGAAGGGAATTGAATGGCGTTTTGGTGAAATGAATGAGACCTTGCAGCAGCGTATGGATTACGAACTTAAAGTAATCAAACAAATGGGGTATTCGGCCTACTTTTTAATCGTTTGGGACTTCATTCACTTCGCCAGAGAGGTCGGCATACCGGTAGGGCCGGGGCGCGGCTCCGCGGCCGGCAGCCTGGTGGCATTTGTATTAGGCATAACCAACATTAACCCGTTAAAATATAATCTGTTGTTTGAAAGATTCCTTAATCCGGAAAGGGTATCCATGCCTGATATTGATATAGATTTCTGTTTTGAACGGCGAACCGAAGTTATTGATTATGTAGCTAGAAAATATGGCAGTGACAAGGTAGCCCAAATTGCCACTTTTGGAACAATGGCTGCCAAAGCTGCTATCAGAGACGTCGGACGGGCGCTGGGGATGCCTTATGGTGACGTGGACCGGATAGCTAAAATGGTGCCGAATGAATTAAAAATGACTATTGAGAAGGCGCTGAAGGAATCTGCCGAATTAACTGCTGCATACCGGGAAGACGATCAGGTTAAAAAACTTATCGATATGGCCTCCCTTCTGGAGGGGATGCCCAGGCACGCTTCAACTCACGCAGCCGGGGTGGTGATTACGCAACAGCCGCTGACCCATTACGTGCCTTTATGTAAGGCTTCGGAAGGTGCGCTGTCGACTCAGTTTCCCAAGGATCAGGTGGAAGAACTGGGCTTGTTAAAAATGGACTTCCTGGGATTGCGTACACTGACGGTGATAGCAGATGCCATCAACATGATTTACGCCAACCGGGGGGTAAAAATAGACATTGATGAAATTCCTCTGGATGACCCGAAGGCGTTTGAACTATTATGCAATGGTGACGGGGTTGGGGTGTTCCAGCTGGAAAGCAGCGGCATGAGAGCTATATTGCGGGATTTAAGGCCGGAAGTGTTTGAGGACATTGTCGCTCTGGTGGCCCTGTACCGTCCCGGCCCTCTGGGCAGCGGGATGGTTGATGATTTTATCAAAAACAAGCATGGTGAACAAAAGGTGGTTTATCTTCATCCCAAGCTCGAGCCAATTCTCAGGGACACTTATGGGGTCATTCTTTACCAGGAGCAGGTAATGCGCATTGCCAGCGATCTAGCCGGTTTTACCCTGGGTGAAGCCGACTTGTTGCGGCGGGCTATGGGCAAGAAGAAGCCCGAGATTATTGCGGGACAGCGAAGCAAGTTTGTTGAAGGCGCTGTTAAAAACAATGTTGACGCGGAAATAGCCGGGCAGGTATTCGATTTAATGGAATACTTCGCCGGTTATGGTTTTAACAAAAGCCATAGTGCCGCCTATGCTTTGGTTTCTTATCAAACTGCTTATTTAAAGGCCAATTACCCGGTTGAGTTCATGGCTGCGCTTTTAACATCAATAAAGGACAATACCGATAAGGTGGCTGTGTTTATTGAAGAGTGCCGCAGAAAGAGTATTGACGTGCTCCCCCCGGATGTTAACGTTAGCGGTGAAAACTTTACTGTGGACGGTGATAAAATTCGTTTTGGACTGGCCGCCATTAAAAATGTGGGCTTAAATGCAGTTAAGTGGATTATTGATGAAAGGAAAAATTCCGGCCAGCTTTACAAGTCATTTGCGGATTTTTGCCAGAGAATGAACACAAGAATGGTGAACCGCAGGGTTATGGAGAACCTGATTAAAAGCGGAGCACTTGATTCATTGGGGCACTATCGCTCACAGATGCTGGCTGCCATAGATGCGGGACTGGGTTTGGCCCAGGCTTCACACAAAGACCGGGAAACCGGGCAGCTATCCCTGCTTGATTTTTGGGGCGAGGAAATAAAAAATACCTTAGTTGTTGAAATGCCCGATATAAGAGAATTTCCTCAAGGTGAATTGCTAAACATGGAAAAAGAGGCTCTGGGCCTTTACGTTAGCGGGCATCCGCTTTCAGAATACCGTGAGTCAATTAACCGGCAAGCCACTCACCAGGTGGCGGGACTGGCTGATTTGGAAGAACGCGCTGAAGTGACGGTGGGCGGGATGCTTGGTGCCATTAAAAAAATTACCACCAAAAAAGGGGATAATATGGCTTTTGCCGTACTGGAGGATTTAACCGGTTCGGTGGAACTGGTTGTCTTTCCGCGTGTTTACCAGCAGTACGTATCATTACTAAAATCTGACAATCCAATTCTGGTGAGGGGGATTGTTAACCAGAACGGTGATGAATCAAAAATAATTGTTAATTCACTGGAGATATTAAATAAGAGGAATTTCGGAGAATTATTTATAAAAATTGACCAGGCTTCGCCTAAACTGGTCTCTGGAATACAAGCAATTCTTTGTTCTTTCCCGGGTGACTGCCCTGTTTATATTTATTTTCCAAAAGAAAAAAAATTAGCCCGGGCCGACCGCAGATTTTGGGTTAACCTTGATACGACGGTGGTTGATGAACTTGTCAAGTTGCTTGGAATAAACAGCATTAAAATTAAACATTCCATGTCGGATCAGGACCAGGCTGCAGACGTAATTAGTTGACTTTGGCTTTAGAATTAATGGTATGATAAAGTAAAGGGGAAACAACATAATTTTTAAAGAGGTGAAACAATTGGCTGTATTACCTGAAATAACTGGTGAATATGTTGTAATTAAAGCACTTGAAAACGGGGTTACAATAATAGGTTTAACCCGGGGTCGCGATACCAAATTTCACCATTCTGAAAAGCTGGACAAAGGTGAGATTATGATCGCTCAGTTTACCGAGCACACTTCCGCCATAAAAATTCGTGGACGTGCAGAGCTTCTAACAAAGCATGGTAAAATGAAGACTGTTGAAGACTAATATCCAGAGTTTGCTCTGGATTTTTTTCGATTGAATCCCGGTAAAAATTAAATTGCATATTTAAGACGGGAAAGTAAAAAGTATTATTGTCACTCAAAAAACTCGTTGACGTGGTTGAATATGACAGGGGGTGCAGTAATGTGCAAAGGATTGCTGTATTAACCAGTGGCGGTGATTCGCCGGGCATGAACGCGGCCATCCGGGCTGTGGTTCGAAAAGCGATTTTCCACGGGCTTGAAGTGATCGGAATTCAAAGAGGTTATAGCGGGTTTATTGATGCTGATATGGGGCCAATGAATCTAAGTTCTGTGGCTGACATAATTCACCGTGGCGGAACAATATTGCGCACTGCCAGATCAGAAGAATTTAAAACTCCGCAAGGCAGGGCTAAGGCGCATGAAAATGTGCTGCGCTTCGGCATTCAAGGATTAGTTGTCATCGGAGGCGACGGTTCCTTCAGGGGAGCTAATGTTTTCCACGAAGAGTACGGGCTTCCGGTGGCTGGGGTGCCCGGCACAATAGATAATGATATTGCAGGAACAGATTATTCTATAGGTTTTGACACAGCGGTTAACACTGTAGTGGAAGCGATTAATAAAATTCGTGATACTGCAACCTCTCATGAAAGAACATTTATCCTGGAGGTAATGGGGCGGGAAAGCGGGCATATCGCTCTTACTGCCGGGCTGGCCGGGGGGGCGGAATCCATACTTATTCCTGAGTTGGATAATAACATCAATGAAGTCTGCGAAAAGCTGTACCGTGGCTATAAAAGAGGTAAATTACACAGCATTATCATTGTTGCTGAAGGTGCGGCCAGCGGGCTGGAAATTGGCAAGAAACTGCATGAAATGACTGGTTTGGAAACCAAAGTAACGATTTTGGGTCACCTGCAGCGGGGCGGAACGCCTACGGCTTTTGACCGTATTCTGGCCAGCAGAATGGGAGCAACGGCTGTGGAGATGTTAATGTCAGGCAATGCCAAACATATGGTGGGAATAGCTGGTGGTAAGATTGTGTCTGAATCGCTTGCTGATACTTTCAAGTGCAAAAACGCAATTGATCTTGAACTTTATAAATTGGCGGGCATATTGTCCATTTAATCACCGCCAAAGGAGGTAGCTAAATTTGCGCCGCACAAAAATAGTGTGTACCATTGGCCCGGTCAGTGAATCCGTTGAATTGATGGAGAAAATGATGCTGACGGGAATGAATGTGGCCAGACTGAATTTTTCCCACGGCACTCACGAAGAACATGCGAAACGCATCAAGGCAATTCGCAAGGCTGCCGGCAATGTTGGTAAAAACGTAGCAATTATGTTGGATACAAAAGGCCCGGAAATACGGCTGGGCCTGCTGGAAAAAGAGCCGGTGGAATTAAAGGCGGGAGCTGAAGTATGCTTAACCACCGATAATGTTAAAGGTACCGAACAATTATTACCGGTCACGTATAAGGGGCTGCCCGGTGATGTAAAGACCGGTGATAGAATATTGATTTCAGACGGATTAATTGCACTGCGTGTCCAGTCTGTAGATGGGCCTAAAATTTTTTGTATAATAGAGAACGGTGGGAAAATTACCAGTCAAAAAGGTGTTAATGTACCCGGTGTAAATGTAAGCCTGCCGTCTCTAACCGAAAATGACAAAACAGATATAATCTTTGGCATTGAAAATAATCTGGATTTTGTCGCTGCGTCCTTTATACGAAAAGCTTCCGATGTATTGGCCATTAGAAGAATTATTGAGGAAAACAATGGCTATATGGACATTATTTCCAAAATTGAAAGCAGGGAAGCGGTACTTAACCTGGATGAGATCATCAAGGTATCGGACGGTATAATGGTTGCCCGGGGCGATTTAGGTGTGGAAATTCCTCCGGAAGAAGTTCCATTGATCCAAAAATCTATTATTGAAAAATGCAATCATACCGGAAAACCTGTAATAACGGCAACGCAGATGTTGGAGTCGATGATTCAAAATCCGCGCCCAACCAGGGCTGAGGCCAGTGACGTGGCCAATGCGATACTGGACGGAACGGATGCTATTATGCTTTCAGGAGAAACTGCTGCGGGGAAATATCCCATCGAATCTGTTGAAACAATGGCCAGGATAGCCGCACAGGCGGAATCGGCCATTAAATTTGAGGAACTGCTAAAAAACAAGCGCCGGGCGCTTTCCAAAACGGTAACAGACGCTATCAGCCATGCCACCGTAACCACGGCATTGGATTTAGGTGCGGCAGCTATTATTTCATCTACCGAGGCGGGCTATACTGCCAAAATGGTCAGCAAGTACAGGCCCAGAGCGCCAATTATAGCAGCTACCCCGCATACCAAAGTTTTGCGTAAGCTGGCTATAGTCTGGGGTGTTCAGCCCCTGCTGGTGGCGCGAACCGAGGATACAGACAGTATGATCAACGCTGCAGTGGAGGTTTCACTTGCCGCCGGTTTAATCAAAGCCGGCGACCTTACGGTAATAACTGCCGGTGTGCCGGTGGGGGTACATGGAACCACCAACTTGATCAAGGTACATACTGTTGGCGATATTATAGCCAGGGGAACAGGTATTGGCAATAAAGCTGTTACCGGCAGTGTTTGTGTGGTTGGAAGCTGGCGTGAAGCAAAAGAGAGGCTGCGTGCAGGGCAAATACTGGTTACTTACGATACTGACCGTGATTTTATTCCCGCTATTGAGAAGGCAGCGGCAATTATTACCGAGGTGGGCGGCCTTACCTCACATGCCGCCATTGTCGGTCTTGAATTTGGGATACCGGTAATAGTCGGGCTGGAAGGGGCAACGTCGATTATCCCTGACGGAGAAATTGTAACGGTAGACGGTCAAAGGGGCCTGGTTTACAAAGGTACCGCCAGGGTATTGTAAAAATGGTATTCGGAATGCAGTAGTCAGAATTCCGAATACCATAAGAATATGCCCCCAGAAATTTACTATCCTATTGTAATTACGGTTTTTTTATTCTGACTTCTGACTCCTGGCTTCTGACTCCTGATGGTTATAATTTGGCCTCTCTCCTGGATAAGATATTGTATGGAGGGAGGCATTTATTCTGGAATATGTGATGGAGTTCTTTCGAAACTATGGTTTGGCCGGGCTTTTAGGGGGATTGATAATTGAGGCCATGGGGTTTCCTTTTCCAGGTGGCGTTATGGTTATGTTCTCCGGATTTTTAGTAAATCAAAATGAAATGGATTTCTATAAAGTTTTTTTAGTGGCAGTAATAGGGTTTAATATAGGAGCTATTGCTGCATTTTTAATCGGCTGGCGCATGGGAGAATCCATCTTTAACAACAAGAGATTTAAGGGTGTCACCAAGAATCAAATTAGCCGGGCACGTAGTTGGATGGAGCATTCTGCACCCTTATTTATTATTGCCGGTAGATTTGTGCCAATGATAAGCAATCTTACCCCCTATATGGCCGGGGCAAGTGGTTTGAAGTTAGTTCATTTTCTATTTTATAATTTTATTTTCACTGTAATCTGGGTTTCCGCCAATATTTCGGTTGGCATGGTGTTTGGACAAAAATGGCCGGAGATAGCCGCATACATGCATAACAGTTTACCTCTGGCTATTTTGGCGTTAGTAATCGTATATTTCGTGGTCAAGTTTTTCATTAAGCATATTTATGAGGCTAGGAGTGAGAAAATTTGAAGGCCATAACTATTGCATTTATCGGTGACAGTATAACTTATGGTTATCCTTATGGCCCTGATTACTCGTGGGTTAGCTTGCTTCAGAAGAAAATGCCTTGCAATTTTGAAGCTGTAAACCTTGGCATCAACGGAGATTCGTTAATGGACATGCGAAGGCGATTTAAAAGAGACGTTTTAAGTTGTAAAGCAGCATGTGTGCATATACTTGGCGGGGCAAATGACGCCTGGCTTAACAGTGAGCCGATGCAATCTCAAAACTTCGTTGATGAAATGATTAAAGAATGCCGGGCTGCCGGCATTAAGCCTGTAATTGGACTACCGACTCCATTATGCCATAGCCCTTCAGGGGGCGGATCTTTTATACCGTTTGGCGTTGATGAAATGACATTATGGCTTGATCAATTTAGAAAATGGCTTAAACATTATGCATCATCCAAGTCCATACCGGTAATTGATTATCATGCCGCTTTTTGTCTTCCGGGTACCAGGCAGGGAGATCCTGCTTATTTTTATGACGAGTGTCATCTTAATCACCGGGGTAATGAAGTTATGGCACAAGTTGCCGAGAAAAAACTTAAAGAAATACTTAATTCAATTAATTAAGAACATTTCAAATTTTCCATTTATTAAAATAAATATTTTTTTAAAGATCTAGAAGGAATCTCCAAAGAAAAGTCGAAATTAACTATAATTTCAGAACATAAAAACATTTAGAAATTTTAGAACAAGGGAGTGACCAACTATTCTTTTTTACTTTTTTATTGTATCTCATTATTAATTATTAAAAGGGAGGGCTAATCTATGCTCAATAATAAGGTTTGTTATGATGTACTAACACCGGTAAACTTTATCAAAAGAAGTGCTGTGGTTTATAAAAATAAAATAGGTGTGATTTATAATGACCAAAGGTACACATATGAGGAATTTTATAACAGAGTGAAACGATTGGCCAACGCATTAAAAAACATGGGCATCGGCAAGGGCGACAAAGTAGCATTTATCTGTCCTAACACCCCGCCAATGCTGGAAGCTCATTTTGCCGTGCCTATGATTGGTGCTGCCCTCGTAAGTATCAATATTCGTTTAATGGAAAAGGAAGTTTCTTATATCATAAATCACTCTGATGCCAAAGCCCTGTTTGTGGACAATGAATTTGCCAAACTGGTTAATCCGGGTGCATTAAATAATGTAGCTACTTATATAAATATTTGTGACATTAGTGATGAAAAGCCCCTTGATGGGATGGATTATGAGGCGTTTTTGGCCACCGGCTCAGAAGACCCTGTTGAAACTGAAGTGGATGATGAATATCAAGTTGCGACTATAAACTATACCAGTGGAACTACGGGTTTGCCCAAGGGGGTCATGTATCACCACCGCGGAGCTTACCTGAATGCACTTGGCGAAGCTTTGGAGATAGGAATGAATTCACGGTCAGTTTATCTTTGGACTTTACCCATGTTTCACTGCAACGGTTGGTGTTTTACCTGGGGAGTTACTGCAGTTGGCGGCACCAACATTTGCTTGCGCAAGGTTGTTCCGGAGGAAATCTACCGTTTGGTAGAAGTTGAAGGGGTATCACACCTTTGTGCCGCACCTACCGTCTTAATTTCCATGTCCACTTATCCTAAAGCCAAAGATGTAAAAATGAAACGCGAATTAAATATAATGACAGCAGGCGCTCCACCGGCACCAACAATAATCAAAAATATGGAAGCTATCGGGGCAATAGTGACCCAGACCTACGGGCTAACAGAAGTTTTTGGACCGCATAGCATTTGTGAATGGCAGGAAGAATGGGATAGCCTGCCCGAGGATGAGCGGGCTAAAATCAAGGCCCGCCAGGGCGTTGCCTATATTACCGCCATGTATATGGATGTGGTGGACCCTGCTACAATGGAGTCAGTTCCCTGGGATGGAGAGACTATCGGGGAAATTGTGATGCGCGGCAATAACGTTATGCTGGGGTATTATAAACAGCCGGAAGCAACAGCTGAAGCCTTTCGGGGCGGTTGGTTCCACAGTGGCGACCTGGCTGCGATGCACCCCAATGGATACGCTGAAATTAAGGACCGTATGAAAGACATCATCATTAGCGGTGGCGAGAACATTTCAACAGTTGAGGTTGAGAATGTTATTTATGCCCACCCGGATGTTCAAGAAGTAGCGGTAGTAGGTATACCTGATCCCAAGTGGGGGGAAGTGCCCAAAGCTTATATTGTACCAAGGCCCGGAAGCGATCTGACAGTGGAAGATATCATTAGTTATTGTAGGGAAAACATGGCCCGGTTCAAAGTTCCCAAAGCCATAGAGTTTGGTGAATTACCGAAAACCTCAACAGGTAAGATTATGAAATATAAACTGCGTGAGAAAGAATGGGCCGGCCGCGACCGTAAAGTAAACTAAAATAAATAATTAGTTGCAAATTTAAATACTTGCATGGTTTGTAGGGGAGGACAGGGGCGTCCGCCCCTACAAACTTACATCGGTGCCAGCTGTATGTTGCCGGCGGCGGCCAGTTTATCGTTTTTGATAACCATTGCCCCGGTAACTGATTTGATGCCCATGGCAAAGTCAACTGCTGACTGCAGATCGGATTCACTTTGCACTAAATTGCCTGTTGCCGTGGCCACTGCGTCTGCCAGTGCTGCAGAAGGGGCCAAGACCACCACGGCGTCGGCACGGCCAAAACTTAGCGAATGGCCAACTGTTCCCGAGGAGGTACAAATGCCCAGCGGAGTTAGGTGAGGTTCAATCTCAATGGCCAGCTTATTGGTAAAAGGAGATGGGCCGGCAAAAATCCCAATTTTCCGCAGTCTGCCGGAACGCAGGTAAATATCGCCGCCGTTTTCCACAATTACTTCAGAAGACCTTCGACTAAGATATGCACCTACATGATGGGCTATGGATCCGGCCACTGCGGACATCGGGCCAATACCTGCGGTATTGCCGGCCTCGGCCATGATGCGCACTAATTCCGGAGCGTCCTTACTTACAGGAAACGGTTTTAGCGTAGTTAAAAAAAGTTCATTCTCATTGATATAGCCCTCAATTTGGGATCTGCTGGTTATAATCTCTTTTCTAATACCTTCAATCAGGGAAGGAGTTATAATTCCGCCCGGTAGGCCAATATCCAAGTCTGTTTCCTGAACCGTAACCCTAAAGAAGGACAGATCCTTTTGATTATGAAGCAACCTGTAAGTCCGGTTAACATAATCCGTCAAGTTAGAAACATACCTCCATAGCCCGCATGGGGCAAGCTTTAACACAAAGATGGCAAACGACACAACGGTCACTGTCAAACCGTACGATCATGTCCGGCCTTTCGATATACAGGGCGCCTGATGGACAAATATCGGTGCATGCGCCGCAGCTAACGCATTTATTTTCATTTTGCATTATCTGTTCGGTAAGTGACTTAACCTTTACACCCAGACTGCGCAAGTAATCAATGCCCTGTTCGGCTTTTTCCCCGTTAATATCCAGAACCATGGTGCCCTCTTTCTGGGGATTTACATTTGCCTTTAATATATTAATAACCAAATCATAGTCTTTTACCAGCTTGTAAATAACCGGTTGGTCTGATATTTGAGCGTCAAAACGCAGGACCACTTTTTGGGGGGCCATATTTCCACTCTCCTTTTTTACAAATTAACCTTTTAACGAGTTGGCGATAATACCCGTATCAGTATTGGGTAATAACTGTACCGGTTCGCCTAAAAGGAAATCGCCTTTTTGAATCCAAGACTTCAGGGTTGCCGCGATTTCACGGGCCCGTGGGTAACTGGAAACCGGTGCCGTAGGTATTTCTTTGTCGTTAACCTTGATTTTACCGCTCTTAAGTTGAGCGTAGCTTACAAAACCAAGGTTGGAAGATCTAAGATTGGGGAAATCTCCACTATAGTCAACAATTGGCGCATATAACTCGTCGTCACCAGCAGCTGCATAACGGCAAATCTCTTCATTTAATATAGGTATGGGTATACCCAGGCCAACTGTCATAGTTGCGCCATAACCGATCATACTTGTTCCCACCAGCCAGCGCGGGCTCATTTGCTTTAAATCACCAATTACAGAGAGTGTTGCCCCGGCAAAACCATAATCAGTTCCGTCTTCACCGGTGTTACGGTCGGGGAAGTGCTGAGTGCCGTTCCACGCTACATAACCTACACCCCCGCCAAGGAAAATACGAGTTCCCAGGCCAATGGTTTTAAACATAGGGTCTTTTAGCAAAGGGCTAAGCTGCCCTGAGGTAGAAAAGTGTGCGTTGCCCATATTGGCCTTGAGCATGCCAAGGTAAGTATAAATTGTTTTGGAACTCAGGTTTATCGCGCAGTTATAATTTTGATAAGCGTTGCGCGGGTTAAAAAGTATAGCTTCGTTAATATCATCAAGAGTAATTTCAGTTTCAATTTCCCTACGCGGGTAACAGTCAGTGCCGTAACCCGTAGCCTTTAGCACAACTTTTTTTCTGGCAACCAGGTCCTGAATAACGTGACCACCGCCGTAACGAAATTCACCCGGGTGATCGCTGTTAAGCGGATCGTCCTCCCGAACCTCTGTGGCTCCGATATATGCGTCAACCGCGGCAATGCCGGTATAGGCCGGTACACTGTTCAGCCAGACTTTGTGCATTTTGATTCTTGGTTTGGTATGTCCGAAGCTTAGGAATGCTCCTGAGGAACACATTGGGCCAAACGTACCCGTTGTTACAACGTCAACTTCAGAAGTAACACGTTCCACCCCTTTTTCCTTAACCATCGTAACAAGTTCTTCCGCTGTAACAACTACAGCTTTTCCTGCTTTTATTCTGGCATTGATTTCCTGGTAAGTTTTTTCCACTGCCATTTTGACACCTCCAACTAATTGTGTTCCTGCCGGAAATATTAAACCTCTTCTGATACAGAAGAGGTTATGATATATTCATTACCTCTTATCTGTCAGAAGCATTTAACTCCTGCAGGAATTAGCACCATACTTTGCACTAATTACAAAGCTGGTTGCCGGGTTTCATTGGGCCAGTCCCTCCACCACTCCGGATAAGAGCCGTCTATGAAATTTTAATTTTCATTTGCTGCACTTAATTAGTTTATCAATTATCCTATATTGATGTCAATATGGCAAATCAATAATCTTACAAAAATAATCTTTGGGGAATTCTAAGCTTCTGCCAGGAATTGTTCAGACAGACGGTCAATAGCTCTTTTTTCTATCCTGCTAACATAAGAACGAGATATGCCCAGCTTTTTAGCAATTTCCTTCTGGGTTTTACGCTCTTTACCTCGCAGGCCGAACCTAAGCACCAGAACTTTTCTTTCCTGTGGCGTTAGATTCTTTAATTTGCGCCACAATTGTTCCTGATCGAGAATACGGGCAACCTTTTCTGCGACAGTTTCCGCATCCGTGCTTAATACATCCATAAAATGAATTTCATTGCCTTCTTTGTCGGTGCCTATGGGCTCATAAAGTGACATTTCCGAGCGCATCTTTTTCTTTGACCGCATATACATTAATATCTCGTTTTCAATACACTTTGAGGCATAGGTGGCCAAACGTGATGATTTGTTGCCGTTAAAGGTATTTACAGCTTTAATCAAACCGATAGTGCCGATTGAAATAAGATCGTCAAAGTCATCACCGCTACCGTCGAACTTTTTAATAATGTGAGCTACAAGACGCAGGTTCCTTTCAATTAAAACTTCTTTCGCATTTTCATCGCCTTTCGCCAACCTTTCCAGGTAATCCTGTTCCTCTTCCTCGGTCAATGGCTTGGGAAAACTGTTTTGCGCCACATAAGACAGCAGTAGCATAATTCCGTTGATTAAGGACGCTACAGCCAGAGTCCAAAAACCGGGCAATATAAATTCCCCCTTTAATTCGGATTCTATATCATATGCTTCGACAGGATTCTCAGTGCCTGTACAAATAAAAAATTTTTAACCACAATCTACAAATATAAAATCCTTGACTTTATACCCGGTCCAAATATATAATTATAAATGCAGCTGCAACGAGTGCAGTTGATTTAATGTCGGGGCGTAGCTCAGTTTGGCTAGAGCGCTACCTTGGGGTGGTAGAGGCCGCACGTTCAAGTCGTGTCGCTCCGACCAATATTTAACTTTCAAAAAACCCGTAAGGCTAGAAATACCAAGGCTTTACGGGTTTTTTTATTTTCTAGGGTAAGGCAGGTAAATTCCATAACTACCCCTTAATTTTCAAGGCTTTCCGAGCCTGTTCGGTTGAATGTCGGACAGAGATTCGGACAATTAACAAAGGGGTTTTAACGGCTAGTTATAGAACTATGCCGTTTTTTTTTACCCAAAAATAAGGTGAAGATCATAGAACATAAAATAATTTTCGTATCCCGAAATTTGTAACAACAATAACAGAGCTAAAAGTTCTATTGTTTTCTTTTACCAGGAGGTTTTATGCATGGAAAAAACATTAGTTATCCTAGACCCGACTTTAAAAAGCGGGTACACTAACATACCCAATGTGGTACTAATGTCACCGGGTTTATCACTGGAAGCAAAAGGGTTATATATAATTCTTTCTATGTTTAATCAAAGTGACGGTGTTGTTCCTGACCAGCGTAAAATTACAGAGTTGACGAAGTATTCAACTAAGACGACTGGGAAGCTCATCCGGGAGCTAAAACAAAAAGGTTATTTCCCAGTTTCTCCCGCAGTAGGGAGGGAAAGAGCATGAAGACACTGGTCATCCTTGACCCAACACTTAAAAAAGGATTTACATCAATACCAAACAAGGTGCTTTTTTCACCGGGTTTATCAATGCCGGCAAAATGCTTATATGCTATATTGCTTGGATTTGCTTGGCAAGAGGATGAATGTTTTCCGGGCCAAGAGAGATTGGCACAAGCAGCCGGATGTACAGACCGGACGGTAAGAAAATATTTGGATGAACTTAAACAATGTGGCTTACTCTCCTGGGTTCAGCGGGGACTGAACCAAACTAATATATATTACATACACGATATTTCTCAAAATAAACGTCTGGAACCCTTGGGGGACAAGGACCGGAAAGAGCGTTCCGGTCCGGACCGGAAAGTATGTTCCACACCGGACCGGAAAGAACGTTCCGGTCAAGAGCGGAACGTTCTTTCCGACTTAAGAATACTCAGTATTAATAATGTTGTTGTTGAAGAACCGTCTGTCGAAAAATGTCGAGAGGAAAATAAATCCGAAGTTGTTGCTGTTGCTGATCAAAATAATATAACTGAACTTCAACAACAAGCAGAGAAAGCATGCAGTGTACATTTACCGGTAGAGTTACTTAATAATTTGCTTGCCAAATATGGCATCGAAAAAGTGAGAGAGAAAATTCAAATGCTCGGAAGCGTTCAAACTCGGAATGCTCCGGGTTTTCTTATTGCCGCTTTACGAGACGATTACATTTTACAGCCTGGCCAGATTCAACAACAACCCAACAGAGCCTCGCCAGATAAACAAGCGGCTTTGAAAAAAGCACAAGTCAGGGGGCCGGATAATCCGGAAAATAAGCGTAAGAAGGAATTGATTAAGTCACTTTATATGAACTGAGAAAGGAGATGAACGCACGTTGGAAAGACTTCGTGAGCGATTTTTTAAAATACCGACTAAGTATCGCTGGCCAGCGTTGGCCGTTTTAGTATGCATGGCGCTGGTAGCCCTATACATTTTGGATGTTTGGCTAGTAGGCACCTTAGCAGCATATGTTGCAGCGATAGTCAGCTGGATGAAAAACCTGTTTGCCGGACAGCCCAATTTTAGTCTGGCCGGCTGGTACTGGCAACACCCCTTTACTACTGCTCGGGCTTGGCTGGGTTCGAGTGAAAATCTCAGTAATCCAGGAATACGAACCTGGTGGCTTTTTCTGAATATCTTGGTTTTGGTATTTGTAATCATGCTCAAAGTCCAAGCTGGCAAAGCGCTAAAAAATATAGACTATCGCGACATTCGGCAGGTACGGTTCAAAAAATTAAGGTTTGATCTAAATAGGCAATTGGCCAAAACGCCCCGGGATAAATATTTCATAGCGTTAGATGACCAGCGCCGGCCAATTACATTACCCGCGGATAAAATGACTGAGCACATTCACATTCTCGGTGGTTCCGGCAGCGGGAAAACCAGTTTAGCCGTGATTCCTCTTTGCTTACAAGCTATTCGCCGTGGCTCCGCAGTTATAGCAATTGACTTTAAAGGTGATAAGCAAGCTATTCAACTATTAGCCCGGGAAGCCCAGGCAGCCGGGCGACGGTTTTATTTTTTCAGTATAAACTCAAGGATTAACAGCAATACCTATAACCCCTTGGCTGCGGGTTCATCGCTAAGCAAAGTGGAAAGAGTAATGACTGCGCTTGATTTGTTGTTCGCCGGCGAAGCTAAGTTCTATAGCTACGTACAACAATCCACATTTATAACATTGTTAAAAACACTTGATGCCATGGACTTTAAATATACTTTAGGGGATATATACACGATTTTGAAAAACCAGAAGTTATTTAGCAAGTTAACTGGTGAGGAAATAAGTGAAAACCAAGTTAAAGGACTTACAGCGGCTTTAACGATTTATGCAGATTTGATTCAAATCAATGACCCATGGCCTGATATCAATCTGGAGAAAGTGATGCAAAACGGTGATGTTTGTTATTTTGACCTGCGCAGCGCAGAGGCTCCTCATTTAAGTTCATCATTAGGTAAGATGATCGCTATGGATCTACAAGCCCTGGCTGCTGGCCGCAGCCAATTGAACCGGTTGGCAGTGGTAGCTATAGACGAATTTCAAAATATGGCCTGTCATGCATTTACTAACATAATTTCGAAAGTGCGAGACGCGAATTACTCTATGATATTAGCTAATCAATCTATGGGTGATTTAAAAGCAGTATCTCAAGATTTTATTAATACTGTAATCACCAATACGGCAACGAAAATGGTATTTAACGTTGAGGAGCCTGGTGATGCGGAATATTTCGCCCGACGGGGCGGCAAGATCTTGCAAGAGGTATGGAGTCATAGTAACAGCCGACAGGGGCAAAACCTTGCTGCTACAATGAACGGTGACTCTATACGGGAAACTATAAGTAAAAGTAAATCAGAAATGGAGACGTATTTCATTCATCCGAATGTTATCTCTCAGTTGCCTTTTGGCAAATCTTTAATCTTTCGGCGGGGTGAAGTGGCAACAATAGGCAATCATGTGCACCTGATTAGTAAGACTGAAAAAGAGCGGTTAGAAAATGAACCATATCCGGAACCGGAACCAGCCCGGGAAAAACCTTCCGGTAAAACAATGGCGACTCTTTTTGAAAAAGCAAAAAATAACCTGGCCGATAATATCGACCTGTCTAAGCCAACTGAAAGCCAAAGTAGTAGTGATATAAACGCCGGCAATGTTCAGGTTGAGGACGTAGCTCTGTGAACAACAAACTTTGGTCTCGTTTCACTCGCCTACAGTTCAGTTGTTCACTTGGCGGCCCGTGCTCTGCACGGGCTTACCCTCGCACTTCTACCCCACACTACCTTCCCCCCTTACGGTGGGGGTGTAGTGTGTGTATTCATTGTGCGGGGTATGTGCTACGCTCAGCCCTTGCCAATGCCAGCATTACCGCTGGTGCGTCTGCCGTTTTACGGCAGCCTCCGGCGGAGTTGGAGCAGTCCCCCCGCTAACGGTTCGTAGCTCACTTGCGTTCGCAACGATCCGTAAGCGGCGCTCCGGCCTGCGGCGGCACCTTCGCTTCGCTCGGCAAGGGGGTTTCACCCCTGCCGCCTTGGCCTGCGGGGTTCGTGCTTTGCACTCACCCGGCCTGCTCCTGCGTCCCTACGGGCCGCATAAGGGGAACGGTGGCGCTGCCCCCTTTCCCCTTATAATCCCCATTCCCCCGCCGGGGGAAATTTCCCCCCGGCCCACCTTTGGGGCTGCGCCTTTTTTGCGGGGTTTAAATCTTAAATTCGCAATGCTTGCGAATTTGTAAGGAGGGTGCTATTATCGCACGCATTACTAAAGCTAAACAATTAACGGAACGGGATAAAAATATTTTAACCGACTTGGCACGTTGCCGGGTGTTGTCATTTCAACAGGTCAAGAATGCTTACTGGCCGGCTACCAAGGATAGGACTTGTGAGGAAAGGTTGAAGCAGTTAGGTAAGGCGGGGTACGTTACTGAACATTCTGTTGGTGGGGAAAAACCAGGTATGTTTTTAAAGGTGTACAGTTTGGACACTAAAGGCAAACAATGGGCTACCGGGCCGGATGGGCCGGGGTTGGATAGGAGTGTTGTTTTTACTCACCCGGGCAAAGCAAATGAGGTTGTGCACCAGGTGCGGACCAATGATGTTTATTTCAATCTTTCCGGAAGTGAGCGGGCAAGTTGGCGTATCGGTGATGCGCTGGAGATTGAAAATAAGGTCTACGCTGGGGGTGGTGATATTGTGCCGGATGCGTCTTATGTGAGCGATGAAGGCGGGGAGGTTTTTGTGGAGACTGATTGTGGTAAGTATACGCCCGCGCAGATCCGGGAGAAGGTGGACGGGTTCGTAGGTAAAAAGGTGGTTTGGGTATGCCCTGCCGAACGTGATCAGACGTTGGTTAAGCATGGCGCTGCGGGGGAGTTTGTGACTTATAGGGTTGCGTAATTTTGAAGTGGGGTGGTGAACCTGGTTGTTGTTACGGAAAGG
This sequence comes from Desulfotruncus arcticus DSM 17038, assembly GCF_900113335.1. GTDB lineage: Bacteria > Bacillota > Desulfotomaculia > Desulfotomaculales > Desulfallaceae > Desulfotruncus > Desulfotruncus arcticus. The sequence continues at coordinate 283,144 of NZ_FOOX01000001.1, forward strand.
GATAAACAAGTGCTGGGGTTTATGGCCCGGTGGCGCTTTGTTACGCTGGATCAGCTATTTAAATCAAATATTTTTACTAGCACATATAAAACTGCTTATAAAAGGCTGCTGGTTTTACGGCGGGGTAAATTGATTAATGGTGGGCAGCTTAGTTGTGGCAGGATATATTATTTTCTGACGCCTCATGGTGGTGAAAAGATCGGTTTGGCGCTTCCCTGGTATGCGAAGGTTTACCGCAATGCTGGTATGGATGTGGTTTTGAAGCATTTGGTGGCTTGTGATTTCGCCTTTGCGCTGAGTATTGAGTATTTGTCACGGCAGGATATATTAAGCCGGTGGATGGATGCTGATTATGATGTATTGGCCAAGTGTTTTCGCAGTTCGGATTTGTTTTTCGAGAAAGACGGTGTGTTACAAGTGTTGGTTATTGATTACCGGTATTCGCTAAAGTACCTGGTAGAAAGAATTAAGTTGTATTCCCGATTGCCGTTGGATATGCGGGAGCAACTGATAATTAATTTTTTGGTGTTTTCGGAAACCAGGCAAAAGCAGGTGCTAAAAGCGGCAGCCGATTCGGGGGTTAGGGTTAAGGTGTTAAAGGCAAATTGGAAGTATTGAAAAAATACCAGCCGGCTTTGGAGCCGGCTGGTATTTACTGTAAGGTGTGAGGTAGGGAGTGGGTTAAATGGTGAAAGTTCTTCTTCAAGGTCTTCCTGCCGATGTGGAGTTTATGATCCAGAGTCTTCGGGAGAAGGGTTATCGTATTTTGTCTGAATCGGGCAGGTATCCAAATAGAAATTCAGTTTATGTCCGAGTATATTTAGATGTTGATTTTTTTTAGGTTTTTTTTGGCGCTAATTCCCGCCACCCACTTTCGCTACCGAGCCCGCCTTTGGGGTATTTATTTGGGGTCATGCGGTCTCGGCTTAACGCTCATGGCCACCAAAAACCGGTGGCCACCGTGGGTACCCGGCGGAGCGCAGCTTAGGGGTTTTGCTTTGGGGTCTGCTGGGGCATTTCTTTGGGGTCTTTGTTTGGGTAGGTAAGCCGCCTGACAGTCTTAATTTGGGGTATTCCTTTGGGGTCAATACAGTCAGGCTCGTTTTGGGAAGGGCACACTCCGGACGTGCTTTTAGGGTTTTGCTTTGGGGTCCGTCCGGAGAGTGCCTTGAATGTTTGTCTTTGGGGTCATATGGAAAGCGGAAGCGCCGCCATCGCGGCGCTTTACTTTTGCCTTTCGGCGGCCTCATTATAGCGGCGTCGTGCCCTCCGGTAAAGGGCAAGGGTCTGCGGCATATCCTCCCGGCCCGGCTTTGGGGTTTTGTTTTGGGATCCGGGCCGGTCCGGTATTCCTCGACCTCGCGCATGCGCGCGACCCTTTACCTACGGGCACGACGCCGCTTGTTCGGCCTTAAGCCGAAAGGCAAAAAAACGGCGGGGGGGAGTTAAAAGATTAAACAATGGGGATCAATGATCCCCAAACCCCTATGGGGGCTTCGCTGGTTATGCGTTCGGTTAATTTTGATTATGGAGGGTGTTCCGGATGAAGGTTATTTTGGAAAATGAGTTGGAAAAGTGCGCCTGGGAAATTATGATGGCTGCTCAACATAAGTGGAAGAGGAATTATGGCAGTTTAATGTGTGACCATTTAGATTTCTACTTTGAGGATATTTACAAGGAGGAAGCTGATAAGGCCGTAAATGAGGAAGTTGAACGCCGGCTGCGGGATGAGTTTGGTGAGGAGTTTTTTGTCGGTAAAGATGAATACGTGAAATCGGAGTTGGAAGGTTATGCACTTGATGAATTGACTGATGAGGAAAGGCAGGAGTTGGAACGGGAGTTTTGTGATGATTACAAGTATGTGTGGGAGCAGATAGAGGATGAAAGGGAGTATCTGCTGGAAGATGTGAGGCAAAAACTGAGAGGTGTTTATTATACTTTTTTCAATGGACCGCAAAGGCTGACGATTGTTTATAACGGTGAGGTTATCCAGGGGGGTGATGCCGGGCAAGAATGTGAGGCGTGAAAAGATGTTTACATGATGTTAGCATGTTTACACTAGCTAACATCAGTAAAATCAAGGGGGTTATGTTTACATGACAGGTGCTGCATTTTTGGTGTTGGTTGATAATGAAACGTAGGATAGGCTTGCTGAAGGAATATCCAGGGGTAATGTAAAGTAAGGCTATCATGAGGAGTGAAAGTGGACGTTGGTTTGAGTTGGGATGCATTACACCCGCTATGCTTGCCGGCTGGAGGGTGTAATGCTCCCGGTACCACCCCAAAGGCAGTTACCAACATTATAGCCTGCCTTTGGGTATGAAGTAAACCTTTACTGGGAGGTGCGTTGGTATAAAAGACAGACAGTTTTATGTTGATAATAAATTGGCGGAACGTGTTTATCAGTTTTTAATTAATTTTGTGGCTAACTGTAATATTTCGGTTGTGTATTTACCGTTAAAACAAATTACGGGGTACGATATTAACGGCTTATTTATTCACTCGGATATTCATGATTCTATTTTTATTGATGAGGATTTGCCTCTGGCGAAAAAGTGTTTTGTTTTAGCTCATGAGTTAGGACATTATGTATTGCACCGTAGATATATGAATGGTATTTGGGCTAAATCTTATTGTTTAAAAAACAATAAGTCTTGGAAAATGAGGAAGGAAGCAGAAGCGGATCGATTTGCTTACAGATTGCTTGTTTTAGTAAAAAAGTTGATTCTGAATGGATCAAGGAGAGGTTATCGTGGAGTATATAGAACATACCGAATTGCAAAATAATTATACGGAAGGATTATTGTCAAACTACTTAAAAGCGCTTTAAGAGGCATTTGCGTGTGTCTGAGAGGGTGTTAATTGGTTGGTTGAATATTGGATAAGGTGAGTAGTAAGGGTGGCCATGTAATGTCTATTATGGTAATCGCTACATGGTCAGTATGAAAGGTGGTGGTATCGGACAGACAAAAGGAAAATTTTTCTGTCACAATGACAAGAAAATGGTAAAATAATGTTGGGAATACCGGACTGAGGGCGGGCCTCACCTACCGGGGATGGAAACATCCAAAGAAGGAGGTGAGGCGGGATGATCACAATTAACGATACAGTACAAATAGTCATAGCAGTGATTCTCCTGTTGACCCTCGTTGTTCAGCTAACTAGAAGGTAAGTAATTAAAAACCTCTGAAACTGCGGTAACAGTTTCAGAGGTCCTAGATGAAAACCCCGGTTGGTGGGGCACTCGAGCCGTTTTCAGTTTCAGTATTCCCATTTAAAAAAGGAGTGATAACTTTAAGTAAATAATATATCCCGAATTGCTAATTGTCAAGAATTGCAAATCCATTTGAAGGAGGCAAAAAAGGTTTATGAAACGATTATCAGTGTTTTTTTCGCTTATATTATTCCTGGCCATGCTGGTTATTAACCTGCCTTTTATAACAGCAGGTGCCAGTGCGGATGAACAGGTCAACGTGTATGACGAGCAGAAGCAGCTGGTCAAAAGTATAGTATTCGTAATTGGCCTGGACCAGTATTTTGTCAACGGGCAAACGCCGGGCGTGAAGATGGATGCCAAGCCATTTATTGATTCCGGAAGAACTTTCGTGCCGGTGCGCTATTTGGGCAACGCCTTGGGTTTGGATAATGACCACATTGCTTGGGAATCCCCGCGGGCAATTTTTAAGCAGCCCGGGTTCCCGGTTGTGGAATTGACTGTAGACAGCAAAGTAATTAAAAGCGACGCTGCTGCAACAACGATGGATACGACGCCTCTGCTGAAAACTGGCCGCATGTACCTGCCGGCGCGGTGGGTGGCCGAGGCCTTGGGTTATGAAGTGGCCTGGGACGCACAGAATCAAGTGGTGCTGTGCTGGCCTAAAGGTGCTGAAAAACCGGACGTGAGCAATGTACTTAGTTACGTAAAAGGTCAACCAGTAAAACAACCACCGCTCGTGGAACAACCTGTAGAAACTCCCACTACACCCGAAGGCAGCATGAAGGAGCTTTTTGATAAAGCTAAGCCGCTGAAAGGTGAACCGTTTAGCTTTAGCGGGTGGAATTTTGATCAGGGTATTCAAAAGCAATTGCAGGAGTTTTGGGATTCGTCGGGTGATGAACCAATAATCCAAGAGATAACCGTTGATGATTTAAAACCCAACGGTATTAGAGTTAGCAAGGTTTCGGGGTATGTTATACACGATTTACAGGTTACCGAAGATGGAATAACCGTAACAGCAACGACCCCTGGTAAATCAATGCCAAAATTTTACCTTGTGGAAGAAGACAACGTAGTACGTTATAAAGGCGGCGGTGGGTACATGGGCGAATACACTGGCACATTAACACAAGATGTAAAGTATATTCATGGTAGCGGTGATTCATTTTATATTACACCCGATTTAACCAAAGCGACACATATTCTGTTTGAATTCGGTGGAGAACTGTTGAACGTTAAGAACCCTACCTATCAAGGGGGTAATTGATCATGCTAAAAAAAATAATCAACTGGATGTTGATAGCGGCAGTAATGATAATAGCCGTCCCGGCTGGGGCGGCTTTCGCATTGCCCGGTGATCAAGCACAGGAACAAGTAATTAAACAAGAAGTAATTGTCGGCTATTTCGACATCTGGAAAGGTGATAATTGGCTGGACACCAACAACGACGGTCCACCTGATGAGCCAGGACAGACTGACAAATTAACCAAGCCTTTTAATTACTCTGCGTCGGATAAGCTAGATGAATGGCAAATTACTCGCGTGGAAGTTTCATATCCGTTTACCCTTGATGAGTATACCACAGCTGGTGGTCGCCCATATGGGCCTGACGGTAAGCTCTGGGTTGATCCTGGAACAGGACAACAAGGTATTATGTCATGGCTAGATTTTCAGAGGAATTACTTAGATTACCTTCCCCAAAACCTATCAGCCCAAATAGTAAATCAAGATCTGAGCACTGGTAGTGCATCAGTAGAATGGGGACTTGATCTACCAGATCCACCGGAAAACGCACTCGACCTAAAAAACCCTCAATACCGTCAATACATCGGTTACGAACCTTCCAACATTGGCAGCATGGTTGAAGGTTGGCGCTGGTATCTTCCTGCCATCATAACTTGGTATGGGGTACCTAAAGAACAAGAAATGAATCTGGCCGTAACCATAACCTCACCCCCTGAAGAAGCGTTAGCCGGCGAAGCAATAACAGTAACCGGGGAGATCACCAGTGACAGTGATACGCCGATTACAACACTTGTCCAATGGTACCTGGGTAGCAAAAAAGTCTATGAAGGGAACGTAACCATAGATAAAACAAAAGACTTACATTTCCCGTTTACAATGCCTGATAGCAGTACATTAGTGACTGTTCAGGTAAACCCGGGCCACAACCAACCGCCGGATGAAACAACCTGGGACGACAACAAAGACAGCGTAACCATTAACCTTTCCGCCCCGGTACCGCCACCGGTAATACAAACAGGCTCAGGGCTGACATTCCAGGCGGTGAGCCAGTATAGCGTAGTGACAGGCAAGCCGGACACCGGCAACAGCATCAGACAACCGAACACGGCAAGGTGGACCGACACCGTGACAGCGTATTTAAGACCGCTCAAAGTCGTGTCAAGCGTTAGCGGTAATGACGCAATAGATTACACAATAGCGGTTGCGCCTCCGAAGCCGGATATAGAATCAGAGTGCGGTACCGCAAGCTATAACCAGTTGGATGATTATTCGATAACCGCTACACTAATTTACCCGAAACAAAACCCGCGCTATACCTTTGGCGACCCTGTGCCGCCAAAAGGGACCGACCAAAACTATGACTTTAAACATAAGCTGCCGCCTTCAGGCTCAACGCTTACAACAGAACTGGCCTGGAAAAGCCAAGAACAGGCAGCCGTAGGGCAATTCAAAGAAATGTGGGCTGAAAACGGAGCTAATGTTGAAAGCATTATGCATCCGGAACTTAATAGCTGGATTAAAAGTCCGCAGGAGTACATGCTAACGGCCAGCAATATTAGCGTGACGGTGAAATATACGACCCATTATAATGTTCGTCATTGCCCAGAACACGGATTGTGAAGATGCAACTCTAGAACCAAGTCGGGTACTTGGACATATAAATTAAATGATATTAATGGTATTCTAACTGTAAATTATACAGGTGTAGCAGGCATGTAATGAAATATAACTAATTTTTGAGGAGGTTTTTTGATGAGAAAAATATTAAGCCTTACTATTTTTGCGATGATTTTTGCTATTGCTTCAACAACAGCCTTTGCCGGGCAGCAGCAACAGGAAAAAATGATTATGCTGCGCCAGTATGCCGATGAGCATAACTTCAAGGTTTATTATGAACAAACTGGCAGCTTCCATCAGGTTTTTGTATTTCCCCATAATGATGTTAGTGATATTTGGCAATTTGTTAATGGTTCAACTAATGCTTACCATAATGCTAAGCCTTTTAAAATGCCAGCTCCCGCTGTGATAAAGGATGGCCGGATGAACATTCCTGAAACTGTAGCTAATATGCTTTAATCCGATTGCATGATAGCCCCGCCTGGTTCCTTGGGCGGGGCTAATAAAGTATTATTAACTTGTTTACACTAATTTTTTATGAATTTAAGGGAGTGATAATATTATGAACAAAAATTCAAGTTTTTTGTCCGTATCCGGCGAACTCATCATCGATAGCGATAACCCGATCAGTAAAACTGAAAAAGAAAGTTACTTTCTTAGCATAAAAGAAATATCAGATATACTTAATGTGCCTAGACGTACTGTATACAGATGGGCCGTTAACGGGATTCTACCATGTTATAAATTTGGATCAACTTATCGTATTTATTATGAAGATTTTAAAAGCTTTGTAGATCAATCGAAAAATAAAAAGCCCTCTAATCATCCGTAGAGGGCTTTTTCCTTTCTCTGATTACTTTTAAAATTGCGGCTACTAATTCTGCATCATCTTTATCAATCTTAAAAATTTCCGCAATAAACGTAACCATATCTTCTTTAATTACTTTATTTATTTCACCCCATATTTCAATTATGGCTTCAATATTACCAGCACTTAGTCCTTCTTCCCATTTTACCAATTCAAACTCCCACATCTTACCAACTAAGTCGTGGAAGGAAATACATGCATCATTGTAAGTAACTACACTTTCCATTGTCCTTATAATATTTTCAGCTTTTATTCTTTTTTTTACAATTGTATCGTACCGATTTTGGTAAATGGCTAACATTTTTTTTAAGTTATTTGGAAGTGATTCTTTAATTTCATTATTTTTTTGTATTATTTCATTTAATTTTTGCATTACTGGATTACTTTTAAAAGGAGGATATTTCTCCTCAAATTCCGGAGGTATCACCCGGCCAGCGGCTTGAAACAATTCGTCTGCAACAAGAACGTCAGCCAATCGAAATAGTACATCATCAGATGGCATTCGAATTCCTTTTTCTATTTTGTTTAAGTGTGATGGATCTATATTAGCTTTAGCTGCCAATTCTTTTTGAGAAAGCATTCTGCTTTCTCTTATGGCGCGTAGGTATTCACCAAAAGTAATGTTAGTCATTTTGGAACCACCTTTAATTTAATATAAGCCAATTATATTTCTATATTGACACAAAGACAAGAATATGCTAGATTGACAAAAAGACATATTAAACAAAGATTTGACAAAAAGGCATAGTGCAATCCGCATTATATTAGTTTCTGATTTTCGCCCTGTGTAAAGGTGCGAGCTTTAATGCTCCTTGAAAAATTGTAGTTAAAGAGACAATATCACAACAGGCGACGAGATTGGCCGCGGTTTCAGCCCTGGGGAGAGCCTTAACGGCGGAGAGCTGGACACTTGAATCCCCGTGGACCTTAATGGAAAAGGAGAAATGACAAACTGTCAAAGTAGCCGGCATAGCTGCGGTAAGCCCGTCAATGGCGGGGACCCATCCGAGGGTTTGGTCCGTTGGATTGATTGTCTTTAATGTACTTCTATATTGTGTTGCTCTGTCTGCTGAGGGTAGACTCAATACAAGCTGGTGCCGAATAGAGCACGGTGGCGGCCGTTATCACGCCCAGGGCAGATACATGATTCGAAATAATCATTCCTGTATAGCTTTCTAGATGGTATAGTACTAATTCTTATATCTGACCTGGAGACGTAGCAATGTTTGTACTGTCACAGCAAAATATACAGCTGGCAAGCTCGAAAAAGGAGGTCTAAGTCAGATTCGAGTAATGCCGGACCGGTGGTGACGGTACCACTGCCGGATTTTAATTGATAGTTTCTTAATCAACTACCTATACACCTAATTAAATAAAGTTTAAAATATACATAGGCAAGAAGGTGTATTTACGTTGGGCAAATTTGAAAAACTATTAAAGAGATTTTATCAGCACCCCGTTCCATTGGATATACCCTACCAGGAAGCAGCACGGTTGTTATTGGTAATTGGATGCTCGATGCGAAAAAGATCAGGCAGCCATCGGGTTTTTACATATTCAGGGTATTCTAAATCAATTGTTCTCATGGAAAATGAAAATTTGCGGCTATACCAGGTCCAGGACATCAAAAACTTATTAAACTACATAGGCATCAAGGCTAGGTAAGGGGGTGTATCAAGTGTCTATGATTATGAGTTCAATTAAAATTAATACCGATGCTCTTGAAGGAGAATTAGACCGTTTTCTTGATATTCCTGCCGATCATTCTGATTTAATTCATCGAAGCGAAGCATACAGGGATGTAAAATACCCGGTTGTATTAACCAGGTTGGCCGGTGGGGAATGGTTGGCTGAACACAAGGACTTACCCGGGTGTAAAACACACGGCGGCACTCCGGAAGAAGCAATGGCCAGGTTGGAAGATGTTAAACTATCCTGGATCTATGCGGCCATGGCCGAGGGCAGGAAAATTCCAAAACCAGCAACGGGCGTGCCTATTGTGAAGATTGTTTAACTTAAAATTGGTAGTAAAAAACCTCCGGCATATCCGGGGGTTTTATGTTTATAAAAGGGGGCTTTATGCATGCAACTATATACTGTTCCAGAAGTGGCCAAAATTCTGCGTGTAAAAAAAGGATATGTATATGAGCTTATCTACACAAAAAGGCTAAAGGCGCTTAGAATGTCCGAACGGCGTATTAGGGTTCCAGAGGAATCTTTAAAAACCTTTTTGAAGCAGGAAATGTTTACAAGTACGGAGAATATGACAGTACCTGCCTTACCCAATTTGGGGAGGTAATCTAATTGGCACAGATAAGAAGAAGAGGCCCAAATAAATACGCAATAATAATCTATTTGGGCAGAGATGACACTGGCAAGAAGCTATGTCATAGCGAAACTTTTTATGGTTCCCGGCCACAAGCAAAACTCCGTGCAGATGAGTTGGAATTGTCCTTAAAGAAAAAATATACGGGATCAAAGGCCGGTAAAATGACACTAGGTGAGTACCTGGATCAGTGGCTTATTGTAACTAAAGAAACTTACGATGAAGGTACATGGGCAAAAAATGCTTGGCACGTTCGGCGCTTAAAGGAATGCGTTGGTGATTTTTCTTTGCATAAACTAAGCATACCAGAAGTTCAACAAGCATTGCAAGGGCTAAATAATTCTCCGCGGACTAAGCGTGACTTTTTTGATACCTTACGGACAGCCGTACGGCAAGCTGTCGTCTGGGGGTTACTAAGCAATAATCCGCTGGAAGGTTTAAGGCGTCCAAAAGTTCCACGTAAAGAAGCAATTGTTTTAGGCCGAAAGGAATTGTATCAACTATTGGAAGCTGCAAAGGGTTATCGCCATTATTTGGTTATACGTTTGTTGGCTGTGTCAGGGATTAGGCTTGGTGAAGTCCTGGGCTTGAAGTGGGAAGATGTGGACTTTGACAAAAGTACATTTAAAATCCAGCGTTCGGCAAACTGCCGTAAGCGGATATTGAAAGACGAACCCAAGAACTTTTCTAGCCGACGTACAATTCAACTTGATGATGAAACTTTAAAAGAGCTTGCCAGGCATAAACAGGTTGAACGATGCACCAATCCGGATAATTTGGTTTTCCCAGCATTAGATGGCAGGCCCATGAAAGAGAGCGCTGTACGGAAAACTATGAATAGGGCACTAAAAAAAGCTGGATTAGAGCATATCAAACTTCATGGTCTTCGACACACCGCAGGATCTATAAAATTGGATGCCGGGGAAGGACTAGCCACTGTTTCGGCTTTCTTAGGGCATAGTTCCACCGCTACCACGGCAGCGATATACGCACATGCAATAAGGGGCGGAGTGAGCATTGCAAATTATCTTGAGTCGGACAGTTTGTCCGACTAGCATGGACAAACACAATAGCCTGAGGGGTTGACAGTTTTGGAGTTGACATTCAAGTCGTGTCGCTCCGACCAGAAAGTAATTTCATGAAACCCGTAAAGCCTTATAAATCAAGGACTTACGGGTTTTTTCTGTTTTAAGCAGATCTGTTTTTTGAAGCAGGAAAAAACAGACAAATTGCGAACCTATAATTAATTTAAATTTCCGGGGGTGATTGATCTTGACTACAAAAGAGGCTGATTTCTACCAAAAATTAAGGATCAAAATTAAAGACTGGTTAAGTAAAGATGGGGCGAATAATAAGTGGGCCGAATACATCATGCTTGCCCCTGATTTGTTTTATTTGCTATATAAGCTAACTCTTGATAGGGAGGTATTGGTAGCTGATAAAGTAAAACTGGCAGCAGCAATTGCTTATTTCATCAGTCCTATAGATTTAGTGCCAGAAGCATTACTTGGCCCTGCTGGATATGTTGAGGACATTGCAGTGGCTGCCTATGTTTTAAACTCAATAATTAATAATACTGACCCTGGAGTAGTAAGAAAATATTGGGCTGGTGAAGGGGATGTACTAGAGGTTATTCAGCAAATTCTAAAGGTTGCCGATAAAATGATTGGTAGTGGTTTGTGGAATAAACTAAAATCAAGATTTTAAAGCATAGTCACTACCAGCCCGGCTACCCCGATGGCGGCAGCAAAAAGCATTACCCCGTGGTAGCCCGTAAACTAGTGCATTGACATATAAATTCTTGCACACTTTTGGGCAATGTAATTAGCTTATAACTTATTTGGCAAAACATCCTTTTTTAAGACGGCACTAGTTCGATTGAAAACGTGCAGCTTTGACACAAAATTCCTGACGAGAATTTAGTTATTAACCGATAGTGTTTTATATGTAAATCATTTTGGCTTTAAAGTCATTAGTTTTCGTTTCAGGACTTTTGTGTCAAAGCACTAGGCGATAATTCCTCCCAAAAGAGGCCCCAGAGCACTGCACAGGTTTAAGGTGGCCTGAAAAATACCGCTGGCAGTACCCCCTGTTCTCACCTGCTCGTAATACCAACAACAATGCGCCCACGATCAGTATGGTATCAACTTTGCAAATAATACTTATTAAAATTTATTGATAATGTACAACAAACAATAGGAGGTTAAACATGAATTACGAATGCTTTCTTTACGATGTAAAAGAAAACGTTTTAGTCGTTACCATGAACCGTCCGGAGGTGCGCAACGCTTGGAATAGGACAATGCATGAAGAATACCTGCAAATATTGCGCCGGGCCAATCAGGATGATTCTATTCGTGCGGTTATATTAACGGGTACTCCGCCTGCCTTTAGTTCAGGCACTGATTTAAAATCTTTTAGCGAAGGTGCGACCAGTTTTGAAATTTCATTGAACCAGGGAGGGGCGGGGCAGCAGATTACCCTGATGCATGAGTTTCAAAAGCCCTTAATTGCAGCCATCAACGGAGCAGCTGTGGGCATGGGTATAACAATTACCTTAATGTGTGATATCAGGCTTGCCGCTGAAAGCGCCAAAATGTGCTTTCGATTTACCCATCTGGGAGTAGTGCCCGAGTTTGCCAGCCCTTACATGCTCCCCAGGATAATCGGCCTGGGCCGTGCCATGGAATTATGTCTCACCGCTCGCACCTTTGATGCACAGGAGGCCTTGAACATGGGTTTGGTAACGCAAGTGTTGCCAGATGACCGGTTAATGCCAACGGCGCTGGAGCTTGCCCAAAATTTGGCCTCCAAAAAAGAGCATGCCCTAAGGATGACCAGAGAAATACTTTACCGTTACCAGGATACGGATTTCTATACTGCCGTGCGTCATGATGCGGTAGACTTTATGGAAGCTGTTAAGAAATCCTTTGGCGGAAAGTAGTATATAATGTGCGGGGTCTGAATTGCAGAAAATCTTGGTCTACTAAAAACTTTAAAAAGGAGATGTGCAATGGCTTTAAAAACCACGCAGGAGTACCTGGATAGTTTACGAAAATTAGATATTAAACTTTATATGTTTGGAGAATTGTTGGAAAATTTCGTAGATCACCCTATTGTTCGACCTTCTATCAATTCTGTTGCTAAGAGCTTCGAACTGGCAGCTGATGAAAGGTACAGCGAATTGATGACCACGACATCCAACCTATCGGGAGAAACCATCAACAGGTTCACCCATCTTCACCAGAGCACGGATGACCTGGTGAGCAAAGTGCAGATGTTGCGTATGATGGGGCAAAAAACAGCCTCTTGCTTCCAGCGCTGTGTAGGCATGGACGCTATTAATGCCCTTGACAGTGTCACTTTTGAAATGGATCAGCAACTGGGTTCGGTTTATCATCAGCGGTTTCGCAGCTTTTTACAATATGTGCAGGATAACGACCTGGTAGTGGATGGAGCCATGACTGACCCCAAAGGAGACCGTTCCTTACGCCCCAGTGAACAGGCGGACCCAGACCTTTACCTGCGTGTGGTAAGTGAATCCCCAGATGGGATTGTGGTCCGCGGGGCCAAAGTTCATCAAACCGGGGCTATTAATTCTCATGAAATCTGTGTCATGCCTACTATAGCCATGGCCGAGCTAGACAAGGACTATGCGGTTTCATTTGCTGTGCCAAGCGATACCCCTGGTATTTTTTATATTTATGGGCGCCAGTCCTGTGATACCAGAAAAATGGAAGGTTCGGATATGGATGTTGGTAATGCGCGTTATGGTGGACAGGAAGCACTGGTTATTTTTGAAGATGTTTTTGTTCCTAAAGAACGTGTGTTTATGCTCAGGGAATACCAGTTTGCCGGGAATCTGGTTGAACGCTTTGCCGGTTATCACCGTCAGAGTTACGGTGGATGCAAGGTTGGGGTGGGTGACGTACTCATCGGCGCCGCTGCGATGCTGGCTGATTACAATGGCGCAGCTAAAGCCTCTCACATCAAAGATAAATTGATTGAAATGATTCACCTTAACGAGACACTTTATTCCTGTGGTATTGCCTGTTCCTGCCAGGGGCACCGGACTTCCTCGGGAACGTTTCTAATCAATCAGTTATTGGCTAATGTTTGCAAACAGAACGTAACCCGTTTCCCTTATGAAATATCCCGGCTGGCTGAAGATATCGCTGGTGGTTTAATGGTAACAATGCCATCGGAAAAAGACTTCCGACATCCTAAAATTGGTCCGTATATAGAAAAGTACTTCAGAGGTGTACAGACAGTACCGACGGAGCACCGCATGCGAATGCTGCGACTGGTGGAAAATATGACCCTTGGTTGTGCTGCTGTTGGTTACCGGACTGAGTCTATGCATGGCGCCGGCTCTCCCCAGGCCCAGAGGATTATGATTTCACGCCAGGCCAATTTGGATTATAAAAAGAAATTGGCTAGAGTCGTTGCCGGTATAGAAGAAGATAATTAATAATGTTTAATTAATTAACATTCTTGTTTAAAATATAGACTTGGTATAAAAGTATAAATATTTTCATTAGTGCCGCGGTTTTTAATATTTTTAGAAATAGCCTGCGGCTATTTGTTTTTTACATAAAACTATAAATTTGAACATCCGGTATGAAAATTGCACAATGATTTAAATTGCGACAATTTTTAATTAATATGGGGGTGTCAGAGGATGGATTTTCCAAGGCCGTACTTAAAAATTTACGAGAACGCAGGTATTGATTGGGATATTACAATTGATCCCAAGCCCCTGCACAGCTTGTTATTTAATTCGGCTAAAAAAGCGCCAAATAGAACTGCAATTATTTTTTATAGGCAGGAGATTAAATATGCTCAGCTTGAAGCGTGCGTAAGAAGAGTTGCGTCGGCATTAAATGAGATGGGTTTAAGAAAAGGCGACAGGGTAGCCATTATGCTTCCTAACTGTCCTGATTTTGTAATAGCTTACTATGCTATATTAAGTCTTGGAGGGGTAGTGGTTAATACCAATCCCATGTATGTAGAAAGGGAAATCGAGCATCAGGTTAACGATTCCGGTTCCAAGATGATGGTTACCCTGGCCGACCTTTATCCCAGGGTCAAAAACATACGCGCAAATACTCAGCTGGAAAAAGTATTTATCACCGGATTCACAGGCAAACCGGAAACTATGCCCGATGATACTATTTGGTTACCCGACCTGTACTCAGTAGACCGTCCGATGCCGCCAGTTGTTGAAGTAGACCCGATGGAAGACCTGGCCGTATTACAGTATACCGGTGGGACTACCGGTGTGCCCAAGGCAGCTATGCTCACCCACTTCAACCTGTATGCCAATTCCTGTCAGGTAATGGCATCTGTCATTAAGGATGAAATTAAGGAGCTTATCCTTAGTGTACTTCCTTTCTTCCATGTTTTCGGTATGACCTGCTGCATGAACCTGGCTATGGCTGCCGGAACTACCATGATTTTAGTTCCCAGATTTGTGCCCGCAGAAATTGGCAAAATTATCAGTGATTATAAGCCCACGTTTTTCCCGGGTGTTCCCACGATGTACTTTGCTATACTTAATAGCCCGGACTTCAAGGACTATCAGGATTTCTCCAACGTAATGCTGTATAATTCCGGCGCCGGTCCGCTGCCGTTGGAAGTGTATTATGGTATGAATAAAAAGTTGGAAGGCAGTGATTCCCTGTTTTGTGAAGGCTATGGTTTATCCGAGGCATCGCCTGTAACCCATTGCAACCCCGTACTCTTTGGTGTTGGCAAACCTGGCAGCATAGGTATACCTTACTCCGCAACTGATGCTGCGGTGGTTGACCCGGATACCGGAAACCCGCTGCCCGTTGGTGAAGTTGGCGAGATGGTTATCAGGGGGCCTCAGGTGATGAAGGGATATTGGAATCGCCCCGAGGAAACGGAGAAGACCCTAATTAATGGCTGGCTGCATACCGGTGACATGGCTAGAATGGATGAAGATGGCTATTTCTTCATTGTCGACCGTAAAAAGGATATGATTATCGCCGGCGGCTACAATATCTATCCCCGTGAGATTGAGGAAGTTATCTTTGAACATCCAAAAGTACAAGAAGCAATGGTTGCCGGGATTCCCCACCTTTACCGTGGTGAAACAGTAAAGGCATATATTGTTCTTAAACAGGGTGAAATTGCTACGGAAGAAGAGATTATTGGTTTTTGCAAGGAAAGACTTGCCCCTTACAAGGTTCCTAAAATGGTTGATTTCAGAGAAGATCTTCCCAAATCAGCAGTTGGCAAGCTTTTAAGGCGCAAGCTGGTTGAAGAAGAGAAGAAAAAACTTGAGCAATCAAGTAAATAATTATAAATAGAAAAAATTTAAACAAAAACTTAAATATAAATCATAAAAGCAAGGCGGTTGGTTTAAGCTAACCGCCTTGCTTTTAGAGCAGAATTACTGGTTTTCGACTTGGACCTCTGTATTTTCCAGAAAGCGGGCAACGAGGTTGTAAAAGCCTATTGTCAAGGTTAATTCCACCAGTTCACGGTGATTTAAATGTTCGGCAACTTCATTAAAAGCCTCATCACTGGATTTAACGTTAAGTGTAACCTCTTCGGTATAGCGCAGCGCTGCCTTTTCCAAATAATTAAATACCGGGCTGTCAGGTCCTTCTTTCACAGCAGTTATTTGTTCTTCCGGAATCCCCACTTTTCTGGCTAAAATTTCATGCTGGTACCATTCGTAATGACTGTGGCAAAGGGTGGCCACTCTGAGAATCACCAGTTCACGCAGTCTTTCGTTAAGTTCAGCCTGAGTAAGCAAAGAATTACCCAGGCGCGCAAAATGGCGAACGCTATTTTCCGCATGTGCCATCATTTTATTGATATTTAAGCCACTTAAACCGGATTTCCCTCCTGTGATCATATTGCGAGTTTTTTCTGGCATTTGCTCCAAAGGTAAAACAGGTAATCTTGGCATTGTTATCTCCCCTTAATTTTTTTGAAATATCGGCCCAATCCAGGTAAAATTTTATCAAATTTTTTAATAAATTCCCATTGTATATTAACAATACTTTGTGGTCAAATTTTGCTCAGGTTTCTTTTTATATATCTGGTTTAAAGAACGTACACGCAAAACTGATGCCTTGCTAGTAAGGCATCATCCAAGAGTCCTAATAAAATTCTTGTGAGACCCGCCTTAACCGGGAAGGGGCTCTCAATTTAATTGTTGACAGAATTTTTTAAACTTAATATGCTATAGACAAATATTAAACCGGCCAGCCGGTATAAATATTGGATCTTTCAGTTAACCAAATTGTTTTACAAGGAGTATGATTTATGGAGACTCGTGATAAAATTATTCTTTCGGCAGTAGAACTCTTTGAAAAGAAGGGCTATCATACTACAACCATTCAGGAAATCAGTGAAAACGCGGGTGTAAGCAAAGGGGCTGTATTCCATTACTTCCCAAATAAAACCGAAATTTTATTCGTAATACATGAAAGATTTATTGATGTGTTATTAGTAAAGGCAAATCATGTATTACAAAAGGCAGATCTTAATGCCGCTCAAAAATTGCAGCAATTAATCATAGACCTGGTCCAACTGATAGCTGATTTTAAGCCCTATGTCGTCGTTTTCTTTCAAGAATATAAATACATTGGTGAAGATAAAATGGCGATTATAAAAGCTAAAAGAGAACATTGTGAAAAAATATTTCAGTCAGTGGTGGAAGCCGGAGTTGCCGACGGTGAATTTCGTAAGGACTTGGAGGTTGATATTATTGTCAAAGCGATTTTTGGCATGTGTGACTGGACCCACCAGTGGATGAACCCTGCCGGCAAACTTAAACCCGGAGAAATTGGATTAATATTTTGGGAAATATTAATGGGTGGAGTAAATCTATTTAAATAAATGCACGTGATAAAAGAATGATTATAATTATACCTGAGTTTAATTATTCATTAGAGGTGGTTTTGGTGATACTGCCCAAGATAGAATTAATTTCTACCAATATAGAATTAAGTAAAATCGCTGGTGAATTAGCAAAAGAGCTTGGAATAAATCTGATAATAAATGATTATAAAAATGCTGATATAACCGGGATGCTAAAAAAATGGGAAAACGGTTATGCCGTTGAAGCGGTTGTAACCTGTGAAAATATAGCCGACCAATTGCGTGGCAAAACTAGGCTGCCTGTTTTTACAGTTCAGGTTTCTGCTTATGAAGTATTAATTGCCTTAAGCAGGGCCAAAGAAGAGGGGCGAAAAATAATTCTTGCAGAACTGGATTATCTGTCACCACGCGTTGACATATCCGGTTTGGCCTCTACTTTGGACTTGGACGTTGAACCCCTTTTGTATCGTGAAAAGGACGAGCTAATTAGGCGGCTAAATAATATGCAAGGAAACATTGATGCTCTGGTTAGCACTACCGTTTCAGCTGTTGAATGTGCCGGAGAAGTAGGTTTACCTGCTTTTTTAATCCATTGCGATCAATTGCTGATTAAAGATGCACTGGAGAAAGCAGTTCAAATAACCAGAATAAGTCGTAGAAATGTAAAACTTTGCAAGTCCCTCCAGGCTATTTTAGAAAATGCTTATGACGGAATACTGGCGGTGGATGAGCGGGGCAAAGTTGCCATATTTAACTCAGTTGCGGAGCGAATAATCGGCCTGTCGACAGATGCAGTATTGGAACAGCCCATCAGTAAGGTAATTGAATCTAATTATGCCTGTAAGAAAATTGTTGGCAATGGTACTGCCACCAGCGGTGAAACAGTTGAATTCAACGGCTTAACCTTTACTATAAACAGGATCCCGGTAACTATATATAATCAGTCTGGCCTTGTAGTTACTTTTCAGGTTACAGAGAAAATTAAACGAATAGAAACCAGCCTGCGTAAAGAGATTAACCATCAGGGATTAATAGCTCATTATCGTTTTAGTGACATAATTGGTCGCAGTGCTATGATTGAAGAAACCATCAGGGAAGCGCGGAAATATACCCGTTCAGATGCAGCTGTGTTAATTACCGGCGAGAGCGGCACGGGTAAAGAGCTATTTGCCCAAAGTATACATAACGAAAGCATCCGCCGCAATGGCCCTTTTGTGGCGATAAACTGTGCAGCACTGCCTGAAAGTTTGTTGGAAAGTGAGCTTTTTGGTTATGAGGAAGGAGCGTTTACCGGCGCCAAAAAGGGAGGCAAGCAGGGTTTATTTGCTATGGCTCACGGGGGGACAATTTTTCTGGATGAAATAGGTGACCTTAGTCCCACTCTGCAGGCTCGTTTGCTGCGAGTGCTCCAGCAAAAGGAAATAATGCCCGTGGGAAGTCAACGTGTGATTCCAGTTGACGTTAGGGTAATAAGTGCTACCAATAGGAATTTGCAGGAGGCTGTTGAGAAAGGCGAATTCCGGGTGGATTTATACTATCGACTAAATGTACTGCACCTACACATTCCATCACTGCGTATGCGTATGGAGGACCTACCTCTTCTGTTTAAGCATTTTTACCAACGGCTCATCGGCTCTGATCACAGTCAAGAATTACATATTGTTGAAAAAGTCTTGGAAGAACAGAAAAGCTATCTTTGGCCGGGCAACATACGTGAACTGGAAGGATTTGTCGAAAGATATGTGGCTTTGGGTGAAGAAGATGCAACTACCTGTAAAACACTCAGGAGCTTGCTTAATAAGCTTAAAAAGAACATGCCGGGTGAAAGCTCCCTATATGATAAGCATATGCTGGTAATTAAGTTAGGCAGTATGGAAGATATGGAAAGGCAAATCATAGAACAAGCTGCTGAAGTGGTGGAAGGCGGTAAAGGAGAATTAGCCAAGGTGCTGGGTTTAAGCCGGACCACCCTATGGAAAAAGCTTAAAAAAGTTGATATGACTGGTTAGGTATGGATATGTCATATTTAAAAAAGTTGGTTCAGTTGTTATTTATTCTTTTGACTGGCATAAATATTGCAATAAGTATCATAAGCTAGAGTAACGTTAATAACATGCCACGGTGGTTACTTGTTTTTTGTTTAATAAATGGGTTGCATTATTCATAATGATTAAACAGCAGTATATTGTGATTATCAAATTTTAATGTTTATTATATTAACAACTTTTCTATTGTGAATAACATGTGCTTAGTATTATTTGCTCAAAAAAATAAATGCAGGTAAAAACTATGGTGGAAAAGATTTGGCTTAAATCATGGCCCAAAGGAGTCACTAAAAATTTAGAATTCCCAGAAAAGCCAATAACTTGGACTATTGCAAAGCATGCTCAAAATAGCCCCACGCGTACGGCGGTGAATTATTATGGCCGGGTTATTTCCTATAGTGAACTTGACCAATTGGTAAACCGCTTTGCATCTTCATTAGTAGATTTGGGAATTAGACATGGTGACCGTATAAGCCTTTATATGGAAAATTGCCCGCAGTTTATTATAGCTATGCTTGGGGGATGTAAAATCGGTGCGGTAATAGTGCCGTCTAACCCAATGTTTTTAGGTGATGAACTTGTTTACCAGCTAACAGATGCAGGTGCGGAAACTATCATTTTGCAAGATGACCTTTTCCCGGTTTTCAATTCTGTCTGGAAGCGTACACCTGTGGCAAACGTAATTGCAACCAATCGTAAAGAATTTTTACCGCAAGACCCAACATTGCCGCCACACCACACTCTTTTAACCGCATCAATTAAAACCCCGGGCGCAATACGCTTCATAGATATGTTGTCCCGGGATAGCCGGGAGATTAATGAAGAACCGGTAATAGACGACCTGGCCTTATTGCAGTATACGGCAGAAACTACCTGTACGCCCAAGGGCGCCATGATAACCCACCGTAACCTGCTATTTAATACAGCAGTATCAGCCAACTGGTTTGATGGCAGGTTGGGTGACATACATCTGTCAGTTTTACCCCTGTTTGAAGCGACAGGACTTGTGCACAGCATGTGTATGCCTTTTTATTCAGGCGGAACAATGATACTGTTGGCCAGGTATGACAGCGAAACGGTTCTTAAAGCAATAGAGTTATACCGGTGTACCCACTGGGCCAGTATCGCAACAATGAATATTGCTATTTTGAATTACCCGGGCGTTAGAAACCGTGACTTAACTTCTCTCCGCTGTTGCTTGTCCGGAGGTTCACCTAAAGTAGTTCAGGCCTTTTGTGAACTTACAGGAGGGGCATCTTTAGGTGGAGGATATGGTTTAAGCCAAACAATATCACAAGTGACCTTAAGCCCAATGGATAACCCACGCCCCGGATCTGTCGGCATTCCAGTACATGAAACGGAAATTAAGATTGTTGATATTGACGACTGGGATAAAGAACTGCCCCTGGGTTCAGAAGGTGAGTTAATGGTAAAGGGACCACAGGTAATGTTGGGTTATTGGAATAGACCACGTGAAACAAGGTTGGCACTTCATGACGGGTGGCTTGCTACGGGTGACGTAGCAAGATTGGACCAAGACGGATTTGTTTATCTTGTTGGCAGAAAAAAAGAAATAATTAAAGCTTCCGGTTTTCTGATATTCCCACAGCAAGTAGAAAATTTTCTATGTGAACACCCCGCCGTAGCTGAGGCTGCAGTTGTAGGCATACCAGACCCTTACCGGATAGAAACTGTGAAGGCGTATGTCGTATTAAGACAAGAATATGTTGGCAGCGTTAGCCAGCGTGACATCATTGAATGGTCACGCCAAAAGATGGCGGCCTATAAATACCCCAGGATTATTGAGTTCGTGCCTGAATTGCCTCACAATGGTACGGGTAAGGTTAATAGATTCCTTTTAAATGAGTGGGATAAAAGGTTTTAACTTGCAGCCAATCAAAAGGGGGTTATAGCTTTGTTAAGTAGTTATTATGAAGATTTGAATGTCGGTGACTGTTGGGCTTCTCGCGGCAGGACCATTACAGAGACCGATATTGTTTTATTTGCAGCGTTTAGTGGTGACTGGTACCAACTACATACTGACCGGGAATGGGCCGCCAAATCACCGTTTGGGCAGAGGATAGCTCATGGTTTGCTGGTATTATCCGTATCATCGGGTTTATGGGATCTCTCGGGAGGAACAGTTGTTGCGTTTTACGGCATGGATAATGTGCGTTTTACAGCACCAACGTTAATTGGAGACACTATTCATGCTGAACTTGAAGTTTTGGAGAAAAAAGATAAAGGATCGAATCAGGGCTTGGTTAAGATAAAGCAGGAAATAAAAAACCAGGATGGCAAAACAGTAATGGCAGCAATTTTGCAATTGCTAATAAAAAAAAGGATTTAATTTATGGAGGTTTGATTTAAATGACTAAGCTGTTAGTATCAGTGACAAAGTTTGATGATGCCTATAAGTCAGTACGCCAGGCGCTGGATTTATGCCAGGGTCTGGCCGGTTTGCATAAAGGGGATAAAATTTTAATTAAGCCTAATTTGGTATCGTGGGATTTTGATCTGCCGTTTCCACCATACGGTGTTGTTGCCACATCAGCGGTAATGTCGGCGCTGGTGCAAATTTTAGCCGAAGAGGGTTTTACCGACCTTACTATCGGTGAAGCTCCGTTAATGGTCCCCCGAACGATTGGTCAGGCTATATTTAAGGAATTAGGCTACGATAAGTTACAAGCAAGATACGGAGTAAAATTAATTGATTTTAACGAAGAGAAATTTGAAAAGGTTGATTGCGGCGGCTATGAATTATCAATAGCCGAAAGTGTGCTTGCAGCCGACAAGATTATAAATGTGCCGGTGTTGAAAACACATAATCAGACCATGGTGTCTTTGGGCATTAAAAACTTTAAAGGCGTGTTAAATCGCAAATCAAAAATGTTCTGTCACAATAAAGATACTGACCTGAACTATATATTCCCGCACATCATTGAAAAATTGCCTGTAGCGTTAACCTTGATCGACGGTGTATTTGGTTTGGCCAAGGGACCGGGGCCAACCGGCAAAGCCGAGAGGCTAAACCTGCTGGTTGCTTCGCGTGATACGCTGTCTGCAGATATAGTCGGGGCAGCGCTGCTTGGTTATAAGGCAGAAGATGTTGAGTTCCTAACTTATTTCGCCAAGCGTAATGGCGGCAGCCTTGATATTAATGATATTGAGGTTAGGGGAGAAGATGTAGAGAAAAACAGCAAGTTTCTGGATTATGATTGGGAATGGACTGAGGAAAACACCGGTCCCGTTGGTTTCGCCAAACGTGGTATTACCGGGCTTGCTATACGCAAGTATGACAACACCATGTGCACAGGTTGTTCAATGCTCTTCAACCCGGTATTGATTATGTTTATGTCGGCTTTTAAGGGCGAGCCCTTACCCAATCTCGAAGTAGTAAGCGGTAAAGTACAAGTTGCTGCACCTGGCTTTGACAAAACTGTTTTATTTGGCAGATGTCCCTGTCAGTTAAATAAAGATAACCCCAATATTAAGCATGCCATTGCCATCAAAGGATGTCCCCCGGACTTAATGGAATTTGAAAAAGCCATGAAGGAAGAGGGAATTGCCTGTGACTATAACCAGTATGTAATGTATCGCCATTACATTTTTAATCGCTATAAAGCAGAAGATGGTTTCGATATGGGACTATATAAAGTAAAATAATTGCTTCTAAAAGCTCCCCTATTAAATAGGGGAGCTTCCATTATTACTACGGTAGTGCTTTTGGAATATTCAAAATAAAAAGATTATACTTGTTAAATTAATTAACATTATTGTTAGAAAAATAGACTAACTTTTAACTATAAATAGTGGAGGGATCTGTAAATAGTGAAGGTAAAAGGTATCGATAAGGTTTGCGTGGTTGGAGCGGGTACAATGGGCCATCAAATTGCCCTGTGCGCTGCGCTGGCCGGTTATCAAGTTAAGTGCAATGACATTAACGAAAAAATTCTGGAAAAAGCCCGGCTGTTTATGGAAAAATATTTACCTGATCGTGTAGCCAAAGGCAAAATGACCGAAGATGCGGCATGTGCAGGTAAAGAGAATATATCTTTTACCAGTAATTTGGAAGAAGCGGCAAGCGACGCTGACTTAGTTATAGAGGTTATCCCGGAAGTATTAGCTTTAAAGCGTAAAATGTTTGCCCGTTTAGATAAGATTTGCCCCAAGCAAACCTTACTGGTTACTAATAGTTCGTTTATTGTGACCTCTAGATTAGCGGACGTTACAGGTAGACCCGAGAAATTATGCAATATGCATTTTTTTGTCCCCCCGCTTGCAATGTTGCCGGTTGAAGTGGTGAAGGGCCCTCATACTTCAACCGAAACAGTTAATACAATTGCCGACGTTTGCAAAAGCATGGGCAAAATACCAATCATGTTGGATAAAGAAATTCATGGATTCCTGGTTAACCGTATTTTATCAATTGTCCAAAGAGAAGCATTGTTTTTGTATGATACCGGAGTTGCTTCATTTAAGGATATTGATATTGCCGTGAAAGAAGGACTGGGCCATAAAATTTCACCTTTCTATCAAATGGACTTAATTGGGTTGGACCTGGTGCTTTTAATTTCAATGGAACATTACCGTGAAACCGGTAACCCTGAGTACAAGCCATCACCCGCAGTAATAGACATGGTTGCAAAGAACAGGTTAGGTCGTAAAACCGGTCAGGGTTTTTATGATTACAGCGACATGCTTAATGAAAGGGGGTACTAGATAAAACAATGGAAAAACGCTATGGTTTTAGCGGTTTTTAAATTAATTTAAATTTCAAAATATTATAAATATTTTAATGCGGTTGTTGAATAACTTTTAGAGGATTGATTAATTTTTATATATGGAGGTATTAAATAGTGGAATTTTCAAGACCGTACCTTAAGGTTTACGAGCAAGGGGGGGTAGAGTGGGATCTTAAGATCGAACCAACAGCTTTACACAGCCTGTTATTTAATTCGGCTAAGAAATATCCCCAAAAAACAGCTTTGATTTTTTACGGTCATAAAGTATCCTATGCAAAACTGGCAGAAGCTGTAAGGAGGGCAACATCAGTTTTTTTTGAACTGGGGCTGCGCAAAGGAGACAGGGTGGCTGTAATGTTACCCAATTGCCCTGATTTTGTAATAGCTTATTATGCTATTTTAAGCCTGGGGGGTATTGTGGTAAATACCAACCCCCTGTATGTGGAAAGAGAAATACAGCACCAAGTAAATGATTCCGGCTCAAAAATGATTATTACCCTTTCTGACCTGTACTTTAGGGTTAAGAACATCAGAGAAAGCACATCGCTGGAAAAGGTTATCTTAACTGGTTTTACTGGTAAACCTGAGACATTGTCGAATGATACTCTCTGGTTCCCTGATTTTTATGCCCAGGACCGTCCTCCCGCGCTGGAAGTGGAAATTAACCCAATGGAGGACCTGGCCGTGCTGCAGTATACGGGAGGTACCACCGGGGTATCCAAGGGTGCTATGCTTACACACTACAACCTTTATGCCAATTCTCAGCAGACAGACCATTTCTTTATCGGAGAAGAGAAAAAGCAGCTTACGCTAACAGTGCTTCCGCTGTTCCATGTTTACGGCATGACCTCCTGCATGAATTTGGCCATGGCTGCAGGAACCACCATGATCCTGGTGCCCCGTTTCGTGCCCGAGGAAATAGCCCAAATTATTAAAGATTATAAGCCCACCTTTTTCCCGGGTGTTCCGACAATGTTCATTGCATTGCTTAACTGCCCTGAATTTAAGGAATATGATGCAGTTATGGTCTATAACTCCGGGGGAGCTCCAATGCCCGTTGACGTGATATTGAAATACCAAAAACTCCTTGCGGGAACTAACACTGAGGTGGGTGAGGGGTACGGGTTATCAGAATCTTCTCCCACAACACACTGCAACCCGATATTTGGAGAAGGCAAGCCAGGAAGTATTGGAATTCCCTTCCCGGCTACCGACGCTGCTGTGCTAAGCCCGACGACCGGTGAGTTTCTGCCTGTTGGGGAAGTTGGTGAATTGGTAATCAAGGGGCCGCAGGTGATGAAAGGTTATTGGAATATGCCCGAACAGTCCGCTGTAACACTGCGTGACGGATGGCTATATACCGGAGATATGGCCAGGATGGACGAAGACGGTTACTTCTATATTGTGGACCGCAAAAAAGATATGATAATCGCCAGCGGCTATAATATCTATCCCCGTGAAATAGAAGAGGTGCTATTTGAGCATCCCAAAGTTCAAGAAGCTGTGGTGGCAGGGGTGCCTGACGCGTACCGCGGTGAAACAGTAAAAGCCTATATTGTATTAAAACAGGGGGATACTGCAACCCTGGAAGAGTTTCAGGCTTATTGCAAAGAAAAACTGGCTCCATTTAAAGTCCCCAAGAAATATGAATTCAGAGATGAACTGCCAAAGTCAGCAGTGGGCAAGCTGTTAAGGCGCAAACTGGTGGAAGAGGAACGGAAGAAATTGGAGGAAGCTCAATAAGATTATACAGCGATAAAAAACGGTTTATTGTTTTTAGCTATTTGATATATACAAGGGGCTTCAAAGCACCTCGGATTGTTAATTTTTTAATACTTCAATGTTTAGAAAATTAACATTTTAACCGGATAGCATGGAGGGGCTTCGCTATAATACTTTTATCGCGCAGCCCCTCTGTTAACATTAGCCAGCTAGTATATTGTTTTATTCTTATAGAGCTTCTTCAGGAATATCAATCGCCGAGGTGTCGCAATCTTTAACTATTTCAGCAATCTTAAAGATTTCCGGTACAATGTTTCTAATATAGAATTTGGTGGTTTGAACTTTGCCCTGGTAGAATGGGTAGTCATGATGATCTTCGCCCAATTTTTTAATCTTGGCAACTGCTATGGCTGCCTGTTCCAGCAGCAGGGAACCTCCCCACAGCATGGCGGTTGCATGTAGAATTCTGGTGGAAAAGAGGGGAACAACCTTAATGTTTTTAGCGAAAGTCATGGCAATAAAGCCCTGGATTTCTCGGTAGGCGCCCATTGCTTTACTTAAAATTTCATGCTCACGGGCAAACCCTTCCAGTTCTTTATTGCTTTCAACCGAAGCAGCAATTTCTTTAAACCATTCCCCGAATACCTTGCCGCTGTCCATTATCCATTTTCTGCCAACTAAGTCCAGGGATTGGATAAAGTTTGTACCTTCCCAGATAGACAGGATTTTGGAGTCTCTGGCGCACTGAGCTACAGGATATTCTTCGGTGAAGCCATATCCGCCATGAACCTGGATGGCTTCCGCAGTGGTTTGCCACACCATGTCTGAGGGGTAGGCCTTGACCAGCGGGTTATTAACATCAACTCTTCTTTCTGCCATTTTTCTTTCTTCGGGGTCATCGCTGAATCTCATTAAGTCCAGATAATAAGAGTTTTTCATGATCATAGCTCTGGAAGCTTCAATTACGGATTTTTGGAACATCAGCATCCTTCTAATGTCTTCGTGATCAATAATCCGAACTCTGTCGCCCTTGGGATTGTTAATGGCTTTACCTTGAACGCGCTCCTTGGCATAGGCAACGGAATAGTTATAAGCGGCCTGCGCGATGGCCATGGCGGTCAGGCCGGTGCCCTGCCTGGCGCCGTTCATCATCACAAACATTTGAGCCATGCCCTGGGCTTTACCTTTTTCATCAGGCGGGTTGCCCAGCAGGATGCCCCGGCAGGTACCCTGGTCGCCAAAGCTCAGCATAGCTGTTGCCGAGCCCTTAATACCCATTTTATGTTCAATGGCTACGGTAGTTACGTCGTTGGGTTCTCCGAGACTGCCATCTTCATTTACCCAAATTTTGGGCACGATAAAGAGCGAAATCCCTTTTGTGCCTGGCGCTGCCCCTTCGCACTTGGCCAACAGCAGGTGGATAATGTTATCTGTCAGGTCATGATCGCCGGCGGTTATGAAGCATTTGGTGCCCTTAATTTTGTAAACTCCCGGTTCATCTGTAGCAAAAGCTTTGGTGGTAATGTCACCAACATCTGAGCCACAGCAGGGTTCAGTTAAGCACATGGTGCCGGCCCATTCGCCGCTGTACATTTTGGGTAGGAACAATGCTTTGTCTTTTTCAGTGCCATAGGTGTTGATCAGGTTGGATGCTCCGCCTGCCAGTCCAATATAAGGGTGAAAAGCGGGGTTAGCCGCGTTGAAAAATTCGTCCAGGGCGATATGGATAACAGTAGGTAATTTACCTTCTTCGTCGGGGTCATACTGGCTGTTGCCGTACCCGTTTTCTTGCAGGAAATTGTAAAGCTTATGGAAAGAAGACGGGGTGGCAACCTTACCGTCGGCAAATTTGGCTTCGATTCTGTCTCCGTCTTCATTGGTGGGGGCTATTACTTCTTTGGCTACCTTTAATGCCTCGTCCAGGATCATATCTACGTCGTCCAGATCATAGGTGTCTTTAAAAGCTGCAAAGTTTAAAATCTTTTCCGTATTCAGCCATTCTTTGATGACAAATTTATGGTCCCGGTTTGAATAAATGAAATTACTAGCCATTTTTTGCTCTCCTTTGTGTTTTGGAATTTATTTGCCCTGGAAGTTTGGCGGTCTCTTCTGGAAGAAAGCCATACCGCCCTCTTTGGCGTCCTGGCTGGCAAACACAACTGCTGACCCGGCCTGCTCAATTTTAATTCCTTCTTCAATAGTAGTATTAAGCCCTTGGGTTACCGCTTTTAAAATTTCTCTAATGGCCAGAGGGGCACCTTTGGCCAGCTTTGCTGCCAGGGTTTTTGCCTCACTTAAAACCTGGTCGGCGGGAACTACTTTGTTTACCAGGCCGTAGCTAAGAGCATCTTCAGCACTTAATGGATCACCCGTAAGCATAACTTCCAGGGCTTTGGTTTTGCCAATTAACCTGGGTAGACGCTGGGTGCCACCCCAACCTGGAATAATGCCCAGCTTGACTTCCGGCAGGCCGATTTTGGCCGATGCGGATAAAATCCTCAGGTGACAGCTCATAGACAGCTCGTTGCCGCCGCCAAATGCGCTGCCCTGCATAGCAGCTATGATTGGTTTGGGGTAATTTTCAATCTTTAGGAATACATCATGGCCGCTGATCTTAGGGGCCCCGTCGGCCTGGATGGATGCAAATTCTGTAATATCGGCACCCGCAGAGAACAATTTTTCACCGGAACCGGTTATAACAATGGCTCTGACTTCATTATCATTAAGACTTTCATCAAGCAGGGCGTTCAGGTCGGCAAGAACAGGTTGCCCCAATGCGTTTGCGGGGGGATTATTAATGGCGGCAACAACATAACCGTCTTGCTTTTCCACAATTAGTTTGGTGTGCTCCACTTACTTTACCTCCTATCAATATTCAGAAGTCCCCATGGAGTCTAACACTTCTCAATTATAGTTGCTACACCCTGGCCGCCACCGCAGCAGGCCGTAATTAAAGCATACCGGCCATTTTTTCTGTGTAGTTCATATACTGCCTTTACAGTCAGTATAGCCAGTGAACCGGCAATGGGGTGTCCAAGGGCAATGGCTCCGCCATTGGGATTAAACTTTTCCTGATCCCGCCAGTTTATGCCAAGCTCCTTGCAGCAGGCTAAAGCCTGGGCGGCAAAGGCCTCGTTAAGTTCAATGACATCCATTTGATCAATGGTTAAACCGGCCATGGCCAGCGCCTTACGGGTGGCAGGTACTGGTCCCATACCCATAATGTTGGGGTCAACGCCGCCGGCGCCATATGCGCGTATAAGGGCCATTGGCTTTAATCCCAGTTCTTTCGCCTTTTTACGGGAAGTAATCAGCAATGCACCGGCCCCGTCATTAATACCCGAGGAAGTTCCGGCGGTAACTGTGCCGTCTTTTTTGAAAACCGGGCGGAGTTTAGCCAATGCTTCCAGAGTTGTGTTAGGGCGGGGGTGTTCATCAACTTCAAATACCACAGGGTCGCCTTTCTTTTGCGGTATCACAACCGGAACGATTTGTTCCTTAAATCTTCCCTCCTGAAGAGCCCGGGCAGCTTTAACCTGGCTCAAATAACCAAGTTCATCCTGTTCTTCCCGGGGTATATTGTAACGTGCAGCTACGTTTTCCGCAGTTATACCCATGGGAGGATCACCGATTTCCTGTGGGCTCAGCGCACGCTTAATAAAACTGGGGGCAAACCGCTGGTAAGCCGCAGTTGGCTTTTCCAGCAGATAAGGCTGGCGGGTCATGCTTTCCACTCCACCTGTCAGGTAGATGTCACCAACTTCCGCCCTAATGTGAGTAGCTGCCAGGTTTACAGCGGTAGACCCGGAACCGCACTGGCGGTCTATCGTGATAGCCGGTATTTCCATAGGTAATCCGGCCATGAGTAAGGACATGCGGCCAAGGCAGCCCGGCGCGCCCAAACAGTGTCCGAAAATTACCTCATCAATTAATTCCGGCTTTTGCAGACCACCTCTGGCAACTGCTTCCTTCATCACTAAAGCGGCCAGCGCTTCCGGTGGAACATCCCTTAGAGCGCCGTTTTCCCTGGCTATGGCTGTTCTGGCGGCGCCAACTATTACAGCTTCACGCATCCTATTTCCTCCTTTCAATTAATTTGGGCGACCTTTCCAATAGCATGGCCGCCCTTCTTTTTGAATCAGCCAGTGTAATAGCAAACCAAGTTGAGATTATTTTTTGGTATAGTCGTAAAAGCCTTTCCCTGTTTTTTCTCCCCATTCTCCTTTAACAAACTTCTCAACAATAATTGGGGAAGGCTTGTGTGAAGGGTCTCCGTTTTTTTGGTAATGCTCCATGCCGATGTAGTAAGCCAGGTCGATGCCGGTTAAATCCATCAGGCGGAAGGGGCCCATTGGGTGTCCCAGCGCATATACAACGGCTTTATCAATATCTTCATAAGAGGCTACACCCATGTCGTAAATATACATGGCTTCATGGTTAATGGCAGAAACAATGCGGTTGACCAGGAACCCGTCAATCTCCTTTTTCAGCATTACGGGAACCTTACCGATATCCTTGGCCAGGTCATAAATGGTCTGGGCTGTTTCGTCGGAGGTGTGCGGCCCGTTTACAACTTCAACAAGCTTCATTACCAGCGCCGGGTTAAAGAAGTGCATATTGCAAACTTTTTCCGGACGCTTGGTAGCCGGGGCAATTCTCGAACTTACGATAAAGGAACTGTTTGATGCCAGAATAGTATGCGGAGGGCAAATTTCATCCAGTTGGGCAAATACTTTTAATTTAAGATCTATTTTTTCCAGAATTGCTTCAATTACAACGTCCGCGTCTTGAGCAGCTTCTTTAAGATCAGTGGTAAAAGAAATGTTGGCTCTTGCCTGTTTGGCAGCTTCCTCAGTCATTTTGCCTTTGGCTACGCGCTTGGGAAGGTAATTATCAGCAAAGGCTTCCGCCTTTTTTAAAATTTCTTCATTTACGTCAATACATTTTACCTGATAGCCCCCTATGGCACAGCTTAGGGCAATCTGGTGCCCCATGTTCCCTGCACCCACTACACAGATTTTGCTTACGCCTGGTATTGTCATTTTTACTACACCTCTCCTTAAAGTTTTTTATCTGCCCCCGCTTTGTAAGTAAGATTAATCTTTCATTATTTACAAGGGACAATCTGTTTGAAAACTATAACAACCAGTATCTAGGTTTAATCATAGCAAATTATATGCCAAAAGCTTCAGTGCAGCCCCACCTTGTTAGAAAATTACTAATACTTAATATTTATCAGCAAATCTTTTATTGAAATTAGCCAAAGATTGTTTAAAAACTTAACAAACCTATCTCAGCTTTAAACCGGATAGGTCCTTTTAAATAAAAATACAAATATTTTATTTTAGATACCGCTTATCTCTTATTTATCACGTTTAAATTTTTAACATTTAGTTAAGATACTAAACGGTTAGTGTCACTGATAAACAATCCTTTGTTATTGGGAGTTCTGGAGGTGTATGATATTGTTTCCAACCAAAAATGAATTCGAATCGCTAAAAGCTTTTTAAAAACCGGAGGCCAGAATAAACGGGGTACTGGTGCAGCCATGGAGATGATTAAAGAGATCAAGGGCTACCAATTATATTTTAACACTAACCATGGTTGGTTTAAGGATACGAACAACCTCTTGGGGGTCCATGCTAACAGCATAGCCTCGTTTGCCACCGTTAATATATATAATGGGAAGGTCTTGAATTGTGTGTTCCATAAATATGGGTAATCTCTTGCGCGTTCCAAAAGGTGAAGTACCTCCAACCAAGTAACCGGTATGCTTATTGGCAGTTTCCGGAGTGCAAGGAGAAATACTTTTAACGCCAATTGTACGTGCCAGTTGTTTGGTGGAAATTTCCGCATCACCATGCATTAAACAAATTAAGGGATTATTGTTTTCATCCTCCATAACGATAGTTTTAATCATATAGTGTTCATCAACACCTAGTTCTCTTGATGAAACTGCCGTACCACCTTTTTCCTCATAATTATATAGATGATCCTGGTACACTGCATTCGCTTCTCTTAATGCGCGAATGGCTGTGGTAACAGGAAACTTAGACTTTGCCATAATTATTATCCTTTCATCTAATCATAGAAGCTGTTTCTATTATCTTTTTCGCATTAATATCTTAGCCAGAGTATAACCTATAAAACCGGCCATCAAATATAAAACCCATTCCATTTCATAAATGTCCTCCAATCAAAACCCCTATTGCATTTTTATTTTACTAATTATAAATTAGCCAAAACAAACCCTGCAAGAAAAATATTAAAACTTTATTGTTTATATTGTATTATGGAATCTACTGGACAACATAGTAATTAAATGATACTATTTAAAAAAATATGTTTTTTCGGGTGCCCCAAGTCTATGGGGATAATAGGGAACCAGGTGAAAATCCTGGACGGTCCGGCCACTGTAAATGGTAGCTGCCCTTTGTATTGCCACTGGTTTATCCGGGAAGGATTAAGGGTATGTGATAATCCATAAGTCAGGAGACCTGCCCGAAAAAAGTGCTTTTACCTCCCACGGAGAGGATATAGTAGCTTTTATCGGATTATGGTAAAAGGGACATGTAACCTTAGCTTATCAGGGAGCTAAGGTTTTTGTATTTTATAACTATAAACAGGTGTTGTCGCTCGAGAAGCTACAGCTTAAATCAGGTTTATAATAGCTGCAAAGGTTTGGTAACCAAAAGATACTTGGAGCCTTAATCCTTAACCAGCAGGCCGGGCCTGTTCAATCATACCGCTGAATTACAGGGGGTGTTTGAACTATGGCTTTTTTCGGCCGAATGCCAAATTTATAAGCCCCCGCTAACACGGGGGTTTTTTGCGCAATGGGGTGAAAAGAATTGATATTAGTTTTAGCAGGCACAGGAGACGGGAGAAAAATTACTAAAACGCTAACAAGTTTGGGACGCAGGGTTTGTGTTTTGGCAGTTACCGGTTTCGGCCGGAACCTGACGGAAGATGACGGAGCTTCTATGGTCAAAGGCACCATCGAGTCAATTCAAGCCGGTTGGTTGATTGAAAACGGCATTGAAGCAGTTATTGATGCCAGGCATCCTTTTTCATTAAAGCCAAATGATACTTTTAGCCGTATGTGCTCGGAATTGGGCATTATGTACCTGCGCGTAGGCAGAGAAGAAACCGCTCTTGATGCAAACGATTTAATTGTACCTGTTATTTCCATGCAAGAAGCGGCAAAAAAGGCTGTCGCCATTGGCAGAACCATTTTTTTAACCACCGGCAGCCATGACCTTGAACCTTTTTTAGAACAACGGGAAAAACGCGGTTTTAGACTGGTGGTCCGGGTTTTGCCGGAGCACAGCATTATTAAAAAGTGTCAGGACCTTGGTATTGGCCCCAAGGATATAGTCGCTTTACATGGTCCATTTTCTAAACAAATAAACAAAGCCTTGTTCAAAATGTATAAAGCCTCTGTGATTGTAACTAAGGACAGCGGCAAAGCGGGTGGCACTGATACAAAAATTAATGCGGCTCTTTCCCTTAAAATTCCCATTGTTATTGTCAAGCGTAATATTCAGGACTGCCAGCCGTGCTACGGTTGGGAACAGGTAATTGATATGATTAAGGAAAAGCCGATTAAATTTTGAGTTATGGCGAATTGTTTAATGTTTGACAAGTCAATTGAGTTTTAATTAGGAAAGTATCATTTAAGAAATTTGACGGGAGGAAAGATGTTGATGAAAACGAGGAAAATGGTTGCTTTAACCTTTGTCTATATCCTGAGCGTGATGTTATTAATTCCTCAAAACGCTTATGCAATGCATATTATGGAAGGTTTTCTGCCAATGAACTGGGCAGGTATATGGTTC
Source organism: Desulfotruncus arcticus DSM 17038 (assembly GCF_900113335.1). Taxonomy (GTDB): domain Bacteria; phylum Bacillota; class Desulfotomaculia; order Desulfotomaculales; family Desulfallaceae; genus Desulfotruncus; species Desulfotruncus arcticus. Next base: position 316,627 of record NZ_FOOX01000001.1, read on the forward strand.
GCCCTGATCATTCCTTTTATCTTCCTGGGACTGCGTTCCATCCAAAAAACAATTAATATCAACCCCAGCTTAAAAATGCTGTTGGGTTTGGCCGGAGCTTTTGCTTTTGTGCTGTCATCCCTCAAAATTCCGTCAGTGACCGGTAGTTGTTCACATCCTACAGGAGTAGGACTGGGCGCTATTATGTTCGGGCCGATGACAATGAGTGTTCTGGGTTGTATTATCTTGATTTTTCAGGCCGTATTGCTCGCCCATGGCGGCATAACTACTTTGGGTGCCAATACTTTTTCAATGGGAGTGGTTGGCCCGATTGTCTCATACGCAGTCTTCAGAATTGCCAGGAAATCCGGGGCACCTTTGGGGTGGTCGGTTTTTCTTGCCGCAGCCCTGGGAGACCTGCTCACATATCTCACCACATCGTTGCAGTTGGCTTTGGCTTTTCCAGACCCGTCCGGAGGTATTCTTGCCTCATTAATTAAGTTTATGGGTGTCTTTGCGGTTACCCAGGTGCCGCTGGCTATTAGTGAAGGAATTTTAACTGTAGTGGTATTTAACGTTTTAATGAATTACAATAAGCAAGAACTTCGGGATTTATCAATTCTGGCAAAGGAGGTTTAGTAATGAAAAAAAACCTGGTTCTCATAGGAATTGTTGTGCTATTGGCTGTAATACCTTTATTTATTCAAAATGGTGCTGAATTTGGGGGCTCAGACGATCAGGCCGAATCAGTAATTGCAGAGATGAACCCGAATTATGAGCCATGGTTTTCCTCATTTTGGGAGCCTCCCAGCGGAGAAATAGAAAGTCTGCTTTTTTGTTTACAAGCTGCCCTGGGAGCCGGTTTTATAGGTTATTTCGTTGGCTATTACAAGGGGAAAAAAAACCGGGGAGAGAGAAAGTTTAATGCTTAACATCGACGGTTTTGCCTATACCAATAGTTTGCGGCAAGTTCATCCTTTGGAAAAAGCCGCGTTTGCCTTTATAACCATGTTTATGTGTATAGGTTTTTCTTTACCTGTGATTTCTGGCCTCGTAATTGTTTTAATGGCTTTTGCGATAGTGGGGCCGGCTCGCATTCCTATAAAAGTATATTTCAGATTAATGTCTTTACCTTTTTCTTTTTTGTTGATAGGTGTAGTAACCATAGCAGTTTCTATTACGACTAAAGGCTCCGGGGCGGGGTGGCTGGCAGGGATAACCATATCTGGAATAACTGTTGGAATTACGTATAGTGGTATAATATATGCTATAGGGTTATTTTTAAAATCGTTGGGCGCGGTTTCTTGTTTGTATTTCCTGTCCCTGACTACCCCGGCTGTGGAAATGACAGCTGTTATGAGGAAATTAAAATTTCCTTCCCTTTTCATAGAATTGACTGATTTAATATACCGGTTTATATTTGTTATGCTGGCAACAGCAGAAGAAATTCATACCAGCCAGTCTTCCCGCTGGGGGTATGCTTCCATGAAAAATTCTATGAAATCTCTCGGACAATTGACTGCTGCCTTATTTGTGAAAGCACTGCATCGTTCCCAGACGCTATACACTGCATTATCGTCGAGAGGCTATACCGGACAGTTAAATGTTTTAACGCCTGAATACACTGTTTCTGTAAACAATATAATTATCATTGCGGTTATAGAATCTGCTTTAACTATTACAGCAATCTTACTGGAGATGGGATATATTGGCTGACTATATTCTTGAGGCTAACAATCTTAGCTATACTTATCCGGATGGGACGCAAGCTTTAAAAGAATTGTGTTTAAAGATTCCCAGGGGCCAAAAAACAGCCATACTGGGCTCCAATGGAGCGGGAAAGTCCACTCTTTTTCTTCACTTAAACGGCATATTAAAACCAAAGAGTGGTACAGTTAAATTTAATGGCAAAGATGTTGCTTATGGCAGGAAATCTCTGCTGGAGCTGCGTAAAAACGTTGGGATTGTGTTTCAGGACCCGGACAGCCAGCTGTTTTCAGCCAGTGTTTACCAGGAAATTTCTTTTGGACCGCTAAATCTTGGATTAGCCGAAAAAACAGTCAGAGGCCGGGTCGAACAGGCAATGACCGCCACCGGGATTAATGAACTGAAGGACAAGCCTACTCACATGTTGAGTTACGGTCAGAAAAAAAGAGTGACTATTGCGGATATATTGGCCATGGAACCTCAGGTTCTTATCTGTGACGAACCTACTGCCTGGCTTGACCCGAAACATGCTAAACAAACGCTGCAATTATTTGATGAAATCAGTCAAAATGGCACTACCGTTATTCTTTCAACTCACGACGTAGACCTGGCCTATTCCTGGGCTGATTATGTTTTCATCGTGAGTGATGGCAGGGTAATCGGGGAGGGGACTCCCGATAAGGTTTTCAGTGATGATAATCTTATCCGTATAGCTGACCTCGAAAAGCCGTGGCTGGTGGATGTATATGATTTGTTAGTTAAAAAAGGATTTCTTGCAGTAAATACGGATTTACCCCGTAATAAAGAAGATCTTTATAATTTGATGTTAAAAAAGTGATGTTGAGGGCAAAATCCAGGTCCCGATGAGTAGGGAAGTGCTTTTGGAATTATTCTAATTTGTGGTAATATTATTTTATCTCGTTAACCGCCGCTAAGACTCCCACCTCTTCAGGCGGAAGTTAAGCGGCGATAAACTCGAAATAAGTGCGACTAAGGTTCAGGTGGGGTCAAAACCCCACCTGAATCAAGTCTTCTTTATTAGATTCAACAGGAGCTTATTATGGAGAATACTAAAATTGCCCTGGTACAAATGCAATCCATTTTTGGCAATACAGAATACAATCTAAATAAAATAACCGAATTTATTAACAGAGCGGCAGAAGAAAAAGCTGATATCATATGTTTTCCCGAGTTGTGCGTACAGGGCTACAGCCGTGACCGGTCGGGTGTATATTCGGAACCCGTACCCGGTCCTTCAACTAATCGCCTGTCAGAAGCGGTTAAAAACAGCAACATGACAGCTATAGTGGGGATGGCGGAAAAATCAGGGGCAGATAAACCTTATATAACTCAGCTTTTGATAGAACCAGACGGCCGACTGTTAAAATATCGCAAAACCCACCTGGGCAACAGTGAAAAACCTTATTTTTCTTCCGGTGAAAAATTACCTGTATTTGATTTAAATAAAGCTAAGGTAGGCATTGAAATTTGTTGGGACCTTCATTTTCCCGAAATAACAACAATCATGTCTATGGCCGGGGCAGAAATTATTTTTGCCCCGCATGCTTCACCGTCTATAGTTGGTGACCGGCGTGGGATCTGGCTCAAATATATGACCGCACGGGCTTACGATAACGCAGTATACTTGGCGGCCTGTAATTTGGTGGGAGAAGACGGAACAGGACATTGTTATTGCGGGGGAGCTATGGTCATTGATCCTAAGGGGAATGTAGTTGCTGAATCTTTTAATAAGGGAGAAGGCATGCTGTTGACGGAGCTTGACGCGAAGCTTATCAATACGATCAGAAACAGAGAGTCTGTTTCCATGAGTAATAGTTTTTATCTCCACAGCAGGCGACCGGAGCTATATCATAACCTAATCAAAGAAAATTCTCGCGCCGGGAAACAATAGCAATGCTAAAATGTTGGTTTAGTGGAGCAAGAAAATTATGAGGAGCGTTGATAAATGGATATTAAAATAACTCAAATGTCAATGATCGACAAAGATGAATATGAGGTAAAAATGCATTTTGAATTTAAGGGCAATAGTTACTTTGGTATTTTAAACCTGAAAAGCGGTGCGTTTATTTCAAATCTTGTCAATGTATCTGATGAAGATAATCACGAAGTCTTGCATTATTTAGGACATCAAGCTGAAGAGTTTTTAGAGGAAAACGGTATCGCCATCCCGCAAGATTTTAAGTGTGGCTGCAGTCATTAATTAACACCCGCCGGTTCCTTATCCAGAAAAAGGTATGCCTAAAAGATATTGAATTTTGATCATTTTTTTCTGTTTAGGCATATAAATAAGACATCACGATCCAACTGGGCGATTAAAGAACACCATGATTGGGAATAAGCACCTTCATGGTTTTTTTAGTGTATGCCTGTGCTATGGGTCAAATAATTAAATCTCATAGTTCTTCCGGGAAATGTACGCGGGATCAACGGGGCTCCCGCTAAAACTATTCCGGTTGACTAGTACGAAAGGGGGAACCGGTTTGTCCAAAGGCAGCTTAAAAAAATATTTTCCCGGTGGTAATACCAGCCAGGGCTTTTACTCTTTTTATGATTATATTATTGACCAGCAGGAAGCAACCAGAATATTTGTCATCAAAGGCGGCCCGGGAGTCGGCAAATCTACCTTTATGCGTAAAATTGGCGAGGCGATGTTGGAACAGGGTTACGATATTGAATTTCATTGTTGTTCTTCCGATAACGGTTCACTTGATGGTTTGGTAATACCGGCTATTAAAGTGGCGATGTTGGATGGCACAGCACCTCATGTTGTGGATCCCAAGCATCCTGGTGCCGTTGATGAGATTATCCATCTTGGCGACCACTGGAACGTAAGTGCGCTTAGAGCCAATAAAAAAGAAATTCTTGCCTGTAACAAGGAGGTCGGCAGACTTTTTAACCGGGCTTACTCTTACCTGGCGGCAGCTAAAATATTTCTCAACGAAGTTAAATTTTATTATTCTGGAACTGGTGCTTTTAACGTAGGTGACTTCGACCGCAAGGTATTGGAATTGACACACGAAATTTTTGAGGGCCAGGAGCGTCAGAAGGATAACCCCAAAGAGCGCCATTTATTTGCTACAGCCATAACGCCCGATGGTCCGGCGAGCCACCTTGGAACCATCGTGGGTGGCATTGCGAAAAGGTATATTATTGAAGGTGACGACGGTACAGGTAAAAACACATTGGTGCGCAGACTCGCGGAGGCCGCCATGATGAGGGGCTTTGATATCGAAGCCTACCATTGCGCCTTAGAGCCGGAATTAATTGATCATCTGGTTATACCCGGACTAAGCATTGCTATTGTCAATTCCGTTGAGCCACATGATTTTAGACCCGGCAACGGTGATGTTGTAGTGGATACGATGGAATGTGTGAATCCCATTATCAACGAAAAATATCTAACCGAAAAAACTACCGCCCGCAAAATGTACCGGCAGTGTATGGAACAAGCGGTATCTTTTATCAAACAGGCCAAAGCGGAACATGATGATATGGAAAAATATTATGCACCTTACATGGATTTTGAGGCAATTAACGCCAGAAGGGAACAAACGTTGGCCAGAATATTGGATTTAGCTGAGGAATTCAAATAAAATTGTGAGTTAACAGAACAAGTATACAATATTTCTATTAATAAAGCATTGATTTTTTTAAATATTAACATATAATAATTAGCAAGATATTTTTTGGGGCAATGGCGTCCTACCGGGATCTGAAAATACAGATCCCGGTAGGACGTTTTTATTTTGTCTGTTAACAAGTATTTACTAATTGTATGTTTAGTTGAATATTTAGCTCGAGGAAGAGCGCGAAAAGGGCAACGAAGCCCACACGGCATGTTTAACTGAGGTTTTTTAAGCATGTCCATGTGGGCTTTTTATTTTCTAAATCAAAAACTATTATTTGAGAGGAAGGAGCAGCCATGGGAAAAATACTGGCCAAACCTGAAGTATGCATGGGGTGTCACTTGTGTGAAATATGGTGTGCGGTGGCACATTCAAAATCCGGGCATATTATCAAAGCTTTTAATTATGAAGAAGTAAAACCGGAGCCCAGAATCAGGGTTGAAGAAAAATTGCCTTTGACCTTTGCCCTGCAATGCAGGCATTGCAATGAACCAGACTGTGTAGCCGCATGTATCAGCGGCGCATTAACTAAGAATCCTGAGAGCGGGGCAGTTGAACATGACTCGGAAAAATGTGTAGGTTGTTACAGCTGCGTGCTTACCTGCCCCTATGGAAATATTTTTATTGATCATGCACACAAAAAAGTTATTAAATGTGACTTATGTGCGGGATTGGAATTCATGTACTGCGTCAGCAAATGTCCCAATCAGGCGCTGGTATACGTAGAAGATTAGGGGTGAGAAAATGGGAAATTATGATTATTTAATAATTGGCAATTCAGCCGGGGCAGTGGGGTGCATTGAAGGGCTGAGAAGCATCGATAAAACCGGCAGCATAGGGCTGGTATCCGAGGAAAACCATCACGTATATTCCAGAGCGCTAATCCCCTATTACCTGGCTGGTAAAATCACCAAAGATAAAATGTTTTACCGGCCCGCAGGATTTTATGAGCAAGCCGGGGTTAACCTGATTACGGGTCAAAAGGCTGAAGCAATCGATACGGAAAAACAGGAAGTTGTGCTTACCGGTGGAGATCGCCTGAGTTACGGCAAACTTTTACTGGCCACAGGTGGTAAACCAATTTACCCCCCCATAGCCGGACTTGATAAACAGAACGTATATAGTTTTCACAGCTTTAACGATTTGCTGGGTATCGAAAAGAAATTGGCAACGGCCAGGCATGCAGTGGTACTGGGCGGGGGCGTTATCGGGCTGATGGCAGCCGAGGTATTAAAAAAGAGAAATTTAAAAGTTAGCGTGGTGGAGTTGGGAAGCAGGGTGTTGGCTCCTGTTATTGACGAAACCGGTTCCATGTTGGTACAGAATACCTTTAAAAACGCCGGCGTGGGTATTTACCTAAATAATACTATCCAGGAAGTGCAAGGCAATGAATTCGTTGAAGGTATAATCCTGAAAGACGGTACAAGCATACCCTGCGACTTGCTTATTGTCGGTGTCGGTGTAATTCCCAGAGTCGAATTGGCAGAAAACGCTGGAATTGAAGTTAACAGAGGCATTGTGGTGAATAAAAAAATGCGGACCTCCGCTCCCAATGTATACGCCTGCGGGGACTGCGCCGCCAATTATAATTTCGTTACCGGCCAAACTCAACCACTGCCGCTGTGGCCCAATGCTTACGCCGGCGGCAGGACTTCAGCTTTTAATATGGCCGGCGTAAAAAGAGAATACACAGACAGTACGAGTATGAACGCAATGCACTTTTTTGACCTCAATATGATTAATGCGGGTTTAAATGTAACAGGTGAAACTGCGGGCGATTTTAGAGTTCTACAAAGATTAGACGCCGACGAGAGTATATACTTGAAATTTATTTTAAATAATGAGGGCATTATTCAAGGCTATATTTTAATTGGTCAAATAAACAGGGTGGGTATATTCTTAAATCTAATGCGCAAAAAAATCGACGTGCGGAATTTTGAGCAAGATCTGCTGTCCGGTGATTTCGGATACGCCAATTTACCTGATGAGCTCAGATGGCAGTTACTAAGAGAAGATGTAATTTTAGGGGTGGTATAATGCTGGTTCAAAAACATTTCGAAAGTGATAGGTTTATACCCGATAAAAAACATGATGCCTGCGGGCTTTTCGGTGTAATGAACACCAAGGGCGAAAAATTTGGCGGCAGTATGGCCATCAACGCCATTAAAAACATGAAAGTGCGCGGCAGCGGGCTGGGCGGAGGTTTTGCCATCTACGGCCTTTATCCGGAATATAAAGAATATTACGCTCTGCACATTATGTATCAAAACAAAAATTTAGACGCCAAGCGCAGGGTCGAGGCTTTTTTAAAAGAGCATTTTTACGTTGTTTATGACGAAGAAATACCCACCAATCCTGATGTGGCTTTATTCTTCCCGCCGATTGTATGGAGGTATTATGTTGCTCCGCAAAAGAAAAGTGAAGATCAGGCCATTCCGGATGATGAGTACGTAGTAACCAGGGTCATGTATTTAAATACCAACGTTGATGATGCTTATGTTTTTTCTTCCGGCAAAGATGTGGGAGTTTTTAAAGGTGTTGGTTTTCCTGAAGAGATAGCTGATTATTTCATGCTGGACAAATTATACCAGGGACATATTTGGACCGTGCACAGCAGGTTCCCAACCAATACCCCGGGTTGGTGGGGTGGTGCGCACCCGTTTAACATATTGGACTGGACAGTGGTGCATAACGGTGAAATATCTTCTTACGGAACTAATAGAAGATATTTGGAGATGCATAATTACTACTGCACGCTGCACACCGACACCGAAGTACTCGCTTACGCTGTCGACCTGCTTATGCGCAGGCAGAGCTTGCCTATAGAAATCGTCAGCAAAATATTTGCGCCGCCCATGTGGGATGTCATCGAAAAAATGAACGAAAACGATAAAGAACTATTTACAGCTTTACGTATGACCTATGCACCACTGCTGATGAACGGACCTTTTACTGTAATTATCGCCCACCATAATGAGATGATCGGGCTGACCGACAGGATCAGGCTAAGGCCGATAACAGCGGGTGCCAAGGGTGATTTTGTATTTCTTTCCTCTGAAGAGGCGTCTATCAGGGCTGTTTGTCCGGACCTGGAGATGGCCTGGACGCCACCCGGCGGCGAACCGGTAGTGGTCAGGATGAATTCGCAGGACCACTTGCTAAGTGTAAAAAATTCGATTTGAGGGTGATAAAAAATCATGTATTCATACCTTTTACCTGAATTTGCCATCGAGAGATCGGAAGATAAATGCATCCGCTGCCGGGTATGCGAAAGACAGTGTGCCAACAAAGTTCATCAATTCGACGGGGATTTGAACAGGTTTTTTACGACAGACGAGTTATGCGTTGGCTGTCAGCGGTGCGTGGCCCTTTGTCCCACTAACGCACTTTATGTACACCCACGCGTATCGGATTATCGGCCTAACAGCAGCTGGTCCAGAGATAAAATGCAGAATCTCAAAAAACAGGCCGAAACCGGCGGGGTAGTACTTACCGGCAGCGGTAATGATAAACCCTATCGGATTTACTGGGACCATCTGGTACTTAACGCATCTCAAGTTACCAACCCTTCCATCGATCCTCTAAGAGAGCCGATGGAACTTAAGACCTTTATTGGCCGCAAGCCAGACACGCTTGAAATCAATTATGAAAAGGGCAAAGCTTGTCTTAAATCTCAGCTGAACCCCAACATACCCATTAAAACACCACTGGTATTTTCTGCTATGTCTTACGGGGCTATCAGTTACCAGGCCTATAAATCACTCGCCATGGCTGCCAAGGAATTCGGGACACTGTTTAATACAGGTGAAGGTGGCTTACCGGAGCATATGCGCTTGGAATTCGGGGGAAATGCCATAGTCCAGTGTGCCAGCGGCAGGTTCGGGGTCGACTCGGATTATCTTAACAGCGCGCAGATTATTGAAATTAAGATCGGACAGGGAGCGAAACCCGGCATAGGCGGGCACCTGCCCGGAGAAAAAGTATCAGTTAATATTGCCGAGACCAGGATGATTCCGCTGGGCACCGACGCATTATCACCTGCGCCGCAGCATGATATTTATTCAATTGAAGACCTTTCCATGCTTATTTACGCGCTTAAAGAAGCTACCAATTACGAAAAACCTGTCTCCGTAAAAATCGCCGCTGTGCATAATGTGGCTGCCATTGCTTCCGGTATCGTCAGGGCAGGCGCTGATATTGTGGCGATTGACGGCATCAGAGGTGGAACAGGAGCCGCTCCGCTGGCCACAAGGGATAATGTGGGCATACCAATGGAACTGGCGCTGGCTGCAGTTGACAAAAGGCTGAGGGAAGAGGGTATCAGGCATAAATGTTCAGTGCTGGCCGCCGGAGGAATCAGATGTTCAGCTGACGCCATTAAAGCCATCGCCCTGGGTGCCGACGCTGTATATATAGGAACAGCGGCACTGGTGGCTATGGGCTGTACTCTTTGCCATAAATGCTATACGGGCAAATGTAATTGGGGTATTTGTACCCAGGATCCTTTTTTAACCAAAAGACTTAACCCGGAAATCACCACTCAAAAACTGGTTAATTTATTAAAGGGCTGGAGTCATGAGATACAGGAAATGCTGGGCGGAATGGGCATCAATGCTATTGAAAGCCTGCGCGGCAACAGGGAACACCTGCGCGGTGTGGGTCTGGAAGAATGGGAACTCAATGTTCTGGGAGTAAAGGGAGCAGGGGAGTGAGCCGAATGAATGGTATGAATGTTAAATTTGGTTATAGGGATAATTTCTTGGGCGATATTCGTCCGGTTGACGAACTAATTGCGCAAAATACTGTGATAGATGGCAGCAAAGCTGTAATTAACGCCAATACTTTAAAACATAAAGAAGTTAACGATGTTTTAAGGGAAGTTGTCTTGCGAGGCGCTTCAGAAATTACCTTAAACAATGTTTACGGGCAAAGATATATAGGTACCAGATTGGTGCTTCCCCGGGGACACAAGCCCGTTAAAATAACCATTAATAAATTTCCCGGTAATGACCTGGGGATGTTTTTAAAAGGTCATCAAATTATTGTCAACGGCAACGCCCAGGACGGCGTGGGAAATACCATGGACGACGGAGAAATAATCGTTTACGGCCGGGCCGGCGATGTGGTTGCCATGTCCATGCGGGATGGCAAGGTCTTCGTCAGGGATAACGTTGGCTACAGGGCAGCCATTCATATGAAGCAGTATAAAAATAAATTGCCCGTATTAGTTGTCGGCGGAACCGCACAGGATTTTTTAGGTGAATATATGGCCGGTGGAATAGTAATGCTGTTGGGTTTAAATTTAAAAGCAGGCGAGCCGCACCGGGCCAACTATATAGGAACCGGCATGCACGGGGGCGTAATCTACCTGCGCGGCACAGTTGAACAACATCAACTTGGCAAAGAAGTTGGTGTTCGTGAATTAGACGACGCAGATCGTAAAATTGTTTCCACCTATGTTAAACAATATTGTGAATACTTCGGAGGTAACGCTGAAGAAATTTTAAAAGGTAGTTTTATTAAATTACTGCCGGTTTCCCTTCGCCCTTATGGAAAAATATACGCTTATTAGTTTTAGGCATTCAGGAGTCAGAATTCAGAATGATCCGATCCGGCTCTCTCGTTCTGACTCCTAACTCCTAAGTAGTTTACAGGTGCTGAGATTATTAGATCAATAAAACGCAGGTGTTGCATTAGCGGCATGGGTATCTAAACAATGCTTACTTTATATTCCCTCAGCCACGTATCTACCTGGATTAAATAGGCAAATAATTGCGCATCTGTCATTAACTGACCGTAAAAAGGTTGATTAAAGCTTTTCCCTTCACAGGTAGCTAATTGACGTAATGGCTCCATATTTATCAGTCTCCGCAGTGGAGAACCGTGATCCTCCAGTATTTCCAACACAGCATTGCGAACAGCTCTTAAATAGTTGGGGTTATGGGTTTTAGGGTAAGGACTTTTCTTTCTTTTTAGCACTTTCTCCGGTAAAACTCCTTTCATTGCTCTGCGCAGGATACCCTTTTCCATCTGATCGCAGGATTTCATCGACCAGGGAATATTCCAAACATATTCAACAAGACGATGGTCGCAAAACGGAACTCTTACTTCAAGTCCCACGGCCATGCTCATTCTGTCCTTACGGTCCAATAGTGTTTGCATGAACCAATGCATGGTCAGGTAGCCAATCTCACGGATGCGCTCATTTTGCATATCCTCTCCGGGCAGGCGGGGTACTTCAGCCAGAGTTTCCAGGTAACGCCGGTTGATGTATGCTTCAGGCCTGACCAGTTCAATTATTTCAGGTGAGATTAAACTTTCTCGCAAGTCAAGATTTGACATCCAGGGAAATGTATTAAGGGATACAAGGTCCGGCCTGTTAAACCATGGATAACCGCCAAAAATCTCGTCAGCGCATTCTCCGGATAAAGCAACAGTAGCCTCTTGTTTAATCGCCCGTGAAAATAAATACAGTGAAGCATCTACATCTGCCATGCCCGGCAAGTCTCTGGCCCTGACGGCCGCTGAAAGTGCATCCACCAGTTCCGGAGTATCAATAATAACATTATGGTGCAATGTACCTAAATAATCAGAAACCAGTTGCACCCAATTCATATCTGAATCAGGCTGATACATAGTAGGTTTAAAGTTTCTGTCATTGTCAAAGTAATCAATTGACCAAGAATGTAATGTATCTTTTCCTTGATCATTAAAACCCTCAACTGCATAGGCTGTAATCGCACTGGAATCAATACCACCGGACAGTAAGGTGCAAACGGGAACGTCGGCAACCAATTGCCGGATAACCGTGTCTTTAAACAGTTCCCGTACTTTTTCAATCGTTATATCAAGGTCATCCTCATGAGGCTTGCTGGCCAGTTTCCAGTAAGGCCAAATTCTAAGGCCATCATGGTCGTAAACCAGACAATGAGCTGGTTTTAATTCAGCGATCCCTTTAAATACACCATGCCCCGGAGTGCGTCCGGGGGACATGAACAATGCTTCCGCCAAGCCTTCAGCATCAAGTTCAGGCTTAATATCAGGATTAGCAAGTAATGCTTTTAATTCGGAGGCGAAAATTAATGAGTTATGATGATGTGTATAAAAAAGCGGCTTAACTCCAATTCGGTCACGGGCCAGGAAAAGCCTTTGTTCTTTTTCGTTCCAGATACCAAAAGCATAGATGCCATTAAGTTTTTCTACACATTTTTCACCCCACTCGATATAGGAGACAAGTAAGACTTCAGTATCGGAGTGCCCTGTAAATGAATAACCTTTTAACTCTAATTCCCGTCTTAAATCAGGTGTATTATACAACTCTCCATTATAAGTAATTACATACTGGTTTTCCCCACGGTTACGTACCATTGGCTGAGCTCCACCTTCAGGATCAACCACTATAAGCCTGCGGTGAGCAAAGGCAGCGTGTCCGGATATCCACATACCGGAGGCATCAGGTCCCCTGTTAGCCAACGTATCGCTCATAGTTGCCAGAACGGTACGTTTAGAAGCCAAGTCCTGATCCCAGTCCACCCATCCTGTTATACCGCACATATCTTTCCCTCCTGATGACGTTTGATAGCTTGTTTTAACAAAACAAAAGCCGCCTGCCCTTCTGGGCCGGCGACATTGCCATTTTAGGGGGCGCCTTATTGCGCCCTCACACCTCTTTTTAACAATATGCATCAGTAAGGGAAAACTCCATATAAAAATTATGGTAAATCAATAGAATATGCCATTTCCGGTTTATCTCTTTGCGATTATACTTATTTAAGCCTATTTAAATAATTAGATTTTTTTAATTTTATGCTGACTAACCATTAAGTAACTGAAAACCAACATCATAAATGCCGTGGAATGTGGGTGCACATTATATTCAGACTGGTAGATTAAACTAACCGCCAGCAAACACCCTGCAATGGTGATAGGAAGTCCGGTATACACGTTACTCATATGAGATACATTATATCTGGATAGCCTATACCAACCACAGGTAATAAATATTATTGAAATAATATAACCTGAAATCTTAAAAGATGAAAGTGGAAATAATAACGCAATAATGGAAGGGGCCAGACCAAACGTTATAAGATCCGCCAGAGAGTCCATTTCCTTGCCAAGTTTACTTACGACATTTAATTTTCTGGCAACAATTCCGTCATAACGGTCAAATACAGCACCGATTATTACCATAATTGAAGCGAGAAAAAAATACTCTTTGGCAGCCAGGATTATCGCTGACACACCCATGATCATATTGCAGCAAGACATAGCATTGGGTAAATTATTCTTTATCTCAGTTATGCTAACTTTTATCTTCAATCACCCCCAGTACAGTTTTTCCAGCTATAACCACATCTCCTTCCTTAACCAAAACTTTTATATTATCAGGGAAGTCTAATTCAGTGCAGGAACCAAATTTTATCATCCCAAATATTTCCCCTTGCAGAACAGAATCACCTTTTTTTCTGTAACAAACTATTCTTCGGGCAATAAAACCTGTTATTTGGTGAACAAGAACTCTAATTTTTTCATTTTCTATGCCAATAGTATTTCTTTCATTTAACTCAGATGCATGACTCTTAAACGCAGGAAAATATTTGCCCGGCCTGTAAGAGGTATAAGTGATTTTCCCACTTAACGGGCTTCTGTTGATATGGACGTTAAACAATGACAAAAAAATACTCACCTTTATGGCATTTCCTTTGATGAATGTTTCTTCTTGAAAAGAAATAATTCTTTGAATTTTGCCATCGGCGGGTGATAAAATATATTTATCATCAGAAATTATCAGCCGGTTGGGATTACGGAAAAAAAACAAAACAAATGCCAGGGACGCCAGAAGAATGTAGAATAATATAGTGCTTAAAAAATAGCTTAAAAAAGTTAATATTGATAAAATAATACAGTACGGTAGTGCTTCTTTAGCTAGACGCATAGATACTCCCAGATATTATTTTTTATCATTATACTTTAAAGGTCGTCTTTCTGAAAGATGTTTTTAAATCCGAAAGGTGTGTAAAATAAAATGGGTTCATTAACCTACCACGCCAATACTGGTTGTCTCTTTAACTTTATAGCCACTTATTTTCTTTTAATAAAAAATTATATTCTGAATTATCACCTTACATCACTGGGCTGGATAATTATTTTTTCAATAATCAGGCCATTTATTTTAATTCCAATTTCTGTCCTGGCCATTGAGACTAGGTAAGTAATTCTGGAGTACCGGTATCATTCTCCTCCCACTCGAAAAGAACAAAAAAAATGCAGGAAGCACCTGCATATATAATCTCTGCATTTTTTTATTCCTCTGCATCCTCCTCAGTTACGGGTGCGTCAGGATTTGGCCAGCAAACTTTAATGGATAGCTTGCGTTCTTCCTCATCTTCGTCGTATTTAATCTTATATTCCAGTTCGACATCCTCTGGAAATTCGATTACTCCATCTTCCACTGTTAGAGAGCGCGAGGCCATTCTCATCATTACTTCCTGCATGAACTTCATAAATTCAGCCTTTGAACCAACATACTTTTCACTATAATCCACAAAAAATCCTCCTTCTTCAATTAATGTATTTTATATTATTAGCAGACACTTTCAGATGTGCATGTATTTGGAAAAATTTTTAAGATTAGATCAATTATAAAAATCTTACACCACCTGGGGTTTATTCTCATAAGATATAATGGAATGAATTTGCATTTAACTTTAGGAGGATCGCACATGTCTTCTGCTTTATATGATATCGCCAATACAGTACTTCTGGAGTATGGGAAAAAACCTGGTGAAATAAAAATAATACAAAGTGGCGGAATTAAGACGGTGTGGAAAATAAAATCAGGCAATGAAACTCTTTGTCTGAAAAGACTTCGACACAGCAAGGACAAAGCACTATTTTCAATTAACGCGCAAAAGCATATGGTGCGTAAAGGAGCCAGGGTGCCCGGAATCTTCCCGGCTCTCAATGGTAAAGATTATGTAGAATTTCAGGGGCATCTATTTGTTCTCTACAAATGGATTGAGGGCCGAAGCATTACCTTGTCACGAGATTTAAAAGTAGCCATGGAGGGCTTGGCGCAGTTTCATGTTGGTTCGGCCGGTTACATTCCTCCTACAGAGTGCCGTATATCTTCCAAGCTTGATCGAATGGTCAATTATTATCAATCAGTTTTAAAACGTTTTGATGAATGGCAAAAACAATCGCTGGAGAAGCCGCAACACCCTGTATGCCGGGCTTTTTTAAATGAAATAAGCGAAATGACCGAGGTTGGCATGGATTGTGTAAAATTACTGGAGCTCTCTGATTATAGCAATTGGGTTAACGACATAAGAGAATTAGGCAATTTATGTCACCAGGATTATGGTGACGGAAACGCATTAATTACGTCGGACGGAGTATACGTACTGGATTTGGACGGAGTAACCTTCGATCTCCCCAGTCGGGATTTACGTAAAGTTATTATTAAAATAATGTCAGGGCGCAGCAGATGGGACCTGGAGCAAATAAATGAAATCCTCGCCTGGTATGAAAAGATAAACCCGTTGGATGATGGGAAGCGCCGGGTTTTATACATTGATTTACTATTTCCCCATGAATTGCATGACACCGCAAAAAATTTTTTCATCAAGGGAAAGTCCATCAAACCCGGTGAAATATCTTTAACATGTTCAGTGGCCAGGAGAAAAATTCAAATGTTATCTGCGTTAATCAAAGGAGAGTGAAACGGGTGCCTCCATCCACCACGAAACATATGGATTTGTTATCTAACGTTTTAAATCAATACAATGTTACAAATGCGCAGGTATTTGAAATTAGGGACAAGGGCAAAAAGACGGTTTGGCAGGTAAATTTGGGTGATAAAAAGATGGTTTTAAAAAAAATGCCCTCCTCAGTTGCGCAGACTAAATTTATTACAGACGCGGCAAGCCATTTGATCAGTGCCGGTGTGCGTATACCTAAATTAGTTAAAACTAAAAGCCAGAAAAATTTTGCCTCCGCAAATGATCTGGCTTATATTTTAATGGAATGGGTTGGTGGTAAAAAACCTGATTATAACCGCGATACTGAGGCAATATTATCCTCTTTGGCAGCTTTCCATCGTGGTTCCTTGGGCTTTAACCCTTCCTCGGGAAGTGACTGCCGCTCCCATCTGGGTACATGGCCCGAGAGTTACCAAAAGAAAAAAAATCAGTTGCAGGCCCATTTCCAACATGCCCGTGAACTCAGGGATAAAGATGAATTCTCAGAAATTTTTTTGCAAAATTCTGAACTTGCCTTTGCAAGAATAGCGCAGGCAGTTAAGAGGCTGGAAAAATCGGACTACAAGGAATGGTTGGAATTGGTCCGGACCAGGGGGGGGCTTTGTCATCAGGATTTCACCCCGAAAAACTTAAAAATGCAGAGCGACGGGGGAATAACTGTTTTTGATCTTGACTCCATAACAGTCGATATCCCGGCGCGGGATTTGAGAAAAATCATCAACAAGATTTTGAAAAAAGAAGGAAGTCGAAAAGTCAAGACACTAAAACTCATAGCAGCAGTTTATCAAGATAATTATCCGTTGACTAAAGGACAATGGGAAGTAGTGGCTGCCGATCTTTTATTTCCTCACCTATTTTGTGGTGTAGTTGACAAGTATTATCTTAACCGGGCTCCCGACTGGAGTCTCGGTAAGTATGTGGAAAAGCTTAAACAATCAATCCGGACGGAAATAAATAAAGAAGAAGTAATTTTACAGATACTTGAACAAACAGTTAATAAGCATTAATGTTATTTCAATTTTAAGCACATCTTATTTTACTGATTCATATAATAAACTACCTTTGTTTTAAATGAATTAAGGCATGTGAATTGGCAATTATTTGGTAACAGGTAACAAAATGTTAAAAATAAATTATAAGGAGGGGTTAAATCTATGCAACATATCGAAGCGTCCAATTCTAAACCAGCTTCTAAAAAATATAGAGAGATTATTACCAAAGCTATTTGTGGCAATGCTAAAAAATTTTTTCGTTTAAGTCAGTTCATTGACATCCCGGAAGGTCAACACCCGACTGACGTATTGGGAACTACTATTACCATGCTTGAGCTTACCAATAATACAGGCATCAGTGAAGCAATGTCAAGGGAAGAACCAGGTATCAACATAAGCGGCACTTTTGAAGTACATGTCTGGTATGCTCATAAAAATTCAACTGACGTGGCCAGGCAAAACGTACAATTTGAAGAAATTATTCCCATATCGGAATTCGAGAAGGGCATCATCAGTCTGGTTGACGCCAAGGTAGAAATTATCAAGAGTCCTGAATGCCTTGAGAGCACTATTACCAAGGATAACAAAATTAAAATTAACGTGGAACTGGGGGTTTACGCTGAAATAGTTGGTGAAACGAAGGTTTCGGTATGCATCTATGAGCCTAACGGGGAGGAAGATGACGACTAAGAGCTTACAGATAAAAGTGAACTTATAGCGCAACAGGACCTTGCTTCCATACCCGGGCAGGGTCCTGTTGTGCTTTAAATCGGGGACATTCCTCCGAAGGAGGTGTCCCCTTTCCGCAAAGATATAAATAAATTCCTTTAACAGTGCTCGATTGCGGCATATATTTCCATTATCTCCCTGGCTACTCTGCCCCAGTTATATTTCTCCTCAGCCATTTTTCTGCCCCGCTTCCCCATAGCCAGTGCTGTTTCCGGATTTTCAAGCAAATATTTGATAGCCCAAGCGAAATCCCCGCTATTGTTATATTCAGGGACAATGATCCCGTTGCCATATCCTTCAACAACTTCAGCATTACCGCCCCGGTCTGTTGTAATAATCGGCAGTCCTGCGGCCATGGCCTCGTAGTGTATTCTGGCTAATGGTTCCTGCCATTGTGACGCGCATATAAAAATATCACCGGCGGAAAAAAACTCAACGACCTGCCTGGGTGGTATAAAACCGGTAAAAATTATATGCTTTTCAGGTATATTTTTGGCTAAATTATATACGTGTGTTACATAGGCATCTATCCTATTGCTCCCGTACCACTTGCTGCCCACCACCATCAAAATTGTTTGCGGATATTTTTTTAGGACTTCTTCCATGGCCGAAATAACAAGATGTACTCCCTTTTTCTCTGAAAACCTTGTGACAACCAAAACTAATTTGCCGCTCCCGATGCCAAACTGGCCTTTAATTTTTTGCCTTATTTCCCTGGCCTTTTCTGTCCATACGGGTTGAAATTCGTCGGGGTTTACCCCTGAATAGACTGTTCTAACTTTACCGGTGGCAGGAGGATATCTGTTTTCCACAGTCTTTTTAATAAAATCGCTAACTGTGACAACCTGATGCACAGCTTCAAGACAAAAAGCAGCCTGCTCATTGCCAATCTTGTTAGGGGCAAACATTTCGTTATGAAGGCTCAAGACAAACTTGCTGCCGGGAGAGGCGGTATAAAAAGATTTAAATGATTGGGGCCGATTGAAAATGTGCACGATTTCGAACTGTCCTGCGGACAATTCCCGGGAAACCAGTGCGACGTAATTATTTTTACTGCTGGCAGGCACCCGGCAATACTCAACACCGTTAAGTATCTCGTGATCTTTCAGCTCCGGATCACTAATAGAAAACACTGTTAGCTGGTGCTTTTTATTTAGAAAAGGAACGATACCTTCAATATATAATTGAATTGCTCCGCCGCGGACCGGAGGTACAGGTAATTTTTCACTGCAAACTAAAGCAACCTTCATTTTATCACCATACCCGTTAGGTTATTTGGGGAATATTTATTTTTTTTTATTTATCGATTTTCTGACGTCCTATAGAATAATACTTAAAAGCAAACTTTTTCATTAAATCAGGTTCATAAATATTTCTCCCGTCAATTATCACTTTGCTTTTCATTAAGCTTCCCACCTTGTTCAGGTCGGCGTTCACAAATTCTTGCCAATCGGTTAATATCAACAAAGCTTCCGATTCCCGGGCAGCCTCGTATAAGTCGTTACAATAATGCAGGTCAGGATGCAGCAGCTTAAAATTAGGCATTGCTGCAGGATCATATACCTTAATCAGACAACCCAATTCTTTGAGCTGTGCGATTACCTCCAGGGCGGAGCTTTCCCTGATGTCATCGGTCCCCGGTTTAAAAGACAGGCCCCATACCCCGATTGCCAAACCCGTCTGTTCGGGCAATAATTTACTTAATTTTTTCACAAACTTGCGGCGCTGGTCTGAATTAACCTGCGCAACTGAACGGAGAAGCCTCATTTCACAACCTGCTTTTTGGCCGGTGGCAATCATGGCGCTAACATCTTTAGGCAAACACGATCCTCCGTAGCCTAATCCTGCTTTTAAAAAATGAGGTCCTATCCTGGAGTCATAACCTATTCCCTCCGCCACCTTGGTTATATCTGCTCCAACCTCTTCACATACGCAGGCGATCTCATTGATAAATGAGATCTTTGCAGCAAGAAAAGCATTTGCGGAATACTTGATCAACTCAGCGTTTTCCCAATTAGTTATTATAATACGTTCACAAATATGCTTATAAATGTTTGTCAGTGTTTTTGTATAACTGCTCCGTTCCGTGCCGATAATAACCCGTTCCGGATGGAGAAAATCGTAAACAGCGTTACCTTCACGCAGAAACTCGGGATTGGTAAGCAGTTCGAAGTTCTGACTCCTGCGCTGCTTTTGCAGGCATTCATTAACCAATCGGGTAGTTCCTACGGGGACCGTACTTTTTAAAACTATAGTTTTAAAGTCATCAATATTTTTACCGATCTCTTCCGCTACCTGCAGAACCCTGCTCAAATTCGCGGAACCATCCTTGTTGCATGGAGTGTCCACAGTAATAAAAATCATGCCAGCGTTTTTTACACCTTCATTAAGATTGGTTGTATATTCAATTAATCCCGCACCTCTGGCTTTACCGACCAAATCAGCCAAACCTGGTTCGTAAATCGGTGTTTCCCCCGATTTCAAACGGGCTATTTTGTCACCGTCACGATCTACCAAAGTAACACTATGTCCCATACCCGTCAGACAGGACCCCGTTACGAGGCCCACATATCCTGATCCGATTACACATATACGCACCTAGAACACCACCTAATAAAGTCTTCAGATAAAATATCTTTAAAATTATTACTGTTTATCCTTAATTTGGTAGTACTTAAGCTGTTGGGAACTATGAACTATGTATCTAATAAATCATCAAACCACTGGAATTGGCTCCTCAGACCCTGTTCAAGGCTGGTTTTAGACTTGTAATTTAAATATTTTTTTGCTTTTTCCAGGTCGGCAAGAGTATCGACCGGGTCACCTTTTTGTCCTTCTATATGTTTGAACCTTAGCTTGCCACCTGAGATTTTTTGCAAAATTTCAATTATTTTAAGGAGGTTCGCCCTGCTCCCCCCGCCAATATTTATAACTTCACCACGAGCATCGGACTTGGCGGCAGATATGGTTGCCTCTACAATATCTTCGACGTAAGTGAAATCTCTGGTTTGTCTGCCATCGCCGTAAACATAAAATAACTCTCCTTCTTTCAGGCACCTGATCATTTTTGAAAAAGCCATATCGGGTCGCTGTCTCGGGCCGTATACCGTAAAATAGCGTAAGGCCACGGTAGGAATTTGGTAATTGTGCCAGTAGGTGTGGCAAATTTGTTCAGCAGCGAATTTTGTTACCCCGTAAGGCGAAATAGGTTTTGGCAAGCTTGCTTCTTGCATAGGTAAATTACATATTCCGTAAACCGAGGAGCTTGAGGCATATACAAACTTTTTAATAGAGATGTTTTTTAAAAACTCCAGAAGCTTTTGGGTTGTTAACACATTCAGGTGTAAGTAATTTTGGAAGGTCTGACCCCAACTTAACCTAACTCCCGGTTCTCCGGCCAGATGAAAGCAGTAATCAATATCTTTGGCAAATAATGAAAGGTCTGCACTCAATATATCCGCTGAATAAAAAGCAACATTTGGCTGGTTGATGTATACCTCAATATTCCGTTTCTTTTGCTCCTGGTTATAATAATTGGTAAAGGAATCAATGCCATACACATAAAAACCATTTGAGACAAGCTTTTCAACCAAGTGGGAACCTATAAACCCAGCCGCACCTGTAACCAAGCATTTATTCATATCGCACCCCTTTGATGTAATTATTACATCTTATGTGGGAATTGGCATTTGGTTACAGACAAGGAATGCCCACTATGTAATTGGTGTTTTGCTATTTTTTTGATAATAAACAAAATATTAAAATTCAACTTGCAAATTGCTGTTCATATTTTTGCAAGTCTTTTTGGGATAATAACCTCAAACGATTTTGGGAGGTAATTTTTATGTCTAATAGGCTTGCCAATGAAAAGAGCCCGTACCTGCTTCAGCATCAAAACAATCCGGTGGACTGGTATCCCTGGAGCGAGGAAGCCTTTGAAAAAGCCAAGGGAGAAGGTAAACTGGTGTTCCTTAGCATAGGCTATTCCACCTGTCACTGGTGCCATGTAATGGAGCGTGAATCTTTCGAAGATGAAGGAGTAGCAGAGCTGCTTAACCAAAATTTTATTTCTATTAAAGTAGATCGTGAAGAACGGCCGGACATTGATAATATCTATATGAGCGTATGCCAAGCGCTTACCGGCCAGGGGGGGTGGCCGCTAACGATTATCATGACGCCCGAAAAAAAACCTTTTTTTGCAGGCACTTACTTTCCCAAAACCTCAAAATGGGGAAGGGCGGGCCTGGTTGACATTTTGCAACAAGCGGCCCGAAAGTGGCATGAGGAAAAGGACGCTGTTCTGGAAGCCGCGGAAATGATCACCCAACATATACAGCACGAACCTATTGGCAGGTTCGAGGGAACCGTTGAGGATGTTATTGAGCAAGGATATAACTATTTTCTACAGGCTTTTGATGCAAAGTACGGAGGATTTGGCACCGCACCTAAATTCCCAACCCCGCATAATCTTTTATTTTTAATGCGTTATTATCAAAAAAACGGTGTCAGGCCGGCTCTGGGCATGGTGGAAAAAACACTTAGATCAATGTACCTCGGTGGAATAAACGACCACATCGGCTTTGGGTTTTCCCGGTATGCTACTGATGAAAAATGGCTGGTGCCGCATTTTGAAAAAATGCTATATGACAACGCCTTGCTGGCCCTGGCTTACCTTGAAGCCTATCAGGCCACAGGATCGGCTTTTTACGCTGACGCAACCAGACAAATTTTTAGTTATGTCTTAAGAGATATGACCAGTCCCGAAGGCGGGTTCTATTCAGCTGAAGATGCTGACTCTGAAGGAGTGGAAGGGAAATTTTATGTCTGGACGCCTTCTGAAATAATTAAAGTTTTGGGTAAAGAAAAAGGCGATGTTTTCTGCCGTGTATACGACATTACAAATGAAGGCAATTTCGAAGGTTATAGCATACCCAATCTTATAGCCGGGACTTTGCAAGAAAAAGCCGGTGAACTTATGGTAAATGAAACTGAACTGGCCAAAGAAATGGCAATCTACAGAGAAAAGCTTTTTCAGCGAAGGGAAAAGAGAGCCAGGCCTTACAGGGACGACAAAATATTAACCGCCTGGAACAGTTTAATGATCGCTGCTCTGGCCAGAGGTTCGTCCGTGCTCAATGATCAAAGCTATTTGAATGCAGCCCAAAAAGCTCTGCAATTTATCATGACTCATCTGGTAGAAAGCAATGGCAGGCTTATGGCCCGTTATCGGGACGGCGAAGTCGCACACCCTGCTTATTTGGACGATTACGCCTTTTTAACCTGGAGCCTGCTGGAACTTTATCAAGCTACTATGGAAGATGAGTATTTAAGTCAGGCCATTAAATGGGCGAAGTTAACCCGGGATCTTTTCGGAGACCAGGCCAGGGGGGGGTATTTCTTTTATGGGTCTGATGCTGAATCACTTATCACCAGGCCCAAAGAAATCTATGACGGCGCCATCCCTTCCGGTAATTCCGTTATGACCTGGAACCTGCTTCAATTATTTACAGCTACCAATGATGATAATTATATAAAACCTATCGAAAAACAAATAGCTGCTTTTTTGGGAACTGTCGCAGGCCACCCCGGTGGTTATTCATTCTTTTTAACTGCGCTATTGTTTGCGGCGGACAAATGCGCCCAGTTAATTAATGTTAGAAGTCAAAACCAAGAAACTCAAATGGAACCCCTGCATTTACCACCTGATGATAATGCAGCCAGTGCTGCTGGTAACCAAATTCAGGAGATAAATTAAGTTATCAAAACATCTGTCATTGCCGGGAGTGAAACGATTATAAACTTGCATTGTACTGCAATAAGCAGCTATGTTACAATGTGACTGACTGAAGTGGCAGGGATGTGACGTTGCTTGGCTACGCGAGTATTGGTTGCCAATGCGGAAAAAAGCTACCATAACCAGCTTATTGAAATTTTACAAAGGTCCAGTTATTTGGTGGTTGCTGAACAAAATGAGGCCAAGGGTGCGCTGCAGGCAGCACTGCAAATTGACCCGGACGTGATTATAATAGATGATAATCTGCCAGGTGGAAGTTTATCTTTAGCCAGAGACATTTATGATCATCACATAGCGCCTGTTTTAATAGCTACCTCATATTCTGAAGAGGATATGATGGAAATTGCCAAAGCAGCGGGTGTATTCGGCATGATCTTAAAACCAATACACGAAACAGGTATTTTACCTGCCATTGAAACAGCAATTAATACATTTAATAACGTTAAAACGTTGGAAAGAGAAATTAAAAAGCTCAAACACGAAATTGAGCAAAGAAAGCTGCTTGAAAGAGCGAAAGGCTTACTCATGGATAAAAAAGGTTTTTCTGAAGGAGAAGCGTTTAGATACCTTCAGAAGGCCAGTATGGATAAATGCATTCCAATTACTAAAGTAGCCAAAAATGTAATTGCCAAGTTACAGGTTAGATGATATATTTGATGTATACAATATTCCTTGCTGCTAATTGTTGATTTTTCTATATTATTACTTATAATTAAGGTTGCGGGTAAATTGAGTCAGGGGCAATGACGTCCCAAGCAGTCTGCGATGCAGGCATGCTTGGGGCGTTTTTACTTTCCGCAATTGTTTACCCAAAGGAGTAGGTTATGTTGAAAACTTTTACTAAAAATGATGTTCTGGAAAAAGCTGCAGAGTATAATGTTAAATTTATTAGACTCCAATTTACCAATATTTTCGGCACGTTAAAAAATATTGCTATAACCATTGAAGAACTTGAACGGGCGCTGGAAGGACAGATAAGCTTTGACAGCTCTGTTATCGAGGGTGTGGTAGGTCAAAATGAAGCTGATATCCTACTTTACCCGGACCCTTCCACATTTGTGATATTTCCCTGGCGTCCGCGGGAGGGGGCGGTGGCAAGGTTAATCTGCGACGTGCTTAATCCCGACGGAAAACCCTTTGCCGGCTGTTCCCGTTCGATACTTAAGAAAAACCTGGCACTGGCGGAAAAACTCAACATGCAGTTTCAGGTTGGAGCTGAAATAGAGTTTTTCTTATTCCAAACCGATGATACAGGAAAGCCCACTGTAACCACGCATGACCAGGCAGGCTATTGCGACCTTACCCCTGTGGACATGGGTGAAAACGCCAGGCGGGACATGGTGTTAACATTACAGGAAATGGGTTTTGACGTTTCTTCTTCGCATCATGAGATTGCGCCCGGACAGCATGAAATTTTTCTTAAAGATGACGACGCCTTAGCTATGGCAGACAGCATCACAACTTTTAAGTTTGTTGTGCGTACAATTGCCCAGCGGCATGGCCTGCACGCAACTTTTATGCCTAAACCGGTTTCGGAATATAACGGATCGGGACAGCATCTTTTGTTGTCTTTATGGCAAAACGACAGCAATTTGTTTTACGACGAAAGCATTTCTGAAGGCCTTAGCAAAACAGCCAAACAATTTATAGCCGGTCTTTTGGAACATGCCGGGGCGCTTACAGCCGTGGCTAATCCACTGGTTAATTCTTATAAGCGAATTTCTGCAAACGACCTGGCACCGATTCTGGCAGGTTGGTCCGAAGGCAACCGCAGCACAATGATTCGTGTCCCATCCTGGCGCGGGCCGGGTACCAGGGCCGTACTCAGAAGTCCCGACCCGGCGGGGAATCCTTACCTGGTAATGTCAGCTGCTTTGCAGTTTGGCCTGGACGGTATTAAGAAATCTCTAGTGCCACCGGAACCACTGGCTAAGGACATTCCAGCGTGGGAAATAAAAAAGGTCATCAGGCAAATGGGCTTGCCCAGGAACCTTGAAGATGCTCTCAGGGCATTTCGGCAGGATAAAACTGCCTGGTACGCTCTTGGAGAGGCAATTTCTTCCCGCTACCTAGAAGAAAAAGAAAATGAGTGGGAAAGATTTCAATCAAAAGTACATCCCTGGGAACTTGAAGAATACCTGCGCAATTATTAAAAGAAGGAGGTGCTCCGGCAATATCTTTTGCAGGTTGATTATTCAAGTATAAATAGAAAAAATCAGAGATGTAGATAGAAACCGGTATCAGATAACCGGTAATGCATAATTTTGTTATAGGAGGATGTAATTATGAGTTTTAGTCATGGAATCAACGCCAGCGCAGCAACATTAACACGTTTGCGTACCGGTGAAAGCAAGTGTCCGTACAGTGGCATGTGTGTGACATGTCTGGACGGATGCCCGGGGCTGTGCGAAATCGGCAAATCAGCCTTAAGGGGTAAAGAAGTACTATATCCCCAACCATTTGGCAAAACAACATCAGCTTCTGAAAAAGAATATCCTGTTGACTATTCACATTTTAACATTATGGGTACGGCGGTTGGCGCTTACGGGATAGCTGCAGATTCAGATCAGGCCATTTTCCCCGCTGTTAACCTGGAAAGTGCCGTTGGTGCGAATGGTGATATCAAGTTGAATTTGCCGGTTGTTGTTGCGGGAATGGGATCAACAAACGTCGCGTCCAATAACTGGAACCACCTGGCGGCAGGTGCTGCCATTTGCGGTGTTGGCATTGTGATAGGCGAAAACGTTTGCGCAATGGACCCCAATTCCGAAATCCAAAACGGGCGTATCGTCCACTCACCCAATATGGCAAGAAGAGTTAAGGATTTCCAGGAATGGTATAACGGAAAAGGTTTTATTGCGGTTCAAGCCAATGTAGAGGATACTTCACTGGGTACCCAGGAATATGTTCTGGAGAAGCTTGGTGTTGAAGCTGTTGAGCTTAAATGGGGCCAGGGAGCTAAGGACATCGGTGGAGAGGTTAAGTTGGATTCCCTGGAAAGAGCATTGCAGCTTAAGAGTCGTGGCTATATTGTGCTGCCCAATCCTGAAGATCCCAAAGTCCAGGCTGCCTTTAAAGCCGGAGCCTTCGGGGAATTCGAACGTCACTCCAGAATAGGGTTTGTAGAATATGAATCATTTATGTCCAGAGTTGAGCATCTGCGTAATGCCGGAGCCAAATATGTAATGTTGAAAACCGGCGCCTACCGTCCGGCAGACCTTGCTCGTGCTGTTAAATATGCTTCCGATGCCAAACTGGACCTGTTGACCGTTGACGGAGCCGGTGGCGGCACAGGTATGAGTCCCTGGCGGATGATGAATGAGTGGGGCATACCTACTGTTTATATTCAAGCACTGCTGGTTAAGTATCTTGATAAGCTTGCCGCCAAAGGTGCTTATATTCCCCCTGTGGCCATTGCCGGAGGGTTTACCCTTGAAGACCATATGTTCAAGGGTCTGGCTATGGGGGCGCCATATACAAAGGCAATTGGTATGGCCAGGTCTGCCCTTACCGCTGCAATGGTTGGTAAAAATGTCGGTGAAGGCATTAAGAACGGCAAAGTTCCGAATGAACATAAAAAGTACGGTGAAACTCTGGAACAAATATTTATCGGTGCCGAAGAGCTTAAAGATAAACTGGGCGCCGGGGAATTCAGCCGTCTGCCCGTTGGAGCAATTGGTGTTTATAGCTACTTTGAGCGCCTGGCTCAAGGATTGCGCCAATTTATGTGCGGAGCCCGCAAGTTCAGCCTGGAGCATATGACCAGGAATGATCTGGTTGCTTTAACCAGAGAAGCTTCGGAAGTAAGCGGTATTCAATATATTATGGATTGTGATGCTGATGAGGCGGAACAAATCCTAAGTTAAACAAAATAAGACATTTTTTAAGTATTGCTTTTTAAGAATTAACTAGTTTATAATTATTATAATGAAAAATTAGTGATACAATGTCGTATCATATTTAAAGGCAACGTTGCCCTCATTAGGTATAAATTTATGCCATGGGGGCATTTATTTTCTATATGGACCTTTTAGGGAGGAAAACTCCATGAGCGAACACAGAATTGTCCTGGTAGGTGCCGACACAATGTGGCGCAAAAACGTTAAAGCAATGCTAAGTAAATATGGCTACTGGGTTGTTGGCGAAGCCGGAGACGGTGTTAGCGCGCTGAAAATGGTTCGTAGCAGGCAGCCTGATTTATTGATCATAGATGCCGCATTACAAAGCATGGATGGTTTTCAAGTAGCTAAAATTGTAAACGAAGATAAACTTGCTCCGGTAATTGCTACAGCTGATGCAAGTTTTCAGGGTGTAATGGAAAAAGCCAAGGAGGCCAAAGTATTCTCACTGTTGTTTAAGCCAATAATTGAAAGCAGCCTTTTACCAGCCATCGAACTGGCTTTAACCAACTATCAGGAAATAGCTTCCCTGGAAAAGCAAATCAAAGAATTACAGGATACGCTGGAAACGCGTAAATTAGTTGAGAGAGCCAAGGGCATATTAACAGAAACATTAGGGTTAACCGAGGCTGAAGCTTTTAGACGCATGCAAAGGCAAAGCATGAACAAGCGTGTCTCCATGCGGGTAATTGCAGAAGCTGTGATTATGTCTCAGTCATTAAAAACAAAAAAATAAAGGTTTCATAAAAACCAAAAGGCAACGGCGCCTTTAAAAACGGTTTAGTTAACTGTTTTTAAAGGCGTTTTTTAAGAAAGGTGGGACTAGCAATGAGTGATATCATCTCAACTAAAGCTGAGGTAATGGAAAAAGCAAAAGAAGCCAACGTAAAATTTATCCGTCTTCAATTTACGGACATCCTCGGGGTTTTAAAAAATGTTGCCATACCTGTTGATCAGCTTGAGAAAGCGTTGGATGGAGAACTTATGTTTGACGGTTCTTCAATCCACGGTTTTGCCAGAATTGAGGAATCAGACATGTATCTTAGGCCTGATCCGAAAACCTTTGCTGTTTTCCCCTGGCGTCCCCGGGACGGTGCCGTGGCCAGGCTTATGTGTGATATCTATAATCCTGATGGCACTCCGTACATCGGATGTCCCCGCAATACCCTCAAAAGGGTAATGGCAGAGGCGGAAGAACTCGGCTACACCATGCAAGTTGGCCCTGAACTGGAATTTTTCCTTTTCCATATTGATGAAAATGGTTATCCGAGTCTGAAAACCCACGACCGGGCCGGTTATTTTGATTTGACCCCGATTGATATGGGTGAAGATGCCCGCCGCAATATGGTTCTAACCCTGGAAGAAATGGGTTTTGAAATTGAGGCTTCGCACCACGAAGTCGCACCGGGGCAGCACGAAATTGACTTTAAATATTCCGACGCTTTAGATATTGCCGATAAAATTGTAACTTTCAAATTTGTTGTCAGAACCATTGCCCAAAGGCATGGGCTTCATGCCACTTTTATGCCCAAACCGGTTTTTGGCATTAACGGTAGCGGCATGCATATGAATCAAAGCCTGTTTAAAGAAGGCCAAAATGCTTTCTTTGATCCTGAAAGCCCATTGCAACTCAGCCAGGAGGCCTGCAATTATATCGGAGGGTTACTGAAGCACGCCCGTGCGATCAGTGCTATATCAAACCCTACGGTTAATTCCTATAAGAGGCTTGTGCCTGGTTATGAAGCTCCTGTTTATCTCGCCTGGAGCGGACGTAACAGAAGTCCGTTAATTAGGATTCCTGCTAAGCGAGGAATGAGCACCAGAGTGGAATTAAGAAATCCGGACCCGTCCTGTAATCCTTATCTGGCTATTGCCGCCTGCTTAAAAGCCGGTCTTGACGGCATTAAAACAGGCATAACCCCACCGCCGCCATGCGATAGGAATATTTATGAGATGACCAAAACCGAACGTGAGGAATTTGGTATTGGTAGTCTGCCCGGCAGTTTAGAAGAGGCCCTGGCGGAACTGGCCGCCGACGATGTAGTAAAAGACGCTTTGGGCCCGCACATTTTTAGTAAATATGTTGAAGCAAAAACCACCGAGTGGGAGCAGTACCGTGTTCAAGTGCACCACTGGGAAATTGAAGAATACCTTACTCGTTTTTAATGCAAATTTTTATAAATTTAACATGTTTGTTTCCATCCTCCGCCCTGATCCCATGTTGGAACAGGGCCATTTTTTTCGTTTGTTGCTGTCTAAAGCCGTCATAGCTAAAAAATACTAGCTTTTTGTTACGTATGTGTTATACTAAATTATAAAAATAACAGAGTACGAGGAAGTGCTCGTTACCGGGGCAAAGGAGCCTTCATGGCAGTAAGCGATAGCTACTGCCTTGTAAAGGCTTTTTTTGTAATTAGCCCCGGGTGTTATAGCTCAACTCAAAGGAGAGGTGTGGCATTCAGTGACTGAACTTACCAAGGATGATGTGCGCAATCTTGTAAAGGAATATAACGTCAAATTTGTAAGACTTCAATTCACTGATATCTTCGGTGTGTTGAAAAATGTTTCCATTCCTGTGGAACAACTAGACAAAGCTCTTAATGATGAACTAATGTTTGATGGTTCTTCCATTGAAGGTTTTGTCCGCATTGAAGAATCGGATATGTATTTGAGGCCTGACCCGTCCACTTTTGTGGTATTCCCCTGGAAACCCAGAGAAGGTTCGGTTGCGCGCTTAATATGTGATATATACAATTCCGACGGTACTCCGTTTATCGGTGACCCGCGTAATGTACTGCGCAGAGCAGTGGCAGAAGCGGAGGCAATGGGCTATTCAATGAACGTGGGGCCGGAAGCGGAATTTTTCCTTTTTCACGTTAATGAGGAAGGACAACCAACAACAATTACCCACGACAGAGCCGGTTATTTTGATATGACACCGGTGGACCTGGGGGAAAACGCGCGCAGGGATATGGTGATGACCCTGCAGCAAATGGGCTTTGAAATTGAGGCTTCGCATCACGAAGTGGCTCCGGGCCAGCATGAAATTGACTTCAAGTATTCCGATGCTTTAGATATTGCCGATAAAGTTGTAACTTTTAAGTTTGTCGTGCGGACTATCGCCCAAAGACACGGATTGCACGCAACTTTCATGCCCAAGCCCATATTCGGCATAGCCGGATCCGGCATGCACCTAAACCAGTCTTTGATGAAAAACAATAGTAACGCTTTTTATGATCCCGATGCGCCAAACCAGCTTAACGAAGATTGTTTGCACTATATTGGAGGTTTGATTAAACACATACCTGCCATTACGGCTATTACCAATCCAACAATTAACTCCTATAAAAGACTTGTTTCAGGCTATGAAGCACCTGTTTACATCGCCTGGTCTTATAGAAACAGAAGCCCGTTAATCAGGGTGCCTGCCAAACGAGGGCAGTCCACCCGCATTGAGTTGCGCAGTCCCGACCCATCCTGTAACCCATATCTGGCTCTGGCAGTATGCCTGAAAGCAGGACTGGACGGTATCAAAAATAAAATTAAGTGTCCCAATCCCTGTGACAGAAACATTTACGAACTTACCCGGCAGGAACGCAAGGAACTGGGGATTAATACTCTGCCCGATAGTCTTTATGACGCCATGGCCAATCTAGCAGCTGATGATATTGTTAAGGAAGCTTTGGGACCGCACGTGCTGCAGCGTTTCCTGGAAGCTAAAAAAATTGAATGGGATAATTACCGCATGCAGGTTCACCCCTGGGAGCTAGACCTATATTTAACAAAATTTTAACGCGGAGGTGTATTATGACTCACACACTGGCTGTACTCGTGTTAAACAAACCGGGTGTTCTGGCACGTATTGCCGGCCTGCTCAGCAGACGCGTATTCAATATTGAAAGCATCGCTGCCGGCTATACAGAAGAGCCTGACATTACCAGAATAACAATCGCTGTAAATGGTGATGACCGCGTGCTGGAACAGGTTATTAACCAACTGTCCAAATTGGTAGATGTAATTAATATCACCAAAATGGAAGATCGTGATTCAATTGAAAGGGAATTAGCCCTGATCAAAGTTCAGGCTGACCCTGAAAAGCGCCGGGACATTGTTGACATTGTCCAGATCTTCAGAGCCAATATTGTTGACGTGGGCAAAGAAACCATGGTAATTCAGATTATTGGGGACGAGCAGAAGATTACCGCCTTTACGCACGTACTGGAACAACAGGGTATCGTTGAAATGGTACGTACCGGTAAAATAGCCCTTTCACGCCAGCCGGAACCAGCTAAGTGTAAATAAGGGTAGTATTGACACGAATATATAAAGTATGTATATAATAGTGTGATATAACTGGTTTTACGGGGGGTTTGCTGTGGCACAGGTGAAGCGGGTAATGATCAGCCTACCGGAGTATTTGCTTACCGAAATAGATTGTATAGCGGCTTCCGAAAATCGTAATCGCAGTGAATTTGTAAGGGAAGCTATGAAATTGTACATTGCTGAACGCAAGCGCAGTTTATTAAGGGAAGAAATGAAAAAAGGATATCTTGAAATGGCAAGAATAAATCTTGCCCTGGCCATTGAACAATACAGGCTGGAATCAGAGGTTTCCATGGTTTTTGATGGGGCGGTAGCGGGAGGCAAACGTTAATGCAAATACGCCGCGGTGAAATTTATTACGCCGACCTTAGCCCTGTGGTTGGTTCGGAGCAGGGAGGTACCCGCCCAGTTTTAATTTTACAAAATGATATTGGCAATCAGTATAGCCCAACTACCATTGTTGCCGCGATAACCTCTCAAATTGCCAAGGCTAAGCTGCCTACACACGTAGAACTGCCGGCAGGACAAGCAGGATTAGGCAAAAATTCCGTTATACTATTGGAACAGGTTCGTACTATAGATAAAAGCAGGCTAATGGAAAAGGTAGCACTGCTGCAAAATGAAATGATGGTTAAGGTTAACCAGGCCGTTGAAATTAGCCTTGGACTTGTCGATATATAAATTGAAGCACTTTAAACCGTTGCCAGGTGCAGCGGTTTTTTGCGTTTAAAGCATATAATAAATGAGTAACTATAAAAGATATAAGGAAAATTGCGAAGCGCACGGAGGGAAGCACCGGAGCGCCAGATACAAGTAACTTAAAAACTTTTTCAGGATAGGATGGTTATTTAAAAAACATATGGAAAGGAAGTGTGAGGATTGCGTCGTCCTGTAATAGGCATAACCTGTTCTTTTGACTATAACATAAACAAATTTCAACTGGGCGGTGATTATGTGGAAGCGGTGCGGGCCGCGGGGGGAACACCACTAATCCTACCTCATGAAGAGCACTCAATTGACGGGATAATCAACGTAATCGGCGGTTTGCTGCTTTCAGGCGGGGGTGATATTGATCCCTGTTACATAGGCAAAGAGCCCTGGCCACAAAGCGGGAACATTGATCCCCTCCGCGATGTTTTTGAATTAACCATCACATCCAGAGCCATAGCGGAAGGAATTCCGGTATTCGGCATTTGCCGGGGTATGCAAGTGATGAACGTTGCGGCAGGCGGCGACATTTGCCAGGATATTTATCGCAGCCTGCCTGAAGCCCATAAACACACTCAGGAAGCGCCCCGCTGGTATCCAACCCACAATATAAAAATAATCGAAAATACACTGTTGAGAAAAATAATTGGTTTAGACGAACTGCGTGTCAACTCATATCATCATCAAGCAATTAACCTTGCTGCACCGGGATTTCGTATCTCAGCCTGCTCCAGTGATGGTGTAGCCGAGGCCATTGAAGGATTGGGACATGATTATATACTGGGTGTGCAGTTTCACCCGGAGAATATGTTTAAACGTTATCCTATAATGCTCAACCTGTTTAAATGTCATATTGACGCATCAGCACGTTATTTGTCGACGAGAAGTCAGAATCGTTAAAAGGGAAAAGCACTGTTTCTACCGAAATACTTTTTAAATGACAAAACAGGTGATATAAAATGCATGCAATTATCGGCGGTACTGTATTTACAATGAGAGGACCCGTTTTAACCCGGGGTACGATATTAATTGAAAAAGGCAAAATACTTGCTGTTGGTAACGATATTAAAATACCAAAGCAGGCCGATATATATGACGCGACGGGCATGGTAGTCATGCCCGGTTTTATTGACGCTCATACCCATCTGGGGATAGTTGAGGAAATATACAGGATTGAGGGCGATGATGTCAACGAGAACACTGACCCGGTAACCCCGCACCTCAGGGCGATTGACGCTGTTAACCCTGCTGACCTTGGATTTAAAGATGCCCTGGCAGCAGGAATAACCACCGTTGTTACCGGGCCGGGAAGTTCCAACATTATTGGTGGTGAAATGGCAGTAATCAAAACCTGCGGCACCGTAATTGACGACATGATCGTACGCTTCCCGGTTGGGTTAAAGGCGGCACTTGGTGAGAACCCAAAACGCAATTATGGAGAAAATAAAAAGTCACCCGCAACCAGAATGGCTTCAGCCGCTATACTGCGGGAAACCCTGGTTAAGGGATTGGAATATTTAAAGAAAATTAACCAGCCGGAACAAGCAGAGCGGGATTTAAAAATGGAAGCTATTGCCCGCGTGCTGCGCCGAGAAATTCCACTGCGAGTGCATGCCCACCGGGCTGACGATATTATGACGGCATTGCGGATTGGTGCGGAATTCAACCTTTTATTGATTATCGAGCACTGCACGGAAGGCCAACTAATTGCCGATAGGCTGGCATCAGCCGGTATACCTGCCGTTGTAGGTCCTGTAATGGTAAACAGGGCTAAGGTGGAGTTAAAGGAGCGCAGTCTTGAAACAGCTGCAGCATTAGCCCAAAAAGGCGTAAATTTTGCTATCATGACTGATCATCCCGTGGTGCCTATACAATACCTGACCATATCAGCGGGACTTACCGTTCGGGGCGGATTAAGCGAGGAGCAGGCACTAAAGTCCATAACTATAAATGCAGCCAGATTGATTGGGCTGGATAATCGCATCGGGAGCATAGCTCAAGGCATGGATGGGGATATAGTTATTTTAAGTGGTCATCCTTTTGATCTCAGAACCATAATAAAAAGAGTTTATGTTAACGGCAAAGTTTCTTATCAAGATTATTTATAAAAAGCAGGAATCATTTAAGAATATGTAGTACAATATATAGTGACAGCATAATACATTAGCACAACATAGTGTCAAATAATGTAGAAATTTACAACAATCAAAGGGGTGCTGTTTCCTTGAATGAAAAAGTAATGAATGTATTAGTTGTTGATGACCAGCCTGGTGTTAGGTATCTGTTGGATATAGTAGTAAAAGAGTTGGGGCACGATGTATTTACCGCTCAAAACGGTTTGGAGGCGGTTGATCTGGCCAGGTCCAAAAGATTTGATCTGATATTTATGGATGTTCGAATGCCCCTTATGGGTGGATTAGAGGCATTAACGAGAATAAAAGCTATGTCACCGAAAACAGATGTTGTAATAATGACTGCCTATGGATCTGATGATACTATTGAATGTGCTAATAATAACGGCGCATTATGCTGTATAGCGAAACCCTTTGATGTTGAAGATATAAAGAATTTCCTCGATGACTATACAGGTGAAAAATTTAGTAACGATAATTATTATGCTCCTCAAGCAGGATAAAAGATGGTAACCCATCTTTTGTTTTTTGGACACTTTTGGAAAATATACCGGCCATTTGCGGTTAGGGGACACACCTGCTGATTAAACGCGCTTTTCATGTTGCCAAAAATAATATCGTTGTTTATACTTTACGCAATGCAGCTCTCAAACGTCAATGGGTTATAATATAAGAATAAAGCGATTTATTTTGGAGGTCAGTATTGTTTAGTATAAAACTCAAATCCTCCCTGGAAACAAAACATTTAGGCGAATTGTTGGGCAGTTTATTGCAACCGGGTGATATTGTTACTTTGAACGGCGAACTTGGAGCCGGCAAAACCTGTATGGCCAAAGGCATTGCCGTTGGGCTGGGAATATCTGATCATATTACAAGCCCAACGTTCACATTGATTAATGAATATACCGGCAAAACCCCTCTGTTCCACATGGACGTTTACAGGCTTGGGACCCCTGATGAATTGGAAGATCTGGGTTACGAAGAGTATTTCTACGGACAGGGTGTCACTTTAATTGAATGGGCCGGCTTGATAGAAGAGTATTTACCGCCGGACCGGCTGGACATATTCATTAATAAACCCGAAGGAAAAGACGAGTACAGACAGGTGTATTTTGTTGCCTATGGCAGTCGTTTCGCGCACATTGTTAAGGAGTTGAAGCAGTTTGTTCATTCTGGGGATTGAAGCAGCCACACCCGTAGCTTCTGTAGCAGTGGCTGCGGAAGGTAAAATACTGGCGGAAAGAATGGTCAATAATCAACGTACGCATTCTGTAAATCTTTTGCCTATGATCAGAGATACACTACTTGACTGCGGAGTAAACAAAAAAGACCTTTCCGGCATAGCCGTATCTATAGGCCCCGGCTCATTTACAGGTTTGCGTATTGGTATGAGCACTGCAAAGACACTTGCCCAAGTGTTAAATCTAAAGGTTGCCGGAATTCCCACTCTGGATGTTCTGGCTTATCCGTTAAGCGGCCTTGCGGGCTTGATTTGCCCGGTGCTAAACGCCCGCAAATCAGAACTTTACGCAGCCTTATACGGCTGGGATAATGGACAGCAGGTATGCCTTAAACCGGCTTTTGCATCAGGCGTGAAACAATTGGCAGAATTACTGCTGTCATATAATCAACAAGTAACTTTTTTGGGAGATGGATTGACAGAATATCAGAGCGAATTAAACAGTCTGATGGGTGATCTGGCCAGGTTTGCCCCGAAATGCGCATCTTTCCCCAGAGGCGCTGTAGTTGCGGAAATTGGGCTGGCTAGATTCACAGCCGGTCAGTGCGAGAGCCCAATGCACCTGCTGCCAAAGTATGTACGAAAATCGGAGGCTGAAATAAAGTGGCAGGAAAGGTGCCGTTCCGGTCATGGACAATGTTAAATTTGAAAAAATGATGTTTGAACATCTTGATCAAGTGATTTTAATAGAAAATATTTCTTTTCCCACACCCTGGTCAAAAAATGCATTCGATTATGAATTAACCTATAATGATTTTGCTCACTATATTGTTGCTCTAAATGATGATAATCAGGTTATTGGGTATGCGGGGGTATGGATAATTCTGGACGAAGGCCATATCACCAACATTGCCATACACCCCGGCTGGCGCAGCACCGGATTAGGCTTTACCCTAATGCAAGAGTTGATTTCCAGAGCTGCTTTATTGGGTGTTGAACGTTTTACCCTGGAAGTTCGGCCATCCAATAAACCTGCCCGGGCCCTTTATCAGAAGCTGGGTTTTGTGGAAAAAGGTTTGCGTAAACAATATTATACCGACACCAAAGAAGACGCCATTATTATGTGGATGGATTTATCTTCGCACAGCCTGTAAGACCCCGCCCTCTTAGGTCGGGGATTAACAGGCTGTAAGCTCGATATAAGTGCGACTAAGGTTCAGATGGGGTCAAAACCCAACCTGAACCAAGTCTTCTTTATTATCTCAAAAGGATGATTAGAAAGGATTTTAAAATGTTTGGAAAATACAGGTGGCTATTGCGCTTAATTGGTTTGGCCATAATTGCGGTTGCACTTCTAGGCAATTTGCCGGGTGCCTGGCCCATAGGCATAGGGATAGTTGGTTTGGTTGTTTTTTTCCTGGCCGGGCCTACCTGAGGAAGCTGCTAAACCGCGTGACGGTTTGTTAGTAGTTAGTAGACAGGAGTTAGAATGAGCAGTTTATGGATACCGGGGACCCACCCCGGTTTTTTGTACTAGATATTTTATTCTAATGAAATTTATTGCATTGTCACTTCTGGTTAAGTAGGTGTGTTATATATGCGAAAGAAAAGCTTGAAGCTTCCGTCAGCTTCAACTTACAATCAGCCGGCTGAAGGTGAGATAAACATGACGGTTTACCAGGAAGTTTTTAACCGGTATTATCCGTTCGTTTGCCGTCAATTAACTTATTTATTGGGAAACCGGACAGAGGCGGAAGATATAACCCAGGAAACTTTTATCAAGTTATATCATAGCCCTCCGCCGGATTTCCAGAACATCGGGGGGTGGCTGGCCAGAGTGGCAACAAATTTGGCGTATAATTACATGCGCAGTGAAAAAAGCC
Source organism: Desulfotruncus arcticus DSM 17038 (assembly GCF_900113335.1). Taxonomy (GTDB): domain Bacteria; phylum Bacillota; class Desulfotomaculia; order Desulfotomaculales; family Desulfallaceae; genus Desulfotruncus; species Desulfotruncus arcticus. The sequence continues at coordinate 354,363 of NZ_FOOX01000001.1, forward strand.
GCAAACGCAGGGAAGAAAAGGTTAACCATAAGTTCATTTCAGACACGCCCGAGGAACATGCCATAAAAGGTGAAGAAACAGATTATATTAAGAGGGCGCTGGCTAGCCTGGATGACCGAAGCAGGCTTTGCCTGATTATGAAACACTCTGGTTTTTCGTATGAAGAGATAGCATCAGCCACGGGGTTAAAAAAATCATCCGTTGGTACCATCATCGCCCGATCACAGTTAAAATTTAAAAAATTTTACATGCAGACGAAAGGAAGTGATGCCTGATGTGTTATACAGAAGGTATCCTGCAGGCTTATATTGACGGCGAACTGGACGGAGAACAGTTGCGGGAGGTTGATTATCACCTTCAGCAATGTGCGATGTGCCGCCAAAAGGTTGAGGAATTAAAAGCTATTGATAGTTTTATCAGTTTGAAGATGCGTGCATACATTAATGCTGATCCTCAAACCAACGGCAGCAGTACCTGGCACGAAATTAAAAAAACAAAGGGAGATAACGGAATGTCGAAAAATTCATCCGGGTTTTTTAACAGGTCCAGGAGAATGATTGCAGTTGCGGCAGCATGCCTGGCTTTGATTGCTACATTTAGCTTCCCTGGTGTTCGCAGCATGGCAGGCGAATTTTTAACCATATTCAGAGTTGAAAGAGTACAGACAATTACCATTGACCCCAGGGATATGCAGCAAATAGAACTGGCGCTGCGCGAAGGAGCCAGTCAAGTTGACGTTAAAAACTTTGGCAATGTTGAGGTTGCAGAAAAAATTGAAACCACCAGTGTAAGTGCGGCAGAAGCAGCCGAAGCGGTAGATTTCGAGCTTAAGTTACCGAAAATTAAACAATACGGAGACCCTGAGCTGCAAAAGACCAGCGGCTCAACCATGACGATGACACTGAATGTTGGTAATGTCAACAAACTGTTGCAAGCGCTGAACAGCACTAAACTGTTGCCTGAAGACCTTGATGGAAAAACTTTTACCCTGAGTATGCCGGCAGCAATTATCGCAACTTATAACACAGGTGGCGACAAAATTATAGTTGCACAATCCAGAAGCCCGGAATTAAAAGCACCCAATGGAATTGATGTTTTAGCCGTTAGAGATGCACTGTTAAGCATTCCTGCCCTTCCTGCCAGTATTAAAAATCAATTAGAGGCTATCAATGACTGGCAGCATACTGTACTGATACCAAACGTCAACGGCACATCAAAAGAAGTTATGGTAAACGGAAACCAGGGGGTATTTATTGATTCAGCTTCCGGGAATTCAGAAGCCAAATTTAAAACCCTTGTGTGGAATAATAACGGGGTAGTCTATACCATCATGGGCAACAACATTACTGCCGAATCAGCCATTGCTATGGCAGAACAAATGAAATAAAGGTGTGTTCACAGTTGGAGCTAGCTATTGAAACGATAAACTTAACTAAAATATACGGCAACAAAATAGGTTGCACCGATGTTTGCCTCCGGGTTCCCCGGGGGCAAATCTTCGGCTTTTTAGGACCAAACGGAGCGGGGAAAAGTACCCTGGTAAAAATGCTGGTAGGACTGTTATACCCAACCTCAGGCCAAGCCAGACTGCTTGGCTATCCTTTAAACAACATTGAAATAAAAGGTAAAATTGGATTTTTACCGGAAAATTTCCGTTATCACGACTGGTTAACCCTGCGCGAGCTACTGGAATTTCACTCTAAGCTATACAAGTTAAGTAGTTCAAAAAGAAGCAAGCAGATCAATGCTGTTATTGATACAGTAGGCTTGACTGGAAAAGAGCATCAAAAAATACGCACTTTCAGTAAGGGTATGCAACAAAGAGCCGGTTTGGCTTGTGCCCTGCTGTCCGATCCCGAACTAATTTTTCTGGACGAGCCGACATCTGCCTTAGATCCTTTAGGGCGCATGGAAGTGCGCAGGATCTTATTACAGCTAAAAGATACGGGAACTACTGTTTTTTTAAACAGCCATTTGTTGAGTGAAGTTGAAATGGTTTGTGATACGGTGGCTTTCATTAAAGGAGGCAGGATCCTCAGGCAGGATTCCCTGGAACAGCTGCAAAGTGGTGAAATAGCAGTGGAATTGATGCTAAGCGGCATCAACGACATCGTTAAACTGGCGTTATCCAATATCGCTCTTTCATTAACTATCGACGGCGATATCGTTACCGCTTTTGTAAATAATGAGGACGATATTCCTCGACTGGCGGAGGCGGTAATTAAAAGCGGAGCGCATTTATATGAAATGACCAGGAAACGGTCTTCCCTGGAGGAGACCTTTATAGAACTGACGGGCGGGGTTGATCATTAATGCTGACGATTTTAAAATTCACTTTTAAAGAGCACTTTAGTAGAAAACTACTTATATTTTCATTAATTCTGGCAGGAATTTTTTTGGGACTTTATGGTTTAGGGGTGCACTATACCGCTAAAGATTTAGCCCAAAACCAAAACCCTATGATCGTAGATATTGTTTTCCCACAAATTTTATCATTGGGCTTGTATTTTGGTGGTTTTATTGTATCTTTTCTGGCTATATTCTCCACAGTCGGGACCGTTTCATCGGAAATCGAAAACGGCATCATTCAAACAATAATTATTAAGCCGGTACGCCGCTGCGATATAATTTTAGGCAAATTTTTGGGTACCGGCGTATTTCTGGCACTATATGCCTTTTTGTTTTTCTTAGCACTGTATTTTATCATCCGTTTAGAAACTGGGCTGGAACTTACGGGATTGTGGAAGGCTGCAGCCCTGTTTGCTCTGCAGCCTATCATATTATTAGCGGTTACGCTTTTGGGTTCTACCATTATCTCTACCATTGCCAATGGCGTTGTTGCTTTCACCGTTTACATGATTGGCATAATAGGCGGTATGGTTGAACAAATAGCCTGGTTAATCAACAACGTCACTCTGCAAAAAGCAGGCATTATTGCCAGCTTAATCATGCCTGTCGATGCACTTTACCGCAAAATCGTAAACAGCCTGCTGAACCCCACCGGCAACCCGATGACGGCGCTTCAGCAGTTGGGACCGTTTGGCAGCATGGTTGAACCCAGTGTATGGATGGTGGTTTATGCTATTTTCTACGTTCTGCTGTTGGTCGGTCTGGCTGTTTACAGCTTTAATAAAAGAAATATCTAAGATCTTAACATCTATTGCACCAGTTCAAATTCACTACTCGGTGCCCCGCATACCGGGCATGTTTCAGGTGGTTCTTCACCGGTATGTATATAGCCGCAAACCTTGCACCGCCATTGCTTTGCTGCTGGAGTTTTAGCCGGCTTGTTTTTATTCTGTCTGTAAAAGGCATAAGTCATAGGCTCGCTTTCGTTTTTCACATTACCTTCTATGACTTCACCCACGAACATAGTGTGAGTTCCTACGTCAATTGTCAACTCAGAATCGACCCGGCACTCCAGGTAGGCAATGCACTGGTCAATAATGGGGGCTCCGGTTACGCCAATGGAGTACTTAACATTTTCAAATTTATTTATTTCCCGGCCGGAGCGGTAGCCAAACTGACCTACCATTTGCCTGTCTTCCTGTCCCAAAATGCAGACGGTAAAAACCCCGCTCTTCTTGATGTAGTCATTAGTTAAGTTGTTTTTATTGACGCCAACTACAACCCTCATTGGGGTACTGGTAATTTGAAATACTGTGTTACAGGTTTGGGCATTAATCTTATCGCCGTCTTTGGAGCCTACAATAAACAACCCGTAAGAAATTCTGTATAAGGCCGGCTGTATCCGGTTTTTATCAGCTTCCGTTAACTCTTTAACTACTGGAGCGGCAGCTTCTTCATCAGCAAGATCATATTCGGCCATATCAACAAGTTCAAATTTTTCAGCAGGAGCCCCACATCTGGGACAGTGTTCCGGAGGATTGTCTCCTTCATGCAGCCATCCGCAAACAGTACATCTCCAAAATTTCAATTATATTCACCTTCCTAATTTTTTTAGACAAATTAATTCTAAAGGTGTAAAATTAAAAAAACATTACATTAAAATTAATTAAAGCTTAATTTGCTTTGTCATCACCTATACTATTCAATTTGTATTATTTGCGTAAGTTAAGCAACAGCAAAAAACCTGACGTTACCTTGGACATTTTGGTCTGTGTTTGATGATATTTCACTTGCAATATTATTTATTTGTGATACAATGTTCTATGTAGCATTTTTGGCATGCGCCTGTAGCTCAGGGGATAGAGCGCCGGCCTCCGGAGCCGGGTGCACAGGTTCGATTCCTGTCAGGCGCACCAGTAAAAATTTTTAAAACCCGTGAATCCTTGAATTTTAAGGATTTGCGGGTTTTAATTTTGGGGTCTTGTTCTATGTTATTTTTGGTTTGTGATGAATTGGATGGCGGTATAACTCCGGATTTAATTAACCCGGGTGATAATATGTTTTTCCTGATTTCAAGTTTGTGCTATGCTAAGAAGAAAAAGGTGATAATACATGGAAAAAGATGCTTTAGCAGAACACCTGGGAATCAAGTTGCTTAAAGTAAAACCTGGCTACGCCAAGGCTACCGTGAAGGTAACCAAAGAATTACTTAACGGAGCCGGTGTTACTCATGGTGGCGCAATTTTTAGCTTAGCGGATGTTGTATTCGCTGCAGCCAGTAATTCTCACGGACCACTTGCATTAGCATTAGACGTAACAATTCATTTTGTAAAAACCACCCGGGAAGGAGCAACTCTAACTGCAATAGCAGCTGAAGACAATCTAACTAAAAAAACAGGGCTTTATCGTATGGAAGTAAAGGACGACAACGACACACTTATCGCAATCGCGGAAGGCTTGGTTTACCGAATAGATTAAGTAAGCTTAACTTGGGATGTAAAGAAGCCGTTTATTTTGAAAATGTTAAAGACAGAAATCATCCTGTTTAACAGATCCATACTGGAATAGAAGTGGAGGTAAAAGCCAATGAAAATAAAATTTGCCCATACAAATATCATTTCATGTAACTGGGAAAAACTTGCCCAGTTTTATATTAATGTTTTTGGGTGTGAGCTTGTGTATCCGGAACGGAATCTCCAGGGTGAATGGATAGACAAAGTTACCAATTTATCAAATGTTCACATAAGGGGTATTCATCTTCGTCTGCCAGGATATGCAGACGGTCCAACATTAGAGATTTTTACCTATAACAAGCAGGATGAAAACAATGGACCTCCTGCCATAAACAAGCCTGGATTTGCCCATATTGCGTTCTTGGTAGATGATGTCCAGTACTATTTCGACAAAGTTATAGAACATGGCGGCAGCGCACTGGGTGCATTAGCGGAGCAAGAAGTAGCAGACGCTGGCATTTTAACAATTGCTTATATGAGAGACCCCGAAGGCAATCTTGTTGAAATTTTAAATTGGAGATAATTCTAAACATAATAATAAGGCGGGATCACTTATATGATCCTGCCTTATTAATGTGCTTTATTATTATGCAATTACTTTTGTACATTTGCGGCTTGGGGGCCACGATTGCCTTCGACGATGTCAAATGTTACACTTTGACCTTCTTCAAGGGTTTTAAAGCCTTCGCCCTGGATTGCCGAAAAGTGAACAAATACATCATTGCCTTCACTTGTTTCAATAAAACCAAATCCTTTATCGGCATTGAACCATTTAACTTTACCTTCCATTATGAAACCTCCTTTTCTAAGAATTGATCAAAAAGCTAAAACTCAAAACCTTGACCAATCACAACAAAAAAGGTCCAAAATGGTTTATGTTCTATACTTTTTAACACATGCAATACTCTACCATAGTTTAATTAAAATAGCAAATCCTATTATTCGGATCCTGCCTTTTTCGCATATGCATAGCTTAGTAATTGTGTCTCTAAGTTTAGTCCTTCCATTTTGGTTCCCTTTTTTCTATAAAAGCTCCAATGCCTTCCCGTGCATCCCGGGTAGTACTGTTTAAGCTGATAACTTCACTGGCATAATTCAGTGCCTGAAAATCATCCATATTGAGTTGTTGGTAAAATGCCCTTTTCCCCACGGCAATAGCGCTGGCACTTAAGCCGGCAATTTTTTCTGCCATGCTAAATGTTTCGCTGTCCAGGTTTTCCAGAGGTACCACTTTGTTTACAAGGCCATGTAAAAGCGCTTCACTTGCGGAAATCAAGTCACCTGTTAAAAGCATTTCCATGGCCTTTTTCCTGCCCACGTTTCTGCTTAAAAATACCGCCGGGGTGGTGCAAAAAATACCTATTTTAACCCCCGGTGTCCCAAATAAAGCGTCTTCTGCAGCTACTGCAAGGTCACAGGCGGCAACTAATTGGCAGCCGGCAGCCGTTGCAACCCCGTGTACCTGCGCAATAACGGGCTTGGAAATTTCTCGTATGGCTTGCATTGTTTGGTAGCAGGTTTGAAACAATTTTAAGACTTCTTGTGGATCGGACTCATAAATTTCTTTCAGGTCGTGCCCTGCAGAAAAGGTTTTCCCAAGACCTTTGATAATTATTACATTAACCTTTTTATCCAGGGCCAATTCATTTATAAAACCAGTCAACTCCATAAGCAACCCGCGGGAAAGTGCGTTACGTTTTTCGGGACGATTTAAGCTAATTACGCCAACATTGCCCTTTGGTTCATATAACAAATTTTCTAATCCCATATCATTTACCGGCACCTTTTTTGAAATATCAAAATTTACCGACATTTTAGAATACCGGCTACCCACCTCCTTTAAATTTTAAAATTAAACATACCTTAATAAACTCCTGCTTCCAATTGTAAACACAATATTGAATAATAGCTGATATCCGGTATCGGCCCATGCCGTTAAGGCAGGTTTGCTATTGCAATAATTCCTGGTATAATTATGATAATTTTGGCAATGCTTTATCCAATACTGCTTAACACAGGATTTTTGATGAGGAGGTATTTATTATGAGTAAAAAAACCATGGATAATTTAATGGCTTCTTTTGCCGGAGAATCGCAAGCCAACCGGAAATACCTGGCTTTTGCCCAGAAAGCGGAAAAGGAAGGAAACGAAAAAATCGCCCGGCTGTTCAGAACGATAGCAGAAGCAGAGACGATCCATGCCTTAAAACATCTTCAAACAGCAGGCAAAGTAGGTACAACAATTGATAATTTAAAGGCGGCCATTGAAGGGGAAACCTACGAATTTGATATTATGTACCCGGATTTTATCGCCACTGCCCAAGAGGAAGGCGAGAAGGCTGCGGCAAAAAGCTTCGACCTTGCCAATGAAGCTGAGAAAGTTCATGCCGAGTTGTATAAAAAGGCGCTGGCGGCGCTGGAAGCAGGCGGCGACATGCCGGCGGAGTCTTTTTACCTTTGCCCGGTGTGCGGTTATGTTGCAGTTGATCACGCACCTGAACGCTGCCCTATATGCAACGCCCCGGCAAGCTCCTTTAAAAAATATTAGTTGATCTCAAATTACCTGAACAAAGCCTCATATTCAGCAAGGGAAGGACTAACCATGCGAATATTAGTAGTTACGGCAGCGATAATTTTTGTGGGAGACAAGGTACTGATCACCCAGCGTAATGAAAATGTGCATCAGGCTTTAAAATGGGAGTTTCCCGGCGGTAAAATAGAACCGGGAGAATCACCGGAAGAATGCCTGGCCAGAGAAATAGATGAAGAGCTGGGCTTGAAAATCAATGTCGGAGATATATTCCATGTCGTATCCCATGTATATGAGGAAAGACAGGTGATTTTGCTATGTTACTATTGCCGGTGTCAACCAAGCAAAATCAATATGAGCAACATCCAGGCCAGGGACTGCCATGATTTTAGGTGGGTCAGCATTGCTGAACTTGATGACGGGTATGATTTTTCACCTGCAGACATACCTGTAGTTGAAAAGCTTAAATCCGAATTTCAAGTACCTTAGTGTTATCTTGCCTGTTTGCACAACTAAGATTAAGTGCAAAGCTTCACATAATTATTAATAAATATTTATTTTCGTTTCAGCCTGCTTTAATTTTTATTTGCCAAAATGTAACTAGGCAAATAAAAATTTCAGGAGGCTGGTTAAAATGTTTAAAGATAATCCCCGCAGAGCTTTGATCTTGGCTGTCATAGCCGCTGTGGTTATTGAGATTGCACTTCTGGGAGGAATTTTTAGCTACTTCAACAACGATAGGCCGGCAATGGCCGCAGAATCAACTAGCACAACGCAACCCCTAATCAATTCTTCACCAATAGGAACAAATGTTGTTGCTAATGTAGTAGAACAGACCAGTAAATCAGTCGTGAAGATTGAAACAACTGAACAAGTGCAAAGTCAAAGGAGCGACCCGTTTTTTAACGACCCGTTCTTCAGGCAGTTTTTTGGCAACCAGGGTCCTATGTATTCACAGCCCAATATCCAAAAAGGTATGGGATCGGGCTTTATTATCAGCGATGACGGCTATATTCTAACTAATGAGCACGTTATAGACGGAGCCACTGATATTAAAGTATATCTCTCGGACAGTGAAAATCCCTTAAGTGCCAAAGTAATCGGTTCAGACTCCGAACTGGATCTGGCCGTGCTAAAAATTGATGCCGGTAAAAAATTACCGTATATTTCATTAGGCGACTCTGATGCCGCCCGTGTTGGTGAGTGGGTTATTGCCATAGGCAACCCCTACGGTTTGGACCATACAGTAACAACCGGTGTTATCAGTGCAAAGAGCAGGCCGGTACAAGTAGAAGACAGACAATATAAAAACCTGCTGCAAACTGATGCTTCCATTAATCCCGGTAATAGTGGCGGGCCGCTATTAAATTTAGCCGGCCAGGTAATTGGGATCAACACGGCAGTTAATGCACAGGCCCAGGGGATTGGCTTTGCCATTCCGTCCAGTACTGTAAAATCCGTATTAGACACACTTATTCAAAAAGGTAAGATTTCCAGACCGTATATGGGTGTTTATATCCAAACCTTAACAGCCGATTTAGCCAGTCAGTTAAATCTAAACAGCAAACAGGGAGCAATTATTGCCGGGATAGTTCCTGATTCACCGGCGGATAAAGCGGGATTAAAACAAGGAGATATTGTCCTGGAAATAAACAAACAAAAGGTCACTGATGCCGCCAATATTACAGACCTGATTCAAAAAAGCAAAGTCGGCAGCAAAGTTACACTACTTATTGAATCAAACGGATCCCAGAGGTATGTAACTGTCACTTTAGTGGAAAAATAAATAAAAAAAATACCCGCTTAAATGCGGGTATTTTTTTATTCAGCGCAATAGTGAGTAGGATTTGTTATATTAATGAAGAAATATGTCATTAATTTGCAATTTATCAAGGAGTGTTGTGATTGCGCATATTGTTTATAGACGATGACGAAAAAATTTCATCCATGATGCACAGGGTGCTTACCTTCGAAGGTCATGAGGTTTTTCTGGCGTCAAACGGGCGTGAAGGTTTGCGAGAAGCCGAAAGGATTAAACCGGATTTGGTTATTTTAGATATTATGATGCCGGGTATGAGCGGCTGGGAAGTGTGCGGACAAATCAGGCTAATTAGCGATGTACCCATTCTCATGCTTACTGCCAAGGATGAAGTAGCAGATAAAGTACGTGGCTTGGATGTTGGGGCTGACGATTACTTAGTTAAACCGTTTGCCCTGGAAGAGCTTTTAGCCAGGGTAAGGGCATTACTGCGCAGGACGGCTAGAACCAAAACATCTGATAAACGAATATTGAGCTGTGGCAATTTGACGCTTGATGTTGAAAAAAGGGAAGCCAGACGTAATAATCACGTAATAGTATTAACCACGAAGGAATTCGAACTGCTTAAAATATTTTTAGAATACCCGCGCCAGGTTTTAACTCGCGATTCGTTGATGGAACAAGTTTGGGGGTTGGATTTTTCCGGAGAATCAAATGTATTGGAGGTATTTATAGGAAACCTGCGCCACAAACTTGAACACGGCGGCATGAGTAGATTAATCCACACCGTACGCGGGGTCGGTTATACCTTAAAGGAGTGAAGAAGGAATGTCATTACGGGTAAAGCTGATACTGCTTTATTCCGGTGTACTCAGCCTGGTTCTGTTAATTGTGACCTCCATTATTTTTATTGCCACTTCTCATTTTATTTACAAGGAAATCGATCAGGGCATTGCCGCCAAAGCATCTTCAGTAATAAAATCGATAAAAATTGAGAATTCCTCGTTGTTTCTCAAAGAAGTTGTACTTCCTGATATTGACGTATTTGCCTCGCCAGACACTTATCTGCAAATAGTGGATGTGAGAGGAAAAGTTCTCTCAAAATCAAGCAATCTGGGCAAGCAAGATCTTCCTCTTAGTGAATATACCCTTCGTTCCGCTTTAAGGGGAGATAGATTTTATGAAACAGTCCGAGCCGGCAACCAGGATATTCGGGTTTATAACGTGCCAATGATTTTTGCAGGGCAGGTAATCGGATTACTGCAAGTAGGCAGAACTTTATCCACTATCAATTTGCTTCTGACTCAATTACGTTTTTTTGTAACCATTGGATCAATTGCCGCGGTCATTCTTGCTGGTATTGTGGGATGGTTTTTGGCCAGAACAGCCCTGAGGCCGGTCGAGCGGATGATTAGAACAGCCGCCTCCATTGAAAGCAGCGGTGACCTGAGTAAGCGTATTGATTATTACCATTCCGGTGATGAGCTCGGCCGCCTTGCTGATACGCTTAATGCTATGTTTGAACGTTTGGAGAATACTTACCACCGTTTACATGAAAGCTATGAAATGCAGCGTCGATTCGTATCAGATGCTTCACACGAACTTCGTACACCGCTCACCACAATCAGGGGTAATGCGGAATTACTTTTAAAAATTGTGGATGAGGGGCCAACTCCGGCCAGGGCAGCCATTAATGATATTGTTGACGAAGCCCGCAGGCTTACTAGGCTTGTAGAAGATTTGCTGGCCCTTGCGCGTGCCGATGCAGGCTATGAGTTCGAAAAAGAGGATGTTCTATTAGAAGAGCTTATTCAGTCAGTAACAAGGAAAGCACGTTTTATCACCAGCGATAAAACCTTAAACGTAAAAAACGATTGTCCTTCGGAAATTCATATCTGGGGTAATTATGTTTATTTAAGCCAGCTTCTGTTTATTCTGCTGGAAAACGCATTCAAGTATTCTCTCGCTGGATCGGAAGTAACGCTAGCATTAACCAGGAAGCAAAACCAGCTGTTGGAAATTGCTGTCGCGGACACCGGACCCGGTTTACCGCCAGGTGAAGAAGGCAGGATTTTCGACAGGTTTTACAGAGGGGAGCATACCAGGGGCAAAGAAGGTTCCGGACTTGGCCTCGCCATCGCCCGTTGGGTAGTAGAGCAGCACAACGGTACGATTACAGCCGCGAACAGGCAGGGCGGTGGATGTATTTTTACCGTCAGTTTGCCCATGTGTAAACAAATCAGCGGGGGGTTATTGAATGGCCAGGGACACCTTAGTTAATAAAAGAGAAATTATTGTATTATTAATCATATTTAATATTTTGATCATTACATTTCTCTATTTACTGAAGTCAGGTAATATATATAACTATAATATTACTATACAGCCGTCAAAACCATCGTTGCCGCCCTTAATGAAACAAGAACCCGCTATTAAGCCCGTTTTATACAATGCAGCTGCTTTACCGGATAAAAGTGATAAACAAGTACTATCTATTAATATGACCGGAGACATTATGCTGGCCTCAAACCTGGGTGAAGCTATAAAATCCCGGGGTACAGATTTTCCCTGGCTTGATGTACGGGATATCCTGGCAGCGGCTGATTTTACCATTGGCAACCTGGAGTGCGCAGTGGGCAGCGGAGATTACCAGCCAGTCCCGAACAAACAATACACTTTTTTAGCTGCGCCCGATGCACTTGCCGGTCTGCAAAAGGCCGGGTTTGACGTGCTTACACTGGCTAATAATCATATTCTTGACTTTGGCACAGATGCCCTAGCGGAAACATTAGTCAATCTTGACAATTGCGGAATATTACATGCCGGAGCGGGGATATCCAAAAATGAAGCCATCAAACCAACAATCCTGGAGAAAAACGGCATTAAGATAGGGATAATAGCATTTTCTCGCATTTTCCCCGAAGGCTGGTGGGTAGCCGGCACGGATAACCCCGGCATAGCAAGCGGACATGATTATCAAATGCTGCTGCATACCATCAACGAACTGAGCAAACAGGTTGATATTGTAATAATATCTATGCACTGGGGTGAAGAAATGTCTGATATGCCAACAATAATCCAGCAAAATTTGGCTCATAAATTGATTGAAAGCGGAGCCGATTGCATCTTGGGTCATCACCCACATGTACTTCAGGGAGTGGAAAGTTATAACAACGGCCTGATATTTTATAGTGCGGGTAATTTTATTTTTACTCTGTCCAGGGATACCAGGGGACGTCAGAGCGTTATTATAAATATTGATGTTGACAAGTCGGGAATTTGTGGAGCAAGGCTTATACCTGCCTGGATCGAACCTGGACGCACCATACTGGCTGACGAGAAAACGAGTGCAGCAATTATTAAAAGATTGCAGAATTTATCTGGCTCAATGGGTACAACAATTGACGCAAACGGTGAAATAGAGCTGGAATGAGGTTAATTTAATGGCTGATAAATACAGTTCTTTTGAAGAATTGAAAAGCAATGAAGTTTTAGGCTTAGATTATGAGATTATTTATGGTCAGGCAGAATCACCAATTTTGATGCTAGCGCCGCACGGAGGCAGGATTGAACCTGGAACCACAGAACTTGCTGCAGCTATAGCGGGCGGAACCTGGGGCTATTATAGTTTTTGCGGCCTAAAGGATAACGCCTACCGTGATCTGCATATCACCAGCACTAAATTTGATGAACCAATAGCGCTAAAACTAGTCACCAATTCAAAGAGAACCATCGCCATTCATGGCTGTAAGGATATGACCAGAAAGAAAATATATATTGGCGGCCTGGATTCTGAGCTAAGGCAACTCATCAAGACTACGTTAACATCGGCAGGTTTTGATGTTTCTGAGCACCCTAAATTTCCAGGTATCGGTAAAACTAATATTTGCAATAGGAATTCTCAGGGCAAAGGAGTACAACTTGAACTAACCGGCGGGCTCAGGTTAATGCTGTTTCCTGATTTCCCAATGAGAAAGCGTACAACTCCCTGCTTTATAACCTTTATTACAGCTATGCGGAGTGTCTTACATTTTTGCAGCAACATGTGAAGAGAGATATTTTTTATTTCATTTAAAGGAGTCAGGTGGAATTGATTGAATTTTTATACAAGAGGGGGAGTTTTAATGAAAGCTGTGGCAGTTTACGGTTTCACCACAGGTTCCGGGAAAACCACCGCTGCCAAAGAACTGGCAGGTTACCGGCAGCGTCAGGGCTATAATACCCTTCTTGTTGATATGGACTTGAGTCAAGGCAAGTTAACTGAAATATTGGATCTCAAAAAAACACCTAATATCGGAGATTGGCTTGACGATATATTTAATAGAATGGAAACGGCCCCCTGTTGGAAAATAATCTACCAGCCCAATGAAATAACTAAGTTTTATCAAGATCACCCTTCAGGCTTAAAGGTTTTAACAACCAATTTTGACCAAAGTCATTGTAATTCACCTTTACTTCTTAACGGTATGGATATTGTTGTGCGCAGTATTCAAGCAACTGCTTTTGACACTGTTATCTTCGATACCAATAATGCGATGAGAGATTATACTTTGGATCTGATGTTTCGCATGGATAAGGTTTTAATGGTTGCTGATTTTCTTAATTTTAACCAGCGAAACGCTGAGATGCTTTTACGTTTGTTGGTTGATGAAGGTTTTAATCAGGATTGTTTAGGCTTTGTTTTAAATCGTTTTCCAACCTTTGCAGATGAAAACCCGGAGCAAATTAGCATTGCAATGGGAATACCGCTCGATGGTGTCTTACCCAATTTCCCGGATCTGGCAGGGAAAAAAAAGCAGGGTAAAATTTTCAGCACCGTTCGCAGTTCACGCTTTACTGAAGAAATTGGACGTATCGCTAATCGGCTTGAATAACATTTCCACTAACCCGCTCTGCGGGATTTTTTTATTTAAACTTACATCAATAACATATTATTGCTCTGCCTGAGCAAAATAGTATTAGCTAGATCAAGGAGGCATGGCTATGCAGTTAAAAAAAGGCGAACGTGCGTTATTAGCTTATTTTCCAACTTCCAATGACGCCCGAAAAGCAGCAGAAGAATTAAAAAGAGCTGGCATAGAGGAAGTTCAGGTTGACCGCATCAGCAGGTTTGGAGTAAACAATGACGCTGAAATTAATAACCCAATAGCCGGACGAGCTGAAACTATAACCGGTCTCACACTATATTCTGCCGGCACGGACAGCATGATCGACGATGATACAAGGGTACTTAAAGCGGCAGATCCATCAGTAAGCGGTATCGGCGATCACAATTATGGGGTAGCCGGTGGGACGGCTTTTATGGTTACCGCAGTTACCACTGATGATTTGTTTAACAGCGCCAAGGCAATAATAAAAGATAGCGGCGGTAAAATGTAATTCTTTGGAGGGTGGATTATTATGAGCAATATCAGTTCGGATACAAATTATAAGACTACCAACAAGGATGTGAATTTCTCAGTACTTTCAAACGCTGAGATTAATGTGTTAAAGTCAGATTATGTTGACGCATTTGACGAAGCGCTGGAAATACTTGAGCGAGCCCAACAAATAAATCCCGATAACATAATTAAAAAATAGCCGCTTGCTAATTGATCTTCATCGCCTATTTCTGTCATTGCGGGCGCAGCGTGGCAATCTCAGACCCCAAAGCCTAAACCCACAGGTGCGGTAGTGTCCCCTTTCCTGATACGCATTGATTGTCGCGTCGCTTCGCTCCTCGCCATGACATTAGAACGATATAGATTTACATAGTAACTAATTATCTAATCAGCTCCTGGCGTTGCCTGGCTTGTATTTTTAGTGTAATTTGGTTACAATGGTAAAGGATGTTGAGGTTATTTTGAATGGAGGTCTATGTTTTGAAGCGCGTGGTCAGTGTTAGTTTAGGCACGTCCCGGCGTGATCACAAGGTAATCGTTGAACTACTGGGAGAGCAATTTGAGATTAGTCGTATCGGAGTGGATGGTGATTTTGATCGCGCCTTGGCCAAGCTCCGAGAACTTGATGGACAGGTTGACGCCATAGGTCTTGGTGGTATTGATGTTTTTGTTTATGCCGGAAATAAACGATATGCTTTTCAAGACGGCCTGAAAATGATGGAATCTGTTAAAACAACTCCGGTGGTGGACGGAAGTGGCCTTAAAAACACCCTGGAAAGGGAAACAGTTAAATATTTACTAAGAGAAACTGATCTGGTTAAAAAAGGCTCCAGGGTACTTATGGTCAGCGCAGTTGACCGGTTCGGGATGGCTGAGACTTTTGATGAGGCTGAATGCGATGTAACTTTTGGTGATTTGATCTTTGCTGCGGGAATCCCCTATCCCATCAAAACCCTGGAGGAACTTAAAGAAATTGCCCAAAAACTTTTACCTGAAATGACCAAGCTTCCATTTCATATGCTTTATCCCACAGGGAAAAAACAAGAGGCACGCGATGATGAAAAAACTAAAAAATTCGCCCAATATTATGAGGAAGCAGAAATCATTGCAGGTGATTTTCATCTTATAAAGCGCTACTTGCCTGACGAACTGGGCGGGCAGATAATTATAACCAATACAACGACGACTGACGATATCGAATATCTCAAAGGCAAAGGGATCAGCAAAATTGTTACGACAACCCCTGTTTTTGAAGGGCGGTCCTTCGGCACTAACGTAATGGAAGGGGTATTGGTTGCACTGCTTGGTAAGCCCTGGGCGGATATTTCAACAGATGAATATCTGGATCTGCTTAATAAGCTTCAATTTAAACCCAGAATTATTGAATTAAAAAGTTAACACTAAAACCTCAAAGACTAGTGGAGGATAATATGGCGACACATCGTGAAATTACAGAAAGCTTAAACGCATTTCAGGAGGGCTACAGCAATAATAAGAAGCTGAAGATTATGAACCATGACTGGAATAGGGTCATTCTGATTGAGGCAACAGATGTGGATTCAAAGCATACAATTATTCTGCAGGACGGGGAAATATCGGTAGTCGAAGGGATATCCGCAACTCCAAATTTGGTTGTCACTTCAGACAGCGAAACCCTGGCCGACTTGTTTTATGGGGATATTACGCCAACCGAGCCATATATGAACGGTACTTTGGTTCTAAAGGGGTCTGAAGACGATATCGTGAGATTGGATTTTATATCTTTAATGATTTGGGGTGAGTAGCCTTGGAGCTTAAAAAAGTACTCACCTTACGTACTGTAATTGCCACCAGCGCCGGATTGACCCTTTCTAGCTCAACTTTTGTCGCAGCAGTGCAGGTTGCTGGTTTTCTCGCCGGCGAATCCGCGTGGCTGGCCATACTTACCGGTGGGCTGCTGTGTATAACAGCCGCCTTTTGTTTTAATGAGCTAAACGGGATGATGCCGTCGGCGGCCGGTATTCGCCTATATTTTAGCAGAGCTTTTAACGACCGCCTGGCGCTGATCATATCTTTGCTTTATATGGCTGTTATTTTGGGTGTAATTGGTGCAGAAAGCTATGTTTTATCTGAAATTTTACATCAAGCTTTCCCCGTACTGCCTTCCATATTTTGGATCATTGCCATGTTTACCCTGGTAACCATAATGAATATTGTTGGTATTAAAATAGCAGGTTGGTTTCAAGATGCCATAACTTATGGATTAATTATTTCATTGGCAGCACTGGCGATAGTAGCTTTAAATCAAGTTAACTTCCACATAAATGCACCCTTTAGTACCGGTGGCGGCTTGAATTTTATAAACGCAGTAGCGGTGGGGGTATTTCTTTTTGTGGGGTTCGAATGGGTTACCCCCCTTGCAGAAGAGGTAACCCACAGTCGCCTGATTTCCCGCGGCATGCTGCTGGCTATTGGTATCCTCAGTGTTACCTACGCATTGTTTACTGTAGCCATGACGGCAACAGTACCCAAAGACATCCTTGTTAATTCAGCCATTCCGCAGATGATTTTTGCCCGAACCTTACTTGGCGGTTCCGGTGCTGCAATAATGGTGCTGATTACATTAGCCGCATCAATCACCACGTTTAATGCCGGCTTAATCAGCATTTCGCGATTTGTTTATGCTTCAGCCCGGGAAAATGTATTGCCAACTATATTTAGCAAAATCAGCATGCGTTATTTTACCCCCTGGGTGGCCATTGTTTGTGTGTTTATTATTGGGGTTATTATTTCATCTATTGTTTTAATCACCGAACGCTATCTGACCCTGGTCAATATGGCGGCCGCCATGGAAAGCATTATCTATGTACTGGCGGGAGTAGCAGTAATTGTACTGCGTAAAAAGCTGCCCGATATGAAACGTCCCTATCAAATTCCCGGAGGATATTGGATTCCCGGAATTTGCGCCGGTGTATTTTCCCTTTTAACGCTGGCAATATTTTTTTCATTTCCCGGAGTTTTTATCTATCTTTGTATCGGTGTTGTGCTCAGCGTAATTTATGTTAATCAGGTCGTTCCGGAGCTAAAAAGACGCAATCGCGTCAAAAAATCGGCCAACCGCCGCAGACGTCCCGCTGTACAAGCGGAAAAAACCGGGGATTAACGTTCCCGGTTATTTTAGTTACAGGCCCAGTTCAGCATATACCTTTGAATCCACCGAATTATCGAAGGGTAATCCCTGTGCCTTCCTAAACTCAATTACCGCTTTTTCCATTCCACCGCCCCAGATACCGTCAATAGGCCCGTTATAAAAACCGAGTCTTTTTAGCCTTATTTGTACCTCAAGCACGTCTCCGCCCCGTTCATCCCGCCTCATTGTGCGATACCTGCTTGGCTGGTAGTGCAAAGGATTTCCGAGGATTACAACCCTTGTATCCGGCTTAATCCAGGGATAAATCTCCTCCACATTTACGTTATTCATTCGAATACACCCGTGACTGGCATAACTTCCAATGGAATAGGGCTTATTGGTGCCATGTATTCCGTATATGCCCCAGGGGGCCGTAAGACCTATCCAGCGGGTGCCAAAGCCGGTTCCCCAGTTCATAGCCTTGCGTAAAACCTTAAAATTGCCGATTGGTGTAGGGGTATCATGTTTACCTACAGCTACGGCATACTGCTTATAGGGTTCCCCGTCGGCCATAATTGTCAGCTTGCGCTGCCTGGTATCAATCAAAATACTAACTTCGCCCGGTGGTGGAGGAACATCACTTTTTGCCATCGAGAGGCAGTAGGCATCATCCAAAGCCTGACGAGTTTTTTCGGTGAAGATGCCATCAGGAATTATTCCCCGGGCTTCCTGAAAATTGTTAACCGCCAGGGCGGTAGCTTTTTCATAAACGCCGTTTATAGGCCCATGGTAATAATCCAATTCCCTAAGCATACGCTGCAGTAATTCAATGTCCGGCCCGCACATGCTGGGTTGCTGAATTTTAAATACACGGTTGTGGCCTTGGATATTACGACAGAATTCGCATTCCGGTACCGCTTCCGCCGGTTCTGTAAGAAAAAAGATTACGCAAAAAAAAGATATAACGATAATAATACAAGTGTTTTTTGATTTTTGCATTTACTATCCCCCTGTAATAACGCCTAAAAAATATTTTTCCCTCACTTTTGTTATGTATTCAAAAGAGCTTAATTGTCATAAACCTGCACCTCCGTTCATACATTATTGTAAAAAACATGGACAACCATCGGGGGGATTTATGTGAAAGCAACGGTAAAATTTTTTATTTATATGGGATTGATTATTATCGCCTTATACACATCTGGCTGTTCAGACAACAAAGCTAAGCAAAATTCCGCAGAAAAAAATGTTATAGCATTACAGCAACAAGAAGCCGGTAATCAGCAGCTGGCATCTGTGAATAATAATGACAGTTTATCGGCTGACACGACTGAAGTAGTTCTTTATTTTTCCGACGGTAATGGAAAACTGGCACCAGAGCGGCGAAAAATAAGAAAAGTTCCCGGGATTGCCAGAGAAACCATTAATGAATTATGCCGTGGACCGCAAGTAAACGGGTTGGAGGCAACTATCCCTCCCAATACAAGCCTTTTGGATATTAATATTCAGGATGGTTTATGTACTATCAACCTGAGTGAGGAATTAATAACCGAGCACAGCGGAGGGTCCGCAGCGGAAAATATGACTGTTTATTCCCTAGTTAATACCCTGTCTCAGTTTCAGTCAATTGAATCTGTTCAAATACTGGTTGAAGGCAAAATAGTACCAACTATTGCTGGGCATCTGGATGTCAGCAGCCCACTGGAAAGAGATCCGGAGATTGTCAGTTCCATCTAAAATATACTACTGTCGCGATTCTTCAACGTCCAATATGGGCCAGGCTAAAGAAAAAATATTAAAAAGCGCGCTAAAGGAACTGATTTAGCGCGCTTTTCTTGTTAATGCCAGCCGGTTTGGTGAAACTCAAATTGTGCTGTTGCATTTCCGTATTGATAAGTGGGAATATAGTTTTCCGTCAGATCCACCGACACAATTTTATTTTCCCTGATGGACCGCAACATATCCAGAATAGTTTTGGCGTCACCGAATTCCATTTCCGGGGTCACAGCTATTGTTTCCTTGCCAAACATGGCATTATACAGGTTTAATAACTCGTTATAATACCCTCTTTGTGGCCGGTATGGTATCTGCTCTCTATTGCCATCATCATGCACCACATTTATTACACCGCAATCCCGCTCCTCCAGGTAAATCATCCCGCCTGTGCCAAAAATACGCATTCCAATCAGCGGGCGCTGCATTTCCTTGCCGGAACAGTAAAAAGAAAACTGTCCAATTGTCCCGCTCTTAAACTGCATATTAACAGTAACTATAGCATAAGGTGCAAAATCATCATTTTGGGGGACCCCAAATGCTTGCAATCTATCAATTGCGCCAAAAATATGCCTGATTCCCGCAACGTCATGCACACCTGTATCCATTATCACCCCGCCATGAAAAACCGGATGTTGGCGCCATTCAGTCCTGGCAAATTTGTTCTTTAGCATGTCATGCGGGAAGTTAACTACCTTGTTTTGAATGAAATAGACAACATCGCCAACTTTTTTCTGTCTGATCACGTCTCTGATAATATTAATATCTTCATTGTAGCGATAATTCTCAGCGATCATTATGGGAATACCATACTTACGGGGCAATTCTGCATGGGCTCGTGCCTGTTCGTAATTTGACGCCAGTGGTTTTTCACAGATTATAGCTTTACCGGGCTGATGTGCCAATGTCCTGGCAATGTCTTCAGTGACACGATAATTGTGTTCAATGGGGACCATAACATCGAAAATATTAATGTCATTTCGCCATAACATCGGCCTGTAATCGGTATAAATACTGTCGCCTCTGATACCAAGTCTGTCAACCCACTGTCTTGTTTTATCAGGTTCAGGATCGCAAAGTGCTACGATCTCGTATTTATCTGACAATTCCTGATAAGCGGGATAATGAAGCCGCTCAAATGCTAAACCCGTTCCAATAATCCCAACTTTTAGTTTATCCAAGTCTCATCCCTCCATATATTGAATAATGTTTTATCTTCGCACAGCCTGTAAGGCCCCGCCATCTTAGGTCGGGGACTAACAGGCTGTGAGCTTGAAATAAGTGCGACTAAGGTTCAGATGGGGTCAGAACCCCACTTGAACCAAGTCTTCTATATTATGTAACTGGAAAAGACATTATATCCATTAAAATGCCTTTTCAGGGAACTTTTCGCTAGCATAAAACGTCATAATGGTAGTATTGTCAATTATTATTTTGTATTTTTTTACATTTAAGAAGGCCAGCAGGCTTTTTAGTAAAATTGTCGAATTATTTCCAGGAATAATATCAAAAAGGAGAGGAAATGAGGTAATGAGTCCATGACCCCCCGTTGGAAAAAAAATATCAAAAAGATATTAACGGGCTTTGCACTTTTTACAGCTAGTTGTTTGGTGTTACCCGGCAATGTATTTGCGGCAACCCGTTTAACCGTTACCGGCAGCACCGTAAATGTGCGCAGCGGACCTGATACTGTGTCCGCCATTGTTGCAAAAGTGAATAAAAATGAACAATACAACGTAGTGGACAAGCGTGGTGATTGGTTTAAAATCAATGCGAACGGAGCTGATGGATGGATTGCCGGCTGGCTGGTTAAAGCCGAGTCCGTACCGGACGAAGCTGTCAGTCATGCTGTTGTAAAAACCGATGGATTAAATGTTAGAAGTGGACCCGGTACAACCTATAATGTTGTCAATCAGATAAAAGCAGGCAGTGTGCTTGAAGTTATCTCAAACTCCAACGACTGGTATAAAGTTAAGCTGCCGGACGGCAATACGGGATGGGTAGCAGGATGGCTGGTGACAATAGAAAAAACGGTGAATCAAGAGCCTGCGCAGCAGCCAGCTGAGCAACCGCCTGCAGCAATTCCACAACAATCTCAGTCACAACAGCCAACTGTAATTAAGCAGGCTACTTTGACAGCATCTAATGTAAATGTCCGGGAAGGACCGGGAACCAGCTACAAAGCTGTTGCCAAGGTTAACAGTGGAGAAAAATACAATGTGGCTGCTGTAAATGGACAATGGCTAAAAATAAGTCTACCGGGAGGCAAGTCCGGCTGGATTGCCGGTTGGCTGGCCAGTGTAACCAATATAACGGCAGAACAGCCTTCATCAACACCACAACAGCCGTCACAATCACCATCACAGCAACAGCAGCCGCCGCAGGGTGATTCTATGCTGGCTGTGGTTAACGGCAGCAATGTAAACGTGCGCGGCGGACCGGGCACAACCCACGGAGTGATCAGCCAGGTAAGCCGGGGCCAGAAACTTGGTGTCATAGAAAGCACCGGTGACTGGTACAAAGTTAAGCTTGACGGGGGAGTAGTTGGTTGGATAGCCGGTTGGTTGGTAAATACGGAAAAAGCCGAAGCCTCACCAGCGCCGGGCGATCCACCCGTAGTAACGGAAGATACCGATCAAAGTGGTAATACTGATGGTTCGGGACAGACTAACAACGGGCAGCCAACAGAGGCGTCCAAGCTGGAGAAAATTGAAGCTAATGAAGATGATGGACATACCCTTGTATCAATAAGTGCAACAGGCCCATTAAATTACGATATGTTTTTAATTAAAAACCCCGACCGTCTGGTGTTGGATTTGAAAAACATTGACCCGGGAGACCTGCCTGAAAAAATATCCATAGGCACTGAGGTAGTTCCTCAAATTAGGACAGGTTGGTTCAGTAAAGAGCAACCGGTATTCCGGGTGGTATTTGATTTAAACGGCGCCGTTGTATCTCTGGACAAGCTGTCCGAAGACCGCAAGCAATTGAATTTAGACATTTCCATCCCCACAGAAGGTAATTTCTTGCAAGGCAGGGTTATTGCCATTGATCCCGGGCACGGAGGCAAAGACCCCGGCGCCAAAGGTCCGACAGGTTTACTGGAAAAAGACGTAAATCTTGATATAGGATTAAAACTTGCCGAAATACTAAAGGAAAAAGGCGCCAAAGTAGTGATGACAAGGTCTGATGACTCTTACGTGGATCTCTACGAAATATCAGAGATTGCCAAACGTAACGGCGCAGAAGTATTTTTAAGCATTCATAGCAACGCCAGTGCTAATCCGAGTATAAACGGGACGAGTACCTATTATCGCAGGGATACGGGAGAACTGGCACCTGGCGTTAATCAAGCCGATAACCGCCGGCTGGCTGGAGCAATCCAGTCCGAGTTGCTTAGATCACTGGAAAGACGTAGTCTCGGTGTACTTCAGGCCAATTTTGTGGTTTTGCGCACATCATCGGTACCGGCGGCACTGGCGGAGGTAGCATTCATTTCCAACAGTGAAGAGGAACAGATGCTGCGCCAGGATGCAACCAGGCAAAAAATCGCTGAAGCACTGGCTGACGCACTGAATAATTACTTCTCTCCAACAACGCAGTAAAAAAACTGCGCCGGATAACCGGCGCAGTTTTTTTCAGCCTGTACATCAGCCGTATTTGCTTCTTTTAGTGTTAATAGGGGTCTAATTAGGGACATTCCTTGAAGAGGTGTGTCCACTTTCCTTTAAAATTACTATTTTAAATGATACAATATTCCAAGGCTAAAACGATTGTATTTGATGATCCGTTAGCATTGAAAGGATTATAAACACATGAAAATTGGCATAACAACTACAGTTCCCATGGAAATTATTTTTGCCGCCGGTCATACGCCCGTAGACCTTAATAATGTTTTTATTACCGGAGACAATCCCGGTTATCTGGTAGAGGAAGCCGAACTTGCCGGTTACCCCCGCAATGTCTGTTCATGGATCAAAGGGCTATACAGCACAGTGCTAAAGAGCAAAGACATTCGTACCGTCATAGCCGTTACCCAGGGTGACTGCAGCAATACCCACGCACTTATGGAAACTCTTGAGTTAGCCGGCATAGAGATCATTGCTTTTGCTTTTCCCTTTGACCGGGATCCTGATTTGCTGCGCCTGCAGATGGAAAAACTTATGGAGCATTTAGGTACCGACTATGAAACAGTATATGCTACTAAAACTAAGCTTGATCAGATTCGCCAGCTAGTATGGCAGATTGATCAATTAACCTGGCGTGAAAACGTGGTACACGGATGGGAAAACCACCTGTTTCAAGTCAATTGCAGTGACTTTATGGGCGACCCTGATACCTTTGCCAGAGAAGCGGATGAATTTATTGCCGAAGCCAAAACGAGAGAGCCAGACCGAAAAAGCCTTCGTATCGGCTATATCGGCGTTCCGCCAATTATGGGAGATCTATATGACTACCTGGAATCCAAAGGGGGCCGGGTCGTCTTTAATGAAACACAGCGTCAATTTTCAATGCCTTATCATACAAAAGACATGGTGGAGCAATACAGGCTTTATACCTATCCTTACGGCATTTTTTTCCGTCTTAATGATATATGCAATGAAATATCCCGCCGCAAAATCGATGGCATTATCCATTATGCCCAGAGTTTTTGCTACCGGCAGATAGAAGATCTGATCATCAGGCAAAAAATAAAAATGCCGGTATTAACTATAGAGGGCGATAAACCCAATCAGCTTGATGCCAGGACCAAGATGAGAATTGATTCGTTTCTTGAAATGCTGAGGTGATTTAATTGTGGTGCGGAATAGATTTGGGCAGCCGTAGCGTAAAGGTTTCCCTCATAGATGAAGAAGGCCAAACCAGTTATTATATTTTTGACACCATAAAATTTTACCGGGAACACGGTAAGCTTACACAGGGCAAATTACAGGTCAACCTGGATAAACTATTAAAAGTAAGTCATATTAATAATGTTGTCGCCACCGGTTATGGCAGGCAAACCATAGATCTCGCCAATGCTTTGAATATACCGGAAATAAAGGCTCATGTTACTGGAGCCGCATATTCCACAGGTCTGGAGGATTTTACCTTGCTGGATCTCGGAGGTCAGGACAGCAAGGTGGCGCTGGTTCGGGGCGGCCGGATGATTGATTTTCAGACCAATGATAAGTGTGCGGCCAGCACCGGGCGTTACCTGGAAAACATGGCCGGGGTTCTTGACATGACGTTGCCTGAACTAGCAAAGCACTACGCAAACCCTGTTGACCTTACCTCAACCTGTGCCATTTTTGGGGAGAGCGAGCTCATCGGCCGTATCGTGGAAGGCTATGACCCCACCGGTCTTGCCGCCGGGGTCAACCATTCCATCTTCAAGCGAATTAGGCCCATGCTGCAGCAGCTATTAAGTCCGGTGATAGTATTTACAGGCGGGGTTGCTGCCAGCCCTGCTTTAAAAAAAATCATCAGCAGTGAACTTGGGGTTAAAGTGCTTGTCCCGGCAATGCACCAGTACACCGGCGCAATTGGCTGTAGTGTAATTGCCCGCGCCAATTCTTTAAAAACGGGGTATGATTCGTGCAATTAACGGTTTTAGGATGCTGGGCGCCTTATCCGCGCCCGGGAGAAGCCTGTTCGGGCTATTTGCTGCAAAGCAATACCACCAATTTGCTGCTGGAAGCAGGTAACGGCAGTTTTGCCGAGCTTACCCGTCATATAGAGTATACTTCCCTGTCAGGCCAGATTATTACCCACTTCCATCCGGATCATTACGCCGACATTTACTGTCTGCGGCATGCGATTGAAGGGGCAAGGCGTGAGGGGAGAATGAACTCAAAAATTAGCTTGTTTATCCCGCGCGATCCAGTTGAAATATCATCAAAAATAGCAGGTTATACACAGGCGTTTAATACAACTATCATTGATGACCTACCTGATGTGGAAGAGATCAACGGTCTGAAACTGAAGACATCTGTCGCCGGCGCTTTAAAGCTGTATTTTATACCAATCACGCACTCTTTACCAGGTTATGCGGTGCTGGTTAAAGGCCAGGGTAAAAATTTTTTCTATTCCGGCGACACCGGCGCAACAGACATGATTAAAAAAGCAGCCCGGGATGTTGATCTTTTTCTTTGCGAGGCCAGTGGCCTGGATAAAGACGCCGATTACCTGAAGAGTATCCATCTTACGGCCAGACAGGCCGGCGAACTGGCTAAAGCAGCAAAGGCCAGAAGGTTACTAATCACTCATTTTTGGCCGGAATATGATCCACGGGAACTGCTTGATCAAGCCCGGTCGGGCTTTGGCCAAGAGGTTGAAACTGCTGTTCAGGGAAAAAAATATACTGTCTAAAAATCTTTATAAATAACCGGGAGGAGAACATGACGAGAACTGATGGTAGAAATAATCACCAAATGAGGCCGGTTACAATCACCCGGGGAATAAATAAGCATGCCGAAGGGTCGGTGCTAATCGAAGTTGGTGATACCAAAGTAATATGTACGGCTACCGTAGAAGACAGACTGCCGGGGTGGCGAAAAATTGAAGGTGGAGGCGGCTGGGTTACAGCTGAATACGGCATGCTGCCCAGAAGCACAGGTTCCAGGATGATCAGGGAGTCCGTCAGGGGCAAGCCCAATGGACGCAGCCTGGAAATCCAAAGGTTGATTGGCCGCGCTCTGCGTTCTGTAACGGACCTGGCCGCACTGGGCGAAAAGTCTATAACCCTGGACTGTGATGTCATCCAGGCGGATGGCGGCACCCGTACGGCTTCAATAACAGGCGCCTTTATCGCACTTGTTGACGCTTTGCAGTGGTTGATTGAGCATAAACGCCTTGACCATATACCACTCCGCGACTTTGTTGCTGCCACAAGTGTTGGCAGGGTAAATGGTGAAATTGTCCTTGATTTGAACTATACAGAGGATTCCCAGGCGGAAGTAGACATGAATATAGTAATGACCGGTAATGGTGAATTCGTGGAAATACAGGGCACCGGAGAAGAAGCATCTTTCTCCAGGGTTGAAGCCAACGGTATGCTGGACCTGGCTCAGCAAGGTATTAAAGATTTAATTGAATACCAAAAACAGGTGTTGGGACAAATAGCCAACAATATTGGGAGGTAGGCATATGAAAATTGTGCTGGCCACCCATAATGAGGGAAAATTACGGGAACTGCGCCAGTTACTGTCTGGATCAGGTTTTGATGTTGTTTCCCTTGCCAATTATCCTGACGTCCCCGAAGTTATTGAAGACGGAGATACTTTTGAGGCCAATGCTATTAAAAAGGGAGTTGAAACAGCCGCTGCCACAGGCGAAATTGCCCTGGCAGATGACTCGGGGCTGGAAGTTGACTATCTCAACAACGCACCCGGGGTTCATTCCGCCCGTTTTGCCGGCCCGGAACGGGATGACAACGCCAACAATCAAAAATTGCTGCAGTTATTGAAAGGCGTGCCCCCGGAAAAGAGAACCGCAAGGTTTCGGTGTGTTATTGCGGTTGCCACCCCGGGAGGCAAAGTCGCCACGGTAGACGGTTCATGTGAGGGGATAATTGAAACGCAGCCCAGTGGCAGCGGGGGCTTTGGCTATGACCCTTTGTTTTTAGTCCCGGAATACGGAAAAACATTTGCTGAATTGGATGCGGAAAACAAAAATGCTGTCAGCCACCGCGGCCGTGCATTAAAAAAAGTAAATTCCATACTTAAAGATATAATCGGAGATTGATTTTATTTAAGAGGCTGGAGGAAATATATTTGAAAATTGGAGTGATAAGTGACACACATGGCTTAACCAGTGCAGCAATTAAAGCCGTTAACAAAATGGGGGCAATTGATGCACTGGTTCATGCGGGAGACCATTATAGCGACGCAAAACAATTGGAATCATTTGTAAAAATACCGGTTTATGCCGTGCGGGGCAATTGCGATCCCTACAGCGCCGGGCAAGAGGATTTAACAGTAACTATCGGCGGTTATAGAATTTTTATTACCCACGGACATTTATACCAGGCTAAAAGCACGCTGCAGCTGTTGTTTTATCGAGCCCGGGTGCTTGGAGTAAATATAGTCATTTTTGGTCATACTCATATTCCTCTGGTAACCAGTGAAAACAATATATTAATGTTTAACCCCGGCAGTACAACCAAACCCCAGCCAGGTTATAAAGCAAGTTTTGGCCTGATTAATATAACATCCCAGGGAGTAACAGGAGAAACCTTTGAGCTGGGATGAATGCCAAAGTCAATAGTTTGGTCTGATATACTCAAACTGAATAAACAGTTTATAAAAACAAAAAACTGTTGCAGAATAAAAGACAAATTTTAATAAAATGGTTGTAAATATAAAAGATTGCAAAGAGACCTTCCTGAACCGGAAGGTCTCTTTGCAATCTTTGGTGCGGGCGAGAGGATTTGAACCTCCACGAGTTGCCCCACTGGATCCTAAGTCCAGCGCGTCTGCCGTTCCGCCACGCCCGCAAGTACAATTTGGTTTAATTTACGCTTTACATTTTAACATGCCAGTTCTCAGCTGGTCAAGAAAAAAACCCGCAATTACTTGGGGTTATTGGCCTCCCGGGAGGGATTCGAACCCCCGACCCACGGATTAGAAGTCCGTTGCTCTGTCCAGCTGAGCTACCGGGAGATAAATATGGAGCGGGTGATGGGAATCGAACCCACGCGACTGGCTTGGAAGGCCAGGGCTCTACCATTGAGCTACACCCGCCCAGTAACTAAGAGTATTGAATTAAAGCGAACAATAGTATTATACAAGAAAAAGACACCGGAGTCAAAAAGAATTTTTTGGATTTCGCATTATTCATGTTACCACATAAAAGTGTCTATTAGTATAACATTTTAACGGCATAAATCAAGCCCTTGGCCAGCTTAACAATAAATTAACAAAACTATAAAAGCATTAAATTACTTAATAAGTATGCTAATTATACCTTTTAATACCATTTCATTTGTTGATTTGGAGGAATATTTTTGCTTTATTTTTTAACTTTTGTTCGATATAATGAAGGTATTACGCTGTTGATAATTATACTAGCAAAGAATAACAGCGAAACAAACATTTAGTATTAGCGAAAAGTATATGCATTTTTTTACATTTATAAAAAGTATTTTTACAGGAAGGTATACTATTTTATAAATGTATTCTATAATTTAGTCAACTAGATTCGAGCTTTTATTATATATTTTACGGGGGAGGGTAAGTGGGTGAGTTTTATCAATACCGAAAAAAAGAATTTTTTTAATGAAGTTAAAGAGAAAAGTGGCCAACCTATTGAACTATGCTATCAATGCCAAAAATGCGCATCTGGTTGCATTGCCACTGAGTACGCCGACTATTATCCCAACGAAATATTGCGCATGGTGCAATTTGGACAAAAAGACCGTGTTTTAGGCTGCTCCAGCATCTGGATCTGCTCCAGCTGTGAAACCTGCGGCGCACGATGTCCAAATGGTATTAACATTGCTGAAGTAATGGACACGCTAAAAGAGATATCCATACGTGAAGGCAAGGTAAAAGAAAAAAACATTAACCTGTTCCATAATGTTTTTCTAGGTTCGGTAAAATCCTTCGGGCGAGTACATGAAGGAAGCATGATGGCGATTTATAAGATTAAGAGCGGGGACCTAATGTCAGATCTTGATATTGGCTTAAAAATGTTTAGAAAAGGTAAAATGCCCTTATTGCCGCATAGAGTGAAAGCCAAGGGTAAAATTAAAAGTATTTTTGAAAAAACAGTTTGATATTTACTAGCTAAAAAATATAACCATTTGGTTAATTATTTAATATTCAAGGGAAAGGGGTATACTCAAATTGAAACTTTCCTATTTTCCAGGATGCTCTTTAGGTTCCACCGCCAAAGAGTATGACATGTCAGCCAGGGCTATTTGCCAAGCTTTGGGAATTGATTTGGTAGAATTAAAGGATTGGGTATGCTGCGGGGCTACTTCAGCTCACAGCACCAACCATTTATTATCAATCGCTCTGCCTTCCCGCAATCTGGCTTTAGCTCAGGAAGCCGGAGTGGACCTGGCCGTTCCCTGTTCCGCTTGTTACAGCCGGGTTAAAAAAGCCGATTATGCTATGCGGAACAATGATGATATGCGCAATGAAGTGGAGAAGATCGTTGATTTTAAGTATAACGGCAAAGTAAATGTTTACTCATTAATTGAAGCTTTGGTAAGTACGGTAGGAGTGGATACCATAGCCAAAAGCGTCAAGAAACCCCTCAAAGGCTTGAAAGTTGTTTGTTTCTATGGTTGCTTACTGGTAAGGCCGCACGAGGTTACTTGTTTTGACAATAAGGAAAATCCAGTCTCGCTAGACAATGTGATGAAAGCTCTTGGTGCAGAAGTTATGCCTTGGTCCTATAAAACTGATTGCTGTGGCGCAAACCTGGGTTTGACTTCCAGCAGTGTGGTACAGGGAATGGTCGGACGGTTGCTGGATGCTGCCAAAGAGGCAGGCGCTATGGCAATAGTTACAGCTTGTCCACTGTGCCAATCCAACCTCGAAATGCGAAGGAAGGAATACAGCACCGAATTACCTGCGTTTTATTTCACTGAACTAATAGGCATGGCCATGGATTTGCCTGATTGCAACAAATGGTTTAACCTGCATTTAATCGACCCGAAACCATTATTGCAATCGCTTTCTCTGGCAGGCTAATTTTGGATAATGGAGGTCTGGTGTAACATTGAAAAAGAACAATTCCAATAAAAACGTTGTTGGTTCTGTGTTGATTATTGGAGCTGGGATAAGTGGAATGCAGTCCGCCCTGGACCTGGCAGAAGTGGGGTACAAGGTTTACATTGTCGAGAAAACTCCGGCAATAGGTGGACGTATGCCCATGCTTGACAAGACTTTCCCCACCAATGACTGTTCCATGTGTATTCTTTCTCCAAAATTAGTCGAGTGTGGCCGCCACCGTAATATTGACATCCTTACCTGCTCCGATATTACCGGTCTCAAAGGACAAGCAGGAAATTACACTGTTACGGTAAATAAACGGCCCCGTTACGTGGACCCCGAAAAGTGTCTGGGTTGCGGTTCCTGCACGGAAGCATGTCCGGTAAAGGTACCCAATGAATTTAACCAGCTTTTAAACAATCGTAAAGCTATTTACAAGCTTTACCCCCAGGCATATCCCAATGCTTATATCATAGATGCAACAAAATGTTTAAAACACAAAAACCCCAAGGCTTGCGGCAAATGTATCAAGGCTTGTCCCGTAGGTGCCATTGACCATAACATGCAACCTGAAACTGTAGAGCTAAACATTGGGGCCATTATACTTTGCCCGGGCTATGAGCTGTTTGACGCTGAGCTGCGCGGTGAATACGGCTACGGCGTTTACGATAATGTGGTGACCAGTTTGCAGTTCGAGCGCATGTTGAGCGCGTCGGGACCTTACGAAGGCCATGTTCAGACGGCCAACGGCACCGAACCTAAAAAAATAGCTTTTATTCAGTGTGTTGGTTCCCGTGACGTTTCATTATGTAATGGCTACTGTTCATCAGTATGCTGCATGTATGCAACCAAAGAGGCTGTTATTGCCAAGGAACACGTTCATGGTTTGGAAACCACCATTTTTAATATGGATATACGGGCCTTTGGTAAAGATTATGAAAAATATTATAATCGCGCCAAAGATGAATATGGTGTCCGATATGTCAAATGCATGATATCTTCTGTCAAAGAATTACAGCAAACCAAGGAATTACGGGTAAGATACCGTAATCCCGAAGGTAAAATGACGGAAGAAGACTTTGATATGCTTGTGTTATCGGTGGGCTTGAAGCCTACCAGCGACACTCTTGAACTGGCCAAGACCCTGGGCGTGGAATTAAATCAGTATAATTTCTGCCAGTTAAAAGACCTTACCGGAGTTGAGACGTCACGCGAAGGTATTTATGTAGCTGGCGTATTCAGTGGTCCCAAAGATATTCCTGAAACCGTAATGCAAGCCAGCGCCGCTGCAGGTGACACTGCTGCATTTTTAGCATCTGCCCGCAACACGCTGGTTTCTGAGAGGGAGTTTCCGGAAGAGAAAGATGTTGGCAGCGAGGAACCAAGGCTGGGCGTATTTGTATGCCACTGTGGGATTAACATTGCCGGTGTAGTAGATGTTCCATCGGTTGTCGAGCATGTAAAAACTTTACCCCATGTGGTTTATGCCACCAACAATTTATACGCTTGCTCACAGGACAGCCAGGCGGCCATGAAGGAATTGATCGAAGAACACAAGCTGAACCGAATTGTGGTAGCCTCCTGCAGTCCCCGTACGCACAAACCATTATTCCAGGAAACCTTACGGGAGGCTGGATTAAATCCAAACCTGTTTGAAATGGCTAATATTAGAGACCAATGTTCATGGGTGCATATGCATGAACCCGAAAAAGCAACCCAAAAAGCCAAAGACCTGGTTAGTATGGCCGTGTCCAAGGCTGCCTTGCTGCAGCCAGTGCATAGTGTCAAGGTAAGTGTAACCAACAACGCACTGGTAATCGGCGGCGGGATTTCCGGCATGGTTGCCGCCACCAGTCTGTCTAAACAAGGTTACAAAGTTAGCTTACTGGAAAAAAGCGACCAACTGGGAGGAACAGCACGTAGAATTAATGAAGGTTTTAACGGCGAAGACATTCAGGGATACATGCAAAGTTTAATCAATACTGTCAAGAATGACCAGCTAATTGAAGTATATACCGGTAGTGATATTGTTGAAGTGTCGGGCTATGCCGGCAATTTTAGCACCAAACTTGCTTCAGGCATGGAGATTAAACATGGTGCCACTATTATTGCCACCGGAGCGGAAGAAGCCAAGCCTGACGAGTATATGTACGGTCAGGACCAGCGGGTGTTAACCCAGTTGGAGCTTGACGAGGCCATTGCCGCCCAAGATCCAAAAGTTAAAAATGCCCAAAATATTGTTATGATTCAATGTGTTGGCTCACGTGAAGAAGGCAGGCCTTATTGCAGCCGCATATGCTGCACCAAAACAATGAAACTTGCTCTAAAGGTTAAAGAGCTTAACCCTGACGCTACTATCTTTGTCTTATACCGGGATATTAGAACCTATAGCTTTAATGAGGATTATTACCGGGAAGCCAGGTCCAAAGGTGTACTCTTTATCCGTTATGAAGTTGACAAAAAGCCGTCGGTGGAACTGGTTGGCGGCAATGGCAACAGTATCTTGCAGGTTTCTTTTAAGGATCATATTTTGGGTGAAGATATCAACCTTGATACCGACTTATTGGTGTTGGCGGCACCTATTACACCTTCTGAGTCAAACCCGAAACTTTCACAGCTGTTCAAATTACCGCTCAACCCTGATCAATTTTTCCAGGAAGCGCACATGAAACTGCGCCCTGTTGATTTTGCGTCAGATGGCGTTTACATGTGCGGCCTGGCCCATGGCCCCAAAAATATTGAGGAGAGCATCGCCCAGGCCAAAGCCGCAGCAGGTCGCGCAACCAGCATATTAAGCCACGAATCGCTGGAATCCAAAGGTGTTGTGGCAGTTGTTGATCCGGACAAATGCGCGGCATGTCTTACCTGTGTCCGGTTATGCCCCTTTAAAGCCCCAAGAATTAACGATAAGCATGTGGCCGAAATAGAGGCTGTCATTTGTCAGGGCTGCGGGACCTGTGCCGGTGAGTGCCCCAATAAGGCAATTACCCTGCAGTGTTATAGCGATAAGCAATTGACTGCGGCTGTAGACGGTTTGTTCCAGCTAGCGCAGAACGTTTAAAAAAGAACCGGGTTTAAACCCCGGTTCTTTTTTTCTTTACTGTTACTGTTATTATGTATTTAGTCGGAGGTTTCGCTCCCAGGCTTGCTGGTAAACTTGTAGATCCCTGTCACTAAACAAAACAAATCTTATCTCTTGTGGAATTCGGTTCTCCTTTACAAATTCCAACAGTGTTTTTACCGCTATTTGAGCAGCCTCCGCAATGGGAAATCTGTAGGCCCCCGTACTAATGGAAGGGAAAGCTATGCTGCCAATACCATTTTCCCTGGCCAGGTTAAGGCTATTCCCATAAGCATTTTGCAATAATCCGGCTTCACCATTACTCCCTCCGTACCATATCGGGCCGACGGTGTGGATTACATATCGGGCAGCTAAATTTCCACCTGAAGTTATAACAGCTTCTCCCGTGGGACACCCTCCCCGTTTGGCCCTGATCTGCTTACACTCTTCAAGTATTTGAGGACCTCCGGCCCTGTGTATGGCTCCGTCCACACCTCCTCCGCCAAGCAAGCCGGAATTGGCGGCATTTACAATTGCCTCAGTATCCTGTTCAGTGATATCTCCCTGCAAAACCATAATACAGGTTGCATTAACTGTAAATTTCAACAAAAGCACCTCCAGAGAAATTATATTAAGTGTTACTTCCCGTACTTGACTTAAGCAAATACTCAGTTATATTAAAAGAAAAATGAGGTAGAAAGCAGGTGTTTTAATATGGCAGAAATCAAAGGAGTTTTATATCATCAAGATACCGGTGAGGTTCACGTAACGAACCACTTTAATATTCCCATTTTGGTGAAGGAGTGGGCCTGAATCTGCAACACCAAGAAGGCCCAGGGCTGGGCTTTTTATCCTGTAACAGATGTAAATAAGGACTTGAAAAAAGTCAATGACAAGTGGTATGTGCCTGACGAAGTATTGAAAAAGAACCATAACCGCTAGTCTTTATTACTGTCATTACGCTTTTTATCTGAGATTCTTTTCAATATGCCGCTGCATAATATGGCTACTAAAACTCCTGCGGCCATGCTCTTATTCTCGGATACGCTTGCCCAAGTTGATAAGAGATAATAAGTAAAAACAGATAAAAATACGGTAATAAACATGGGCAAAAACGTTTTGCTTCTCATATTTGGCACATTCCTTTAAAGAGGTTTTTAAGATAAATGTAGTCGGTGGAGAAAACCTATCAGTTTGTCCCACCGACTATATTTAAAGCTATCAAGAAACCTATTATTTATTTTTTATAAATGACAGGACTGCCTGCTTCATATTATTTTTTTCCACAACCTGACGATGAAGGACGGGCCGCTGATCAAGCTCTCTAAGCCCGGTAGGGACGGGCATTTGACTAAATTCGGATAGCATCCCCAGTAAATCGAACTCACTTCTGCCAAAAGTCTTTTCTTCGCCAAGCAGCGCCCGGGCAACACTGGCGTTAAACTTAAACGGGCTGGCGGTGGATACAATTACCGTATAACTGGGATCGGCAGTGGCAGCCAGATACTTGGCATAAACATTTAGTCCTACAGCCGTATGAGTATCTATAACATAATTATAGCGTTGATAGGCATTACGTATAGTTTGCATCGTTTCTTTATCTGTGGCAAAGTTTGACCAGAAAATGCCCCGTATCCTTTCCCTGATTGCTCCCTCGACTTCATAACTGCCGGATTGCTTTAATTTTGACATCCATTTGCGCACCGGTTCTGCATCATGACCTGTTAATTCAAACAATAGCCGCTCCAGGTTACTGGATATTAAAATATCCATAGAGGGAGAGAGGGTTTTTTTAAATTCACGCATCCGGTTATATACGCCGGTTTTAATGAATTCATCCAGCACATCATTGGCATTGGAAGCGCAAATCAACTTATTAACCGGTAACCCCATTTCCCGCGCGTAATATCCCGCCAGGATATTGCCAAAATTTCCAGTGGGAACAACGAAATTGATTTTTTCTCCTAATTGTATCCTACCTTGTTTAATTAATTCCGCATAGGCTGAAAAATAGTAGGCAACCTGTGGCACTAATCTTCCCCAGTTGATGGAGTTGGCGGATGAAAACTTGAAATTATACCTTGAAATAATATCAGCTGTAGCTATGTCCCCAAATATCTCTTTAACCCCGCTTTGCGCGTCATCAAAGTTGCCCCGCACCGCAAAAACACCTACATTATCACCCTCCTGGGTAATCATTTGCAACTTTTGAACCTCACTGACCCCTTGTTCGGGATAAAACACAACGATAGCAGTGTGCGGTACATCCTTAAACCCTTCCAGCGCCGCTTTACCAGTATCTCCGGAAGTGGCTACCAGGATTAAAATGTTACCGGCTTCCCCGGTTTTCTCCATGGACTTCACCAACAATCGCGGTAAAATCTGCAGAGCCATATCCTTAAAAGCGCAAGTAGGACCATGCCATAGTTCAAGTACACTCAATCCCCGGTCCAGGTTGGCAAGAGGTGCTATGTCCGGGTGGTCAAAGCTATGGATATTATAGGCGCTGTTAACGCATTGAATAATTTCATCGTTGGTGAAATCAGATAAGTAATGTTTTAGTATCTCCGCACATCTTTCGCTATAGGATTTTTCTACAAGTAAATTTATTACATCCAGTTTAATTATTGGTTTTTCTTCGGGAACAAATAATCCGCCGTCAGGGGATATGCCCTGTTGAATAGCTTCAGCCGAGGTAATTAATTTACCGTCACCCCTGGTGCTTTCGTAAAACATTTTAATTCCTCCCAATGCATTGCTTATTACATTAAACAACACCTTTTCTATGCAGTCAATAAATTAAAGAAAAAGCAGCCTTGCTGCTTAATTTAAAAATAGCTCCCACTTTCCAAAAACCGATCCACACTTACAGCCGTAAGTTACAAAATGTTTTTTGGGAAGCTCCTGAATGCCCAATATTCTAACAGTGCTTTTAAAATTATAGATATTAATTCCACACCCGGGACAAACCTGCCCCTCAATTATTTTCTTAGCTCTGATCACCGACCATTTAGGTTCGTTTGTAACATAAACATAGTAATCAGCAAAACCAAATTTAGTAATCCTATAACGGTCAAGAACAGCACGGATTGTTTTTAGCATTAATTCCCTGGTTCTTCCGGTTTGGGTTAACAGAAAAGTTTGTACTGCAGTCTGAATTACTTGTTGGTCCTCCACTGAAGGGAAGTCTAAAACGTTTGCCGTCTGCACAATGATTGCCCCCGTATAAATTAATATTGATAGGAGTCAAAAGTCAGGAGTCAGAATAAGAAAACGGCTTGGGGCATTCTGACTACTGTATTCTGAATTCCCAATATTGAATAGCTCATTTTTATTATAATTGACATTTTATCAAATTTTGATACCAAATGTATTGCAGAATTCAGTAGTCAGAATTAATTAGAGATTTGTTGCCCAAAATTATTCTGACTTCTGACTCCTGGCTTCTGAGTGCTATAATTGTTTTATAAACTACTCAGAAGTCAGGAGTCAGAATGAAAGAACGGTTTATCGTCATGAAATATTCTGAATTCTGACTCCTGACTTCTGAATTCTGTAGAAAACAGATAAACGGAGGTTGCCATGGAGAACAACAAGCTGCGCCCAATGAACCAGGTACTTTTATATGATTTAATCCGCACAGCAAAGGGTGAAATTGGCTGTGACACTTATATTCAAGGTGGAACAGTGATTAACGTATATTCAGGTGAATACATCAAAACCAACATTGCTATAAAAGGCAAGCATATTGCTTATGTTGGTGATTCCCAATCCATGGTTGATGACAGGACAAGAATCATACCGGCGGATAATTTCTATCTCTGCCCTGGTTATATTGAGCCTCACGCGCATCCCTTCCAAACTTACAATCCGGTAACCCTTGTCGAAAAGGTAATGACGCTGGGTACAACTACTTTGATTTGTGATAATTTATTTTTTTTCATGAGCATGGATGTTGAAACCCTGTTGGATTTATGGAAGGAATTTTTTGACTTACCGGTAAAATTCCTCTGGAGCGTGCGTCTGGACCCTCAAACCCAATCTGAGAAAAGGGCGGCCCGCTTTGCGCCGGACCAAATAGAAACATTATTAAATACCCCTCTGGCCAGGCAAGTAGGCGAACTTACTGACTGGCCCTCCCTGATTGCCGGAAAAGAGCAAATGCTGCAAAATATACTACTGGCTTTAAGGTTGGGCAAAAGGGTAGAAGGACACGCGCCCGGGGCCTCTTGGCACACTTTAAACACCCTTGCAGCCGGAGGAGTTTCGGACTGCCATGAAAGCATCACCGGAGAGGAGGCGCTAAACCGGCTGCGACTGGGCATGTATGCAACACTTAGACATAGCTCATTACGTCCGGACCTGCCTGCGATAATAAAAGATTTGATCAATTTAAATAGTGATCTTCGCCGGTGTATGATTACTACAGATGGTGTTACTCCCCCAAGTATGAAGAACGGTTTTACCGATTATATTCTGCGCCTGGCAATTGAAACAGGCGTTCCCGCCATCGAAGCGTATAGAATGGCTACCCTAACCCCGGCGACATATTATGGTTTGGATGACGAATTAGGCGGAATCGCTCCCGGCAAGCTGGCCGATATTTTATTCCTCGAGCAACCGCTAAACCCTACTCCGATAAAAGTAATGGCCGAGGGAAAAATTGTGGCTGAAGACAGCAGGCCTCTGATTAAGCTGCCGAAACCAAGCTGGTCCAGGTATGGAATATCACCTATGAGTTCACAAGCTCCGGCTATGAAACCGGAAAACATGGCCCCGCCTGCAGTGGAAGATAAATACCCGGTTATGACACTGGTTAATCCCGTCATAACCAAGAGAAAGGACCGCAAGCTGCCAATCAAGCATGGAATGATTGATATCGCCCAAGAAAAAGGTTTAATTTATGCCACTTTGTTAAACAAAGAAGGGAATTGGGTCTGTAATGGTATATTAGAGGGATTTGCCGATAATCTAGCCGGAATGGCCTGCTCTAATACTATTACGGGAGATATAATTGTACTTGGCCGTGACCCCCTGGAAATGCTTCATGCTACCAAAAGGATGTTTGAGATAGGAGGCGGGGTTGTCTTAACAGAAAACGACGACGTTATTTATGAGCTGCCTCTTCCGTTAAGCGGTATCATGAGCAATAAGCCGGTCGATGAATTAATAGTCCATTGTTCTCAATTATATAAGCTTTTGGCGGAACGAGGTCACCCGCACTATGACCTGTTATACACAATTTTATTCCTTTCAGCAACCCATTTACCTGAACTACGTCTTTCGCCCGACGGAATACTCTCCGTAAAAGATAAAAAGATTATTATTCCGGTAAGGGAAATTTAATTTTGAAAAAATCTAAAATACTGTTATACTAACCTGAAAAATTTTGGTTTTCTTCAGGAGGACTCGCAGTTGATTTCAGAAAAAGGCAAAACATTTTCTAATAGTTATGACACCAATATAGCTGTTGGGAATCCAGTTATATTCCCAGGTGGTTCTTTAATACCTATCGTTAATGTAACCAGCATTTATAGCGGGACAACCAAACATTTTTGCACAGGGGGGGGCTGTATAATTCTTGACCCTTTGGCAATATTTGTTATTCAAGAAAGTAACCTGGAGATATGTTTAATCAAACAAACAAACTTAACTGATAACTTATCTAATTTAATCAGCCTGGCAACCGAGCTTTTTAATTGATATAAAGAGGAGAGTGTATTTTATGTCAAGCATTATGGAACCGGAGGAACTGGAAAAAGTTTTACGTGAACTGTACCACGCCCAAAAATGTACTTTTTTTCTAGAGGATGCAATGGGTAAAGTTATTGACAACTTGGGCTTATCGGAGCAGCAAGCCATTGATATTACTAAACTACTAATAGAAAAGAAGCTGATTACCACTAATTCCTTTTTACCTGCCACTTTTCTTAGACCAAAGTATATTCGCATGTTTCCCGTGGTCCTTAGCACTAAAGCTATTACCATGATGAAGGAAAGCGACAATTAAATTTACTGCATTACTTCTTTTTTGGCTCACAAGCATTAAGATCATTATTTACATAAACTTCAGCAGGTGTGATCTTATACGGTTTGGAAAACCTTTTATTTGCAACGTTATTGGCTTGTTTTTTACCTGCCATGCTTATTTTCCTCTTTTCTTTGTTATAATTTAGAAAAGTGCATCATACCATATATTCCTGTCATATATATGGTATGATGCTAAAGATTAAGTATTAAACGCGGACGCAAATGGAATTTATGTGGAGACATTCCTCGAAGAGATGTGCCACCCACTTTTCCTATAAGTTCACGTTTTTTATTTAATGCGGGATAAGTGAAAATGATTATGCTGGATTTTAACTGAGTGTGTCACCCCACACTCCGGGCATACCTTGGTTTGACCATCTTCAAATCTAATTTCTCCGATATGCTTACCGCAGCAGGTTATTTCAACGCTAAGAATTTTACCGTTCTCGCGAAAGTTTACCCTGTAATCAGCTTCTTTATTAAAGCTCATTAGATCACCTCAATTTACCGTATTTTACCTCATGAGATAAATTTTAAACAAAAAATTTTTGTTAAATTATACCACCTCCCGATTCAACAATTTTACTAGATACCACTCCATCGTTAACCATATCAATTAAATGAACGCAACCATTACCCATGCCCAGTAATTTAGCAATTTGCTTTTTATCAAGCTGGGTGATAAATTGTCCTTCCAAATTCTCAATTAATTGTGTCGCCTCAAAACATATAAGATCCGGAGCCCTTAAAATAGACCCTGCCGCATGAACTATTTTATACTGCAAGTCCAACTCCAGGTCAAGATTCATTTCATGAAAGGAATCACTTAACTTTACATTAATCCCATAACCCTTTCCGGTTATAAAGTCAACTGACTGTTGTTTAAAGCGATTGAACAAATTTGTTGAGCGGGGGTACGCTACATACTCATCCCACTTTTGAGAAATTTTATCCAGGTTACTATAATAGCGACAAGAACCTAAATAAAATTTTTCCCAAAAATCACTGTATGCTGCTGATGAAGCATAACCACGTTTTTCCCAGATAAATGTTTCTGCTTGGATAATCCCACGTACTGTTTCAGCAAACAGTGACCGCGGCAGTTCCCCAAGGCCGCCAACTGCTCTTTTTAAAACAGGGCCACAGTTGAAATATGCCTCTTCCCCTAATAAGCCATCTATTCTGGATACCTGAGCCGGAGGGGAATAGCTTTCAAGTAGGGCATCAATAATCTTAAAGCTCCCTGCCTCAACTGTTAGCATAGCACCGGATTCACCATCAGTTCCGCAATAAATGGTTTGAGCTTCAAGTACATCACCTGTTACCTGCCTAACATGGGTCTGCCAGTGACGCTGTAGGATGTTTGGCATGTGTTTCACCCCTTTGACCTATTATACTTGAAAAAGGCTTATTTTTTGTGAAAAATATTCATAAATATAATCAAGTACACAAGGGTTTTAGATAATCTCGCTGAATTAATTATTTTTAACCGGAGGTGATTATATGCCATTCATTCAAAAAATTGCTGAAAGTGCCAAGCAATTTGGCAGTAGAGCCAAGGATTTTAGCGGTAAAGCGGGCGACAAGGCCAGGGATTTAACTAAAAAATCATCTGAGCTATTGGAAGTAACCAAAATGAAACACGAATTAAGAAAAATGGAAAAAGAAATGGAAAATAACCTTGCGGGTATTGGGGCATTGTACTACCAACAGCAAACCGGACGGGACAGCGTAGAAGAAGAACTTAAACGCTTAATTGAATCAACAAAAGAGCTTGAAATTGAAATGAAAGACCTTGAAGATCAGATTAGCTCCATGCAACCAGTACCGCCCAACTGTACCGATTGCGGTAAAGAACTGCCTGAGGGTGGTAAATACTGTAGTTACTGCGGCAAAAAGATAACTGAATAAATTAAACTCCCAAAAAAATATAATTAAATTGCTGGAAAGGTGAACCTATGAGTCAGGATAAGGAAATTGAACTTAATTTTTCTGAAAATGTTATGACGCTGATCGAAGAGCTTGCAAAAAAAACTGGTTGGAGCGAAGATCAGGTTGTAGAACATGTCATTCATGAGTACCTGATGAATCAGATCAGGATAATTGAAAAAAGAGCAGCCGAAACGAACACAGACATAAATGATTTAG
Source organism: Desulfotruncus arcticus DSM 17038 (assembly GCF_900113335.1). Lineage (GTDB taxonomy): Bacteria > Bacillota > Desulfotomaculia > Desulfotomaculales > Desulfallaceae > Desulfotruncus > Desulfotruncus arcticus. The sequence continues at coordinate 395,718 of NZ_FOOX01000001.1, forward strand.
TAAATATGCAATTTGAAAGATTATTGGAATTTCTGCTTAGTAAGTATAACCAGTAAAAAAACGCGTATAATCAGTTCCCTTAACACGCGCTTTTTATATTTAAAGAGAGGTCCGGATGGTAACCGGACCTCTTGTTTCACTTTACAAGGAAATTAGTCCTTGCCATATATATGGCAAGGATTAAGGTATAAAGTATTAGAACGCGCGCGCTGAGGGAACTATTAAGCGCGTGTTTCTTATTAGTTTTGCAAATCCGGTATATTTTTGTACAGTTCAAGTGCTTCAGGATTGGCAAGAGCGTCTCTATTTTCAACAGCTTCATTGTGGATAATATTACGTACGGCAAGTTCCACTTTTTTACCGCTGATAGTGTACGGAATATCATCAATGGGAATGATTTTTGAAGGAACATGCCTAGGTGTTGCGTTTTCCCGAATTACTTTTTTAATTCTGGCAACAAGCTCATCGTTAAATGCCAAGCCATCGCTTAATTTAATAAACAGTACCACCCTTACGTCATTATCCCAGTTTTGCCCCACTACCAGACTGTCTTTAACTTCTTCAAGAGATTCCACCTGCCGGTAGATTTCCGCAGTTCCTATACGCACGCCACCTGGATTCAAGGTTGCATCAGAGCGGCCATAAATGATAACTCCACCTGTATCTGTTACCTCAATGTAGTCTCCGTGGTGCCAGGTATTTTCAAATACGCTAAAGTACGCTTTTTGGTATCTTTTGTCTCCCTCATCATTCCAGAAATAAATTGGCATGGAGGGAAAGGACGATTTACAAACAAGTTCACCCTTGTGGTTTAGCAAGGAATTGCCCTGGTAATCAAATGCATCAACAGCCATTCCCAATCCCCGGCACTGCAGTTCCCCCGCATAAACCGGGCCAATAGGGTTACCCAGAGCAAAACAGGAGATAATATCAGTCCCCCCGGAAATAGAGGAAAGGCAAACATCTTCTTTGATATCACGATAGACATATTCGAAACTCTCTACGGAGAGCGGAGATCCTGTTGACAGAATTGCTTTTAATGCTGCCAGATCAAATAACTGCGCCGGTTTTACGCCTTCCTTTTCAACTGCGGCCAGGTACTTTGCGCTTGTGCCAAATACGCTGATTTTCTCATCCTGAGCCATTTTAAACAATGTTTCCGGGCCAGGATAAAAAGGAGACCCGTCATAGAGTAATACTGTTGCTCCAACAGCCAGTGAACTGATCAACCAATTCCACATCATCCAACCGCAGGTAGTAAAATAAAATATCGTGTCTTCACGTTTTAGGTCTGTGTGCAGCATAAGCTCCTTTAGATGCTGTATCAGCGTCCCACCGGCGCCGTGAACAATACACTTGGGAACTCCCGTAGTACCGGAGGAATACATGATATACAGCGGGTGATCAAACGGAAGCTGCTCATAGGCAATTTCCAAATTATCCACTGGTGACAGAAAATCTGAAAATATAGCAGCACCAGGCAGGCCGGAAATATCAGGATCAGCTTCTGTATATGGAACTACAACAACTTTTTCAATAGAAGGTATTTCTTTGATGATACTGGCAACTCTATTTAAAGAATCGATTTTTTTACCATTATAAAAGTATCCATTGGCTGTAAACAAAATTTTGGGTTGAATCTGGCCAAAACGATCTAAAACGCCCTTAATTCCGAAATCCGGGGAACAGGACGACCAAATAGCCCCTATGCTGCTTGCAGCAAGCATGGCTATAACCGTTTCGATCATGTTGGGCATAAATCCAGCCACCCGGTCGCCGGCTTGAATACCCATCTCACGCATTGCCGCAGCTAGCCGGGCTACTTGGTCATAAAGCTCAATATAAGTAATTCGCCTTGGTTCTTGTCCCTCGCCTTTAAAAACCAGTGCAGTCTTATCATCACGATAGCGCATTAAATTTTGGGCAAAATTTAACCTGGCCCCCTGGAACCAACGGGACACCAGCATATCATCCCGGTTAATGACAACACTATCCCATTTACATGAAGCGGTTATTCCACTAAATTCCCAAACAGCGTACCAAAAATCGGCTGGCTGGTCAATTGACCACTTGTATAATTGAGTAAAGTCCGAAATATTATTTGTAAACATATTATTTACAAACGCCATAAATTTAGTCATATTAGCGTTGTTGACCCTTTCCTGTGAGGGAACCCATAATGGCTGTTTCATGCTTGTTTCCCACCTCCGTTATTATATATTTGATAAAGGCAAATCAATTATTTTAATTAACGCAATAAATATGCAATAAATATGCCAATATGTGCAAACTTTTAAAAATATTTAAATTTTCAAATAAATACAATCAAATTTAATCTAACGCTAAATAATTATATATCACTTTTGCTGGTTTTTATGTAATGATTATTTACACTTTTAATCATCATGATAAACATGGCGACATATAACACTACCTTGTAAATTGTGCTTCGTGGACTGGTGTTGCGTAATTTTCATTAATGCTGCGTTTAGCGGCATGGGGTTTACCCAGTTCATAATTGACATATAAAAACAATTTTAAGATAATGAAATAAACATTAAGAATAATAATTATTGGAGGGTAGCCAGTGCAATATGGTGAGAAAATTAGTTTAATTGCGCGGCTGATTAAAGAATCCACAAAAACAATAGCACTTACAGGTGCCGGCATTAGCACAGAAAGCGGCATCCCCGATTATCGCAGCCCGGGTACCGGCCTTTGGGAAAAACAAGATCCGGCTAAAACCGCCAGCCTAACTGCTTTACGCAGAGACCCGGCCGGTTTTTATTCAACTAATTTAAAACGATGGACGGAATTTAACAACGCTAAACCCAATATAGCGCACTACGCGCTGGCACATTTGGAGAAAAACAATTTATTGCTTGGTATCATAACCCAAAACATTGACAGCCTTCACGTGCGCGCTGGTTCAACCAGGGTGTGGGAAGTTCATGGTCATTTACGCACATGTCATTGTACAGAGTGCAAAGAAAGATATCCGTTCGAGGAACTTACCAGGCTTTTTATTGAAGGTGAAAACCCACCGTTATGCCCATTATGTTCAGGTGTTTTACGCCCGGATGTGGTACTTTTTGAGGATAAAATGAGTGAAGCTTTTTACCAGGCGTCACAAGCGATTTCCGGATGCCAACTGCTGCTTGTTGTTGGAAGCAGCCTAACTGTTTACCCGGTGGCAGGGCTTCCGGGCGTGGCGAGGCAATTGGTTATTATTAACCAAACGCAGACCCAATGGGATGAAGAAGCTACTGTTGTAGTTAATGAAAGCGCCGGTAAAGTAATGAGAGACGTTTTAGCCGAACTTGGTGAACAAATCTGACTAATTTTAATAATTTAGCTCAAATTCAGCCCCCAAAGGCAAGTGGTCTGAAGCCTGACTATTAATCAAGAATGGCTTAATCAGCTTCCAGTGAGCAGAATAAAAAATATAATCAATTTTATGCTCAGGCTTGTTGGCAGGAAAAGTAGGCCAAAGTCCTTCCGGGTCAACCGGTCGGAACAAGGTCTTTATTTTTTTAATTTCATCTGAATCAGGCCTGGCATTAAAATCTCCGACTAAAATTAGGGGGCCGGGTTCCTCCCAGGCATATTCAATTATCTTGTTGACTTGTTTTATCCTTTCTAGCTGATTAAGGCCAAGATGAACGCAAAAAAAAGCTATATCTTTATTTTCTGCTTTAATTTTAACTTTTAATAAACATCTTTTTTCCCACTTGCTGGGCAGCTGATAATTAACCCATCCACTGACAGGAAATTTAGAAAGAATCGCATTACCGAATCGCGGTAAACCGAAGCATTTTATGGTTGGACCGAAAACTGATTGCATACTCAGCATTTGACCAAGTTTGCGGGATTGTATCATAAACCCGCTTCTTGGGCGCAAATAATCAACCTCTTGCAAGCCGGCAATATCAGCTCCTGTACTTGCAATAGTAGAAGCTATAGTTTTTAATGAAACCTTGCCGCCAATTCCCAGGCCATGTTTTATATTATAGGAAACAACACTTAGCTTCATAATCGGCCCTCCGTGAACAGAGATCAATATTATTCTATGCCAGCTTTTGGGGTTATAATAAATAAGAAAACCTACCGATAACCGGATCATTAAATTAACTTTTATGCTCTCAAGCGACACCAATAGGCTGGAAAAAGGTTGTAGGGGCGGACGATCCTGTCCGCCCGCCATTGTGCTTGTGGTTACTCTGGGGTCCGAGATTGCCACGTCGCTTCGCTCCTCGCAATGACAATTTACGGACCACGGGCTGTTGAACCACAATTTTTCAGTACAGATATTAAGTGAGGAGACTTTATTATGTGCATTACCATTTTAGGAATTGAAACTTCCTGTGACGAAACATCAGTTGCTGTGGTGGAAGATGGAGCTAAAATCAAATCTAATATTATTTCATCACAAATCGAAGTACATCAAAAATACGGTGGGGTAGTACCTGAGATTGCTTCCCGTAAGCACCTGGAATTAATAAACAGTGTTATAGAACAAGCTTTAGATGAAGCAGTTATAGATTTTAGCCAAATTAACGCTGTAGCCGTAACCTACGGGCCCGGGCTTGTTGGGGCACTCCTGGTTGGTGTGGCGGCCGGCAAGGCTATTGCTTTTGGTCTGGATATACCGCTGATAGGGATAAATCACATGGAAGGTCATGTTTATGCCAATATGCTGGACCATCCCAGCCCCCAATTTCCAATTATTTGTCTGGTGGTTTCTGGTGGCCACACTGACTTAGTCTTAATACCAAGCCACGGCAATTACCAATTACTCGGCAGCACCAGAGACGATGCCGCAGGTGAGGCATTTGACAAGGTTGCCAGAGTGCTTGGTTTAGGTTACCCGGGCGGGCCGCAAATTGACGGATTGGCAGCTTTGGGTAATGATAAAGCAATTGCTTTCCCTCGCGCATATCTGGAAGAAAAAAGTCTGGATTTTAGTTTTAGCGGCGTTAAAACAGCAGTTATCAATTACCTTAACCGGTGTAAACAAAAAGGGATTCCTGTTAACAAACCTGACGTTGCGGCCAGTTTTCGCCGGGCTGTGGTAGATGTATTAGTGGATAAAGCACTGCAGGCAGCTGAATTATTTGATACAAATACGATTATGCTGGCAGGCGGGGTAGCTGCAAATAAGCTTTTGAGAGATGAACTAAGTTACCGTTCCGCCATTTTGGGCCTGGATTTAATAACCCCTCCGCCAATTCTTTGCACAGATAATGCTGCCATGATTGCTTGTGCCGCTTATTTCAAGTATTTACGTCATGATTTTGCTCCACTGACATTAAACGCTGTGCCTGGACTAAAACTGGGTGAGGACAGATATTAAATCTATAGACTTTTCCACAAAATAAACAGCAGTTTAACACTGCTTGTTATGAAATTATGACCTATATATATCTCCAAACTGTCAAAGTCCTTGTTATTCAAAGTTTATTATTTTATCTTAATATAGGTATTTTGCTAAGCAAAGTAGAATTTTTATTTAAACTAGCTTACGCCTGCTGTGGATAATGTGGATAAGTCTGTTAATAACTTGACATATCAGAGGTTAACTTGTGGGTGATCTATTGAATAATTTTTTATCAAATTATGTCGAAAGACTAATTTACTGGGCTGCCGGGCATAGCAATATTCTGCCGATAACTTCTCAGTGCAATGTGAGATGTGTATTTTGCAGCAATATGCAAAATCCACCCGGCGTTGAAGCGTTCAACCTTAAACCGCTAAAAACTGAACAATTATCTGATATAGTAACTTTACTGGATCCCCAAAAACCTGTCATAATAGGGGAATCGGTAACAAGAATAAATGAAGGAGAGCCTTTTACCCACCCTAAAATTAAAGAAGTTTTATCAATAATACGCAAAGCTCTGCCGCATAATACCATTCAGATTACCACTAACGGATCGTTACTGGACGCCGAACAGCTGGCTTTTTTACAGTCAATTGCACCGGTAACCATTTATCTTTCGCTTAATAGCGTCAACTTGCGCCATCAGTTGATGGGCGACGCACGGTCAGAAAAAGCGGTGGCAGCAGCAGCCTTGCTCGGCAAATACGGATTAACCTGGCACGGCAGTGTTGTAGCTATGCCGCACCTGACTGGTTGGGCGGATTTTAAAGAAACAATAACGTACCTTGATAACTGCGGAGCACAAACCATTCGCATATTTATTCCCGGTTATACCCGCCTGGTGCAAGGAAATTTGTGTTATCGGGAAAATATGCCGCAGCAGCTTCGTCAGACAGTAAGCGAACTTGCCCAACAAGTCAGAACGCCTTTAACTGTTGAGCCACCTTTGCTGACTAATCTCCAGCCTGAAGTTGCCGGTGTTATTCTAAACTCACCTGCTTATATGGCCGGAATCAAACGGGGGCACATAATACAAACTGTTAATGGAAAAGAAGCTTTTTCCCGTGCTCATGCCTTTTATATGGTAAAAAAGGCGGCAAATCCAATTTTGCTGATCCAAAATACTACTAAAGCCAGTAAAGTAGTTATCAATAAAGCCGCAGGGGAAAGCTCCGGCCTGGTAATGGAATATGATATAGATCTTTCTTTAATCGAGGATATCGTTCAAATCGCGTCAAGGCGTTCGGCTAAAAATACCGTGCTGCTTGCCTCGGAGATGGCAGCAAATGTTTTAACAATGGCCCTCAATAAATATGATATTGATCATTCACTTACGGTTATACCTGTTCCCAATCTTTTTTTCGGAGGTTCAATTAAAACAGCCGGGCTATTGGTATTACGTGATATAATTAATGCCATTAGAAACTATCTGGATCAGCACCCCTGCCCGGACCTTGTTATTCTGCCGCAGATTGCCTTTGACCCTAACGGACGAGATCTTTTGGGAAGTCACTGGTCCGAGGTGGAGTCAATTTTCTCAATCCCGGTGGAAGTTTTATAGTTTTGCTTGCGCACAGATAAAAATACTCTTTTTTTTGATGACAAGTTATGCTATCTTTTTAATAATTGGTGAAGGGAGGTTTAAAGTTGTACTGGCAAAAGGAATATGAAACCATGCCGCGGGAACAGCTGGAAGATTTACAAATAGAACGGTTGAAGCAGACAGCTCAACGTGTTTACGATAATGTTCCTTTTTATCGTAACAGCTTTGATAATTTAGGCTTAATACCAGGTGATATTAAATCTTTAGATGATCTACAAAAGTTACCTTTTACAACCAAACAAGATTTGAGGGACAATTATCCCTTTGGATTATTTGCCGTACCAATGGACGAGGTAGTCAGGATTCATGCTTCCTCGGGCACCACCGGCAAACCTACTGTAGTAGGTTACACCCGGGACGACATCACCAACTGGTCGGATTTAATGGCGCGGGCACTGGTTATAACTGGAGGGACTACCTGTGACGTAGTGCAAAACGCTTATGGCTATGGATTGTTTACGGGTGGCATGGGAGTTCATTACGGTGCGGAGCGGCTGGGGGCCACAGTGGTCCCCATTTCAGGAGGTAATACTGCCAGACAGATCATGTTAATGCGTGACTTCGGCACCACAATTCTTACCTGCACACCGTCTTACGCTTTGTTCCTGGGCGAGGAAATTATCAACGCAGGACTGGACCCCAGGGATCTGAAATTAAAAGCCGGCATCTTTGGCGCTGAACCGTGGAGCGAACGCATGCGGGCCCAACTGGAAGCAAAGTTAAATATAATGGCGCTGGATATATACGGGTTAAGCGAGGTTATGGGTCCCGGCGTTTCAATGGAATGCCCAGAAAAGAAGGGCATGCATATTTTTGAAGATCATTTTATTGCTGAAATTATCGACCCGGAAACAGCTAAACCGTTGCCATACGGAGAACCGGGCGAACTTGTGCTAACATCTTTAACCAAACAAGCTCTTCCCATTATCCGCTACCGTACCAGGGATATAACGGTTCTTCATGAGGATAAATGCGGCTGCGGACGAACCTTTGTACGTATGCAGCGCGTGACCGGGCGTACTGATGACATGTTGATTATCAGGGGAGTTAACGTTTTTCCGTCTCAGATTGAAAGTGTATTGCTTGAATTTGGCGACACGGAACCACATTACCTGTTGGTGGTCGATCGCAAAGGCACGTTGGACGACCTGGAAATTTGGGTGGAAATTAGTGATAAATTTTTCTCAGATAAAGTAAGGGCATTGGAGGACCTGGAAAAGAGGCTTAAAGCCCGGATTCTTAGCATACTGGGCATTTCCGCCCGCATCAAATTAGTCGAACCGCGGACAATCCCGCGCAGTGAAGGTAAAGCCAAAAGAGTTATGGATAAACGGGAACTATAAGGAAATGGGACACACCTCTTCGGGGAATGTCCCCAACGTATGAATATCCCAAACGAATAGAAAGGGGGATGTCAGGTGAAAGTTAAGCAGATATCAATCTTTTTAGAAAATAAATCGGGCCGCCTGGCACAGGTAACCAGGGTTCTTGGCGATAATAACATCAATATTAGAGCCCTTTCCATTGCCGACACCACCGATTTCGGTATTTTGCGCCTAATAGTAAATAACCCCGACACAGCTTACCAGATCTTGAAGGAAGCCGGTTTTACCGTTAGCACCACCGATGTTATAGCAGTAGAAGTTAAGGACGACCCGGGTGGATTGGCTAAAGTTCTGGAAATATTGCAAAATGTCAGCATTAATATAGAATACCTTTACGCTTTTTTACAAAAAGCAACCAATGCGGCCCTGGTGGTTTTCCGAGTTGAACAGCTTGACGAGGCAATCAAGGTTTTACAAGAAAACAATGTTAGCATTCTTGAAGACAGTAAAGTATACTCGTTATAGACTACCATATCGGACGTCGTTATAAATCCTTTCTAATGTATTTTATAGGAAGGATTTATTTTTTTACAGAAGAATAATAACCATAGAAAATTGAAAAATTTCTCTGGAAAAGTATTTATGGAGGAATTAACGTGTCTAAAAACGAATTAAGAAATAATGTTATCGCAATACGTAACGCCCTTTCAGCCCAAGAAATTGAACAGAAAAGCAAGACAATTATCAAAAAATTATTTACTCTTTCGGAATATCAAAATGCCAACACCATCATGGCTTATGTTGATTTCCGCAATGAAGTGCCAACATCCGGCATAATTCAGGACGCACTGGCCAACGGCAAAAAGATAGCTATACCGATAACCGATATTAAAAACAAAAAGCTCACTCCTTCATTGCTGCATGATTTCCCGGGCGATCTGGCACCCGGGGCATGGGGGATTCTGGAACCCAGGCCGGAATGTATCAGACCCATAGATCCCGAAGAAATTGACCTGGTGATAATTCCCGGGGTGGCTTTTGATGAAGCTGGGAATAGGCTTGGTTATGGCGGTGGCTTTTATGACCGTTTTTTACTGCGTACCCGCAGGGACGTCATTCTTTTAGCACTGGCATTTGAATTACAAATTCAGTCTCATGTGTATCCTGATAAACATGATATTCCGGTACAGTTGCTTGTAACTGAAGAGAGATTAATGGATTTTCGCTGTTAATAACTTATGAACCTTTTAGAAGTCAGTAGTCAGAAATCATATTCCGAGAACCTGTTCGGGACATGCCAACCGCTGGATTCTAAATTCTGACTCCTGACTCCTGAATTCTGAATTCTAATAATTATAGCTCGGGCTAAATATCCTGGGCTAATGTATTGTTGTCGAAACAATGAGAGGAGGGAAATGGTTTGTCGGCATGCAAGTGTGAGCAAAACCTGGAAGCCAACTATCAGAAATTGCAAGAAGTGTTTGACAAATACCGAAATGTAAAGGGTGCACTAATTCCTCTGTTGCAGGAAGCGCAGGAAGTTTTTGGCTACCTGCCCGGTGACGTCATGAAAAAAATCTCACAGGAAATTGGAGTGCCTTTCAGTAAAACTTTCGGTGTAGCGACTTTTTATTCCCAATTCCACCTGAAGCCCCGCGGGCGCAATATTATCAGGATGTGCCAGGGTACTGCCTGCCACGTGCGTGGTGCTGCCAAGGTATTTGATGCGGTTTCCACAGACCTTGGGGTAGGCAAAAATGAAACAACCGAAGATCGCCGCTATACGCTTGAAACTGTGGCCTGCCTGGGCGCATGCGGTCTGGCTCCGGTTATGATGGTTAACGATGACACGCATGGCCGCTTAACCCCTGACAAGGCCGTTTCTGTAGTTAAAAAGTACGAATAGGAAGGAGGCCTGGCAATTGAATAACTTACTGGACAAATGTTGTGAAAAATGTACCCATGAGCCACAAAATCCGTGCCGGGACTTCATCAAGTGCCGCAAAGAAGGTCCGATTTGCCACGAAGACGAATCCTGCCGGAATAAAAGGACGGATATGTTAGCTGGTATGCACATGTCTGAAGGATCAGAGAAGAAAAATATCTTGATCTGCGCCGGTACAGGCTGCACTTCGTCAGGCTCAAGGAAACTGGTTGATGTACTGAAAGAGGAACTGCAAAAACATAATCTTACCGATAAAGTTAAAATCACTATTACCGGCTGCCACGGTTTTTGTGAACAAGGCCCGCTGATGATTGTGGAACCAGATAAGACTTTTTATGTACGGGTTCAGGATACAGATGTGCCGGAAATTGTTGAGCAAAACCTGCTAAACGGTCAAATAGTAGAAAGGTTGCTATATAAGGACCCGACCACCGGAGACCTGGCCAAAACTTATGAGACTGTGCCTTTTTACGCTAAACAACAAAGGCTGGTATTGCATAACTGCGGGCATATCAATCCCGAAGATGTTGCTGAATATATTGCCAACGACGGTTATGCCGGCTTTGCTAAAGCCCTGCTTGAGCTCAAACCCGAAGAAGTGGTGGAGGAAGTTAAAAAATCCGGTTTGCGCGGACGCGGCGGGGCCGGTTTCCCTACGGGCATGAAGTGGGGTTTTGTCAGACAAGCACAAGGCGATAAAAAATACGTGGTCTGTAATGCAGACGAAGGCGACCCGGGCGCATTTATGGACCGCAGTGTTTTGGAGGGCGACCCCCACGCAGTGATTGAAGGTATGTTAACCTGCGCTTACGCAGTGGGTGCCGATGAAGGTTATATTTATGTCCGGGCTGAATACCCGCTGGCTATTGAGCGTTTAAAAATAGCCATAGCCCAGGCTGAAAAGTATGGCATCCTCGGCGACAACATTTTTAATTCAGGCTTTAATTTCCACCTTAAAATCAAGGCCGGTGCGGGCGCTTTCGTCTGCGGCGAAGAAACCGCGCTGCTGACCTCAATAGAAGGCAACCGCGGCATGCCCAGGGTCAGACCGCCGTTTCCCGCCCAAAGCGGCTTATGGGGCAAGCCAACCAACTTAAATAACGTTGAAACTTATGCCAACGTGCCTTACATTCTTCGCAACGGCGGAGATGCGTATGCCAAGCTGGGTACCGAGAAAAGCAAAGGCACCAAAATTTTTGCCCTAACCGGTAAAGTAAATAACACCGGACTTGTGGAAGTGCCTATGGGCATGACCCTGCGTGATATCATTTTCACCATCGGCGGCGGTATTCAAGACGGCAAGAAATTTAAAGCCGTGCAAATCGGCGGTCCTTCCGGCGGCTGTATCCCTGAGGAAAATTTAGACCTGCCGGTTGATTACGATTCTCTGACAGCTGCAGGAGCCATGATGGGGTCCGGCGGCCTGGTGGTAATGGACGAAACCACCTGTATGGTTGACGTGGCCCGCTTCTTCCTGACTTTTACCCAGGCTGAGTCCTGCGGTAAGTGTACACCTTGCCGTGAGGGCACCAAGCGGATGCTGGAAATTCTCACCCGCATTTGTGAAGGTAAAGGCGAGATGGAAGATCTGGATACTTTAGAACGCCTTGGCCGCGTAGTTAAAAACACAGCCCTTTGTGGTTTGGGTCAGACCTGTCCGAACCCAATTCTCTCAACCATGCGCTATTTTAAAGATGAATACCTTGCCCACATTCAAGACAAACGTTGTCCGGCTGGAGCCTGTACCAGCCTGCTGGTATACATGATTGATCCGGAAAAATGCAAAGGCTGCGGCAAGTGTGCCAAAAACTGTCCGGCCGGCGCCATCTCCGGTGAAAAGAAAGAACCGCATACTATTGATACCGCAAAATGTATCAAATGTGGCTCTTGTATCCTAGGCTGTAAGTTTGAGGCAATTTACAAAGCCTAAAATTTATTTGCTATAAGTTGTACAACTCTCTGCAAAGGAGGGAAATTAGTTGTCATATATATCCCTAACTATCAACGGGGTTAAAATATCAGTTCCCAAAGGAACCACGGTGCTGGACGCAGCCAGGCAGGCAGGAATCTTCATCCCTACTTTCTGTCACGACCCCGAGATCACGCGTTTTGGCGCTTGCCGCATCTGCGTAGTGGAAATCCCTGGGATGCGCAACCTGCCGGCATCCTGCGTTACCGAGGTCACCGAAGGTATGGTAGTACACACCGAATCCCCCGCAGTGGTGGAAGCGCGCAAAACTATCCTTGAACTGCTGCTGGCCAATCACCCCCAGGATTGTTTAACCTGTGAAAAGAACGGGGACTGCAGGCTGCAGGATTACGCCTTCCGTTACGGCGTCAAGGAGTCAGGCTTTAAGGGAGAACGAAAAGATTATCCCCTTGATGATACCAACCCGTATATAATCCGTGATGCCAATAAATGTATTCTTTGCGGGCGCTGTGTACGCACCTGCAACGCCATACCGGAAAGAAGCATCATTGATTTTGGTTACCGCGGCTTTGCCACCAAAATTGTCACTGCCATGGATACCCCGCTGGGAGAATCAGATTGTGTTTACTGCGGCCGGTGTATAACAGTTTGCCCGGTGGGAGCGCTAACCTGGAAACCGCTGGCCGGCAAAGGTCGCGTTTGGGAAATGCAAAAGCAGGAAGTAACGTGCACTTTTTGTGACAGTGGCTGTTCATTTTACGTGTTAAGTAAAAATGGTCAAAATATTGGTGTAGTGCCCAAGGCGTCCGGCAATGGCAGACCCCTTTGCCTTAAAGGCCGGCTGGGACTTGAATTGAAGTACCTGGATGCTCCTCCGGCACCTCAGATGAAAAAAGACGGCCAATTTGTAGAAGTGTCCTGGGGCGAAGCACTGGGGCTTCAAGATATCATCTCCAAGCTAAACAAAGATTAGTAAAGGAAGGAGGGATAACTTCCGGTGGCAGAAGTAACTTTAACCATTAACGGTGTTCAGGTGACCGTAGCCAAAGGGACAACCGTGCTGGAAGCCGCCAGGCAAGCCGGGCTATTTATTCCCACTTTTTGCCACGACCCGGAACTGACCAAGTTTGGCGCCTGCCGCATGTGCATTGTGGAAATTGCAGGCATGCGCAATTTGCCTGCTTCCTGTGTTACAGAGGCTACAGAAGGCATGGTGGTGCATACCGAATCAGAGGCAGTAATTGAAGCCAGAAAGACTATTCTGGAACTAATGCTGGCCAATCACCCAACAGACTGCTTGACCTGCGGCAAAAACGGCGAGTGCAGCCTGCAGGATTATGCGTACCTGTACGGTGTTAAAACAGAAACGTTTGATGGCGAAAAACATGCTTATCCCATTGAAAATGATAACCCATTCATTGTCAGGGACATGAATAAGTGTATTTTGTGCGGCAAATGTATCCGTGCCTGTGCTGAAATTCAAGGTAAAAATATAGTAGATTTCGCGTATCGCGGGTTTGATGCCAAGATAACTCCCGCGATGGATGTTCCTCTTTCAGCATCGGAATGCGTTTTTTGCGGCAACTGCGTCGCTGTTTGCCCGGTGGGAGCGTTACAGGAAAAGCGTCTGCGTTCGACAGCCAGAACATGGGAAGTAGAAAAAGTAAAAACAACTTGCCCCTATTGCGGTACTGGTTGCAGTTTTGAATTGAACGTCAAAGACAATCAGGTTGTTGGCGTTACCTCTTGTGACGGTGACGTCAACGGTAGGGCGCTGTGCGTTAAAGGACGTTTTGGTTACGGGTTCATTCATCACCCCGACCGCCTGACCAGCCCGTTAATCAAGAAAAACGGAAAATTTGTGGAGTCTTCCTGGGAAGAAGCCATCGGCCTGGTAGCTGCAAAATTAAGCGGAATAAAAGCCAATTACGGCTCGGACTCGCTGGCCGTCCTAAGTTCGGCCCGCTGCACCAATGAAGAAAACTACCTGATGCAAAAATTTACCCGCGCAGTACTCGGTACCAACAGTATCGACCACTGCGCCCGTCTCTGACACGCTCCGACAGTCGCCGGTCTGGCGGCTTCATTTGGAAGCGGAGCAATGACCAACAGCATCAAAGAGATTTCCGGAGCTGATTTTATCCTGGCTATTGGCACCAATACCACGGAATCGCATCCCATCATCAGCTTGCAGGTAAAAAAAGCCCAGCGCAGCGGGGCAACTCTGGTAGTGGCTGATCCCAGGCGCACTGAAATTGCAGAACTGTCCAACATTCACATGCAATTGAAATCAGGCTCTGATATCGCACTGTTAAACGCCATGGCCAATGTTATTATTACAGAGAAAATCTGGAATAAAGAATTTGTTTCCACCAGAACAGAGGACTTTGAAGCCCTTAAAGAAACAGTGGCTAAATACACACCGGATTATGCCGAAGACATAACCGGGATTCCGGCTGATGTAATACGTGAAGCAGCCAGAGGTTACGCCAAAGCTAATAATGCCACAATTCTTTATACCATGGGCATTACCCAGCATATCTGCGGTACCCATAATGTATTTGCCGTTGCCAACCTGGCCATGTTATGCGGCCAAATAGGCAAACCCAGCAGCGGCGTCAACCCCCTGCGCGGGCAAAACAACGTTCAGGGCGCCTGCGATATGGGGGCCCTGCCCAATGTTTACACCGGTTACCAGGCTGTAACCGTGGACGATAACCGCAGCAAGTTTGCCAAAGCATGGAACGTAAACCAAATGCCGGCCAAACCTGGTTTAACCGTTGGAGAAATGATGGAGGCTGCAGCCGAAGGTCAAGTCAAAGGCATGTATATCATGGGGGAAAACCCCGTACTGTCTGATCCTGATGCCCGGCATGTGGAGCATGCACTGGAAAAACTGGACTTTTTAGTTGTTCAGGACATTTTCCTGACTGAAACTGCAGCACTGGCGGATGTGGTTTTACCGGCAGCCAGCTTTGCTGAAAAGGACGGCACTTTCAGCAACACCGAACGCAGGGTCCAGCGTGTGCGTAAGGCCATTGATCCCGTAGGCAATGCCCGGGCCGACTGGCAAATCATCTGTGACGTAGCCACGGCTATGGGGTATCCAATGAACTATGCGTTCGCCTCAGAGGTATTTGATGAAATAGCATCGGTAACCCCTTCGTATGCCGGCATCTCCTATGAACGCCTGGAACAGGGCGGCATCCAGTGGCCCTGCCCCAATTCCGAGCACGACGGCACGATGTACCTGCATCAAGATAAATTCGTGCGAGGTCTCGGTAAGTTTAACCCGGTGGAATACATTCCACCCGCAGAGCAACCGGATAGCGAATTCCCGTTTGTTCTCAGCACCGGTCGGCGGCATTTTCACTACCATACAGGTACGATGACCCAGCGCACCGGAGCACTGGAAGTGCATTACGGCACAGAATACCTTGAAATCAATCCAGCCGATGCAGCTGCGATCAACATAACGGAAGGTGAAATGATTAAAGTTCAATCCCGTCGCGGGGAAGTTATGGTTCAAGCCCGCCTTACCGATATCGTGCCGAAGGGAATGGTATTTACATCGTTCCATTTCCCGGAAGTAGCTATTAACAAGCTGACAAACTCTGCCAGGGACCCGGTTGCCAAAATACCGGAGTTAAAAGTTTGCGCAGTAACAATAAAAAAAGCAAGTTAAGTCAAATATTAGGACATGGGGACAAGGGGACAAGCACCTTGTCCCTATTTTATTTAAAGATCCAAGTATAGTATTTTACCAGTCAGACATCCATGCCGCTGACACGTTAACCAACAGGGGAAAAAGAGGTGCAGGGAAGGTATTTAATAATTTAACGAATTAATTTGTTTTAGAATAATATAATTTTTTTAAAAAATATAAAAAGTCTAAAGGTATTGCTCAAAAACTTGTCGAAATGTAAGTATACAAAAAATTGTGAATGAATACTCATTTATTAAGGAGGTGTGCATTTTGACTGAAAGCGATAAGATCTGGTTAAAAAGCTACCCAGCTAAAATCCCGGCTCAAATTGACTATCCCGATTTAACAATGCCCCAATTTCTTGATAAAATAGCTGCCGAATTTCCTGAACGCGAGGCCATTATTTTTTCAGGGATCAAAATAAGCTTTCAAATGCTGCAAGGTATGGTTAATCAATGTGCCAACGCCCTTGCTGATCTAGGTGTAAAAAACGGTGACCGGGTAGCAATTATGTCTCCCAACAGCCCACATTACGTTATGGCTTTTATGGCTATTTTAAAGCTTGGAGGCATTGTGGTACAGGTAAACCCCATGTATGTGGAACGTGAATTAGAACACATTTTAAACGATTCCGGCGCGGAAATAATTATTGCCTATGATGCATTTTACCCGTTAATTAATAAAGTGTGTGATGTCACTCCGCTGCAAAAAATTATTCTTTTTTCACTTGGGCAGCCTGCAGAAAAAGATGATAGCGTTATTAAAGCAGAGGAGCTGTTGTTAAAATATCCTCCTGTTTTTTCTCAGGTACCTGTGGAAATGGATGATGTGGCTGTTTTCCAATACACCGGCGGCACAACAGGGGTTTCCAAAGGAGCCATGTTAACACATCGCAATATAACCGCAAACGCTCTTCAAGTAACATACTGGTTTGAAAACATGGAATATGGCCAGGAAAAAGTTCTGTGCGCATTGCCCTTTTTCCATTCTTATGCTATGACCACCTGTATGAATTTCAGTATCGTAAATGCTGCAACAATGATTGTAATGCCACGCTTTGAAATTAAGCAATGCTTGGAATTAATCAAAGTATACCAGCCGACTTTCTTTCCTGGAGCTCCAACCATGTATATAGCTATCATTAACCACCCAGATGTACAAGAGTATGGGATTAATTCAATTAAAGGTTGCATTAGCGGGTCAGCTCCCCTACCGATAGAAGTAGCGGAAAAGTTCGAACAATTAACCGGTGGTAGCCTTGTTGAGGGCTTCGGGTTATCTGAAACATCGCCGGTTACACACTGCAACCCTGTATCGGGAACCCGTAAAGCTGGTTCGATTGGAATTCCACTGCCGGATACTGACTGTAAAATTGTAGATCTTGAATCTGGTGAAAGAGAGTTGCCTCCGAACGAAATCGGTGAATTAAGTATCAAAGGTCCTCAAGCGATGAAAGGATATTGGAATATGCCCGAGGAAACAGCTAAAACTCTACGAGATGGTTGGATTTATACCGGAGACATTGCCAAAATGGATGAAGACGGCTACTTTTATATTGTTGACAGAAAGAAAGATATGATTATTGCGGGCGGTTTCAACATTTACCCGAGAGATATAGAAGAAGTATTATTTGAGCACCCCAAAATTATGGAAGCTGTTGTCGCAGGTGTTCCCGATCCTTATCGCGGAGAAACCGTAAAAGCATTTATTGTGTTAAAAGAAGGCCAACAGGTAACAGAAGAAGAGATTATCGATTACTGCAGAAACAACCTAGCCAAATACAAAGTACCTAAATTAGTTGAATTTCGTACACAACTTCCCAAAACAATTGTTGGTAAAGTATTAAGGCGCACATTGCGAGAAGAAGAGATTAAAAAGCAGAAAAGTTAAGTCAGCCCCAAAAACCAAACCCCATCCTTAAGGGTTGGGGTTTGGTTTTTTACTCAGATGTTATAACTTATAAATTATATTATTTTAGACCAGGTTGATTTTTATATGCTTACTTTTTAGCAAATCCAATTCGATAGTGTCATTTAGGACTTGAGTGATGGTTAAATTATTCACCTCTGCCAAGTCTATTTCTCTTTGGCTTGTGCATGGTTTATTATTTGCTAGAAATAATATTCTCAATTTAGGTCTAAGAGAAAACCCTGGCCGGTTTTCCACAACAACAGCAATTTCGCCCGTATTAAGCTTAACCAAACTTCCCATAGGGTATGCGGCAACATGATGTAAAAACGCTTTAACAATATCAAATTCAAATAAGTAATCACCACTGGCGGCAAGCATTTCAAAAGCTTCATGGGGTAGATAGGCATTGCGGTATACCCTGTCGGCTGTCAATGCATCATACATGTCAGCCAAACCTACAATGGCCGAATTCTGCGGAATTTGGTTTCCCGCAAGACCATGGGGATATCCGGTACCGTTATACCTTTCATGGTGGTGAAGAACAACAAGCCTGGAGGCATTTTCGAATTGAGTATTTTGGCATAACAATTCAAACCCATACTCAGAATGTTTTTGAACTATGTTGTATTCCTCGGCTGTCAGTTTACCGGGCTTGTTCAATACTTCCGGTGGTATCAACGTTTTGCCCAGATCGTGCAAAATCGCACCTATTGCCAGCAGCCGCAGCCTATTAGGACTGTAGCCCAACCGAATAGCAGTTATCATTGATAAAATACAGGTATTAACACAATGGCCAAAAGTATATTCATCATTGCTGCGTATGTCAACTAAATTAACCATGATATTTTTGCTATTTAGCAGCTCATCAATAATTTCATCAACTATAGTTGCTATTTTATCTAACCCAACCAAAGATTTTGTATAATGAAAATCATTAAAAACCTTCTTAGTTTGCTGCATTGCTTTATATCTGACCTTTTCGGATATAACATCTTCAAATTGCATATCAGGCAAGAAGCCGTCGTCGACATATATGGAAGGAATGTTTAATTTTTGCAGCCGGGTAATAAATGTTTCAGTTAGTAAAGTACCCGCGGCCAATAAAACATGTTCATTTGCATTAATAACAGAACGGCCGACTCTCATACCCGGTTTTAGCATTTTTGTCGGTACCCTGCGCATATTTGATCCACCTTCAGCTGCTGGTATATAAAGTATTGGTATTTAAAGGTAGTTTTTCGACATTATTTACCCGAATCCTTTTTATTATTAAAAATATAAACTAATAAATTAATTAAATGTTGAAAAAAAAAGTTAATTAATTTACAATTAGCTAATATCAACTTAACATTATCTTAACATAGACCGACTTGAGGTGAGTGAACTTGGAGCTTTGGGAATCTATTACGCTGGGGCTTATAGGAGGCATGGGCCTTTTGCTTTATGGTATGTACATCATGAGCGAAGGCTTGCAAAAAATTGCCGGTCACAGATTGCGCAACATACTCAGCACCTTAACTCACAACAGGCTAACAGCCTTGATAGTTGGGGCTTTAGTTACAATTCTTTTCCAGAGCAGCACCGCTACAACAGTTATTCTTGTGGGCTTAACCAGCGCATCAATAATGACCTTAAAGCAAACCCTGGGGGTAATACTGGGTGCCGATATAGGAACAACAGTCACCGCCCAGTTAATTGCACTTAACGTAACCGAGATTTCTTTACCTATAGTTGGTATTGGGGCAACAATCATTTTTTTCAGCAAGCGCGATAAATATAAACGAATAGGCCAGGCTCTTCTGGGATTTGGTTTATTGTTTTTAGGTTTAAAAATAATGTCCGATACTATGCACCCGCTACGCGATGCGCCGTTTTTCAAACAAATGCTGATGAGCGCCAGTGACTATCCACTGTTGGCTATAGCCGCCGCTGCAGTATTTACCTTTCTAGTACACAGTAGCGCAGCTTCTGTTGGTATAATTATGGTTTTGTCCATGCAAGGGATGGTATCCTTACATTCCGCCATCTACCTTTTATTTGGCGCCAATATAGGAACATCTTTCACGGCGATACTTACAAGCTTAGGTTCATCCAGAGAAGCTCAGCGTGTAGCCACAGCTCACCTGCTATTTAAAATGGCCGGGGTTTTGCTGTTGTTTCCTTTTGTTACTCCTTATGCTGTTTTACTTGCCAAATTAACAGCTTCACCGGGTTACCAAGTGGCAAACGCCCATACATTGTTCAACATTGGTATTGCTATAATTTTTCTACCCTTTACCTCTTATTTCGCCAGGTTATTGCAAAAAATCGTGCCCGAAAAGCATGACAAAACAAGCAGCACAGTCGAACTAAAGCCAAAGTTTCTTGATACCAAGCTTATTAACACCCCATCAATAGCCTTGGGTCTCGTTTCAAAAGAAATTAACCACGCTTCCGACCAGGTTTTTGATATGACAACTTCGGTTATAACCATATTTGAGTTAAGCAGCGTTGAACTACTTGATAAGATTAACAAGAAAGAAGATTACCTTGACGTATTATATAAAGCTACTACCCGGTATTTAACGGACATTATGCGCCAGCCCCTTTCACGCCAGGAATTTTACCGTTCTATGAGCTACATGCATATTGTAAATGACCTGGAACACATTGGTGACATCATCGAAAAAGACATTACCTATATTGCAAGCTGTAAAATTGCAAGGGGCTGCAAGTTTTCCGAGGCCGGCTGGGAAGAAATTAAAGATATGCACAATTACCTGTGCGATATGGTAAGAATGTGTAACCTGGCCCTATTCTCCAATGATAAAGAATTAGCCTCTAAAACAGCCAAGATGTACCCGGAAATATCACGTATGGAAAGACGCCTCAGGGCGAAGCACTTTAACCGTCTCAAAGACGGCACGGCCCAATCCATATCAACCAGTTCACTACACTTGGATTTAATAAATTCATTTCTTAGAATAAGTGAGCACATTAAAAATATCTGCCAAGAAATTCTTATTCATGATAGTTCACAAAACTATCAAAGTCATCATATGAGTTACGATATAAACGACGAAGATTTAACAGAAAGCGTAGACTTCTAACATTTATTCGGAACTTGTTATTAACCGGGAAGCAACCCCGGTTTTTTTTATTTTAGGGAGAGTATTCCACCTTTTTAACTAACCTGGCTCAGTTTTCCCTGAACGGATGATTATGAGTTTAAATGGTTAGTCATATAATTAAAAACCATTCAGTATAAAAATAATACCACTTGGCTGAATTTTCTTAATATTTTTACAAATAGCCTTTATTATATATTACAGACGGTATTATTTTGATATTAATTTTCTTAATAAACGCAGCACCTTATCAATTTGCCTAGTAGGGAGGTGAAATCACCCCAAAAAAGCAAGTATGTCCTTAATTCTGAATTAGCTTTTATTTATAATAAAAGGGGGTTTGTTTAGTGTCCGAAGAAAAAAGCGCTCACTATTCAGTGACATGGCAGGAGGAAGAATATATTCACCCACCGAATGATTTTGTGGGGCAGGCTAATTTAACCGATCCTAAAATATTTGAAAGATTTAGCCTGGAAAATTTCCCCGAGTGTTTTAAGGAATTTGCAGATTTATTAGACTGGGACCAGTACTGGCATACCACATTAGATACCAGTGACGCCCCTTGCTGGAAATGGTTTGTGGGTGGTAAGATAAACGCCAGCTATAACTGCGTGGATAGACACCTGGATAAATACAAGAATAAAACTGCAATTCACTTTGTCCCCGAGCCTGAAGATGAGCCCATTGTGCACTTGACCTACCAGGACCTTTACCGAAGAGTAAATGAAACAGCTGCCGTTTTAAGAGATTTTGCAGGTTTAAAAGCCGGTGACAGGGTAACCCTACACCTGCCGATGACCCCGGAACTGCCAATTACCATGCTAGCCTGTGCGCGTCTTGGCGTAATCCATTCCCAGGTTTTTGCCGGCTTCAGCGGCCAGGCCTGCGGCGAAAGAATCTGGGATTCTGAAAGCCGTGTACTAATTACCATTGACTCTTATTACCGCAGCGGTAAACTTCTTGACCACAAAGCAATTGGCGATGTCGCCGTAGAAGTTGCCAAGAAAGAAGGACAGGATGTAGACAAGGTACTGGTTTGGAGACGCTACCCGGGTAAATATTCTTCTGCGGCTCCGGTAGTTGAAGGCCGCGACTTTTTCATGGATGAACTTTTAAAGGAATACCGGGGTAAAACAGTTGAGCCTGTATCAATGCCCGCTGAAGATATACTTTTCCTAATGTACACCAGTGGCTCCACCGGCAGGCCCAAAGGCGCCCAGCACAGTATCGGTGGATATCTGGCCTATGTCACCTGGATGTCCAAAAATATTCAGGATATTCACCCCGAGGACGTTTACTGGTGCATGGCTGATATCGGCTGGATCACCGGACACTCCTTCATTGTTTACGGTCCTCTCGCCTGCGCAGCCAGTTCAGTTATTTATGAGGGTGTACCCACCTATCCGGATGCCGGTCGTATCTGGAGAATTGCCGAAGAATTGGATGTTAATATATTCCATACCTCACCTACAGCGATTCGCCAGCTCAGGAAAGCCGGTCCCGACGAGCCGGAAAAATATAATTATGATTTTAAACACATGACCACTGTAGGTGAACCTATTGAGCCCGCAGTTTGGAGATGGTATTACGACGTAGTTGGTAAGAAAAAGGCAGCCATCGTTGATACGTGGTGGCAAACTGAAACCGGCGGTTTCCTGTGCAGCACGGTACCGGGTCTGGCTCCCATGAAGCCCGGCAGCGCCGGACCCGGCGTACCCGGCATTCACCCTGTTATTTTTGACGACGAGGGCAATGAAATACCAGCCGGGGCTGGTAAAGCCGGCAATATCTGCATTAAAAACCCCTGGCCTGGATTGATGCAAACCATCTGGAAAGACCGGGATCGCTTTGTCAGCACTTATTACGGAAAATATAACACTAACCCGGACAGCAAGGACTGGAGAGATTGGCCGTACATGGCCGGCGACGCAGCCGTTTTAGCCAAGGATGGCTATGTAAGGATACTTGGCAGGGTTGACGACGTGATCAATGTGGCCGGTCACAGACTGGGGACCAAGGAAATTGAATCTGCCGCCCTTACCGTACAAGAAGTAGCTGAAGCTGCGGTAATTGCTGCCAAAGACGAAATCAAAGGTGTTGTTCCGGACCTGTACGTTGCCTTAAAGCCCGGGTTTGAGGCAAGCGACGAGTTGGCGGCAAAAATTTCCCAGGCTGTTTCAACAGTTGTTGGTAAAATTGCCCGGCCCAGGAGCGTACACATCGTTCCCGACATGCCCAAAACCCGTTCCGGTAAGATTATGCGCCGCATTCTCGCTTCTATATCTAACCAGACAGAGGTTGGCGATGTAACCTCACTTGCCAATCCGGACGTTGTAGAATTAATTCTCAAAAAAGTTCAAGGTTAAATAGTTGTATCAATTAAATAATTAGGAATTAAAAAAAACGGGGCAGGACCCTTCATGGTTCTGTCCCTTTTTCCCATTATGTACCTGTTTTTTTATTATGTTACTGCAGGAATAGTTGCTATACCGTCGAATAGTATTTTATGAAAACCAATATTTAGAAAATTAAAATAATTAAGGCGGGACACCACATGCCCAATATGGGGTACGATACCAAACGATCGCTTTTTACCTGGGCTGTAGTTTATTCAGCCACTTTATGCTTGATTTACTTTATCCGGCCGCAACCATGGATTTCGGCAATTTTATTAACCCTTGCAGGACTTTTAACAGTTGTTATTATATTATTTAATTTCAAAATTAATCCGGCAAGTGAAGCCAATTCTGAGGAACCTCTTGACCCAACACTGCAGATTGCCAACCAAACACTGCCCTTTTTACGCCGGGGGTTAAATGAGGAAACAGCCTGCAATACTGCTGAAGTTATTAAAAAAATAGCAGATGTAGCTGCAGTGGCCATTACGGATCGCGAAAAAGTGTTGGCATATATCGGGGCGGGATCGGACCACCACAAAGCAGGCAGGCCAATTATGACCATCGCCACCAAAGAGGTAATCAAAACCGGCCAAATGAAAGTAATCCGGGACGGATACGGGTTGGATTGCCCTGTCCCCAATTGCCCGCTTCAATCAGCCGTAATAGTGCCTTTAATTTGCAGGGGTGAGGTCACAGGAACAGTTAAACTTTACCAAACCCAACAGGGTGAAATGCATACTTCCATAATCAGACTAGCGGTGGGGGTTGCCCAAATTCTAGGCATGCAGATGGAGTTGGCTGAATTAGACAGGCAGGTCCAATTGGTTACCAAAGCGGAGCTTGATGCACTGCAGGCTCAAATCAACCCCCACTTTTTATTTAACACCTTGAATACAATTATTATGTTTAGCAGGACTAATCCCGAAACAGCAAGAAGACTGCTGATAAAACTGGCAGCTTTTTTCCGACATGCTCTCAAAAGACATGGGCATTTTAATACACTAAAAGAGGAAATTGAATACCTGAACACGTATCTTATTCTTGAAAGAGCCAGGTTCAGGGATAAGCTTAGAGTGGTAAGAAATATTGATGATGAAATCCTTGAATATAAAGTACCCGTTTTAACCATTCAGCCACTGGTAGAAAATGCGATAAAACACGGAATTTTACCCAAACCGGGACAAGGTACGGTTGAAATTACTGTGCGTAAGCTCAATAACGAAATGTTAATTGTGATAAGAGACGATGGTGTTGGCATGACCTCAGAGATACAGCCAAAGGTACTTACACCGGGTTTCGGGTCCGGAAACGGAGTTGGACTTAGCAATGTACATGAACGATTAAAGGGGCTTTTTGGTAAGGAATACGGTCTTCGCATAGTTAGCGTACCGGGAGAAGGTACTTCTGTATATGTAAGAATACCTCTTGCATGTCACACCATGATAAAGGAAGGTGCAGCCAGTGAAGCTTAAAGCTTTAATTGTTGACGATGAATATCCGGCGAGGCAAGAGCTGCGTTTTTTATTAAACAATTTTGACAATATTGAAATTGTTGGTGAGGCTGCCAATGCTCAGGAAGCGTTGGCCCTGATCAAGGCTCTTGATTACCAAATTTTATTT
Organism: Desulfotruncus arcticus DSM 17038; assembly: GCF_900113335.1. Lineage (GTDB taxonomy): Bacteria > Bacillota > Desulfotomaculia > Desulfotomaculales > Desulfallaceae > Desulfotruncus > Desulfotruncus arcticus. The sequence continues at coordinate 420,644 of NZ_FOOX01000001.1, forward strand.
CTCGATATATCTATGCCCGGCATGACTGGTCTTGAGCTGGGTGCAGCAATTCAGGGGTTGCCTCAACAGCCCCACGTGATATTTGTTACTGCTTATGATGAATATGCGGTACAGGCTTTCGAGGTAAATGCCGTGGATTACTTGTTAAAGCCAGTTGAACCTGGACGGCTAAAAAAAGCGATTGACAAGGTAGTAAAAGCCAACCATGAAAATTCCGGTACTAATACTGATAAGGCTGGCAACGATACCGATAAAGCAAAAGCTAAAATTGATCCGTCCAAAATCAGGATTGATAGGATACCAGCTGAAAAACAAGGTAAAACAGTTTTAGTTGCCGAGTCGGATATTTTTTATGCTTTTACTGAACAAGATTACATTTACATCAAAACTTTTACTGATAAGCTATTAACCCGCTTTACCTTAAAAGAATTGGAAGCCAGGTTGAATCCTCAGGTTTTTTTCAGAACCCATCGCTGTTATCTGGTTAACCTGCATAAAGTCAGGGAAATTGTCCCATTCTTTAATGGAACTTACAACCTTGTCGTGGAGGATAAAGAAAACAGCGAAGTACCTGTCAGCCGGGCCCAGGCCAAAAAACTTAGAAAAATTTTAGGTTTTTAAAAAACCTTCCTAAATGGAAGGTTTTTTATGTATAAACAACTAAATTTTAGTAAATAATCTTGTATTAAATTGATTTTAAAAGGTATTTCCGGAGGTATCTAATGCAAGTTGTGTGGGATATGTTAAGCGACAAAAAAATTTGGTCCATACTTGGAGACATTAACCGAGAAATTGACCAGGACTTTACAAGATTGATGCTGATAGAACTTTTTAGCCGGCTAAAAACACTGGAAGAAGAAAACCTTGCACTACGTCTATTATTAATGGAAGAAGAAATTGTAGACCGCGATTTTTTCAATACTTACCGACTGGCGGTTCATGATTTTATAGAACAGAAAGAAAAGCAAAACGCCATGGAAAGTGATTTTTTTGCTAAAACCGGTATATCCTTTCCAGAATGGGTTAACTTTAAACTTTCAGGAACGTTTAATAAGGATTAAGATAACTATATAACTTATAATTATCGGCATCTAAGTCTACCTGCAAAGCAGGTTTTTTCTTTTTGACTGTGGAATTAGAAACCAAATTTATTAACTTAAAGTGAGTTGTCTAACTTGAATATAGACTTAGTTGGTGTCGGCACTGATATTATAGAAATAGCCCGTGTTCAAAAAGCTGCTGCCAATAAACAAAACAGTCGATTTATCAATCGCGTGTTTACCGAAAATGAAATATCTTTCTGTACGGCCAGACGCAACCCCTGGCCATCCTTTGCTGCCAGATTTTCAGCTAAAGAAGCAGTTTTTAAAGCATTAGGTACGGGATTAACAAATTGGCAGGAGGTTGAAATTTTAAACGGGGGCGACAAACCGCCGGTAGTAGTATTAAGCGGAACAGCGGAACAAATAGCCAGATCGCTGGGTATTGGCAAAATATTGGTATCAGTTTCTCATGACAAAGAACGGGCTGTGGCATTTGCAGTTGCCGTCGGAAAGGAGATATGACTTTGCGCCTTGTAACCGGCAGTGAAATGGCCGCCATTGATCATGCTGCAATTAATGATTATGCTATTCCAGGAATTGTCCTCATGGAAAATGCTGGGATTAGGACTGTAGAAATTATAAGTCAGTTATTGGAGAGTACCACTAATACAAATATTGTAATTCTCGCCGGCAAAGGAAATAATGGCGGTGATGGCTTTGTTATAGCAAGGCATTTGTATAACAAAGGAGCCCGCGTGCAACTGTTCCTTTTTGGCGAGGAGAATAAAGTCAAAGGAGATGCCTTAACCAATTTAACCATCTGGAAGGGTATGGGGCAAAAAATCTACCCCTTAAATAGTACCCACGATGTTAACATGGTCAAGATGGCTGTCAACAGCGCGGAACTTATCATAGATGCTTTATATGGCACGGGATTCAAGGGAACCGTAAGCGATTTATTGGCTTCAGTTTTCAAATCCATAAACTTGAGCGGTAAAACCGTCATAGCAGTGGATATTCCGTCAGGAATTGAAGCGGATACCGGTAAAATAAACGGACCCTGTATTCGGGCAGACCATACGGTTACTTTTGCCTACCCCAAACTTGGACTGGTTTTATATCAGGGATGTAACTATGTGGGAAAGCTGCATGTAGTTGATATATCCATTCCTGCCGCGGCTTTATCAAAGGTCGCCAGCAGCAGATACCTTACCACCTCTGAATTAATCAATGAGATCTGGCCCAGCCGCAAGGGGCCTGAACATAAAGGGGATTTCGGACGTGTCCTGGTTGTTGCCGGATCAAGAGGAATGTCTGGTGCCGCGGTTCTTGCAGCAGAGGCAGCTGCAAGAATCGGCGCCGGTTTGGTAACCCTCGGCGTTCCCTCCGCAATTCATGACATTGCGGAGAATAAATTAACTGAAGTTATGACTTTTCCATTGGCTGAGACAGCTAAGGGCAATATTAGCCATACAACTCTTAAAGATATTCTTGACCGATGTCACAGCAGTGACGTCATAGCTATCGGGCCAGGTTTGGGAACCGGCACAGAGACATCTACGCTGGTCCAGGATATTATCATGAATATTACTATCCCCTGCGTTTTGGATGCAGATGGTTTAAATGCCATGGCGGGTAAGGCCGGTTTGTTTAAATCAGTTAAATCAAACCTTGTCCTGACACCCCACCCGGGTGAAATGGCTCGTTTAACCGGTCACAGCGTGAAGGAAATTCAGCAAAACAGAATAGGAATAACTGCCCGGAAGGCTAAGGAATGGGGCTGCTCAATCCTGCTAAAAGGGGCAAAAACAATCATCTGCGGCCCCGATGGTTCAATTTACATTAATGGAACAGGTAATCCAGGCATGGCCAGCGGAGGGTCCGGGGACGTTTTAACGGGCATAATCGCGGGATTAATGGCCCAGGGGCTGACACCGGTAAATGCCGCGGTTGCAGGAGCATTCATACATGGCCGGGCAGGTGACGTTACCGCACAAGAGATGGGCATGTCTGGTATGCTGGCAGGGGACTTACTGCAAAGGATACCACATGTTACCAAAGAATATGAGTAAAAATGGGGAATAAATCCGCGGTAAAAAACCGCGGATTTATATTTACTTTAGGCCGCAACGCGACAGCTTTTTTCTTTGTCATTTGATTCAAATGAAAGTGCCTTTTTAGGGCAGCTGCTGATGCAGGATGAGCACTTTAAGCAATCGCTGTAATCAAAAGAATCTCCCGTACCAATTGCACTTGGGTTTAACTGCATGGGGCATGCCTTGGCGCAGAGCCCGCAGGATACGCACTTATTACTTGCATGCAATTTATTTTTACTCCGGGCTATCCAATGTGCCACAGTTCCCATAGGACATATGCGGCACCATGTTCTGGGATGAATCCCCCAGCCAAGCAGTATAGCAACCACTGTTGTTATTGTCAACACCCTGACCAGAGCCATACCCATAGCTTCAATATTACCCCAGGAAAAATAAAACTGAATTCCAATAACAGTAAAAATTAACATTACCATAAAAGCGCGTACAAATTCATGTTTAAAGAACTTGGGAATTTGGACGTTACGGCTTAATCTGCCCAGTGCCAAATCAAGGAAGGCCCCCCTGGGACACATCCAGTCACACCAATTACGCCCTCTAAAAAACGACAGGCCAACTGCGCCGACCATGCAGCCAAACAGAAGAAAACCCATAACAGGGAAGAACCAACCACCGATAGCTACCAACGGTAACCCAACCCAGGTAAAGGCCTGTAAATTTGTTCTAAAAGCAAGGTTATTAGGTTTCACTTTAATACAACCCCCAATTGTTTTATTTATATATTTGATTATACGGATATTTACTAATTAGTCAATAGAAAAATTTTAAATCATGAAGGATTAGTCTTTAACGCGAAGAAATAATATTTAAAGAGAACTAAAATGGGGAGGGAGTTATTTGGCAAGCCCGCGCTTAAAGAATAATTATCAGGAAGCAGCTCTTAGTATCATTAGAATACTGACATTTACTGCTGTAACGCTTATTGTCGGACTATCAGTTTGGCTCACAGCAGTTGTCGCGGGGGCATCCTGGGGTTTGGCAGGTGCAATTGGAGGAACTATAGCTGGAATAACCGGATTCTGCATACTCGTTTGCGGTTCTTTATATGAAGTAAAAAATTTCACCTGTCCATCTTGCGGCAAATCAGACCATACGCTAAAACAAATCGGTTACTATAATTGCAGTGAGTGTGGAACTAAGTACCATATCTATGACAAAGAAATCAACAGTATCAGTGCTTGATTTAGACTTATAGCCCCTAAAAACCGCGGTTTTTAGGGGCTATTTAATTTTAGCAGCTCTGGCAATTCGCATCATAAATCATGGTAATATGCGTTTAATTGACAGTTTCTTTACGTAGGTGATATAATTTTTCAGTGTATACATAAAACGAATCTTATTGAGCAGAGAAGAGAAAACCATGAAAATGACGAGGAGAGTTGAGATGAGCTTGTCGCTGTTGATTGAAAGGCGGTGCTCATTTGAGTGCCGTTTTGTTATTTCTCCTCGCTTCAGGGAGGTGAATTAACAAATTTCTGTGATATAATAATCGGCTATTTAATTGACTTATTAAATAGGAGGGTTTAATTCTGATGAGAATACCTAAAATGATCTTCACTTTGCTTGCAGCGTTAGTATTTATAATAACCGCGTCAGGATGCGGTGCCGAAAAAGAACAAACGACTCAAGAAAAAATTCTAAAGATTGGGGTCACTCAATTTGTTGCCCATCCCGCCCTTGACCTGGATCAAAAAGGGTTTTTGGATCAAATGAAGGAAGAAGGCTTTATTGATGGGCAAAATGTTAAATTTGACATCCAAAATTCCCAGGGTGATCCCAACCTGGCCAAAACGATAGCAGATAAATTTGTTGGTGACAAAGTTGATGCAATCCTTGCCATTACAACTCCCAGTTCGCAAGCGGCGGCTCAGGCTACCAAAGGAACCGATATACCGGTTGTATTTATAGCGGTGTCTGACGCAGTTGGCGCAGGCTTGATTAAATCTCTTGATCAACCAACTGGAACTAATATTACCGGGGTGTACAGCGCTGACCCGGTTGAACAGCAAATGGACCTGGTGATGGAAATGGTGCCGGACTTAAAACAAGTCGGACTCATCTACAATGCCGGAGAGGCTAATTCAGTAAGCAACATTAACAGGGCCAAGCAATATTTAGAGAGTAAAGGTTTTAAAGTTGTTGAAGCGCCGGTTGCCAGCAGTAACGAAGTCCAGGCTGCCGCACAGTCACTGGTTGGGAGAGTTCAAGCTGTTTTTGTTCCCCAGGACAACACTGTTATATCTGCTCTTGAAGCACTTTTGAAAGTATTGCAGGATAACAAAATACCGCTGTTTACCGGCGATACCGAATCCGTAAAACGAGGTGCCGTTGCCACTATCGGCAATGATGAATACGATTGCGGCCGCCAAGGAGCAACGATGCTGGCAAGAGTGCTAAAAGGTGAAAAATCCGGCGAGGTAAAACCGGAAGAAATTCGCAAACGCACTTTAATGATTAATAAAGCTGCAGCCGCCAACATTGGCTTACAAATACCTGAAGCAGTTTTAAGCCGTGCAGATGAAGTAGTAGATTAGCCAATACTTTATAGCAATTTCTAAGGAGAGAAGTTTGGCCTATGGAAAGCATCATCACAAGTGCTTTACAACAAGGATTAATATTTGCGTTTATGGCCCTGGGTGTCCTATTGACTTTTGAACTGCTGGGGTTTCCGGACTTAACCGTTGAGGGAACATTCCCTCTCGGGGCTGCCGTAACTGCACGGGCAATTATAGAGGGTGTTAACCCTCTATTAGCCGTATTACTGGGAGCTTTAGCCGGAGGATTGGCAGGAGCAGCCACGGGATTAATGCATACCAGGCTTAAGGTCAATAACATTCTGGCCGGCATTTTAACCGCCAGCGCAATCTACACTATGATGCTGCGTACAATGGGCCGTCCCAACATCCCTCTGTTGGCTAACGAAAACATTTACGGTCAAATTTCCGGCTGGTTCAATCTCTCTGAAAACAATTTTTCAGTTATTATGATATTGGCTTTAATGGTTTTATCAGTACGCATTTTGCTGGGTTGGTTCTTAAACACTGACCTCGGCTTGGCCATTCGTGCCACTGGCAGCAACGAGCGCATGATCAGGTCTTTGGGAGTAAACACAGACAATACTAAATTATTGGCGCTAATAATTTCTAATTCCCTTGTTGGCTTATCCGGAGCCATGGCTTGCCAGTTCCAGGGTTTTGCCGATGTGGGCATGGGTATTGGAGTACTTGTAGCAGCAATTGCATCGGTAATCGCAGGAGAAACAATCTTTGGGGGTAGGGGCAGCAGTCTCGGACGATTGTTAACAGGTGTAATACTTGGATCAATAGTTTACCGTGGCTTGCTGGCCCTTGGGTTACGATTAGGCCTGCCGGCCGAAGATTTTAAATTAATGACTGCGGTTTTAGTATTACTGGTTCTTTGCTTACCTAACTTGAAATTTAAAAAGAACTTGCCCGGCATACCTACAATTTCTATGCGGAAAAAGTGTATTCCCTCCGAAAAGACAAGTCAGGAGGGAGATATATGATTAGTTTGGCGGGAATTGATAAATATTTTTTTGCAGGAACGCCCAATGCTATTAAAGCACTTGACAATATCAACCTTACAATAAAACAAGGTGATTTTATAACCCTGATCGGCAGTAACGGTGCCGGGAAATCAACCCTGTTAAAAGCCATCGCCGGTGTAAATAACGTAGATGCCGGCACAATAGAAATTGAGGGAAAAGATGTCTCAGGATTAGCGGAGCATGTTCGGGCTAGGGATATTGGCCGGATTGACCAGGATCCCATGGCTAGCACATCTGCTGAGCTTAGCATCGAGGAAAACCTGGCCATGGCTTACATCAGAGGCCAAAAGCGTGGCTTACAAAAGGCGGTATCCTCACGGCGAACAACAATTTTTCAAGAAGCGCTGAAAGTTATAGGACTTGGACTGGAAAATCGTTTAAAAGTGCCGGTTGGCACCCTGTCCGGCGGGCAGCGCCAGGCACTTGCGCTGGTTATGGCTACAATCGCCCGTCCTAAATTATTATTGCTGGACGAACATACCGCCGCCCTTGATCCCAATGCCGCCAAACTTGTCATGAAAATCACTGAACAGATAGTAAGCAGCAGCAAACTAACAACTATCATGATTACCCATAACATGGAACAAGCAATAAAATACGGCAACCGTTTGATCATGATGCACCGGGGCCGGATTATCATTGATTTTGATGCTAATGAAAAGAAAGACCTGACGGTTGCGGAACTTGTGAACAAATTTACCTCCATCAGCGGGACAGTATTTGACGACGATAGAGTGCTGCTCGCCTAGTCTATTAAATTGCGATTACCACGTCACTTTGCTCCTCGCAATGGCAAGGATGATAAATAGATAACGTAGGCACGGCGATCCGGTGGCTTCCCGGAGCAAGCGGAGCACTGGATGCGGTTCATAGCCCGTCAAATCCCCAGAGCTTGACCCCGAAAGGGCGTAAAGTTACACCGGACTGTCTATTGCAAGCGTTATGTACAAGTAGCTACACGAGCTACAAGGAAAATTGCGCAGCGCGCGGAGCGGAACCACCGGAGCGCCAGACACAAGTAACGATAAAATTTTTCTAGCTAGATGGAATAAAAGAAGGAGCCTTTTAGGCTCCTTCTTTTATTCTCCAGGTTAATTCAGGCTTGTTATTTACCTGAAAATAATAATACCCGGCTCCTGTTCGAACCTTAAACAAGTACAGGTAAATATTTTTTGCATCCATACCAAAATTTTTGGCGATAATGGAGCTGTCAACATCAAGTGGACGAAATACATTACCGTCTTGGGAGATAACAACTACATCAGGCCTGTCACCGCTATCGGCAGCTTCCAGCCCCAGCCCCAGAAAAATGGCACCTGGTTCAGCTATAGCAACATTATTCTTTAAATCAATCCGGTCGGTAAATAGCTGGCTGCCTTTGCGGGCAGTGTACAACGTATTGTCAGCCCGGACTGACTGCCCAATGGTTTCGAATTTCGCCGGAGGCTTAATTTTATTCGGCAAAGCATGGTTATTGCCTGATTGTATGGCAAACCAGTAAATAATAAAAAAGATCCCCGGTGCAAAAATCATTAATATTAACATTTTTCTTTTAGCCTGATCAGATGTATTTGGAGACAATCTACCTCACCTCGATTTATCTCGTTAACCGCCGCTAAGACTCCCGCCTCTACAGGCGGGAGTCTTAGCGGCAATAAACTCGAAATAAGTGCGACTAAGGTTCAGGTGGGGTCAAAACACCACCTGAACCAAGTCTTCTTTATTATTTTATGCCATTTCTTAAATTTTTCAAAATAAATAATTGATGCAAAGCGCAGGCATAATATTCTCAAAAATAGCCAAACTAATATTGCTTCAGTCAGTATATTGTCAGGAGGTGCATTATTTTGCATGCAGAAGTTGATCAAGATCTGTGCATCAGTTGTGGCGCATGCATAGATACCTGTCCGGAAGTGTTTGATTGGAATGATGATGAAAAGGCCCATGCTGTTGTTGACGAAGTGCCTAATGATTTGGAAGAGCAGGCTCAAGAAGCAGCAGGAAATTGCCCGACGGACGCAATCCAAGTAAATTAATAATACCCTTACAAGACACGGCGGGAAATGAGTAAGCCGTGTCTTTATTTCACTTTGGAAAAGTATAACTTACCATATATATGGCAAGTGCTAAGGTATAAAGTATTAAAACACGCGCGCTAAGGGAACTGATTAAGCGCGTGTTTTATATGGGGATAATGACTAATAAGGAGTGAACAGCCCTGCTACCAAATATTCCGGTATTACAAGTGGTCAGACCAACAGAAGGCGGTATTGGCAAACATATATCAGTACTTACCGAAAATTTAATTGATTACTTTGATGTTACAGTTGCTTGTCCAGAAAACAGCACCTTGGAACAAAAACTAAAATTATCGGGAATTAAAACCCTGTCCCTGCCTTTAAAAGGCACCGTTTCCCGGCAGGATTTAAGCACATTAAAAATTCTTTATCAATATATGCGCAGTAAAAAAGTCAAACTGGTGCATTCCCATGGAGCCAAAGCTGCTTTACTGGCCAGGCCGGCAGCTGTATTGGCCAAAGTTCCGGTTAATATCTATACAGCACACAACTCAATTATAAACAGTAATTGGCCTTCTTGGAAGAATAATCTGGCTGCAATGGTTGATTATGTGCTTTCCTGGCCAACAGATTCTATCATTACTGTTTCAGGTGCGCTTGGTGAAGAAATATCTAAGTTTGAAAGAATTCCCCGCTCAAAAATTAAAGTTATTCCCAACGGCATTGATTATAAAGCTTTTAATAAAATATTGGACAGAAAAAAACTAAAATCTGATTTTGGTATACCTTGGGACCGCCAGGTAATAGGAACTGTTGCCAGGATGGCACCACAAAAAGGACTGCATATTTTAATTCAAGCCGCTGAATTGTTGGTAAAAGAATTTGACCTGCACTTTTTAATGGTTGGCGACGGTCCGTTAAAGAAAACTCTTCAAGAACAGGTACAGAACAAAGCGCTGGGAAATCGTTTTATCTTTACAGGAGCACTGGAGGATGTTTCAGCAGCATATTCGGTTATGGATTTTTTTGTCCTGCCCTCTTTAACCGAAGGCTTACCCCTTTCTTTATTAGAGGCGATGGCCTTTAATTTACCGGTTTTGGCTTCCAGAGTAGGCGGTATTCCTGAAGTTATTGACGATAAAGAGTGCGGGATGCTCGTTGCCCCGGGAGATTTCCGGGACCTGGTTCAATCCATAGCATATCTGTTAAAAAACCCGGGATTGGCCCGTCAATATAGTACCAAAGCAAGGCAAAAAATAGTCAAGGAATTTTGTGTTACCCGAACAATTAAGGAAACTGTGAATTTGTATTTACAACTCTTGCAGGAAAAAGTTGAAATACCTAGTAAAAGATATATGTTATATAATCGCACTTGATTGCTGAGGAGAGGTTTTTTTGCGTAGAGTTAGGCTGTGGATTGTATTTCTTCTTGCCATTGCTGTTTTATTTATTTCTATTTCCTATTCTTTATCACAACCGAAACACCAGCGACTATTATTAAGCCTTTATGGTTTAAAGCAACCAGACCCGATAAGCATAGAAAGCCCGGCCGCCATGGGAAACCTTGTGCTTATTACAGTTGACCGGCTAACCTTAAATGATATACTTAATGACGACAAGCTGCGTCAGGAAGTTGCCAAATTGGGCGCAATGGGTATTATGAATACCGGAGTTGAGGGAAGCGTAAACCCTGCAAGCACTTTCGCATCTATAGGGGCGGGCGCGCCATTAAATGCATCGGGGTCTGACAAGCATGGTGTTAATGCAGAAAGCCAGTTAAACGGTTTTTCTGCGGCTCAGATATTCCACCAAAGAACCGGCCTGGCAACAGGTGCTGATTCTGTATTACAATTGGATATTGCCCGTATTAAAGAACTAAATAAAGATAACAGGTATTCAGCAGTACCAGGCAACCTGGGCACTTTGTTGGAACAAAATAATATTGATGTCAGGGTTATTGGTAATTCGGATATTATTGATCAACCAAATAGACCTGCGGTAGCATTGGGTATGAATACACAAGGAATTATACCGGAAGGCGACGTAGGCGATGAACTAACTATTAAGGATGTTAACTTCCCTGGAGGGCTACGGACTGATTATAACGATTTGGCAAATTCTCTAGATAATTACCTGGGCAAACCAGGCTTAACCATAGTTGAACTGGGAGATCTTTATCGTTTGGAGAGGCTTGGGGCCTATACAACAACAGACGTATTGCAGAGTAATAGAATTGAATCCAAAGCCAGGATAACCAATATGATAATTGGCACTGTTAATAAGCTGGACCTCAGCAAAGATTTATTAATATTGGTGTCACCTACACCAAAAGGAAACTATCTGCCAGACTCAAATTACCTTACACCAGTTGTGGCCATAGGCAAAGGCGTAACAGCCGGCATATTAACCTCACCCACAACTAAGCGGCCGGGGATAATTAAGAATACTGATATTGCCCCTGCAATTTTAAACTACTTCGGTATTGCTATCCCTACAAGTATGTCTGGACGCAGTATCCAGATAATACCAACAGAAAACACGCCAACACTGTTGTCTTCTCTTTATGCAAAACTTGAATTAACAAATCAGGCCAGGCCTCCTGTGCTCCGCTACTATGTTTTAATACAATTGCTTTTGGTACTGTTGTCGCTTGCTGCAATTTTCCTGCCCCAGAGTTATTTTCTAATGACTATTTTAAAACCGCTTCTTTTAGCGGTTATGTCGGTCCCGCTTGCGCTGTTGCTGGTGGCTTTAGTACCACAAACTTCAATATTAATAACTGTTTTGGAAATAATCAGCGCCACTGTTGTAATCGTATCGTTATTACACCTTTGGCTTGACAAGTATGCCAACGGCCTTGACCCGTTTATTATTATTAGCCTGTTAACTTCACTGTGTATTTTTATTGATTTATTGCTTGGAGCCCCAATGCAAAAAAACTCTCTCCTGGGATATGATCCTATAGTTGGGGCGCGTTTTTACGGGCTGGGTAATGAATATATGGGCGTTTTGATTGGCTCAACTATCATCGGCACGACCGCTTTAATCAACCGCATAAAAAAGTACAAAACGATGTTATTGTTTCCCATCGGACTTTACTACATGTTTACATTTTATGTTATCGCTGCTCCACAATTAGGAACTAATGTCGGTGGTTCTATTACAGCTGCATTTTCTTTTTTAGTAACAATTTTGTTACTGGCAGACACCAAATTCAACTATAAAACATTACTTAAAATAACAGCGGCAGTAGGCATCCTGCTTATCGCCTTAATTGCCTATGACATCCGCCGCCCGCTGGAAAATCAATCTCATATAGGGCGCACAGCAACCCTCATTATTAATGGAGGCGCAAAAGAAATAATTTACGTTATTACTAGAAAATTAAGCATGAATATTAAACTGATCAAATACTCCATTTGGGGCAGAATTTTTCTGGCAAGTCTCGCCAGCCTGGCTATTCTTTTTTACAGACCGACGGGAGTCATGCAGTCTTTAAAATTTCAGTACCCGGTGATGTATAAAGGGTTTATCGGCGTAGTCACAGCCAGTTTTGTAGCACTGATTTTTAACGACTCCGGCATCGTTGCAGCAGCTACAACAATGATATTCGGTGCTCCTCCGCTTCTTTATTTAGTAATAAGAACATTGAAAACCAATTGTTAAATATCAGGCGGGAGGATAACGCATTGCCCAGTTAAATAGAGATATTTAAAGGTTTTAAGGCAAAAACCGCAACTAATCCCTTTAAATCATAAACTAAAATAAAATATTGTTGACATCAATAGATTTTATGCTAAAATTGAGTTTGATTGGAATTCGGCAGGTACTTGCGATGTCGATCCAAATAAATTTATAAAGGGGGAAGATAATTAGAATGAAACCTTTGGGCCGCCATGTTTTAGCAGAAATTTATGGATGTAAATTTGATATCCTAAATGATATCAAAAAGGTTGAAAAAATTATGGTGGATGCGGCACTCGAAGCGGGTGCGGAAGTTAGAGAATATGTATTCCATAAATTTAGTCCTCAGGGAGTTAGCGGAGTAGTAGTAATTTCCGAATCTCACCTGGCAATTCATACTTGGCCCGAATTAGGATATGCAGCTGTCGACGTGTTTACCTGTGGAGAAAAGGTGAATCCATGGGATGCATGTAATTATCTGACCGAAAAATTCGGTGCAGAGCATCTAACTGCTAAAGAGACCAAACGGGGAATTCTGCCGGAGATATTTACTCGGGAAGCCGTAAATCTTTAGGAGGGATTTTTATTAGTACCAACTTAAGTGAAGATTAGTGATGACCTTGCAGTTTTAATACAAACAGCAAGGTCATTGCTATTTCAAAAAGGAAATTACGACCTAGCAACGAATATATAATTGTTTGAGGCAAAGGAGGGCTTCCCCCGCACATGAATATATTTCAATTGATTAATGAAGATTTAACCAAGGTGCAAGCGCTGATGGAAAAAAAATTTAAAATTAGAGCTGGTCACTTAAATGAATTTGTAACTTTGGATTTTAATTATTTTGATCAAAATATGCGCCCTGCTCTGGTATTATTAAGCAACCGGCTATTCAGCCCGGTAACGGAAAAAACTATTGCGCTGGCCGGGGTTTTGCAGTTTATATATATGGCTTCACAAGTACACTTGAAAGTCCAGGAAAGTATCAATAACAAAGAAAATTACGGTGATAGCCGTAACAAATATCAATTTCCGGTACTGGTTGGTGATTATCTTTATGGGAGGTTTTTTACTACCCTGTGCGATGCGGGTATTGTAAATTATCTTAAAAATTTGGCGGGGCTTATTTGTTCAATAAACAAAGGCGGAATATTAAGTCCTAAATACCCTAACGTTGAGCTGCTGGACACGCAGCAGTATCTAAATGTTATTAAAAAAGAAACAGCCGAAATGTTTGCTTATTCAGCATATCTTGGAGCAGATGTTGCTGGCGCGGGGGAAGAGGATAAACAGCATTTATATGACTTTGGCATTAATATTGGTATGGCGTATGGTCTTTTGGAAAGAGGAGCTTCCGTCAAACAAATTGCTTATTACCTTAATTCTGCCGAAGCAGCAATTAAGCATTTTCCGCCCTCCCGTGAAATTAATCTTTTCAAGGAACTGCTCATTTTGTTGGCAAAAGAAAACAGTATTGCCTGCAATATGGTTGTCTAACAGTTATAAAATTCAGGAGTCAGGACTCAGAATTCAGTAAGGATTTTAGCATTCCTTTTTGGTTTTAATCCCTAGAATCGTACCCAAAATTATTCCGACTACTGAGTTGATAGGAAGTGGCGTTTATTATGGAGTCGACAATAACCAATAAAACAAAAATATTTCTTGATATGATTCGTTTTGAACACACCATCTTTGCATTGCCATTTGCTTTTATTGGAGCGTTACTGGTTCAAAAAAAGGTTCCCGACGGAAGCGAAATACTATGGATTACCCTGGCCATGATTGGTGCCCGCACGGCTGCCATGTCTCTTAACCGAATTATCGACAGGCATATCGACGCCCAAAACCCAAGAACAGCAAATCGAGCGTTACCTAAAGGATTGCTTAGAGTAGGAGAAGTGTGGGGATATGCGTTGCTTTCCTTTGCGCTGCTGCTGTTGTCGGCATATCAACTTTCACCGCTGGCCTTTAAGCTATTCCCCATAGCTGTTGTGGCTTTAAGCTTTTATTCATATACTAAAAGATTTACCTGGACCTGCCACCTTTTTTTAGGACTGACACTGGGGCTGGCCCCTTTGGGAGCATGGGTAGCCATTGCCAACAGTTTCCACTTGGCCCCAATTCTACTGGGGATAGGCGTGCTCTTTTGGGTAGCCGGCTTTGATATAATTTATGCCTGTGATGATTATTCATTTGACACCAGTAACAGAATTCATTCCATACCGGCGCGGTTTGGCATTGCCAGGGCGCTTAAAATATCAGCTTTATTTCATATCCTAGCACCGGCCTTTTTTATTGCTGTTGCAGTTGTTATGCACATGGGCCTGTTCTATCTTGCGGGCCTGGCAGTTGCGGTTGGTTTATTGTTCTACCAGCATAAACTGGTGTCGCCTGAAGATTTGAGCAGGGCAGGTGTGGCTTTTTTTAATCTAAACGGTACATTAAGTATACTAATGTTTTGTTTTACCTTACTCGATATAATCTACACAATTCATGTTTTTTAAGGAGAGTTCACATGCTTGATCAAAATATCCTAACGGGAATTGCGGCCAAAGTTGCCTCGGGCGAGCGCTTGACAAGAGATGACGGCATCGCATTATACCATTCAAACGATTTATTAACCATCGGCAAGCTGGCGTCTCTGGTCAGGGAAAGAAAAAACGGCAAAAAAGCCTTTTTTATTGTCAACAGGCATATCAATCATACCAATATTTGCATAAACAGGTGTAAACTTTGCGCCTTTGGCAGAGATGCCGATGACCCTGCAGCATATGTAATGAGTATTGATGAAATTGAGGCCAAAGTCGCAGAATCGGCTGACCAAAACATTTCGGAGATTCATATCGTTGGCGGGCTAAACTCCGACTTAAAACTGGATTTTTATGTTGAAATGATGCAAAGGGTGCGCAAAGTCTTGCCCGGTGTTGTCATCCAGTCCCTCACCGCCGTAGAAATTGAATTTCTGGCGCAAATCCACAACATGACCTATCAAGCAGTTCTTGAAACACTGCATAAAGTCGGCCTTGATTCCCTGCCTGGCGGGGGAGCGGAAATCTTTGCTCCACGGGTAAGAGAAATTATCTGTCCCAAAAAAATTGATGGAGATAAATGGCTGGCCGTTCACCGGGCAGCTCATGAAATTGGTATGAGGACTAATGCCACCATGCTTTACGGGCATGTAGAGACAATTGAGGAAAGGGTCGACCACCTGATCCAATTACGTGAATTGCAGGATCAAACCGGCGGTTTTCTGACCTTCATTCCCCTGGCCTTTCATCCCAAGAACACTGCTCTGGAATCAATGGGGATAAATACAACAACAGGCTATGAGGATTTAAAGACCCTGGCCATAGCCAGGCTTATGCTTGACAATTTCGACCATATTAAAGCTTACTGGATAACAGTCGGTCCCAAGCTGGCCCAGGTTTCCCTTGCATTTGGTGTTGATGATTTGGACGGTACAGTAGTCGAAGAGAAAATTGCACACGATGCGGGAGCCCAAACAGATCAAGCCATGTCCAAAAACAAACTTATCAAGATGATTAAATTTGCCGGTTATATTCCCGTTCAAAGGGATACACTTTATAACGTGGTGGAGGAGGGCTTTAATTGACTCGCTTACGCGTCGGCCAGGTTGAATATTTGAATTGTATTCCCGTATACCACGCCCTAGAAGACGGACTGCTTGATGCCGATATTGAATTAATCAAGGGTCCCCCTACAAAACTAAATAATATGTTCCTTAACGGGGAACTGGATATTACGCCTATTTCATCTATTGAATATGCAAAATACAAGGACAAATGTATTATTATTCCCAATATGTCCATTAGCGCCGACGGTAATGTCGAAAGCATACTTTTATTCAGCCATTGCCCGCCAACTGAACTTGAGGGTAAAACCGTAAATGTAACCACATCCTCAGCTACATCCGTTGTTCTTTTACGTATTCTATTTGAGCATTACTACCATGTACAGGTAGAATTCCACCGCTCCGAACCCAATCTTGACGCCATGCTGGCCTCGGCTGACGCTGCGCTGCTGATCGGTGACGATGCCATGCTGGCCCATCAAGCTGTTATGCAAAACAAACCCGATATTAATGTTACAGATCTGGGCAAAGAGTGGAAAAACTTTACCGGAGAGAAAATGGTTTATGCCGTTTGGGTAGTACATGCAGAGCTTGCTGAAAATAATCCTGAAATTGTTGAACAAATCAGCCGGTTATTTAATCAAGCAAAGGCTATCGGGCTGGCCAATCGTGATGATTTGGTGAACAAAGGGCATAAACGTTCTCATTTGCCACATAGCCTGCTTAACCATTATTTTGACACAATCCACCACGATTTGGGAGAAAGCGAACGCAGAGCCCTTTTAACCTATTATGATTACGCTTACAAAAGCGGCATCATTGAAGAAAGGATTAAACTAACAATCTGGGGTGAATAATTTGACTAATGCTGGAGCCCTTTTAGACAAAGCCGTAGCAGGAGACAGACTTAGCCGGGAAGAAGGAATCGAATTATTAGAGCAGGGCAATCTAATTGACCTGGGTATGGCTGCCAATGCCATTAAAAACAAACTGCACCCTGAGGGGATGGTCACTTATATTATTGACCGCAACATCAATTATACTAATATCTGTGCCTGCCAGTGCCGGTTTTGCGCTTTTTACAGGCAAGTGGAAGATAAAGACGCGTATGTAATAGAAAAAACTGTATTACATAAGAAAATTGAAGAAACTATAGATGTAGGCGGAACCGAATTATTAATTCAGGGAGGCTTACACCCTGATCTTACCCTGGAATACTACACAGACATGCTTCAGGATATTAAAAAAAGATATGATATCCATATACATTCATTTTCCCCGCCGGAAATTGCCCATTTTTCCAAGCTCTCGGGTTTATCTGCAGCTGAAGTTCTTACAAAACTTAGAGATGCCGGGCTCGATTCACTTCCCGGTGGCGGTGCGGAAATTTTAGTCGACCGGGTGAGAAAACAAATCAGCCCCAACAAAATAGGCTGGCGCCAGTGGATGGACGTTATGGACACTGCCCACCGGCTGGGCATGAAAACAACTGCTACAATGGTGTTTGGTCATATCGAAACCAGTGCAGACATTATCACCCATTTAATAAGAGTGCGTGACCAACAAGACGTCACCGGAGGATTCACCGCATTTATCCCCTGGAGCTTTCAACCGCGCAATACCGACCTTGGAGGTGTGACAGCCGGTGGTTATGAATACCTTAAAGTATTGGCAGTTTCTCGAATTATGCTTGATAACGTTCCCAACTTGCAAGCTTCATGGGTTACTCAGGGCGCTAAAATAGCCCAGGTTGCACTAAGTTTTGGAGCTAATGATTTTGGCAGCACCATGCTGGAAGAAAATGTGGTTAAGGCTGCAGGAGCTAGTTATCGAATTGCCTTAAAAGAAATCCAACGCTGTATAGCTGATGCCGGTTTCATCCCGGCCCAACGAAAAACCGATTACAGCATAATTAAAACTTTTCCGGACCTCCGATCTATTTAAACGGTTGGAGGCTTATTTTTTGCCACGTCTCTTCGCTCCTTATAAATGACAATTTACGGGAGCCACTGGTCCTCGAACATTGATTTTTCATAATATTTACAAGCACCGATTTTATAGTAATAAGTGTTAACGATGTGGTTAAATTTATGGTAAAATAGAACATGCAGAGTGAATATTCATTCATTTTTCAAGGAGGAATTCTTTTGAAAACCATTAATTTTGAACAAGAAATAAAAAGCCTTCTGCCGCTTTTTCAGCCGGAATCGTTGGCCATAATAGGCGCCTCTGAAAACCCTTTTAAACCAAGTGGACAACCGCTTGTATCTTTGATAAATGCAGGCTTTAAAGGCAAAATATATCCTGTTAACCCCAAGCACACCACCCTGTGTAATCTGCCCTGTTACCCTGCGCTTATAGATGTTCCAGGCTCCGTTGACCTGGCTATAATTGCCGTACCCGCCAAATATACTCTCGATCAATTGCAGCAATGCGCAGATAAGGGAGTAAAGGGGGTAATTATATTTACCTCGGGTTTTGCAGAAGTAGGACCGGAAGGCGCCAAAATTCAGATGGAAATAACTGAACTGGCCCAAAAAACAGGTATGCGCGTCTGCGGCCCCAACTGTATGGGCATCTTCAGCTCACGTAACGCGCTTATGGCCAACTTTTCTGTAACAGAACTGCCGGAACAGGTTTTAGTTCCCGATTTTTTGGGCTTTATCAGCCAGAGCGGGGGATTTGGGGCGGCCATTTACCAGATGATTAAAGAAAAGGGCTATGGCTTCAGTCATTTCGTAAGTACCGGCAATGAAGCAGATGTTGATTTTTCACAGTACATGGGTTTTATGGCCCGGGACAACTACACCAGGGTAATTGGGGGTTACCTGGAAGGAGTGAAGGACGGTCAAAAGTTTATAAATGCGACCGACATGGCCTTGCAGAATAATAAACCCATACTATTGATCAAAGCCGGGCGTTACCCTGCCGCTGCCAAAGCTGCCGCTTCCCATACCGGCGCACTGGTTGGCTCGGATAAAGTCTATAGCGCGGTTTTTAAACAAAAGGGCATTATTCGCATCGAAAGTCTTGAAGAATACCAGATTGTTTTGTCGATACTGGCAAGCAATAAATGTCCCAAAGGTAAAAGAATTGCAATTTTAGCCACTTCCGGAGGAAGCGGCGTGGCATTAACGGATAAATGTTCCTTCTACGGCCTGGAAGTTGCCCCCCTGCAAGCAGAAACCAGGGCTAAATTAGATAATGTCCTGCCGGCTTTTGCTTCCTCTGCCAACCCGGTCGACATTACCTCAGCTATATTGACCCAGCCGGGCTTATTAGAGCAATGTGCGGAAATAGTAATAAATGATCCCGGAATCGACATGCTTATCACAGCTTATTGGGCGCTGCACGGCGACCGCACTAACCTGGAACAGATGGTGCGGGTGAGTAAAAAAACTGACAAACCGATTTTTAATATCGTGTGGGGACCGGAAGAAGCAGCTCTGCAGGCATTGCATTTTTTAAACGACAATCTCATACCGGCCGCCAAGGAAGTTGATTTTGCCATCAGATCACTTGCTGTACTGGCAGATTACAGTGAATTTAAAACCGCTCGAAGTAATAAAAACAATGAAGACTATTCTATACAAGCACCCCCAAGCGCCAAAAAAATGGCAGGGGAAATATTAAATAACTTAAAACCCGGTGCTAAGTTAACTGAATATGAAGCAAAACAGGTATTACGGGCTTATGGCATTAGCACCACCCGGGAAGTACTGACCAAAACAACAGAGAAAGCTGTTCAGGCAGCCAAGGAAATTGGTTACCCGGTGGTCATGAAAATTATGTCCCCGGACATTTTACACAAAACTGAAGCCGGTGGCGTATTATTAAACATTGCTACTGACCAGGAGGTCGTCGAAAGCTTCAACAAGATTATCGAGAATGCACGGAAATATAATCAGGACGCTCTGGTGCAAGGTGTTCTGGTACAGGAGATGTTAAGCGGCGGGACTGAAATTATTGTAGGTGCCGGCAAAGACCCGGTATTTGGCTCAACAATCATCGCCGGTCTGGGTGGCATTTTTGTCGAGGTATTGGAAGATGTCGCACTGCGCGTAGCCCCTGTCTCTAATTTGGATGCCCGGGAAATGCTGGAAGAATTAAAAGGTAAAAAAATATTTGAGGGTGTGCGCGGTAAAGAACCCGTCGATAAAAACGCTCTGGTTGAGATCATTCAAAAGGTTTCCAGGCTGGTTGAGGATTTCCCGCAAATTGCCGAGCTTGACATTAACCCACTGCTGCTTTTTCCCAAAGGCGCAGTGGCAGTAGATGCATTAATCGTGCTGCAATAACTTGCTTATTTTTAAACAAATCATGTTTATGCCATAAAAAAAGAGTGTTGCCCCGCAACCTCTTTTTTTATGGTACAGTCTATTATGATAAAGAAGACTTGGTTCAGGTGGGGTTTTGACCCCACCTGAACCTTAGTCGCACTTATTTCGAGTTTATTGCCGCTAAGACTCCCGCCTATAGAGGCGGGAGTCTTAGCGGCAGTTAACGAGATAAAATATTTGCCTTATTGGCATGGGCTGCCATATAATGTTTACGATGATGATGCTGGAGGAAAATATGTCCGGAAAAAATAATTATAGCATGCTTAAGCAAATTCCCGCAGTTGACGAAATCTTGCAAAGAACGGAAATCAAAGAACTTCCATCCCAAATCCCAAAGGTTTTAATTTTGGAGGCAGTGCGGGAAATTGTGGCCGAGATTAGACAAGATATTTTAACAAATCGTATTAAATTATCACCGGAGAATAACCCGCGACAGTACCTGTTGGACATAATCACCACTATTGCAGCGGAAAGGGCTCTGGAAAAAAACCGCCCCAATCTGCGCAGGGTTATCAACGCAACCGGTGTAGTGCTGCATACCAACCTTGGACGGGCAGTACTTTCAGAACGAGCCCGCGAGGCTATTGAACAGGCCGCTTCGGGATATTCCAACCTTGAACTTGACCTGAAAACCGGTAAAAGAGGCTCTCGTTATGCCCCGGTGGAAGACTTATTGACAAAACTTACCGGAGCGGAATCAGCACTGGTTGTGAATAACAATGCAGCCGCAGTGCTGCTTGCACTTAGCACCATAGCCAGAGAAAAAGAAGTGATTGTTTCCAGGGGCCAGCTTGTTGAAATTGGCGGCTCTTTTCGAATTCCGGAAGTTATGGCTCAAAGTGGAGCCAAACTGGTGGAAGTTGGCGCAACAAATAAAACCCATCCCGGGGACTACCAAAAAGCCGTCACTTCAGAAACAGCACTTCTTCTACATGTACATACCAGCAACTACCGCATTGTCGGGTTTACCAGGGAAACATCAGTAGCCGAGCTGGTTTCTATTGGAGAGGAATTTCAGCTGCCGGTGATGTCGGACCTGGGCAGCGGGTCACTGATTGATCATTCAACCTTCGGCCTGCCGGAAGAACCTACCGTACAGGAAACTGTTAAAGCAGGCTGTGATGTTGTAACCTTTTCCGGCGATAAACTTTTAGGCGGACCACAGGCGGGAATTATTGTGGGAAAAACGAAATACCTTGAAAAAATGAAAAAAAACCCGCTCACCCGGGCTGTGAGAATTGATAAATTCACAGTCGCAGCGCTTGAAGCTACATTACGAGAATACCTTGAGCCTGATAAAGCAATTAAAAATATACCAACTTTGCAAATGCTCTATTCAAAAAAACCCGAACAGGAACAAAGAGCCTTGGAATTATGCCGTAAATTGACAGAAAAAGCAGGCCTGCGAGCGAGGTTTGAGATAGTGGAAATAGTTTCGGCGGTTGGCGGCGGTGCGCTTCCAACGGCGGAATTACCTTATTTGGCAATTGAAGTAGTTCCTTTTGCAATTTCAGTAGCAAGTTTAGCCCAAAAACTGCGTTGTTCTGACCCGGCTGTCATTGGGCGACTCCAGGAAGACAGGCTAATTCTTGACCTTCGCACCATTTTAACCGGGGAGGAAGAGGTGCTGGTGGATATCCTCTGCAGGTTGTTGAAACAGGGAGGAATTTCCGAATGAAACATATTATTATCGGCACAGCCGGTCACGTGGACCATGGCAAGACAGTATTAGTCAAAAAACTTACCGGTGTTGATACCGATAGGCTCAAGGAAGAAAAGGAACGCGGAATTTCTATTGAGCTGGGTTTCGCCTACATGAAACTGCCCGGCGGGCAAACAGCGGGGATAGTGGATGTACCCGGTCACGAAAGATTTATCAAGAACATGTTAGCCGGAGTTGGCGGCATAGATCTTGTCCTGCTGGTTATTGCAGCGGATGAAGGAGTCATGCCACAAACCAGGGAACACCTTGAAATTATTCAACTCCTGCAGATTGATAAAGGAGTTGTAGTTATTACCAAAAAGGATCTGGTCGACGATGAATGGCTTAAAATGGTCTATGACGATACTAAAGAGTTTTTGAGCAATACCGTACTGGAAAAAGCTGATATCATAGCTGTCTCTGCAGTAACCGGCGAAGGGTTGCCGGAATTAATCAACGCTGTAAACCAGATAGCAGCGGGTATTGAAGAAAGAAAGACAACCGGTCCGGCCCGCTTACCTGTTGATCGTGTATTTTCCGTAACCGGTTTCGGGACAGTGGCAACCGGAACATTGATTTCAGGCCAAATTCAAACCGGTGAAAGCTTACAAATATACCCGGGTGAAACCGTCTCCCGGGTTCGCAACATGCATGTGCATGGTAAAAAAGTTGAACTGGCCGAATCAGGTCAACGAGTGGCGGTCAATTTATCCGGTATAGAAACTGATGATATCAAAAGAGGTAATGTGCTGGCGTTGCCTGCAAGCTTAAAACCTTCACACAGGTTAGATGTAAGTTTTAAATATCTTTCCAGCGCGCCCAAGGCTTTAAGGCACAGGGCCAGGGTCAGGGTTTATTTAGGAACAGCTGAAATCTTGGGCCGAGTTATTTTATTTGATCGTGAAGAATTGCAACAGGGTGAACACGCCTATGTTCAATTACAACTGGAATCGCCTATCGCAGCGGCCAGAAAAGACCATTTCGTTGTCAGGTCTTATTCCCCAATGCGTACTGTGGGGGGAGGAACAATTATCGATCCATTCCCCAATAAACATAAGCGTTATCGAAAAGAAATAATTGAAGCCCTTGCCACTGCCGAAAAAGGCTCGGCAGTTGATTGGGTGGAACAATATTTAAATGCAAATGCTAAGTTGCACACCGTTACCGGTTTAACCTCCACCCTTGGCATGAGTAAAAACGATATGGCTATGGCCCTGACAAAATTAACGGAGGAAAGGCAAGCGGCCAAGTTCGCCACTGAAGGAGAAGATTATTTTGTATCTGCTATGGTGCTTCAGCAGTGGGAAAACAGAATAATTTCAGCACTGCAGGATTACCACCGGAAATTCCCGCTGCGGGAAGGATATCCCAAAGAAGAATTAAGATCACGCTTTTTTTCTGCATTAACCGCAAAACAATTTCAGATATTGTTAAACCATTTTGAAAAAAACCAAAAGATTTCCGGGATGGGACACAGTGTGGCCATTTTTGAGTATAAACCGTTACTATCCAAGGAAATGGGCCAAGTTCTACATAAATTTGAGAACATTTTTCTGACCAGCAAATTTCAGCCTCCGTCCTGGAGCGAAGCAACTGCGCAAACCGGTATTAAACGTCCTGCGGAAAGTCAGGAATTTCTCAACTATCTACTGGGACAGGGTAAGCTGGTTAAAATAACAGAAGGTATCTTTTTCCACCGCCAAGTTTTAGATAAAGCAATCTCAATGATTAAAGAACACTTTAAACAGAAAAGCGAGCTTTCACTGGGAGAACTGAGAGACTTGCTGCAAACTTCCCGCAAATACGCGCTGCCTTTACTGGAATATACAGACCGGGAGAAAATAACCCGCAGGGTTGGCGACTTACGGGTTGCCGGTAAATTGTTAATTTGATAACACCATCAGTTGGAGGTACAAATGTCCGAGCTTGTTTCTTTAATAAAAGATAAAATTGCCAATCAGGGTCCCATGACATTTGCAAGATTTATGGAACTTGCCCTTTATCACCCGCTGTATGGCTACTACTCAACCGCAACTACCATCGGACCACAGGGTGACTTTTATACCGCGCCCAATACAGGCTCTTTGTTTGGAAGCATGTTGTCCAAGCAATTTTATGAACTGTGGTGTCTTTGCGGCTGCCCGAAACAATGGTCTCTGGTGGAATATGGGCCGGGTTCCGGCGCGCTTGCAAGGGATGTTTTAGACTCAATAGCTAAAAATTATAAAGACTTTTATGACGCCACAGATTATTATTTAGTTGAAATCAGTGCGGAGCTAAGGAAAAAACAACAAGCAGCCTTGCTCCCAACGCATTACCGTAATAAGTGCAAATGGGTTACTGATATATCCGAAATAACACCTCAGGGAGAAATCACAGGATGTATCTACGGGAACGAATTGATTGACGCTTTTCCAGTTCACCTGCTGATCGCAGACGAGGGTGGATTAAATGAGCTGTATGTGGCTTTTGACGGTACTGAATTATATTTTAAAACAGGGGCTCTTTCGACAGCCAAACTGGCAGATTACTTGGAGCTGCAAGGCGTGCAATTAAAAAACGGGCAAAAAGCGGAAGTGAACCTGCAAGCCCAAGATTGGTTAAATCGTGTCGCGGAAAACCTGAAAAAAGGATTTATTTTAATTATTGATTATGGTTTTACCACGCCGGAAATGTATTCGTCCCAACGCTTTAACGGGACATTAAGATGCTATTACCGCCACCGCTTAATTGAAGATCCGCTAATTAATATAGGTCACCAGGATATTACAGCCAACGTGAATTTTTTCGTGCTCGCAACCTGGGCCGGTAAAGCCGGATTAAATACCATAGGACTTGTCACCCAGCCGGATTTTCTATTAAATCTCGGGCTATTGGAGACAATTAAAGGACAGGCAGATTACAATCTGACGCCGGATATACTGAAAAAAACCGCGGCAATTAAGCAACTGCTGCTGCCCGGCGGAATGGGCGGGATATTTAAGGTACTGGCTCTGTCAAAAGGGTTTGATACAATGCCTAAGCTGGCTGGATTTAGCGCCGGAAATATTTTCAAGGGGCTTGAAACATGATTGATTTGTACCATTCCAAAGCCGGCTCTGCTTCGTTTAATGTTGAAATAATGGTAACACAAACACCATCTGGGGTTATCGTTCAGTTGTTAGGTGGCGATAAACCTCATATCGGGGCAACTGTGATTAGTCATCCACGTCCCAGCCTTGCCCTGGAGGGACAGATAAGCTGCAATACCATAGTGATTCCCGAGCTTGGCCATAAAGAAGACGAATTGGCCAAGCCTCTGGCTGAAAATATAGCGGTTGCTTTAAATTGCACTGTTGTTATGATTGCAGGTATCCATATCGATAATGCCGGCAAGTTCGAAATTAATGAAATTAATAAAATTTGCAAACAACTTGTGGATGAGTTTTTAACCTTTGCCTCCAAAGGGTTGCAAAACCAGGTAATATAGCTGCTTTAATGGGCAGAATAATGTCCAGGAGGTGATTGATTTGAGCAAATCTTTTAGTTCCTACCGCAGTTCCAGCTCTAGTTCCAGTTCCAGTTCCAGTGACTCAAAAATTTGTAGCTCATCAAAATGCCCCAAAGATGATTTATCTACAGAATTAACGGGAAGAGAGTCTGTTGACAGCTTAGATTCAAAGAACAGTAAAATAGAAGAAGATATATAATGATTAAAGGTAATGATTAAAGGGGCATTTGCCCCTCTTTTCTTTTGAAATTGCGAGCGTGGCGCATGCAAGCTTAAGCTATATCTTTTTACTTTTTACTTGACCGGACTTACATATGCTTGATAAGCTTTGGGTAAATAGGTAAAATTGTAAAAGGGGGGGAGCATGTTGGCTATTTTAGCTTTAATTCTGGCCATTTTATTCTTTATTGCCGGTTTGGCCGGCTCGGTGCTGCCGGTTTTACCCGGGGCTATACTCATTTGGCTGGGCATGCTTGTCTATGGTATCCTTACAAAGTTCAATACAATTAGTGTTATTTTTCTTATAGGCCAGGCGCTGGCGGTCGCCACAGTATATTCCGTAGATTATTTTGCAGGTATATTAGGAGTAAAAAAATTTGGAGGCTCTCGCGCAGCTGTCTATGGCAGTATTGCCGGCACAATTATTGGTATAATTGTTTTAGGTCCGGCCGGCCTCATTTTCGGACCATTTATTGGTGCCATTACGGGAGAGTTGATTAGTAATAAACCTCTTGATAAGGCAATCCGCTCTGGCTGGGGTACTCTTATTGGTCTGCTTGGAGGAACTATTGCAAAACTAATTATAGAAATACTGATGATTATATGGTTCTTTTGGGCTATTTACCATTAATCAGCTTCATCGAACTCCTCGCCCAAAGGCCCGCCTGCCTCATTAAGCTGGAAATCCGTAATATCGTTACGGCTTTTGTTTACGTTCCTTAAGACCTCTTCGCCAATTTCTTCAGCATCAGTTCTGTTTTGTACCTGACTAACAGCCTTTAAATTTTTTATCCTCCGCACCAAACTTTCACCTCTGATCGATTTATACTTGTTCGCGGTTATCCGCTATACTTTAATGAAAACTATATCTGTCGCTGAGGAGTGGAACGACGTAGCAACCTCTGCTTTTGAGATTGCTGCGCTATGCTTGTAATGACAGTATTAATGCTATGATTGCAATAACAAATTTTTAATTATTATTTGAATTAACCCGATCATTTATCCCAATAGCAATTTTTGTTCCGACGTTTTTTGAGTTTCTATTCCCACTTATCTTCCAGACGTAAACTGTTTTTGATCGCAGTTACAGCCAATTGGTCGCATCGATTATTGAATTCATTATCGGCATGTCCCTTAACCCAAACCCAGTTGACCTGGTGTTTCTGCCTTAATTCTAAAACTCTTTCCCACAAATCAACATTTTTTGCCCGCTCCTTATCATTTCTCATCCATCCTTTGGATTGCCACTTTAACACCCATCCTTTGGTTATGGCGTCTATAATATACTTGCTATCGGAAAAAACAGTTACCCGACATGGTTCCTTTAAACTTTCCAAGCCTTTAATTACAGCCATTAATTCCATTCTGTTATTAGTTGTGTTCTCATATGCACCGGACATTTCCCTGGTATGAGGCCCATATTTCAAAATCACTCCGTAACCGCCGGGGCCGGGGTTACCGCTGCAAGCGCCGTCCGTATATATTTCAACTTCCTTGATAAAGATCACCCCAATATTTAAGTTTTCACCTTTGCCCGGTAATTTTATCATGACTGTTAATTAACGGCAATAATATGGCAATTGCCATACGCATGTTTTTTTTGTCGGAACAGGCAGGATTTTATATAGACAGAAAGAATAATTTTTAGGTATGTCAAACCTCATTCCAGAACGGGAGGGATGTTCGAAGTTTTTTTTATTTAAATTTTCGGGGAGGTATAAAATATTGAAAAATTTTAATTCTAAAATTTTACTTGCTTTTGTTGTATTATTAATGGTTGCTTTATTGACTGCCGGTTGCGGTGGAAGCAAAGAGGAAGACAAAACCGACGGACAATCCAGCGAACAGGAAAAGCTGAAAGTCGGTTTTGTTTACATCGGCCCGGTAGACGATAACGGCTGGACAACTGCCCATGATAATGCCAGAAAATACTTAGAAGAGAAACTTGATTATGTTGAAACAAGCTATGTGGAAAACGTTCCTGAAAACCCGGCGGATGCGGAAAGGGTAATTACCCAGCTTGTAAATGAAGGCAATAAAATTAT
This sequence comes from Desulfotruncus arcticus DSM 17038, assembly GCF_900113335.1. Lineage (GTDB taxonomy): Bacteria > Bacillota > Desulfotomaculia > Desulfotomaculales > Desulfallaceae > Desulfotruncus > Desulfotruncus arcticus. The sequence continues at coordinate 448,459 of NZ_FOOX01000001.1, forward strand.
TTTTACCACCAGTTTTGGTTACATGGACCCTACTATAAAAGTAGCTGAGAAATTCCCTGATGTTACTTTTTTACACTGCTCAGGTTATAAAACTGCTCCCAACGTTGCCGCTTATTTCGGCAGAATGTACCAGGCTCGCTATCTATCCGGTATTGCTGCAGGAAAAGCTACCAAGGACAACCTGATTGGCTATGTTGCAGCATTCCCGATTCCCGAAGTCATTCGCGGTATCAATGCTTTTACACTTGGTGTTCAAAAGGTTAACCCCGATGCCAAAGTAAAAGTAGTTTGGACCCATACCTGGATTGATGCCGCAACTGAAAAAGACGCCGCCGTCGCGCTTCTGGATTCCGGCGCTGACGTTATTGCCCAGCACCAGGATTCCCCCGGCCCTCAGCAGGCAGCTGAGGCAGTCGGCAAATTTGGGGTAGGCTATAACAGCGACATGGGTAAAATGGCTCCCAAAGCTGTTTTAACTTCACCGGTATGGAATTTGGGTCCCTATTATGTTGAAGCTGTGCAAGCTATTAAGGATGGGACATTTGATACCACTCCCAAATACGGATCGCTTACTTACTGGGGCGGTTTAGCAGATGGTACTATTGGACTTGCTCCTTTCGGCCCAATGGTTACAGAAGAAACCAAGCAGCTGATTGAGCAGGAAAAACAACGCATCGTCAGCGGAGAATGGGATGTTTTCACCGGCCCGTTCAAAGATCAGCAGGGTGAAGTAAAGGTTCCGGATGGTCAGAAAATGACCGATGATGAAATACTTAATATGGACTGGTTTGTTCAAGGTGTCGAGGGCTCGACCAAGTAAATGAATAGGAGTCAGGAGTCAGAAGACAGGAGTCAGAATGAAAAAGTTTTCATGTTTTCTTGGAGTATTTTAGAATTCTGACTACTGAATTCTGAATTCTAAATATCGTGATCCGGTTGCTGGCAGTTGCACTGCCAGCAACCATTGCTAAGGGGCATATAGTATGAATGATACTTATTTAGTGGAATTAAAAAACATAATCAAAAGATTTCCCGGCGTTATCGCCAATGATAATGTCGATTTTAATGTTAAAAAGGGTGAAATCCATGCCCTGCTTGGAGAAAACGGTTCGGGCAAAAGCACTTTAATGTCTGTTTTGTCCGGGCTTTACAGACCGGATGAAGGTGAAATACTCATTAACGGCACCCGAACGGTTTTTAAGTCGCCCCGCCAGGCCATAAATGCAGGCATTGGCATGGTGCACCAGCATTTTAAACTGATTGACTCTTTTTCGGTAGCAGAAAATGTAATATTAGGCGATGAGCGCATACCCAAAATGCTCAATATGAAGGAAATTGAAAAAAACCTGGCGCAGCTTACCTTGCGTTACGGATTACATATAAATCCTGCTTCAATGGTTTGGCAGCTTTCCGTAGGCGAAAAACAAAGAGTTGAAATAGTAAAGATGCTTTACCGCGGTTCCCAGGTGCTTATCCTTGATGAACCGACTGCGGTACTGACACCACAGGAAACAGACGAGCTTTTTAGAAATCTTAAGGAAATGGCTAAATCCGGCAGGGGTATTGTGGTTATAACCCACAAATTGCATGAAGTTGAACAAATAGCTGACCGTGTTACGGTTCTCCGCAAAGGTAAATCACTGGCTACCCTGGAAAGAGAACGGATTAACCGGCAGGACTTAGCCCGGCTGATGGTGGGACAGGATATAACTACTCAATGTAAAAGGAATACTCCGCCCGGCGCCGGGAAAGTGCTTGAACTTAATAATGTCAGTTGTCTAAACGATCTGGGACTATCCGGTTTAAAAGATATTACTTTTGAAGTCCACAGTGGTGAAATATTCGGCATTGCCGGAGTGGCGGGAAATGGGCAAAGGGAACTGGCCGAGGTCATTTACGGTCTGCGCAAAGTCAGCTCGGGAAGTATTTTAGTAAATGGCACCGACATTAGAGGTTTTACACCCCGCCAGTTGATTGACTGCGGCGTGGCCCTGGTACCGGAAGATCGCCTGGGTACGGGACTCATACCCAATCTTGGCACCATCGACAACCTGATACTTAAGGATTACCGTAAGCATGATATGAATCGGGGTCCATTTATCAACTGGCATAAAGCCAATAAAAAGGTCAGTAGTTTAGTGGGTAGCTATGAAGTTAAAGTAAGCAGCCTGGAAGCCCCGGTCAAACTGCTTTCGGGTGGTAATTTGCAAAGACTGCTGCTGGCCAGGGAAATTTCCGCGGAACCGCAACTGTTAATAGCGGTTTATCCCGTCAGGGGTTTGGATATAAAAGCCACCGAAGCGATCCATGAATTGCTTATGGCACAGCGGGAAAAAGGAACGGCGATTCTCTTGATTTCCGAAGACCTCGATGAAATTTGCAAGCTTAGCGACCGCATCGGCGTCCTGAGCAATGGAAGTATTGCCGGAATTATTTCTTCTGATCAGGCAGACATAAATGAAATTGGTTTATTGATGATGGGTGAAACAGGAGCAGAAGCAATATGATCTTATCACATTACTCCATAGAAAAGCGGCTAGTACCTTCTTCCACAGCTTACATCTTTATCCCCCTTTTATCTGTTTTTTTGGCTCTTATATTTGGCTCTGTATTTTTAAGTCTATCCGGTTTTGATTTTATCAAAATTTATACCAAAATGTTTTCCGGCGCGTTTGGATCTTCCTATGGCCTATCCGAAACCATAGTTAGGTCGATACCCTTAACCTTAACCGGTTTGGGGGTTGCACTGGCATTTCGCATGCAATTATGGAACATCGGGGGGGAGGGCCAGCTATATATGGGCGCATTTGCGGCCACCTGGGTGGCTTTAACCTTTCCCAGCGGCAGTGCCTGGTGGGTACTGCCTTCGATGATGCTGCTGAGCATGCTTGCCGGAGGGTTATGGGCGCTATTGACGGCCATCCCCAAAGCACTATGGGGTGTTAATGAAATAATCACAACTTTAATGCTGAACTATGTGGCCATATTTTGGGTGGATTACCTGGTTTACGGCCCATGGAAAGATCCCGATGGATTTAACTTTCCGCTTACCGCCCCGTTCGGCCCCGGTGCGATTTTGCCCGCCCTGGGAAGTTCACGAATTCATACCGGCCTGTTCTTTGGACTGGTACTGGCTGTATTGTTCTATGTGATCATTTACCATACCCGCTGGGGTTATGAAATCAGAGTTACCGGTGAAAACCCCAACTCTGCCAAATATGCCGGTATGAACACATTTAAAAATATTATTCTGGTGATGGTTGTAAGTGGTGCCATATGCGGTCTCGCAGGCATGTCGGAAGTATCGGGAATCGGGGGCCGGCTTCAGCACGGCCTCAGTCCGGGCTACGGATTTACCGCGATAATCGTGGCCTGGCTAAGCAGGTTAAATCCGTTTGCCATCATTATTGTAGCTTTCCTTCTGGGCGGTTTGGAAGTTGGCGGTTATATCGTTCAAACTAGCGGAATCCCTTCTTCAATGGTTTCCATGCTGCAGGGAATGCTTCTCTTTTTCGTTTTGGGGGGAGAATTGCTGACCAACTACAAGATATCGAAAAAACCAGTAACTACGTTACGGAGTTGATAACAGATGAACCACGATATTTTTATCGCCATCCTGGCCACAGCTGTTACAGCGGGTACGCCAATTCTCTATGCGGCGCTGGGAGAAATTTTGGCTGAAAGAGCCGGCATTTTGAATCTTGGCGTTGAAGGGATGATGCTGGTAGGAGCAGTTTGTGGATTTATCATTGCTTTAAAGACAGCAAGCCCGTGGTATGGAATTTTAATTGCAATGCTGGCCGGTGGTGCCGTTGCTTTAATTCACGCTTTCCTTACAATTACATTAAAAGCTAATCAAGTTGTCAGCGGCCTGGCCCTGACTATGTTTGGCGCCGGTTTAAGCGGTTATATCGGCAAATCTTATGTTGGCATGCCGCTGCCTGTACCATTCCATAAAATGCCGCTGCCCGGACTAAGCGATATACCTGTTTTAGGACCTGTGTTTTTTAACCAGGACCCGATGGTCTACCTGAGCTATATTTTAGTGGCCGCGCTATGGTTTTTGACCTTTAGGACCCGTTCTGGACTGCACTTGCGGGCAGTCGGTGAGAACCCGGCAGCAGCTGATTCGATGGGTGTCAACGTTTTCCGCATCCGTTATATTTACGTTGTCATAGGAGGCATGCTGGCCGGCATAGGAGGAGCTTACCTTTCCCTTTACTATGTACCAAGTTGGATGGAGAATATAACGGCAGGTAGAGGTTGGATAGCGGTGGCGCTGGTTATATTTGCTACCTGGAACCCTGTTAACGCGCTTTGGGGCTCCTATTTATTTGGTGGCATTGACGCACTGGGATTCCGGCTCCAGACCTTAAATGTTACTGTATCACCATATTTTTTAAAAATGCTGCCATACATATTTACTGTCGTGGTGCTGATACTGGTCACCAAACGGAATATGGTCAAACGGATCGGTTCACCGCAAGCGTTAGGATTGCCTTATGACCGGGAAGAAAGATAACAGCAGAGGAGGTTCATAATTTTGCAAAAATTAAAAGAAAAGATTCTTTCGGAGGGACAGGTCTTATCAGATAAAATACTAAAAGTGGACTCTTTCCTAAATCATCAGGTTGACCCGGACTTTGCAATGGAACTGGGAAATGAACTGGCAGACAGGTTTAGCGCAGACAAAGTTACCAAAGTGTTAACCGTTGAGGCGTCAGGCATTGCCGTTGCCTTAACCACCGGATTGGCATTAAAGGTACCCGTTGTTTTCGCCAAAAAGAAAAAAGCCGCGACGCAGGAACCGGGCTCATATTGCAGCAATATTTTTTCTTTTACCAAGCAGGAGTCGGTGGATATTTATGTTAACAGCAAATTTATTTCGAAAAACGACCGTATCCTGATCGTTGATGATTTTTTGGCCCAAGGGGAGGCCCTCAGGGGCATGATCGAAATAACGGAGCAGGCCGGGGCGACTCTGGTTGGTGTAGGCATAGTTATTGAAAAAGTTTTTCAGGGCGGAGGCAAAGCGCTGCGCAAAATGGGTATCCGGATAGAATCGCTGGCGCCGGTTCAATCCCTGGCCGGCGGCAAGGTGCAATTTTTATAGATTAAATACAAGTTGTCTTTTAGGATCAGATATTATAAAATAATTAGGTGGTAGTTATAAAGGTGTTTTCGGTCCTTGAAGCGGGCCGGAAATTTTTATTTTTTAAAGAAGACTTGGTTTAGCGGTCATGGGACATTCCTCGACCCAAAAGTTTGACCTATAAGCAGAGGTGTGTCCCATGACCGCTAAACCTTAGTCGCACTTATTTCGAGCTTACAGCCTGTTAATCACCGACCTAAGAGGGCGGGGTTTTACAGGCTGTGCGAAGATAACGCAAAATGATCGGGGGGTGGAGCAATGGCAGTTCAGGAAGTACGTGTTATGAACCTGCCCCAGCTTGATGATTCAAGGGGTAACAGCTTATTATATGAAATACGGACAGCTTTGAATATTACCAGCATCAATAAAGTTTTAACAGCCAAAGTATACCGTCTTGAAGGCATTTCAGCGGGAGAGGCTGATTTTTTGGCGCGTGAGCTGCTATCTGAAAAAATCTTTCAGATATATTCTGTCAACGAGGCAATTATTAAAGATGCCAATAATCTGGTAGAAGTTGCTTATAAGCCCGGGGTTATGAATCCTGAGGTAAGTTCTATTTTAAAGGCGGCGGCAGACCTTGGAGTAACGGGACTTTTAGCAGCTGATTCAAGCTATGAATACGCATTTTACGGTTCCTTTTCCGAAGGCGAATTAAATCAAGTTTTATCCAAACTTTTAGTTAATGAAACAGTGGAACGGGTTATCTTGGAAAAACCTGCCATTTTATTAATCGAGGGGCAGACCGGTATTACAGAAATCGTCCCTATCAGGTGTATGAACGACGAAGAGCTAATGAAATTAAGCCGGGACAAACTTTTTTTAAACCTTGAAGAAATGAGGGCGATAGCTGATTACTTTAAGCAAATAGACCGTGATCCTACTGATTGCGAAATTGAAACCCTCGCCCAAACCTGGTCAGAGCACTGCGGACACAAAACTTTTAAATCACATCTCATAGTCAACGGCCAGACGAAGAAACCTTTACTGAAAAGGTTACAGGAATCTACCGCCAGTGCCAATCATCCGCTGGTTTTATCCGCTTTTGAGGACAATTCCGGGGTAATTGCCTTTTATGATGACCTGGCCATTTGCGGTAAAGTTGAAACCCATAATTCGCCATCCGCTATTGAACCATATGGCGGCGCGATGACCGGAAGCGGCGGCGTGTTCAGGGATATTATGGGAACAGGCAAAGGTGCCAAGGTAATATCATCTACCGACATGTTTTGTTTTGCACCGCCTGATACCGTTCAAGAAGACATTCCCGTCGGGTGCCTGCATCCCGGTTATCTATTCAGGCGCGTAGTCGCCGGCGTGCGGGATTACGGAAACCGCATGGGTATACCTACCAATAACGGTTCTGTTCACTTCCACCGTGATTTCAGAGCCAAACCAACTATCATTGTTGGAGCTTATGGCATTATGCCGGCCGCGGCTGCCCAAAAAGGCAGCCCCTTAGCCGGTGACATCGCCATAATCGTTGGCGGCAGGACAGGTAAAGACGGAATTCACGGAGCAACCTTTTCCAGCGGTGAAATGACACACCGCACGATGAATGTAAACTCCAGCGCCGTTCAAATCGGTAACGCCATTGAAGAAAAGCGCCTCAGTGACGCGCTGCTGATAGCGCGGGACGAAGACTTAATCAATGCCATTACTGATTGTGGCGCCGGCGGTTTTGCCTCGGCTTTTGGAGAAATGGGACAGGATATTGGGGTGGAGATTCAACTTGACCGGGCTCCCTTAAAGTATTCCGGGCTGGCCCCCTGGGAAATATGGCTTTCCGAAAGCCAGGAAAGAATGGCATTGTCCGTTCCTCCCGAAAAACTGGACCGCCTGCTGCAAATATGCAGGGACCATAATGTTGAAGCCACCGCCGTGGGTAGATTTACCGGCAGCGGTAAATTGGAAGTGTTCTATGGCGGTAATTGCGTATGCAATCTTGATATGAACTTTTTGCACAACGGTCTGCCGGACCGCACCATGATCGCCAAACAGAAAGGACTAAAGCAGGCGCCCAAGGAACCATGTTTTCCCAATGGAAACTGGGATGTGGTTTGTTCAGAAATTATGCAGCACCATAATGTTTGCTCCAAAGAACCAATCGTCAGAGTTTACGACCACGGCGTACAGGGGAGTAATGTACTGCCTCCTTTTGCAGGGGTTACCGGCAAAGCGCCCAATGACGCGGTAATCCTGGCCCCGGTGCCGGGGAAAAAATACGGTGCCGTAATTGCTCACGGCATGAACCCCGTGTTAAACACCATTGACCCCTATGCCGGAAGCATCTGGGCGGCAGCCGAAGCTGTATCCAACGCCGTGGCTGCCGGTGCCAACCCCGATGAGTTGGTTTTAATCGATAACTTTATTTGGCCTTATCCCGATGAAGAGTCATTATACGACCTTGACAGGGCGGTTGACGCCTGTACGGACTTTGTTCAGGCCACCGGCATGCCTTTTATCTCCGGAAAAGACAGCCTGAGCAGCACTTACCGCTCCGCCGACGGATCTGTGATTAAAATACCACCTGTTTTGTGCGTATCCTGTTTTGGCCGGATAAACGATATATCAGCAACAGTTTCATCAGATTTTAAAAACCATAACGGTAGGGTATATCTGGTAGGTCTGCGTGATATCAAGCAAATGGGAGGTTCAACCTACTTCGATATCACTGACTCTTTTAGCCCGGATGTGCCCCTGGTTGACGTTAAACAGTTCAAGCAAACCATAGCTGCGCTGCATCAAGCCGGTATTGACGGCGCTGTGCAAAGCTGCCATGACATCAGTGAAGGCGGGCTTTTGGCGGCACTTGCGGAGATGTGCTTCGGGGGCAATATGGGCATATCAATCGATATTCCCGGCGATAACCGGGCCGATTACTTTTTATTCAACGAAACCGCGGGATGTTTCGTAGTAGAGTTAACTGACGACGTCAACCCCGAAGAAATATTCAAAGGGACCAGCTTCCTGCAATTGGGGCATACCACCACCCAACTTGACTTAACGGTGAACCAGGCCGGCCAAAAATTATTTGAAGTAAAAATTGAACAATTATTTGAAACCTGGCAGAAACCGATGAAGGAGGTGTTTGGCGCTTGAAACCGAGGGTTTGCATCATCAGAACAGATGGCACCAATTGTGACTTGGAAACCGCTTACGCCTTTGAAAAGGCAGGCGGAAAATGCACACTGGTTCATATTAACCAGCTAAGAAACGGAACCGAGAAACTTGATGATTATCAGATCATGGCCATCCCCGGCGGTTTCTCTTATGGTGATGATATTCATTCCGGAAAAATCTTATCAGTCGAACTGACCTCGTTTCTAAAAGAGCAGTTGAACAATTTTGTTAGTGCAGGAAAGCCTGTTATCGGTATTTGCAACGGGTTTCAGGTATTGGTTCGTACAGGCTTGCTGCCCTGGAATGAACTTGGGACTATCCGGGCCACTTTAATGCATAATGACAGCGGACATTTCGAGTGCCGCTGGGTTAGTTTAATATTGGAGGAGACAAACTGTGTTTTTACCAAAGGGATGGGGGGCACCATTGTTGAGTACCAGGTGGCCCACGGAGAAGGTAAGTTTTACGCCAGTGAAGAGGATTTAATGGAAATTGAGCAATCAGGGCAAGTAGTTTTCAGATATGCCGACCCTGTGCAGCAAAAACAAACCATGCTTTACCCTCACAACCCAAACGGTTCATTGCATGCCATTGCCGGTATCTGTGACAGGACCGGAAGGGTGCTTGGCCTGATGCCGCACCCGGAAAGATTTGTCGAATTTTATCATCACCCTAACTGGCGTCGCCATAAGATTAACGAGCCGCACGGCACCGGCTTATTCCGAAACGCTGTGGAGTATGTAAATAAACAGCTATAGTAACTATTGTAATAAAAGCGCTCAATATAATTCACTTAGCGCATGAATCAATCCGGCCAATATGGCCAGTCATGCTTTGTTAAATATCGCAAGCGGGTGGACAGGGTTGTCGGCCTGTCGTCCGCCCCTACTCAGATATTGACGATATCCCGGGTTCTAGCATTCTGAATTCTGACTCCTAACTACTGACTCCTAATACAAAGGTAGGTAGATTGTTTTGTTATTTCGCAAAGCCAAAATTTCTGATATAGAAACCATCCACAAATTTATAACTTATTTTGCCGAAAAAGACCTAATGCTGGCACGGTCCCGCTCATCTTTATACGAATGTTTAAGGGAATTTACAGTTGCCGAGGTTAATTCGGAAATTGTCGGGGTGGGCTCACTACACATAATTTGGGAAGACCTGGCCGAAATCCGGGCTCTCGCCGTGGACGAAAGCTACCAGAAGCGGGGCATTGGGCGCGGACTGGTGGATGCTTTTCTGGCTGAGGCAATTGACCTGGAAATACCCAATATTTTTGCCTTAACCTATCAGGCTCCTTTTTTTGAAAAATGCGGTTTTAATATCATTGCCAAGGAAGACCTGCCCCAAAAGGTATGGAAAGAGTGCATTAATTGCCCCAAGTTTCCCAAATGTGAAGAGGTGGCTGTATTTAAAGTGCTAAAAATATGAATAGCAGGGGCATTACCGGGTGATATTTAAAGGATGAATGGATGAATCAACAAAGGAGGAAAAAAAATGCCTCAACCGGTAATGCCCCGCTGCTGGCGGGTAGAAACCAAGCCGCACAAGTTTTGCCCGGGCTGCGGTCACGGGCTGGTGTTAAAGGCGCTGGGAGAAGCTATCGACGAACTGGATATTCAGGGACGCACCGTGTTTGGCTGTGATATTGGATGCTCATTATTGTCATGGGATTTCTTTAATATCGACAGTGTACAAACCCACCACGGGCGGACAACCCCGGTGGTGACCGGAATCAAAAGGGCCAACCCGCAGCTGATAACGATAGCCTACATGGGTGACGGAGGCGGCTACGCCATTGGTTCCCAACACCTGGTCAACGCCGCTGCCCGCAATGAAAATATAACGGTAATTCTGGCCAACAATACTGTTTATGCCATGACCGGCGGGCAAATGGCGCCGACCACCATGCCCCGGCAAAAGACGGAAACCAGCCCTTACGGCAGAGACCCTGAAGTAACCGGGCCGCCCATGCAGGGACCGGAAATGGTTGCGGCAATAACCGGGCAGGGCGCATACGTTGCCCGGGGAACAGTGTCCAATTTGAGGCAGCTGAAGGGTTACCTTAAAAAAGCCCTGCTTAATCAAATAGAAGGTAAAGGTTTTTCCTTTGTGGAAGCATTGTCTGCCTGCCCCACCAACTGGCGGACCAATGCCGAAGAAACCTGGAAATTTGTAGAACAAGATATGGTTAAATACTTTAAAGTGGGCGAAATAAAAAACCCTGCTTCCGCAGAGAAAGCAGGTTAAGAAGCATAAATAGCATCCTTGGGACAACGGGCCTCACAGGAACCGCACTTTAAACATTTTTGCCGGTCGATAAAATATGGCCGGCCTTTTTGTTCACCTATAATTGCATCCGCAACACAAGCCTTGGCACAAAGCCCGCAAGATACACATTTATCTTCATCTATGGTGTAATCCAGCAGAGCCCGGCATACCCCTGCGGGACACTTTTTATCTTTAATATGGGCAATATATTCGTCTTTGAAATAGTGCAGGGTGGATATTACCGGATTAGGAGCCGTCATACCAAGCCCACAAAGGGAAGCGTCTTTGATTTCGGCCCCTAATTCTTCAAGCGTTTCAAGGTCTTCCATTTGACCTTTACCTTTAGTTATGCGCTCCAGTAACTCAAGCATCCGCTTGGTGCCAACCCGACAAGGAGTGCACTGCCCACAAGATTCATCCTGGCTGAAATGCAGGTAGAACCTGGCAATATCGACCATACAATCTGTTTCATCCATCACAATTAGGCCACCGGACCCCATCATAGAGCCTTTTTCCTTTAATGATTCGTAATCTATTGGCGTGTCTAATAATTCTGCGGGAATACATCCTCCTGAAGGGCCACCCGTCTGAACCGCCTTAAACTCCCTGCCTTGGGGAATGCCCCCACCGATATCAAATACAATTGTACGAAGCGTCGTACCCATAGGAACTTCAATTAAACCAGTATTATTCACCTTACCGGCCAGTGAAAATACTTTGGTTCCTTTACTGCCTTGTGTGCCCATGGAAGAATACCATTCCGGTCCGTAACGCAGTATTAATGGTATATTGGCAAAGGTTTCAACATTGTTTAATAAAGTTGGCATTCCCCATAAACCACACTGAGCGGGATACGGGGGACGGGGGCGCGGCTCACCGCGCTGACCTGCCGCAGAACGAAGCAGGGCGGTCTCTTCTCCACAAACGAACGCCCCTGCACCTAAACGCAAATCCAGGTCGAAACCAAATCCTGTATCTAAAATATTTGATCCCAAAAGTCCGTTGTTTCTTGCCTGGTCTATGGCTTTTTCCAGCCTGTCTATCGCAATCGGGTATTCAGCCCTGATATAAATATACCCTTGCTGTGCTCCAATACAGTACCCGGCAATAGCCATAGCCTCAATGACACTATGCGGGTCACCCTCCAGGATGCTTCGGTCCATAAAAGCGCCAGGATCGCCCTCATCAGCATTGCATACTACGTACTTTTTATCACCCGTGGCCGCGGCCGCTATAGACCATTTCTTACCTACGGGAAAACCTCCGCCACCTCGCCCCCTTAATCCAGATGCTTCTATTAACTTGATTACATCCTGCGGCGCCTTGTTCATTAACACATCAGCCAGCGCAAAATAACCGTCGACGGCTATATATTCAGCTATATCTTCCGGACTGATTAAGCCACAATTCCTTAAAACCACCCTGTTTTGTGCTTGAAAAAAGTGAATGTTTGATCTCTGTTTAATTCTATCACCTGTTTGTTCATCCTTGTACAGCAGCCTATCCACAACAATTCCTTCTTTTAAATGCTTTTCTACAATTTCTTTAATATCTTCTTTTTCAACCAGGCAGTAGAAAACATCTCCAGGGTGAACTGCAATTATAGGCCCCATCTTGCAAAAACCGAAGCACCCGGTTTTAATTACTTTGACTTGATTTTTAAGCTTGTTTTTGCTAACCTGTGTTTCCAGCTCATTTAGCAAGTCCAGGCTGTTGGAGGAAGTGCATCCAGTCCCGGAGCAAACAAGTACATGCTTCTTAACACTTTGCTTGTCACTGGCCGGTAATTGACCCGTTCTGATTTTAATATCCTGTAGGTGGCTGTTCCTGATACTTTCCAGGTCCTTCAGCGAATTTATCAACAGGCTTCACCTCCGCAAGTTTTTTACAGGATCTCAACAATTTGGGCACATCTTTTCTACCCAGCTTACCGTGTACATCATCATTAACAGTAAGCACCGGTGCAAGTCCGCAGGCACCAATACATCTAGTGCTTTTAACGGTAAAAAGCCCGTCTTCAGTAGTATTGGTCTCAGTTAAGTTCAACGATGACCTGAGGTCATCCAAAATATTTTGTGCGCCCTGCACGTAACACGCTGTACCGGTGCATACATTTATGGTAAACTTTCCCCTTGGCTCAGTTGTAAACAGAGAATAAAAGGTAACCACACCATTTACTTCACTAACAGGAATATCCAGCTTACCTGCAATGTAAGTTTGCACCTCTTCGGGCAAGTAGCCAAAAATATCCTGCGCACCTTGCAAAACCCTGATTAATTGACCCTTTTCATCCGAATAGTCATCGATAAGCCTGTCCAGTGCTATAAATTTTTCATCCTGTTCATTAATATCTGTCAAAAATATCACCTCTCGTATAATTTATGAATAAAAATAGCTAATGTGGAAATACTTACCTCATATACTAGATCATGGAGGTTAATAATGTTTGGCGACAAGCTGGTGAATTATTTGCAAGACCCGCCAACAGATGGGCGATCCCGTTTGGCTAGTGCAGCAGATTTTGTAATAACAAATTTATTGGTGTGGTTTATTACTATATCTGCCATTTATCTTTTACACCTTGAAAAAACAATACCTACTGCAGCTGTGTCATTTTTCTTACTACTGGAAACGCTGTCGATAATTTATATTAAAAAACATAAGATAAAAAAGCTTCAAACACATAAAAACATTTGGTATTCAGCAAAGCAATGCCGGAAAAATTTAAAAAACATAATGTTAAAAAAGGATTTTATTAATTTTTCAAAAGAATTATTAGAGGCTTCCGCACCCTTTGAAATTTTGCGTATAGTAAGCGATAATAACGAATCCAGCGTTGACCTGTCAGGTTATATAAACGGCAGCACAGTCGGTATCATGTGCTTAAACCCCGAAGATGACAACCATAAAATAAATTCGGGACAAATCAAAGTTTTTCTAAAGGATATTAATCGCTCAGGATATCATAAAGGAATTATTATAACAACAGGTTATTACACTGACGAAGCACGCCGGCTTGTCCGCCAAATGAAAGGCAGAGTTAAAATTCATCTATTGGATCACTTTGCAGTATTGCGTATGGCTAAAAAAACCGGACATCCCATTTTTCCGGATGCAGCTTGGCAAGATGAAACAGAAAATAAACTTACCGGCATGGAAATGGCTATTTCCATCAAAGAAAATATATTGGCATCCAGAAAAAGATCTTTATTGTTTTCCATACTGGGCATTGCTCTACTTGTTATTGCAATGCTAAATCATGGTTTGGTCGGTTTAATTTATCTCGGGTTTGGCATTGTTAATCTTTTTATTGGGCTTACCGGGATCATATTGTCTTTCTTACGACAAGAAGAACATATATTTAGCTAATTGTAATCGCTAAGCCACCTATTATATTCAAGTATGTAATTCCAACCACGCCGGCTGCCTGATGATACGCCTTGAAAAACATAATCGCGCGCAATGGCTAAATCACTTTCGATTATTGGATTTAATTTATCACTGATAATGTTATCCTTCATTATCACTCACCTCTAATAAATTTTTCCCTTTTCATATTGTTCATAATTTAATCTGTTATAATTCAATAAAAATAAAAATTCCGGTGGTTAACCGGAATTTTTATTTTTATCTAATTTTTATGAAAAAATGCACTAAAACTAATAAATGTCGTTTGCAGGACAGTATTTTGTCATATTTCTGACATTAATCTTTAAAATTTTCTGGTAATTTTTTAATAGAGTTAGAAATATGTAAAATTTAGTCGATAAGGGGTAAAATGGTTGGTATGGGCAGAAGTATTAGATTTAAAATTGTGGCACCTGTAACCATAATGATTTCGATTGTTTTATTATTACTAGTCTATGTGGATTATAAGAATAAGAGTAAATTGCAACTGGAACAAGAAACCAAAATGTATGATTTGATTTCTCAAAGAGTTATAGCTGACTTGGATAACGTTTTTAGTGAAGCCAAAATGGGTTTAGATGCAGTTGCGGGTAATCCGGATATTGAAAAGGTTTTTGCAGAACGCGATCGAGAAAAGCTGTTGGGCTTAACTTTACCTATTTTCAAAAGGGTCAGCCAGGAAGGCATAGAACAATTTCAATTTCATCTGGCACCGGCCACAGCCTTTTTACGCCTGCACGCGCCGGATAAATACGGTGATGATTTATCATCTTTCCGCAACACAGTATTAGAATGTAATAAAACCGGCCAAGTTGTGCAGGGACTGGAAGAAGGAAGGGGCGGTTTTGGATTTCGGGTTGTTATGCCTGTTTTTTATCAAGGAGAACAAGTAGGCAGCGTCGAATATGGCCCGGGACTTAACAACACCTTGTTGGAAAAATGGCAAAAACAAATGGGCGGCGATTATTATATATACAGCAAGGGCAGCTCAGGAGTATCCTGGGACAGTAAAGATGGGTCGCTGGTTTCTACAACCAAAACCGACCCCTTCCCAATCAACCAAAATGACCTGAATGAAATGTTAACAACCAAAAAATCCAAAACTGTTTATGTGGATAACAACCGCAAGGCGGCGTTAATCATACCCCTCCAAGATTATAGCGGCAAGTCGATTGGTTATATCAAAATAATTAATGACCGTTCAGAAGTACTTAGTCATCTGAGCCGCGAATTGCGCAATTCGCAAATGCAGGCTTTTGCTGCTTTGCTTGTAATAATAATCACTACCTTTTTAATAACGACTTGGATTACCAAACCAGTGACAAAACTGAGTAAAGCAGTTGAAGCTGTAGCCTTTGGTGATTTAACCCAAGAAATAAATATACCAGCCGGAAGCAATGATGAAATTGGTGTTCTGGCCCATGCATTTTCCAAGATGGTTCATAATTTAAAAACGATCATATCCGAGATTCAACAAAATTCAGTTAAACTGGCCGCCCACAGCCAGAAACTGGTATCATCAAGCCAGGAAGTAAGCGCCACCATTGAGGAAGTCGCCAGCACCACTAATCAGGTTGAAGCCATTTCCGTTCGTGGAGAAATGGATTTAAAAGAAGCATCCCGGGAATCGGAGTTGGTACAAAAAGTTGCGGAAGAAGGAAGTAAAGCTGTGCGCAAAGCTGTAGAGAAAATAGATTCAATAGCGGTTACATCCCAAAACGTATCCAAAACTGTACATAAGCTTAGTGAACGGTCCAAGCGTATTGGAGATATTATCGGCACTATAACCAGCATTGCGGATAGAACTAATCTTTTGGCCTTAAACGCGGCCATTGAAGCAGCCAGAGCGGGAGAACAGGGTCGCGGGTTTACCGTGGTGGCAGAGGATGTTCGTAAACTGGCCGAACAATCAGCCAGTGCCGCCAATGAAATTACAGGGCTAATAAAAGAAATACAAATTGGTGTTGGTGAAGCAGTAACAGCAATAGAGCACGGAACTGATGAAGTTAACCAGGGAGTCCGGGTTGCCAATCAAGCCGGCTCATCTCTAATTAAAATCAAAGTGGCAGTAGAAAAGAACACTTCTGTGGTCAAACAAGCTGCTATCGCCTCAAACCAAGCATGTGAGGGAACAAAACAGCTTAGCGAAGCCGGTGAACAAATAGTCGCGGCTATCCAGCAAGTTGCCGGTGCTGCCCAAGACCTGGCCAATATTGCAGATGAACTGCAGCAAAAAGCAATACAATTTAAAATAGATAAGAAGGAAATTAGTGCAATTGGTGTATCAGGTTATAATAATTGTTAATTCAGCCATTTGAAAGGTGGTTAATGTCAATTGCTGAGTGTAATTGTCTATCTTATACTTTAGGAAAGTATACCTTGCCATATATATGGTAAACACTAAGGTATAAAGTATAAAACGCGCGCGCTAAGGGAACTGATTAAGCGCGCGTTTTATACTGGTAAGTTTTATTTACTCAGAAGGAGGTGATTATCATTATAAATACAAATGATGCGGCTGAATTGAAAAATTCTATCAACAATGCCCAGAGCTTGGTAAAGGAAATGAGTACGGCCTTAAATGGTTCTATCGATACACAAAAGCTAAGGCAGATAACCAGTAAATTGGATATCCTGCTGAGTGAAGCCAACCAAAGATGTGCTGAATTATTATAAAAAATATTGTGCCCCGGCCATGCCGGGGTTTTTATTTTTAAATATATACATAACGCCAGGGTGTTATTTAGGAAAGGAATAAAGAAACACTCCTCATTTTAACATCCCACTATAAAATAGTGTTAACATTTACTTTAATTAATGCATATATTAGTTAGAGCGTATTTTTTATGGTTGGACACTTTTAAAGCCGGGATAAACATTTTTTAAGTTGGCCCAGCAGTACAGAATCTTTGCCGACATAGTTATAGCAATAAACCAGTTATTAACTTTAACAACTTAAAGGTTGATCAGGTAATTAAAAATTCCTGCGGGGCTAAGTAGTAATTTCTTGATTTGAGAGGAGGTTCTGAGAGTATGCCAATCCAATATTTTTATAGTGAGCCAGATAATGTATTATGTGTGAAAGTTGATATTCCGGTTGTCCTGGCTGAAGATGAAGTCCAGGTTATTGTTGATAATGTCGCTGCCCTACCGGAGATGGCCCAGAAGGTAGATCATATTGATGCCCGCCTGGATGATTTTGATGCCAGACCGATATTTATCCATGAAAACGGCGACAGGTGGGTCAGCGTTATTGAGGAAGAAGGCTGGGAGCGCTTTGGCTGGCACTGGTCCACACACAGACAGCCGGTAGTTAAAAAAGTGCTGGTCAGTGGCATACTGCACAAGCAAATATATTATGTTGACAAACATGATATAGTTAAGCACGTTGGTGAGGATATTCCCTTTTCCGATGATGTAACCCTGGCTGTTGCTCAGCCCGTGGTTAATGAAGATAATGTATATATCAAACTGCACCACAAGAAAATTGATATGCGCTGGGATTTAAGAAGAGGATCACAGCTTCAGCAGACCGGTGTGATGATCTTTCAGGTCAAAGTTGTAGAAGATAGGCAAATTTTTGTGCAGGTTTGCCCAAGGTTTAACCCGAGGTGTCCTGGCGGTGTAAACATCGTTAAAGATGGCGTCTTTGAATCTTGGGCCACCAACACCAACCCCGTATTCTGGAAAGCCAGCAACGTTTTGCAGTCCAGTAGCGTACTGCTGGGTGCCGAGCCTAGTCAACCAGCTTATTTGTTCCAAATTATTGATAGAAACTTTCCGAATGTCTCGCCTGACTGTGAGTATCGTCTGTGCTTTGATGCAAAAGAAATACCCGGATACCGGGAGGCTCAAAGAGGTACGGCTTCCTACAGCCTTACAGTGGAACTTTTTTTCTTCAACGGATTCGGTAATGTAGTTGCCAGTGAAACAAAAAGCTGGAATGCCAGCCAAATTTCAGACGATAGATTTACCAATTATTGTTTAAATGCTATATCGCCGGGGGAGACAATTGAAGGTCTGGTCCGCTTTAGCTTTATACCGGTTAATCATGTAGGCGGTGCCACAAGGGGATGCTTACCACCTCCATGCAAACCACCTATACCGCCTCCATTTGTACCACCTATACCACCGCCATGTTTACCACCTCCATGCGTACCACCTATGCCGCCTCCATGCTTACCACCGATACCGCCTCCGTGTGTACCACCTGTACCTGGTGCGCCAGTTAATACCAGCGCAGTGGTCATTGACAATGTTAATCTGGAGTGCACGAGGGAATTGACATGAGCAGTTTATCCAAGGCTTAATGGGGGGGAAAACCGTATTCGGCCACAGGTTTCCGGGATTCGTTAGCAGTGCTTATAAAGCTAAATAATAAGGATTATCCGGTCAAAGTTAGAATGGCCCGTTTCATGACGGGTCATTCTTTTAGTTTATCTATCTTATATTTTTTTATCGACGATTTTTATGTAATTAAAATATGCAAACTCTGGAGAAACTATGTTATGGAGGTGATTGCGTGAGAAGGTTTACAGTTAGAGGTCCAGGCAAAGATTGTACCCAATTAAGAGCTAATAATTTGGACGAAGCATTGGCGCAATCAAAAAGCAGGTCCCAGGTAAACAAGTAGAAGCCGATGCCACTGAAGTAATTTACGTATGCGATGCAGCTGAAGATCTTGACGCCTGCCAGGATGAGACTCCAGTGAATTGCCAAGTGTATCCCGACCTTGATTTGCGGCAAGTGGAATTAGATGCCCGGCCAGGCGCTTGGCCAGTTCTACCTGCATGTTAATGAATTTCCGGACGGCGGACGGCTTAATTCCGCACGACGCCGGCTGCTTCAATCACTTCGTTCCATTGTTGCATGTGTTCATCTTTAAAATACATATATTCCTGGTAGGTGTTAATTGAAGGCGGCTCTTTGATTATTTTCAGATTGCCCTGAGGTGTCAACTGAGAATATTCATCCTCATACGGCATTTGAAGGACATAATCATCATTACTGTTAGCACAACTTTTTTCTTCATTAACAGCCTCCCCTCAATTATCATGAGTAAGCCTTCCATCGCCGCTTACGGGTATCACTTCTCCCAAGAAACGGGGCTTGGCCTGAATTAGGTGCAGCTGCACAAATGCTTTCCACCGGGCGGGAACCTCACGCAAGTCATAATACCCCGCGCCAGCGTAAATATGTTTATCAGCCTCTACCCCCACCGCTTCAATGCCCAGCGCTCTTGCGGTATACATTGCCCTGGGCAGATGAAAAGCCTGGGTTACCACCACTGCCGAATTCACCGTAAAGATGTCCCTGGCCCTGTACATGCTGTCGTATGTCGAGAAGCCGGCATGGTCCATAAAAATGTCCTCAGCGGGCACGCCAAGTTTTTCCGCATAGCCGCGCATGTGATTGACTTCGTCATAATCCTTTTTCCCGTGGTCCCCGGTCATGATTATCTTTTGCACTTTGTTGTCCTGGTAAAGTTCTACCGCTGTTTTGACCCGGTCAGCCAGCATGTCACACAATCGGCCGTCAGGCGAGACATAAGCGCCCAATACTATGGCCGCCTGGGAATCGGGGCAGGACCCGGGTTCAACCACATATTCGCTGCCTCTTGTTTCTACGTAACGGTCTATAGCAAGCACACCCGCTAACAAAAACATGAAAAATGCAATGCTGCCTATTAAATATTTTTTATAACCCGGCATTTTGTCACCCTTTATCAAATACTGTTATAGTGCTTTTGTGAATAAAACACAATTAACCTTTAATAAATGACGTTGCAGTACCCCCAAATGTATTGAAAATTAAATTCTCTAAGCTATAGTTGATTTTAACCTGGTAGATGTTCCCTTGCCGGGAACCATTTGTGGTCGATAGCGTCAATAAAATCAAGACTAAATAAAATTGGAAAACCCCGCTTTGAAAAAATCTTAAACATGACAATGGCGGCACAAATTTTTAGTCTTTTGATGAGTATTGAAATTTGATCGTCCTTTTTTAGAATTTAACCGCTTTTTACCAGTATATATATAATGTATTAGCTATTAGGAACTGCCCCCTGGTAGTGGTAAAACGAAGTACCACCAGGCGCATTTTGGCATAAATAAATTTAAAGAAGTTGTTTCCGGTACCATGATGTAAATGAGGAGGGGGTATTTTATGCATAATTTAACGATAGTTTTTCCAGAAACCGTTACTTTACCGGATTTATATGAATGATAACCTGACTATTTCACCAAAAAGGAGAGGCATAACTTTTAATAACATAGTGCCAGATAAGAGCCAAAGGGGACTTAGAGAGAAGAATCTGAAATGAACTAAATGGTTTCCAATTGAACCCAAAAGGTATAAAATAGCAATAAGCAGCTTTACTAGATAGATCTTTGTTTTTAAATACTTTTTAGATACAAGGGAGGGATTGCTGTGGAGAAAAGTGATAAGCTAAATCTCCTGCGGATGATGCTTTTAATCAGGTGTTTTGAAGAAAAACTGGTTGATTTGAGCAAAGATCCCGAAAAGCTCGGTGGGATGATGATTGTTTGCACCGGTCAGGAAGCGGTGGCTGCAGGGGTTGGGGCTGTCCTGATGCCGGAAGATGTCATTATTAGCAATCACCGTAGTCACGGTCATTTGCTGGCCAAGGGCGCAGAGCCGGATTTAATTATGGCTGAGATTTTTGGCCGGCGTACCGGCTACAACAAGGGCAAAAGCGGTACTCTGCACATCGCCGCGCCGGAAGTAAACGCCCTGTGTACAACAACCGTGGTAGGCGGGGGAATCCCGATTGCGGTGGGGACAGCCTTTGCTGCACAGTACATGCAAAAGGATTTTGTCACAGTTTGCTTTTTCGGTAATGGCGCTGCAGACGAGGGCAGCTTCCATGAAGCTTTAAATCTGGCCTCATTATGGAGCCTGCCGGTAATCTTTATCTGTGAAAACAATATTTATTCCGGTGCCCAGCGCTTAGAAGAACATACCAGGGTTAAAAATATTGCGGACAGGGCTATAGCCTACGCCATGCCCGGGGAAATTGTGGACGGCAATGATGTGCAGGCGGTTTATGAGGCAGCGAAAAAGGCCAGGGAAACCTGCCTGTCCGGCTCCGGGCCGGTTTTGCTCGAGTGTAAAACCTATCGCTGGGGCGGCCACGGCACCAGCGATGAGCAGCTATACCAGCCCAAGGATGAAATTGCCCGCTGGAGAGAGCGGTGTCCCATCACAGCTTTAAAGACAGACCTGCTGCAAACAGGTGCCCTAACCGGGCAAGATTATCAGCAGCTGGAAAAAAAAATTGAGCACATAGTACAGCGGGCTGTGCAGTTTGCCGAGGAAAGCCCGTGGCCGGAACCGGCAGAAGCTTTGGAAGATGTTTTTGTTTAAAACTTTGGGGGAGGTATGAAAATGCAGGAACTCACCCTGGGCCAGGCCGTTAATCAGGCCCTGCGCGAAGAAATGAGCCGCGATGCTCTCGTTTTTATAGCCGGAGAAGGTGTTGGTGTTGGTATTCATAGTGATCCCCGCATGGCTACCCACGGGCTGCTGGAAGAATTCGGCCCCCGCAGGGTCAAGGACACCCCGGTTTCGGAGGCGGCTATTGCCGGTTTGGCTGTTGGCGCTTCAGTAATGGGGCTTCGGCCTGTAGTGGAAATTATGTTCAATCCTTTCTTTACTATTGCTGCTGATCAGATTGTTAATCATGCAGCCAAGCTTCGTTATTTATCCGGCGGAAAAAGTAAGTTCCCCCTGGTTGTGCGGATCAAAACCGGGGCGGGTCTTGGGGCCGGCTGTCAGCATTCTCATAACCTGGAGGCCTGGGTTGCTCACTCTCCGGGTCTAAAGGTAGTTATGCCGGGCACACCGGCTGATGCCAAGGGTTTGTTAAAATCGGCCATTCGTGATGAAAACCCGGTTATTTTTATTGAAGACATGATTTTAAACTTTGTCCCTGGTCCTGTACCAGAGGGTGACTATACAATTCCTATTGGTGTGGCGGATATTAAAAAGCCAGGCCGTGATGTGACATTGGTTACCTGGTCTAAAATGCTGGGAGCCGCCTTTAAAGCGGCCGGAATGCTAAAGCAGGAGGGCATCAGCGTAGAAATCGTGGATTTAAGGACACTGGTGCCATTAGATGAAGCAGCTATATTAACGTCGGTTAAAAAAACCGGCCGTTTGGTAGTGCTGCATGAGGCCACCCGAACCGGCGGTTTTGGTGGGGAAATTGCCGCTCTGGTGGCGGAAAAAGCCTTTGATATGCTAAAGGCCCCGGTTAAACGTATAACCGCTCCGGACATACCGGTACCTTTCAGCAAGCCTTTAGAAGACTTTTATATGCCCAATGAAAAGGATTTAATTGATACGATTAAAGGCTTTTTTAAGTGATTTGTACAAAGAAACTATGAGGGGTTCTGGTGTAAGGTCATCTGGATGAAGGGTTCAATCATAGTATGGTCCCTTATCCTGGGGAGCAACGGAAGAACGCTGCTAAAGCTTGAGTCAACAACCCCCACTTAACGGCTACCGCCGTTTGAAGTGGGGGGCTTGCGGGGGCATAGCGGAAAAGCGTTATGTCCGCAAGCCCGGTTGAATAGCCAAAGCCAACCGGAATCCTTTAAATCTGAGCGAGTTGGCTATGTTACCCCGGAATGAGGGGACAAGCCCCTTAGATAGGCGCACCCATTCTGCCGGTAACCCGGGTAATTGTCGAGGTATCCAGTTTCGATATCCAAGCAATCAAAAACCCCGATATCTCCGGTAAAGAGTGCCAGCAGGGCGAGCAGTACGGCTACTGGAACCTGCGCGAATACATCCTGCACCGGGACAACCACCGGTGCCAAAACCCGGACTGCACTAACAGCTCAAAGGAACCGGTACTACAAATACACCACATCGGCTACTGGAAGAACGACAGGCACGCAAAACTTCAGAGCTTATGTCCGGCTTGTAGACTTGTCTAAACCAGTAAGAACTGATCTAATTAGCCACCTCTACTACGGTAAGAGGCTGCGAGTGATATAGTCGCCTTACCGGGCGACTGGGAGAGTGAGCCGTTGCCGGATTTGGTTTTAAAGAGCTCTTGGAGTTATATCCAGGGGCTCTTATTTTTTATCTAAGTAGATGTCATATTAATGCAGGTGGTACGTGGAGCGAACATATGGGGATTATTAAAAAAAGTTAAACAGAGGGATAGGCGGCGCATAATTTTTCCATTACCTTAGCTTTAACAGTATTTATTTATAATTTACCCGGGATATGAGAAATAATAACTATAGCTCAAAAAAGGGGCACAGAAAGTGGTTCAGCTTGGCAACTATCGTGTTGGTAAAGCTAATGAAGCAAACGAACCATCTGTCAGTATTACAGAAGTCTCGTATTTATGGGATTTCCTGGCGGCAGATATAAGTGTTTAGAAGAAACGAGCTTGTACCATACGATCAATACTGTGTAGATGTAGAATAGATCCTTTAAGAAATAAGACAACCTATGTATCCTCTGATGTTCCCTTTGCCTTCCTGCAGGCATATTTCTTTTCCTGTGCCTTTTTATTGGGAACCACCTGGGTCCGCGGCTTTCTAAGCCATGCTGCACGGGTTAGCTTAACCTTTTTCATCTCTCACACCTCTAATCCGGACTCCTTGATCCGCGAGATTTTTACAAAATGCATGCCTCTTATTATATCATCTTTCAAGCTGAGCTGAGGGTTTTAGCTACTTTAGAACTTGATTCACGGAAACACTCGGGGGGAGTAAACTAATTATAATCGTGATTTTCCAAAATAAACAGTTTATTTATAGTTGTGTTTAATTCACGTGCAACTTTTGCGGCTAGTTTAAGAGAAGGATTATATTTGGAAAACCTTCTTTCAAATCACCAGCTACTTTTTTTTATACATTTTTAGTTCGGTTCAGGCTGTAACAAAGGAAAAGATATCTTTTTTAAACAGGGCTATATGGGGCCTCGATCCAGATGCACTGGATAATGGGAGCTATGATTGTTTGGTATTGGAGAAGAAAGTGATTACTTCACTTATTACTTAAAACGAAGTTATTGGAATAATGTGTTTGGCGAAACACTGTGGAATCGGTTTTCGAAAGATGCAATTTCCTATCGAAATGAACATCCAAATAGCCAGAAAAGTATTTTATCTCCCGCCAAGTATTAATCGTCTTTTTGAGGCAACAATGACCTATCCATTTGATAGACGTTTAAATAGAGCCTGTCCTTGGTTACGTTAATAACAATAAAACTCAGAGTAGCCACGATGACGGTCACTGCGCAGGCTATGGCATTTTTACTTACAGAAAATATCATAATCGAATCAAACACCGGAGGGGGCTAAATGGTTAGAGAAGAATCCGAAATAAGGGGACAGCCCGCTGGTGCCAGTGTTCCGATTTTCTCGTTAAAGCTTCATGTATAATGTAATATTTATTAAAATTAAACATAAATTACATTTTAAATTTAATATGAGTAGGATATTTTACATATTTGTTGAATTAGTTAAAAAATTCAATTACCGGGTGGGTGAATCATGCTTAAAACATTTACACCGGAAAAAATTAATCAAATGACCGTTAAAAATCGTATTCTGCGTTCAGCTACTATGGAAAATATGGCGGACGAAGAAGGCTTTGTGACTGAAGAAATTTTAAAGTTGTATGCAGCCCTGACTGCCGGCGGAACCGGGCTGATTGTTACCGGCGCGTGTGCTGTTGAAAAAAATGGCCGGGTGTGGAACCGGCAATTGGCCGCCTGGGATGATCAACACATTCAAGGTCTGGAGCAAATTGCTGAAGTCATCCACCGTTACGGTAAAGGATGCCGGTGCGCGGTGCAGCTGCACCACGGCGGAGTATCCGGTTACGGTTACTCTTATGGAGCTAAAGGTGTCAGTTATGCGCTTAGCGATTTTACTGCAGAGGAAATTAAAAGAATTATCCAGGCCTTCGGTGATGCGGCGCTTAGAGTTAAAAAGGCAGGTTTTGACGCCGTTGCGGTACACGGGGCGCATGGTTACCTCATCAGCCAGTTCATGTCTCCGGCAACCAATAACCGCACCGACCAGTGGGGGGGCAGCCTCAGCAACAGGACTCGTTTTGCTGTTGAAGTATGTTACGCCATCAGGGAAAAAATAGGCGCAGAAATGCCGCTGCTCTGGAAAATCAATTGCGAAGATTATCTTGAAGGCGGGCAGGGTATAAATGAATATCTGGAAGCCGCCACTCAATTAACGAAGTCGGGAGTTGACCTTATTGAAATCAGCGGCGGGCTGAAAGATCAGGTAAAACTGCGCTCCAGACTTAAACAGCAGGCCGGACGCGGTGAAGCTTATTTCAGGCATGCCGTAAAACCTTTTAAGCAGGCAATTGGTGAAAAGACGCTGGCTGTTACCGGCGGGATCAGGTCATTGCAGGTCATGGAAGAATTACTAGCTGAAGGCCTGGACTTTTTAGGCATCTGCCGCCCTCTGATCTGTGAGCCGGATTTGCCCGCCAAGTTTCTTGAAATTTCCCAGCCCCACACCTCCAATTGTATTTCCTGTAATCAATGTCTGCTGGGCATTGCCGGCGGACCGGTTAGGTGCCTGGCAGACTAAAAAAAACTTTATATAAATTTTATATATAATGTAATTTTCTTATTGCAAATTAGTTAATTTTAGATATAATAAAATCATAACTTAACATTTTACACTTATACTGCATTTTTCAAATTAACCCTACAAGGTGGCAAAATAAATTATATAAGGATTGATAGATTGATAAATTGACGTTTTTGATCCAATTTATGCGCTGAAAAAAAACAGCAGCTTAATGGGCAAAGAGGCCTTCGCGGAAGTATTTCCGCGAGGCCTTTCTTATATTAGCAGGGAATTCGGGAAGGTATCCAAAAAACCGACAAGACCAAAAAGTAGATCCTTAAAGACAAATATCTTACCTAAAAAGGGGGGAAAAGTTGGTATTTCGTCTAATAGCCCGATTTTTGAATTAGGAGGTTAAGAGTATGGCAAATTTGCCCTATAACGTAATTTTAGACACTTTGCCGGCCACCGGGTCCCGGTTGGAGGTACTGTTCAGGCAGGCAGGCGACGGTTTTCTGCAGGTTGAGTATGGGCGGGAGCAACGGGCCAACCTGCAGGATTCGTTTAGAATCCAGGTAATCAACGAACTAATCCTGTCCAAAAACCTGCTCGGCTTGATCGAAACTGTTCCCGGCATCCGGACCAATTTGTTTCATTTCGACCCGGAAGTCCTTTCCGTCCTGCAACTGATCGATACGATCAAAGCAGCCGAAGAATCCGTGAAGTCAATTGAGGATATTGTGGTGGAATCGCGGCTGATTCACCTGCCCATCGCTTTCGAGGACAGTGAAACCAAAAAGGCTGTGGCGAAGTATGTAAAGGAAGTAAGGCCGGGCGCGCCCAACGTGATTAACGGCTATAATCTGGAATATATCGCGATGTGCAACGGCGTCACGGTGGAGGAGATCAAAAAAATGCTGCTGGGCACCGACTGGTATAACAGCGGCGGCGGTTTCTGGCCCGGCGGGGGATTCTTCTGGCCGATGGATCCCAGGTGCGCTATTGTAGTGCCCAAGTACAACCCGCCAAGAACCTGGACACCGGAAGGAACCGTAGGCATCGGCGGACCCTGCGTATTTACGTATACCACTCCCACAGGCGGCGGATACCAGCTGTTCGGCAGAACCATACCCACCTTCCAGTTCAGCCAAAAGCACCCGTTATTTAAAGACAGCCCGTTTCTTTATCGCTCCGCCGACCGGATCCGGTTCCACGAGGTAACGGAACAGGAAATACTGCATATTTACGAGCATGTGCACGACAAGACCGATTACCAGTATCAAATTGAGGAAGGTCAAATTCCGGTTAAGGACTATCTGGAGTTTTATAATTCCGAAGAAGTGCAGCGGGGTGCCCGGGAATTCCAGGCCAGGCAAAAGGAAGGCACCAAACAGGCGCCCAGGCTTTAATATTATTAAATTAATTGGATGGGAGGAAGGAACATGTTAAAGGTTATCAACCCCGGAATCGAGGTTATCGTTGAAGATTGGCCGGGCCGCCTGGGCTACCTGGGCAAAGGCATGGCGCCCTCCGCGGCAATGGACAATGTAGCCCTGGACCTGGCCAACCTGCTGGTCGGCAACCCGCACGGCGAGGCCGGTATAGAGATTGCCGGAGGCTACTTTGAGGCGGAATTCGCCTCAAACACCGTCATCAGCATTACGGGCACGGACATGCAGCCCACCATTAACAGCCAGCCCGTTCCCATGTGGGAGTCAATTGCAGTAAGCAAGGGAGATAAAATTAAATTCAACCATTTCGGCAATCTTGGTTTCAGGTCATATTTAAGTGTCGCCGGGGGCATTGATGTGCCGGTCTACCTCGACAGCAAATCGACCTGCATTTTCGGCAGCTATGGCGGTTACCAGGGAAGAAAACTGCAGGCCGGGGATATCGTTAATTTCGGCAACCCCACCCGGGACCTGAACAATCTCAAAGGCAGGAAGATTAAAAAAGAAGCCATTCCGGAATACGCTCGGGAATGGGTTTTAAGGGCTGTTCCGGGGCCGAACACGTGCCCGGACTACGTCACCGAGGAAGGAATGAATTATTTATTCAGCAATGCTTTTAAGATTCAGCACAGCTCCAACCGCTCTGCATACCGTCTGCAAGAACTAAAAGAAGGATTCTTTGCCCGGGAGGACGGCGGTGTCGGCGGCAGTCACCCGTCCAATATTGTAGACCACGCCTACGCCATGCGCGGCGCCTTGAACATCTGCGGGAACACGCCGGTGCTGCTGATCGGGGACGGGCCCACCCTGGGCGGTTACATGTGCGTTCTGTCCGTGATTAACGCCGACCTGTGGAAAGTCGGCCAGGGCACTCCTTCCCGCGACTACATCAGGTTCGAAATGTGTACCCAGGAGGAGGCCGCTTTAGCGCGCAGGGCACAAAGGGCTTTATTTGATGAGAAATCACTGGCTTAAATTACTAGAAGAGGTGACATAAATG
The DNA here is from genome assembly GCF_900113335.1 of Desulfotruncus arcticus DSM 17038. Lineage (GTDB taxonomy): Bacteria > Bacillota > Desulfotomaculia > Desulfotomaculales > Desulfallaceae > Desulfotruncus > Desulfotruncus arcticus. Next base: position 476,448 of record NZ_FOOX01000001.1, read on the forward strand.
GATATCAACGTCGATATGGGGGAAAGCTTTGGCCGGTATAAGCTTGGCAACGATGAGGAAGTGATGAAGCATATCACTTCGGCCAATGTCGCCTGTGGCTTTCACGCCGGCGACCCGCTGGTTATGGATGAAACTGTGCAGTTAGCCAAAAAATACAGGGTTGCCGTAGGTGCCCATACCGGATTGCCCGATAAACAGGGATTCGGACGAAGGAGAATGGATATCACCCCTGAGGAACTGAGGACAGACACCCTTTACCAACTTGGAGCGCTGGACGCCTTTTTAAAAGTCCGCAGCATGTCAATGCAACATGTCAAGCCGCACGGGATTCTTTACCGCATGGTCGCCGAAGACGAAAGGTATGCCGATGCATTTTTGGATGCCGTATCCAGGTATAACTTCCAACTTTATCTTTTTGTTCAAAGAAACACGTTGATCTGGGAGCGCGGCAAAAAGTTGGGCCTTAAAGTAGCCGCCGAAATTCTAGTCGACCTGAGTTATGACGATGACGGCAACTGGGTGCTGGAGCGTAAAAAGAAGCCCCGGTCCCCCGGAGAGGTTGCCGAGCGGGCTGTAATGGTGGCCAGGCAAGGACAAATTAATACTATCAGCGGTAATTTGATCAGTGCCCGGGCGGATACCATCTGCTGTCACGGAGATTCACCCAATGCCGCAGAGGTCGTTAAAAAGATCAAAGAGGAGTATGAGCGCCTGGAAATACCGCTGGTAAAAATCAGCGAATCTTAAAAATAATCAATTAAAGACCTATTAGACAAGGAGGACTGTAATATGGAAAAGGCGATTAACGCGCACATGCCCGGCTTGGTGGCCCGGGTTGTAGTCAACGAGGGTGAAAAAGTTGCCCGGGGCCAGGAAGTGGCTGTAATCAACTGCATGAAAAACGAGCTTTCCGTACTTTCGCCGTATGACGGCGTGGTTAAGAAAATTCTGGTAGCCGAGTGGGATGAGATGGAAGTGGATAGCCCGATGGTGATTTTGGAAGTAGAGGGCGAGTAGAGGCAAAAAAAATGGTCAAAAAATTACTAATTGCCAACAGGGGAGAAATTGTGCCCAGAATTATCAGGGCCTGCCGGAAGCTGGGCATTAAAACGGTCGCTGTTTACTCGGAGGCCGATAAAAACGCTTTTTATTTACAGCAGGCCGACGAAGCCTATCTTATCGGCCCCGCCAACCCCGTTAAAAGCTATCTTAATATTGACGTCATTATTGATACGGCTAAAAAATCAGGGGCCGACGCCGTGCACCCGGGCTACGGCTTTTTATCGGAGAACGCGGCGTTTGCCGAAGCCGTTGCCGCAGGTGGGATGAACTGGATCGGGCCGCTGCCGGCGGTGCTCAAAGCCATAGAATCCAAATGTTACTGCCGGGACCTCGCCACCAAAGCTGGCGTACCTGTGGTACCGGGAACCGTAAAACCCCTGCAGGATGCCGACGAGATCCGCCGTTTCGGCTATCAGTTTGGATTCCCACTCATCCTGAAGCTGGACAAAGGTGGCGGCGGCAAGGGCATTGAGATTATCCGCGGCCAGGGGCAGGGGCAAGTGAAGCAGGCCTACGAGAGACTGTCGCGCATCGGTCAGCTGGCCTTTGCATCATCCGACTGCTATGTTGAAATAAAGGTGGAAAAACCGCGGCATATTGAAATTCAATTCCTTGCAGACCGCCACGGCAATGTAGTCTGCCTGGGTGAGCGGGAGTGCTCCATTCAACGGCGCTACCAGAAGATCATTGAGGAATCCCCCTCTCCCGTGGTAACGGAAGAGGACAGAGAAAACCTTTATCAATATACCAAGAGCCTGGTTCAGGCGATGAATTACCAGGGTGCCGGCACAATGGAGTTTTTAAGAGCTGATGACGGAAAATATTATTTTATGGAGATAAACGCCAGGCTGCAGGTTGAACACCCTGTAACCGAATTTGTCACCGGATTGGATATTGTTCAATGCCAGCTGGCAATTGCCTCCGGCGAGCAGCTGAAAGTCCGGCAAAGTGACATTCAATTAAGCGGGCATGCCGTTGAAGCCAGGGTTTACGCCGAGGATCCGGTAACATTTTTCCCGTCACCCGGGTCAATTGCCAAATTGCACTTTCCCCCAATGGATGACGGCCGGCTGAGAATAGACCATGCCCTGGAGGAAGGCGGCGTTGTTCCGCCGTATTACGACCCGCTGCTGGCCAAGGTGATCGCCTGGGGCAGCAACCGCTCGGAATCAATTCAGCGGCTCAAAGACGCACTGTCAGAATTTGTGATTGCAGGGGTTAAAACAACAGTTCCCGCCAATCTGGCCATCATCAGCAGCGCCAGTTACCTGGCCGGAACATTCAATACCTCATTTATTGAAGAAATGCATCAATGAAGAAATGCATCAAAAATAGAATTCAGGGGTGATATAAATGAAAACCCTAATTCCGATTGAAATCGTGGTTGCTTTGCTGGCAGCGGTATCATGCCTGGTTGCACTGCCTCAGCTGGGGCTGCCTGTTTGGGCGCTGTTCATCGCCTGGGCCTGGTACTTTGCCCTTGGAGCCAACACGAGCGTGTTCAAGAGTGTTTACCCTGCGGCATTGGCGGGCGCCGTGCTTGCCGCGTTGTGTATCTGGTTGATTAATGTATTTATGGGCTTCCTGTCCTTAATGCCCGCCATGATGCTGGCGGTATTCATTACCGTGCTTCTGCTGATGCTGGTGTTAAGGGTACCCGCAACCAGCTGCGGACTGGCGGCTTTTAACGGTTATTCCTGCGTCTTTGCCACCTACTATGGAGGGTTCTTTCACCAGACCGGGTCGGCCGGCCAGGATATCCTGATCGCCTTTGCTTTTAGCATTGTTGCAAATTTAATTGGGCCGGTATTTGGCTATTTAAGCATTTACTTGACCTTCCCCCGGCAGGCGGAAAATAAATCCGAAAATGCAGGAATGTAAATTGGGGTATTGGCTGCAGTAAGTTTAATTAAAACTATAAAAAGATAATATTAGTACAAGAGGACCTTGCAAGCAGGTCCTCTTGTTTTTGAAACATAAACGCAGCAGGTCTTTGAACTTTTATAACCGGAAGACTTGGCGGATTATATATGCATTATAAACCTTTTGATTAGTAAAATCGGGAGGAACTGCCCCATAAAATGTCGTATTTATAAGTAAAACCTGATTATTTTAAGCATTATGAACATGGGTTTGATAATTAGCGATCATTAAAAATTGTTCTGGGCATGGTAATTGTCTTAACAAGTGTAAGGGTTGGATGCTGTGAATATGCTGGGAGATACTATACGTAAAGTAAGAAAGAATAAAAAACTGAAACTCAAGGAATTAGCAGATAAAACAGGGCTTTCGATTAGCTACTTAAGCCAGGTTGAATTGGGTAAGATTGAACCTTCCCTCACCGCGCTGCGCAAAATTAGTAAAGCTCTGGAAAGACCTGCCTTTTCTTTTTTATTGGAGGAAAGGGATTTTACAGATAATGTTATCAGGAAGAACGAGCGAAAAATTTTTCAAGCCTCTGAAACCGCGATCAGCTTGCAGTTATTAACACCTGACGTAAGTGGTCAATTAGAGATGATTTATTGGGAAGTGGAAGCGGGTGAATATAGTTCGCCCGAACTGTTATCACATATTGGTGAAGAATGCACCTTTGTCATTTCGGGAAAAGGAAAATTTGAATTTGAAAATGGTGCTGTATTACTGGAAGCAGGTGATAGCATCTATATTCCCAAAAAAGTGGCTCATAGAACCTTTAACCCCGGTCCTGACTTGTATGTGGCAATAACTGCCATAACTCCACCTTCATTCTAGCGCCCCGGTAAGTTTATACCCGGAGGATTTGGAAGACCGGCCAGGTCTTCCGGATCCCAAGAACAAGACATCCATCCTCGGTTTATTGTTCAGTCGCCCGAAAGGGCGATTTGTTTTACTTAAATGTTCTATACCTGATCAACTAGTTGAGGTTAGAGAAAAATTTTGAAAAAACCATAATGCTCAAAGTGCTTACGTTAAAAAACAGAAAATACTGACTAATTTTATGACAATTCCATCCTAAATCATCTGATCTTTTTTACAGGTAATATACGGCTTAGGCGGTTGTTTTTATTTGTTGACCAGATATCATACAGCATCTGTTGTGATTTTCACCAATTGAGTTAATTTATGAAAATAAGATCCAATGATTATGTGATATTTTTCTCTATACCCAATGGCATGCCGGTTGCAATAGTAGCAATGCAAAAGTGATAAATAGCACAAAGGCTAAAATCTAGTGCAAGGAGGGGATTCAAAGTAAAAATAACTTGTCTTTAATTTACTGAAAATTTAAAAAATTTAAAGAGGTGGGGAAATGAACAAAAATATTTTACTTACAATTGTTTGGGGCGTAGTATCTATGGCACTATACGTAATAGTATTTCTTAACCAGCAGGCGGTCACTGATTATTTTACCCGCGGTGGAGTATTTTCCCTGGCAGTTATTGTTACCGCTCTGGTATTTTCCTTTGTGCATGGGGCCTTTGCTAATTACTTTATTGAAGCTGTTGGCTTTAAACCGGTAAATAAAAAGGGGGGACATTAAATGAAAAAAAATAAGTCTATTCTGATCAAAAGGTTAAGCATCATAGCTTTGGCAGTTGCAGCTATAATATCGCTTCCCGGCATTGGTGAAGCGGCCGGCGAGGTATTAAACTCGGAGGATATCGTTAAAAAATTTATTGAACTAAATACATTCAGTATGCTGTTTTTGTTTATCCTTGGTTTTCTTGGCGGGCTGATCAGCGGGTTTATTGGATCGGGAGGAGCTTTTGTGCTGACTCCGGGGATGATGAGTCTGGGGGTTCCGGCAGCCATTGCAGTGGCCACCAACATGTGCCACAAATTTCCCAAGGCGCTGGTGGGGTCATATAAACGCTTTTTGTATGGCCAGGTAGATATAAAACTAGGTGTCATTATGGCCGTTAGTGCTACAATTGGTGTGCAAATAGGCATAAAAATACAGAAATTCATTTTTACTCAATGGGGTGCAGCAGGTTCAAACCTTTATGTAAGTTTGGCTTTTGTTTCTATCTTAACTGTACTGGGGATATATATGCTCTTTGATGCCAGAAGGGCAATGCGCTCTAAATCGGAAGACACTTCTTCCAGTCTGGCGGATAAAATTAAAAAAATTAATATCCCACCGATGATTCATATAAAATCCACTAATACTAAGGTTTCTTTATGGGTAACGGTTCCCGTGGGGCTGGCGACCGGCATGATGGCAGCAACCATTGCCGTGGGTGGTTTTGTTGGAGTACCGGGAATGATTTATGTGCTCGGCATACCTGCGTTGATGGCTAGCGCCACAGAATTAGTTATTGCTTTTATGATGGGATTAACCGGTACAGTGACCTGGGCCATGGGAGGCTTTGTGGACATTAGAATGGTTGTTTTAATCCTTGCCGGATCTTTGATTGGGGTTCAACTTGGAGCAGTGGGAACTACGTATGTAAAAGAATACATGATAAAAGTGGTAATGTCTACCATTATGATTATTGTTTCTGTAAGCAGAGGTTTCGCTATACCGGGCTACCTGCATGAGTTGGGCAAGTTGGATATTGCCCGGGGCACCATTCATTTTCTTAATAATATCAGTTTTATTACCATGTGTATTGCGCTGGCCACAGGGGGAATTATCATACTCGGTAATATGTGGAAAAGAAAAAGGGAGCTGCAAAAAGAGGCGAAAGAAGGGGCGCACCAGATTGTCCAGCACGGCTAGCTCAAACAGTTTAGGTCGTTGTAACACAGTGATGCCTTGTTTAAAAAAAGATAAGGGAGATGTCCTTATGGAGTTATGGAAAAAACTATACTGCTGGATGGTCAGGAACTTGGAGGAACCTTTTTTCCTTGCCGAAATGCACAGGGTAAAAACCTTACCGGTTAAAACAGAAACGAGGTTAAGGCTGATTAAAGGAAACAAAAAAAATACAAAAAATTATCCTTTATTAGATCTGAAGAAAAAGATATGTGCAAAATGATGATTGTTTAAGGGTGCGCGGCAGATTGGATGCTAAGCACCCTTTTTTAAAAACAGGCTGCCGGAGTGTTAAAGGAGCTTGTTTAACCGGGGGGTGGTTATATGACTTATAAGGAGTTTGTCAACATTTTGGAACAGCAGAGGAAAGCATTTGTTGTGCATCATGTTGTAGCAGAACATCAATTGGAAGTATTGAAATTATTTGAGCACTGGGTTAAAGAAAAGCTGCCGCAGACCATTGGTAATGAACGTAAGGGTAATAAAAGCAGCGAAAAAAACGGTATTGCCAATAAAGAATTTGGAGTGTTCTTAGAAGACGTTATTGCGCAGGCGCGTGAGCTACTTGCCCGGAGAGGTATTAATATTTATTGTATTTCTTTGGGTAAAACTATTAATTCGCTGCAATCATCAAAATGTATTCGTGTATTTAAAGATGTAGATGTCTTCTACCGGGTATACAAAAGTATACCTCGTAAAGGTCAATACAAGGGTCAAAAGTTACTGACCATTGAATTGGTTATGGACGGTTATAAAGGTTCTGTTTTTCTGCCTCTTTTGCAGAAAAAAGATTTTATTGAAAAGCATATGGGCATGGCCATTGAAAGGGAAACCTTACATGTGGAGAATACGGGTAGATACCGGTTTAGGCTCTGTTTTCCTTTCACGGTAATTCCAGAACAAGAGCACGGTGTGCAGTATATGGGACACATCTTAAGTGAATATATTTTTATTACCGGAAAATACATGAAGCATTTGGGCCTTTCAGCGGGGCAAATGGATCCCTGGTCCTGGCCGAAGCCTGTTTAACAATGTTTTAAGGTTTTGAGGTTTTGAGGTTCATTTTTTATGGGGGTATTACTATGTATGATAATAAAAGGGTTCGCGATTATATGGTTCCGGTAAAAGAATACCCGGTAATATATGAAGATTATACTGCAGCCGAAGCTTTTAGTATCATGCGGGAATCTTTTCACCAGAAAGACGGTACCTGGTATGGTTTTCAATCACTCCTTGTTATTAACGACAGGGAGGAACTTGTAGGAATTTTGACTCTTAGGAGCCTTTTAAAAGCTTTTAAAATACAGGCAATGCTGGATCATTTGCTGAAAGGTGATCCTATGGGTTTATTCTTTATGCCCCGTTTCCATAATAGCTTGCAAATAGTTACGAAGGATATTATGCGTCCTTTAAGTCTCATCACAGTACAAGAAGATTGCGTTATTTTTGAGGCTATTGTGACTATGGTAAAGTGGAAGATAAACTCGTTGCCGGTAATGTCGGGTAAGGAATTGGTTGGAATAGTCAGAACCATTGACTTGTTTTGGTCTGTGGGGGAGTTTTTGGAATGATTAAAGGAGTTGTTGACTGTGGTTAAAAAAACAGCAGAGGATATTATGATATCAATAAGTGATTACGTTACTATTTCCGAAAAAGAGACCCTTTATCGTGCCATTAAAGTTTTGCGAGACTCCTTTCATAAAGACGGTAGGGCCTGGTATGGACACAGGAGTGTTATAGTGCTCGGGCAGAGCGGTGAGCTTGTAGGGGTTTTAAGTTTAAATGAAATACTAAAAGCAGTTGGCCTGAAGGAATTAAATAATGACCCCAATTTTAAAGCTGAATCATGGGGGTGGTATTATATTAACAGCATGCGGGAACATGCAAAACTGATTGTTAGGGATGTCATGCGCCCAATTGCCCTTGCTACGGTAGACGCCCGTGATAGTGTCAGTGAAGTGGCCCAGGCTTTGTTAAAGCATAAGGTAAATTCGTTGCCGGTGTTAAAAAGGGGTAAACTTATTGGCATGGTGAGAACGTTAGATATTTTTATGGTTGTAGGTGATTATTTTAAATAATTTAATTGGGTTTCAAGACGGGCAGCGGGTGCAAAGACCGCTGCCCCTGTTCGGTGATGCCGGTATAAACCAGCCAAGCACTTGGAATGGCAGTATTGGAAGGGACGGCCAGGCCTAGCTCCAAGTAGTTACCAAGATTTTTTGAAAGCTGGTTCTTTTTTTACTCTCCCTTGCCATTAATATTACCTCCCTAAATTAGCAGGAAGGGGCGTAAAAAATCAGTCGTCCTTACTTAATCCGGTAGTGCTAAAAGCAGTTGTTTGAGCTGTACTGGTTTTGCATTTTTATCAAAATAAAAAAGCGTTTGGGTAGCTTAACCCAAACGCCGCAAAGCTTACTGGCGGGAGTGTGTGAGAATCGAACTCACCAGGGACGGGAACGCCGCCCCACGACTGGTTTTGAAGACCAGGAGCACCACCAGGCACCATCCACCCCCGTATATTGTTTTTGGGGACAACAAACATTATAACAAATGCTATTAATATAAACAAGCTTGTCGTGTATACAATTCCATTGATTTTAAAGGTAAAATATAATAATCTATTATAGTGAGCCCTAAAGGCTTTAATAGTAATATTTTACTATATTTCGATATCATGTCTTCGATTTTATAGATAACCCTATAGAGGAAATTTAAACAAGTATGTCGAAGGCTTATGATTGTTCCGCTGTTTGTTGCTCGTTTGAGCATCGCTGCCACAAGTAGGTGAACTTAATGAATTTTGATTTTTTTAGTGACATACGGTATGAACTCGGCATAGTGGAAGAAGAGTTAAAACAGGCCGTACAAGCATCGAACCAGTTGCTTACCGACACGGCAACCCACCTGATTAACGCCGGAGGTAAAAGATTACGTCCAGCATTCTGTTTATTAGGGGGGAAATTTTATAATTTTGATTTAGACAAGCTATTACCACTTGCCGTAGCCTTAGAACTTATTCATATGGCTACCTTAGTACATGATGACGTTGTAGATTCTTCCCTTACCAGACGGGGTATGCCAACGGTTAAAGCACGCTGGGGTAATAAGATTTCCTCACACGTTGGCGATTATCTATTGGGTAAGTCGTTAATTTTAATATCAAGATACAAAGAGCCTTTAATTCCCAAAGTTTTAGCGGAAACCAGTGTTAAAATGTGTGAGGGTGAAATTATTCAGATTTCATCCGCATTTGATGCTGATCAAAATATTAAAGACTATTTTTACCGTATCAACAGAAAAACCGCTTTATTAATTGCAGCATCCGCACAACTAGGTGCCGTGGCATGCGGAGCCCCTGCCGGCGTACATCAAGGATTGCGAAGATTTGGCCATAATATAGGCATGGCTTTTCAAATTACTGACGACATCCTTGATATGACAGCCGAACAAATTAAACTGGGTAAGCCGGTTGGGAGTGATCTTCGTCAGGGGATAATTACACTGCCGACAATTTACTCACTGCAAAAGAGCCCTAATCGTAATAGACTCAGAGCACTAATTGCCAAGAAGAGCAAAACCGAGGAGGAAATTAACGAAGCTATTTTTTTGATTAAAGAAGGCGGGGGCATACAACACTCCTCGGAAATTGTCCAAAAATACATTGTCAAAGCTAAAAAGGAATTAAATGCTTTACCCGATGTGCCGATTAAAAAGACTATGCAAATAATTTCTGATTTCGTAGGCGTGAGAAAGTTTTAGAAAAGGTGGATTGGTTTGAAGCATTACCCTCTTTTTCTAGATATTAAGAATAAAAAATGTCTTGTTATAGGCGGAGGCAGCGTTGCCGAACGAAAAGTAAAAAACCTTTTGGCATACGATGCTAAAGTTTATATAATTAGCACAAAATTAAACAACGCACTGCAGGAACTGGTGGCAGACGGTAAAGTCTGTTATCGTGGGACCAATTATCACACTGCTGAACTTGATGATGCCTGCCTTGTTTTTTGTGCAACCAATAATCATGCTGTTAATAGTGCTATAGCAAAGGATTGTGCGCAGAAAAATATCCCGGTCAATGTAGTTGATAAACCTTCATTATGCACTTTTATCGTACCATCTACAGTCGTTCGGGGAGACCTGCAGCTGGCCATATCCACCGGAGGTAAAAGCCCGGCCCTGGCCAAAGTTCTAAGAAAAAAATTAGAAGCTGATTTCGGTCCCCAGTTTAAAGAATTTATCGATTACATTGGTAATATGAGAAACCTTGTTATTAATAATATCGAAGATCTTGAACAAAGAAGCTACATCCTTAAAAATCTGGTTGATAACCTTACCATTGACCTGGTCAAGCAGGGAGATATAGAGCAAGCAAAGGAGCGGGTAAAAAGTGTCTATTATCATAGTGGGCTTAAATCATAAAACTGCTCCGGTGGAAATTCGTGAAAAGCTATCATTCTCAGAAAATGCATTGCAGGAGGCTTATGGCAAATTGCTTGCTGATCCCCTAATTCAGGGATGTGTGATTATTTCTACCTGCAACCGCACGGAAATATATGCTCATGTGTCAGACACTGAACATGGGATTGAGAATATTAGAAATTTTTTCAAGCAAAAATCCGGAGTTGATTTAGCACTAATAAAAAAATATACTTACGTTCATATTCAGAATAAAGCTGTTCAACATCTTTTTAAAGTTGCTGCCGGGCTTGATTCCATGCTGCTGGGAGAAACCCAAATTCTAGGGCAAGTTAGGACAGCATACCAGTCGGCACACAAACATGAATCCACCGGCAAGGTCATTAATAACCTGTTTAAACAGGCAGTAACTGTCGGCAAACGAGTCCGTACAGAAACCGGTATTGATCAGCATGCCGTTTCTATTAGTTATGCCGCAGTTGAAATGGCCAAACAATTATTTGGAAATTTAATAGGAAAATCGGTTCTGGTTATTGGTGCGGGCAAGATGAGTGAACTGACCGCCAAGCATCTGGTAGCAAATGGTGTTTCCGGAGTTATTGTATCAAATCGTTCCTTCGAACGGGCAATATATCTGGCGGATCAATTTAAAGGCAAAGCTGTAAAATTTAACGAACTGTATAATTACCTTGGTTCTGCCGACATAGTAATAAGTTGCACCGCTGCAACACACTATGTGGTTAAAAGTAAAGGGATTCGAAAAGTATTAACAGAAAACCCCGGCAAAAAGATTATGATGATTGATATAGCAGTTCCAAGGGATATTGAGCCAGAAGTAGGCAAGCTGCCTGGTGTGTCTTTGTATGACATCGATGCGCTGCAAAACGTGATCGACAATAACCTGATGGAACGCAAGCGCGCAGCTGTGCAGGCAGAAGCAATTATAGAAGAAAGCGTTGAAGAGTTTGCCCACTGGCTTGGTTCCCAGTATGTAATTCCTACTGTGGCTGCGCTTAAAAAACTTGGTAATGAAATAAAACAGAAGGAACTTGAGCGGGCTTTTAACAGGCTGGGGGAATTATCTGATCATGATCAAAAAGTGATTAAGGCAATGGCCAATTCCATTGTCAATCAACTGTTGCACGCTCCCGTAACCAACTTAAAAGAATATGCGTTAACTGATAAAGGCCCGCTTTATAATGAAACCTTAGATACGCTATTTCGCCTTGATAAAGTACGGGAAACCGGGGTCAACCCGGAACATATGCATGACCGTCCGGTATCGGTACAGGCATTGGTGCGTGGTTAATTATGTATATTTCTATCGGGTGAGGTCTTTATTTAGACACACCCGAAATTTTTAAATTAATATTGGACATTATTGTCCTATAAGCAACAGCATCGTAAGGTTCAGGAGGCAAAATGTTAGGTAAAATATTAATTGGATCCCGGGATAGTGATCTGGCTATGTGGCAGTCCAAGTGGGTTGCCGAACAATTGCGAAAGCACAACCCCAGCCTTCCTGTTGTTATTAATGGCATGAAAACAAAAGGTGATAACATTCTTGACGTTGCGCTGGCCAAAATAGGCGATAAAGGCCTGTTTACAAAGGAACTGGAACACGCTTTGCTGGCAGGTCGTATCAGCCTGGCCGTCCACAGCATGAAGGACCTGCCCACCGAATTGCCTGGTGGCTTAATTATCGGGGCAATCTGCGAAAGAGAGTATCCCGGGGATGTTTTGATAGCGAAAAACGGTGAAAAGTTAAATGATTTGAAAGCCGGGGCACGCATCGGAACAAGCAGTTTAAGACGGCGTGCCCAGCTTTTGAATTACAGGCCGGACTTTAAAATGCTGGACATCAGGGGAAACCTGACAACACGTTTACGAAAGCTGAAAGAACTAGACCTTGATGCCGTTGTACTCGCATATGCAGGTATTAAACGGATGGGGTTTGAGCATTTGATTTCAGATTACATACCATTTAATATTTGTTTACCGGCAGTTGGCCAGGGGGCCATAGGTGTGGAATTACGTGCTAATGACTGTGCTACAATGGATGTAATCTCCGCTATAGACCATAAAATAACCAGAATTGCAATTGAAGCAGAAAGGTCCTTCATGAAAAGGCTGGAAGGTGGCTGTCAGGTGCCGATAGGGGCACTTGGCAGAGTTGAAAACGGCCATCTGACATTGGAAGGAATCGTTGCCGATCTTCATGGCACACAAGCGGTTCGCCAAAGTATTTCCGGGCCGGCCGAAAAAGCGGAACACCTTGGTGAAAAACTTGCTGAAATGCTTCTAGAGCAAGGCGCGGGGGAAATATTAACCCGAGCCAGACAGGAGTTTGGTATAGATGATGGTGAATAAAGGAACTGTTTATCTCATTGGCGCCGGACCGGGTGATCCTAGTCTAATCACAGTTAAAGGTTTAGTATGCATTAAACAGGCCGATGTTATTGTTTATGACCGTTTAGCCAGCCCGCGTCTGCTGGATTACAGACGGCCGGACGCAGAAATTATTTTTGCAGGCAAACAGCCGGACAGACACACCCTCACTCAAAGTGAAATTAACGAGTTGCTGGTTAATAAGGCTAAAGAGGGATTGGCAGTAGCCCGTTTGAAAGGGGGGGACCCCTTTGTTTTCGGACGCGGGGGTGAAGAAGCCGAGGAACTTTCGAAGCATGGAATTCCTTTTGAAATTGTACCCGGTATTACTTCAGCCGTGGCCGTACCAGCTTATGCCGGAATCCCTGTTACCCACAGGGATTTCACTTCATCAGTCTCTATCATCACCGGCAATGAAGATCCCACCAAAGAGAATTCGAACATCGAATGGGCTAAGCTGGCCACCGGTACTGGAACGCTCATTTTCTTAATGGGCATGAGCAACCTGCCGGCAATAGCCAATCGCCTGATGGAATACGGTAGGTCACCCCGGACGCCTGTTGCTCTAATCCGGTGGGGCACTCGGCCTGAACAGAAAACTTTAATCGGCGACCTTGCCAGCATATCTCACCTGGCAGTGGAGCAAGGGTTTAAAAACCCGGCCATAATTATTGTCGGGGAAGTTGTAAAACTCAGGGAAAAACTCAAATGGTTTGAAAACAAGCCACTGTTCAGCCAAAGGATTTTGGTTACCCGCTCCCGTGAACAAGCCAGCGTCCTCTCCCAATTAATAGAAAACCTGGGGGGAGAACCTGTTGAATTTCCCACTATAACCATTGCTGATCCGGAAAATTTTGCACCTCTGGATAATTCAATTAAAACTATAGATACCTACAATTGGATTGTTTTTACCAGCGTAAACGGTGTAAAAAGCTTTATCAAGCGTTTTCAGCACTTTAACCGTGACATACGGGATTTAAAAGGAATAAGATTATGTGCCATTGGCCCCCGGACTGGCAAGGAACTGCGCTCTCTCGCCCTGAATGTAGATTATATTCCTTCGGAATACAGAGCAGAAGAGATAGTTGAGGGGCTTAAGCATAAAATATCCCGTGGGGACAAAATATTGCTGCCGCGGGCCGATATCGCCAGAAAATTATTGCCCGAATCATTAAGGGCACTTGGCGCTGAAGTTGATGAAGTAATCGCGTACAGAACGCTGGCGGCATCGATCAACTCCGATACAATTAAAGAAATGCTGGCAGCCGGTAAAATTAGTATTATTACCTTTACCAGCTCTTCAACGGTAAAAAATTTTATTACCTTGCTTGGCATAGGACCTTCGGAAACAAGCCTGTTCGAAAACACCAGGATTGCCTGCATCGGTCCCATAACTGCTAAAACAGCTTCAGATCTGGGGCTGCGTTGTGATATAGTGGCAAAGGAATATACTATTCCCGGTTTAGTCAGTGCAATTCTAGATAACGTCAATTCCATTGATATGAAGGGGTTATAATGATAAGTGTAAGCAGATTGCTTTGCGGATCGAAGAATTACGGCGATTCGTTGCGCTATAAAAGTAATTCCGGGTGCCAGCCCAACGGCACGGCACCGGGCGCCGGCCCGGTGATTGTGTGGAACATGACCAGGTCATGCAATTTAAAGTGCATGCACTGCTATGCCAGTTCCGACGAACAAGCCGGTAAAGAAGAACTGACCACGGAGGAAGCTAAAAGCTTTATTGATGATCTGGCCTATTTCAATGTTCCGGTGATCCTTTTCTCCGGCGGAGAACCTTTATTGCGCAAAGATTTTTTTGAACTGGCCGGTTACGCCAAAGAGAAGGGTATCAGGGCTACCATTTCCACCAACGGCACGCTAATTACCACCGACATGGCCAAGCTGATCAAGCAAACTCAAATCAGCTACGTTGGCATAAGCCTGGACGGCATAGGTGCCAATAACGACAGCTTTCGCGGCCGCCAGGGAGCATTTGACCAGGCCTTAAGTGGCATTCGCGCCTGTCGTTCGGCCGGTGTAAGAGTTGGGCTCAGGTTTACAATAAACCGCCATAATTTTATGCAATTACCTGATATATTTAAGTTAATTGAAGAAGAGAACATACCCAGGGTATGCTTTTATCACCTGGTATACAGCGGGCGGGGAAGCCAGATGGTTGATTCCGATATCAGCCATTCCGAGACACGGCAAGTGCTGGATCTGATTATAAAAAAGACTATGGATTTTGAACGCAGGGGATTACCCAAAGAAATATTAACTGTTGATAATCATGCCGACGGCATATATATTTATTTGTACTTAAAAAACACCAATCCCCAAAGAGCTGAAAGGGTGCGGCAATTGCTGCTGATGAACGGCGGAAACCGATCCGGCATGGCCATAGGATCAGTAGGCTGGTCTGGGAATGTCCACCCTGACCAATTTACACGCAATTATATTTTAGGCAATATCCGTGAAAGAAAATTTGCAGATATTTGGACTGATACCAATAATTCTTTAATGCATGGTTTAAAGCACCGCAAGCCCCTGCTAAAAGGCCGCTGTGCTGTTTGCCGTTATTTGGATATGTGCAATGGAAATTTCAGAGCACGGGCTGAAGCGGTACACGGTGACTTTTGGGCTTCAGACCCTGCTTGCTATCTATCAAACGAAGAAATTCAATAATTTTAACCGTTTACGGGAGGTGCCGTTATGTATTACCCCGTTGCCCGGCCCAGGCGTCTTCGCTCCAGTGCCAATATGCGCAAACTGGTAAGGGAGCATTATCTGCGGGTTGATGATTTGATCTACCCATTTTTTGTTATTGAAGGCAAGGATAAAAAGGTTCCTGTTCAGTCTATGCCGGGTGTTTATAACCTGACCATTGATTTGTTGTTAAAGGAAGTAGCGCAGATAAACGCCTTGGACATTCCCGGGGTACTGCTGTTTGGAATTCCTGATCATAAAGATTCTTTAGGCTCGGGCGCATACGATGAAAATGGCATAGTTCAAAAGGCAGTGCGTGCAATTAAGGATAACTACCCGGAACTGCTGGTAATTACAGATGTATGTCTTTGTGAATATACCGATCATGGCCATTGCGGCATCATTCGTGAAGGAAAGGTATTAAACGATCCCACACTTGAACTATTGGCACAAACCGCGGTTTCTCACGCCCGCAGCGGAGCAGATTTGATCGCGCCATCCGACATGATGGACGGAAGGGTTCAGGCTATACGTGAAGCGCTTGACGGAGAAGGTTTTGAAGAGATACCGATCATGTCTTATAGCGTAAAATATGCCTCGGCTTTTTACGGACCATTCAGGGAAGCCGCCTGTTCGGCACCACAATTCGGAGACCGGAAAGCATATCAGATGGACCCTCCCAACAAGCGTGAAGCGCTGAGGGAAGCCGAACAAGATATAGCCGAAGGTGCCGACATTATAATTGTTAAACCTGCTATGGCATATATGGATATAATTTCTGCTGTAAGAGAAAATTTTGAACACCCTGTGGCAGCTTATAATGTCAGCGGTGAGTACTCCATGATCAAAGCCGCCGCATCAATGGGCTGGATTGATGAGCAAAGGTTAACCATGGAAACCCTTACCGGTCTAAAAAGGGCGGGGGCGGATATGATTATAACCTATCACGCTCCAGACGCGGCACGTTGGCTGGAAGACCAAATTTAATAACATCCGGGGGTAATTAAGATGCTGGTTTCCTGGAACACCACTAATGCCTGCAACTTGTTCTGTAAACATTGTTATCGTGAATCCGGGGCAAAGGCTGAAGAGGAACTAAATTTTGAAGAGGGTAAAAAGCTAATCGACGAAATTGCGGCAGCAGGATTTAAGATAATGATCTTTAGCGGCGGTGAGCCGTTAATGAGAGACGATATCTACGAACTCATTGAATATGCCGCGCACTCGGGTTTGAGACCTGTACTGGGTTCTAACGGCACGCTTATTGACAGTAATTCTGCCCGGGCGCTGAAAAATGCCGGCGCTTTGGCCATCGGAATTAGTTTGGACAGTGCCCGGCCGGACGAACACGACCGTTTCCGGAATTCCCCCGGCTGCTGGCAGGCGGCGATTGACGGAATGCAGGCTTGTCTGGAAGCTGGCTTACCCTTTCAGCTTCATACTACAGTGATGGAATGGAACGCCGGTGAAGTGGAAGAATTGACTGACCTGGCCGTCCAAAAAGGCGCACGGGGCCACCATATCTTTTTTATGGTCCCGACAGGCAGGGCGGTGAATATTGAAGCTGAAACCCTCAGGGCCGAGCAATACGAACAATTGCTTAAACAGATTATGGCTAAGCAGGGACAGGTGGACATAGAGCTAAAGCCAACCTGTGCCCCGCAGTTTATGCGCATCGCCCGGCAAATGGGAATTAATACCCGCTTTAGCCGGGGTTGCCTGG
This sequence comes from Desulfotruncus arcticus DSM 17038, assembly GCF_900113335.1. Lineage (GTDB taxonomy): Bacteria > Bacillota > Desulfotomaculia > Desulfotomaculales > Desulfallaceae > Desulfotruncus > Desulfotruncus arcticus. The sequence continues at coordinate 493,481 of NZ_FOOX01000001.1, forward strand.
CGGGAACAGCCTATTGCATCATCAGCCCGCGTGGTGACGTTCAACCCTGCGCCTACCTGAATATCCCGCTCGGCAACGTGCGCACAACTCCGTTTAATCAAATATGGCAGGAGAATGAAACGCTGCAAAGGTTGCGCACATTGGATTACAGCGGCAGCTGCGGCCGCTGTGAATATAAAAAAATATGCGGCGGGTGCAGGGCCAGGGCCAATTATTACCATGGCGATTACATGGCTGAAGAGCCCTGGTGCTTATATGGGGCAAGAAAGGGTTAGTATATGCAACTGGACCGGATAGATAAACAAATTCTCGGGCTAATTCAAACTAATTTTCCTGTTGTTTCAAGGCCATATAGGCTGATTGCCGAAAAATTGGGATTAGAAGAAGCAGAGGTTATCAATAGAATTCACAAGCTGCGGCAGGCAGGCATTATCAGGCGCCTGGGCGGGCTGTTTGATTCTAGAAAAGTAGGCTATGTGGGAACACTGTGCGCCATGAAAGTGCCGTCACAGGATATAGAAAGAGTGGGAGGGGTCATCGCTGAATACCCCGGGATCACTCATAATTATCTGCGTGACCACGAATATAATATGTGGTTTACCCTGCTGGCTGAATCAGAGCAAAAAATTGAATCAATATTAAATGATATATTATCGAGAACCGGCATCACCCAAGTACTTAACCTGCCCTCGCAAAAAGTATTTAAAGTACGCGTAAAATTTGACCTCTAGGAGTTATTATGCTAAGCGAACTGGAAAAACAAATAATTAGAGAACTTCAGTCCGATATCCCTCTTGTTCCGGAACCATACCGGCTGATTGCTGAAAGAATCGGTATTACTGAACAGGAATTAATGGACATAATAACCAAAATGATTGATCAGGGAATTATACGCCGTTTTGGCGCGGCTTTACGTCACCAGGATCTAGGTTTTATAGCCAATGCGATGGTTGTTTGGGAAGTGCCTGAAACCCAAATAGCTGAAGTTGGCCCAAAGATGGCTGAATTCAAAGAGGTAACACACTGTTACCAAAGACCGAGCCAGCCAGGATGGCCTTATACGCTTTTTACGGTGCTACATGGTATGAATAGCGATGAGTGCAAGGAAAAAGCCCAAAAAATTGCCAACGCAACCGGTATACATAATTACCGCTTAATTTTTAGTACTAAAGAGCTTAAAAAAAGCAGCATGCAATATTTTATGGATTGAATAAGGTGGTGTTAAAATGCAAGAGAAATTAAAAAAATCCAGGCAGCTTTACAGTGAGGCTGAAAAAGTTATCCCCGGCGGGGTGAACAGCCCTGTTCGAGCATTTAAATCAGTCGGCTCAACACCAGTTTTTATTAAAAGAGGACAGGGAGCCTTAATTGAAGATGTAGACGGGAATACTTACCTCGATTACGTAGGGTCTTGGGGACCTTTAGTCCTGGGGCACCGGCATCCAAAAGTAATGGAAGCTTTGCATCAATGCCTGGAGCAGGGGACCAGCTTCGGGGCGCCAACGGAATTGGAAACCGAATTGGCCCGGATAATAGTTGATGCCCTGCCGGCTATGGACATGGTCAGACTTGTCAACTCAGGTACGGAGGCTACCATGAGCGCAATAAGACTGGCCCGCGGCTATACAGGCAGGGATAAAATTGTTAAATTCGAAGGCTGCTACCACGGTCATGCCGACTTTCTGCTGATTAAAGCAGGTTCAGGCGCATTAACTTTAGGAGTTCCTACCAGTCCCGGAGTGCCACAAAGTACGGCAGAACACACAATAACCGTTCCTTTTAATCACTTGGATATTTTAAGGAAGGTATTTGAAGAAACAGGACAGGAAATCGCCGCAGTAATAGTTGAGCCGGTACCCGGAAACATGGGTGTTGTACCACCTCTACCCGGCTATTTAAAAGGGTTAAGAGCATTAACACGCGAATACGGCGCTGTTTTAATTATTGATGAAGTTATGACCGGATTCCGGTCGGCTTACGGTGGCGCCCAGGTATTATTTGACATTGAACCGGACCTGACCTGCTTGGGTAAAATTATTGGCGGAGGTTTACCGGTAGGCGCGTATGGAGGAAAGAGAGAAATAATGTCCCAAGTTGCACCCTCCGGCCCCGTTTACCAGGCAGGTACACTATCGGGAAATCCGCTGGCGGTTACAGCGGGGATAGCGACTCTTAAAATACTCCAAGAAGAAGGGGTTTATGAAGAATTAGAAACAAAATCCGCCCAGTTGGAAAAAGGTTTACGGGAAGCAGCCGGCGCGGCAGGTTTAAATTTAATCTTTAAACGTGTTGGCTCAATGCTGTGTACATTTTTCACATCTGACGACGTTTATGATTTTGAGACAGCTACAAGGTCCAATACGGAGCAGTACGCCCATTTCTTTAAATTAATGCTGGACAAAGGCGTTTACCTGGCTCCTTCTCAGTATGAAGCCGCTTTTATGTCCCTGGCACATACCAAAGAACATATTGAACGGACCATTGAAGCAGCATATCATTCTTTTGCTGAAGTTGCCCGGTTAAAGTAGAATCGTTTTTCACCCCCATATTTCGTCCGTTAGAGGTAATTTTTATTCAAATTGGAGAAAGTCATTTGACAATATTATTTTGAGGTGTTATAAATATCTAAAGCATGTGAATTTAATAACATAACATAAAAGGTTGGATTTCTAGGAGGCGAAGTTTTTGAAAACCTTGCGGGTACCGGAAGCAACAGTAACGAGACTTTCAATTTACTCAAGATTTTTAGAAAGACTGGACAGAAATGGGGTTACCACCGTATCATCCGGTGAAATTGCCGAAGGGGTAGGTGTTAGTCCGGCCCAGGTTAGAAAAGATCTTGCATATTTCGGTGAATTCGGTACCAGGGGGGTAGGGTATAACGTTAAGGATTTAATGAAATATACTTTAAAAATACTGGGACTGGATCAAAATTGGTCTCTGGCGATTATGGGAGCCGGTAACCTTGGCTTTGCCCTGTGTACCTATCGTGGTTTTAATGTCAGGGGCTTTAACATTGCCGGCGTCTTTGACAAAGACCCTACGAGAATTGGCAAGAGAATAGGTAAACTTGAAGTTCAAGCCTTATCAAAATTTCCAGAAATTGCCGAGAGGGAAAACATCCGCATTGGAGTAATTGCCGTACCAATCAGTGCAGCCCAGGAAGTAGCAGATTTAATGGTTAAAAATGGTGTGGAAGCCATATTAAATTTTGCAGCTGTCGCATTAAACGTTCCAGATGAGATTGAAATAAGAAATGTTGACCTGTCAGTTAAGCTTGAAATATTAACCTTTAACCTTGGGTTCAGGGCGGCACAAAGCCTGTAGTTTTTTATTGTAACTATTATCCATAAAGAAATAGCCTGCCATAAGGGCAGGTTATTTCTATTCAGGTTATAACTACCCAGCAAAAACGAGGTGTATAAAATGCGCATACAAGAAATAGTGGAAGTCAGAACAGAGGAGAAGGAACAGTTTATTGATATCACTTCTCAGATAAACCGTATCCTTCGTGCCAGTGAGATAAAAAACGGTTTATGCAACGTTTATGTACCGCATACCACGGCGGGTGTAACTATAAATGAAGGGGCAGACTCTGCTGTTGTTTTCGACATACTAACCTATTTAAGACAATCGGTCCCTGAATCAAACAATTATACCCATATGGAAGGCAATTCTCACGCCCACATTAAAACACTCCTAACCGGTTCTGAAAAAACAATACCGGTACAAAACGGGTCTTTGCAATTGGGCACCTGGCAGAAAGTTTTCTTTTGTGAGTATGACGGACCCCGCAGAAGAAAATTTTTAATAACAATTGTTCCTGCTTAAAACTATCTTTTAAAAATCAAACCTTGTTAAGTCGTGTTTAATTTCAGTTGCTTGAATCTTGTTACTATTATCTGAATTACTGGTATCTAAATTATTGGCAGCTAAATTATTTTGAACATCATCATCAATTTTACCCGGAATCATTTGATCAATCTTTAATTCGGCACGGGCTATGTCTTCTTCATATTTTAATAATACATTTAGGCTTTCACGAACCAGTGGGGCATCTATCCCGTTCCGGCCCAGTAACAATAAAGTTCTGGCCCAATCTATGGACTCAGTAATACTTGGCGCTTTTTTCAATCTTAATCTCCTCAGCTCCTGCACGAAATTGACTACTCCGCTACATAGCCGTTGAGATATCCCCGGAACTTTCAAATTAATAATTGCTTCTTCAACAGCTGCTTCGGGGTATAATAGATATAGAAAGATACTTCTTCTTTTCAAAGCATCACTTAGCTGGCGGGTACTGTTGCTGGTTAAAACCACGTATGGCTTATGGACAGCCGTTACAACTCCCAATTCAGGGATACTGACCTGAAACTCAGATAAAGCCTCAAGTAAAAAGCTTTCCAGTTCCTCTTCACCTTTATCTATCTCATCTATTAACAATACCGCCGGCCTGGAGGAACGAAAAGCTTTAAGTAAAGGCCGTTCCAATAAATATGCCGGTGAAAAAACATCTACTTCATCTTTATACATTTGCATATGCAATAATTGCTTTTGGTAATTCCACTCGTAAAGTGTCTTGCTTTCATCAAGCCCGGGGTAACACTGAAGCCTGAACAGTTCGGTATTAAGGGCCCCGGCCAGAGCTACGGCAAGTCCGGTTTTGCCCACTCCCGCCGGCCCTTCGATCAATAATGGCTTACCCAATCGTCCAGCCAGAAATACCGCGGTTGCAACTTTTCTGTTGACAATATATTTCTGTTTTGTTAGCCCGCTGATGACGTTTTCAATGCTTTGATAAAATTTTATATTCAGTGGCATTTAAAAGTGCTCCTTACATGATAGAATTTATTTAAATGCAGCATTAGGGGGACCAAATGCAAATAGAAATTCTTACCAGACAGGTAGAAAAGAAAACAGATCTATTAACGATGCTTTCCCGTGAACCTGACGTCACGGCAACCGGGGATACAATAAAGATTCCTGACTTGATTCTTCATATTACTGAAAATTACCTGCTGCTTAAATTAAGCTCTTTGCAATGGGCTGAGAGAGTCATTCCTATGTTGTTTTCCGTAGCACAGATCAGCAACGCCGGCCAATTTCACCAACCTGTAACCGACGCAAAAATTTTGCTGACAGCAAGATGCTACGATCCGGTCAAGCAACTTTCCTATTTGCATGAAGTAAGTCACCTTGATTTAGAAAATAATGAGCTGTTGGGAATAAGAATGGCCGAATGGCGCTCCAGGGATGTGGCCATTGTTGCCCATGCGGCGTTGGCAGTTCAAGGGAACATTGTCACCGCCAAAATTAAATTTTTACCACATTTCCGAGACAGCCAGTATAACTGTCAGGAGTGTATTGATCAGATTTCATTACATGATCTAATGGAACCGATTTCCCCTGAGTTTAAGGATCAAGTTCTGCCACTGCGCGTTTCGGGACCAATTATTCACTCGCTAAAACAGGTATCAGCCGAAGGGTGGCAGGATTTTATAAATAATCGTCACGCAGCAGTTGATTATAACCACAAAACTGACACATTTATGGTCAATTTCAATGATTCCGGCTATATTTCATTTAAGCAGCAACAAGATAAGAAAAAAATCCTTTGCCAAATCGAATTAAAAAACCCGTATATTCTAAATGCAATGCTGTTGAATAGCTTAAAAAGTATTTTTGGGATTGACCAATTAAACCTATCTCATACCGCAGAAAATATTGTCTTATCTCCGGAAAATATTATGAAGTTCTTTTCTTTCAAAAAACAAGCGGGTTTTCACCAGTTTACATTAAGAGAAGCCGAATTTGACGCCGTTTATGACGTCAAGCAATTAAAGCTTACACTTTCCGCCACAATCAATACCGTAGATGCAATTGCCGCTATAGATCAAATTAGTAGCATATTTGAAGCTATGAAAATTTTTATGAATAGGATGCTTACCCATGCAGGCACAAATAGCTAAATTGATGCAATACTTAGCTGAAGCAGGTATCAAATTTTCAACCAGTGAAATAGTTGATTTTTATCAAGCTCTGGATCTTATTGGTTTAAATCATTGCGAAATTGAAACAGCTATGTTATGCACGCTCACCAAAGACAAGGAGAGCTATCTGGCTCTGCCTTCTTTAATAAAAAGCTTTATCTTAAGCATAGAGGCGGAAAACGGGAAAATAATACCTCCTCCCCTGGACGTTGAAGATATTAAAAAAAATCCGCCAAAGTTATCAAAAGAAGCTTTTAGCAGCCAACTTAACCTGCTAAAAAATACTATACGCAACGAGATAAATAAGTTAGGCACTGACACAAACAGCGGCGCCGGCAAGGGCACGGCCGGCGGCGGGAGATTATCGTCAAAAGACATTAATCATATTAATTCCAATGTTAGTAAATTCCCAACCCGCACCAATAATCGGACAGTTTTACATTCCAGCGATAATAATTTAAAACCGCCCGTGCTAATAAGACTATGGCAAATCGATATAGCAGCAGCAAATTCCGATCAGCTCCATGAAATAAGCAAAATTATTGTTAACCTGGGGTTAAAATTGGCTATAAAAAAAGGTTATAGCAAAAAAACCGCTGCAACAGGCAGTGTGGATATTCGTCGCACGGTTAAAAAAGCTATAGCCAGTGGGGGAATACCACTAACTATCAAAAAAGAAAAAAGGGCACCCTCCAGACCGGAGATTGTCGTCCTGTGTGACTTATCCGGTTCGGTTGCCCCGTACAGCCAGTTTTTTTTGCAAATATTGATTGGTATGCAGCATCGATTTAAAAGCATTCATTCCTTTGCCTTTGTTGATAGAATTGAAGAAATTACAGATATCATCACATCAACCCGCCAGCAGCCGGAGATATCAGCGCAAAACCTGGTCAGGGGGTTAAAAATCTCGGCTACGGGTTTTAGCAATTACGGCAAGGTCTGGGAGCAATTTAACCATAAATTTTTACCTGTTATAAGTCATCAGACCAGTTTGATCATCCTCGGAGACGCACGGAACAATTGGCAGCCTGACGGAGTAGGGTATTTCCGTAACATTGTTGAACAATGCCGCAGGGTCATCTGGCTTAACCCGTTGGCTAAAAACAAGTGGAATACTGATGACTGCATTTTAGACACTTATGCAGCTTATTGTAATTTTGTTTTCCAATGCGGTAATGCCGCCCAGCTAACAGATGCGATAAAAAATATTATTTAACCGAGCCTTGACTTTAGATAATGCTTAAGCTAAAATAGTTTTTGCGTTTAGATTTTCGGGATGTAGCGCAGTTTGGCTAGCGCGCCTGCCTTGGGAGCAGGAGGCCGGGGGTTCAAATCCCTCCATCCCGACCAATATGGCCCCATGGTCAAGAGGCCTAAGACACCGCCCTTTCACGGCGGTAACCCGGGTTCGAATCCCGGTGGGGTCACCACAAATTAAAAATTATAAGTTAGAAATTGGAACAAGTCCAACTTCCACTTCTAACTTCCGAATTTTGGAGGGGTTCCCGAGCGGCCAAAGGGAGCAGACTGTAAATCTGCCGGCGATGCCTTCGCAGGTTCGAATCCTGCCCCCTCCACCAATAATAGTGGGGCGTAGCCAAGTGGTAAGGCAACGGGCTTTGGACTCGTCACTCGTTGGTTCGAATCCAGCCGCCCCAGCCAATAAAAAACTCGGTTAACTAACCGAGTTTTTTATGTGCCGGGACGGTTAACTCCTACAATCTTTTGATTTTTTTTAGCATCTGCCGCTCTTCCCATTTCCCAAACAGGCCGATACCCATAAAAATTTTTTGCACGTAACCCTTTAATTTTTTTAACCATTATTTTTCCTCCTTTAATTCTGACTCCTGAATAGTTTTGATTTCTTCTTATTGTTTACCATATATTTTTTTGATATTATATTTTACTATCGTGCAGGATTTTTTTCTGAAATGAAGAACAATTTCTTAAAACAATTACTTCTATTATAAGGGGGAATTACCTTTGGCCGAAAAGAAGAAAACATTTAAATTCAACTTTATTTTGGATTCCGCGTCTTGCATGGCTTGTGCGGCGTGCGAACTGGAATGCAGGGATGGTGGCATTTACATTGATGATAATGCCAATTACGCTATTAATGCCGATAGCTGTACTCGCTGCGGAAGATGCTTCCGTGCATGCCCGGCCGGCGCTATCACAAGAGTAAATAACCCGGCGGCTTAACTAAAAGTTTCTTAAAGCTACTTTCGGTTTAACACGAAAGTAGCTTTATTGGTTCTAGATGAATATTTGTATTGACACAGGCAACTATCTATGTTAACATTACTTTTGTGCAAACGGCAATTAAATTATGGGCGGCAGTGGCGGAATTGGCAGACGCGTAAGATTCAGGTTCTTATGGGCGTAACGCCTGTGGGGGTTCAAGTCCCTTCTGCCGCACCAAATCAATTATTATGCGACCTTCTGTGTATCGTTTAAAACGAACAATAGAAGGTCGCATTTTTCTTATTATCAGTATCTATTGTGATCTGTAAAGATGCCTATTGTTTTTACGTCAAACGGCCCGTTAAACAAACGGGCCGTTTCTGAATAATAGTTTTCTGAATAATAGTTATATATTTTTGTAATTATATTCCTACTTATTTTTTTTAAGCCAGGGCATCATCTGACGAATTTCAGCGCCAACCTGCTCAATAAGCAGTTCGCGCTCCCGTTTCTTTACAGCATTGAAAGCTGGTCTGTTGGCTTGGTTCTCCAGCATCCATTCGCGGGCAAACTCACCATTTTGTATTTCACTAAGAATTTTTTTCATTTCTTTTCTGGTTTCTTCTGTTATCACCCTGGGGCCACGGCTGTAATCGCCGTATTCGGCGGTGTTACTGATCGAATAGCGCATCATACCAAGGCCGCCCTCATAAATTAAGTCAACAATTAGTTTTATCTCATGAAGACACTCAAAGTACGCCATTTCCGGAGCATATCCGGCATCGACCAGTGTATCAAAACCAGCCTTAATCAGTTCAGTAAGACCACCGCACAGTACCGCCTGCTCACCAAATAAGTCTGTTTCAGTTTCTTCTTTAAAAGTGGTTTCAAATACACCTGCCCTTGTGCTGCCGATGCCTTTGGCATAAGCCAAAGCTAAATCCCTGGTTTTACCGGTATAATCCTGATAAACTGCAATCAATGCCGGTACTCCTTTACCTTCCTCATACATTCTCCGTACCAGATGCCCCGGGCTTTTGGGGGCAACCATAAATACGTCTACATTTTTCGGCGGCACGATTTGGTTAAAATGTATGTTAAAGCCGTGAGAAAACATTAACGCTTTTCCTTCTTCAAGATAAGGCTCAATCTCTTCCGCATAAACCCGGCCTTGAATTTCGTCCGGCAATAATACCTGAATGATATCTGCTGCGGCACATGCCTCTGGCACAATCCTAACTTCTAATCCGGCACTTTCAGCCTTCTCCCAACTTGAACTGTCTTTTCGCAGGCCAACAACGACATCAATGCCACTTTCCTTTAAATTTAAAGCCTGAGCATGTCCCTGGCTGCCATAACCTAAAACCGCAATTTTTTTTCCTTTTAGGAATTGTAAATCTGCATCATGATCATAATAAACTTTTGCCACTTAATTCATCTCCCTGAATTTGTATTATTTTTAGGTATTCAGAATTCAGTAATCAGAATTCTTAAATACTACGGGCCAATAAACATTCTTTTATTCTGACTCCTGACTCCTGACTTCTGATTAGGCCTGCATTATGGCAATTTTACAGTTTTATTTCCAGTGTTGTCAACGTTTTTCAAGCTGGATCAAATATAAAAAAAGCCCGGCTGTAAAGCCGGACGGGGAGAGATAGAACTCACCAAAGCGGAGTATTAATATTATGGTCTCAAAAAAAGATATTTATACATACTGTTGAGGTATTCAGAATTCAATATTCAAAATTGACTCCTGAACAGCGCGAGCAAAATAAAATGTTAAAAAATCCTTTGATAAAGGAATAAAAGATACTTTATCCAGACTATATCTATAATATGGAAATAAAAGGAGGTTCTCTGTGATGGTAATAAGGTTTATTGCTGCTGTTTTAATTTTATTTGGCATTCTGAGTAGTTGGACGAGCACTGCTGCATATGCGCAGTCTGATAATTACATCTATTTAATTTACATAAAAGGTCTCAGCGTATCTGATATTGAAGGGAAAAAGCTTCCTAACTTAAAAAGTTTAGCTGATAGTTCTACTAGCTATTCCAATGTATCAAAGCCGCAAGTATTCCCCGAAAGTATCTATACTTTATTTGGCGACGAGAATAAAACTTACTCTTTGCCTAAAATGTTATCAAAAAATGGCATCGACTGCATGTTTATCGACGGTTCCGGTGAAATACAAAAGAAGTATTGCGATAATAATAGTTTGGATTTAATATCCGGCACTAATGATAAAGAGGTTTTAAACCAATATTTTTCGCTACCTCCAGAAAAAGATTACAGTTTTGTGACAATATACTTGGATGACGTTAATGCATCAGAAACCTCAGAATTTCGCCGTTGGTCTTTAGTCGACAATGAAATGGGCCTTTTATTAAACTATCTAATTAACTCAAAAAAAATAGATCAAACTTCCATTTTTATTACCGGAGATTCAGATAAACCTCCGTTATTAATGTTCAGGTATAATCTTAATTTTAAAGCAAATTACTATTATTGTGACTTGCTTGATTTAGGGCCGACCATATGTGAACTATATGGCATTAATCCGCCTTCCAATATGCCTGGCAACACTCTTTACGAGTTTTTCAACAATTCCAATGATCCAATGAGTATAAAAAGAATTGTGGATTTACAGAAACAATGTCTGTTGGCCGAAGAAAAAATCAGCCTTCTCCAAAAAAACAATAATTCAATAAATGCAGATAAAAACAAGATATTAGAGGAAAAAAATAATTTTGATCAAAAACTTCTAGAGAAAGAAAATCAAATTAACGTTTTGAGAATTAAGCTAAAACTATTTAAGCTTGCTAGTCTGGTAGCATTTATCATCTTATTATTCGGCTATATTATAGAATATAGAATTTTGCGTAAAAAATTTCTTATGTTTCCCTAATCCATTAACATATGTCCATTTTTTTGATTTTTGGCGGAAGGAATTTAATCGTTTTCGTCGAAGAATTCTGACAGGGTTAGCTTAAAATTTTTAGAATATGCTGTTGGCAATTTTTAATCATGATCTACTTGAGACAAAAATTAATCACTACTCCTAAGCAGGAAACAAGTCAACCTGCGTTGAATTTGAAATTAGATGCACAGAATTTTTGGAAAAGGGTTTTATTAACAATTCGGCGTAATTTAAATGTAGAAGTGTAAACAATTAGTAGCAGGGGTGGTAGCAATGAAACTTGCCATTTCAGGAAAGGGCGGCGTCGGTAAAACAACGATAGCGTCAGCTTTGATAAAGGTTTTAGCACGGAATGAGGGCACCGTATATGCCATTGATGCTGATCCGGACGCGTGTTTGGCAGCATCCATCGGCGTTCCTGATGACGATGCTTTTAATTTAAAACCTGTTGTGGAAATGCGCGAAGCAATACGTAGCAAAACTGGTACCGGGGCGTTTTATAGTCTTAATCCCAAGTTAGACGATTTTATTGATGACTACAGCTATAAACTTGGTAACATTCGTTTTTTTAGAATGGGTGATCCCAAAAAGGGGGGATCTGAGTGTTACTGTAGGGAAAATACTTTTTTAAACGCATTGATAACCTCGTTGTTATTGGATCAAAAAGATACTGTTATTATGGACATGGGTGCCGGTATCGAGCATCTATCAAGAGGTACCGCCCGAGGGGTGGACATGATGCTGGTTGTTGTTGAACCCGGTCGTAATAGTGTAAACACTGCCAAGCAAGTCGAAAGAATGGCCAAGGATCTTGGTATACCTAAAATTGGTGTTATAGCCAATAAAATTCGCTCTGAAAGCGAAAAACAATTTATAGCCAAGAATTTCCCGGATGATTTAATCCTGGGTTATATTAAATTTTCTGAGGCAATATGGGCAAACGCAATGGAACCGTCTCCGGCAGTAGAAATGGATAAAGAATTATTAGCTGAGATGGAAAAGGTTTGCCATATTATTTTGAGAGAGGTGGGTGGTAAATCTAATTAAATAGCTGTTAATTTTGGTACCAGTTGGGGAATTGGGGAGTTTCCGGCTGCACCATACAAACTAGTTATTCAGTTAACTTTACTTTTAAGGAGGTTAAAGTAATGCCAAGGTTTAGAGATCCAAGCCACACCTGCAGGCCTTCTGGTGCACCCAGAGTGGTTGACCCGAAGAGCATAAAACGCTCCATTGATCCGGGCATCGCTGAGATGTATGACATTGCCAAGGAAAGTGGCATGATTACAGCTTATGATCGCTTTGTAGCCCAGCAACCGCAATGCCAGTTTGGTTACAAAGGCATTTGCTGCCGTTTCTGCATGATGGGTCCTTGCCGTATCAAAGCCGATGAAGGACCTGGCAGCAGAGGCATATGCGGCGCCAGTGCCTGGACCATTGCTGCACGCAGCACAGGTCTAATGTTGCTTACCGGTGCCGCCTCACACAGTGAACACGCAAGTCATATGGCTCATACGCTTTTAGAAATTGCTGAAGGTCATGCACCTGATTACAGCATAACGGATACCAACAAACTGCAAGCTGTGGCTAAACGCGTAGGCATAGATATAGAAGGGAAAGATGATACTACCCTGGCCAAAGAATTAGCCGAGGCTGCGCTTGCCGATTACAGTCGTCTGGATGGTTTCGGTGAGTCAACTTGGGTAAAAACTACCGTAACTGAAGGTCGTCTGAACAAATTCCGTTCCCATAACATCATGCCCAGCGGCGTTTATAACACCATATCCAAACTTGTTACCCAGGCTCACGTAGGTATGGATAACGATCCTGTTAACTTAATTTTCAGCGCCCTGCGGGTAGCCCTGGCCGACTACGTTGGCATGCATGTTGGAACTGACCTGTCCGACATCATTTTCGGCACTCCCAAGCCGGTTGTAAGCGAAGCGAACATGGGAGTACTTGATCCCGAGTGCGTAAACTTGGTGCTGCATGGCCATAACCCGCTCCTCAGTGAGATTATCGTACGTGCCGCCCGTGAAATGGAAAGCGAGGCGAAAGCTGCCGGAGCTAAAGGCGTAAAATGTATGGGAATCTGCTGCACTGGCAACGAAGTGCTCATGCGCCAGGGTGTTCCTATTTTAACTTCCTTCTCTTCACAGGAATACGCCATTGCTACCGGCGCTGTTGACGGCATGGTAGTGGATGTACAGTGCATTATGCCTTCACTGCGCACCGCGGCCGAATGCTTCCATACTATATTAATTACAACTTCACCGATTGTTAAGATCCCGGGCGCCGCTCACCTTGACTACAATGCGCCAACTGCTCTTGAAGATGCCAAAACAGCAATTCGCATGGCTATTGAAGCCTATAAACTGAGAGATGGCAGCCGTGTTCACATTCCAAACGTTACTAATAAAGTGGTTGCCGGTTTCAGTACTGAAGCCCTGCTTGATATCTTTGCTTCCGTTAACCCGGACAACCCTGTCAAGGTGCTAACTGACGCTATTAAGAATGGCGAACTGAAGGGCGTTTGCCTGATGTGCGGCTGCAACAACGTTAAACGGCCGCAGGATGACAGCCATATCACCATTGCCAAGGAAATGATTAAAAATGACGTGTTTGTAATCGGTACCGGCTGCGCCATGCAAGCCTGCGCCAAACTAGGCCTGCTTGACCCGGCCGCTGTTGACGAGTATGCCGGCGAAGGACTCAAGAAGTTCCTGGCCCGCATCAGCGAAAACTCCAATCTCAGCACTGCGTTACCGCCAATCTTTCACATGGGATCCTGTGTGGATAACACCAGGTGCTCCGACCTGCTGATGGCTATGGCCAACGAATTGGGTGTAGACACCCCGAAGGTTCCGTTTGTAGCCACTGCGCCTGAAGCAATGAGCGGTAAAGCCGTAGCCATCGGCTCCTGGTATGTTGCCATGGGTTCACCGGTGCATGTTGGCGCTATGCCTCCATTAGAAGGAAGCGACCTCATATACAGCATTGTAACCCAGGTTGCCGGCGATGTTTACGGTGGATACTTCATCTTTGAAATGGATCCAGCTGAAGCAGCCAAGAAGATGCTCAGCGCTCTTGAATATCGTACCTGGAAACTGGGCGTGCATAAGCATGTTGCTGAAGACCTTGAAACCGCCCTTTGCCAGAACTATTAATCCCAGTGGTCGAAAGGAGGATAACGCATGTCTGAACAGATCAACTTTGATCAAATTTTCGAAGGCGTCATAGAACCGGGCCAAGAACCCAAGAAGCTGTTCAAAGAGGCCTACGAAGGGACCATAACCGCTTTGAGCTACGCGGAGATCCTGCTCAACCAGGCCATCCGCACTTACGGCAAAAACCAGCCGGTAGCCTATCCCGATACCGCTTATTATTTGCCGGTTATTCGCTGTCTGAGCGGCGAAGAAATTAAAACCCTCGGCGACATGGTGCCGGTATTAAACCGGATGCGCAACGCCGTTAAAGAAGAAAAAACTTTTGCCAACGCCCGCAAGTGGGGCGAGGCCACCTGGTACGCCGCCGACATCATTGAGGCTGTCAAATACATCAAAAACACTAAAGAGGAACCACTTTACCAGGCCCCCTGGACCGGGTTTATCGGCGATCCCGTGGTGCGCCAGTACGGCACCAAAATGGTGGACTGGACCATCCCCGGCGAAGCCGTTATTCTGGGCCGCGCCAAAACCAGTAAAGATGCCAAGAAAATCGTAGACAGCCTGATGGCTAAAGGCTTGATGCTGTTCCTCTGCGATGAAATAATTGAACAGTTAATGGAAGAAGGCGTCAAGCTGGGCGTTGACTACATCGCCTACCCGCTGGGCAACTTCACCCAGGTAGTACACGCAGCCAACTACGCCTTGCGCGCCGGCATGATGTTCGGCGGCATCCCGGCAGGTGCATATGACGCACAGCGCGACTACCAGCGCCGCCGCGTGCTGGCCTTCATTCTCTACCTCGGCGAGCATGACATGGTCAAAACCGCAGCCGCCATGGGCGCCATCAACGTGGGCTTCCCGGTCATCACCGACCAGGAGCTGCCGGAAGACAAGCAAATTAAAGACTGGTTCGTCAGCGAACCCGATTACGAAAAAATAGTCCAGACCTGTCTGGAAGTGCGGGGCATTAAAATCACCGCCGTCGACATCGACGTGCCCATCACCGTCGGCCCCGCCTTTGAAGGCGAGTCCATCCGCAAGAAAGACATGTACGTTGAATTCGGCGGCACCAAGACTCCGGGCTTCGAGCTGGTCTGCATGGGCGACGACACCATCGAAGACGGCAAGATCGAGCTGGTCGGCCCGGATATCGACACCGTGGCCGAAGGCGGCAGAATGCCCATCGGTATCGTGGTAGACGTATACGGCCGCAAAATGCAGGAAGATTTCGAGCCCGTGCTGGAGCGCCGCATCCACTACTTCACCAACTATGGCGAAGGTCTGTGGCACGTGGCCCAGCGCGATATCATGTGGGTCAGGATCAGTAAAGACGCCTACGCCAAGGGCTTCCGCTTAAAGCATATCGGAGAAATCCTGTACGCCAAGTTTAAATCCGAGTTCTCTGCCATCGTAGACCGTATTGCGGTAACCATTTACAGTGATGAGCAAAAGGTTATCGAAATGCGCGAAACAGCCAGAGAATACTACAAGAAACGTGACGACCGCCTCAAAGAGCTGCGGGACGAGAAAGTGGACACCTTCTACTCCTGCACCCTGTGCCAGAGCTTTGCGCCCACCCACGTGTGCGTAATCGCTCCCGAACGGGTCGGTCTTTGCGGCGCGGTGAGCTGGCTCGATGCCAAGGCGGCTTATGAAATCAACCCGCACGGCGCCAACCAGCCGGTGCCCAAGGAAGGCATTATTGACGAATTCAAGGGCCAGTGGCAGTCCTTTAACGAATTTACCTTTAACAACTCACAGCGCACCATTGAGGCCGTCAACTTCTATACCATTATGGAATACCCGATGACCTCCTGCGGCTGCTTTGAGTGTATCCTCTCCATGGTGCCC
>NZ_FOOX01000006.1 GCF_900113335.1 Desulfotruncus arcticus DSM 17038
CGTCAACCTGTTTCCAGAAAAAAATACCATGACCAAGGTAAGTATATGCCAAAACTTTTTTGTATTGACAAGAAATGAATTTATAGGCTATAATCCTGACTTTGACAGCATAAGAAGGTAAAAATAGGCCGCAACCCATATAAATAAAGGGGTTGCGGCATTCACATATTTTCAAAAATATGTAGGGGAATACTTTATTTTTTACTGTTAGCTAAAATATTTTTTATATCACTGAGCCGAAGTCTTTTTCTTGTAAAATCGATGTCGAGAGCATTGCCGATGGCATCGGAGATCTCGCTTCGGTAATCGAACATGTAGAGGTTATCCTGCTCATTGGAGCAGGCGATTCTGTTTAGGCACTCAACAATCCTTTCCGACGAGTAACGCCGATTCGTTTTCTTCTGAATAAGCCGTAAGATAACGAGAGCAATGAAACAGGTGAGGAAGTGCGCAGCGATGCGGTCTTCCCGGGAGACGTATACCGGGCGCGTCTCAAGCGTACCCTTCGTGACCCTGAAGGTTTCCTCAATCTCCCACAGCCCGCGGTATGTGTCAATAATCTCCCCATCGGACATCTGCAGTTCACTGGTAACGATTGCATAATAACCATCGTACAATTCGTCTTGCACAAGTTTATCGGAATGAAAGCATGGACGTTGCTTACTTACAAGGACTTCACCGGTCTCCTTATCGAATTCCAGGTGTTTGACGTACTTGGCCGCGCCGTAGGTTATAGCTTTGTTGTACTTCTTTGGATCCGCCACAAGATCCAAAGCCTTTTTCACAACCTCTTCCCGTTCCGCCCTTGCTTTGTCCGCGTACTTCTTTGCCCAGAACACAACTTGCTTTTCATACACGGTCTTCTTTGCCGTTTTACCGCTTTTCATGTTTACAATTATATCTCGCGCAATCCTCCTGCTTTTGATTTTGAACTCGGCATCCTCGCCGGCCGGCTTGCCGTCAGAACCAACATAACCCTCGTTATCAAGCACATAATTCCTGAAAGCGTCCGTGCCGCCGCGGACAGAAAAACTAAACACATAACCGTTCCTGTTTTTCCCACTAGTCAGATAATAAATGTTGTCGCCTGTGATGATCCCCATGTCGGCGACCACCACGATCCTGCCTGTGCCGTAATTCTTCCTGACTTCGCCGATGACGGAGCGGAATGTTTCCTTATCCAGCTTGTTTCCGGGGAAAAGTTCATAATGGAGCGGAATCCCGTCCGCGTCCATAGCAAGTCCCATTTGGACGACCGGATCGTGACGATGCTCTTTCGATCTGCCGTATTTACGTAATTCATCCGCCTCGTCAATCTCAAAGTAGAAATTCGTGACATCATAATAAATCGTCTTTGTGTTGCTCCCGTATTTTTCAGCGATCTGCCCGTGCAGATACCGCTGGAATTCTCTGAAAATCTTTGCAAAATGCGAAAGGGCACGGTACACGTCCCCCAGCGAAAAATTAAAGCGCTCAAAATAGCGGCGCCGTTCTTCGAACGCCTTCTTCTTGGAGCCGGGCGAGAGTAGCCTGGAGACAACAAGCAGCATCATAATGGAATTAGTGTTGAACTTGAAGTCTTGATTGCGTGCCCGGTTGTTGAAAAAGCGATGCAATCCGAGTTCATGGTAGATCTTTAAGATTGCGACATAGCCGAAGTTTTTCCTGTCATCAGCTCCTTGGGCGAGCTGCTCATCCATGTTGATGGTTAGTGTTAGCTTTTTCTTCGTGTTTTCTTCCTCCGTCATCTTGCGGGCGACTTCCTTGAAATGAGCTATGGGATCGTCATATTCCTTTTCCAGCTCGTCCAAGTAACCCAGGGACTTTATGGTTCGATCAGTCGAAATATTGGTTACGGGGTTTCTGTATTTTTGGGCGATAACAAGATAGGTTCTGCCTGATTCTTTTCGATACGTTTTTTTGAGATACATAACAAGAAACCTCCCATATCTGCATAGTCAGACCATATCTCTATCATAACATATTGTGCCAAATTATGCCACATAAAAATGAATAAAACTTAAAATAAAAAAACCCCTTGCGGCCTTATGTCGCAAGGGGTTTCGAGTTTTATCTAGTCAACTAGGCTGTTAAACTAACGAGGCTTGTAGAGATTTCTATATTAAAGCAAGTGTCAAAGACCCATTTTATACTATACCAGATTTTTTATGCCGTCAACCTGTTTCCAGAAAAAAATACCATGACCAAGGTAAGTATATGCCAAAACTTTTTTGTATTGACAAGAAATGAATTTATAGGCTATAATCTGCAAAATAATAATGTAATACGAAGACGTATTATTTTTTCGCCACAAGCAAAGAAGCTGCCTGGTTAAAGGCAGTTTTTTATTTTTTATAAACTTATACCTAAGCTCATATACGCTACCCCTGGGAGTTGAATATGTTGAATATTATGTACCTGATCTACCTACTGGCCGGAGCTGTCATAGGAGCCGCTTTATGCTTTTGGCTAACCAGCCGGACGGTTAATAAAAAGCAGCAACAACTCCATAAAATGGAAAGGACAATTGAAAGTTGGTCCGCTGTTAGCCTGCCCATGATTAAAGAGCAAACTTTCACAGGTGAATTTTCCAACCTGGGTAAGGCAATATCCCGTATCATTGACATAACCAGATTCCTGGCCCGGGAGATACAGCTTACAGCCCATCAAGTGCGGGCAGGTTCAGAGCAAACAGAAACAGCAGCCCGGTCTGCCGCTGACATTAACCAGGCCTTCCAATCGATGCGCAACATGGCGATAGCCCTGAGCGAAGCCAGTGCTGCAATGGAACAAGATTTCCAAAAAAACTCTCTAGCCATTAATGATATAAGTTGCGCCGTTGAACAGGTAAACAATGCCGTTACGGGCATTACCGGCAACAGCCGCCTGCTGCAAGAACAAACAGGCACGATGGAAACAGCGGTGGCACAGGTAAAACTAATATCTGAGAGCATTGGGGAAATATCCAATCAAACAAAATTGCTGGCTTTAAACGCTTCCATAGAAGCAGCCCGGGCGGGAGATCACGGCCGGGGTTTTTCGGTGGTGGCGGCGGAAATTGGCAAACTTTCCGACCGTACAGCAACGGCAGTGCAGCAAACCTTTAATATACTGTCAGAACTGCAGCAAAACGTGGGCACAGTAGTGGAAAGCATTAATACCAGTCTGGATTCTTCCCATGCAGTAACCAGTCAGGTAAAAAATGTCGGCAACGTACTCTCCCAAAGCCTTGGATCCATTGAAAAGGTTAACAATTCCGCATTGGAGACTTTTAGCAATATCAGCACCAGGCTGCAGCAAACAGCTCAAGTTCTGGAATATCATCTGCAGGATCTGGAATCAGTCATGCAGACAGGACAGTTGATGGCTGATCTCGCTGAAACACTGGAAAAAACTGCAACCGGCAATCAACTGTCTTACACGATGAACAACGAGCTGGCTTCGCATGTTGAAGACATCAGAAATCTGCTGGTGCAAGCCTCAAATCAGGCGGACATTGTAGCCATGAAACCGGATACACATAAGGCCGCATTATCTAAGTTAAAAAACAAATATCAGGATATAGAAGCTATTTGGTCCAATGATAACCATGGAAAGTTCCTTTTTTCTCAGCCGCCGGCCGCCCTGGCCAACGGCAAGGTACGGGAATGGTGGCAAAAGGCCATATCCGGTGAGAGATTTATCTCTCCCGTATACATATCTGCCATTACCCGGCAGCCCTGCCTGACGGTGTCGGTACCTATATTTAACAACGAGCAAATAATCGGGGTTCTTGGCGCAGATGTTAAGCTAAACCAAATTCAAATTAAATTAACGGGTATTTAGTATATGCAAAATTACAGCCAAGCTATCAACATACATCAAATAATTGAAGAAGAATCAATAGACACATATTTTCAACCGCTGGTTTCCGCAAAAATGCGTTCTATCGTAGGGTTAGAGGCTTTAACCAGAGGTTTTTGCCAACCATCAGGCGAAATTATCATGCCCAACCTCTTATTCAAACTTGCTGAAGAAAACAATTTGACACTGGAGCTGGACAGATTATGCCGCAAGAAGGCCCTTGAAAAATTCCGGCAAGTTTTTTCTCAAAACAATGAAATGCTGTTGTTTTTGAACTTTGACACTTCGATTATTGACCTGGGAGTTGTGGGTTCCGGCTACTTGCAGCGCCAGGTAAAACATGCGGGAATCAACCCGTGTAATATCGTGCTGGAAATCATTGAATCCAAAGTTAATGACATTGGTGCCCTGCAGAACTTTATTAACGCACACAAAGAATTAGGATTTTTATTCGCTCTGGATGATATCGGCTGCGGCTATTCCAATTTGGACAGAATTGCTTTTGTAAAACCCGACCTAATTAAGGCTGACCGCGCACTGGTCGATAATATTAATCAAGATTATTACAAACAAGAAGTACTGAAATCTCTGGTCAACCTATCCCAAAAAATAGGCGCGTTAGTAGTGGCTGAAGGGGTGGAGAAAAAAGAAGAAACAATTATGGCCCTTGAATTAGGCGTAGATATGCTGCAGGGTTTTTACTTTGCCAAACCCACATCAAAAACCACATGTTCAGCTGAACTCTATACCCGTATCGCCGAAGTCTCCAGTAATTTTAAAAATCATATGATCGAGCAAATGCATGCCAAGAGGCAACTACACAGGAACTATGATTTACTGATTAAGAAATTCTGTGACAAATTATCGGAACTGACTATTGATGAATTTGACAGCCTGTTGCAGAGGGTGGTCAATAGCCAGTCCAACCTGGAATGCATATACATACTTGACGAAGCAGGCATCCAAGCCAGTGATACTTTTTGCAATCAAGATAACTTAACCAGACGCCAGGGTCCTTTTTTCAAACCTGCCCCCAAAGGAACAGACCACTCCTTAAAAGAATATTATTATTTGCTCGCCCATACCGGCCTTAGTAAATATACCACCGAGCCTTATATATCCCTGGCTTCCGGCAACTTATGCATCACTAAATCTACATTTTTTCAAAGCTATGATTGTAAAAACTACATTTTATGCATCGACGGAAATAGCCCCGTGTAACAACGATTAGCGTTGGACTGTTCTTGGCATGTCAATTGGCAAGCCCGGGATTTTTACCGGCCTGCCCCTTTTTATTCAGCGTTAAGGCAAAAATACCGGCAATTAGCGGCAGCCATAATAATAAGCGCACTGCGGCCATAAGGCTAAAAACATCAGCAAATTTACCCACCAATGTTACTGCCAGGCCACCCACACCTATAGCAAAGCCCATGCTTAGCCCTGCCGCCATAGCTTTATTATCCGGAATAGCCTCCTGGGCCGCTACCACCGTCACAGAAAAGGATGCCAGCAAAGCAGCTCCTCCCAGACCCAAAAAGATATCGCTCAATAATCCCTGAGTAGCTAAAAAACCATAAAAGAACGGTGTCGCTAATACCAGAGAACCGGCAATCAACGGCCGGCGACCGTATTTGTCGGAAATAAAGCCCCCTGCCAGCCCACCGGCCGCACCGGCAAAAAGCATCAGGAATAATAGATAGCTAATTCTGCCGGGGTCCATTTTTTCAGACTTGAAATATAATGGCAGCATGGTGATTAAGCCGGTGTATACCAGAGAGCGCAGAGCCACCACGACCATTAACTTGTTTAATTCACCCAGCGCCGGTCGCATGGAAGAAATTATTTCATTCAAACTTTTTTTCTGAATGGTTTTCTTTTCAGTCCGAGGAGCAAAAATATATAGAAATAGAGCCGCTACAATTCCTGGGATAACCATAACAGTGGTTCCTTTAGCTCCGTAAATGGCAAACAGGGGAACCAAAACTACAGGTGCCACCGCCCAGCCGACATTGCCGGAGGCCACAAAAGCCGACATAATAAAGCCTTTGCGGTTACCGCTTACTGCAGATACCATAGCCGAGGCCTGAGGGTGAAAAGCGGCGGTTCCAATGCCTGCTGCAGCAGCCATTATCAGCAACAACCCATAATTTACGGTCAACCCGGTTAAACTCAATATCACCGCCATCCACAAAGTACCAACAAAGACCAGCCAGCGCTGATTTTTCTGGTCAACCAGGTAGCCGAATACCGGCTGCACCAGTGACGAAGTGATGGTAAAGGCCGATACCAGTGAGCTGGCCTTGGTTACCGAAAACCCGGCCGTAGCCACAATAATAGGCAAGAGCTGTGGCAAAAAGTTATTATACATATCATTAATCAGATGGGCAATAGATAATACTCCAAGGGTCACCGTTCTAAATTTAGTTTCATGCATAGGATATCCTCCCCGCTTTAGCTATCCAGGCTTTAAATTTTCTTGTTCATGTTCTTTTCTTTTAATGATTGGAAATTAGTCAAAAAATAGTTGAGGTTGCGCATCCGCATGATTATATCTGCTTCAAAGTAATCCAGCATCTCCCATCCCTTCTCCGTAATCGTGTAAATTTTTTTAGCCGGCCCAGGCTCTGTAGTATCCCACCGGAAAACCACAGCCCCGTCCTTTTCCAACTCCTGCAGCACCCGGTAAACCGCGCCGCTGTCCACATGGGGCTTAGGAAGCCTCTCCTGGAGCACAGCCAGCAATCCCCCGCCATGCGCGTCTCCTTCGGCCAGGAACAATAATAAAAAGGCCGGAAGATGCCGATAATTCTTTCCTTTTTTAGGGCTGCCCAATACCATTTGCTCCTCTCGTTAAGTTAAAAACAGCATACTGCAAATAACAGTATACTGCAAACGTCATTCAAGGTCAATTAATTGGCATTGTAAAACGCACGACATTAAACTGCATAAAAAATAACTTTCTCTTTTATACAGTCCACCCAGACTTAATATAATAAAAACACGTACGCTTAATCAATTCCATCAGCGCACGTGTTTTATCTTTAATATTACCTCATGTAATATACAAATATGTTACATTTATAATAGCGTAAAAAACTTTGTCATAAGGGCATAGTATATTTGTACATATTGTGAATTTTTTTTCATTCACTTATAATTAACTAAAAAAGTATTACTCAGTTTCGGAAAACCTTCTCATAATCAACGGGATTCCAAACGCACCCAGCAAAACCATTGCTATAGCTGTAAGCATATCACTAACCTCCCGGGTTATTTGATCATTTACTGCTTTAGACTTACCAGCTATCAAAAATGTTCCTTCATTAAGCTAAAAAAAGCAAAAATTTTCATTTTCAAGGAGGTATTATTGATGAAGATATTAATCCCAATCGACGGTTCGGAATATTCTACACGCGCTGTTTGTTTCGCCGCCGGGTTGCTGAAAAAATGTTGCGATATGGAAGCCGTTCTTTTATCCGTTACTTACCCATTTAAAGAGAGTAACGCCGGCAGCATTTTAGAAAATGCCAGAAAAAGCTTCGGTGAAAACAGCGCCAGGGTAAGAGAACTTATTTTGGAAGGTGAACCGGCTGAATCAATTATCAAATACGCCAAGGAAAATGAAATAGAGCTGGTCATCATGGGAAGACGCGGCTTGGGAACTATCAAGGGAATGATGCTGGGAAGCGTCAGTTATAAAGTTTTAAGCGGGGTAAATATACCTGTAACCATTGTCAAATAACTTAAATAATCATATCCCCACGGTTAAAAAACTGCCACAAATTTAAAAACAGCTAATCCAGGTCACCATAATTGAATTGCGCACGGGACATCCCTCCGGCGGTGAAAGAGGCATGTCTCTTTTCATTTTTAACATCTAATGGGGACATTCCTCCAACTGTAAAGCACGGCTCAATATGGAGGCCTGTCCTTTTTCATTTTAAGAAATACTTAAGAGATACTTAAAATAAGTTTAATTTGTATAATCTAATATGAATACAACTTAAAGTTAACTAAGGGGAGGAATTTTAATGACTGAACTAAATCAGGTTTACAAATGTAACGTTTGCGGAAACATCGTAGAGATTGTGCACCCGGGTAAAGGCAGTCTGGTATGCTGCAACCAGCCAATGGTATTATTTAAGGAGAACACGGTTGACGCTGCAAAAGAAAAGCACGTTCCGGTGCTCACCAGAGAAGGTAACATTGTAACTATAAAAGTAGGCAGTGTGGAGCACCCAATGGAGGAAAAACACTACATTGAATGGGTTGAAATTATTGACGGGGGGAAAGTGTACAGGCAGTACCTGAAGCCGGGGGAAAAACCCGAAGCCAAGTTTAATGTTGACGGACCGAGCGTAACGGCCAGAGGATATTGTAACCTGCACGGATTATGGAGCGCCCAGGAATAACCGGGGTAGGACCGGCGCCGGGAAAACCGACCTGCCTGGCCCTGGCTTGCAGCCCCCGCATTAACGGAAATACCTCACAGCTCGCCGCTGCGGCACTGGAAGAGTGCCGTTTAGCGGGCTGTGCTACGGAGTTTATCCAGCTTGCAGATTACCGCTTTGAACCCTGTCGGGCCTGCGGGGCATGCAACACCACCGGAAAATGCGTAATCAAAGATGATGCCCTGCAACTATTTGATAAGATCCGGTCAGTCGACCGTTTAATTGTTGCCGCACCTATTTTTTCAATGGGCATCAATGCGCAGGCTAAAGCGTTGATTGACCGCTCCCAGCAATTCTGGGCCGTAAAATACCTGTTGGATCAAAAAGTGGTTAATTTAGGGGAAAGACCTGCGCGCAACGGAATCTTCATTAGCTGTGCCGGAACTAACCTACCGGGCGTTTTTGATGGAGCTATACGGGTGATTAAATATTTTTTCATGATTATGGAAGTTAAACTGGTTAAAACGTTATGTTACAGTGATGTGGATCTTAAAGGAGAAATATTGGAACATCCCGGAGCGCTGGAGGAAGTAAAAGAATACGGCAGGAAGTTGGCGGAAATTTAAAACCGGCGGGCAAAACCCATATCCCGCCGGACTTCATTATTGTACGACGCGTTTTCTCGAATGGGGAATCTTGTTTAGCATATGATTTGTAATTACGCATATAATCCCGCTTGCCGTATAAGATTCTCGATACAAAAACATTTCCACCTTCATACCTATAAAATATCAGGTAACTGGCACAAACAAGAAAACGATAGTCTGTCTGAATATCCACTATGGAAGATAGCGGTGCCCCAATTCCAGGATGCTCCGCCAGCCTGCGAATTTTTTTCGTAATTTTAGAAATCAGACTTACAGCCGCCTGTGGATTACTAAGTTCCCGGGAAATGTAGCTTTTAATTTTACAAAATCCTCTTTGGCTTCGGGCGAAATTTTTAGCTTATAAGAGCAATGTAATGAAGGAAATAATTAAGAGCACCGAACTGCCCGGTGCTCTTTTTGTCACATTGGCTTTTCAAAGATGTTAGCAAGTTGAGCAATTCTACGAACGTTACGAATTAAGTCTCCTAAAAATGTAATTCCCGCTGATGGGGTGGTGCTGTAAATTTAAGTAAATCTTACGTAGTGGCAAAATAACCACCTTTATTTTTTTATTTCCTGTTTTCATGCGGGTTTGAGCCAGGTTAACTGATAAAGTCAGGAGAAAGATTCTTCGAGTGAGAACTGGCACAACCCCGTGTGCTGATTGCGGGTTTTTTAAAGTCATAATGCCAGATGCTATACAACGCAAATGTCCGCTTTCTTTTTCAAAAAAAGCCATAGCTCGACACGGCCTAGGGCCGCACCATCAGAATATGGTATAATGTAACAAATGTCGTTTTCATGGAGGAATTTTCTATGGATGTGATCAGGGAATGGTACCAGCTGTGGCAGACTTATCCTTATCACAACGAAATTAATTTCATGGTTTTTATCCCTTTGTTCTTTGTCTTGCGCTCCTGGCTAGTCAAAAAACTAAATCTTTATTTTAATTCCAAACAGGAAAACAACGACCTTTCGCCCTTTATTCAATCATTAATTAACTGGGGCACTTTTTACGCCATTATTGTTTATGCTATTATTTACTTCAGGGACACCCTGTGGCTGGGCGAAACGTGGTTTAAAATCGGCGACACGCCGGTGACCACTCTGACTTTTATTGTGCCCGCCATAATCATCAGCCTAAGCATCAAGTTTTCCAATTTCATATCCAGGTTCCTGCTCCACCGGGTCTACAGCCGTTACGAAATGGATCAGGGCATGCAATACACATTTTCTAGGCTGATGCACTACGGGATTATCGTCGTTTCCATCCTGGTAGCCCTGCCGGTGATAGGCTTTGATTTAAGCATTTTGACCGTTTTTGCCGGGGTCGCCGGCATCGGGATCGGCTTCGGTATGCAAAATATCATCTCCAATTTTATCTCGGGCCTAATCGTTCTTTTTGAACGGCCCATCAAGGTAGGGGATAGGATTCAGCTTGGCGACCTGCACTGCGACGTCGAGCACATCAATATCAGGTCCACTATCGTGCGCACCAGAAACAACGAGCACATCATCATCCCCAACAGCCAGTTTATCGAAAACCAAATCATGAACTGGTCTTATGGTGACCCCAAGGTGCGGCAGGAGATACTCATCGGGGTCGCTTACGGCTCCGACGTGCAGCTACTGGAAAGACTGCTGTTGCAGGCAGCACAAGAGCATGAAGAAGTGTTGGACGACCCGCCACCCCGGGTGGACTTTCTTAATTTCGGCGAATCCTCCCTTGACTTTCGCCTGTTGTACTGGATACCGCACCCCGTGCTGCGCACCATGATTAAAAGCGCCCTGAACTTCCGCATCAACGACCTGTTGCAGGAACACGGCGTGGAAATCCCCTTCCCGCAGCGCGACCTGCACCTACGCAGCGTCGACACCTTGCTATTAAGCAACCTGCAAGTGGAAATGGAGCAAAAAAAGGAACTGCAGGCGGAAAATTAGTGGGGTTTATCTCCAGATCGTCATTGAGTATCTGACCGGTTTCGTCCTCCCGGGTATGGAATATATGGTGGTAGCGACTTTCGTCCGGGAACCGGATGAAGCCCAATACATTAACGGTTACCGTTTTGCGCAGGTCGCTGATTGTTGCCCGCTGGTCAACTGTCCGTAATAGAGTCCGGCCCAGTAGTATATTGTCCGCTTGTCTATGTTGTACTGGTTAGCTACCTGAGCTTCTATGTTAATTAGGATTATCTTTTCTTGCCTGGCGGAGGTTGCAGTTTTGGACTATTTGCAATCCGTGCTCTGAATGTCGCACTATCAATTCCGCCTATGACATAGCATGTCGGAAGGATCGCCTGCTCAATCACCAGTTTTGCATCCACTTCTCCAATAGTCACTCATCCATCAAATATGGGTGTTTTCAAACAAAGAATATAGCACCGGAACCAGGACCAGGGTAATGAGAGTATGAAAAATCAAACCGAAGATAACTACAACAGCCATCGTCGACTCCAGATCCGATCCTTCGCCGAAGTTGAGCGCCAAAGGCAGCAAGGCCAGGATGGCGGTCAATTTGGTCATCAAAATCGGCCGCACCCGGTTATGCGCCCCTTCCATTATTGCCGCATGCAGGTCATACCCTCGTGAACACAGTAAATTAAGTCGGTCTATAAGCAAAATTGCATTGGATACCACAATGCCGATAAGCATGAATAGTTAGTATTTCTTATCCCTTTAACTTACGTTTTCAAGCTTCAGCTTATACATTCGTTAAAGTTAAAAGAACTAAATCTTAATCAGCTGCTTTAAAATTGTAGATTGGTTTGATAATTTCTATAATGTCAACCGTGTCTGCGGTGTTATTTACAATATCACTAATGGTTTTATAAGCAAGGGGACATTCGTCTATCGTATCTTTATTGACCGATGTGGTGAAAATACCATCCATTAGTGTTTTATACTGCTTAAGTGTAAAAGAGTGCCTGGCTTGCGTCCTGCTCATAATTCTCCCGGCCCCGTGCGGGGCGGAAAAATTCCAATCCGCATTTCCCTTGCCAAGGCAAATAAGGCTGCCGTCACGCATATTTATTGGTATCAACAGCTTTTCATCCCTTTGGGCTGAAACAGCGCCCTTTCTTAAAATCATGTTTTCGGTATCAATGTAATTATGAATGGTTGTGAACTGTTCAATGACATTAACCTTCAGGCCTTTACTTATTTCCTGCAGGATAGCTTTACGGTTAAGCTCGGCATAACGCTGCACTATTTTCATATCGTGAATGTAATCATTAAAGAGTTCCCCCGACACATAAGCTAATGGCTTGGGAATATCAGTTAAAATCTCTGTTTTTTTTCTCTTTAGTTCCTTTTTAATTTCCTTCTGACGTCCCGCTGCTTTTAGTTCCGCGATATAAGCATCAATGTCGTGTTTAGTATTCTTGTTCAGCGCTTTATAAGCTTCCTCCTGATAGAGTTTGGCAACTTCATTGCCTAAATGGCGGCTGCCGGAGTGGATTACAATATATAAATTCTCCCCGCTGTCCCGGTTGACTTCAATAAAATGATTCCCGCCACCCAAGGTTCCAATACTGCGCCTTGCTCTAACAAGGTTGACTTCACTCTTACATTTCAGATTGTTTAAATCTATAGCATCGTTGAAACTATGTTCTTTATTCCTGATGTTAAATCCACTCGGTACTTTCTCATAAATCAATTTGTCGAGTCTTAGCAGCTCAATATGCCGGTTTTGGAGCTTAACCACCTCCATGCCGCAACCGATATCAACACCAACAAGATTAGGAACCACTTTATCCGTTATCGTCATTGTGGTGCCTATGGTACAGCCAACTCCACTATGTACGTCCGGCATAATCCTTATTTTGCTGCCTTTTACAAACTCTTGATTACACAAGGTTTTGATCTGCGCGATCGCATTGGGATCAATATTATCAATGTAAATTATTGCGTTATTATATTTTCCCTTTATCTCAAACATAACGGTGATCCTTCCAATTACAGCTTTGTAAGGTTTTATCTTTTCTAGCTTCAGGGTTATCGGCCATTTTCCTTCCGCCGTTTGGACAAGAAGAGGGTGTATAGCTTTGTTAATCTGTCATTCATATGTTAGAATAAAGTCAGAATAATACCATACGGGAGGAGCGTTAGAATGCATATTAAACCTTCTACAACAATTCGGCAGGACTATAACGGTTTTTCAAAGCTTTGCCATGAGCTTGACGAGCCGGTAATACTTACGCGAAACGGGGAAGCCGACCTGGTTGTCATGAGTCATGAGGCATTCCGGCGCATGGAGGCCCGCATTAAATTACAATCCAAATTACTGGTCGCCGAAAAACAGATTGCCGAGGGTGAACAATTGATTGAGCATAATGACGTCATGGCCAGAATGCGGAGGAAGATTGATGCCGCCAAAGAATAAAATAAAATACACTCCTGTTGCAGTTGATGATATGGACGAAATTTTTTCTTACATAGCAAAGGATAACGCAGCCGCTGCCGAATCTTTGTTGGAAAGAATAAATATGTCAATATCCAGGCTGGCCGACTTCCCCAACTTAGGCTCGGTACTCTCAGATGAAGAATATACTCTTGTTAATCGTGGGTATCGATTTATAGTTGTTCAGCCATACCTTGTTTTCTACAGAATAATTGACCATACCATTATTATACACCGAATCCTACACGGGCGCAGGGATTACCTGCGGGAGCTGTTTGAGCCATAGAATGAGTTCCATAAATTGCCTTATTGCATTATAATTAAGAGCACCGAACTGCCCGGTGCTCTTTCTG
The DNA here is from genome assembly GCF_900113335.1 of Desulfotruncus arcticus DSM 17038. Classification (GTDB taxonomy): domain Bacteria; phylum Bacillota; class Desulfotomaculia; order Desulfotomaculales; family Desulfallaceae; genus Desulfotruncus; species Desulfotruncus arcticus. The sequence goes on from NZ_FOOX01000006.1 coordinate 13,634, forward strand.
TCACATTAGCTTTTCAAAGTCTGGTAAAAACTTCTTGAATTGTTTTCAAGAAAAACTCAGCATCATTGATGGCCAATAGGATCCGCCGTCTTGACAAAATCGTTCCAATCCCAGTTGCTATCGTCGATTTGCACCTGGGAATTATCCAGTAAGGTTCTATCGGCGGCAATCATATCAATACCGATATTAACCGGCAGCCCATATAGTTTATCTTTATATTCTAAAGCCTTGAAAATATTTTGGTAGTATTTGCCACTGTCGAAGCTTTGATCCGACATGTTTAGAATTGAACAAGTCATAACCAACCTTGTCGACAACGCTATCAAATATACTCCGGCGGGCGGTGTCATTAAGATTTTGGCTGGGGATAAAGACGATCAAGTGCTCATAGAAATAGAGAATCCCGGCGATCACATCCCCGAGACTGAGCTGCAAAAATATCTGGAGTAAATTTTACCGGATTGAAATTCAAGAAACAGGGATCTTGGCGGTACAGGGCTGGGGCTTGCCATTATCAAAAACATCCTCGATCTCCATGGCAGTAAGTATGGAGTAACGAATACAGCGTATGGAGTCAAATTTTTCTTTACCATGGAAAAAGATCCCGAGGGTTCTTAATAATATTTATTTGTTAATCAATATTAGTCCAATGATACAAAATACTGCCCCCAAAACTTTATTCATCCCAAATTCCTCATTATAAAACAATATTCCTATTGGTATAAGCACAACCGCAAGTGATATATTTGCTACTAAAGATCCCAAGCTTATTTTCCAACCTGCTCTGTAAGCCAATAAATATCCTAATTCAAGACCAATAATGGAAACACCAAGCACAACACTTGTCCAGTTTAGATCTTCAAACGACTTAAAGAATCCTTTATCAGTTTTGTAGAACAGCAACGCAACAACAGTCAGAACTGTAGCCGTCAAATATGTAATAATTAAAGCTGAAAAAGGGTTTGCTTTCTCCGGCGTTGATTTCTGGCATACGTTATATACAATATTTGAACCAACTATTAGCACAATTGAAAATACATACATAAACATAATCAACTATCCTCTCATCAAGAACATTTTCCATCATAGTGACATAGAAATAAAGAATCCCGGCGACCATATCCCCGAGACCGAGCTACAAAATATATGGGGATCTGCTTTAGAAACTCATTCCCCTGACAAATTGCCGCTGAAACTTTTTATGCAAAGACAACTCAATATGCTCGGTTCTCTTGGGCAAGTCACAAGCTATTTGCAGTTGTTCTTTGGATTGCAAAGCCATAATAGCTCCGCTACCTGCCGCATTACCCACGGGTCTGATGCGGGTAACATCTATGTCGGGCAGCATCCCGATTCCTTTTAGGCTTTCCGGGCGCAGATGACTGCCAAAAGCCCCCGCCAACAGGATGCCATCTAATTCAGCTATACCAGCCTCGTCTAAAAGTATTTCCACACCGGCCCTAATGGCGCCTTTGGCCAGCTGCAATTCACTTATATCTTTTTGAGTTATCGCAACTTCATTTTTTCCTTCCACCAGCACAAATGTGTTTAAGCCATTACCCCGCGTTTTAATCCTGTTCCGAACTTTCTCCGGCAACTCCATAGGACAATCTTTAGGGCTATTAATCCGGCCGTTTTTTCGAACGACACCCAACCTCACCAGTTCAGAAACCGCATCTACCAGGCCGGAACCGCAAATTCCTCTTGGTTCCTGATCACCCACAACAGCTATATCAACATCATCATTAATGGCAACTTTATAAATTGCTCCCGGTTCCGCCCTCATCCCCTGACTGATGGAGGCCCCCTCAAAAGCCGGCCCCGCTGCCGTTGAACATGTCAATAACCGGTTTTCCGCAGCAAGAACAACTTCACCATTGGTTCCTATATCAACTGCCAGCCAGTTCCCTGACAGCTCATAAATCTTTGTCGCCAGCATTACCCCTACAGTATCCGATCCCACATAGCCGGCAATATTGGGTAAAAGTATAAACCGTGCAGCCGGCAGCAGCGTTTTAAGACCCAGGAAATCCACGGCAGCCGTTATACTTTCAGCAAAAACGGGAACAAATGGCGAAAAAGCAATACCCAACGGGTTCACGCCCAGTAATAAATGACTCATCACAGTGTTCCCAACCAGAGTTATGATATATATATGCTCCGGCGGGATGCCGGAACCGGCTAAAAGCTTGCTTATGATTTCGTCCAGCGTATTAATTACCAATTCCTTCATTTCCGAAAGTCCGTTGGGGTTCTCGATGGTATAGTTGATCCGTGATATGACATCGGCGCCGTGCACCCTCTGTTTGTTGGCCGCAAAAGCGGTTTTTAAAACCTTGCAGCTATGCAAATCAACTAAATAACCGGCAACGCTGGTAGTGCCAATATCAAAAGCGATTCCGTATAGCTGCGAGGTGGTATTACCCGCTTCAAGGGCAATAATTGTATCATTAAAGATAGCAGAGGTTACCCTGTACTCGCCATCTCTTAAAATCACCGGGACCCGGCTCAGCAATCTGAGATCCAATGCCACTTTTCCCGGCACATCCCCGATTATTCTATTCAGGTCTGAAATTTGATCATTAACCGTAGGGAAAGTCAATTGATGAAAAGTCTTGGTCACAATGGGGTCATTCCCGGTAATATTTTCGGCATATGCCCCCTTATCCGGCACAAATTCTTTTTGGCCATTGTTTAAACCATCAAGCTCTATCGTTAAATCACCCGTTGCCTCTTGTTGACACAACAGCACATATCCTTGCTGCATTTCTTCTTCAGACAATAATTTCTTCTCGTTTTCGGTATACTCACTTATCCCTCCTTTTACGACCCTGGCCCGGCATTTGCCGCAAGTTCCTTTACCGCCGCATAGCGCATTGACATCCAACCCCTGGCCATAAGCAACGTTTATAAGCTTCTCACCCCGGGTGGCTTTAACCTCAATACCTAAAGGCATAATAGTTACTTTAATGTTTTTATCAGCGATATTTTTATCAGCCATATTAATTACCTGCCTTTTGATAAGTATACGTTTGCAATTCGTCCCTGACGGCGGCAACAAGCGGTTAAAAAGGCCCGTATTTATTTTATCAGGTGGGGTTAAAACCCCACCTGAACCTTAAGTCGCACTTATTTCGAGTTTATCGCCGCTAAGACTCCCGCCTCTATAGGCGGGAGTCTTAGCGGCGGTTAACGAGATAAAGCAATTGCTTTAAATAGTTCCACTGCTCTTATGGCGTCTGTTTCACAATAATCCGCACCGGTAAATTGCCTTATTCGTTCGTTAGTTGGATACCCCCCAAGCAATACTGTTACTTTTTTTCTAAGACCGGTTTCATATAATAAATCTATCACTTTTTTTACCGCACTAATTGAAAATGTAAGTAGTACGGAAATTCCTAAAATTTTGGCATCTGTTTCCTTAATAGCCTCGATAAATTCCCGCGGTTCAACATCCACACCCAGGTCATACACATCAAATCCATGCGAACGCAGCAAATTGATAATTATATTTTTCCCCAAATCATGAATATCGCCTTCGATTGTCCCCATCACAATTTTTGTCCCGTTTTGCCGGGCTTTTCGTGTAAAGCTCGGTTCCAGGGTTTCCATGATCCTTCTTAAAATTTCCTCGGACATAATTAGATCTGATAAGTAATAAACTTCTTCACTATATTTTTTGCCAACTATTTCAACTCCCTGCCTGCATTGTTCAACAATTTCCAGAGGGGTCTCACCAGCTTTTAGTTTTTGGTTTACTATCTGAAGAGCCGTTTCTTCCTCCAAATCAGAAATAGCTTGAATTAAATCATCCTTCATCTAGAACCACCTTATCCTCTTCATATTGTTATTTAATATTATTTGCAGACCACCCGATATAGCTGGTTAGTTTATACCTATCACCACGGTAAACGGACTTTCCCCAACCAACCGGCTTTTTTTCAGCATCATAAACCGTTTGTTCAACAACAAAAACAGGAGTATTCTCTTTAACTTCCAGAACCGAGGTTTCTTCCTTGGTAGCAATGGACGCGTGTAAAACCCTTTTACTTGTTGTTGGGAAATGTGAACCGTGCGTAACTGCCAGGCTTGACAATGAAGGGTCTTTTAGTTCAACTTCTAAAATAGGCTTTTGCTTGGTATACTTAACGTATTTCTTCTCATACACCAGTGGTTCGTTATCCGCAGCCAACACCAGGCTAAAATAAAGGCAGCTGGTGCCTAAAGGAACCGCCAGCTTTTCAGACAAGGTTTTATTCGCTCTGACTATCCTTACACCCAAAAGCGTTGAGCTTGGAGTCATTCCTTTTTTACTGGTTTCCTCATAAAAATCGCCCAACTCAAATGTAACATCATTTAATTTAGGCTCTGATACAAAAGTCCCTTTGCCCTTTTGAGTAAATACCAGACCCAGGTTAATCAGCTCTGAAATAGCACGCCTAACGGTCATTCTGCTAATGCCAAAATTTTCAGCTATTTCATGCTCCGGCGGCAGTACTTCACCTGGTTTAAGTTTTCCTTCATAGATATATCCTTCAAACATTTTAGCAATTTGATAATATATCGGGATAACAGAATTTTTATCTATTTTTAATTGACTGATCAATTTATTATCCATTGTTCATCATACCTGTCTAGACATGCTTAATTTTATCATAGTAAAATATCATAATTACGAGCAAGAGTCAACCTAAAGTCTAATAGGCTGACCGGATTAACGCTTTAATTTAAACAGGGGCCTCGAATGGCCCCTGTCGTTTACTTTTTAATTAAATATTTCCTCAGCAATTCTTAACCCGTCACTTGCTGTCCTGGCATAGAAATCTGCTCCAACGTGTTCTTTAACGACATCGTCAATATAATTACCGCCAATTAAAACTTTTGTATCCAACCCCGCCGATCTAATTTCCGCAATAGCATCTTTCATGGATTCCTGACATGCAGTTAATAGTACACTCATACCTACCAGAGGCGCTTTTGATTCATTAATGGCTTCAACAAACTTTTCTTTGGGGACATCAACTCCCAAATCGATGATATTATAGCCTGCTCCTTTTAATAGCATTACGACAATGTTTTTGCCCAAATCATGAATGTCTCCTTTGACAGTTCCAATAACAATGGTCCCCTTGTAACTGCCGGATCCTTCGGCAAGGTGCGGTTCCAAAACATCCATAGAATCCTTCATAATTTCGCCGCACATAATTAATTCACTTAAAAAATATTTGCCAGATTCAAAACGTTTGCCAACTTCCGTCATACCCTGCTGTAGCGAGCCTACAATTTCCAAAGGATTAACTCCACTGTCCAAGCGTTCCTTGACCATCTGAACTACTTGTTCCTCTTCCAATTCCGCAATTGCATTTGATAAGGGATCTGTTAGCATAGTTATTCATCCACTCCTTTTGGGTATGTTAACGTTAAAAGATTAAATTGCCATACTATCTAGCGCTGCACCCAAAACCAAATAAAACTATAAGCAAAGGCGTCTAATTTCTCCCATTCTTTTTTGACGATTTCCTCGTTACCGTGGATTTTTTGGAGCTCTTCTTTCTTAACTTCCCAGGGCACACAAGTGCCAGGCTTCGGAACAAACTTTATTTCTTTTTCCGACATGGCTTATCCCTCCTTGTATCCAATTAGTAAACGCCGTACTCTCTTGCCGCTTCAGCCATAGCCAAAATATTTTCTTTTTTGGCATCACCCATAATAACCCCGCCTGCGGCGAGAATAAATCCACCGTCAACAGCCAGTTCATCAATAACTCTTTTAACATGCTCTTTCACTTCTTGCGGGGTTCCGTATGTTAACAGAGTGGTTGGCACACCGCCCTGGAGGCAGAATCTGCCGCCAAGAATCTCTTTGGCCTTTTTGGCATCAGTGGTATCAATATCGAAAATAATGCTTTTTTCAGGTAGTTCAGCGATTTTCTCAAGATACGGGGTCCAATCCCCTTCGGCAAAGAAAAACATTCTTTTCCCTTGCGCCCAAAGACCTTCAATAGTAGCTTTCAAGGAAGGCCAGTAGAAAGTATCCCACTGATACGGATTAAGGAATGGATAAGCTCCGCGATGAAGCGGGGCAAAACAAGGGAAGCGCGTATCCGCTCCCGGTCCGGCAACACCCTGATTGATATTATGAGGCGTTATCGCATCACATGCGGCCAGCACTTTTTCCGGCCGGCGGCGCAGGTCCAGAAGAATACCTTTCATTGATCTTAAAGCATCTCCCAAGGTATCAAAGGGAGCCTTGGTAAATCCCGCTCCTTGTCCAACAACACCATGCTCTTTGGTCCACTTTTCCCAGGCTGCACCCATTAGTCCACCCTGCATAGCAAAAGCAGCCGAACCTTTAATTAATGCCACAGTGGCTCTATAGGATCCCGGATCAGAAAACTCTGTGCTTATCCGCGGCAAAAAGTTGGTGACAAGCCATTCAGTGGGGTTGGCAATAAAATCATCGTAATCTTCCGGTTTCATGTATTCTTCTTCATTATATTGAAATGTGGAATTTTCCTCCAACCCTATGCCGGGAAACTTATATAATTTAGACCCCATGGCATCAAACATGGGCGGCCACCATAAACAAGGTCCGCCGCCAAATATATCCACATCCAAATCCGGCAATAATTCGCTAACGATGTTGTTGCTTAAATCTAAATCATAAAATACTTCCTGCAAAGTCTTATCTTTATGCTTAACAACCCATTCGCCAATGCCAAAGCTAACAGGAACCTTATCCGGTTTGCCGCAATTCATAGCAGTGGTATAACGTTCCAACCTTTCCCGATACAGCTTTTCCTTTTCGTTCATATTTGTTTCCCCCCTTAATTTGGTGCAACATGAACTATTTTTTAATTCTAATTGACAATCATCCATAAACTTGTTTTAAGGTGGTTTGCTAATCATTATCACCTACCCCTCTCTTTTCCATTACTGCTTCTTCCGGCCATAAGATAGGGACTTTGTTAATCCACTAAAGCATCCTTGCGATATGCTTTTAAAAAGTTCTTACTAAAACGATCATTGCCCAGCAATGCGTTAGTAGTAGTGACCGCAGTCATGATTTTCCCGTCCAAGGGATCAAGTATGGCGGCGTCCATACCAAAGGCCATGCAAATTGCCAGGAAATAGCGATTGATGATCTTTCTTTGGGGCATATTAAATGAAATGTTACTTAAACCGGATACTGTTTTTACATTAAACTTTTGCTTAATATTAGTAAGGCATTGGAAGAACATGGCCGCGTTGGTGTGATCAACCGCCAGAGGAAGAACGAGGGGGTCAATGTACAGTTGCGTTAAATCATAATCATTCTTTGTTAAAATCTCCACCAGGCGTTCTGCCAGAATAATCCGCTCTTGCGCGGTTTTGGGGATGCCATTGTCATCAACGGTTAAACCTATTACCGGACACTTGTATTCCAACACCAAAGGAAGTACCCCTTCCAGGCGATTTTTCTCCAAAGAAATAGAATTAATCAGCACTTTATTTTTATCGCCTTTTACTGCTTCCAGTCCCTTCTGGATTGCTAAAGCCGATGTACTGTCAATGCACAATGGCACATCTGTCACTTCTTGAACCTTCTGGACAAGCCACTCCATATCAAGCAGCTCATCACCGTGCGCGGTATTGATGTCCAAATAATCAGCACCTGCTTGAGCTTGTCTTAACGCCAGATCCTGAACAGCAGCGGCATCTCTTTTACTAATAAGCTCACGCACACTGGGTATGGCGCTATTAAGTTTTTCACCAATAATAAGCATACCTATCAATCCCCTTTGAGTTATATCAATATTCACAAAATAACAGGCAGATACATTATAACTTTAGATGCCACAGGTAGGTTTCCCCATGAAGTTTTCACCAATACCGGATATCGCTTGGATTATGCCATTTCTTGTACACGGGCATTTTTTATCCAAAATGAAGCTTATTAAAACCTATAAGTATAGTTGTCTAGACATCCTGATTATGACTCTATTCTAATAAAATTCCATTAACTAATCAAGGTAAATCAAAAGAATTTATCTAAATTTATGAGGCATGTTATTTTAATGGAATAATTAAACAGGGACGGAGGTAGGCATCGTGCTCCTCTACCCCGCCTCTGTCCCTACCGCCCTTTTACAATATTACTTTTATTACTTTTCCAGCCACAAAGGCATTTCTATCATCACTTTAAATAAATCACCGTCGATTTCTATTTTAAACCGGCCCCCCTGGATGTCTGTTAAGCTCTGGGCAATAGAAAGGCCCAAACCCGATCCTTCTGTCGTTCTGGCAGCATCTCCACGGACAAACCGCTCTGTCAACTGTTCAGGGGGGATATCAAGGGACGTAGCCGATATATTTTTGATAACCAACAATCCATTTTGCTTACTTCTGTAAATATTAATATATACTCGCGAATGAGGCATTGAATATTTCAATACATTAGACAATAAGTTTTCAACAATACGCCACATGTATTTACCGTCAGCTGCTATAAATATCTTTTCATCTGCAGCATTAATGTGAAAATCCAGTTCTGCCGTTTTGATTTTTTCCTCATATTCACCGCATGCCTGCATAACAAGTTCGTGTAAATCAACTTTCTCTTTTTCGATGGTAAGATTGCCGCTCGAAGCCTTGCTCGCCTCAATCAAATCCTCAATCAGCTGCTTTAATCTGGCAGACTTCTCATCCAGAATTTCTAAATATCCATTGGCACTTTCGTTGTTTAAATCTTCCTTTTTTAACAAGTCAATATAATTAATAATCGAGGTTAGCGGCGTTTTTAAATCATGTGACACATTGGCAATAAGGTCTGTTTTCATCCGCTCTCCTTTAACCGCCTCGGCAACGGCTTTTTTTAGCCCTCCTTGTATGCTTAGAATGTCTTCTGCAAAGCTTGAAAAGGCCACCGATATTTGAGTTTTATCCAGAGCGTAGTCTAAATTACCCGCAGATATTTCTTTTGCAGCTTCCATAATTTGGGCCAGGGATAATAGGGATTTAGCGGCAAAGTAAATGGCGACGATATTAAAAGCCGCTATTATAATGAAAGAGAACAGAAATAAGGTAAAACCCTGCGAAAAGGCAATTGCGAATAAAATACCGTTTAACGCACCATAGCCCAGCAGCAGGATTATGGTCCAGGTTTTAAACGCCTTTCCGTTAAAGCATAAGTCTAAAATTTTATAGGTTAAAGTATTTTTAATAATTTTTCTGCTTTTAATCTGCCTGATCATTGATAGGATATAGGATAGCCCTATTAATACGTCTACGCCGAAGACCAGGGCGAATACTAATAAATTCATCCATGGTTCGTTAAAAGAAATTGCAATAGTCACTGATAGCAGTGCCGCAATAAATACCAGCATGGAATAAACATCCGTGTAAATCCCGTCCACGAATGAAACCGCTATTTCGGCTCCCTTTTCCCGACGCCCGGTAACGATAACCAGATAGATAAAGGCTAAAATCGTTATGATTATTGATGCAACCAATAATGCAGTAACGTAGGTGGCAATTGTTTTAGCCCTGGTATACGCCATAAAATCATCGTAAAACACATCTCCCTGCTTTAAAGGCTCAATGAGCGCCGCATGAACTTCATATTGCGTACCCATCAACAACTGTTTTATCTCTTCGCCGAATGGATAACCCGGTTCATATGTCAACTGGTTATAATATACACTGGCAGGCTGTTTCTGAATTAAGGCAAGCGCGTCTGTTTTAGTTACATTAGTAATCGTTTCTCCTGTTTTGGTATTCTTTATATAATAAGCCAAGTTAACTGTATTAGACATTTCCTTTTTCAGGTTATAGTAACGTTGCAGATTATTATTTGCAGCATCCTCTGCAGCACCAGAAGATTTAATAGATTCTTCACTTTTAAGTTTAACCTTTAATTCCACAGCATTACGAAGCTGCATATTGAATTTATTTTTAAATTCATAGGTATCATAATAACTTTTACTATTGATAATGCTGTGATTATACAACAGAAACATACCGCTCCCGAAAACGCACATCACGCTTAGCCATACCAAAATAAAAGCCGCAGTTTGCGCTCCGGTCGAATATTTAATATTTTTCAATTTTGTATCCAATTCCCCATACCACCTTTAAATATTTCGGTTCCTTCGGATTGATCTCAATTTTTTCCCTGATCCGTCTAATATGTACCGGAACGGTATTTTCGGCAGAAAATGACGGCTCATGCCAAACATGCTCATATATTTGTTCTGATGAAAATACATGGCCGAGATTTTTCATCAGAAACAGCATTATGCCATATTCCGTAGGGGTCAGTTTAACAGCCTCACCGTCAACTTGGAGTTCTTTTGCTTCCGGATCAAGTTCCAAACTGCCGGTTTTTAAGATATTGCTGTTTGAAACTAAACTACCCAGCGCAGTATAACGGCGCATTTGTGATTTGACTCTGGCCATTAGTTCTAATGGGTTAAAGGGTTTGGTCACATAATCATCCGCACCAAAGTTCAGTCCGGCAATTTTATCTGTATCCTCTGATTTGGCAGATAATATTATAATTGGAATATTCAATTCTTCACGGATCTTTATTGTTATTGACAGGCCATCCAAACCAGGCATCATTATATCCAATAAAACCAGATGGATTTTCTGTTCCGTCAAAACCTTTAAAGCCTGATTTCCTGTATAGGCTTTTACTACCCCATAATTTTCGTGCTTGAGGTATATTTCCAAAGCATCAACTATTGCCGTATCATCATCACACACTAAAACATTCAGTTTATCCACATGATTCACCCCACATTATACTGTTTTATTATAGTACACCTAAATCACCTGCCTTTCATGTAATTTTGACAGGTAATCTTTGCAAAACACTTGATAAAAAGATTAAGACTTTCTTAAGATTGGCCATGTAAAATAATAATGCGTTGGTGAGAATTATTTCTTCTCAGCCAACGCATTATTAATCTTTGAATTAACCTTCAACAATGATTGTCTTTACGGACCGGAACTTATGCTCCTTTTCCCCACTGCTTCGGTCCAGGTATTCTTTTATTGCCTTGCGCTTTAACGGGAATAAAGAATATAAACACCCTCTGACTGCCCAAGTAATGCCCGGGCGGGAGGGTGTGGCGAAAATACATGTCATTCACTTACAGCGTAATAGCACCTTTTAGGCGATATTATTTTTCCTTCTTTCTTTAACTCCTTGATACCTTTATCGACTTCTTTTTTATCAATACCGGCAATTTCTGCAATATCCCCCGCTTTTAAAGGTTCTTTAGAATCTTTTAGAGCTTTCAGAATCATTTCATTGGCACTCACCTTATCACCGCTCCCTTTAATTTACTTTCCCGCATCAATATTGTACCCATCCAGACTTAATAAAACAACATTCTTTTTTCAGCCACAATTGCCGTCATATTAACAGCCACACCAACCAAAACTAATATTAATTAAAAAACTTCTTGACAAATTGAATTTTTTATCCGATAATACTTACTATATAGTAATAATTATTGAATACGGTGATAATCTTATGGACGTTAGAGATTTGTTAAAACAAAAAGGCCTAAGGATTACTCCCCAACGGGAAGCCATTTACAGACTGCTTGCGGCCAGTAAGGCACACCCTACTGCGGAGTGGGTATACCAGGAAGTTAAAAATATCTTTCCTTCCATCAGTTTTAATACCGTTTATAAAACCGTCCAGGCATTTGAAGAGTCGGGACTGCTACAGCGTTTCAATACGGGGGCAAACATCTATCATTATGACGCTAATGTGCGACCTCACCCTCACGTTATTTGCCTTTCATGCGGCAGGGTGGATGATTTGGATGAATTCCCGGACAGCCTTGAAGATTTTATAAGCAAGGCCTCGATGTCTTCACCCTATCTAATTAAACTCGTGAACCTGCATTTTTACGGTTACTGCCCGCAATGCGGCGACAGCAACCCCAAAATAAAATCATAAGGAGGAAATAAAATGGCGGATCTGATTAATGAAGTAAAACTGGGAGTTACCAAAGGAACCGAACTTGAAGGAGCGGTAACTGCGGAATTCAAGGGTGAAACATGGGAGGTAGGAGCGTACCTGGCCATGGCCCGGCAGGCCCAGCGGGAAGGTTATCCCGAAGTAGCGCTGGTGCTTGAATCCATTGCAAAGGACGAAGCCTGGCATGCCGCCCACTTCGCCGAACTTAACGGGATCATATCCGGAAGTACAAAAGAAAACATTGAAAAAATGCTTAAAGGTGAAATTATGGCCAACAAAGGCAAAAGGGAAGCGGCAGTCAAGGCCAAGGAACTCGGTAACGACCACGCCCACGACGTTTTCGATGAGTCTTCCCGGGACGAAGCCAGGCATGCCTGCGCCTTGGAAGGGTTATTAAACCGGTATTTTAAGTAGAGGTTGATCAAAAGGGAAGGGATCATATTTATGATCCCTTCCCTTTTGTTGTTACACATAAGCAGCCACCGTACAGTTGTCCTTGAACTGCAGTTAACACTTAGCTTTTAATTACACCATATTTAATGATATCATCATCTTCATTGACAAAATTATGACTGGCAGTTACTATTATAAATGGTAGTTAGAATAATAAATAAGATTCGGAGATGGTGAGATGAGAGCCAGGCATGAGCGAGAACGGGAATTTAGACGGGAAAGCATAATTGAAGCTACCGAGCAACTTCTTAACGAGAAAACATTTGAGTCCATTACGATGGATGACATAGCAATGCGCTCTGATTTTTCTAAAGCTTCGATTTATCAGTATTTCAAAAACAAGGAAGAATTAATCATTGCAGTTTTTGCCAGGATTCTAAGAACGGAATGCCATTTAATCGAAGAGAGATGTTTATTAGAGACTGACCCTATCCAAGCGATGAGAAACTATATAAAGATTCAATTTGAATCCATTCACCGAAACCCATGGAGTCCCAAGGTCATAGCAACTTTTCCCTTTAGAGATTATCATGCAGAAAACTGTTTAAGTGATTTATATAATCAGAAGAAAAAGCTAATTACAGGTATCATCCAACGAGGCCAAACTGAAGGAATATTTATTATATCCGACCTGGATATTTTTACAAACATGCTTCTATCTGCAAGTGTAGGATTTGCAAATTATTTTTCTACTCGTATGTCCTCTGATATACAAAGCCCGGAAATCGAGATGTTTATCTCAACCATCATTAAAGGGATTACTAAGGGGGAGCAGTAACGAATGACGAATCCAACTACACCAGCTAATATTTCAGTAGATAAACCAAAGAAAAAACTAATATCCAAGGTAATCCGTATGGGTATCTTGACATTAGTGGTAATCGCCATCGCTATTTTCGGTATGCGCTGGTACATTCAACTAAAAACTACGGTCACAACGGATAATGCGAAAGTTTCTGCAGATTTAGTTAATATCAGTGCTGAGGTTTCCGGCAGGCTTACCGATGTTTATGTTCAAGAAGGAGATACCGTAGAAGCAGGGAAGATATTGGCCAGGTTGGATGATTCCCAATATCGTATTAATGCTTCCCAGGCGGAGGCGGCATGGGAGCTTAGTAAAATAGCAGTTACTAATTTATCAAACGATATTAAGTCCGCCCAGTTGACAGTTACCAAGGCAGAAAGCGCCTTATCCGCCGCCAAAGCGCAAGCTGATATTAATAAACTAGCTATGGAAGATGCCCAGCGCATATTGGATAAGAACATGGTTTTATACCAGAACGAAGCTGTTCCCGAGGAAACCTTGGACAACTATACAATTAAATACGAAACAGCGGTAAAGGCCTTGGAAGCTGCCAATGCTAACGTGACTTCTGCTCAAGATTCCGTCGCAGCTGCTCAAACCCAATTAGATACCTTGAATAAAACCGGCAGTGCCACCTATGCAGCCCAGGAAAAGCAGGCCAAAGCGACCTATGATAATGCCCAACTGGCTTTGGCACATACAGCCATTAAATCTCCTATTAGCGGAAGCGTGGTCAAAGTTGTGGCTTTAAAAGGACAAAACATTAACTCAGGAACCTCCTTGTTTACCATCGTAAATCCTGAGCGAGTTTGGGTTTTAGCCAACATTGAAGAAAAAAATATAGCACGGATACATATTGGAGATCAGGTTAAAATTGTGGTCGATGCCTACCCGAATATTGTTTTCGATGGCCTGGTTGAAGAGATTGGCGGAGCTACTCAATCGAGTTTTTCCATCTTACCTACAGAGAACACATCGGGTAACTATACTAAAGTAGCCCAGCGCTTACCAATAAAAATAAGCGTTGCTCAGCAAGATCATAAGTTAAAGCCGGGTATGTCTGCCGTAGTGACTATTAAGACTCAATAAGTGAGGATTTAATCATGAAAACCGGTGAATTACAGAATAGAATTAACTGGGCTGCAACCTCAGTTATCATAATGGGAACCTTTTTGCAAGGCCTTACCGGAAATATCGTTAATGTCGCCATATCAAAGCTGATGGCTGTCTTTGGTACGAATGCCAATGACATTCAATGGGTACTCACAGCTTACATGTTAACCCAGGGAATTGTAATAGCCCTGGCCGGGTACTTGGGGGACAAATACGGATATAAGAAAACCTTTGTTGTTGCGCTAATCCTGTTTACTCTGGGTTCATTCTTATGTGGTGCATCATTTAACTTTAATATGATGATTATCAGCCGGATACTACAGGGGATAGGAGCGGGGATCATCATGCCTTTAGGTATGGCGATATGTTTCAGGATTAATCCCATATCCAAAATTGGCATGGTGCTTGGCGTATGGGGGATTGCCGGAATGGCAACCATGGCTATTGGGCCATCTTTGGGAGGATATCTGATTGAGGTTGCCAGCTGGCGCATGCTTTTTTATATCAATGTACCCGTCGGTCTGCTGGCTATCTTCATGGGAATTACTTTGCTGCCGGAAACTGAGAAAAATGCAAAATCGACACTAGATACCGTAGGTATTGCAACCATCTGCATTGGTTTGTTTTGTCTAATATTTGCATTAAGCAAGGGCAATCAAATGGGTTGGAGAGATCCACTGATAGTCGCCATGTTGTTTTTGGGAATTGTTAACCTGATTATCATGGTAGTTCACGAACTGCGGTGCCCAGAACCGGTGCTGGATATGCGATTATTTAAAAATAAGCTTTTTACTATGTCCACTATTATTTCTTCTTTTATTCAAGTAGCTATGGTAGTGGTAGTTTATCTTTTCCCTCTTTTGATGCAAAGCGTACTCGGGCAAACTGCAATGCAAACAGGATTAGTTTTGTTGCCGCCTGCGTTGGTTACAGCTATAACTATGCCCATCAGCGGTAAGTTGTTCGATAAATATGGTGCTCGGTACCTAATCCTTATCGGCATGGTAATTATGACCGTTTCATCTTACGCCATGAAGGACTTTAATGCTTCTACATCTTTTAACACGATGATGTTTTGGATGTCGGTCCGTGGAATCGGAATTGGATTAGCGTTGTCACCAGCTATTAATGTGGGGATGTTGGGTATTCCGAAAGAATCAACTGGCACCGCCTCTTCCCTGGGGAATGTGATTCGGAGTGTGGCAACCACCTTTGGAATTGCTATTATGACAAATTTGATGCAATCACGTAATACCTTTCACTATGCTAATTTAGCACAGAATGTAGTTTTAGATAAGCCGGACGGTTTGAATATGATATCAGCCTTTCAGGAAATAGGGTTAAATGCCGGTCTTGGGGCACAAGGAGGACAAATCCTTAGTATATCTGTGTTATACAAGTATGTAGCCCAGCAATCCATGGTGATGGCTATTTCCGACTGTTTCATTATTGGTGCAGTTTTATGTGTTGTAGCATTTGCTCTAGCTTTATTCTTATATGACAGGAAAAGATCGAAAATTGCCAGCTTTAGTACAACCAGCACGGAAACTTAGAAATTTTATCGCAAATCAATTAAATACTTGACAAAAGGAACCAACTCCCCTTATTTAGTGCGGCCTGACGAAACCTGCACTGTTTTAACAAACGGAGGAGATTTTTCTACTCATAGCTAAAGCTTTTTAGAACCACCTGGCATAGCAGGTGGTTTTCGTTATACAAAATATAAAGCTACCGCGCTACGGTAGCTTTACTTGTAAACGAATTGTAATTAACTATGATGCAATTGAAAGCGGTCAGATATGACATCCAAACAGTCGGCTATGACTGCACATATACAATCACAATCGACGAATTTGAATTTCCTGTCTACCGTAGCTATTAGAATATTGCCTTTAACAGCCACGACTTTCACCAGTTCTTTGTCGCCTGATTCAAGTATTATAATAACTTTTTCACCCGCTAAATCCTTTAAAATGCCGCATATTTTATCAGGAAAATCAGGAATAAGAGTACTCATTATCCATTTACCCCCCTTCCTATACTTTCTATATTTACTATATTATATGTTGGGAGGTAAAAATTGTTCTTGCTGCCGATAAAAAAAGCGCATTTAGCCAAGCATAAGCGGAATACATAGGCCTAAGACTTTTAGTTAAGCCCAGTGACTCTTCCAGCGTTAGCTATTTTTTTTCTTGTTATGTTTCCGCACCTGCTTGTAAGCACCAATGGATCCCATCATTGCAATTATTTTTTGCTTTTCTGCCTGTGCTGTTGTCATCGTATTTTTGCGCTCAAAAAATGCCATCTCCTGTTGGAGCTTTTTATAATTTGCCAATCGTTTGGCGGATAATACTCCGTCCTCGATAGCTTTCTTTACAGCGCACTTTGGCTCAGATTCATGCTGACAATCCCTGAAATAGCATCTTTCAGCCAACTCCTCAATATCAGGAAAAGATTTTGACAAATCAGCGTTGGCAATCTGAAGCTCTCTCATTCCAGGCGTATCAATAACCACTCCACCGTTAGGCAGCACAAATAACTGCCTGTGCGTTGTTGTGTGCCTGCCCTTGTCATCATCTTCTCTAATTTCTTTTGTGGTAAGCATATTCTCACCTAAAAGCCTATTTATCAGAGTAGACTTACCCACACCTGAAGAACCGATAAAGGCTACGGTTTTACCTTTATTCAAATATTTAAGTAAGTCAGCGTAGCCGTTACCGCGCATACTTGACGTTATTAACACATCCACGCCAACAGCGACAGAATCTATCTCCATGAGCTTTGTTGTCAGGTCATTGCACAGATCTGACTTGGTAAGCACGATAACCGGCGTTGACATGCTGTCCCAGGCAATTGAAAGATACCGTTCGAGACGGCGCAGATTGTAGTCATTATTAAGAGACATACAGATAAATACTGTATCAATATTTGCAGCAACTATCTGACGCTCATATCCTGTTCCCGCAGTCTTTCGCTCAAAACAGCTTTTTCTGGTAAGAATGTGGTGAATAATCGCGTTACCACTTTTCTGGTCTGTTCTATCCACCAATACCCAATCGCCCACAGCAGGATAATCTACCGAAGCAGATGCCAAATAGCTCAGTTTCCCCGCAACCTCGGCCTGTATCTCTCCATTTTCGGTAATAACTTTGTACATATCCTTGTGCTGCGCTGATACTCTGGCCAAATGAAGATTGCCGTCATACATGGTGGCTTCCTGAATATACCGTTCAGAAAGTCCAATATTATATAGATTTATTTTTCTCATTATAATGTGTGTCCTCCCATCTTTTTAAACCGAACAAGGGGAGGGCAGTTTTATTTATCCTGCAAGCACCTCCCCCTTTATTACAATCTCAGCATTATATGCTTTAAACATAAAATTCCAGCTCCTTTCCACGTTAACATTTTAATTTTATTAACCATTTTTATAATATCACATTGTCAATTTTCAAACCTCTAAAAAATAATACTATATATTATTGCAATTTTTACCTATTAATATTATAATCAACTTGGTTAACTACTGAATCAGGTTTAATACTAGACCGAGTACAGGAGGGCAACATGGTGAAAACCAGGCTGGAAAGAAAAAAAGAAGAAACCAAAAAGAAAATCATTTCCGTGGCCATGAATTTATTTAAAAGTCAGGGTTTTGATTCCACCACCGTGGAGCAAATAGCCGAAGAAGCCGACATTGCCAAGGGAACGATTTATCTTCATTTCCCAATGAAAGAAGCTATCATCAGCGAATATTTACGGGCAGCGGTAAGGGAACTAGGGCCCGATGTCATCCAGGCTCTGCGCAAATTGCCTGATATGCGCTCTCGCCTGGTGGCCATTTTTATTAAGTCTCAGGAATGGATAGAAAAAGAAATAACCAGGGATTTGGAAAGGAAATATGTATTTTACAGGATACAAACACTTGAAAAATCCGTAAGAAACGTAATAAGTGCCTATCTGACAGAAATTATTGCGCTTGGACAGAAGGAAGGAGAAATCAGAGATGACGTTCCGGCTGATTTACTTGCCTTACAATTGGAAGCCGTTCACTTTTTTACTGTAATTACCTGGCTGGCGGAGCCAGAAAAATTTTCTCTGGCCGACCGTATCACACTCAACGTTGAATTATTCTTAAATGGATCAGCTGCAGGTGCTCATACGGTCTAAATATGCTAATTCCTAATCCCAGTCGGCGCTATACCACCCTGCACCGGAGTATTAAAATGGGCTGAATTTATGGCACCTAACTTGGTGGAGTGGACTGTTAAATGAAACTATGGAGGGGATAGATATGTTGGAAAATTTATTTGTGGGTATGGCCGAATGGGTTAGATCTGTTATGAACGGCTTGGGCACACCCGTAGAAATTAATGAAACCATTGTGATGCTGGTCAAGCTTGTGTCTATCCTCGTATTTATTTTACTTAACGCTGCATGGCTGGTTTATATGGATCGCAAGGTTGCCGCCTATATGCAAGCCCGTATTGGCCCCAACCGGGTTGGCCCCAAAGGACTATTGCAGCCATTTGCGGATATCGCAAAATTGATCAGCAAAGAGATCCCGATCACTAATAAAGCGGATGTGGTTTTGTTTATGCTTGCTCCGGTGCTGGTTTTCGTGCCCACGGTGATGGTATTTGCCGTAATACCACTTGGTAAGAATATGGCAGCTATTGATATGAATATCGGGGTGTTTTATCTACTGGCCATCACTTCGCTGACCGCGTTATTTATCTGGATGGGTGGCTGGGCTTCAAACAGTAAGTACTCCCTGATTGGCAGTATGCGTGTCGTAGCACAGATGGTAAGCTACGAACTACCGCTGGTGCTGGGGCTTTTGGGAGTAATCATGATCGTGGGCAGCCTAAAGATGTCCGACATTATAGCTGCTCAGGAACACGTCTGGTTTATTTTTACACAGCCGATTGCGTTTCTAATTTATTTTATTGCAGCTATTGCGGAAGTCAACCGTACCCCCTTCTGTTTAGTTGAGGGTGAATCCGAAATTATAGCAGGTCCCTATACCGAGTATGGGGGTATGGCCTTTGCCATGTTCTTCCTGGCTGAATATGCGAACATCATGGTTATCTGCGCTATGGCCACCGTTATGTTTCTTGGCGGGTGGCATGCTCCCTTTGGCCTTACTTTTATCCCGTCATGGTTGTGGTTTTTCCTTAAGATGTATGTCCTAGTATTTGTGGTCATGCAATTCCGTTGGACTTATCCCCGTATCAGGGTGGACCAGCTCATGGGGTTCGGTTGGAAAATACTGCTGCCCCTTGCTCTGGCCAACATCTTTATAACAGGTATAGGGATGATAGTTTATCAGTCAATATGGTAGTGAACATCTTTATTATATTAATGACTTATCTATATGTTTTATCTTCATTGAACCGGGGAATAAATTACCAGCCAGCTCATTTTATCAGTTCCTCCCCCCATTTTGCTAATTCATCAAGTACAGGCAAAAGCTTTTCTCCAGCCTTTGTCAATGAATACTCAACACGTGGTGGTATTTCGTTGAACTGCACTCTTTTAATCAATCCGCTTTCTTCGAGTTCTTTAAGTGAACTTGTCAGCATCATATTGGTTATTCCAACAACACTTTTTTTTAATTCGTTATATCTAAGCGTACCGTTTTGACAAAGCACCCAAATTATTGGTAATTTCCACTTTCCTTCGATTACTTTTAGCGCTGATGCAACAGGACATAAATCATTTTCTATTGAAAAAATTATTTTATCCTTCACACTTTACCCCCGTTACTCACAAAAAACTTACTTAGTCATAAAAAACTGCATACTTGCATATTTTTTATTCGCACTTACAATTATATTAAAGAAAAAATAAAGAGTAAAGGAGATTTGCACTATGCATACATTAGAAGCCATTTCAAAAAGAAAAAGTATCAGAAAATATAAAGCTGAGCAAATTAAGGATTCGGCTTTAGAAGAAATTATTAAAGCAGGTAAAACTGCTCCAAATGCCGGACCTTTTCAAATTACTGTAATCCAAAATGCAAAACTGCTAACAAAAATTTCCGAGACAGCATTAACAGCTATGAAAAATTCCGGGAATGATTTTTTAATGAGCAGAGCAGCATTACCAGGATATACCCCACTCTATGGTGCACCAACTTTACTTGTCCTTTCAGCACCACAAGAAAATCCCTATAGCATGGCCAATACATCAAATGCCGCAACTAATATGACAATTGCCGCAACTGATTTAGGCCTCGGTTCTTGCTATATGATTACGCCACAGCTTGCTTTCACCGCAGACCCTTCTTTGGCTAAAGAAGCTAATCTACCTGAAGGCTTTTCAACTATATGTGCTGTTGCCGTTGGCTACTCCGACGGTAATGCTTTTAGCACCGAAAGACCTGCTGTGGACAACGTAAACTATGTTAAATAATTAGCATATAAGATAAAGCAGCTGTTGTTCAGCTGCTTTATCTTATACAAGCTGCGCGGGGTCCCAGTCAAACAGATCGAGGGTGCCTTGATGGAGCGATGGTTTCTTAATCCTTATTAACATTGAACTTAATCACGTTATTTTGCAGATCTTCGGCAATATTGGCAAGTTCCTGCGCAGTACTGGAAACCTGTTGCACGGTAGATGCTATTCGTTCGCTGGCTGTAGTAAGTTGCTGGGTGCCTTCGCTGGATTGAGTGACACCGACGGCTATATCATTAATTATAGCTGTATTATTCTCAATCACCTTAATGATTTGCTCTATGGCCATACCGGCGCTACCAGCCACTAGCTCATTAAACTCAAAGCTTTGCACCCTGCTTTTCGACAAATTTGTCCAGTTATTGATATGAAAATGCAATATTTACACTTTTTTTTAATTCTTCTTTTGTATTATTTTCCCTCCATCACTTTATTTAAAATTTCAGAATACCATCAATTGCATACCAACAGAAAAATACAGCCAGCATAACAAGCTGAGCTGTATTTTAAAAGGCATAATAAAATCAACGCCCATTTCCAACGTGGAAAATCATCAAATCACATAAAAAAAGCTCTCCAAGAAACGAGAGCTGACTTTTAATAATTCTATTGGACGAAACTGCGCAATGGGTCAAAATCGCAACTGCGGAAAGGCTAAATTAATGTCACTCTTAATAATGTTCTAATATATCAGTATCATCAACAATTAATTGCAAGCTTTCAATAAATTTACTCCTATTGCAGGAGTATTTCTGGAAATTATTGCTTAAAACCTTTAAGTTATCTACAAAATTTTCATAATAACCTAGACTTTTAATTTTACTTTTCAGCTCACCAGAGAGTTTAACAGATTTTAGCATTGTAGATTTAACTTCCGGATTGTTAGTCAAATTTTTTATAGTATTAATAATTTTTTGCTTTTCCAACTGCAATTCTTCTTCAGTAATATTAATCCACTTTTTTATATCCATGGAAACGAATTGTTCATGTTTTATTAAATCTTCTTCAGTTAGCTGTTCATACATCATCTTAATGTCAGATGAATATTTAATATCGTCAATATCATCAAGGAATTTAACTATTTTAATCCAAGCTTCTTCCTTTTCATGGGTATTTACGGGTTCATTTAGAAATGGACTATAATATGTAATCAACATCTTACCAAAGTTCCCGGGAAAAATACGTTGTAACTGACTTCTCATAAAACCTTCCTTACTACGTCCATCCATTTCCATAGCCTTATTTAAGGCTGATAAATGTTTGGTCAATTGTTGTAACCCTGTAAAACTGTCAAGGTCTCTGAGAGATAATTGTAACATGTATCTATTTTTTTCAATTCTCCTCGCTTCATTAGTTAGCCTTTCTAAATGTTGTTTAAGAAAGTCTTTAAGCATTTCCGGATTTGATATAATTTCTTTAATTCTCTTAATTGGTATATCAAATTGTCTCAATACAGATATTTGTACTAATACATCTACATCGCGTTGAGAATAATCTCTGTAATTATTATTGGAATCGGCAATAGGTTTTATCATACCTTCTTGTTCGTAATAATTGATTGCCTTTTTTGTAAGCCCTGTATATTTTTGAACTTCACTAATTTTCATTTATCATCTTCTCCCCTCAAGTAAGAATATAATCCATTACCTTGGGGAACAGTCAAGAATAATTTTTTAATTTTTTAGATGACTTGTTAAGCAAACTTTAAATTGTGGAGGTATAAAATGCTGTGCAATACAAAAGGACAGGAAACGGCTGATTTCTCGGTGTCGTCTTCATGCGTGCTCTCGCCATAGCGGAAGGATTTTACCACCACCGCGAAATAGTCGAAGCCGCCGCAGTCCTTTATAAGCTCTTTTTATAGGTGACAGTTTCTCAGTAGCTTTGTAGAGGCCTTTCTATTTAAGTAAATTTAAACCAGAATACTACACCATCGTCACTGTTTTTTGCACCATACGGAAATTTATATAATTCCAGAATTGTACGTGAAATTGAAAGGCCAAGACCTGTACCTTTTGTATTGCTGCGTGATAGCTCAGCTTTTTTATAAGGCAGCCATATTTCGTTCATCTTTTCTTCAGAAATGCGGCTGCCGCTATTATATAATTCAAGTGTATTGTCAAGTATTTTTATACGAATTGTGCCACCCTCAGGAGTACTGTCAAGCGCATTGATAAAAAAGTTATCAATAACTCTTTCAATTAATGAATGATCAACCTTTATAACTGCATCGCCTTCTAGACTCGTCAGTATGTTTTTTTCATCACAAACTTGGTTGTATCGGTTAATTATTTCAACACACACTTCGCCAAGAGATACATCCTCCAATTTAATTGGAAATAAATCTGACTCTAACCTTGATAACTCAAGCATTTCCCGGATTATCTTGTCCATACGGTTTACATTGGCCTGGATATTACCTGCATAGTACTTCCTTTTCTCGGTATGGATGTTTTCTATTAGGTTTTGGGCATACCCTGAAATAATACTCAAAGGGGTTTTTAAATCATGGGCCAGGGCATTCGTCGTTTCTTTGCGCTGTCTTTCAAGCTCCTCCCTCTTTTGATAGGTTTTATAAGTTTGTCTTGAAAGTATCATGGCTACTATAACAAATGTTATAAAGCAGCTGCCCCACACAAAAGCCAGTGTACCGGCACATTTATCCAATAAATTAACATCACGGGCAATAACTGTCCAAAATTCACTATAATAATTGTGATTGTCAGTCATTTTAACAGTATTCCGATAAGGCATAGGCAGGTAATACCGGTAGGTTAACAAATTTACTCTTTCGTAGGAGACATTCCCTAACTGCTTCACGGCTTCTTTTAACTTTTCTTGATCCAGTACCATATTGCGCAGTTTGACTTGTTTTTCGCTGTTACGATAACTGTTATTATTGGGCTGGATGCTGCCATGTTGAAAATAGGGCAGGCCTTTGGTATTTTTATAGCCTGAAATATAGACCCCATCATTTTGGCGTGTCCCGCTGCTTGAGCTTGCATTTCCGTTTTCATCAAAGGTTTCGGCATACATGGCAATAACACTTATTTTATCAGGAATAATCATTTCATTATCGACCCAAAAGCCTTCCAAAGTAACTGAATATCCTGAAAGATCTCCTGCCTTTTCCGCCTTTGGATTGGCATACAGGTAATTTTCAAGCTCTGTTATTTCTTTTTCGTTAAACCAATGCCTGGGATTTAAATATCCATATCCTGTATAATTTCTGTTTCCTTCACTATATTCCGTATAGCTGCATAACCAGTAGTCGTTGGTATTAAAAATCAGTTTGTAATCACCTGTGAAAATTGCCGCTTCTGTCCCTAAAAGGGTAAAAAGAGATGACTTCCTGACGAATTCTTTTTTTACCTTTGCAATATCCGTAACCTGATTATTACTGTCAATATGATCTTGCAGGACATCTTCAACAGCATTATTTACCTGTAAAGCAAATGCTCGGAGTTCCAAGCTCTCCACTTTCTTTTCCCGAGATATCAGAAATATGCTGAAGCCCGTCATAAGTGCCAGGTAGGTGGCAAAAAAAGCACAAAAGATGCGCATATAGATGGTGCGCTTTGTTTTGTTCTTTTTCAATTTTCCCCCTCCAGTTTGTATCCTCTTTTAAACACGGTTTTAATTTGCTTGGAAGCACCCCCCAAGGCCTTGCGCAATTTTTTGACATGATTGTCCACCACTCTGTCATTACCATCAAAATCATATCCCCAAACCCGGATGAGAAGGCTTTCGCGACTCACTAATCTACCGCAATTCTCCATGAGTATTTTTAAAATTGCAAATTCCATTGGTGCAAGTGTTACTTCCGCCTCATTAACAAAAACCGTACAACGGTAGGGGTTCAATTTTATGCTGCCTGCCGTCATTATTTCATTTCTTACCGTGCCTTTGGAACGTTTGATTAAAGCCGTAACCTTCGCATAAAGCTCTGCCAGCGAAAAAGGTTTGGCTATGTAATCGTCACACCCGAGATGATACCCGTGCAATCTGTCGTTCTCCTTGTGCCTTGCCGTGATAAAGACAATGGGAACATCACTCTTTTTTCTAAGCTCCCTGCAAATTGCAAATCCGTCAACCTCAGGCAGCATGACATCCAAAAGTACTAAATCATATTCGTTGTCAAGACATTTTTGCTGACCTTCATTCCCTGTCTTGGCATCGTCTATATGAAAAGTCCCGCCGCTTTTCTCCATAAAATAGTCTGTAATGATTTCTCTTATCTCTGCATCATCTTCAACCAATAGAAATTTGAAAGCCATTTTTTCACCTCCAAGCATAGGTTAGCACACAAATATATCTTTTTTGTGTCCCTGTAAAACTTACTTTAGACACAACCATGTTTCACGTTTTCTTGTCTGATATAAGCAGAAATTCAAGTTCGCTACAAAAAATGCTTACGAAATCAACCGGAAAATGTTATAGTAATAATATAATGTGCTGTGTTTTCACGTAAGTCCAGTTGGATGACACAGCGCGTTGTTTTTTTGTCCATCATGGGGCTTATCGTAACCTGGAAAGGTTTCTCTTGTATGTTTCTGGTTAAGACGGGAATTGTCACCCTGTCGATCCTGCTATATTACGCGCTTCACGGCAGACACGCTCGCGCAAAAGTTGACACTATTCCGGATCATGGATAGAAAAAGAAAACCGAACACTTCCGCCGACATCTAAGAATTGTCGACGGGTATTCGGTACACTCTTGACCCATACAATAAGAAACTATTAATCGAGAACACTGTGCTACAATACACAGAGGAATTCTCCGACTTTCGAACTATCTACCAAACTAATGGGATCAAACGATAACGTGTCTTTATACAATAATCCTTATATCCCGGAAGGTCTCGTAACAGCACTTCTTCTTCGCCTATTATCCTAAATACATTCATCGGTATACAGAGAAGAGCAGGTATTATGGCCCAATAAGAACCGAGCGCAAGAGGGGTGAACAACATCATTAATAACATCCCCAGGTACATCGGATGGCGGACTATGGCATAGGGACCGGTTGTTATAACCCGTTGTTCTTTCTCGACTTGTATAATAGTAGAAGCATAACTGTTTTCTTTAAAAACTAAGATAATAAATATATACCCTAGAAAAACAATGGCATTCGCTGCAATAACAAGCCAAACCGGTACAGTCGACCAATGAAAACGAAAATCAAGGCCCGGTATTACGTAACAGAGGAAATATAAGTTTAAAAAGGCGGGAGATTTTCTCGTAGTTTCCTTTTCTTTAAACTGCATTCGTCTCGACAAAAGTTCGGGGCTTTTCTTTAGAAAATAGATCGTAATAAAAAGCGTCAAGACAGAGAATTCCGACCAAAAAATCCAGGCCTCCCAAAACCGAAACGAACCTGCGGGGACAAATAAGACAACGCCCAGCACAATCAAAATTATTGTCGGCACAAGAAAGGCTTTTTGCTTTGACAATTTAGAATTATCTTCCACGAAAATTGCCTCCTAATCTTTTCCAGCAGCTTCTGGATAAATAAATCTGGAGATATCTTTTCCATCCCCCGGCAGCAATTTACCGGCTATCTTTTATTATCCTTTAACAAAGCCGGGGTTTTACAATCGCCTGCTATGTTAGTCTCTGAAGCGAGATATTTTTGGAGAAGCTGCCCGTGCTTTACCTGGGCCGGCGAGATAACGTTCGCCACCATGTCATTATATAAGCTGGCAAGAGGAGTTTTTATTCCCGCTTGTTTGCCTAATATCTCCATTAATTGAGGCATACTTTTGATAAACTCTGCAGATTCACGGGCGAGAGCTTCAACCTCCGGATCATCTTCCGACAGTTGGGCCAGACTGGCAAGACGCGCCCCGTAATCTAAGGAGATTTGATATTCTTGGGGATGTGCCTTAAAAAACTCTGCCAAAGCTCGAAAAGTTTCCTGGTAATCCTCACCCCACTGGAAATCATCCAAAATGCTATACACTTTCCGTTGCTGCTCAAAGAGTTCCGGGCAGGTTCGGGCATATTTTTCGATTTTATCCGGTCCCAGTATATCCATAATCATTTGAAAAGAAGGAGATGCAAAACTATCCTCGTCCAGGGGAACTGTATCTTCACTCAGCAACTTTTCAATTTTCGCTATTCTTTCTTCGTGGCTTTTTTTCTCACTTAGAAGCTCCGCTCGCAAGGACTGCAAGACTTCCCGCAATGTTTTGTGATTGTTTATGTCTCCCAATATTTCTTTGATACGCTTCAGACCCAGCCCCAAAGATTTTAAATGTTTTATTGACTGCATACGAGATAGCTCCGCAGGTCCATATAAGCGATATCCCCCCAAAGAGCGCTCCGGTTCTTGAAGTAAACCAATCTTATGGTAATAAAGAACGGTTTTTAATGTACTTCCCGTTAATTTAACAAAATCACTTATTTTTACTCGATTTTCAATCATTTTCTCACCTTTGCAATCATTATAAACCCCACCCTAAGGATCGAGTCAACTTGATTTTTGAAACTTTGGAACTATAAACAGTAAAAACCCAATCATTTTAAAATAAGATGGTTATTACTGCGGAACCTGTAGCACCTAACAACGAGGAATACAAGGAAATCCGCATCAAGGCAATAACCATATGTTTCAGCATAAATCGCAATAATGATTAAAAATTATCTCTTCAAGTCTGCTATAATTGACTCGGTCATTTTACCGTATGTACTGTTGCAAAAAAGTAATCAGGTGACTCGAGCCAGTTAACAGGGGCATGCTCGAAAAAAAATTATAGCATGATAAGCGCAAGATTTATTAAAGGGTAGAATTTTGATATTGCTATAATGGATTCGCATTATAACGGGAAGGAGGCGCTATGAAAAACCTTGAAACTGTTATAGCCACAATCCACTATATTGAAACACATTTGACAAGCGAAAAGATCGACCCGGATATTGTTGCCGCTGCAGTACATTATTCGAAATACCACCTGCACCGCATCTTCACCGATGCGGTGGGGCTTTCTATTCATGATTATGCGCAACGCAGGCAATTAACGGAAGCTGCTAAACTGCTGGTTTTTTCAGATAAGCCAATTATAGACATTGCTATTCTGGCCGGTTACGACAGCCAACAGGCTTTCAGCAATGTGTTCAAGGCTATGTATAAACAGCCTCCTCACCAATTCAGAAAAAATGAGGTGTTTTATCCATTGCAACTCGAATACAACTTCAAAGGCCAGCGCAAATCGCTTGAGAATGCGCAGAAAAATACCAAGAGAGAAATCCGCTTTGCCAAAGAAGCGGATATTCCGATATGGATGGAATTGGTTCACCTTGCCATTGACGGGTTCCCCCATCTGGAAGAAGATGAGCACTTAACGGTTCTGAAACGTTATATTGCCAACAAAGGCGCGCTGCTTATGACCGAGGGCGGCATGTCAATTGGCGGTATGATGATTAACTACGAAACCGGCAGCATAGATTTCCTTGCAGTACATCCGCTTTATCGAAAACAGGGTATTTCTCGAGACTTCTTGAATGTGGCGCTCACCGAGCTGCTGAAGAATAAGGAAATCAGCATTACCACATTCCGAGAGGGGGACAAAGCAGATACAGGATATCGCAAAGCTCTTAAGGAGCTGGGCTTTGCCGAAGCGGAACTGCTAACAGAATTTGGATATCCAACACAAAGGATGGTTTTACCCAAGGAGGATTCAAATGACTGATGCACAGCAAGTGGGCAGGCGCGCCCTGCATGCGCCTGCCCGTATCAACAAAGACAAAAAGAAAGAACCAGATGTAACGCAGGATTTTCCCGATGAAATCGCGCATCTTGACGATATCAAGGGCAAACTGGATGATGCCATAAAGCAAGCAAATGATTCAGTCGAGCAATTTGACAAAGAATATATGGATACCAAGCGGTACATGGTAGAGCATCACGGTGAAATCGACCCGCACGAGATGTTCCAAAATGAACTCGCTTTAAAGCAAATTGACAGCCGTGGGGCCTTTGCTGTTGAGATTCGGGACAAACTCGCCAAGCTGCTGGACTCGCCTTACTTTGCCCGGATTGACTTTCGAGAAGCATCCAAAGAAACACCTGCCACCTTCTACATTGGCAGATTTGCTTTCAGCCACGCCAATGAGCTGCTGATATCCGATTGGCGCTCCCCGATCGCAGGCATGTTTTATGATTGCGAGGTTGGGCCTGCGGGATACGATGCCCCGGCTGGACGAATCGACGGCGAGCTGAGGCGAAAGCGGCAATTTAAAATCAAGAATGGCGAGATGGAATATGCGTTGGAAAGCTCGGTTAATATTCAAGATGATATTCTGCAGCGTGAATTGAGCCACACTTCGGACGAAAAAATGAAATCCATCATTACAACCATTCAAAAGGAACAAAACCTGATAATTCGGAACGAAAAGGCCGCAGCCCTTCTTATTCAAGGGGTCGCAGGTTCTGGTAAGACATCCATTGCGCTGCATCGGATCGCTTACTTACTCTACCGCTTCAAAGACAGGTTATCGGCAAAGAACGTGACCATTCTATCGCCCAACAAGGTGTTTGTGGATTATATTTCCAATGTCCTACCCGAATTAGGCGAGGAGCCGATTTATGGGATGAGCTTTGCGGATATTGCCGAGGTTCAGCTTGAGGGCATCATCCATTTCAAGCCCGACAAGGACCCTCTTGAAACAGACGACCCCAAATGGGCGAAGCGGGTGCGCTTCAAATCCACATTGGATTTTATAAAACTGATGGATGAGTATCTGACCCGGATGCCTGAGAGCGTCTTTGAGCCATCTGATTACTCTTTTGGAAGATTCTGTGCCAAAAGTGAATGGATACAAAACCGCTTTGCCGCTTATGATAAGCACCCGGTCAAGCGACGGCTTCAAATGATTGCGGACGATATTCATGACCGCTTTGAAACCGACAACTTCATGGAGGAGCCTTTACCAAATACCAGGGCCGTCTTAAAAAGTCTGACCGCGATGCTAAAGGTGAAGAATACTCTGTCGCTCTATAAGGATTTTTATAAACAGATGAATATCTCAGACAAATTTGTGATGCCTGCAAAGAAAACCCTCGAATGGGCCGACGTATACCCATTTATGTACCTCCACGCCGCTTTTGAGGGTTTGCAGGAGAGCCAAGTTATACGCCATCTGGTTATCGACGAAATGCAAGATTACACACCGGTTCAATACGCGGTGATGAATATCCTATTTAAGTGTCAGAAAACGATCCTTGGAGACTTCGGGCAGTTTATCAATCCAAACCATTTACATACGCTCGGAGATCTGCGCCAGATATATAAAGGCGCGGAATTGGTAGAGCTGAATAAGAGCTACCGCTCAACCTATGAGATTATCACATTCGCCAAACGCATCCAAAATGTCGCCTCGCTCGAGGCGGTTGAGCGCCATGGGGATGCCCCCGACCTCATATATTGCCGTAACGAGCAGGAAGAACTCGCGCAGATAAAGGGAAAAATCAACACATTTCAAAGTAGTGAGAATGTGACCCTGGGAATTATCCTGAAAACGAACAGCATGGCTAAAGCTCTTTATGATGTACTATCTCGAAACTACGAGGTTCATTTGATTTCGCCGGAAAGCACAACTTTTATGAATGGCATATCAATCACTTCGATTCAAATGTCAAAAGGGCTGGAATTTGACGAGGTCATCATCCCTGCGGCCAACAACGAAACCTACTCCAGCCAATACGACCGCAGCCTGCTTTACATTGCCTGCACTCGAGCAATGCACCGGCTGTCTTTAACATATACCGGCGAACTGACCCGGCTAATTGGTGCATAAGGTAGCTTTTTAAATTCCACACTGTAATGTCCTTGGAATGCTGACTTTACTAGCAAAGTTCAGCTTATCAAAAATCAATTTCCGATCTCACACAAAGTCCTGTTCATAGATTCCTGCTTGCGCGCGGGCGCGGATTGCATATCGGCCTCGATAATGTGAGGAAGTTCTCCAAGACAGCGTCAGAAGGCTGGTTGTCGATAATCGCGCAAATGGCGAGCGCAAAGCCTACCCGTCCAACATACTCCTCCGGCGAACCAACCCATTCGTGTATCAGTTTATCGGCAAAAGCGGTGGACATCGGGATTCGTGGCCTGTACCACTGCTATTTCCCCAATTTTTCCTCCATGATGCGGCAGCGTTCTTCAAAGCTGACCTCGCGCACGATTTGATGGAGCATCCACATATAGCCGAATGGGTCCGTGAATATCGCGTTTATCACACCGAAATCGTCAAGTTCGGTTATCGGCTGTACTTCGATGCATCCTGCGTCAAGCGCCTTTGAGAAAGTCTCTCTTATATTGGGTACGATGATGTTGCACCACATAGGCTTGGGATCGCTGGGTTTCGGAGCTGCAAGCATAAAATCAGGGTTTTCATCGAGCATGTGAAACCGTGTGCCATACATATTAAAAACAGCCTCATTTTTCCCTTTGCTGTAGGCTGTGACCTCAATGCACTCCGCATCAAAAATTTTTTCGTATAAATCCAATGCTTTTAGGCTGTCAGATACGATCATGTCGATTTCTACACCTATCATCGCATATTTCCTCCCTTGGACATTTAAGAAATATTGCACTATTTCCCAAAGCTTTTATCAATGACAAGTCAATGCATGAAACATTTTTAAAGGGGCACCACTTCAATCGGCAGAGTTTCCCCTTTTAATCCCCTCCTTGTCTGGCGCAGGATTCCGTTCCTAGCGTTTCCAGGGCCTATGCCTTGTATTGTTCGGCCGCCTCTAACGCCTTACTTCGACTTGGATTCACTATCAAGTGACTGTGAAATTAACTCTATAAAAGACTAAGGCTGATTTCCTTGCCACACTCTGAGATGAAAATTCTCCCACATCCAGTAATCTACCCTTTTTATAAATGAGCAGTATGGGGTATGTGTCACTAAAAACTAAAGTTTGAGACCGCAATCCTTTACACTGCAGCCTCAACGAAAACGAGTACAAAGATTTTTTCTATTCCGTTCCTGCTTTCAGCGCCTCACTCATGGAAACCGTGTTCACCTTCTTTGCACACAGCAGCTTGCTGAGCTGATAGGTTAGCATGATAGCCGCAAAACAGACAACCACATAAAGCGGACTAATGATCGTTGGCAGCACTAAATTTATCATAGCACCAAGATAGCCGTACATTGCGCTCATTGATGCAGCCATAACAGGAATGCTAATAATAAATCCGGCCAATATAACAAAGGTTGAGCTGCTTAGTATCAGGGACCGGATTTCGCGACGTCTGTAGCCAAATATCTTAAAAAGCGAGATGGTGTTTTTATTCTCCTCTATAATCAACGAGGTTACAAGATAGATGATAATCAAACCCACAACACAGGCGATAAGAGTCATCGCCACCACCATGGAAATCATCGGCCCCAGCAGTTCATCCATAGCGTTCACGGTCTCACTCAGCGACTTTGTTCCTGAAAGCAGCTCTTCAGGAATATCAAGCTTTTTTGTGCTCCAAAGCCCCGTATAGCTATTTTCGAGAAATCCGAGCTGTGCGTTAAACTCATCGATGGGTATAAAGATAAACTGACCCGCATAGGAATCGGCAACAGCATCAATATGAAACGTGTATGCCTTCCCATCCTGCTTGTTTACGAAGCTTACGCTGTCGCCCGCCTTAATGCCCAGCCGGTCTGCTAAAGGCTTTGTGATGTTTGTCTGGTTATTGGGAAGCGGACTGCCTGCTCTGCTGTTCAGCGTCAAAATTGTCGAATCCGGTTCTACGCCGGTTATATAAAACTCAATTCCCTCGTTGTTTTCAGGGTAAAACCTTCCGGCGGAGAAAACCTCCGCACCTTCCGGCGCCTTACCGTGTTGTATGTCCTTAAATGCGTATTCATATTCAAACCGGTAAGTATCCGTGGTGCCGTTTTTGAATACATAATCCATAGAGTTCATAATCGTGAAGCCTAAAAGCATGAGCACAGATGCACTGGTAATGCCCAAAAGCAGGAACAAAAGCCGCGAAATGCTTCTAAGCTGCTCCCGGAGCTTGAATTTTGTGCTGAACTTAAACCTTTCCAGTTTAAGCGCGCGCTCAAAGGCGTTAACCTTGGTTTTTTGTTTGTCGCCCTTCATAAGCTCCGCCGGAGAGCGTTTCAGTTCCGAACGTATAACGAGATAGCTGCTGAGGCCCAAAAACAGTACGGGCGTCAGTATTCCGATTAAGACATTCAAAACGCTCAGTTCAATGCCAGTAACAGGAACATTATAATATGAAACCATAGCCACAACAGATGGCGCGATGGACGGCAGCGCCAACACGCTTCCTATCACTCCACCCGCAATAGCAAGCAGCAAAGGAATGGCCATATAGTGGCGCATTAACTCACGTCGCCGGTAGCCTTGCGCATAGAGTGTCCCGATAATCACCGATTCATTTCGTATCATACGCCATATCATGATGCCGATAATCAGGCAACACAGAAGAAACATTGCCGCCGGTACCGGTACACTCATCGTCTTTAAGCCGGTTATGGACGCCCAAGCCATTCTTGCACGTTTGTTGTTCATAATGTCAATCCAGTCCGACTCTGTTATGCCTTTCTCATGTAAACGCTCCCGAAACTCAGCTGCCTGTTTATTAAGGCTCTGCGTTCTGTCATTAAACCTGACGGAATAAATGCTGTAGGCATTGTCTATCCCCGCAAAATCTTCGCGATTTATAACCCCTACACCGAAATTATTTGGTGATACCATGATATCGTATACGTTTTTCAACGGATAAATATAGTGAGGCAAGGAGACGAAGCCCACGACTTTGAAGGTTTTCCCCGCTGCTTCTATTTGGCTTCCCACGGGATAGCCGTTCGCTTTGGCAAACGCTGGATCAAGTAGTATTTCTCCCGGGCCGGAAAGCGTCCGCCCCTCTATGACAGCCGGGATGTTCAGCTTTTCTGTTTTACTTAGCAGCCGCAGGGTAAGCGAGTCGGATAGAACGGCGTCAAAGCTCATATACTCTTCGAGGATGGCGTCAACCGCTTTCTCTAATTCCGCGCTATCGGTAATAGCCTTGTCGGTTGAAAAGGACAGATCTTCCTGCATATGCCCCTCTGTAAACGTATTGACCAAAGTAGCGAGATTCTGAGAGATCCCCGCCGCCACAACAAACGTATAACTTCCCAGGATGATAAGCATTAGAATGCCGAGGTATCGTAGTACATTTTCTTTCAGTATCCGCAAAACTCTTTTATTTAAAGGCATTACCACTCAATCCTTTCCGCTGGAACAGTCACCTGATTAACCGCTGCTTCTACAATTTCACCGCTTCGCAGCTTAAATATCCTGTTTGCCATAGCGGCAATTGCAGCATTGTGGGTTATCATCAAAATAGTTGTTCCGTATTTTTTGTTGACCTGCTGCAAAAGCTTCAGAATACTGCGGGACGTCTGATAATCAAGTGCACCGGTTGGCTCGTCGCAAAGCAGCAGCTTCGGATTCCTGACAATCGCCCTGGCAATGGAGACCCGTTGTTGCTCACCCCCGGAGAGTTCCCTGGGAAAGCGGTGCTTTTTATCATGCATTCCGACAGCCGTTAGAACTTCATCAATGTTCAGAGGTGATTTGCTGATGTTGGAAACAACTTCAATGTTTTCCCCAACTGTAAGGTTGGGAACCAGGTTATAGAACTGGAAAACGAAACCTATTTGCTCACGCCTATAATCCGTTAACTGCTCGTCATTCAAATTGTTAATCTCGACCCCGTCAACGATGACCCTGCCGCTGTCACCACGATCAATGCCGCCGATAATATTCATCAGCGTAGATTTTCCTGAACCAGATGGCCCAAGAATAACACCGATTTCTCCCTTATCCAGCTTCATCTCGATCCCCTTCAGAACGTCATTTATAATCGCGCCGGATGTATAGCTCTTCTTCAACCTTAAAACGTCAATAAGCATATTATTGTTCCTCCTTTTTGTAGAAACACCGTTTCAAGATATCAAAATACTCGTCCCATTCACTAAGCACATCAATGCTGATATCTCCAAAGGAATCGACTTTGTTTCTTTGATGCTCTGCAAAACTCATGATAGTCCAGTTAATAATGTTCATCATTTTTTCTCTATCCATATCATCGCGGAATTTTGTCAAATCAATGTTTTTATAGCCTAATCCTAAACCGCTTTCAATAATTTTTTTACCTATTGCATTGATTTCAGATTCTACCTCTGGTGCGGTTTCGTTGAAAGCGTTTTTAAGAAAATCAAATGCCTGCGGGTATTGCTTCATTATTTTAAATTTAATCAAGCCTATTTGTCTCATTCTTTCAAAAAGATCAGTTTCATTCCAATCTACTTCAGTATAGATTTTATCGATAATCTCCTGGATATAATCAAACAAAAATAAATACAATTCCTTTTTACTGTTAAAATAGTTGAATAATGATCCTTTGGATATTTCTGCTTTCCTGATAATCTCGTTTGTAGAAGCCTTTTCAAAACCAATGTGGGCAAATTCTTTAAGAGCCGCGTTGATTATACGTTCACGCTTTTCTGGTTCTAAACTATAAAATTTCGGATAAATGATAAGCACCTCATTTCTGTATTCATGAAAAAATCAAATGACCACTTGGGTCATTTATTATTATATACCAAATGACCACCTGGGTCAAATTGTCCATTTCCTTAACATAGGGTATGAAGCCAAACTTATCCAGAATCAAACAAGAACCAATAATCCGGACTTTCAAAACAACGGTCAGAAAAAATACTTCCAGAAAATCATCCTCTTGCATTACTGGGCCAGGTTTTACAAATATACCTTGTTGTACATGATGATTACTCTTTTCAAGCTGAATCTGGATTGAGATCATGTCTTTGATTATCTGGTTTCTGGTCACTGAGTGGTAGTGTTCCACATTGTCCTGCATTTTGTAATCGACAAAAAAGCCAGAGGAATATCCCCTGACTTGTTACGCAATATAAAATATAACACGCAATTTACAAAAGTTGTCGCAACTCATTCAGCTCTTGCGCTTTTCGTATATACTCTTCATTAAGACTTTTCTTATCATCCTCTCCTAACCTTTGATTTAGTTTTCCGCCAATGAAGGCCAAGTCACATTCAAGTTGCAGGATGCGGTTATGAATAGTTATAAAATCCAATTCGCCGGTATTTTGTACAGATTCATTTTTTCTCTTACGTAGATAATAATCATAATTTCCGTCATAAAATTTTAACGCTCCATGCTCCAACAGCATGATTTTGGCAGCAATCCTTTGTACAAAATAGATATCGTGTGAAACAAATAGGATGCCGCCCGAATATTGCTCTAAGACTTCTTCAATTTTTTCCTTAGCCGCGATATCTAAATAGTTGGTAGGTTCATCCAAAACAAGAAAGTTTACACCTGACAAAATCAGCCTGGCAAATGCGACCCGGCATTTTTCTCCCATACTCAGCCCCTTAACCTTCTTAAAAACATCGTTTTTCCTGAAAAGAAGGCAGGCAAGCAGGGTCCGGATATCTTCTGTTGATCTATTCGCACTCTCAATGCTTTCAAGGATAGTACTATGGACGTCAAGCTCTTCAAATTCCTGCGAAAAGTAACCTATTCGAAGAGCAGGGTCTAAGGATAGTTGGCCTTGAAAATTATGGTCAACACCACAAAGAATTTTTAAAAGCGTTGTTTTACCCGCTCCATTTTCACCCAGCAAGGCTACTTTTTCACCCCTGCCAATCGTAAACGACAAATTTGAAAATACGACATTGCCTTCATAAGCCTTAGATAATTGGCTAGCGCGTATTATAACGGAAGATAATTTGTTACTCTGGACAGGAAATTTGTTAATAAAGTCAAATGCCGGGAGCGGAACTTGCCGCGGTTTTTCTATTTTATTGCTTAATAATCGGGCAAGCTCTTTTTCTTTTGCCTTAATTGCGCTGGCCTGTGTTTTGGCTGCGTTTTTATAGTCAGAGTTTTTTTGAGCGCTCGCTAGCCAGCTTCTTCTACTGCAGATAGCTTGATTCAGTTGCTCAATTCGTAATTGTTGCTTTTCATATTCTTTAGCGGCATGCTTATCTTCATTTTCTTTTTGTATTTTATAAACGGAATAATTGCCTTTATAGGACTTTAAGCCCGTGGAAGTTAATTCCCATATCCGATCTGCCACACGATCCAATAGATATCTGTTATGCGATATGATTAAAATGGATTGTTTGATTCGATTAATGATCTTTTCCAGTGATGCAGCACTATCCATATCTAAATGATTCGTGGGTTCATCAAGAATCAACAAATCAAAATCTCTTGTAAGGACTTTACATAGCATAAGTTTTGTTTTTTCTCCACCGCTTAAGCTTGTTGCTTGCCGCCCCCACAAAGATTCATGGATTTCAAATTGATGCAACGACTTTTTCACAATCGTATCAATTGGTTCATATACATTAGGATTTTTATTGATTGTTTGATATAATTCTTCGTACACGGAAGCACCTGGTTGAAAATCCGGATATTGTTGCAAATATATGATGAGCGCATTATGTGGCGTGTACTCAATACTGCCTCTATCAGGAGTTTCCACACCAGCTAGGATTCTTGAAAGTGTTGTTTTACCTATCCCGTTGCTGCCAATAAAGCCAATCTTCACACCATTACTAATTCCTCCGCTGATGTTTGCCAATACCATCCTATCATGGTAACTCTTGTATAATCCATCAAATAGTACACTCATTTTGCCCTCTCTCCTTTTCTGATGATTTACGGAGAAGGGCACAAAAAAAGACGATAGAGAACATCTTCGTCTTTGTTTCTTAACCGGATTTATAGCATAGGAAAAAAACAGTCAGCAAACTAAAGATGTGCCTCCTCCTGAATTTCTAAATTTAGTTTGTGATTCTTCAAGATTAATTCAGTTTTACACATCTTTCTGTACCTCCTGTTCTTAATGATAGATTAAAAGTACCATATTTAATTTCATATTGCAAATGGAGAAACTTATGCTCAAAAAAGACCTTGGCGGTGGGATATCTTTTAAAACTACAGCTTAAAAATTTATTGGTTCCGTGAGACAAGCATTTGTCGCCCAAGTTGAGTCAGCCATTGGCAGAGTTCCTGTCCACAGTGAAGTAATAAAAATCACCCTTTAAATAAAATTTGATTGGAGCCTTTCTGAATATGAACCCAAAAGTTTCGAAAAGGGAACTGATCAGAAAAATATAATTCAACTTTAGTCTCATAACTGCCATTTAATACTTTTTCAATATGAAAAACAGGCCATTGTGCTAAGTAACGTCGCTCCTCTTTGGAAAAGGTTTTATCCGGCAGGGCCAGATGCAATATAAACATAGCAAGTATAAATAAAAGCGGAAACATACCCACGATATTCTGTATTATAGCCAAATTTAAACTTGGCTGTAACATCTTTTGCAGCAGTTTTATTCCCGCAGGCAGTCATAGTCAATGCTGATTGGACTTGCCTGGATATATGGAATCGTACAAAAAATTTTATGTTAATTAGTTAAATAACCTTGACTAAAAATGTTAATATATTTACAATGTGGTTAGTAGTATGTTAATACCTACATAGGGAGATATTGTGAGCCATTGGTATTTATCCTGCCTTGAGAACCAGTAATACAAGCACTTTGCACAATTACTGCAGCTTATTCCACAGTGTAACAATAGGGGTGTGTATAAAGAATTAACTCAGTCTATAGCTACGTTATGCTTTCGTAGAGAATGGAGGAAAGATGGATTATAAACAAATGACCGCACCATGTGGTCTCGATTGCTTTAATTGTATTGGCTATTTGGCAAATGAAGACCCCAAATTGATTCCTATAATTGCTAATGCACTTAATATTACTGCCGAACAAGCAGAGAGAGCTGTTTGCAAGGGATGCCGTAATCAAAATGGAAAAATACCATTCATTCCCATGGAATGTAATGTTTATCCATGTGTAAAAAATAAAAACATTACATTTTGCTATGAATGCCCTGAATTCCCCTGTGACAACCTTCACCCATACGCAGACCAAGCCTCAAAGGTGCCACATAATACAAAGGTTTTTAACTTATGTCTTATTAAAAAATTAGGATTAGAAAACTGGGCAAAAGATAAAGCCAAGCACGTCAAAGAGACCTATTTTAATGGGAATTGGAAGCTATAGAGCATAAAATTATCATCCCTACAATATGAATACAAAGAAGCCAATTACCAAACGCAACCGGCTTCTACAATGAACTTTATTTAATTTTCAGAGCCCAATTACCGTTTACCACAAAGTGAGGCCATCCCACGTCAAACGTAGCATCTTTTAATTTTTCGTCAAAGCTGATACACATTGTGCATTCATCACCTTGCCAAATACTGTCGCCTCTTTGCACATCTTTACTGTAAAGGTTAACCTCTCGAACAGCAACCCCTGCTGTGTCTCCCGTGTTCAAAGCAAATTTCAACTCGGCTGTTGTTGCGGAGGTTCTTTTAATACTTGCCAAGATGATTTTTTGCAATTTCAGGTCGATTTCCCGGTCGATTCTTTTTTCTTCGTTTAGCCCCGGAATTGCCACGTCAATATTGCCAAAGCTTTTTTCATAACCGACAAGCAGACTTGGTATTTTCAGCTCAATTTCTTTGCCGGCAGGAGCCTGGGATTCAAATTGGGTAACTGGCCTGCCGACGGCATTTTTAGCCTGATTGAAGGTATAAACGTTTTTGTCTTTGTCATATCCAAGAAGGGGCTTGGTCATTGAAGAAGTGCTGCTGCCTATGATGCCGTTTTCGTTTTTGAACATTTTTGTCACAGTTTTTTGAGCCGGTTCGCCAATGCCTACCAGTTTTAAATCCTTGTCAGTAAAGCTAGTTAAAATCTGCACACCCTGGTTAGTTTTTTTATAACCAACGTTTACCCAATCAATATCCGTTTGTTCAGCAGGTATAATTTCACCGCTGCCAACTACAGGCACACCTTCTGTTAAATTAATACTATAACTTTTTTCTCCAATCATCAATTTCAATTCTTTTGTTGGCGAGAACACGTAGTTATGCTCCGCTTCATTCCAAAAGCTGAGGTACAAATGATCATTGTCGTAGCCGTAACCGCCCGGTTTATAAATTTCGCCGTTTGCCGCAACAACTGACATTTTAGGAAGTTTATCTTCTGTTAAAGGAAAAGTTAAATTCATTTCCAACTTATCCTTTGCAAAAATAACGTTCTCCAGTTTGCTTTCCTTATCCAATTGCAGAGGGGATTCCAGATAATAGGCACTTCCATCTATAACAGTTGAATAGATTGCTTTTTGATTGAAAAAAGATCTGACAAAATCCGAAATCTCTGCGGCATAGACGTTGGATATACCGATAACCGTAATTAAACACGCTGCCACAAAGGGATAAATTCTTTTTCTTTTCAATTTAATCCGCGCCTTATTCAGCTTGTTGAATGCTTTTTGGGTAATAGAGTCCAGATCGACTTCCAAGTCGCCCATTAAATCATCCAGTTCCTTGCCCAGCAAATCATTATCAAGATTTTGCATTAGCATCTGAATTTGCTTTTCAGTCATAGGATAAAACCTCCTTGATTATTTTCCTGCCCCTTAATAGCCTGTTGTCCAGCGCCGAACGGCTCAACCCCAAAGATTGCATGATATCGCTAACCTTCTCGTTATAAAAATATCTACGGATAAAAAGTTCCTTATCCGTTTTATTAAAGCTATTGATTGTTTCCAGCAGTTTTTTCTGTGTTTCTCTATCGATAATTTGTTTTTCAACGGTATCAAACTCCATAAGCTGGTAATCATTAATATTTTCCACATGATTTTTTTTAAGCTTGCGCTTATATGTAAGGGCTTTATATTTTGTTTGGATTAAAATCCAGGTTTTGAAACTGCTTCTCTCGTTGTCAAATTCGTTTATTTTTAGCCAGACCTCCAAAAAAACGTCGGATACACACTCTTCTATGTCTTCTTTACTGTTGCCAATGCTTAAAATGTTATAGGTTAAATAATAAACAAGTTTGGAATACTCTTTGATTAAAAATGCATAAGCGTTCAAGTTTCGCTTTTTTATTTCAGATATGAGCTCAATCTCTGAAAAGTTCATTTTTTCATCTCCTTTCATAGAATACTACGTTCTCTATCCATGATTTCTCTTAACTTTTTCATAAAAAACATCGCCGTTATTTTGCTGTAATAAATAAGCAGAATAAAGCTCTCAATTACTCAGAAAGACTTATTCTAATTAGTTCTGAATTGCCGGATTACATAGATTGCATAATTAACTCTGAACAGGCTATCCTCTAAAAGCGCATCATTATGTTTTATGTGCATACAATTTGATAACACTAAAACTTTAGTGGTTTTTTTCCAACCTAAAACAATAAGACCCAACGTAATCTGTTGGGCCTCTGTGGTTTGTCATCAATTTTCACTTTATTCTATGGATTGATACACAATACCATATACCTAGGCTCATCGAAATGGTTCTTTAGGAATTAAAAGAATGACTATTCAATAGATATTTTACTACAAACTTTGGTTAAAGATACTAAAAAAGCCAGCAAAAGCAATTCCCGCTTCTACTGACTTTATAGTTAATTTGGAAATAATAGCAAAGTCTATTCTGCTAACAAATTGTTCAGCACCTGTGCCATTTCGGACCTAGTCGTCGTACTCGCCGGAGCGAGCCTTGCGGCATCTCCTCCGATGGTTCCGGTTTCAGCCAGCAGCCTCATGGCATCCTGTGCCCAGGTGGAGATCTGTCCGGCGTCGGTGAAGTCGGAAAGCGTCCTGCCGGAGTCGCCCTGTGGGAGCTGTCCGATGACTTTCAATGCGTTATACAGCAGAGTGAACATCTCCTGACGGGTGATTTCCTGACCCGGCGCATACTGATTGTTGCCAACTCCTGTGGATATGCCCAACCGTTTCGCCGCCGCGAGGTAGCCGGCGTAATTCGTATTGCCTGCGTCGGAGAAGTTATCCGTTGGATTCACATCCGGAGATATGCCATAGGCGCGCATCAACATGACGATGAATTCGCCGCGCGTCAGCTTCGATTCGGGGTTGTATCTTCCGTTGCCCGTACCTGTTGTGATTTCTCTAGCAGCGATGAAGCTGACCGCCTTGTTGTACCATGCATTGACTGACACGTCATTGAAGCTCACCTTGTTATAACCCACCGCGTAGTTGCTGAAGTGGGTGGTGCTGAAGGTCACGGTGCCGGTGGTGGGATCATAGTGCCCGTTAGGGATTGAGACCAGATTGCCGCCACCGTCGATGTACCAGACGACAATGCTATCGGACTTATTGAGTTCCTCCACCGTTGGCGTATAGGGGATGGAAACCGTCACCGGGGCTGCAGGATTGTTCCACTCGGTCTGCTTCCCGTCTATCGTCATCGCCAATTGTATTAGCGGTCTATCACCTATAGCTGCTTTTGCATCTCCCGGCAGGCTGGAAGGTTCCGCCTCCTGTGGAAGTCCATTGGCTGAAGCTGTAATTTGCAGCTGCGGTTGCGGTGATATTGATTACCGTACCTGCGGCATAATCACCGTTGCTGCCAGTGGTTATGCTGCCGCCCGTTCCAGCCGTGATAGTCAGCACATAAGTCGGTACCGGAGAGAGCGGCAATGGCATCGTTCCTGTCACCGACGTCCTCCATGGACATGGCGACCGCAACCATTGCCGCAGCCCAGCCTTCCGTATAATTCTCCACCCTTTTCACATCATCATTTTCAAGAGTATAACCCCTTGCCTGATAGAATCGGAAAATCTCCTCCGTTTCAAAGCGCAGGTCTTTTTCCTCCAGCTCCTGCATCTGCCATTTGATTCTGTGCCTGGCCAGTCCAAGCTCAGGCTCCGTACGGCTG
This sequence comes from Desulfotruncus arcticus DSM 17038, assembly GCF_900113335.1. Classification (GTDB taxonomy): domain Bacteria; phylum Bacillota; class Desulfotomaculia; order Desulfotomaculales; family Desulfallaceae; genus Desulfotruncus; species Desulfotruncus arcticus. The sequence continues at coordinate 56,281 of NZ_FOOX01000006.1, forward strand.
ATGATGATCATGTGCATTTTTGATGGCAAATAATCAATCAGATAGGACAGCCCATTTAGGATAGAAGAATCGGTAATCAAATGCAGATCATCAAGCACAAGCAGGAAATCGGATTGAACCTCCAACAGCCGGTCAATAAGGACGCTGACATGAATATTCGATTTTAACAGTTCTTGCGAGGAAAAAACATATCCCGTGTTTTTGCTGATTCCTTCAGAAATGCTATCCAGCGCGGTACATACATATCGCCAGAATACCACGGGGTTATTATCGTAGGAATCCACCGACAACCACGCCGCAGGCAGGCCGCATTTGCCAAGCCAATCAAGAACAACGGTGGTCTTTCCGTAGCCGGCAGGAGCTATCACCATTGTAAGCTTGCACATCAGCGAATCATTCAATTTCTGATGCAAGCGCTGGCGGGAAATCAAATACCGGTTGATTTCAGGCTTGCTGTATTTAGTTATGATCAATCCGGTTCCGGACATCTTTTCCACCATGATTCGAACAGCACCTCGTACAATAAATTCTTTCTATTGTACAATATCAGATTAAACGAATAATATTTTAATAGTATCGTCATCCACTCAGCCTGCTTGAATTAAATTTAAATATCCAGAAAGTTTAATTTCGAACATCAAACTCAACCCTCAATCTCTTTTAAAAAAATTTGAAAAAAGGCTCGGATTTCTCAGCACTTTAAACTAAATTCCTTTTATGCTCATTCTATTCTTCAATAAACTGTATTAATTCTCTGTTGAATCTTTCACGCTGGTCATAGAACAAGAAATGTCCGCATGACTCAAAGGGTACAAGCTTGGAATTTTTAATACTCTTATTCTGGGCAATAGCTAAAGGAAATAGACATACTTGGTCATTGATACCGTGCAGGATCAGAGTTGGAACTTTAATTGTTTTCAAGTCGTTAAATAAACCTTCTTCATCCAGCCATGTGTTTGCAATAGCCGCAGTAGACCAACCGGCTGCCTGCAGACCTAATTGGAAAATCCAATCCGACAGTGGTTCGCTAACATAATTATGGAAGATCATATTCCCAAAATCTCTCAACGTTTTGGGCCGATCGGTATAAACACCTTGGATAATGTTAATCACAGCTTCTTTTTTTAGACCATATGGGAAATATGGACGTTGGATAAGACTCGGTGCCGCTGCGGCAAAAAGAGCAAGCTTCGATACTCCGTAACCATTGTGTCTGGCCATGTATCGGACGCAAATCGCTCCCCCTGTTGAATGTCCGCCAAACGTGAAATTCTGTAATTTAAGTGCGTCTACCACACTACGGATATCATCGGATAAACGGTTATAGTCGTAGCCAAACCAGGGTTTGTCTGATAATCCGAATCCCCTACAGTCTATACCGATGCACCTATACCCCATTTGGGGTAATTGATCAAACTGGTATTCAAACAAATTATGGTTTCCTGGCCATCCGTGAATTAGCAAAATTGTCCTGTGGCCTGCCGGGTTAAGATCTTCTACATAAACATTTATGCCGGGTTCTACAGTAATATAGTATCCCATTTCAATTCCTCCCAAATAACATAGCTTGATATATGTTATTCATTGGAATTATATTGGTTATTCCCCACCCCCTGGCATGAAGGAAACTAGCAAAACAATAGAGCCACAGAACCTGATTATCCCTTTGTGGCATTTTCTACTCATCGAAGAATTCTTCTTATTCTATTTCCAGACCGTTCCCTGATGGCTTATCTTCATAAGGCAGGTCTCATCCCCCATTTTTATGCTTTTTAACAGCTATTGCAAAATGAATATTTGCGATAGCAAATTACACAAAACAGCAGCCCAAAAAGCAAGAAAATGCGGCTTAAAAAGCCCAATCAAGACGCATTTATTGTGCATGTGGACTGCATGTCTCTAAGTTCGTTCCTCACTAAGAGACTGCATGCCTCCACGTGCCTTGAACGGTCAAAAAAGATGCCGCTTGAAGCTGGCGGGGCCCTGGCGGCGCCGAAAACTACAAGGATTTCACCGATACATAGGTGTTATCTTTTATATAAAATCTCCAGAGATAATCCTTCGCCTCTTCGGCATAATCGACGCCTATCCGTTTGGCAGATACTATACTAAATTTTTCATTTTCTCCTTCTTCCACATATAGCTTACTGCCACAAACATCTTCTCCATTTAAGTTTTTATCAATTGATAATGCCCGGCATAATTTCCCTGGCCCATTCGTTAAATTCTTCATTTGACTTTTACTTAATTTGGAATAGGATTTTCCAAATCTGTTTTGCGCCATGATATCAAGTCCTTCTATCGGCTCGACAGCTCTTATTAAAACGGCTTGTGGGTTTTCTTCTTCCCTGGTAACCACATTAAAGCAGTAGTGCATTCCGTAAACAAAAAATACATACGCAAACCCCGGGCCTCCATACATAACTTCCACTCTTTGCGTTCTTCGCCCACCATAGGAATGGGCGGCTTTATCCCTAAAACCCATATAGGCTTCCGTTTCAACAATTTTGGCAGAAATCTTTTGTCCGTCTATTTCGCGTACAAGCAACTTTCCCAGGAGTTCTTTGGCAACGATTAACGAATCTCTGTTATAGAATTTCCTGTTTAGCAGGCTCACCTGAGTAATGCTCCTTTTCCATGGTTTAAAAATATAAAAAGATGCAGCTTAACCTGGTGGGACCTTAGTGGTGGTGTAAACAGCGTAGCTATCCGTGTCGACCCTATCCTTGTGCAGTATATTTTCAACCGAATCAAATCAGAAAGCAAGGTCAGTGTCATATCGCTGACCCCTTTTATTTTATCACCACGCGATTTAGCATAACATAATTGCCTTTAAATGAAATATTAAGCCAGGATGCGAGATAGTTAGATATTGTGCGTTTTTAGTGTCTATTGTTTCGGGGTAGGTTTAATCTTCCCCGTTATAGGATTTCTACATACCCTTCTGTTCCATGCACGCGAATTCTTTGCCCATCTTTTATCAGTTCAGTAGCATTTTCCACTCCGACAACTGCTGGTAAGCCATATTCACGGGCGATAACTGCTCCATGGGTCATCAGCCCACCAACTTCGGTGACTAGGCCTTTTATGGATACAAACAATGGTGTCCAGCTAGGGTCAGTAAAGGAGGTGACTAATATATCTCCATCTTCTAGATCAGCATCTTCCATGTTTAAGATAACACGTGCTCGTCCCTCTATAACTCCGGAAGAAACAGGTAGACCTACAATAGCTTCGGCTGGGAGATTTTCTCGTTTATACTCACCTGCAATGATTTCACCATCAGACGTGATAACACGTGGGGGAGTTAGTTTTTCATATAATTTGTACTCGTCTTTTCGTTTGCTGATGATCTGGTAATCCAGTTTATTGGTGCGTACGACTTCGCGAAGTTCTTCAAAAGTGAGATAGTAGATATCTTCTTTTTCATGAATAACGTTGGCTTGTGCGAGTTGTTCGGCTTCTTTCAATAAAGCCTGCTTATAAACGAAGTAGCGATTAATCATGCCATATTTTGGATATTCACGATAACCGATGAAATTCTGGATCAGGCTGATCATTCGTTTTGTCTCTTTGGCTTTTCGTTTACCATCCGGCAATTGCTTCAATCGATCTAATAACTCTTGTTCTTTTTTCAGAGCTTCCTGTCGCCCTTGCTCAAATTTCCGATTGCCGGCATTAGGCTCAAAGTTTTTGATGTTACTGAGAATCATGGAGACAAGTGTAGTTGGTTTTTCGCTCCAACGAGTTTTAGTAATATCGATTTCTCCGGCACATCGCATTCCGTATTTGTTAAGATAAGCATAGATAGCGTCTCGGGTTTCCTGTCCACCATCAAATTTAACCAGTTCATCCAAAAAGTTATCATCTTTTATATGCTGTAAATAATCAATTATTTCTGAATAAGGGCGAATCACATCTGCAACATCCAATAGCGCCAGACCCATTTCCGAAGTGATATTGTTTGGTACAGATTGAGAAAGCGTGTCTGCTACGTTTTTTTCACCTAACCACTTGTTCATTTTTTCATTGATCCATGATGAAGCATTTATAGCAGCCATAAACACAGCCGAACTTTGTGGGTCAAATAAAATCTTCTTTAATTGCTGGATATCTTCCAGGATAAAATCAAATAAATCCGGCCCTGATTTCGTTTGGATGTTTTGTTTTAGCTCTTCTAGCGATGTTTGACTACTTTTAATCAAATCAGAAACAATTGTCGGATCGTTTTCGATTTGTGTATGAAAACCCGAAGACGGCATACCTTTATTGCTTTTACTTGGACTTCGTTCTTTCTTATCATTTGGTAACGATTTTATGAAATCTCTTCGCTCTATTATGGTCATGAGTGCGTCTTTTATGAGCGGATCGTGTTGTCCCATGGTATCTAATAAAATTTCTCTGCTGTCAGGTGAAGCCAGCATATGTGTAACATCAACAAATAACCTTCCACCAGCTTTAAACCTGGGTCCAAAAGATGTTAACTGGAATATCGACATTCCCAGTGGTTTCATGGGGTCAGTCATCATTTGTTGATGACCGACAGATACATAAACGTGATTTTCTTGATTTTCTTGATCATCTGCTTCAGGGATGGGGTATAAAGTTGTGATTGGCCGACTCTGGACAATATAAAATGTATCATCAGCCAAACACCATTCGATGTCCTGGGGGCAACCGAAATGTTCTTTGATCTTTCTACCAATGCGCTCAAACTGCAAAATCTGCTCATCCGTCAGCACTTGCCTATTCTGCTGCTCAGGCGGGGTCTCCTGTTCTTTAGTACCGCCATCTTTTAAGGCATAAACAGCCAGCTTCTTGGTGGATATCTTCTTATCGATAACCTTGCCGTTACGCACTTTATAGATATCAGCATTCACCAGGCCGGAGACCAGGGCCTCGCCAAGTCCGAAGCCGGCATCAATGGATAACACTTTCCTATTAAAAGTGACGGGATCGGCAGTAAACAAAATTCCTGACGCCTGTGGGAAGACCATCTTCTGAACAACCACAGACAGGTGCACTTTACGGTGGACGAAGCCGTTTTGCAGGCGGTAAGTTACTGCCCTCTCGGTAAACAGCGATGCCCAGCATTTGCTGATGTGCTTTAGGATTGCCTCCTTTCCGATTATGTTCAAATACGTATCCTGTTGGCCTGCAAAGGAGGCCGTCGGTAAATCCTCTGCAGTTGCGCTGGATCGTACTGCAAAGGCGTTTTTTTCACCAAGCCCGAAGAGGAAGCGGGTGATTTCTTTATTAATGTCTTCAGGGATGGCTATCCCTTCGATGACCCTGCGAATCTCACTGCTAAGTTCACCAATTTTATCCCGGTCTTCCACCTTGAGAAGCGATAACTGATCCAGCAATTCGTTAATCACCGGTGTTTCCCCCATGATTCTTTTAAAGGCTTCAGTAGAAATACAAAAGCCATCTGGTACGCGTATTCCTTCAATCCTGGAAAGTTCCCCCAGGTTCGCGCCTTTACCCCCAACAACCATAAGTTTTGTTCTGTCAATGTCCTGAAAACCAAGCACATAGGAACTCATATATTTTTCCCCTTTGGCGAGTTCTTCTTTGATAATTTTGATGACACTCTTTCCATAATAATACCCCTCCAACAAATCGCATTAACGTGCTATGGCATTATAGCACTAGCAAATCGGAATAAATAGTCTACATTTAGAATTTTTTATATGTTATATTTAAAGTGGGATAGTTTAAATTTTTTAATGAAGTAAACCTTAAAGACGCTAACCGGAATGCCAAGGTAGATCCAATTTAACGAGCTGAAATAGTTCAAGCATGCAAGGGAGGATAGAAAACGTAGAAAACCCCTCCTTTTGTTATTCTAGCGGCAATTTACTTACAATTATCATACAAATGCGAATCAGTCTGATTTTTGTTCTTTACCCCTGTTAACATCAAAAATCCCCGATGTCATCTATAAAACGCCTAAAAAAAACCGGGCCGAATAATGCATTTTTTCAGCCCGTTTTTTGCTCCAAAACCACTACATATAGTGGTTGACTTGTCTTATTTGACCCTCGAACCACAATTCGTCATCAGAACTATACTCTCAACGTAACTCGTATGGGGAAACATATCGGCCTACGCCAAATATACATTTTCATTATGCCACCTTAAAAACTGCTTTGACGGCTTTTCTTGAATACTGTTCGGCACCTCTACAAGTTTTTTACCATGAAAGGCATAATACTCTCTGCCATTACCATAGCCCTCTTTTATCCGCTTACTAACTTCAATATGTAAGCTTTCATCAATAGTCAAATATCCTCTATCAAATAGTGTATGCAAGTATTTCCTCAACAACAGACCGTTGCTTGTACTATGCGGCCCTTCTTGGGAATAGGGTTTTATATGTGCTGCTTCAAGAACCGGTAACGTTTTTTCACCAGAAATTGCACAACGTCTATGATATGCTTCCGTAACTAGGACTTTAAAGGTGCCTTGCCCAATTCTTGGAAGGACTATTTGGCCTGCGCCATATCTATTATTAAGGTTTCCTTCATGGACGCTATCTACTATATTATTCAACGGAATCAGATTTGTTTAAAGTTATATCTTTAATGATGGCCACTAATTCATCTACAACTTGATCTACGGGGCGATTATCTATAAAATACTTATTCTCTATTTTTTTGAAAACCCTTTTTGCAAATACAATATCTTCATGGATATCTCGGATATAATAATCTTTATGTTCTTCCTTATATTCATCATCCTTATATATATTGTCATTATCATCAGAAAAAACCATTCTCTCGAAAATGTGTTCCTCCGAATCCTGCAATTCAATTGCAATTACCTGTTCCAAATCTAAAAGTGAGTTAAAATTTCTTGCATGATAAATTGGACTAACCGCAATAACCATATTATCTTTATATTCTTTCAGTAAATCCTTTAAAATCTTACCCTTTATTTTATATCTTCCATGTGAATATGGATAATCTTGCATAAATTTCTCCAAGGTTGTTTGTAATTTTCTTTTTATCTCTTCATCCAAATCAACAAAAGAATATTTCAACCTTTCTGCAAGCTTCTCACCCGTTACAGTCTTTCCTACATTCGATATGCCAAAAAGCATAATTATCATATTGTTCTCCTATCTTCAAACAGTGGAGCCCCTTTTATCCATAAGCCTCATTAATTCAAGGTAGCATAATCTCTAATATTTCCGGTTTTATCGGAATTTCCTTCACGCCACAGCCTGGTGGTGATTCCAAATAGAGCAATATTCAAAACATCAGTTTCGTTAGCATAGGTGATAGATATTTGATATGAAGTAAATTCTAATGGAATTGACTTTTCCTTAATAGCATCTGTATACCTTCCTCTGTAATTTTGATTGCTCCTTCTTTTAAAAGTCGTCCAACGGCTCTTTTAAAGGCACGTTTACTTATGTTTAACTCTGCTTTTATATAATCAGGGGAGCTATTATCATTGATTAGGAGAGTACCACTACTTAATTTCAACCGAGTCATAATCTTTTGCGCATCACTCTCTATTTCATTGTAAGCCTCTTTTCTAAAACTTAATTCCAGCTTACCATCCTCCCTCACCTTCTTAACCCTTTCTTCTATATAGTCACCTATAGCATAATTGCCATACAATTCATTATTATGAATTAATCCATGGTACTTATTGTCCACTGCTACAAAAATTCCGATATCTCTATTTATGCTATAAACAATTCCGTGGACTCTGTCATTTTGTTTATATGGTGATTCGGTGCTTAGCAGATTATATATGCGCATAGTTGCACATATTTTATTTCTATTATTAATAAACAAACCTACCAAACATAAATCTCCTTTTGAAACCTTACCCACTTGTTCCCTTAAAGGTAATAGCAAGTCTTTCTTTAAACCCCAGTCTAAAAAAGCACCAAAATTAGTAGTATCAACTACTCTTAAAAGCCCCAGTTCTCCAATTATAAGCTTTGGTTTTCTAACCGAAGCTATGAGTTTTTCTTCAGAATCCTTATAAACAAATACCTCTATTTCAGCACCTATTTCAAGTTCCTGTGGCACCTCATCTTTAGGCAATAAAATATCATCCCTGCCTTTTGCATTTCTATAATTCAAATACGCCCACATTTCATTCTTTCTAAATAATTGCAATTTCTGCATTTTCCCTATTTCTATCATCATGTACCTTCTTTTTATTATTTATTGTTTATAGTATAATCGGCTTTTTATTTTCTTTCTATCCTTACCACTGTCTCAACATGACTCGTATGGGGAAACATGTCCACCGGTTGGGCTTCCGCCAGTTCATAGCCAAGTTCGGAAAGTCTTTTCACGTCTCTGGCCAGTGTGGCGGGATCGCAGGATACATATACAATCCGCCGCGCACAGCTGTTTGCCGCCGCTTCCAGAACTTCCGGCCGGCAGCCGCTGCGTGGTGGGTCCAGCAATATCACACTTGGCCGAAAACCTGCAGCAATATGCCGCGGCAGCACCTTTTCCGCTGGGCCTTGATAAAAGCTGGCGTTTTTGATTCCATTTAAATCGGCGTTGGCTCTGGCATCCTGAACCGCCCCGGGTACTACCTCATACCCCCGCACCATGCCTGCCTTACGCGCGGCATAAAGGGTTATGGTGCCTACCCCACAATAAGCGTCAGCCACTTCCTCCTGTCCCTGTAGCCCGCAATAGCCGAGCGCAATTTGATATAGAACAGCTGTCTGCACCGGGTTAACCTGATAAAATGAACCGGCGGAGATTTTAAATTTTAGACCATCAATTTCGTCTATAATGAATTCTGCCCCGCTTAAACGTTTATAGCGTCCATACCCCTTTTTAGTAACAGGACGTTGGTATTCAATCACTGAAGCAACGCCCGGTATTAAAATTAATCCTTCGGCTAGACCTGTTAATTCCTTGTTTTTCCCATTTTCTGCTATCATGACAACCATGATTTCTCCGGTACTGCCCCGGCGCAGCGTAACTTCTTCGGGCAGAGCGGCCTGGGCGCCGCTCTTTTCCATTAACCTGCGGGCCGATATCGCCACTTCGTTTAGTTCCCTGTGGGCAAGCAGGCACGGCTGTTCTTCGTTGCTATCTACAATTGTCAGCCGGTGTGATTCCTGCTCGTAAAAACCGAGAAGCACCCTACCGTTACGCCTCTGCACTTTAAGGCGAACATTATTCCGGTAATGCCACGGATCTGCCATGCCGATTATCGGTTTTACCAAAGCACCGTCCGCGCCCCCGATACGGGCCAGATTTTGTCTAACCAGCCCTGTCTTTAGACGTAGCTGTTCTTCATAAGTAATATGCTGCAGCCTGCACCCTCCGCAATTGTTTGAAACCGCGCAGGCCGGCGTTTGGCGGTTTTCGGATATACTGATTATCTCCAGTGGGATACCGCAGACATAGTTTTTATGAACTTCCGTCAAACGTACCGCAACAAGCTCGCCGGGCACAGTGCCGGGCACAAATACAACTTTTCCTTCATCCCGGCCCACTCCTTCTCCGGCATGATTGATATCAAATATCTCAACCTTGATCTCCCTGCCTTCCAGCAAGCGAAGTCACCCCGGTTTCATAAATTAGTCACATTCTCTATTTTACCCTTAAAAAAATAAATCCTGCCCATGCAGGATAAAAAGAGACCGCCCTTCTAACCTATAGCATTTAATTTTCGTATAACAGTTTTATTCTTCAACCAGCAAATCCATAACATCACGTCGCATGCTTTGCGGGACTTCTTTTGTAGGCTTACCCAAACGAACGAGCATCTGAATGGTACCTCCGGTTGAAGCATAGTCGCGATGGATGCTGCTGTATGGCTCTTTCATTTCGGGGTATTCCTCCAGCACCTGGCTGAGCGGCTGCATCACCAAACCCAAACTGTGAGCTGTCAGCAGCAATCTACTGTAAAGCATACCGCTTTTGACCTGGCTGGAACGACTATTGTCATCTGTAATAATCATGGTATAGACCGGTGTGTTGTCCACCGATGTCCGGGTAGATTGAATAAAAAGATCCGATGCGGCTTTCCCGCTGTTCATCGCAGGAAAGAGCGTGACCAAGCCCTGCGCAAGGTGTCGCATAAAGCCTGAAGTACCCTGCCCTTCGACCGAAAAGCCGTAACGATATTTATTTTTTTGGTACTCGTTAGCACGAAAGATGGTTTGTGATTCCCGCATGACACGATTTACGCCCGCCTCAATGGCTGCACTCTTTATGGCATAGCTTCCCAACTTATCTACGTTTTCTTGATCTTGAAAAATCTTTATCGACATATTGATGTCGGCATTGGTGGTTGCCAACTGTTTTATCTGCTCAGAGGTTAACATGGTTGACTGGTATGCCGCCCTGTTTGTATCCGGCCAAAACATGTAATCATAAAGTGAGCTGCTTTTCGGCTCGGTTTCCTCAAAAGTAACTTTTGCTACTGGATTAGTTTTCATGCTCTCCGAAAGTTTTTGTTCATTATAGTTACCTTCAGGAAATAACTCCACCGTAGTTTTATACCCTAATTCAGCGCCGGCGATGATTATGTATTCCAAAAAAGTACCCTGGGTAACCATCATTTGCCGTGCGTAAGGATCTACTTCTTTTGTTAGGCGGTCGCTGTCGGCATATAAGTAGAACACCTTATTATCATTCTTATCAAGTCGAATTTTCCATGGCTGCATATTGTGGCCGTTTGCAGCCAACAAACCGTGAGCCACAAGACGCATCCTTGGATCAGCGAATTTCTGCGAGTAGGTCTTTTGCCAAGGCTCTAAATACTTTGGCGGCTCAAGAATCCCACTAATGATGCATAAAGACGCAAAAGCTATGATTAGTAAAGCGCCAATGCATGAAAGAATAATGATCATTGTATTTTTCACCACCCGCTTGCTCATCGAAACTTTCCTCCGCTTTCAGTTTGTATTGCCCTGATGATAAGTTCAAAAGCTGCTGATACCAATTCCTCCGGTGTCGTCCGGTGATAGTTCATTATATAGTTTACCTTTTGCTTCGCGATATTCAACACACCAATCATGCTGGCCCATAATATAAGAGCTGTTTTTACTACATCCAAATCACTGCGGATGGAATCTTCTGCAATACCCTTTTCAAGCGCTCTGATCAAATAACCCAGTGCTTCCTCTCCAAGAGCATAGCATTCTTCTCTTGATTGATCTGGAATCCCTTTTTGGAAATCGAGTTTACCATTTTCATACTCCATAATGGCCTTAAAATATTCCGAATAATCCTTGCTGAACCGATAAAGTGTTAAAGACATCTGTCTTATTTCTTCAATTGCATTGCAGTCTTTTTCTTTTTGTAAATCATCCTTTAACCTACTGATTAACAGTTTGTATCCCCTTGTCATAATTTCAAAATAGATCTGCTCTTTACTATTGAAATAGACATACACTGTTCTCTTGCTGAACTCAGCCTCTTTCGCCACATCGTCCATCGTGGCATTATTATATCCCTTGGAAAAAAAGATTCTTTCCGCAGCGTCAATAATATCGTTTCTGCGGATTTCCTTTTCTTTTTTCCTACGTTCATTGATTCCCAACAGTTACACTCCTTCAAATTCACACTTATGTCATAAAGTAAACTAATAGTTTACTTTATTTTATGATCTACTTCGCCTGATGTCAATATATCTTTGAAAATGCTCCATCTTTGGGGCAGACCTAAATTTTTTAAAAACTTTTTATTCATTTTTATAAAATTTTTAAAAACTTTTTATATGCAGTTTAAAGCCCTATCTTAAAATGAACTCATCAAAAACAAGGAGGTCGTATCAATGGGTAAAGTGAAGCTTCTATATGACGTCATTATGACCATGAAAGAAAAAGAGTCTGTTAAAGGAAACCTCAAAGTGGAAGGCAGCAAGGATCAGGTCAAGATCTTTAACTTGAACAATACTTTTGAAAAAAACATGACGGAAGGGTGGATAAAGGCCAAGATTTCCCTGGAAACCGATTGTGCCGGAAAGAAAGTGAAGCATGAAAGCAACACTGAATTTGACCTGACAGGCTTCCCCGGTTGCCAAAGGCACGGCTTGATGCATCGCGGTGTTTTTCACCACTGGCACGACCGTCACTCTCACCATGGCTATCAGGACGGCATGAAGTGTGGCGGAATAAAGGGCAAGCTTAACAAGCTGGCGATTATGGTTAGTATGTTAAACAGCATGAAAATAGAGGCACAGGAAGATAAAAGCACGCTTATATCGCTGGATTTTAATGATATCCCCGGGGATATGAAAACCATCCTCCAGGAAAAATTACAACAGCACAGGATGCACCATAATCATTGCTCCCATGGTGCGTTCAAAGAATTCTCCGGCATGGAAATCGGGAACACCCGGCTGACAATACGTGTTAATAAGAACAATGAAGTGGAAAAGGTTCTGTTGAACGCAGAAGGTCAAGCCAAAGATGAATCCGGTGCGCCGCATCCACTGAATTTACAGGTGGAACTGAGCCTTACCTGGTAAACATGACTATGAGAAAACACGGCCATTCCCATTGTCCCGGGCGCTTTAATGCCCGCAGGCACAGCGCAACTGAATATATAGCGGTTAACACCCGGTTGTGCCAAGCTTGTTGGAAATGTGTATCAATCTGTCCCGGGAAAGTGCTCGGAAAAATGGATTTCTTCTTTCATAAACACGTCCGCGTTGTGCGCCCGGAAAATTGTGCCGGCTGCGGAGCCTGTGCCAAAACGTGCCCGCAAGGGGCGATCATGGTTTTGAAACGACCCGGGAGTTCGCTAAAATAACAGCACCGTTCAGAATGTTAAAAAGCCCCTGCGCAGTCCCGGCGCTAAAACTGCTGCCATCAAGTGAAGAAGGTGCAACTGAGGCCCAATTTCATCCGCAGCGAGCCGTACTTCACCGGACGCGAAGCGCCGGAACCAGGCAGTGATTTTAAAATATTGTGCGCAGTTATCGCATGGTTAAGGTTATAATGATAAAGAAGACTTGGTTCAGGTGGGTGGTTTTGACCCCATCTGAACCTTAGTCGCGCTTATTTCGAGCTTACAACCTGTAAGACCCCGACCTATGGGGGCGGGGTCTTACAGGCTGTGCGAAGATAAAAGATCGTTAAACAGGGGCGGCAGGTGACGGATGTGGCTAAAAAAGATGAAATGCACAAGTTCTTTCAGGAATTCAAACGCTTTCACGGAAGGCCTAACCACCACGAAAAGCATCAAAATTGCGAGCACTTTTTTGAAAAATTTGAGCAGCACCGGATGTATCACCGGGAATTTCACCGGATGCACAGATCCCTGCACTATTTTCGCCCCTTTGCGCTGCTGTTCAACCTACTGATCCTGTTTTTGCTGTTCAAGCTGGCGGGAATAAAGGCCATCGTCATCTTTATCGCAGCGCTGCTCATTGCCAAAGAAATCGCACAGGCATTATTCTTCCTGCGCGTGGAAAAAAGAGTCTTCCGGCCCATAGAAGCGCTGAAAAACGGCGTGGAGGAGATCGCCAGGGGCAATTATGACGTAAAAGTGGAGTGCCAAATGCGAAACGAAATCGGCCTGCTGGTGGCTTCTTTTAATGAAATGGCACGGAAATTGGGAGAAAGCGAAAGAATAAAATCTGAATACGAAGAAAACAGAAAGTCCCTCATCGCCAACATCTCCCACGACCTGAAGACACCTATCACCTCCATCCAGGGTTATATTGAAGCCATCCTGGATGAAGACGGCATTCCGCCGGAAAACAAAAAAAAGTATCTGCAGATCACCCATCACAATATCGTTTACGTAAACAAATTGATAGACGATCTTTTCCTGTTTGCCAAACTTGACCTGCAGAAGCTGAATTTTCAGTTTGAGCAGGTGCCGGTCCGGGCTTTTATGAGTGATTTAACGGAAGAACTGGGTCTTGAGCTGGAAGAAAGACAGGTGCAGTTTCTCTACACCGATAAAATGGAACAGGATTTGCCGGTTTCCCTGGACAGGAAAAGAATGCATCAGGCCCTGAGAAACATTGTGGGCAATGCTTTAAAATACGGACCGGAGAAAGGCTTGGTCATAAAGGCCGAGCTATCGAAGCAGGGTGATCTGGCCTGTTTAAAACTCAGCGATAACGGCCCGGGCATCCCCGCAGACAAACTCCCCCATATTTTCGACAGGTTTTACCGCATCGATAAAGAGCGCACTAAAGACCTGATGAGCACCGGGCTCGGGCTGGCCATCGCCAGGGAACTGGTAGAAGCCCACAGGGGAAGCATTACGGCTTGCAGCGAGGAAGGGAAAGGCACGTGTTTTACGATAACACTGCACTTTGCCGAATGAGTAGGAAGGGATTTAGGTATGAAACGCATCCTGATCATCGAAGATGATCTTCATATCGCCGAACTGGAAAGGGACTATCTTCAGTTGAACGGGTTTAAGGCCGACATCGTCCAGGATGGAGCCCAGGGGCTGAAAAGAGCCCTCGCGGGCAATTATGATGTCATTATTGTGGATCTGATGCTGCCCGGCAAGGACGGCTATGAAATCATCAAAGAAATAAGGGCAAGACTGGATGTTCCGATGATGGTGATTTCAGCCAAAGACGAGGATATAAATAAGATCAGGGGACTGGAATATGGAGCCGACGACTACCTGACCAAACCGTTCAGCCCCGGGGAACTGGTGGCCAGGATCAAGTCCCATATCAGAAGATATGAGCGGCTCAAAGGCAGCCAAATTCCTTCCGAAATAATCATCCACAGGGGTTTGGAAATCAATACGGCATCCCGCAAGGTGTACGTCAACGACCATGATGTACAGATGACCGCCAGGGAATACGAGTTGTTGGTGTTTCTTGCATCCAACCCCGGCATTGTTTTTTCAAAAGAACATATTCTCGCCGGCATATGGGGAGACGATTATTACGGGGATACGGCAACCGTGGCGGTGCACATTCAAAAAATAAGGAAAAAGATAGAAAAAGACCCGTCCAACCCAGAGTTTATCGAGACCCTCTGGGGAACGGGGTACCGGTTTAATAAGTAACAACCAGATCTTTTTTTGTGCTTCCGCATATGTTCCTTGCTGCGATATTAAGTTGTGGCAAATCAAATGCATTCCTTTTTTTAATCCCCCCTCAGCCATGCACCTTGCACTGGAAATATTTACAATAACCCCATTGCCTTCCCTGTTGCTTGATAATTATATTACAAAGCAATAAACCATTTTGCATCTTAGCCAATATATAGTATTATATAATTTAAAAACATGAAAAAGGGAAAGGAGTGAACGAACGATGTTCAAGGCCTGGTTGAGACACACCGAACCAATTAAATTAGAGCCGTATAACGGTGATTTAAAAGGCATTGACGGCTGGCTGTCCAGAGAAGGCGTTTTATATCAATGTAATTATGTGGACCATTCAATCTATGCCGAAAAATTGTGTAAAAAGTTTGGTTATCAACTGCTTAATCGCATCCCTTTTCAAATGAATGGTGAGTATACCCTTGAACAAAAGGGATGGGTTAAAATCAGTAACGGGAGAGTTCATTACTTTAACGAAAGACCAATGACCAAAAAACAATTGGATTTTTTGTTTGACTATTTTATTTGCAATGGTTACAGCGTTAACGAGTATCAGGAACTTGTACGCCAACAGGGAGAAGTACTGGCCTGATTATATTGCTAAACAAACTTGTAACCCATACAACAATGATATTGATAACTGGCTCCTGATACTTCCCACATTTTTTTGGGTGGCTTACCGTCCTTTTGTATTATGCTGACCGGGAGTTTTTTCTGACTTATTATGATGGAGCCGCATTTGCAAATTGGAACAACTTCCTTGGGGCCTGCTATGATATAGTTGCCTTGATATTGAGGTTCGTCAAATATGTATACATAGCAATCTCCCGTTTCCACAAATGTTACATTTTTCATGTGCATAAAATTTACAAAGGCCATATCAGGCATTGACTGATATGAATAATCCCCGTGATAAATCCTTGGTGTTCTGGTTACGGATTTAGATTTGAAAAAAGTCACCAGAGGCTTAAGAAAATTTACGACGGCACTGGCTGATTCTATATGATGACAATTTTCACCGGTTTGAGAGATACTCGACATATTAATCCCCTCTCCTTCCTTATAAAATTAATAGGCCGACACGTTATACCAACATGCCGGCCTATCGTTGTTCGATTTAGCCGTAATGATTTCGTTTCATTTCAGTTGTAATTATAGATTAAAAAAATATTAGCTGTGATAAGGAAATAGGCTGGCAGTGAATTACACGCCAGCCTATCGTTGTTCGATTCAGCCTCAGTTATATTTAAGTAAAGTATACCAACAACCATACTTTGTGTCAATAGGTACAAAGTAATTAATTACATAATAAGTAATTCTTCTTAATTTGAGAACAATTACATTGACCATTTGCTTAACCAGTGATAATATGTGATATATCGCACAATATTTTGACATAATATAGCACTTTCCAGTTTTAATTCAGATTCTTTGAGGTGAGGTATGTGTCATTAAGTACTTCCGAGAAACAATTAATCATGTTTATAAGGGATCTAGGCTGGGGCGAGGTAGAAATTCGTGTTGAGAAAGGAAAACCGGTTTTGATTTGTGAGGCAATTAGAACATTCAAACTGTTAGAGCAATCTGTCAACGCAGAAACATCAACTAAAAAGACCAAAGGTCGTCTTACTGCTTTTAAATAGCTATCATTTCTATATCATGGAACAACCGGCATAATTAACCCGCGCTACAAAATTAATTATACATATTTTAGATTATTGCCAGGGAGGAATTTTTCATGTTCCCAACCAGTAATAACCACAAATCGTTAACCAACAGGGAAAAACAATTAATCCGTTTTTTAAGACAGTTGGCATGGGGCCAAGTAAGGGTAAGAGTTGAAAACGGTCAACCGGTACTAATATACGAAGCCATAAAAACATTAGAACTGGGTGATCAAGGTACGGCTGATTAAATTACCGTTAAAGGCCGTGTTATATCACAACCATGATTGTGATTATTTTAGCAATCCTGTTGACTATTACCCATTTATTTAATATCATATAATTAATCTAAATATTAGGGCTGAATCGAACAACGATAAGCCGGGTATTCCAGGTATAAATTACCCTGGATATCCGGCTTTGTGCTTTTCAAGGTAATCACCTCGGTCATCAAAAAATAACGAGGTTGTCTCTACCCAAGCAATTGGAAGGATGGTTTGCATGAAAAAGATTTTAATTATCGATGACGAAGAAGGAATGTGCTGGGCGCTGGAAAAGTCGTTGAACCAGGATGGTTTTGAAGTAGTGACCACCACCAACGGTAATGAAGGGATAGCTATTTTCAATAGCCATTCCTTTGATCTGGTTCTATTGGATGTTAAATTAAAGGAAAGTAACGGGTTATTACTATTGGAACAAATTCGCAAAACGAACTCCCTGGTACCGGTGTTAATTATGACCGGCTACAGTTCAATGTCTGTGGCCCTTGAAGCAGTGGATAAAGGCGCAACCGGTTACCTAACCAAACCGGTTAAAGTATCTAACCTGCGTGAAACAGTCAGAGAATTGTTGTTGGGTGAATCGGCGGAAAAAGTGCGAACTATACCACGTGACAAACCAAGATGATTGGTGATTTCACTTTCAGAACATTTTTCAGTATCAACATTTCAATGTTGCCGGGGAGGGGATTTCATGCCTCCAGATAATGATAAGCGCAAAATGTTAACCAACAGGGAAAAACAATTAATCCGTTTTATCAGACAACTTAAATGGGGCGAAGTAAAGATCAAGGTTGAAAACGGCCAGCCGGTATTAATATACGAAGCTATTAAAACTTTAAAGCTGGGGGATTCAGATACAACCCACCCATCCAAGGTCTGGTAGCAAAAATTAATCAGCCCATGCCAGGAGAGGTATTTACTTGATTATTGGTCCGTAGTAATAGAAACAAAAATAAATCCATGAAAAAGCAATAGCAAAAACTCCAAAAGCATCAACAATGTCTTGCAGCAAACTGGTTTCTTCCCAATGAATGTAATCATTTTTACCCAAGTTAGCTCACTCCTTACCTGAAATTGATTTAAAACAATCATTTCTATTTTATAAAATTATAAATTGTTAGTCAATTTGCCAATAGCTTATAAACAATAATATTTAGCGACAAATTTGTCAAATATAATGCAAGATTATTGCATTTTTTTTTGGATAACACTTATACTCAGGAAACTAGTAGTACCGGCTTTCATGAAGATTTTTGACTTTCATGTGATTTTTTTTACAATCAATATTGACTCTTCAATTTGTCGGGGGTATAATACGTTCAACAAAGGAAAATAACAGTTAAAAGGCTAAATCGAACAACGATAGGCCGGGTGTCCTTGTTGAATATTAGCAAGGGGATTCCCGGCTTTTATATTTTTCTGGCAGAATAGTGAATAAAAAATTTTACTCTGATGGGTAAGTGAGGGGTAAAACGAAGGGGGGGGAAACATGACCAGTTACACATGTGAAAGTGCCAACGATCACATTTCGGCAAAGGAGGTGATGATTTATGCTTAAACTTCTGGCGCGGGTATTCATGGTAGTAACCTGTATTGGATCCTGCAGTTATTGGGTTTACACCCTGGCCACTTTGAAGTTCCTTAGCAAATAATGTGTTTTGCTAAATTGTAATCAAAGAAATGGAAGGAGGAATAAAATATGGGTTTCTTTGAATGGTATTTAGCTTTTCATGATAATAATCCTATTCTTGGCGGTCTCGTTGTCCCGATATACATGTCTTTGTTCGGCCTGGCTTTTGCCGTGGTAGCCGATGTAGTGGTCAGGCTTACAGGTATTCATCTTGGCGATTACAAAAAAGAATACGAGGAAATATTGGATGAACAGGAAGGAAATGCCAAGGCGTAATGAATCAATCATTTGTATAGTATAAATTATTCCCTGGGAATTGTGTATACATTTATAATCAGTTAATAATAATTCTTTAAATTGGAGGTGTGGATAGAAATGATGCACATGCCAATGAGCGGTGTTGAAATGGCCTGGTGGCCGTTGATTTTAATAGGTTTTACTGTAGGCGTAGTAGGTGGTTACTTCGGCCTCGGCGGGGCCTGGCTGGTTACGCCGGCGCTTAACCTCTTCGGGTTCCCCATGGTGTACGCAGTCGGTACTGATATGGCGCACGTTGCCGGCAAGTCTGTGGTGTCGACCTTTAGACACTGGCGGTTTGGTCACGTTAGCGTAATTATAGCCTTAACTATGCTTATAGGTACCATGTCGGGTGTTGAGGTAGGCGCTCAAACACTAATGTTTCTGAATAGTATAGGGCTGGCAGGTCCGGTGGTGCGTTACATCTACATGGTTTTACTGTTTTGCATGTTCTTCTTTATGCTGAGAGAATACTTAAATGCCAAGAAGATGGAGAAAGTAACCGGTAAAGAAGTCAAAGACCTGGTTGGCAACAGATTATCAAAATGGATCCAAAATAACCTGGACGTGTGGCCGGTTATTTATTGCAAGACCGCCCGCATACGCATCTCCGTTTGGGCCCTGATCTTTCTGGGTATTTTCACCGGCTTCGTGGCCGGTATACTGGGCATCGGCGGCGGCCTGCTGCGGGTTCCCGCCCTGATCTATCTGGTTGGCGTTCCCACCAAAGTAGCCGTGGGCACCGACCTGTTTGAGGTGATGTTCTCAGGGGCCTATGGCGGTTTTACTTACGGCGCCAAGGGAATGGTTGAACTGGTGGCCGCCACCCTGATGTTGTGCGGCGCGGCTGTAGGCGCACAGTTCGGCACCATCTGCACCAAGTACGTGTACGGTCTCACCATTCGCCTGGTGTACGCATGTGCTTGCTTCTTCGCCTTTACTTCGGTGGTACTGAAACAGGTAGCTTCCAACTATAGCAAAATATATGAAAAGGGCATGCTGGAAGTGCTCCAAGCCGAAGGAATTACGGGTAATCAGGCTAAAATAATGCTGCAGTATCCGGAACAAATGCATAAATACATGCTGGAAGTGGCCAACCGGCCGGACTGGTGGCAGGCATTCCAGACATACCATACAGTTAACACGGTTGGTTGCGCGGTAATCCTGACGGCGGCGTGTGGTATCTGCGCGTACATTCTCTACTTGCTGGTTATTGGTATCATGAAGGAGAGGCGTGAAAAGCGCAATATGGAGCAACAAATGCAAAGCGGAGCATAGCGTTGATTAAACATTAAGCAGGGAAGTTCAGGAGTTATTCCGGGTCTTCCCTGCAAAAAGCAGCACTTAATTTATAGCCGGATAATGTAATATTAAAACTCTTACTGCAATCATATGATGTTATTTCCCTGGCATAAAATGGATCTTGTGGGTGTTAATCTGCGGTATACGAGGAGGGATTAACATGAAATGGCCGTTTAGAATTAAAACACCTGTTTGCCCGTCTTGCGGTTCAAGTGATACAACTACGGGTCGCATCATTAGACTTGCTGCGGGTTTGGCCCTTGGTATCGGAGTGTCAATGATTCTTTACCTGATAGGTTATATCTACCCCTTGGGACGTATTTTAATTCCTTTTACATTTATTGGCGGGATGATTATATGTGTCATACCTCCGTTAGGTAAGTATTGCTGCCTGGAATGCGATGCTTACTGGAACCCGGACAATCCCAGCCTTGTTTGGAGGACAAAACCTCCAGGGCTGTAAATAAAGTTTAAACTTCTCCTCTCCCGCCTCCGCAAGGAGGCATTTTTTTTACCTAGCTGCTGCCGCCCTGGTTTTGTTGTATTCTTTTTGTACCGGCAGGCGTACAGTAAAGACACTTCCGCTGTACGCCTTACTTTCCACTTCAATGGAACCGCTGTGAATCTGAATGATTCGTTTGCTGATGGCCAGCCCCAGCCCGTTGCCACCGGCTTTCCTGGTGTAAAATGGTTCGAATATGTTTTGCAGATCCTCCTGAGGAATGCCCTTACCCGTGTCCTGGACAGTAATTACAGCCTGATCATCTTCAGCCCGGATTTGGATGGTTAACTTGCCTTTTGGCTGCATAGCCTCAATGGCGTTTACAATCAGGTTTATAAACACCTGCTTCAGTTTATCGGCATTGCCGTCTATATATAGTGATTCAGTAGATGTATTGGTATAGTTCAGTAAAATATCGTTCTTTTCCAAAAGGGGCCTGACATAAGACATTATAACATCAATCAGCTCATTTAAGTCCAGCATCTCCACAGCTCCGGGATTTGGGCGCCCGAACTCAAGCAGTTCTTGAATTAGTTTGTTATGCCGGTCAACCTGTTGCTCTATTCTATTGATATAATCTTTAATGTCCGTGGCATCCCTGGAGCTTGCTTCCATAGCTTCAGCCGTGGCCTGAATGATGCTTACCGGCGCCCGTAATTCGTGGGCTATTTCAGTCGTCAGGCGCCCCATGGCCATGAGGTCTTCCTGTCGTTTATAATGCTCGATTTCCTGTTCCTTTTCGGCAAGCCCGCGGGCCATCTTGTTAATCGCACCGGAAATTTGACCCATCTCGCCCGGCAATTCCGGCAGCTGGTAATTTAAGTTATATTCCAGCTGTATCAGACCGTTTTTAATTGAGCGTATGCGGTTTACCATATTGGTTATGGTCAACAGGGTAAAACAAACGCCCAGGCCGAAAACTGTAAATACAACATAGCGCACGAATAAACGCACATGCTTGCCCTTGGCAAAAATAGGGTGCATTCTTTCTTCGGCCCACAAAACCGCCACTATTTGGTTATTCACCTTGATGGGAACAAGATGCTCCAGGAATTGATCATCCCAGGTGTTGCCAAGCCGGGTAATGAAGGTTCCACTGGCCTGCACGGCTGCAATGCCTTCCTTGGCTTCATCATATATGCGCTGATCCCGCTCTTTTTTTTCCTCAGAAAGACGGTCACCGAACTCGTGCAAGTAACCTTGAATATATATCTGGTTAGTTTCAGTGACATATAGGCACAGACGCACCCCGGGGTAGTTGCCGTTAGCCAGGGATTCCGCAACCAAGTTGAATATGCCGACTAATTCTTCATTGCTATACACCATTTCCTCGTTGTTTATCTGGTTGTAAATATTATTACTTACAAAAGAAGTTATTTGCTCCAGCTTCTTTTCAGCTTCGGCTATTAAAACGTCGTCTGTCTTGGACGCATAGTAAATATCATAGAGCATTGCCGCCGAGGGCAGCAGCAAAGCTATCAAAACAATGATAATTAACTGGTTTTTCAAGGTTTGGAATTTCGATAACGCCATAGCCATGTACCTCTTTTTGATACATTTGAAAAGTTTATATTTTTAAATAATTCAGCTTCACTTATATAATAACAAGTTGAAAAACACAATTTTAATTGTGAATTCAATCTCATTTTAACAAATTATTACTAGAAAGAATAGACATATTTTAATCTGTTTGGGTGTCAAGGGGACGGGGTTATTGACACCTCACAACATATTCCCCCCTCCCCGATATGTTTTAATACTTGTTATACAAACTCGCGCAAAACATCTGCAAGGCATTTAAGTCCTTTTACAATCCTGTCTTCCGGCATGTTGGAGAAGTTTATTCTGAAGGTATTTTCTTTGCTGCCGTTGGGGAAGAATGAACCACCCGGCACAAAAGCAACATTCTTTTCAAGACTTTTTTCCAAAACATCCCTTGCATTAACATTGGCCGGAAGTTCAACCCAGGCAAACAAACCACCCTGAGGCCTTGTAAAGGTTACTCCTGCAGGAAATTCCTCCTCCATCGTTTGAACAGTTAAATCCCTGCGCCTTCTATATACTTCACGTATTTTATTAATATGGTCATCTATTTCATACAATTCAAGGTACTTGGCTATTTCCATCTGGGCAACTGTATTGCATTGTAAATCGGCCCCCTGCTTAACAAGTACATATTTTTCAATTACATTTTTATCTCCGGCAACCCAGCCGATTCTATATCCCGGACAAAATGTTTTGGAGAAGGTCCCCAGGCAAAGCA
Source organism: Desulfotruncus arcticus DSM 17038 (assembly GCF_900113335.1). Classification (GTDB taxonomy): domain Bacteria; phylum Bacillota; class Desulfotomaculia; order Desulfotomaculales; family Desulfallaceae; genus Desulfotruncus; species Desulfotruncus arcticus. The sequence continues at coordinate 79,252 of NZ_FOOX01000006.1, forward strand.
CACAGCCTATTTGGTCAAACGACTTCACAGAAGGCAGCGCTGCACCTTCAAACCTGAGCTCCCCATAGGGATTATCTTCAACAACCATAACCTGGTGCTTCATAGCTGCTTTTACAAGCCGCTCTCTTCTTTCAAGACTCCATGTCCTGCCTGTCGGGTTCTGAAATTCAGGAATTACGTATATTAATTTCACCCTTTTGGCACTTTCAAGAATCCTTTCAAGTTCACCGGGTATCATTCCGTCATTATCTGTGGGCACCTCAATAAAGTTACAGCCATATGCTCTAAACGCACTTATTGCCGCCAGGTAGGTGGGGCTTTCACACAGCACGACATCTCCTTCGTCCAGGAACACCTTCCCTGAAAGATCCAGCGCCTGTTGCGAGCCATGAGTTAAAAGTACGTTTTCCGATGCAAATGCAGTACCCAACCTTGCATTCATCCTATTGGCAATCCACTTCCTTAGAGGAGTATAACCCTCGGTGGTAGTATATTGTAAAGCCCTGGCACTATCTTCCTCAAGCACAATCCTGCTGACTACTTTAATCTCTTCAACCGGAAAAAGTTCCGGTGCGGGCAAACCACCGGCAAATGAAATCACCTCAGGCCTTTCGGTTACCTTTAAAATCTCTCGTATCTCTGACGCCTTCAGATGCGCCATTCTTTTAGCATATTTAAAATCCATGCCGGCACCTCCAATCTATGGCTTTTCAGTCTTTATTCAGAAATATGTTTAAATCTTCTTATACAATGGGATTGATTTCCATATCGGTATAAATCTCATGGTTATCCTTATGTTCAATCAACACTTTCATAGCCTCACACAGCCTCTTTACTCCTTCATTTATGTCCTTCAGTGCCGCAAAGGTAAAATTTAAGCGAATAAAACTGTCACCCTGTCCAGAGGCAAAGAAAGGAGTTCCGGGCACAAAAGCCACTTTGCGTTCTGCGGCTTTGGAAATAAGCTTTGACGCCGATACGCCTTCCGGAAGCTTACACCAGATGTAATAACCACCTCTGGGCCTGTTCCAGATCAAATCTTTCGGAGCATATTGGGATAGCGCATCATACATAGCATCCCTTCTTACCCTGTACTCCCTGCAAACTTTATGTATATGCGATTCAAAAGATCCGCTGGTTATGAACCTTTCAATGATCCATTGGGACAGACTGTTTGAATGCAAATCCATGATCTGTTTTACCGCGGCAAATTGTTTTACAACCTTTTTATGCGCCACAATCCAACCCAATCTTAAACCCGGGTATACATTTTTGGAAAAAGTGCTTAAATAAATAACATATCCGTCATTATCCATTGATTTTAGCAGAGGGAGGGAATGACCTTCATAACAAAGACCTCCGTAGGCATCATCCTCAACAATGAGAACCCTGTATTTATACGCAAGTTCCACAAGCCGCTTTCTTCTATCAAGCTCCATTTCAGTACCGGAAGGATTCTGAAAAGTTGGTATTGTGTACACCAACTTTGGCCTGTACCTTTGCAGAAGCTGTTCGAGTACATCAATCCTCATACCTTTATCATCAATTGGAATTCCGATTACTCTTGCACCAATTGTTTTAAAGGCCTGAATCGCCGGAAAAAATGAAGGCTCTTCCACCACAACTATATCTCCGGGATCAAGTATTACCCTTGCAGCCAGATCAATTCCCTGTTGTGACCCTGAAAGCAGCATTACTTCATCATATTGGCAATAAACACCTCTTCCGCGCATTAAGCCGCACACAGCTTCACGAAGGGTAGTAAAGCCTTCTGTTGGTGTATGCAGCAAAGCTCTATAATTCTCTTGCTCAACCAATTCTTGCTCAATCCCTTTCAGCACATGTATAGGACCGGTTTCAGGAGAAGCAATTCCGGTGGCAAAAGAAATTACATCTTTTCTGCTTGCCAAAGCCAGCAGGTCTTTAACCATACAAGAATCAAAATTACTTGAATACTTACTGAAAATATGATTCCAAGTTGGCTCCTGCGAAGAGTTGTTGCCTGAATTCAGTTCCTCATCGGGGTATGAAAGCACAATAGTTCCTTTGCCAACACGCGAGCCTACCAATCCTTCCGCCTTTAGCTCGCGATAAGCATTTAATACCGTAGTTCTATTCACACCAAGGCTTTCAGCCAGCTTTCTTTCCGGTGGCAGGCGAAAACCGGGCAAAAGCTCACCGGATAATATTTGACGCCTCACCTGTTCAAAAATCTGAATATAGACCCGCGTATCAGCCTCTCTGTTAATTATCACCCTCAAACCAAATCACCCCATTGGATTAATCCAATTTCATTATATTGATCATATTACCTACAAACAACAACCAATTCAATTATTTTTTAATCATCCAATGTTCTAATTCAACCTGGTAACACTTTTGCCTCACAATCTGCTGAATAAGGATAGGCGAAGAAGCGAAAAACCAAAGGATGGATCGGCAAACAGCCCCTATACCAGAGGATGCCAAAGAGGAGCTGTGCGCGGGAGAAGCCCTGCACCTATGGGACCACCTAACCTACCGGAACGATAATATTGAGATGACGCAGACCTTCATCGCCCTCGCCAAAGACAGTGACTTCAAGCTGTTTCTGGAAAGAGACGTATAGACACTTTTGAAACAGGCGAGGATGCTTGAAAAGGAGCTTGTCCACTTCAGGGTTCCCTTGCCAAACAGGCCCCCCAATGTGATGCCATCGAGAGCCCCCACCATGTTAATGGATGACGATAATATTTTTAGATGGGTTTTCCAAGGAATCCAGGGTGCACTATTGATGCACCCCCAGGCTCTGATAGAGTGCACACACAATGACCGAATCAGAAACATCTTTAAGGAACTGCTCTTTAGCGAATTAGAGATGCTGGCGTCAACGATCAAATACGGTAAACTGAAGGGGTGGCTGAACCCGGCTCTCCACTACGGAATGCTGCGAACTTAAACAAAGAGAATGTCAAGGGGACGAGGTTGTTGACACCCTTAAACTTAAGCAAATAACCCTGCCTATTTAGGGCAGGGCCAATAGTTTCATTAAGACATTTACGCAGTAACTTTAACAGATTCCCGCATTTTAAAATCATGCTTGCCCCATGTGCTTAAATCCACCGTCTGCAGTATTATCCCCGTTGTCCGAGACATTTCATCCTCCGTTAGTTCTCCCATGGATACAGATACCGGCAGTTGCATTTCCCGCCCGTCACGCACGACCGTCACGGCTAATTGCACCCTACCCCTATTCTCGTCAAAGCATACAATGTCAAGTCCCGAAATTCTGGGATCTCTGCTAACCAGCTCGGCCTCTATTCGGTTTAACAGGCCCTCTAACATTACTAACACTCCCCGTCATAGATACTTTATATTAATCTATAAAAGATGGCATCTTTTGTTTTATTTTTTCCGTTAAAAAGACAAATAAAGCAGTTCAGCGGGGATAAAACAGTATCAGTATTTGCAAAAACCGCTTAACGTTCAATCCATGCAATTTATTGCAAATAACGAACATTGGTGCAAAATACCAAAAAGCCCTCCTTCCCGGCAAGCTGGGAAAGAGGGCTTTTTTATTCTTTAAACCCGCGCCGTTTGGCGTTAAGCAAACGGGACGCAGTAGCTTCCTTTTTGGTTTCCTTTTTAGTATCCTTGTTGCCGCTTTGGGCTTGCTCCTTCTGGGGACCGGCGGAGATTGTATTCTTTTCGCTAGTATTATACAGATCTTTTTCATCCGCCGGCGCATCACCGGTACTCGCTTCGCCAGTACTGTTAAACGGTTTTTCCGTACCCACCTTTTCCTGTCTCTTACGGCGCAGATTTTGAACCGCAGACAGGGTTTCATCGGCCCAGGCCGGTTTATTCCCGCTGGACGCACGACGAGGCAGCAGTTTTTGCAGCAGCCTTTGCCGGTAGCGCCGCAGGGTGGCACGTTCTTCGGCGCCGATGATCAAACGTCGTCCTGCCACATCACCCAGCCAGATAACGGCTGCCAGGGCCAGCAACAGCGGCGTCAGGTCGCGCCGGGCTTTCACCGGAGGCAGATTGGTTAAAAATGCCTGCTCCGGTTTTTCCAAAACCGCACCTCCGCCTGCCCGGGCAATGGCCTGCAGTGCATTGCCGTCAACGCCGGTTTCCTTATATTCAGTGGAGTACGGCACCACAGCCCCGCCGAGGGCCAGCATTTGACTTGGTTCCTTGTCGCCGCCGGCTATCGCCACCAGGTAGGCTCCCGGTTTTCCGGCCGGCTGCCGGGCCGAGTAGCGGCCAGGGCCATCGGGTTTTAGCGGAACAGTTACGGTATCCCCCTCGGGTCCGGTAACCAGGGCTTTTAGGTCCCGCACTTCCTGCCAACCGCTGGAATCCTCAACTTTAACCTGTAAATCACGCCCCGATAAGCCGGAACCTGGTATTACATTGGCCTGCACGTGTAGAGAATCTGTGGTATCCGCCGGCAAAATCCAGGAAAGCACATTCCCCCACAGCCTGGGGAACACCGCTCCCAGCCACTCGGTGCTCCAGCGCCCGCCTGCGTCCGGAGTCCAGGCCACAGTCCGGCCCAAGCCGTACTGCCATGCCGCCAGCACCGGGTCGCCCCGGGGTGATACCAGCAGCGTTTCCGCTAATTCCTTGGGCGAAACTGTAATGTAGCCATGCAGGGGAGGCACTTGCTCCAAGCTGCGCAATAGAGGGTTCCAATCCGCAACCCGGGGGTAAAACGCTTCGTTTACGGCGAAACTTCTGGTGGCCATTAAGGTTTCTTTAGTAAAGATTGACGGGATGCTGTCCGCGTCAGCAGTGGCGTAAAATCTGCCCCGGCCCAGTTCAGACAGGGCTTTAAGCATTCCGGCGTCAGCTTCGGCACCCACCGCCACGGTACTTAAACTAATCCCTCCAGCCCGCAGATCAGCCAGCAGTGACTGGTAATCTCCGCCGCTGGCCGACATCCCGTCAGTTAGCAGAATAATGTGCTTAACTTGGGTCGGCAGATCGCGCAGAGCCTGATACGCCGCCAGCAGGGGCGGATAAATCTCGGTCCCGCCATCGGCCTGGATGCTGCCAATTAACTGCTGCAATTTTTCTTTGTCTTCAACCGGCCCCGGCGGCACCACCCACCAGGGCATAGCGTCAAAAGCCACAACCCCAACCTGGTCCCGTTTGGTGAGCACGGAAATACTGCGGGCGGCGGCATCCCTCGCCAGGGCTATTTTCTCGGCGCCACCCGCCATTCCGGCCATGCTGCCGGACTTATCGATCACCAGCATCAACCCGAGTGAGGGCATTTCGCCCCGCCCTTTAATATCCATACTCACGGGCAGAGCACGTTCCAGCGCTGTTCCGGCATAGCCGCCGGGACCAAATGAGTCGGGCCCGCCTGTCATCACCAGCCCGCCGCCCACATCCCGGACGTACGTCTCCAGTTCACTCATAACCTGTTCGCCCAGGGTGTAAGCCGGTACATCCAGCAGAAATACCGACTGGTATTGGGCCCAGGCGGCAATACCCCGGGGGGCGGCCGCCGGTTCCTTGATCTCCACCTCAACCCGTCCCGATGCCCGCAGCGCGCCCGCTATACTTTGCGCCTGACCGGCATCCTCCGCCAGTACCAGAACCCTGGGGGGGCCGGAAACTTCCTGAATCCCGCCGGTTTCGTTGTTGGCGGCAAAGGCGTCGGCAGCCCGGTCCCGGGGTACCAGCTTAACCCGGTAGCGGTGCAGTCCGGCTTCCCCCGCAGGCACCGACAGGGTTAACCTGTTCTCCCCGGGCTTTAACTGCACCGGCCTGGTGTCCAGCAGTTGATCATCCCGTTCGAGGTAAAGGTCACCCTCTGCAGCCATATCTGATGTTATCGCAAGCTCAACCAGGGTATTTTCACCCACCCTGGACTGGGGTGACAGATATAGCGAGTCCAGACGGATATCGGGACCTGCCGGGGCTCCCGCGGGAACAACATCCACCCGCACCCCCTCGGCGTGCAGGGTCCGGGCCGCAGCCACAGCATCGCCGCCGGTGTCCCGGCCGTCCGTAACTAAAACCACTCTTCGCCTGGTATCCTGGGGTAATATTGAACGCGAAAAACGCAGCGCCTCACCAATCTCACTGGATTCCGGGCCCGGATCGGTGGCAGCGCGGTAAAAGGACGGCCGCCCGCCGGGCGGCTCTTCCACCAGCGCCTGCCGGCCAAAAGAAACTACACCGGCTACGGCACCGGCAGGTTTTTTCCCCAGCGCGTCCCTAATCCACTGTTCGCCCTTGCCAACCGCAGAGCCTACGCTGTCTGAGACATCCAGGGCCAAGACCACCGCCTGCCGGTTGACCGTACTGACAAAACCGGGGCCGGTCAGAGCGGCAACCAATAAAAACAGCAGCACCATACGGGTGTATAACCTACGCCGCTCCCTCTGCTTGTGGCTGCCGGAACCCGGCATTTGCAGCCAGGGCCGCCTGAGGCGCCAGGCCAGCCAGATCAGCAGCGGCAGGAGCAGCCACCACAGGGGCTCACTAAAACTAACGCCCACGGCTGGCCACCCCCCACTCAACCATTATCAGCAGCAGGGCCGCCAGTGCCAGCAGCTTCATCAAAGGCAGCGGCCGCCTCGCCTGTTCACTTTGTTTTTCACCGGACTCAGTACTTCCTGCTGTCTGTCGCGGATCGTTCACCTTGAGCTCCGACTCCATGGAGCTGTAGCCGTTTACGGCAATTTCATGTATTGAGCTGCCGCCCTCCCGGTAGGCAATCACCCGGTACAAGCCCGGTTCGCCCGGCACCCAGGGTGAGGGCGGAAAAGGCGGGGCAATATCTTCAGCAGTTCCGCTCTGTGCTTTAACCACTATACTTGTAGCCAGAAACGGGGAAACAATTCCCACCTCGTCTCCAGGACGGACCGGCCCGGACACGCCAAGGGACGGCGGCACCAACCAGTCTATCGTGTTTTGGAGCAAAACCGGAAAAGCAGGGCGCAGCGGCAGGTCGGAGCGATGCAGGTTAACTGACCAAAAAGCCAGCCTTCTTCCTTCCGCCTCGCCATGGACAAATAAATTATCATTGCCCGATTTAATATCCGGCTGCCATTCCGAACCTGTTTGTAGGGTCCGGGCATCACCGGTGTTTACCCCTGCCAAATCAACATATTTCACCAGCGGACTGCCCTGCGCCGCGGACAGTTCAACCTGCCCCGAAGAGGCGCCCACAACAAGACCCGGCACCGGTTCTCCCGCCGGCGGATCCAGCAGCAGCGCCGCACCGGGCGGCAGCGGGCTGGATAGGCCGTCCAGCACCGTTAGATCATAAGGATATTCTCCGCCAAGCAACAGGCGATATCTTGACGCATCCGCCATGTATACCTCCGAATCAGGCACCAGGCCCAGAGCGTGCTCCAAAAATATATTTCCTCCTGTAACCAGCAAGATTTTACGTTTTGTTTTTTGTTCCGATACCGCCCAGGCACTGTTATCCATTTCCAGCAAATCCATCTCCGGCCGGTCCGGTTTTAGCTCCGCCGACACACTAACTCCCGCAGGCAGGTCGGACCACAGCAAATATTGAACCTGCCCGGGAGGCAGCTTAAATTTTCGGCTTCCCGCCGGGTAATTGCCCGTCATCAGTGAGACTACGCCCGATGCCTCCTGCGCTCCACAGTTGACTACCGTTACTTGAGCGGCCTGGCCGTTGCCGGCGGCACGTAGATTTATCGAACCAATGGCAATATTGGCGTCACCTTTGCCGACAGGAATGAAATCGAAGGTTGAAGCAGCACCTGCCGGCAGGTTTACCCCGCCGTCACTCACCAGCACCAGCTGCGGCTTGTCGTGCTGCCTGGCCAGGGCCTGGGCCAGCGTTACGGCCTGTCCCGCATCCCCTTCGGCTGCCGAAGGGGAAATGCTCTGTAACGCCCGGCTCACTTCCCGCGAGTCCGCTACGTCCTTGACCACTACCCTGGACTGCCGGTCAAAGGCAATCACGGTGATGGTGGAATCGCCGCGCAGCCCCGCCGCCAGCGCTTCCACCTCCTGCCGGGCCAGATCGAAGCGCGTTCCGTCCCCTTCCCTGGCCCTCATGCTGGCCGAAGTATCCAGCAGCACAATGGTGTCGCGGGAAGAAGCCTGGGCCAGCCAGACCGGCCCCATCGCGGCCAGCGCCAATAATAACGCAGCCAGCAGCTGCAGCCAGAGCAACAGGCGCGATTGCAGCCGCTGCCAGGGCTTGCTGGCTTCCAGGTCGGCGGCAGCCGTGCGCCACAGCAGTGTACTGGGCACCTGAACCTGTTTTCTCCTTGGCCGTAATATGTAAAGGGCCAGTATGGCCGGTACGGTCAGCGCCAGCCACCATAGCCCCGCATTACTAAAAAACACCTCGACACCTCCCGGGGGTCAGGCTTAAACCAACCATAATATCAAAATCCACTAACCTTATGTTCCTTTGCTTAATATCCCGTTTAGCGGCAGATGGCGGAAAAGGGTTTCCGCCAACGGCTTGCCACTGCTTATGCTTACCCGGCGGACACCCCACCGGCGACAGCTGTCATCCAGTTTCTTAAAAAATTCATCCAGCCGCTCTCGATAAGCACGTAATGCCGCAGGAGTCAGGGAAACCTCCACCCGCTCGCCCGACTCCATGTCCTGCATGGTCCATTCCCCCTCACCCGGCGGTTCAAGTTCACCCGGGGCAAGGATGTGCAGCAGGGTGCAGACCATACCCCTACCGGCGGCCAAACGCAGCATTTCCTCCACACCCGGCGGGTCCAGCAGGTCGGAAAACACCAACAAAGATGTTGCACCGGGAACAGCGGCAATGCCGGTTTGAAGACACTCTTTTAGTGCCGTCCCCCCGCTAAATTGGGTTTCACTCAGCCAATTCCAAAAAACCGGTAAGGAATCTCTACCACTGCAGGGGTAAGAAACCCTTCTGGCCTGGCTATTGCCGGCCAGTTGATCTAAAGACCCGGCCACTGAGGACAACCGGTCGTTTCCGTATACAACACAGACACCGAGCGCAGCAGCGAGCTGCAATGCATAGCTGCCTTTATGCGTTTCCCCTTCTCCCCAATCCATGGAGGCGCTGGTGTCCACAACGAAAAGAACAGAGTCCTGGCGTTCATCCAGAAACTCTTTAACGTAAAGCCGTCCCAACCGGGCATAAGTTTTCCAGTCAACCCGGCGGGGTTCATCTCCCGGGGCATACTCCCTGTAATCGGCAAATTCAACCGCACCGCCTTTGACGGGCGAGCGCCTGCCGCCGGCATAACCACCGGCAACCGGCCGCTGCCGAATCAATCTGTAGCTTTCCAGACGGCTAATCAGGCCAGGGTCGGGTAAAAAATTTTTAACCACTTAAATATCACCAGCCTGACCCCGGATGAGGGTATCGGGGGTGATGCCGTCGGCGGCGGCTTCAAAGTTTAGCAGCAGCCGGTGGCGCAAGGAGGCCGCAGCTACTTTGCGAATGTCGTCGTAGCCCACGCTGGCACGCCCGGCCCGGAAGGCTTCCGCCCTGGCCCCCAGCAGCAGCGCTTGCAGTCCCCGGGGACCCGAACCGTAGCGCACGTAGCGGCGCACCTGCTCGGAAGCTTCCGGGCTGTCGGGTCGCGTGGCCAGCACCAGCTGTACGGCGTAATCCATGATCTCCCGAACCACCACCACCTTGCGCACCAGCTGCTGCCACTGCAGCATTTCCCCCGGTTCGAGAACTTTTTTAATCTCGGGATTAGCTGCACCCGTGGTAAGGTTACCAATAGCTGCCAACTCTTCCGCCGTGGGAAATGCAACGTTGATTTTAAATATAAACCGGTCCAACTGGGCCTCGGGCAATGGGTAGGTGCCTTCCATTTCCAGCGGGTTTTGGGTTGCCAGTACAAAAAAAGGTTCCGGCAGCGGGTGGCCGACGCCACCCACAGTTACGGTTTTTTCCTGCATCGCCTCCAGCAGGGCGCTTTGGGTCTTGGGCGTGGCCCGGTTGATTTCATCCGCCAGCAGAATATTTGAAAATACAGGCCCCGGAATGAATTTAAAGGGTTCCCCGGTCGACCTGGCGTCATAGATCTGGGTTCCTGTAATGTCGGCCGGCATTAAATCCGGCGTAAACTGGATGCGCCGAAAGCCCAGTCCCGTTACCCCGCCAATAGTTCGGACCAGTGCCGTTTTACCGAGGCCCGGCACTCCTTCCAGCAGCACATGGCCTCCGGCCAGCATGGCTATGAGCACCTGGTGTACGACATCTTTTTGCCCGATGATGACAGCGCCGATGGCGTCTTCTATTTCCTGCAGCCGCCGCCCCGCCTTTTCCAGTGCCTCGCGCACTGCAGCATCACCTTTGGCGGCTAATGCATCAGCGCCGGCATTAAGCGGGTTATCCTCTATAAGCTCTTTAACCATTTATCTTCCCTCATTGTTTATCAAATTCCAAGACTCCCACTTCTATAAGTGGGAGTTCCTATTTTTACTTCAGGTGGGGTAGAATCCCCATCTGAAGCCCCGATGTTCAGCTTTAGCTGAACGAGTTCACTCCGCAGTTCCGTCACCAAGGGAACTGAAATAGCGCCAGACCAGATTTTCCATCTCCGGCGGCAGCGGTGCCCGGCTAATGGATTCATGGGCTTCAGCCATGTATTGCCCGTAAACCTCTTGATAGGGCCGCAGCGCTCCCAAAGTGGTGGGTGAGCTTTCCAGGCTGACCTCATTGCCGGATTCTCCCTGGCGGACCTGGCCTGCAACCTGACTCTTTTCGCCCTCACCGGGCAAAAACGGGGTATAGACCATATTAAGCCCGCCACCCGTCCTGCCTGCGCCGGACCCGCCGCCGCCCTGTCCGCCGCTCCCCGTACCGCTGCCATTACCGGAATTGCCGGAGCCTGCGCCATTTTGGCCGCCCTGGCCGCTGCCGCCGTCTCCGTCACCGCCGGTACCGCTGCCATCACCAGCACCGCTGCCTGATGAGTCTGCATCAGAAGCAGCGCCGGAAGCGGCCGCAGCACCACCGGCACCGCTCATCGCACCACTGCCTGCCGAGGCCAAGCCCGTATTGCCTGACACTCCACCGCCGGCCAGCCCGCTGGCCAAAGAGGCCATTGAAGCCGAGGCGCTGCCCAGCGCCGCTCCCGCGCCGGCCGTTTGCGCCGCATTGGCCAGAGCACCGGACAGCGCTCCCGCCGCCGCAGCCAGGCCGGAGTCTTCCTGTCCGGCAGCAGTCCCGGATGTTCCTTCTGACTTCTGTTCTGTGTCCAATGCTGCGTCAGCCGCATCTTTCAGCGCCTGCTGCAAATTCCGGTCGCTCACTGCTCCGGCTCCGCTATAAAGGGCGGCGGCCATTTGTTTTCTTTCCCCGTCACCTGTTTTTTGCATAGCTTGCTCCAGGGCTTGCACCGCCCGGTCTATTGCTTCGGGGTCGCCTTTCTGTATTGCTCCGGACAGCCCCTGCCATTCTTTACCGCTCATATTGCCCCAGTCGGCTGCCAGGCGTTCCAAATCCTTTTTGGCTGTAGTGCCCATGACGGCCCTGGCCTGGTCCAGCTGCCAGCGGGCCATTTCCAGCTTATCAGCCGCTTCCTGCCTGTCGCCCGAATTTTTGATATCCCGGGGGAGGCTTTCCAGTTGCTTTTTCACATCATTGGTGAGAACATTATTTCCTTTGATTTTAACGTCCTTAACCAGCTCAACCGCATGGCGCGCTTCTTCAGCCGCCAGTTTAAGGGCTTCCCGCTCCTGGCGGACTGACATCCAGTATGAGGCCAGCGGGTTGGGCAAAAAAGTATAGGCTAGCAACATGGCGGCAAGCAGCGCCACTCCGCCCCATGACTTGCGCCGGGCAACTGCATAGCCCGTCGCCAGGGCCGGGCTCATTTCTTTACAATCGGTCACGCTATCGTTCTTAGCCGCCAGAGCCCAAGCATCACCGGGTCCTTTTTCCAGTAATCTGTAAGCTGTGACGGCTGAGCCGTTTAACCCGGTGAGATCCGCAACGTTAACCAGGGTTAGGGCATCAGGACGCAGGAAAATTCGCAGCCCTGCCACCAGCAGGGTCACGGCTGCACCCAAACCGGCCGCGATAAACGCAGAAAAAAGCCAGAGCCGGGATAGGGCCAGCAGGGCCACTGCCGCTGCAATTCCCCATAATAGCGCCAGCCTGGCGCTTTCCAGCCAGTAACGCTGCATAACCTTTTGGTCCAACGGAGCCAGCGCCCGGGCCAGTTCAGGGTCGGGCCAGCCTTTCCGCTGAGGTTTTTTCAGATCCGGTTTGGGAAACTTGAATAACATCAGCATCAACTCCCGTCAGCGGTTACCGCTGCCGTCTTCCTGCGGGCGCGCCATGCGTGCCAGGGCTTGCGCGGAGTTATGGCCGCAATGGCAATAACCAGTGACAGCAGGGTCAATACCACCTGGTTCAAGGCAAACCAGGCCCAGTAGGGCCAGGCCGCCAGCCCTTTCGGTTTGTTTTTTTCTTCTCCGGCGGCACTTCCGGAGCCACTTACCGATATCGATGTCGAACTATAGCTATAGCCCATTTTCATAGCGTATTCACGCATCTGCCGGGGCTGAAACTGCATCATCAGCTCATTCATCACCGTACTGATCAGGGGGATGCCCCTGCCGGTGCTGATATCGCCGGCCCCCGGCATGGCATCGGTCAGCGCGGATAACGGGCTCATAAAAACATACCAGGGTATGCCCGGGAGCTCAAAATTCGGGTCACCCGGATATTGAGGCTCGGCGTAACGGTTTCCACCGGCTGTTATACCGGCCACCACCAGTGAGCCAAAGATAAGCAGGAATACCAGCACCAGCGAAACAATAGTGGCAGCCTGGCTTTTTTTAATCACCGCGGAAAGACATAATCCCAGCGCACCGTAGCCAAGGCCGGTAAGCATACAAACAAGCACACCCATTAGCATATCTGCCGGAGGAATGCCCCCGAACAGGAATACCACCGCCATCGCCGGCAGGGCGGCAATAACCAGAAATAAAAGGTAGGCCACCGAGGCAAGCCACTTGCCGAGCACGATACCGGTGAGTGAAGCCCTGGTCACCAGCAGTAAATCATAGGTTCGCCTTTCACGTTCGCCGCTGATGGCGCTGGCCGCCACCGCGGGAGCGATAAAAGAGAGTAACAGCACCAATCCGAAAATAAGGAGGCCATAAAAAGACAGTCCCACTGTGGGATAAATATAACTGTTCTTATCAAGGTTGAGCCACAGGAAAGCAACAGTGCCGCCGCTCATCAAACCCAGATAAACCGTCAGCAGCAGCGGTGAGCGCCATCCTCTGGTGCGGGAACGCATTTCCTTGCTTAACATAGGCACCAGACCATTGCTCAGTCCTGCCCAGAAATTCTTCATTATACTCATACCCCGTTCACCTCCCGGGCCAGCTGGATAAATGTATCTTCAAGACTCTGCTCGGTCTGGGCGAAATGAACCACCTGGACCTGTGAGCCCACGATTTCCCTCAACAAAGCAGCCACGTCGTCCGAACCGCCGGACAGCTGGAATTCAACTTGATTTATTGCCGAGCTGAGGATTCCCGCACCCGGCCACCCTTCGATGATTTCAGCGGCAGCTTCCACCGTCCCGTTGCAGCGTAAGATAAATTTCCTCACCCGGTCCCCGGCCAGCATATCGCTTAGCGGCCCCTGCCGCAGCAGCCGCCCTTCCCTGATCATCCCCACGTGGGTGCACAGGTCGGCCAGCTCGGAAAGAATATGGCTGCTGATAACGATGGTCTTGCCCAGGCGGCATAATTCCCTTAATATTTCCCGCATTTCCACCCGGGCCAGGGGGTCAAGCCCGCTGGCCGGTTCGTCCAGCAGCAATACCTGCGGGTCGTGGATCAGAGACCGGGCCAGACACAGGCGCTGCTGCATGCCACGGGAAAGCGTATCCACAAAGGCATCCCGCTTATGCCCAAGCTCAACCAGCTCCAGCAAGTCATCCCGCAGCTTCCGCGCCGTTTCCCCTTTAATGCCGTAGGCGGCGGCGTAAAACAGCAGGTATTCGCCCACCCTCAGGTCATCATAGACTCCAAAGAAATCCGGCATATAGCCCACCACTTCCCTGATCCCCCGGGGGTCGCGCAGCACATCCCTGCCCGCCACTTCAGCACTGCCTTCCTCAGGGATCAGCAGCCCGGACAGAATGCGCAAAGTGGTGGTTTTGCCCGCCCCGTTCTGGCCAATGAAGCCATACACCGATCCTTCGGGAACTTCCAGATCCAAACCCTGCAGGGCCATGACCCGGCCGTACTTTTTGATCAAACCTCTGGTTATAATCACGCCTGATCACCCCCGTAAGCCACTGTAGGCGGCAGCATGTAAAAGCCCGTACCTTTGCCGGGGTCGCCGCCGGTAACCCGCAGCGTTATTTCACCATCCGGCAAGGCGTAATCACCTGTTAAAGTAAAAGTATCCGAACCGGAAAGAGTTTGCCAGGCTTCGTGCCCCGGATGATAGATTTCCAGCACGCCGTCCGGGATCGACGTCGGTTTCGGGGCCGGCGGCCCCATCCCCTTGCTGCTTCCCTGCACCGGGAGATAAACCATATGCACGGTAACTTCTTTGACACTGGTTTGTGACCCAAACTGGGGCTTAAACATAAAGCTGATTGAACCGCCCTCCAGGCCCATCAGATTATTGTAGCCGGACCACCCCCTTACCTGGGAGTCAATAACTTCGGGCACCACCAGTCCCGCCGGAATATTAAAGCTGCCGGCAGGTATTTCTATTTCCGGTCTAAGCACAAACATGGTCAGGTAGAACGGTGCGCGGGAGATCCCTTTTAGTCCCGGGTCCCCGGCCGGGCTGTCGCTCCAGGCCAGTACGGTCAGAGGCCAGCCCGTCTCCATGGGGCCGTTCCGCATAACGTTACCCATCCAGTTTTCCATTAAATTGGCCCTGCGTTGCTCCTCAACGGTCATTTGCCTGTCCGGAGCAGGCGATGGCATCCCCGGTTGCGGCGGCTGCGGCGGACCGTCCGGATACATGAAAACCTGCCAGGAAGAGGGATAACTCGGTCCCGGGTTGCCCTGGGGGTTATATTGCGGAGCTGTGACTTTCATTTCCACCCCGGCTTCGTCACCCGGCTGCAAATCGCCCACCACCCGGTAATCCGAGCCATAGAAAAATGCAGCGTGATCCAGCTTGAGCCCGGTATCATTTTTAATTTTACCAACTAATTTATTACCATCTACCTCTACGGTGGCGCTAAGCCCTTTGGCTATGGCAGCCGCCTGGTCGTCTCTAAAGGAAATGGCCCGCAGATTCCACTGCGAAGCGTCGCTAAAACGCACCATCAGGTCGGATCCCCTAATAACGCTGTAAGGCGGGTCTTCATCCTCATTCATCATATCCGGCGGACGCCCGCCCATGGGCTGCACCATAACGGACCGGTCGGAATCTTTCATTACTGCATCAAAAACCGGTACGGTAGGAGCAAAATAACCCACTGCGGTATAGCCTGCAGGGCTTGTGCCGTCCCGGCTGTCCAAAACCTGCACCACGTTGACCAAAACCTTGCCGCCGGATTGCAGCATATACCCGTAGACTGCTCCGGCAAAAAGTACAGCCAGCAGCGGCACCGCCACCCAGGTGTATTCCGGGCGGCGCATGCGCCTCAGCACAAAAAACACTCCGGGGCCGGCCAACAGCAGAAAGGCCAATAAATACAAACCCACAGGCCGCCAGCCCGGAAAGGCATTAACCGGCATATTATTGGTGTTTCCCACCAGGCTGCTGAGCTTATAATCATTGCCGGTGTTATAATATTTTTCCTGATCGGTTGGGGTTAAAAACTTTTGCCATAACGCGTTGCCCATCGCCCCGGCTTGCCAGGGCAATTGATTAGGATCAAAGGTAAATACGGTAATTCCACCGTCCCCCAGGACATACTGCAAACCCAACGGCTTTTCCTTGGGTCCCCAGGGTGTACCGTGGCCGGAGAGAATGGCGGCAGGCGCGGCAGCACCGGGCTCGCTGCTGTTAAGCCACTGAGCAGCGGCCTGCCAGCCGGACTGCGGCTCAATTTGTTTAACATTGATGTCAATGATGTTGTCCGGCAGGACCGACAGGGACTCGTTAATTTCCAGCCCCCCGCTTAAAACCAGCTGGCCGCCGCTTTTTACCCACTCCACCAGGGCGCTGCGCTGTTCATCACTGAGGGATAAAGCACCTTTGGCGGTAACCAAAATTTGATTGAAGGCGTTTAACTCATCTCCCCGGCGGGGGAACAGTTCAGCGGTTAATTCCAACACCATTGGTGACCTGGGCACGCCGTCTGGCATAGTCACCCGCACCCGTTCCAGGGCGGCCGGAATCTGCCCCAATACGCCCACCGCCCCAGGCATAGGGCCATTGACTACTGCCGCGGTACTTTTTTGACTAACCCTGGCGACTTCCTGACTGCCGGCTTTAAAAACAAAATCAGTCCGGCTGTTCGGCCCGTCGGCGGGAAACCACAGCATTACCGTCTTTTCCGCCCCGGCCGGCAGCGATACCATTTCACCGTAAGCAGACGACGGGAAAAATTTAGACGGCTGCTTGGTCCCGGGTGTTGCCCCGGGCTGTGCCGGAAGCGTATACGATTGATAATTAATTGCTTCAATCGTGCCGGAAAGATCGTTTTTCCCGGTATTCTTTAGATTAACCACGGCGGGCGCGTACCTGCCCGGCACCACCTTACCCTGCCAGCCAAGCTCCACCTTGATTTGAACCGGGCTGTCATCCGGCTTGGCCCAGGCCAAACCAGGCGCAATAAGGAACATAAACAATAAAAGGATGGCCGTTACCACATGCGGCCACCCGCAAACCTTGGTTTTTAATAAATACCGGCAACTCAACTCATTCAAACACACACACCCCCGGAGCTTTGTTCTATAACAAATGACGTTAATCACTACCTTTTAGTTCCTGGAAAGATAAAATTTTTCACGAAAATTAATAAAAAAATATACCATAATAATCGGATGCAAAATAACCAGTTTTAATAACCACTATTTATGGATAAGTCAGCGCAAACAAAAATGCAGCTCTTCTAAAGCTGCATCAGAATTATTCCATTTAGCTGCGTAAGTGCTTATACTTACTCCTGCTGTAATGATCCACGCAAACAAAACTGTCTGTCTTGCCCGGTTAACTGCTTTTGTAAGTTGGCGGCATAATTATATATGACTTAATTTTACCGTACTCAATAAATTTATCATATAATTTCAGTTCTTGAATCAAAAAAGCTAAAAATAATCCTCTTATGTCAGGAGATGTGCTATGAATATAGGCCATCATGTGGGTTGGCAAAAAAGTTTGAATTCCTCTTAAAACCCGTCGATAAATAAACCTATCAGTAATAGCCTCTATATTGCTCGTTGGCTGGGTTTGTTTGGGAGGTCTTACCGGCAACGGTATCCCATATGCCATCATTTCTTTTTCCAATTTGGAAACATGTTCACCAAGGGTTTTTTTCCCTAAAGCAATAATCAGCTTTAAATCCGAATCACTAGCAAATGCTTCCATAAAATTCGTTAAATGAATGACATTATATCTTTGCACCAAATGATTCCAAAGGTGAAAAACCTCGCTAACACTTATATCTTTTTGTTTTTCCCTGGTAGACATGGTTTGTTTGGTTATTTTTTGCATTTGCTTCAATATTTCCAAAATGTCTACGCTCCTTTAAGCAATTTGCAAACACCGGTGGCGGCTATGCATTATAAACAGGCGGCGGGTTGAAATAACCCTTTAATTTACCATACTCAATAAGCAATTCATGCACTTCCATCGTTAATAATAAGTGGTTTTTAATTGTTTTGATAACTTTTGGTGAACTGCCTTGCATATAACCACTGGCAAGGATGGGAAAGAAGGATTGAACACTTTCAAATAAACTCTGGTAAATATCCTTATCAGTAATATGCTGCAAACTAATGGTTGTATTAACACCGGCAGGCGGTCTGGCTGGAAATGGTACACCATAATTGGTCATTATTTTCTCCATGTCGACGATACCTGTTTGAAGAACATCTACGACTTTACCCGAAATATACCTCAAGTCAACATCATCAATAAAATTTTCGCTGATTTGGATATTCTCCAACATATCTAATTTTGCCACCATGATTTCCCAAATATAGAATACCTCACTGACATTAATGAATTGCTGTTTTTCTTTGGTTGATTTACCTATTTCTTTTATCTTTTGGAGCTTATCCATTATATCTGCCAAAATCATTACCTTCCCGCTGGCTTAGTTTTTATCTTCGCACAGCCTGTAAAACCCCGCCCTCTTAGGTCGGAGATTAACAGGCTGTAAGCTTGAAATAAGTGCGACTAAGGTTCAGATGGGGTCAAAAACTCCACCTGAACCAAGTCTTCTTTATTATAGTTGACGTATTTATAATAAAATATGTGAATATTATTAATCCGAGACCGCCTGGTATAAAAAGCAAGAGGTATAAAATTCATACTTTTAACTTATTATCCATCCAACGTAACATTTGAGCCAATACCAACCCGTATATCGCTACCGTAACAATATTGGAAAAAACCGTATCAGCTTTAACTGGAGCCAAAGGTGTAACCTTAAACATATAAATAACAGCATTGGCAAAAAACCATATAAATATTGAGAAAATTGCGCCTTTCATAAGATAATACCTACTGGTAACAAGTGGGACGAAATAAGCAAACAAAATCCCCACGACCCCGGAAAAAAATATTTGTAACATTAAAGCCAAAAAAACTTCGGTAAGAGCAGTAGCTCTGTAACCAAAAATTAATACAGAAGCCCATTCCCAGTACGATAGCTCCGTTATCTTCAAGATAAAAGAAAGGTATTCCAATATATCCATAACAATTCCCGCACTAATCCCAGCAATAAATCCCCTGATAAACCTGTCTTCTAGATTCATCATATTCTGAAACCTCCTAAATTTGTTAACTAGTTTTCCTTTATTAGGTAGTTTATATTCAGAACATATGGCCTAAATTTAAATAAAGAAAACCAGCAACCGCAAAGTATTGCGATTACTGGTTTCTCTGGCAGGGGAGACAGGACTTGAACCCGCAGCATTCGGTTTTGGAGACCGACGCTCTACCAATTGAGCTACTCCCCTATATATTGAACGATTGGAGCGGAAGACGGGATTCGAACCCGCGGCCCTCGCCTTGGCAAGGCGATGCTCTACCACTGAGCTACTTCCGCATTGGTGCGGTCGAGAGGATTTGAACCTCCACGGTCTTGCGACCACTAGAACCTGAATCTAGCGCGTCTGCCAATTCCGCCACGACCGCATAATTACTTATGGCCAGATAAGATTGTAAGATGCATTGCTTATTATGTTTTATCTTAGCCACCGGAATTACATTTTAACACCCCTAACCTAGCAAAATCAAGTGCCAATTTGAGGTTTTTAAAAAGCACTGCCTCTCATTTGTTTGAAAAGCAGTGCTTTTAATGCTATAGCCTGTTGTTATATCGCTTCAACTACCAAAGCGCAGCGGGGGCATACTTCAGGATGCTGTTCGTCCCGGCCAACTTCTTCGTGGTACATCCAACAGCGGGCGCACTTGGTTCCGGCAGCCCGGGATACTCCCACCGCCAAACCGGGTACATCTTCCACCGCTAAGGTATCTACGGTTTTCTCCGCCAGTTGGTGCGTAGTAACACCGGACACAATGAACAGCACTGAAAGTTCTTCACTAAACGTCTTTAGAAATTCAGACAAATTATCATCTACATAAAGGTGAATCCGGGCCTCCAGGGAATTGCCGATTACTTTTTCCTGGCGGGCTTTTTCCAGAGCCCGGTTGACCACGCCGCGGATTTTCATCAGGCGCCCCCATTTTTCTTCAAGGGCGGCGTCCATGTACCGATCATCAGGCTCCGGCATATCGGCAAGCTGCACGCTATCCGGGGCATCATCGCCTTTAGGCAGGTAACGCCAGATTTCCTCGGTGGTAAAGGTCAATACCGGCGCCAAAAGACGTACCAGTGCCTGCAGCGATTCATACATAACCGTCTGGGACGAACGCCTGACGAGAGCATCTGCTTTTTCGCAATACAGCCGGTCTTTAATAATATCCAGATACTGGGCACTCATATCCACAGTACAGAAGTTGTGGATGGCATGATACACCGTATGAAACTCATAGTTGCGGTAAGCAGCCAGCACCTTTTCAATCAGCCGGTGCAGCCTCAGCATGGCCCAGCGGTCGATTTCCGGCATTTTTTCATAAGGTACGGAGTCCCTGGCGGGATCAAAGTCATAGATATTACCCAGCATAAACCTGCTGGTATTTCTGATTTTGCGGTAAGATTCGGTAAGCTGCTTTAAAATGCTCTGGGATACCGCCAGGTCCCCCCGGTAATCTGCGGAGGATACCCACAAACGCAGAATATCCGCACCCATTTGTTTAATAACTTTAAGCGGGTCAACTACGTTGCCCAGCGATTTGCTCATTTTGCGGCCGTTTTCATCAACCACAAACCCGTGGGTAAGCACAGCCCGGTACGGAGCCCGGCCACTTACAGCCACCGCTGTGTTTAATGAAGAGTTGAACCAGCCACGGTGCTGGTCGCTGCCTTCCAGGTACAGGTCGGCAGGCCAGGTCAGGTCAGGCCAGATTTCCGGTTCATCGAGCACGGCCAGGTGACTTGAGCCGCTGTCGAACCAAACGTCCATGATATCGGTTTCTTTGGTAAATTCCCGGGAGCCGCATTCGGGACAGGTCAGGCCCTCCGGTATCAGGGCTGCGGCTTCGCGGGCAAACCAGACGTCGGAGCCATACTCCTTGAATAGCTTTTGCAGGTGGCTGATAGTCTGGTCATTGATTATTTCCTTGCCGCAGGCTTTACAATAGAAAATAGGAATGGGAACACCCCAGGTCCTCTGACGCGATACGCACCAGTCACCCCGGTTGGCTACCATGTTATGGATCCTGTCTCTGCCCCAGGCGGGGATCCAACGCACATCGTCAATAGCATCCAGCGCAGCCTGCCGGAACCCCTCAATGGATGCAAACCACTGCTCGGTAGCCCGGAAAAAGACCGGCTGCTTGCAGCGCCAGCAGTGGGGATACTGATGGCTGATTTTGTCCGCTTTCATCAATGCCCCTGTTTCGCGCAGGGTTTCCAGAATATTCTTATTGGCTTCGTGGTAAATTTGCCCGGCAAACTGACCGGCTTCAGCGGTAAACCGCCCCCTGCCGTCCACAGGGGAAAGAATGGGCAGGTCGTACTTCAACCCCACCAGATAGTCCTCGTGGCCGTGCCCGGGAGCAGTGTGCACACAGCCGGTTCCGGCTTCCAGCGTGACATGATCGCCCAGAATGACCAGCGCATCCCTGTCGATAAATGGGTGACCGCATACTACCCGTTCAAGATCGGCCCCCTTAAATCGTTGCAAAATATTACCTTCCGCGAGGCCGGTTTCCTTCAGGAATGAATCTTTTAATTCCTTAGCTACAAGATATTTTTCATTGCCGCACTGCATTAAAATATACTCAAACTCAGGGTGCAGGGTAACGGCCAGATTGGCCACCAGCGTCCAGGGCGTGGTGGTCCAGATAACTACATAAGTATTTTGTTCCGGTATGATACCTTTGCCGTCCCGCACGGGGAACTTGACGAAAATTGAAGGCGATTTCTTGTCAGCATACTCAACTTCTGCTTCGGCCAGCGCTGTTTCACAGGTGGCGCACCAGTAAACCGGTTTAAGGCCTTTATAAATATAACCCCGCTTGGCCATCTCGCCGAAAACGCCAATCTGTCTGGCCTCAAAGTGCGGCATCAGGGTAAAATAAGGGTGATCCCAGTCGCCGCGCACACCCAGCCGTTTAAATTCCTCCCGCTGAATATCTACAAACTGTAATGCATAATCTTTGCATTTGTTTCTGAACTCTACGATATCAATGGCATGGCGGTTAATACCCATGTTCTTGATGGCCTGCTGCTCAATTGGCAGCCCGTGTGTATCCCATCCCGGCACATATGGCGCATCGTATCCGGTCATGGAGTGGAATTTAACCACTATGTCTTTAAGCACCTTATTTAAAGTGTGCCCCAGGTGAATATGCCCGTTGGCATATGGCGGTCCGTCGTGCAGGATAAATTTGGGTCTGCCGCTGTTCTTTTGCTGCACTTTGCGGTAAATATCAGTTTCGTCCCAGAACTGCATAATTTCCGGCTCACGCTGGGGTAGGTTGCCCCGCATGGGGAAGTCGGTTTTAGGTAAGTTTAATGATTTTCCATAATCCATTTTGTTGATGACACCTCTATCTTTACTTTTCGTGAGAATGTTCGAAAAATCTACGCAGGATCCATTTCGAACACTCCTTTTAATGAAAATATAAAACAATATAAAAAACCGCCCCGTAAGGGACGGATTCTTTTCCGCGGTACCACCCTAATAGAAACCGGTATAACCGGCTTCCACTTGAAACCATTAACGGCGGTTAACCGGACGAACTTAATTTCCCTCAGGATTTCAGACGCCGCCTCCCGGGTGATCTTGGAGCGTTTAACTGTACCCGGCTCACAGCTTTCCCGGGCTCTCTGAACAGCTTAAAACGCCTACTCTTCCCATTCACTGGCTTTACAATTACATTATTATATATATTAATTGGATTTCAGTCAACCACCGAGCTTTTTTAGTACAGCATCTGCTGATATTCCCTCAATCCTGATTGTTTTGTTTCTGCCCGTCTGCCCCTGGGTTATTTCCACCCTGCTTTTGGCAATACCCAGAAGCCCGGCTAAAAATTCGCAGCAAGCTTTATTGGCTTCCCCTTCCACCGGCGGAGCGGTCAGCCGCAGTTTAACCGCACCTTCCATAAAGCCCGCCACCTGATTCTTTGAAGCCCTGGGCTGTACTTTAACCCTGATACTTACACCCCGGCCGTCATCTTTAATATCCAACATGTGTCAACCAACCTATTTCTCTTTATGGGAGCTACTCAAAAAAAGGTTTTAAGCTACTTGTTTTCATCATCAACTGCGTCGTCAATACCGGTCTCCCGGTTTTTCCGGCTGTCCTCGTTCGATACCACTGCATTCTCTATTGACGCAGCCGCCTGGAATAAACCCAAACCTGCCTCGGCTAAAAGCTCCTGGGCCTCATTTTGCTGGCCATCCAGCAGTTCCAACTGGGCTTCCAGAAAGGAACGGAATTTAACTCTAAATACGCTGGTCTGTTTTTCCAGAAAGCGATACTCGTCCAGCAAAGTTTGGACACGTTCTTCCGCCTCTTTGATCCTGAACCGTGCCCGCTCCCGGGCTTCCTGCAGGGCTTGTCCAGCCTTGGACTCAGCCTCACCAATGATTTTCTCCGCGTTAAGGCGCGCGTCCTCCGCGATCATGTCTGCCTGCTGGCGGGCGTTGCGTGTCAGGTCATCTGCATTTTTCTGAGCCATAATTACGGCGTCCTTAATTATTTTTTCCATCTCCAGATAGCGCGCTTTGGCTGTCTCGCTGGCCTCAAGTTTTTCTTTGAGGGACTGATTTTCAATATACAATAACTCATAGTCACGTACCAACTGGTCCAGAAACTGATCCACTTCATCTTGGTTGTAACCGCGAAATGCCCGTTTAAATTCTTTCTTCTGAATATCCAGGGGGGTAAGCACCGGACCACACCTCCATTTTATATGGGGACATACCTCCGACTCTAAAGCCATGACCCTAAAGAGAGGTGTGTCCCCTTTCCTCTTAATATCGTCTTAGCAATAAACCCAAACGACCTTTTTTAGTTTTGCCTCCGGTCTCAATAACTTCAACGCGGCCCCTGCCCCGGGCGGAAATCATATCTCCGGCATTAACCCCGGCGGAAGGGTCCAGGCAGGGACGCCAATTTAAAAAAATCTTTCCTGACGTGATTTCTCCGGCCATTTTACTTCTGGAAAGACCAAAACCATGGGCGGCAACTGCATCTATGCGCATGGATTGAACCGTCGTCTTGATCTCACGATATTCCCTTTCGGGAAGTTCCAAATCGGTCCGGGCCATCTCTCTGACACTAACCCCGGTACGCCCGACCGCTGTTAACCCGGACTTTATGTAATCGGCAATTTCTTTTGCCACAATTATATGGGCACCGTTTTCGTTAACAAGTATGTCTCCCAGCTTTTCCCGACGTATTCCCATTCCCATCAAAGCACCCAGGTAATCCCGGTGGGTTACCGGTTTAAAACGAAAATTGCCCTTAATCTCCAAAAAAACAAGTCCATCTTCCGGTGCTTCCGGCAGGTAATCAGGAGAAATTAAAACCCGCGCCCTTTCCGCCGCGGGGTAACCTCCGTCTACCCTGGCTGTCAGGCCAGGTATTGCTTCAACGGTTCTGGCTATAAGCCCGCAGCGATAGGGGTCATTAAAATCAGCATACTGTGTTCGATGAGTTTTTAATACTATTTCTGCAAGATCCAGAACCCGGGCCAGGGTTTCCCTTTCCTCTGGGGTTACAGCCGCATCCAGCAGTTTGTTGCGGTTCATGCTAGAAAATCCCCACTGACAGCAAAATATTGACTAACAGCCTGCGCACCAACTCCAGGGCAAAAAAAGCCGCGATGGGGGAAATATCTATCACACCAATTGGAGGAATAATCCTCCTAAAGAGCCCAAGTACAGGCTCAGTAGTTTCATAAATAAATTTAACCAGCGGTTGGTAAGGATTTAACCTAACCCAGGACAAAATAATGCGAATAAAGATCAGCCACGTGTAAACCTCAAAAGCCACATTAATAATAGTTACAATGCCAATATTCATAAGTCACCCCGTTATCTTTTATCTTGGCCGGAAAGCTGACGGGAGCGCTGGCAGGCTCTTTCCACCGCCCGCCCTAATGCAATCCTAAGACCACCTTCCTCCAGGGCCAAAAGACCCTCAATGGCCGTTCCGGCAGGAGTGGTTACCATATCCTTTAACATTCCGGGATGACGGTTTGTTTCCAGGATCATCTTGGCTGCGCCCAGCATGGTCTGTGCCGCCAGAGTCTGTGCCTTATCGCGGGGCAGCCCCATCCGAACGCCGGCGTCAGATAATGCCTCGGCTATAACATACATATATGCCGGACCACTGCCGCTAAGACCTGTTACAGCATCCATCAAGTTTTCCGAAACCGGTACCGCCCGGCCCACAGCGCCGAACAATTCCAGGGCCAGTTCCCGGTGCTTCTCGCCAGCCCATTTGCCGCAGCAAACCGCAGTGGCACCTTCGCCAACCAGTGCGGGGGTATTGGGCATAACCCTTACCACAGGTACTCCGTCCATCAAAAGTTTTTCTATATATAATGTAGATATACCTGCGGCGATGGATATCACTATTTGTTCCTGTCTTATTTTGCCTCCGACATTCTCCAGCACATTGCCCAGCACAAAGGGCTTAACAGCCAAAACAATAATGTCGGCACCTTCAACTACGGCAGTATTATCGTGGGTAATCTGGATTTCAAACTTTTCTTGAAGATGGTTGATACGGTGTTCGTTTACATCACTGACGATTAGCTTTTCCGGCGTAACCAGCCCGGCTTTAATAAAACCTGCCATCAAGGCCTCGGCCATGGCCCCCCCGCCAATAAAGCCAATGTTATAATTTTTCTGGGACATTTACAAGCATCCTTCCATAAACTTATTTCATATCTGCTTCATAAAAACTTATTTCATCCAGGCAAAAATTCCCTTTTCCTTAATATCTCCGTCAAAATCCCCTTCAATACCAACATTGTTGGGCACGGAGAGGAATATGCCTTTCCCAACCTTTTGCATACTACCATCAAGAGCATATGTGGTGCCGCTTACGAAATCCACCACCCGTTTAGCCAGCTCGGAATCAGCCTGTTCCAGGTTAATTATTACCGGCCTGTGATTCTTCAGATTATCGGCTATAGCAGGCACATCATCAAAGCTTGTGGGCTCAATAACCACAACCCGCACCTGGCGCTGTGTATGAAGGCTTACCACCTGGCCGCGGTTCTTTTTAGATTTCTGAAACGTAACCGGCTCCTCTTCAACGGGGCGGAGGTCTTGCTCCTTATCATCCAGCTGTTCCTCTTCAAAGCCCATAAAATTCAGCATTTTGTCCATTAATCTTCTTGACAAATTCGCCCACTCCTTTTCATTATATGCGAGATATGCGAGCACCGAAAATCGCCGTGCCCAATCGCAGCATATCCGATCCTTCTTCCACAGCCACCTCATAATCATTGGTCATGCCCATTGACAGGTGTTTAAGCTCAACCCCGCTTATCTTCTCGTTCAACTCTCGGGACAATAGCCGCAGTTCCCTAAAAAACGGCCTAGCTTCCTGCGGGTCATCCACAAATGGCGCAATGGTCATTAATCCCTCAACTTTTATGTTTTTTAGCTTTTTTAACTCAGTAATAAAATCATCAGCCTCGTTGGTATTAATGCCATATTTGGTTTCCTCACCGGAAACATTGACCTGAACCAACACCCTGGCAATCTTGTCCACCCGCGCGGCCTGACGGTCAACTTCAACAGCCAGGTTCCAACTGTCCAGCGAGTGAATCAGCTCCACCTTACCTATAATATGTTTAACTTTATTGGTTTGCAAGTGACCGATCATGTGCCAGTGCAGATTGGAAGGAATTTGCGGCACCTTGGCCGCCAATTCCTGAACCCTGTTCTCGCCCAGATCCAATAGCCCTGCTTCTACAGCCTCCATGATTTGAGGTACACCAACCCGCTTAGTAACCGCTATGATTTTTATGGTTAGCGGGTCCCGGCCCCCCCTGAGGGCTGCAAGCCGCACCCTTTCCCTGATATTTACGAGGTTTTCCCGCACACTCAAAAAATCATCTCCTAACCACCCAGCCTGATACCCTCTGAGGCCCAGTCCGGGTTGACGACATAGCGAACCATATTGCTGAGACGTTTACTGCTTACACTAACCATTCCGTTTAACCGTCCCTCAACAGTCACCGGAGCAAAGGTAACAGTTTGTTTTTCTACCAGGTAGAGACCGGGGTCCCCGTCTTTAAACGCTATGGCCCCTTCAGGAACAAGCCAGCCTTCCAGCCTCTCCAATGCCAGGTCTATCTTCTGGTGTCGTTGATGAACAAAATTCTCCGGGTAATTATTATCATCAACTTGAACGAACATGGTATAACTGTTATTTTCATTCCACAGGCTGATTATTTTGCCCCGAATTTCCTGTTGACCCTGGCTCAGTTTTATTACCGATCCCTTTTGAAAAGGTGCGGCGGGAACATCTTCCGGCTGGTCAGCCCTTAGATAAATGATTATCGGGTTGAGGTTGTCCACAACCTTGCCAATCAATGTTCCTCCGGCAACTTCTTCGCTCCCGTCAACACCGGTTCTGTTAGTTATTTTCTCAACGGCCTCCATGTCCAATACATCCGTCATGCCGGGATCAAGTAAATTTTCCAGACCGTCTAAATGGGTGCAAAATATTCCGGCCCTCGGGCTGACTATTGTTTCTTCAGACACCCCGTCAATCCGGGCAATGGGAGCCCCCACCCGCAGCCGCTCCCCATCCTTGACCAGCAGCTGCAGTTCACCGGACAATGGAGCCTTAATTGTTTCTTCACCTCTGATGATAATGCCCTCAGCCTGCACCGACCTGACACTTTCCTGCCAGGTCAACTGTTCTACATCCAGCATCCTGGCTACAACCGCATCTTTAGCAAAGCCCAGGGTGCTCATACCACCCCAAACTGCAACCATTAATATACCGGCAAGCATTACCAGCGCCAGAATGAACCGGCCGGGGCGAAGCCTATACTTCCCCACGACTTTCCCCCTGTAAAAAATTGCATGATATAAAATAGTACCCCATAAATAAATTTTTTCCTGCCGATTACAGGCAATTTTCTTTAATTAATTCATTTCTTTCGCTACGGCTGCGTCAACGCTGGTTTTCCAGAGGCAGGAACACAGAAAATATTGTACCTTTGCCGGAATTGCTTTTAACTTCCACACTCCCGCCATGCCCAATAATAATATGTTTGACAATGGCCAGACCAAGTCCGATGCCGCCCAGTTCCCGGGACCGGGCCTTATCTACCCGGTAGAACCTTTCAAATATTCTCGGCAGGCTGTCGGCCGGAATCCCCACACCGGTGTCTGCCACATCAACCCGAATTTCATCTCCGTCCAGGCAGGCCCCAACCATGACACTTCCTCCGGGAGGCGTATATTTAATAGCATTGTCCATTAAATTTATCATCACTTGGGCCAGCATGTCCGGGTCACCGAAAAGGGGGGGTAAACGGGAGGGCAGGTTGGCCCTGATTTCGATCTGTTTTTCCTCGGCCTGGGTACCGCAAATGGCCAATACCCGGTCAAACAACTGCCCTATTTCTACCTGCCGCCACCTGTGCACCACCCTGCGCTCCTCAATTTTGGACAGATACATTAATTCATCCACCAGCTTGGAAAGGCGCCTGGTCTCTGTATTAATAATATTTAAAAAATGTTTGGTCATCTCAGGATCTTCAGTACCGCTGTCCAGCAGTGTTTCAACAAATCCTCTGATTGATGTTAAAGGTGTTCTAAGCTCATGGGATACATTGGCCACGAATTCACTGCGCATCTGTTCCATGCGTTTGCGCCCGGTAACGTCGCGCAAAAGTATCACCGCGCCGCCCTGGTTGCTGACATGCAGTGGGGTAATACGCAGGTTAAAGGTACGCGGCTCGGGAGAAATAAATTCTATTTCCCGTGTATGCGGCTTATTGCAATACTGAACCTTTTTTAATGCAGTATCCAGGTCGAAGTTACGTATCGCCTCCAATAGGCTTTTCCCGATGCACTCAGTCTGCTCCAGGCCAAACATCATTTCCGCAGCCGGATTAACCATAATCACCCGTTCTTCACGATCCACCGCGATAACTCCGTCAGCCATACTGTTGAGTATAGCCTGAGCCCTGTTTTTTTCCTCCGTAATTTCTTCTATGGTTAGCCGCAGCCGGTCCGCCATATTGTTGATGCTTCTGGCCAAATCCCCTATTTCGTCGGCTGTGTTGATATCCAGGTGGCGATCTAAATTACCCCGGGCAATTTCTTTGGAAACAACGATAATTTCATTCAACGGTCTGATCACCCGGCGGTAAAGAACCCAGGCCAGTCCTACCGCAAAAGGAAACGCCAGCGCTATGGCTCCGAAAATATCAAGCTTGTCCACCGCGTAAAGCTTTAAAATTGTATAAAACAACAGCAGCATAAAAAAATAACTGGCGACCGGACGCCAGCCTATGCTGCGAAAGAACTGCAGGAAATTCAATCGAGCACCTCCCTGAACCTGTAGCCAACACCCCTGACTGTTTCAATATATTGCGCTACACCCGGGTATTTTTCCAGTTTTTGTCTGAGATGCCTGATATGCACGTCAACCGTGCGTGAGTCACCGGCAAAATCATAGCCCCAGATTTTTTCGAGCAAATGCTCCCGGGAAAAGACTTTACCCGGCTCACCGGCCATAAAACGCAAAAGCTCAAACTCCTTGGGGGTAAGGTCCAGCTTATCGCTGTCCACCAGCACCTCAAATCTTTCCTGGTCGATAATCAGCCGGCCCAATACCATTCTTCCGCCGATAATTTCCGATTCCCCGCCTTCAGCACATGGCTGCAGCCTGCGCAGCCTGGCTTTGACTCTGGCCACCAATTCTCTGGGGCTAAACGGTTTGGTCACATAATCGTCCGCGCCGATTTCCAAACCCAAAATTTTATCCAATTCGTCTCCCTTGGCGCTTAACATAATCACGGGGATATTCCTGGTCTCAGCTTGCTGGTTCAACTGCCGGCATACTTCCAACCCATCCATCAATGGCAGCATGATATCAAGAATAATCAGGTCCGGTTTTTCGGTACGGGCTTGTTCTACCGCCTGCTGGCCGTCGTAAGCCGCGATAACCTCTAAACCTTCCCGTTCCAGGTTAAACCTGAGCAATTCGATAATATTCTTTTCATCATCCACCACCAGTATTCTGGACAAAATCATTACCCCCCGGTTAGCATTATTAATGAAGCCATTCTACCAGTCCAACCGTTTTCCCCCCGGTGTGAAAAAAACAAGTCATTACGGCAGGAGGTGCAATAACCGGCCATGGTTATATTTTCCGACCGAATCCCCGCCTCCAGGAGTACCCGGCGGTTTACTTCCGGCAGATTCAACCACCATTTGCCGGGCTTGCCGGGGCGGGCCAGACCGGCATGTCCGGGCAAACACCCTTCCACTTGTTTAATTACCGGCGCATCCACTTCATAGCAGCATGGTCCAATGGACGGGCCGATGCCGGCTATAATATCCCCCGCTTTGCAGCCATGCTCTTGCTGCATGTGATTAACAGTCGCCGCCCCAATGCGCAGTACGGTCCCTTTCCACCCTGCGTGGGCCAGGGCTACCACCTTACGAACCGGATCCATGAAAAACAGCGGCACACAATCGGCATAATAGCTGGAAAGCAGGACACCGGGCTCAGCCGTTACAAGTGCGTCTACGCCGGGAATGGCATCATCCCGGGACATTGAACCTCTGCCGCAAAAGGAGTTCCCCACCGTAACCACTTTAGCACCGTGTACCTGCTGTCCTGCAACCATTTGGGAAATGTCGGCGCCAAGCAACCGGCAAGCCCGCTGCCGGTTGGCAATCACTCGTTCAGGGTCATCCCCCACATGCAGGCCCATATTGAGGGAAGCATAAGGTTCTAAGCTTGTACCACCCCGGCGGGTGGTATAAGCGTGCGTCACGCCGCTGCAGGCAGATAACGCAGGTACGGTAAGAAAAACCAAATTTTCACGCTCATTGATAACAAAACCCTGATCCAAGATAAAATCCCCTTCAATTGAAAACATTCCTTGCATCTAGCCGGCTTTAACTTCGGCCAATAGGCTTTCCAGATCTCTAAGCCGTTTCATAACCTGATTATAATCAGCCTGTTCGGGAGCTGATTTCAAGAAAGCATCCATTTTTGATGCCACTGCCTGATAGGCTCGCTGCAGATCCACAGTACTGAATACGGCTCCGGGAGTGAGCTGAATTGTTTCCTGCCAGGCCGGCGCATATGCGCTTACCCCTGTTTTCTCCGGAACCAGTTTTTCCATAACAGCAAGGGCTTCCGGGTCTCCATGCACCAGGAAAACCCGTTCCGGCAGTTTACCGAAGGAACCCAGCCATTCCAACAACCCTTCCTGATCCGCGTGTGAAGAATAGCCGCCCATAGACTTGATATCAGCCTTAACTGCAACTTCTTCACCGTGAATGCGAATGAAATTAACCCCGCTCAATAGTCGTTGGCCCTTTGTCCCGGGAGCCTGGTAGCCAACAAACAAAACAGTACATTCCGGCCGCCATAAATTGTGCTTTAAATGGTGTTTAATCCGCCCGGCGTCACACATCCCACTGGCAGACAGGACAATGGCCCCGCTTTTAATTTCGTTGATCCGCCGGGATTCATCAGCCGTGCGGGAGAAATGCAGGTTTGGCATAGCCAGTGGATTAACGCCCCTGGCAATCAACTTTCTGGTTTCCTGGTCAAAATAATCAGGATGTTGCATAAACACCTCAGTAGCAGCCACTGCCATAGGGCTGTCGATAAAGACCTGCATCGGTGGAAGCTCATTTTTTATTACCAGCTGGCTAATATCATACAGTAAATCCTGAGTACGTTCCACCGCAAAAGCAGGAATAATGACATTACCGCCCCTGTCATAAGTTTGCTGAATTACCTGCCGTAAGCTTTCCAGCCTATGTCCTTTATCTTGATGCAGTCTGTCACCATATGTGCATTCCATCACCAGGTAATCGGCTTCATCGATAATTGCGGGGTCATTGACAAACGGCTTACCTTTACCACCCAGGTCGCCGCTGAAAACAAGTTTGGTCTGTTGGGTTCCTTCACGCACCCAAATTTCCAAAATAGCGGAACCCAGGATATGGCCCGCATCATTAAAGCGAATGGATATATTGTGATCAAGACTGATGACCTGTTTATATTGTGCCCGCTCGAATTCCCTGACATAACGGAAAGCATCTTCAGCAGTATAGATGGGGTCCAATAATTTCTTATCGGCCCGCCTGGCTTTGCGGTTAAGACGTTCAACCTCCATTTCCTGAATGTGGCCGCTATCCGGCAGCAGCACCTCCAGGAGATCCACCGTAGCATCTGTAGTTATTGTGCGTCCTTTAAAACCATTTTTATAAAATTTCGGCACCAGGCCGCTGTGGTCGATATGAGCGTGCGTAAGCAATAAGTAATCAACGCTTGCCGGTATGGGATCAAAGGGAAGGTAATTTCGTTCACGTGATATCCGGTGGCCCTGAAACATTCCGCAGTCAATCATAATTTTTTTATCTTCGGTTTCCAGCAGGTAGCAGGAACCGGTTACAGTCTGAGCCGCCCCGTAGAACGTTATTTGCATGACCAGCCTCCAATTCTTTGTTAATAAGGAATGGAACACACCTCATCTTTGGGGTCGTAGCTTTGGGGGTCGGAGGTATGTCCCCGATTAACAACATTTTTTGCGGTTATAATGTAATTAACTGTTCTCTGTTCGTTTTGACAATCCCTGCCCAAAGGTCAAAAATAAACGACCCTTGACAGGAGAACCATAAGGGCATAAATTAATTAAAGGAAAGGAGTGTTTGATTATGCCTATCTATGAGTTTCGTTGCGATAAATGCGGAAAACGTTTCGAAAAACTTTGCTCCATGGGCGAAAACGGCAAGGAGCTTAAATGCCCCAAATGCTCCGCAGTGGGAGCGGAAAGAGTAATGTCCGGGTTTACCAAAAAGAATGCCGGGGGCACTGAAGTAATCGGCAGCGGCGGAGGTGGCGGCTGCGCCTCCTGCAGTTCAACCAACTGTGGCAGCTGCGGACATTAAACGACAACTTATAAAATTGTAAAAAATACCCAGACAGTTTTGTCTGGGTATTGCTATACTTTAAAAAGTATAGCAATACCGCGCTATGGGAACTGGTTGAGCGCGTTTTTTTAATCTTCGCACAGCCTGTAAGCTCGAAATAAGTGCGACTAAGGTTTAGCGGTCAGGGGACACACCTCTGCTTATGGGTCAAACTTTTGGGTCGAGGAATGTCCCCAACGTATGGTCAAAACCCCACCTGAACCAGGTCTTCTTTATTGGCAAGAAAATTGCGACCTAAATGTTATTTCTGTTATTTCGGCATTACTAATATTATTTTGGCATTATCGAGGCATTTAATTAATTTACTTATAATAGAATCTAATAATACTTTGGATCGTCTAAGTTTTGCCTACCATTAGTTAAATATAAAGAAGTTGAATATAAAACTTTGGTCCATTTAACAGGGGGTATATCTGATGTTATCACCAAGCATGGAAGATTACTTGGAAGAAATTTATCGTTTTTCCCTGCACAACAATGTAGTACGGGTAAGTGACATAGCAAACCGCCTGGATGTAACCATGCCGTCGGTAAATAATGCCATACGCAATTTACATAATGAAAATTACTTAATTTACCAAAGATACAAGGAGCTAGTCTTGACTGACAAGGGTCGCCGGGTTGGGAAGTTTCTTGTCGAGAGAAACAGCATATTGCAAAGATTTCTTTTAACCATTAAATCTGATTGCGATGTGGGAGCGGAAGCCGAGGCAATGGAGCATTACCTATCATTACCTACTATACGGGCATTGGAAAGCCTGGTTGATTTCTTTGAAAACAACAGTAGCTGCAGGCAAAAATTCCTGCAGCATTGTGAATATAGAAAAGAAAAAGGGTTGGGGCTTATTGACGGCTATCAAGAGTAGTGTCAACCGGTTGCTCCGACAAGTTTTAAAAACAAATACCACGGGGGCAATGCCGCAAATAGCGGCATATACCTTCGTGGTATATATCTACTAAACTAACCCTAATGCGCGAACCAAGCTATTTATTATTATACATATGACTACACCTACAATGGTAGGAATAGCCGCAGCCATAACAGTCCAGCGCCAATCCTTTTGTTCTCTTTGAATAGTGTAAAGCGTGGTGCCGCAGGGCCAGTGGCAGAGAGAGAATATTAAAGTGCATAAAGCAGTTAGCCAGGTCCAACCATGTTGATTAACTAAAAGATTGCGTAAATCAGCCAAACTATCAAGTTCTATCATTGAACCGCCACAAACATAACTCATGATTAAAATCGGTAAAACTATTTCATTAGCCGGCAGTCCCAAAATAAAAGCCATAAGGATAACACCGTCCAAACCCATAAACCTGGCCAAGGGGTCCAGCCAGCCCGCTATGGTGGACAAAACGCTGGTATCGCCAATCATGGTATTGGCCAGTATCCACACCAGGCCACCGGCAGGGGCGGCTATAACAACAGCGCGGCCCAGTACAAATATGGTGCGGTCCAGCACCGAGCGCACCAACACCCGACCGAATTGCGGCACTCTATAAGGTGGTAACTCCAGGGTAAACGAAGAGGGTTCACCTTTTAACAGAGTTTTAGATAAAACCCAAGAGACAGACAGTGTTATTGCTATACTAAATACCACTAAACCGGCTATGCCCAGAGTTGCCACTACGCTGCTGAGAGAAAGAGATACTGCTCCGGCAATAAAGATACTGACCAGGGCGATTAAGGTTGGGAACCTGCCGTTGCAGGGCACAAAAAAGTTAGTTAGCGTGGCAATCAGCCTTTCCCTGGGCGATTCAATAATTCTACAGGCTATAATGCCGGCTGCATTACACCCGAACCCCATACTCATAGTTAACGCTTGTTTGCCATGCGCCCCGGCTTTTTTAAAGAACCGGTCCAGGTTAAAGGCAACACGTGGCAGGTAGCCCGCATCCTCCAACAAAGTAAACATCGGGAAGAATATAGCCATGGGCGGCAGCATCACCGATACCACCCAGGCCAAACCACGGTATACCCCAAGAACAAGAAAACCATGCAGCCAATCCGGAGCGTGCAAATACATAAACAAATCGGTTAACCTATCCTGCACCGAGAAAAGTACATTTGCCAATGCGGCCGACGGATAGTTCGCTCCTGTAATGGTAAGCCAAAATATCACTGCCAGTAAAGCAAACATAATTGGGAATCCCCATATGGGGGAGGTCAGTATATTATCAATTTTCCGGTCCCAATCTGTCCTTTGCGGTGAGGTATAACTTACAACATCATTTGTTAAATTTTCGGCAGTATTATAAATGCTTTTAACTATGCTGTCACGTACCATTAACTGTTGTTCACCCATTAATTCCTGCGCTTCTTTCAGCAACCCGCCCAGGATAGTGTGCGTGCTCATGCCAGGACCTCTTGGGCCAACAATTCAACTTCATTGCCACAAAAGCGCTTATCTATGGCTTGCACCAGCTTCAAATCACCGTCTATCAAGCGCAACGCCACCCAGCGCGAATTTATTTTATCACCCATCAATGCCCTTATTTTAGGCTCCAGTTGGGCTATTGCTTTTTCCACCTCCGGTGAGTACCTGACAATGTTTGGTTTTGGCTTTACCCGTTCAAAGACTACATCGCTTAATACCTCCAACAGCCGGGGCAGCCCTTCTCCATTGCGCGCCGCAGTTGCAACTACAGGCACTCCCAATGACCTGCTTAATTTTTCGATATCTATGCTAATTTTTTTGCGCCGCGCTTCGTCAATTAAGTTTAAACAGACCACAACCTTATTAGTAATTTCCATAACCTGCAACACCAGGTTCAGGTTGCGTTCCAGGCAAGTGGCATCAACTACTACAATGGTAGCATCAAGGCGGGCAAAACATATAAAATCTCTGGCTACCTCCTCGTCAGCTGAATTAGCAAGCAGCGAGTAAGTACCCGGCAGATCTATTAATCTATACCTATGACCGTTATGCACAAAGCTTCCCTCAGCCCGCAGCACTGTTTTCCCCGGCCAATTGCCGGTATGCTGCCTTAACCCTGTTAAAGCATTAAAAACCGTGCTTTTGCCCGTATTTGGGTTTCCCGCTAACGCGATAACTTTATCGCTATTGGCAACTTTAATATTTAATCCTTCCTTTGTTATTGACCGCCCGGTCGATTGGTAAGTGAGTCCCATTGTTATCCCCCTATTTTTTCATAATTTTATTTATTCCCGGGTGCCACAAGCACCATACTGGCCACTTCCTTACGCAGCGCTATAACAGCTCCCCTAATATTAAAAGCAATAGGGTCTCCCACCGGACTGCGGCGTATGACTTCTACCCTGGTGCCGGGTACCAGACCAAGGTCAAGCAACCTGCGCCGGTCTAAACCTTCGGCGACAACTTCCTTAACCAAGGCAAAAGACCCGTTGCCTAAACTGCTTAAAGTTAAAGTAGTTTTGTTATTCATATAAATTGCCTCCCTCAAACTTTATTTGGATTTAGTTTGTTAATTGTATCTAACAAAAACATAATCAATACTATGAAGCAACTAACATAGATGTTACTAACAATCTGTATTAAAAGTTGGTATAATAAACCAATCTGTTTAACCGGGGCAATTCAAGAATAAATTTATTATTCAAAAAAGGATATTAACAATTTATCGAGAATTGTTATATAATATTACGACGGTAAGAATCGTCAAATGGCCGTTTACGTAAAACGGGCCAAGCATTATTACAAGCTATTTAATTTATCGATACCTAATAACTACAAGCCATGAAGGCTATACTCTGTACGAAACAGGGTTGTGTCTTGGTGGCTTTTAATTTTTTATTAGGCAGGTGATGTCATCTATTTCAACATTTAGAAGGCCCGGTACGACGTTTCTTAAATTAATAAAAAAAGGGGTAATGACAAATGCATATACCAGATGGTTTTTTAGATACTAAAACCTGGATCAGCACCTATGCATTAAGCGCAGGCGCGCTGGCATACAGCATTAAAAAATCCAAGGAAGTATTGGAAGATAAACTTATTCCCAAACTGGGTATTATGGCTGCATTTATTTTTGCGGCACAAATGGTTAACTTCCCCATAGCCGGGGGCACATCCGGACACCTTTTGGGGGCGGCGCTGGCCACGGTGTTATTGGGGCCGGTAAGCGGTTGTCTGATTCTATCAACAGTGTTGGTAATTCAATGTTTGGCTTTTCAGGACGGAGGCTTAACGGCGCTGGGTGGCAATATTTTCAACATGGCTGTATTGGGAGTAATAACGGCTTACGTTGCATACTCATTACTCTCTAAAGTTTTAACCGGCACGATCGGTAGGAACATTTCCGTTTTCCTGGCCGCGTGGTTATCAGTTGTTATAGCGGCGTTTGGTGCCACAATGGAACTGGCAGCATCCAACACCATCCCTTTTAGTGTTGCTTTACCTGCAATGGTGGGAGTTCACATGCTTATTGGCATAGGAGAAGGGTTAATTACCGTAGCGGTGGTTAATTTTGTGGAAAAGGTTGGCTTTATCGATAAAACAGCCAAAATTAAGAACGGGGTGAGATCAAATGTCTAATACCGTCAAAGTTTTTATTGCAGCGATTATAGTGGCTGCTTGTCTATCCCCCTTTGCCTCTTCTTTTCCCGACGGGCTGGAAAAGGTAGCGAAAGACAAGGGCTTTTTAGACAAAGGCGAAGGGAAAGAGATAATCTCCTCCCCCATCCCCGATTACGCGCTTCCCGGAGTCCACAATGAAGGTCTGGCCACTTCGACAGCAGGTGTGCTGGGCACTGTGCTCACCTTCGGAGCAGCTTACGGTTTGGGTAAATTAGTAAGAAAAAAAGGAAACTAAAGGTCTAATACACTATTTTCAATTAAATTCATGTGAAAGTTAATGAGTATAATGGTTATGAATAAAAATAAAATTGTTCGTATAGCTGTTATAGACGGCCAAGGCGGTGGTATCGGCGCTCAAATCGTAAATAGATTAAGTGTATCCCTGCCGGCCTCCAAAGCGGAAATCTTAGCTTTGGGCACTAACTCCCTGGCAACCAGGCGTATGTATAAAGCGGGCGCCAATGATGCCGCCAGCGGTGAAAATGCGATTATTTATAACACCAAGCTGGCCGGCATCATATTAGGTACAGTGGGCATGATTACACCATTTGGTTTTAACGGCGAGATGACCACTGCCGCAGCCGAAGCCGTAGCCCTGTCACCGGCACCCAAATTGGTTCTGCATTTGAATCGTTCCGGAATTGAAGTTATCGGCAGCGCAGCCGAACCCCTGCCCCACCTAGTCGACATGATGGTTGACAGGGTCCGCCAGATGTTAGATTTAACACCACTAAGACAGCAATAAGATAGCAATCTTCCCCAAATAAAAAAGCGCACAGCGGGGTTACCTCTCCCCCAAAGGCAGGTAACCTCACATGCCGGGGTCTTTTTTCACCCGTAACCGGCATTAGCATTCATGTGGTTAAAATTAGCTTTTTTATGTCAAAAACTAATTAACATATTAACAATTTAATGCTATAATAATTTTAAGGCTTATTGGGCTGGGCATGGCTCTGGCCCTGAAATGCGATTTTTGCCTCGCTGTGCATATTAAGGCGCTGAAAGCGCTGGGCGCCAGTTTGGAGGAAGTGCTGGAAGTGTGCAGTGTGGGTATGCTGATGCACGGTGGTCCGGGTATGGCTTACAGTACGCTGGTAGTTAAATTGTGGAATGAAAATTAAATTGGGAGGTGAAGATAATATGATTTGCGCCAAATGCCAGAGCGAAATTCCACCCGGTGACGAGATGCAGTTACATGGTCAAACTGTATGTGAAGATTGCTTTATAATTGGTGTTCAACCTCCGAAAACCTGCGACGTGGCGGCCGTGCATAGTGCAGTCACCCACCGCAAGCTGGCCGGCCAAACCGGGACGGAAGGATTGACGGAACTGCAAAAAAATATCTATCAATTTGTAAAAGAGAAAGGCAAAATCACCCGTCCGGAAATAGCAGCACATTTTAATTTGCAACAGTGGGAGCTGGAAAGAAATTTTTCCGTATTGCGTCATTGCGAACTTTTAAAAGGAACCAAAGAAGGCAACACCATTTATATTACAACTATGGATTAATTTTGGAGCATCAATACATCTGACTTCCCCAATTACTATGTAAAGTTTCCTAAATTTTTAATAGATTCAAATCCATTATTTTTCCAGCAGAAATCAACAACATAATTTAATTTTCCACTGGTAACCTCACCAAAAAGAGCGAGGGCCGTACCGGCGTAGGACAGCCCTTGCTTCTATCTTTTCGTTTTAACAGGGATATCAGGTCTAATCGGACTGTATTCAATAATGCGCATTGGTTTTAATTCTCATTCATTATCGTCCGTTTCCAGGCCCAAACGTTTAATCAGCCGGTCCAGTCTCAGCGTAATGATAGCTAAACCCGCGGCCAGAAGCATCGGAAGGTACATACCGGCTCCAATACCCGTGCCAACCCCGGCGGTAAGCCATATGCTGGCTGCGGTGGTAAGCCCGCTAACCCGGTTTTTTTCCTTGAATATGATCCCCCCGCCGATAAACCCTACACCAGTCACTATCTGTGCGGCAATACGCGTCGGGTCCATATTGCCGTATGGAGGCAAGCCCGCGAATTGCTCAAAACCATATGCACTGATAACAGTAAACAACGCTGTGCCCATGCAAACAAGAGCATGGGTGCGCAGCCCTGCCGGTTTATGTCTTTTTTCCCTTTCCGCTCCTAACAGAATACCCGCAAAGAAGGCCAGTATAATTCTAAGAAGTATCTCAGCTTGCAAATCCAAATCAATCACCCTGGATAGATTTATCTCAGCATAGCTTTTCCAGGGAAAAAAGGTTTATTCTCCATAAATTCCGTCAGCCAGCGTCTTTTCACCCACACGAAAGGTGTGTAAAATCAGCCCCGCAAGGAGATTAACGCTAATGCTTAAAAACTACTTTAAACCATCCCTTAACTTCCTTCACATTTAGTTGCCGGCCTGATAATAAAAAACTTCTTTTTAAATCGTGTCAACACCTGGTAAAAGGACCTGCCCAGCATTAATGAAAAAACAATATTTCCCGCCGCGTGCAAGGTATCAAAGGCAAAACTGGCCATGTAGGTGCCGATAAAGGTTGTTAGCGTTAAGGGGTAGACAAAACCCAACCAGTGCCAGATATTCATAATCCAACCGAATAAATAGCCCCAGCACCCACACAGCAGCAAAAAAGGAACCATTTTAAACTCCACCTGTTTTCTTCCCAGAAGTCCCGCCGACATGCCGCACAGTCCCCAGCAGAACATCTGCCAGGGAGTCCAGGGACCCTGCCCCAGAAAAAAATTGGACACCAGAGCGGCAACAGCGCCCACCATGAATCCGGTCCGGG
Source organism: Desulfotruncus arcticus DSM 17038 (assembly GCF_900113335.1). Lineage (GTDB taxonomy): Bacteria > Bacillota > Desulfotomaculia > Desulfotomaculales > Desulfallaceae > Desulfotruncus > Desulfotruncus arcticus. The sequence continues at coordinate 119,450 of NZ_FOOX01000006.1, forward strand.
CACCAAAAACATAACCGGTAATCATCACCATAAAGGTGGTGGGCTGGACACTCATAATGACAGCAAAGGGAACCCGGGAAACAGCGGCCAGAGAAGCCATGGTTGCTATCAGGGCAATTTCCTTGGCTGTGGCCGCGGTATGATCAAAACGCCAAAAAAAAGCCAGGAGGGACAGCCCCACCACAAGTGCCGAAAGCAGGGCCCAGTTGACGTTATACAACGGATTTTCCGGAATGATACTCAGCAGCAGCAACAGAGCCGTTAATATTAATATAGCTGTAAAAAACAGCCTTTTCATTTAATCACCCGCTCTTAAATATTCAGCAGCAGCGCCGGCGTTGGAACTCCCTTAGCTGGCAATGGCCTTGTTTTATTCCCCCCGCGTCAGCTGATGCAGGATCTCACGGCCCTGTTCCAGGGTTACCACCCCGTCAACAATATTGTTGAACAACTTGCTGATCTGGGGTGAATAAAAAGTGGAGCCCGACAGCATTTCGTATTTGCCGCCCCTGGCAATAACGGTTCCCTCAGCCATCAGCACGATATCCCGGGCATACTCGGCGGCAAACTCCACGTCGTGGGTTACAACCACAATAGCCGTACCCCGGGCCTGCAATTCTTTCAGAATGTTCCCCAACTCGGCCTTCAGCCGGTAATCCAGCCCACGGGTGGGCTCGTCCAGGAGCAGCACTGCGGGCCCGGCCACCAGCACCGAGGCCAGGGCCACCCGCTGGCGCTCACCGGCGCTTAAATCCCGGGGATTTACCTTGCCATATTGCTCCAGAGCCAGCCGGGCTAAAATTGTTTGGCTTATTCCGTTATCCGGCAAGCCCATATTTTTCAGGGTAAAAGACAATTCTTCCCGCACCGTGGGCAAACAAAGATAATCATTGGGGTCCTGGGACAGATAGCCCACGATGGGAGCAAGCTCCTCCACCGACAGCTTTTTGGTATCTCTGCCGGTAACGGTTACCCGCCCCCGGCCGGGCTTTAAAAGTCCGATGATATGTTTGATCAAGGTAGTTTTACCGGCCGCGTTGGCCCCCATAATTACCGTAAAATCCCCCGGGTAAATTTCCAGATTGACCTTTTTTAACGCTTCTGTCCCGTTTTGATAAGTAAACCACAGGTTCTGGATATCCACGACACCCTGGGCGCCGGATGCAGTTGGCTTAACCTCCCGGTCCGGTTTTTTTAAATCGGACCGGAAGGAATATGATTGTATAATTTTCCGCCCCTGTTTCACGGTCAGCGGCACCTCCGGGCAGCCCGCCCCGGCAAACAAGCCGGCCAGCGGGGGCACAAAGGGGGAATGATTGTCTACCGCCCACCCGGCTACAGCTCCGGGGCTGCCGTCCTGGATAACGCGCCCGTCTTCCATTACCAGCACCCTGTCGGCCAAGTGAAAACATCTTTCCAGGCGCTGTTCAACCAGAATAACGGTAAGGCCGTTTTCCTCGTTCAACCTCCTGACCATGGTGAGTATTTCTTCCCCGGCCACGGGGTCCAATTGTGAGGTAGGCTCGTCCAAGATTAAAATACCGGGCTGCATCGCCAATACGGAAGCCAGGACCACCTTTTGCTTCTGCCCCCCCGACAGCTCAGGAATAAAGCTCTGCAGGCAGCCGGACAAAGCCAGGGCGCTGGTAACCTCCATCACCCGCCGTTTCATCAGGCCGCTTGCCAGGCCCAGGTTTTCCAAACCAAAGGCCACCTCTTGCTCCACGCCGGTCATTACCAACTGGCTTTCCGGGTCCTGGAAAACCATTCCCACCTGCTGAACCAAACTGCGCCGGTCTATCCGGCCTGTTTCCCGTCCGTGGATATAAACCTGTCCCTCGTAAGTACCTCCGTAAAATTCGGGTACCAAAGCGGCTACGGCCCTGATTAATGTCGACTTGCCGCAGCCGGAACCGCCCACCAGCAGAACGAACTCCCCCTCCGGAATCTCCAGGTTAATGTTGTTCAGGGCCGGTTTTTCCCCGTCGGGGTATCGGTAAGTCAAATCTTTGATCGCAACAGCGGCCATTTTTCCCACCACCAGTTCAAAATTATCGGCACCGCCAGCACCAGTACGATAATTGGCACCATCACCATTTGGTCAAGCTTGATCGATTCCAGCCGGGGATAAAAAATATAGGCGGACCAGCCCTTCAGGGCCGCCCAAATTCCCGCCGCCAGGGCTAGAACGGTGGGGATGAGCACCAGCCAGTCCCGGGGCCGCCAGTAATCGCGGAAATAGAAAGACCTTTTCCCGCTCCCGTATCCCTTGGCCTGCATAGATTCCGCCATTTGAATGGAGCGTTCCAGGGAAGAAAGCAGAAGTATATTAATCACGGGCAGGCGGCTTTTTAAACGCTGCCGGCGGGTACCGTGATCCAGCTTTACCCCGCGGCAGCGCTGCACCTCAGCTATCCTGCGCACATCCTTCACCAGCAGGGGAAACAGCCGGGTGGCAAGGATGATGGCCAGTACGGATTTGCCGCTGAATTTATTTAATAGCTTTAATACTTTATCCGGGTGCACAGCATAGGTGTAAAAGCAAAAAGCGCTGATAATGACCAGCAGGCGGATTCCCATGGCGCCGCTGAAACATATCGCTTCTAAAGTAATTTTAATAGTACCCAGCAAAGGTACCCTAGGGCCGGTAAACAGCACCGTTGACCCGGCCTGTACAAAAACGGCGTTGACCAGCATCAGCATGACCAGCAAGCCCATGCTTAACAGCAGGTAGGGCTTCCATTCCCACAGGTTGCCGGAAGCGATAATTACGCCGCCCAGGACCAAAAACAAGCCCAGTAGATAGAAAGGATGAGCAAAGATTAAAGACAGCAAAACCACCACAAAAATATAAGCCACAGCAGTAAAGGGGTGGAGTTTATAAATAAAGTTGTCCTTTTCCCGGTAAGCGAGCATGCTTTGATCATCCTTTCCCGGCCTAACCGAATACGGCAGCTGTGGCCGTATCCAGGCCAACGTCACCACCGGCCGCGCGGGCAACCTGCCGCCGGTAAGCCAACAGGCCACCGCCCAAGTATTGCCATTAGTCCTTCAAACTAGTTAATAAAAATCCCGGCCTGAGACAGACCGGGATTTTTGCAACAGAGGTAAAAAGCGTAAAAAAACCACCTTCCTCTCGCCCGTAGGTACGGCTGTCCCTTTTCAACAGGCAGGTCTTCTGACTCAGGCTCATCGAGGTTTCACGCCTTCCCATCCGGCCCGGCACTCAAAAATATTTAAAAACGGCAAAATTAATTGCTTTTAAATAAATACGATTGAGTTCAGGGCAAACGAACAGTGACCTATTGTGCCACCTCTCCCCAACACAGCGACGGGGATCGCGCCGGACTTGCACCGGCTTCCCTTTTAAGCCTTCACCTTCCGGTAAAAGCACCTGTTGCCTTTGTTTTTAGTTGTAAAGAAAATAGCATAATTACGTCGTACTGTCAACATGGCCTAATTTTCATTACACTGAAAACGGCTCCATCCCAAGAACCGCCTTCAGATCTGCCGACGTGACTTGATACCATATAGCCCTGGCGTTGCACACGGAAAATTTAAAAAATCCGGAAAACTTTTTTTCACCGGAACAGCAAAGGCACTATCCCCCGGCGGGGATAGTGCCTTTGTGTTCCGGTTGGTGTTTGTCTGTCCGGCGCCTATGATTATAGATGCTTCATTAATTATTGATATTACTGATATTATTGATGCTTTTTTATGGCATCACCCTTGATACTTACTCTAAGCTCAATCTACTGCTGCAGTATTCCGTACAGCCTGTACAGCATCACCGCGGCCTGGGCCCGGTTGGTATTGTCGGCGGGGGTGAAGCGGCCGTCGCCCACCCCGGTGATGATTCCTTCCTGCGCCGCCAGCGCCGCACCATCTTGCGCCCAGGCGGCGATCCGGTCCCGGTCTTTAAAGCCGGCCAGGTCTTCCGCCCGGCCGCCGGCATGGCCTTTTTGCTCCAGCACTCTGGCGATGATGACGGCCATTTCTTCCCGGCTGATGCTGTTTCCGGGGTTGAACCGGTCTTGGCTGACTCCGCCCACCAGTCCGCCGGCGTAGGCCGCCGCTACGGCATCGTGGTACCAGCTGTCTTGGGATACGTCTTTAAAGGGCAGGTCGGTGTTTTGCGGCGCTTTTTGATCGAGCACTCTGGTGATTAGGGAGGCGAATTCGGCCCGGGTGACGTCGGCCCCGGGGTCGAAGATGCCGTTCCCTTTGCCGCTGATGATGCCCTGGCCCGCCAGTGCTTCAATGGCTTCCCGGGCCCAGGCATAATTTTCCAAGTCTGTAAATTGATTTTGTATTTCCACGGTTTTTTCAGTTTCTTTGGCAAAGTATTTGCTAAAATGCCCGGTTCGGAATGTTACTCTGCCGCTAATGGAGTCGTAGGTCCCGCCCATTGGTTCCAGGCTACCGTCGGCTTTGATCCGGTAGACGGTTACGGCGGTCGGGGTGCCCGGGTAGGGCAGGCTCACTTCCAGCGGTGCGCTGAAGGCGATGATGGCTTCTCCCGCCGCGGCGGCGTTCAGGTCTACTACGATGCTGCCCGGAGGCACCGCCGGGTTGTTCAGGTCGGCCGGGTCCACCAGGGCGGCGCTCAGGGTTATGTCTTTGTCTTGGCTTGCCTGGCCGAAGGCGCCCGGGGGCAGGTTGAAGGTTGCCTCCGGAGTGTTTATGGCCAGGCTGTCCGCTCCTCCGGCGGCCACTTCGTCCATTGTCCCGGCGGGCAGGGTAACCTGTACGGCTTTCTCGCCCTGGCCGGGTATGGTTATGACGGCCTGACGGGCCAGTTTAAGATCCTGGCCGAGGTCCATTTGACCAAGCTTTTCTTCCAGGCCGGCCACGGTTTGGACGGCATAGCCGGCCAGTTCTCCGGCCTGGCCGGGGTCCAGGGCTGCTTGCAGTTCCACGTCTTGCATGGTCAGCCGGTCGGCGCCGAGGGTTTCCTGCACCAGGCACCGGGCGGCCTGACGGGCCAGGCTGAGCACGCTGTTTTGCACGGCGGCGGCATCCTGATCTTGCAGGGAGGCCAGTATTGGGGCGGCGTCGTCCAGCAGTCCGTCAACTGTTTCTTGCAGGCCGGCTTTATCGCTGATGCGATCCAGTATTCCGGCGACGGCTTCGATAGTTTCTACCGCCGCCCGGGCCAGAGTTGCTTTGCTTTCCGCGCCGCTTATCTGCGGGGCCAGCCCGGCCAGTACGCCGGTTATCTGCAGGCAGGAGCCGGCAAAGGTGGCGGCAGCCTGATCGCCGGTGATACGGCCGGCGGCCTGGTCCAGCAAACCGGTGACGGCGGCGGTGTTGTCCAGCAGAGCGGCGGCGTCGGCCGCGGTCTGCACTTTCGCCAGGCTGTTGGCCAGGCTAATGGCGGCGGCTTTTACGGTTTCAGCCACCAGGTTTCCGTCCGCTTCCGGATTGTCCAGTACTTCTTTGATTATTCGGGCGGCGTCGGCCGGATCTTCAGGTACCGGAACGACCGTTTCTATGCTTTCTCCGGTAACCTTTACCCGCACCTTTTCAGTTCTGGACATTAGGGGGAAGTAGCAGCCTCCGCTGCTGGCGTCTTTGTCCAGTTTAACAGCATATACTTCAAAAGTGCCGGGGTTTTTCATGGTGATTTCCACTTCACCGTTGGCGCCGGTGGTATATTCCTCACTTCCCACGTATACGGCGGCTTCCTCCATGGGCTCCTTGCGGCTGGTGTTACTCATGCTCATGCCACCGTTGCTCCGGCCGAAGACTTTCACTTTGAGCTGTTCCCCGGTTTTGAGACTGGTGGGAGTTACCTCCATGGAGCCGAAATAGGAGTTGACGTCGCCGTAGTACCATTCGATTTTGTCCCCATCCCTCACGGGCCACACGCCCACGCCCTCGTTGATTAGCTTGTTGTTGACCCGGACCAGCCAGCCGCAGGTGGGGTGCCCGGACTCAAAGTCGAATTCTTCTTCCCCGGCCATCCGGGCCACGTAGTTATCCTGGTAGCCCACGGAGTTGTCCCGGATGCCGTTTTGGTTCCAGGCCATCACGGTGGCCAGCAGCACGGTGGCCCGGTCGTTCACGTACTCCACCCCGTCGGGACCGGTAAAACGGTACTTGCCTTCTTCACCCTTGTAGTCCTCGGGGTTGAAAGTGACGTAGCCGTCCATGATCGTATCCCGGTAGCCTTCGATACGCATTTTTACTGTGATGCTGCTACCTACGGGATCCGTTCCGGGGTTGCTGCCGCCGGAACCGCTCACCGTTATTTTCACGGGTACCGGCCGGATCAGGCTGCCGGTGGTGGGTTCACAGGTCACACTGAAACTACCCTGGTTTCCGGGGGTAAAGCTGGTCTGCCCCGCACTGTCCGTGGTTTTAATCTCACTGTTGAAGACCACGGGCTGGCCGGGCACCGGTGAGGCGGAAGTGCCATCCAGTTTCTCCAGAGTAACGGTAAACTGTGCCCCAACCGCTATACTGGCCGGGGTAACGGTCAGCCGGGTGATGGTGGGGTCCCAGATCAGGTCATCCACCAGCACAATCTCATCCCCGTCATGGAGCCTGGTGCCGGGTACGGCCATGCCTCCCCGGCTGTTCAGCAGCCACTGCCAGCCGGTTTCTCCCCGGATGGCATGGATCATATCCCCCTGCATTTCATAGGGGACGTCCTTTTCATTGAAAGCCTTCAGCACCGCCTCCAGGAGAGTGGTTTCCCCATCCGAGATCGGCACCTCGGTCCGGGGCAGCAGGGTTTCCGCGCTGCCCTCCACCCGGACAGTCACCGCTGCCGAGCGGTAATTACCAACGGCAAAATCCTGCTGGATATGGATTCCATTGCTGGTAACCGTAGCCCTGTAGCCTCCCTCGTCCATGACAAAGGAAAAGGCATAGGCGCCGTCCCCGCCGGATTTAGTCTGGTCGGAGTATTTTTTATCCCCGTCATCCAGCCCCGTAACCAAAAGGGTTACGGCGGTATCAGGGGTGGTGGTCCCCGTAATGGTTAGGCGATGCTCCTGCTGCTGCAGCTCGGCCGTGAAATTGTCGGCGGCGAGGGCCGGGGGCGACCAGCATAAAACCAGGGCCAAAACCATCAGCAAAGACAGAAACCTTTTACTTGATATCTTCATTCTATCCCTCCTGTCTTTCCCAGGGTCACCCGCCGAAGCAGGGAGGCCTTTCCTCCCCCTCCGGCCTGCGATGACCTCTGTCTCCACTATTCGCTGATTAAATCCGTCAGGGCTCTTCCTTTCAGCCAGTCATTCCAAACCATCGCCCTGACTTCGTAATCTCCTTCCCCGGGTACGGAAAAGGTTGCTTCTATCTGATGGCTCCCACCGGGTAAAAAGGTCTTGGAGATATAGCTTTGCTGAATCAACTCCCGGCTCTCCCGGTCATATAGTCCCACGATAAATACCGCCGATTTTTCCTGCTCCGAAATGTTTTTGATGACTATACGGACATTTCTCTCTCCATCCACGCTGTCCGTACTCTCTATTTTCTTAATTTCAAAGTCCTGCCGCACCACCGTCAAAGTCGAAGCATCCAGTATTTGGCTGTTTTCCTTCAGGGTTACCACGATATTCACCTGCCCGGCCTTTTTAGTGGTCAGCAGACCCGCATCGGTGACACCGGCCACATCAGGGTCACTGACCGACCAGTTGACCAGACTGTTGTCCAGCACGATGCCCCGCTGGTTTTTCACCCCCAGGGCAATGCTCCGGCCGGTTTCCATTTCCAGCCCGTCCGGAAAAATTTCCAGGGCTGTGACCGTCACCGGCTCCGAACCATGGGAAACAATCTTATAGTAAATAGTGGAAACTCCATTGGCCAAGTAATCCTGCAGGGCGGCCAAAGCCTGGAGACCCTGGGGGGTGGCAAAGGCCGGGTCCGGGCTGTTGGTATGGTTGAACATCCCCGTAGCCGTCTGGTAGTTCAGCAGCGCGGTGACCGCATTGCCTCCTTTTTTGGTAAAGGCCGGTCCCTGGGGATCCACCCCCCAGGCTGTTAGGGCCATGATTACCTGGGCGGAGGACTCGCAGTTGGTGGCGCCCCAGGAGCCGTAAGTACCGTCCTCCTGCTGGTTTTCACTCAGCCACAGGATGGCCGCTTCTCCCGCCGCCCTGATCTCGGGCCGGTCCCGGTAGGGGGCCAGGGCATAGAGGGCCATGCCCGTCATATCCGGCTCCGGAACGCTGCCTCCGCCATAGGCCCAACCCTTACCGCTCCGGTTGCTCAAAATATGATTGATCAGCGCTTCCCGGGTGTTTTTGGCCCCCGGCGGCACCACGGCATTGGCGGCATCCAGGGCAATGAGGCCCCACACCGAGGCATTGATGCCCTGGCTCAGATCCGGCCAGTTGACAATCTTATCAATCAGGTCCACCCCACCGAAATCCCGGGGGTCCGCCCCCGCTGACACCAGCGCGATGGCGGTGCGCTCGTAGTCCGTCATCTGGGAGCCGACGCCCTTATCCCGCACGCCGGCTTCCAGCCTGGCCAGATAGACGTCCCCTCCGTATTCCCGGACATCCGCCCCGGCGGCGTTGATGCCGAAGACCACCCAGTCCCTGTTGCCCACCCCTTCCCGGGCGTAGTAGCCCAGAGTCTTCACCAGGGCCGCCCGCACTTCCTCCGGGGTCACTTTGGTTATCGCGGGCTCCTTGACCAGCACCCGCACCTCTTGGGCCAGTTCCGGGCGGTTTTTAACCCGCACCCGCATGGTTCCCTCCCCGGCACTGACGCCTTGAACCATCCCGTTTTCGTCCACCGTCACCACGGGCAGGGTCCTGCTGGTCCACTCAAAGGCTTCTCCCTTTACCGTCCGGCTCCCGGCAGTCAGGCCCGCCTGCAGCAGCAGTTGGTTCCCCACCAACAGCTCCGGGTTGGCGGGGGTGACGGTCAGGGTCACATCCCGGGTGTCTTCCAGTACCGTAATCCGCACGGTGCCGGTCACCTGCGGCGCTTTGGGATGACTTACGGTTACCGTCGCGGCGCCCGCCGCCAGGCCCCGCACCGTGCCCCCCGCATCCACCGCCAGTACGGCGGGGTCGCTGCCGGCATACTGCAAATCGCCGGTGTCCATAGGGCGGCCGTAGGTATCGGTCAGGCCCGGCTGCAGGGTGTAGGTACTCCCCTTGAGCAGGGCAAAGTCGGCCTCCAGCGTTAAGCGGTCGGGAATCAGGGTCAGGTCGGGATCGGTAAACTTCAGCAGCCTCCCGTCGGAAGCCACGCAGTACAGTTCCCCGCCGGGCCCGGGCGCCGAAACCTGGTAGATCCAGTATTGCCCCCCGGTACTCCGCCATTTTTCTTCCCCCGCGGGGGTCACGGCATAGAGGTTTTTGCCCAGGGGCACATAAACGGTGCCGTCCGGGCCCACCGCCGGGGCGCGTCCATAGTGCTGGTCCGCGGTCATGTACGCTTCGTCCCCCCGGAACACCCATTTCTCGCCGCCGTCCGCGGTATCCACGGCGTGGAGCCGGTTGTCCTCGGTTTTGTAGTACAAAGTATCCCCGTCCAGCGCCGGGGCGCCGGCCAGCTGGTTAACCTCCAGCTGCCATTTGATGCCGCCGTCCGCCGGGTCCAGGGCCAGCAGGCGGCTTTCTTTCAAACTGGTGCCTTTTGCATAAGCCATGATATAAAGGGTGCCGTCAGCCCCCGCGGCCATTCGCTTTTCATCAATGTCCCCCGAGCTGCTTGTGGCCTCATACAATACCAGGTCTGTAAAGTGCCGGTACCACTTTTCGCTCACGTCCGCCGGGTTCAGGGCGTTGACGGAGTTGGGGCTGCCCACGTAAACCGTGCCGTCCGCCGGGGACACCACGGGGGTGTTCCGGCTCCAGCCCCCCTTGGTGGCCGCCGCCCATTTCTGCTGTCCCGTATCCTTGTCCAGGGCGTAAAGGGTGCCGTTCAGGGCCGCCACGTACAAAGTGCCGTCCGCCCCCAGGGCCGGCGAGGTCCCCGGGGACACCACGTCCCCCATGGGGGCGGTCCAGAGCACCCGGCCGTCCGGGGCCAGGGCATAGACCTTTTTGTCCCCGGAACCTAGATAGATATTTCCTTCTTCATCCGGTACCGGGCCGGCCCCGCCGGTTTTCTGATACTCGCCGGACTGGTACAAATTGGCCTTCCAGGCCGTGGTCCGGTCCGGGTTGACGCAGTACAGCCAGCCGTTGGTCACATTGACATAGGCGTTCCCCGTCCGGTCCACGGCGGGGAGTTCGTCCTCCCTTAAATCAACCTTGTACCCGCCCCGGAAGGTCCGCTCCCAGTCCGGGGTGACCCCCGGCCCCGCCAGGGCCGGGGCCCCGGGGGCGAAGGCAACCGCCAACAGGAAAAGCATCAGGGCGCGGATGACGCCGCGCTTTATTTTTCCCTTCATCACAATCCTCCTCCGGCCTCTATTGTCCCACCGGGATGCTCTCCCGGGCCAGTACCGCGTCCGACCGCCTGTCCCGCACCTGCAAAATCACCTGGTGCTTCCCGCTGACGGGAACGCGCACCCCCCACTGGTAGGTCTTCTTTTCCTGCACCGGCAGGGTATCCTCCAGGGTGGTGGCGCTCAGCACCGTGCCGCTGTCCAAATCCTGCAGGTACATGGTCAGGGCGGTATCCTTGGTTTCCTCCAGGCCGTTGAACAGATCCAGGGTCAAATCCCCGCAGCGGCCCGGGGCAAGGCTGCCTTTGCCGCTGACCCGGAGCTGCAGTCCCCCGCCCGGGCCGACCTTGCCCCGCAGGGCCGCCAGGCCCACTTCCCCCGCGGTCACATAAACCACGCCGTCCTCGTCCACGGTGATACTGTCGGGAACCTGGACGGAATAGGCATCCTTCAGCTGGGCCTGCCACAGCACCTCCCCGCTGTCGGGGTCCAGGGCATTGGTCTGCGCTATGGACAGGTAGACCACCCCGTCGGCGCCGATCACCGGCTTGTAGACCCCCGCCATATCGGGGCGGGAACGGTCTGTAAGGGTGGCGCGGGCTCGTTCGCCGCCGTCCGCATAGAGAAAATAGAGTTCTTTGTCGGCGTCCTCGGTCATTTCCACGGCGTAAACGGCCCCGTCCGCGTCGGTGCTCAGGGCCACCCGGCCGGCCAGGCCCCCGTAGCGCCAGTTTTCCTCCCCGGTATCACCGACCGCGAGCAGGCTGTATTCTCCTCCCTGATACTGCTGCAGAATCAGTTCCCCCCGGGGGGTGATTGCTTCCGGGTACAGCTGTCCCTCTCCCCGGTAGAAGGGCTGCAGTTTTTTCCCCGCCAGGGTGTAAAGGGTGTCCCCTTTTGCAAGATACAGTGTCCCTTCCGGCGAAAGGAGCAGGCCGTTGTTGGCGCCCGCCGCCAGGGGGCTGTCCCACAGGAGTTCGCCTTCTTGGTCCAGTTTGTAGAGCTTGCCCCGCTCCGTCAGGGCGTAAAGGGCGTCCTCCCCCACCGCCAGGGTCTCAATCCCGTCAGTGCCGGCAATGACATGCCAGAGGAGTTCCCCGCTGTCCGGCTCCACGGCCAGGACCGCCGTGCTGTCGATGGCGTACAGGTAAATAGTGCCCGCCGCGTCCACCTGGGGTTTGCCCAGTTGGACGCCCAGGTAATCTCCCAGCTCCGCTTCCCAGAGCAAGCCGCCGTCCTCCTGCTCCACGGCTACCAGTTTGTTTTCATTGACAAAGAAAAGCTCGTCGTCCCGGCCCATGACGTGGTAGGCCCGTTTCTGCCACCAGTAGCCCTCCAGGGGCCTGATCCACAGAATCTCGTAGGGGGCGGCCAGTATTTGCACCGGCAGACGGCAGGTAATGTCCGGGTGGTCCGTCAGGGTGGCGACGACTTCCACGGTTCCCTCCTTTTTCCCGGTCAGCACCGCGTTGTAGCGGATGTCATAATCCCCGCTGCCGCCCTGGTAGTTCAGCATGCTGACCACCGCGCCGTCGGTCAGGCTCCAGGTGACCGGCTGCTTGGGGGCGAACTGCCCGTGCTGGTCCTCCACAAAGACCCGCACCTGGGGCAGTCCCTCGCCCACAAACCCGGTCAGGCCGGCCACGGGCTGCTGGTTCTCCGGAGCGTTGTCCGGGGCGTTGTCGTAGACGAAATACATGCGGGCGGGAACCGGGGGTTCGATAACCTGTACGGAAATGGTCCGGGCGACAGCCGGGTTGTCCCGCACCCGCACGGTTATTTCCGCTTCGCCCAGGTCCCCGGCCGTCAGCAGCCCGTCCTCGCTGACGGTGACGACGGCTTCATTGCCGCTACTCCACTGCAAAGCCACGGCGGACAGAACCACCCCGTTCTGGTCCAGGGCCTCGGCGGTCACCCGGCGGGTCTCCCCGGAATACAGCACCACCTGGTCATTGTCCACCCGCAGGTCGCTGACCACCGAGCCCGACAGGTCGTAAAGGCTCACCGCCTCGATATCCACAAACCATCCTGCATTTTTCAGCGCCCGGTACATAGTGCCGTCGGGCCCTAGGGAAAAATAGGTATAATTTAAATAGGGAAGGGCGTTCCGGTAGTCGTCATAATAGGCGACGGGTTGGCGGTTTTGGTCATAGATGGCCGTATTCGTATAGAGATATCCATCCTCCCCGATAATGCCGTAACCGGCCTCATAGGGATGATCCTCCAGCACGCCGCCGTTTTCCCGGTCCAGCTTGAGGAACCGGCTGAAGGCCGCTCCTTCCGGCTGCGCCGTCACGTACACCCCGTCATCGTCCACGATGGGCCTGAGGTTGCCCACCCAGGAAAATGCCTTTTGCCAACGGACGGCGGGTGGCCCGCCGTCCGCCGGGGGCGTCAGGGCGTAGAACCGGTAGGGATCCCCGTCCCGGAAGGGTTTCGCGCCGATATAAACGGTGCCGTCATAATCCACCGCGGCCTGGGTAATCAGGTCCCCAAGTTCCGGGGAGACAAACTTCCACCGCAGGGTGCCCTGCCGGCCGTCAATCACCCACAGGGTTCGGCCGGACACGGCGTAGACATGGCCGTCCCGGTCCAGGGTAAATTGACCGGCCATGGGGTCGTCGTTGTCGTTCAGGATTTCACCCTCGGTGTCGAACTTCCACAGATAGGCCTGGTTTCTGCCGTCCATGGCATAGACCCGGCCGTCGTTGCCCCCCACATAGAGGAGGCCCTCCCCGCCGGGGGCCACCGGAGTAACCACCGGCGCGTCCAGCTCCACCTGCCAGGCTACCTGTCCCGTTTCCGGATCGACGGCCAGCAAGGTATTCTCCCCGGCGGTGAACAGGTAGGGTTGGCCGTCAATCTCTCCATACTCCAGGGAAATCCTTTTGTTTTCAGCAGACCTGGTTATGGCCGGGCCGGAAAAGCCCTCCTTCACCGTGCCGTCCCCGTTCAGGGCCAGGATATTATAAACCATTTCGTTCGGCTCCCATTCCGGCGCCCTGACCAGCGTATAAAGGGAGCCGTCGGCAGTCAAAACGGGATGGCCGAAATCGTAGTTTGTATCCAGGGAATAGGTCCACTGGGGAGTTAGTTTTTGGGGAAAATCGGCCCGTATTTCCAGGTCATACTGGTCCTGGATATTGCCGGCCCCCGCCACGGAAAGCCACAGGGTGACCCGGCCCGGCCCGACGCCGGTAAGGCGGCCCTGCTCATCCACCGTGGCCACCGCCGGGTCGCCGGTCTCCCACTGTAGGTTTTCCGCGGGATAGTCGGGGATGACGCTTCCATCGTCGTTGTAGACCGTGGCCGTCATTTGGACGGTTTCTCCCACCGTCACCCGTTTCACGGTTCGTTTTTCATTAATGGCGACATGAGCGGGCACGGCGATGGCCGGCCGGGTATTGAACCGCCAGTAGCCTCTGCCTGGTAGGTTGTAGATCCCCGGAAATAATTCCTCTGAATTTTGGGCTTTGATGCTGTCCTTTAATACCTTGATCTCAAAGCAGTGATTTTCCGCCAGGGCCAGAGGACTGCCGCTGCTGTCATAGACCTGTAGGGTGACGGTGTTGGGCTCTTCTTCGTTGAACAGCAGTTCACTTTTTTTATAGTCGTTATATTTTTGCAGCGTTTTCTCCCAGCCATCATAGTTTGGATCATAGTTTACGACAAAATGGTTGACACTGGCGTAGTCTTTGGCCGGGTTCCATTCCACCGGCTGGTTGAAAACCATTTTGATTTTCGAATCCGCCGGCACCCCCGGCCCCTCCGGGTCGTTGGGGGGGGTGAGCGCCACCAACTCCAGGGGACCGCTCCCCTGTAAAGGTGCGATATCCAGCCCGGTCCACCGGGTTTCCTCTTCGTACACAGCGTAAACTACGGTGGAGACCGTTTCCCCGCTGTCATTGACCGGAACCGTTAAGGAGATGCTTTTCCCGTCCCCCGGGATCTCCTGCCGGTTCCCCCGCGGGTCCAGGTAGTGCCAGTCAATGCCCTCCGGCGGGGTCAGGTCGGCCTCCAGGGTCACTGTTTCCCCGCCGGTGTAGGTCTCCCGTTCCGGCGTGACGCTAATGCCGGCGGCAAAGGCCGGGACCAGCAGCACCAGCAGGAGAAGCAGGGTTAACAGCATACAAAAAACAGGTCTTTTTTGGTTCCCCATGAATCCGTCATTCCTCCCTTGCCATGGCTTGACAATAAGGGGTATTGGAATTCCTTTTCAAGCCATAAACAGCATATATTTACTTCCTTGGCAAACGGCAAAAAGAGAACCAGTAAACTGATTCTCTCTTTGCGCATAATTCAGAGACCTGCCTGAAAGCACAGTTATTTTCCTTATACTACCAGGCAGTGTATTCCCATACCACGCTGTCGCCGTCATTCAATTCATAGATGGAACCCGCATAGCCCGGATCTTGATTGTTTACCGTATACTGCCAGCCGGTGGTCCCATCGTTGACATCGTCCTCAATTTTCTCCACATAGGAGCCTTCGGAGCTGATTACTACGTTGGTATTGCCGGCCACCCAGTCCCAATCCCAAGGCTCACCCTCATCAGGATCATACTTGAGCTCCAGCGCATAGAGCAGGGCATGGAGGGCGGTGGCATCTTCCTTCAGCACGTCGGCGTCGTCAAAGCCGGAACCGAAAACGTCATCCTTCAAAGAAAAGAGATCAACATCCAGATCGTTGAAAGTAAAACTCTCGGAATCAATACCAACCACCTGCACGTCGATGTTCTCGGCATCGGGGTCCTGGGTGGTTTCTTCCACCATCACATTGCTGTCGATGGTCATACCGTTAAAGGTGGCGGTGATGGTAGCCCGGCCGGGGCCCGTCAGCAGCACCGTGACCGTGTCGGTGCCGGTGATGGAGGTTTGTTCTTCTTCATCCTCATCCAGGAATTTGGCCACCGCCGCATCGGAGGTGAACCAGGAGATCCCGGCCTGGTTCTGGATGGTCAGCTTTTGATAACTGCTGTCCAGTCCCACCACCTTCATTCCTTCTTTATAGTCGGCTGCTCCCACCACGGTGAAGTCTTTAGAGTCGTCCAGGGTCAGCATGACGATGTCCTGGTCGTCGGCAAAGACCGGCATGGCCTGAAGACTAAATGCAAGGGTAAAGGCTATAACCAGGGTAAGCAGTTTTTTCATCTTGTTTTTCCTCCCTTTTACTTATTTGGGGCAGATCTCTGAATTAATTCCCAACCGCTTTGGCCTTCCTTTTCCGGCGCTATTGTTTTCGGCCTCACCTCCCCTGCCAAAATTCTCACCGACCGCCAAACACGCCGGGCTGCCGGGTACTTACACAAAAAAACCCGATTTTCCGAAGAAAGCCGGGTTTTTTGTCTGACGGTAAAGCAATAAAAGCCGCATGATTTTACGCAAACCGCCTGGTACAACCATTAGCTATATGCCTTTCTTCGGAAGGCTTAATGCTTGTCTGCTCGGGCAGGTTTCCTGACTCATGGCTCATGGCTTCCCTTCGCCTTCCCGTCTCACCCGGCACTCCACTCATTGAGTGCCGAGACGAAACAGTGGCCTGTTGAAAGGTTGCTCCCCATTCACAGTGGCCGGACCGTCCGGGATTCTCACCCGGTTCCCTTTTTAAGCCTTGATAGAATCAAAGCTCCTGAACAGAAGAATTATAAAGTTTCGCAATTTGTATCATTTAGTTAAGTTATTGATTTAGTTATTTATTTAAACTTACCATAAAAAACATATTCTGACAATGGTTTTGGTAAATAATGACTCTTTCCTTGTCTATTTAGCCTTTTATAGTGTATAAATAAGCTAATTTGATGTTTATTGCATTATTAAATATGGCTTTTGGGAGGAAAATTTGCTGGTTCATCTTGGCTAAAAGTGCCGCCCGGTTAGTACTTTACAGCGCGTTACTTGTATATTTTGCCGTTATTAATGCGTATTTATCTTGTTTTCACGTTAATTACATATATTTGAAATGCATCCTGACAAAATATTTTGTTGTAACTAACAGCAAAAGACTCCCCCATGGCAGATCACAGGGGAGTCTTTTATTGCAAAGCTTTTCTTCTTACTTATTTAAAGATTCAAAACCGGATCAATATCAACATCCTCATGGAGGGCTTTGGCAGGACAGCCTTATACCCTGGTTGTCCATTTCAGATCTTCCGACCTGGTTTGAATGCTCTATAGCCCTAACCACCTGGTATATTTCGTCTTGCCTGATTTTCATACTTTTTTGTCTTTCTTCAATACCGGCTACTCTTTCCTCTATACTCTTTGAGCTCAATTTACTGCTGCAGTATTTCGTACAGCCTGTACAGCATCACTGCGGTCTGGGCCCGGTTGGCGTTGTCAACGGGGGCAACGCGGCCATCGCCCATACCGGTGATGATTCCTTCTCGCACCGCCAGCGCCGCTGCATCTTGCGCCCAAGAGGCGATCCGATCCCGGTCTTTAAAGCCGGCCAGGTCTTCCGCCCGGCCACCGGCATGGCCTTTTTGCTCCAGCACTCTGGCGATGATGACAGCCATTTCTTCGCGGCTGATGCTGTTTCCGGGGTTGAACCGATCCCGGCTAACCCCGCCGACCAGCCCGCCGGCATAGGCCGCCGCTACGGCATCGTGGTACCAGCTGTCTTGGGCCACATCTTTAAAGGGCAGGGCGGTGTTTTGCGGCGCTTTTTGATTGAGCATTCTGGTGATCAGGGAGGCGAATTCGGCCCGGGTGACGTTGGCCCCGGGGTCGAAGATGCCGTTCTCTTTGCCGCTGATTATGCCTTTGCCCGCCAGTGTTTCAATGGCTTCTTGAGCCCAGGCGTAGCCTGTTAAGTCGGTAAATTGTTGTTTGGGCGCTTCCCGGGCAAAGTATTTGCTGAAGTGCCGGGTCTGGAATGTCACTCTGCCGCTGCACGGGTCATAGGTTCCGCCCATCGGTTCCAGGCTGCCGTCCGCTTTGATCCGGTAGACGGTTACGGCGGACGGGTCGGCCGGGGTGCCCGGGTAGGGCAGGCTCACTTCCAGCGGTGCGCTGAAGGCGATTATGGTTTCTCCGGCCGCTGTGGCGTTCAGGTCGACTACGATGCTGCCCGGAGGTACCGCCGGGTTGTTTAGGTCGGCCGGGTCCACCAGGGCGGCGCTCAGGGTTATGTCTTTGTTTTGGCTTGCCTGGTCGAAGGTGCCCGGGGTCAGGTTAAAGGTTGCCTCCGGAGTGTTTATGGCCAGGCTGTCCGCTCCTTTGGCGGCCACTTCGCCCATTGTCCCGGCGGGCAGGGTGACCTGTACGGCTTTTTCGCCCTGGCCGGGTATGTTTATGATGGCCTGACGGGCCAGTTTAAGGCTCTGGCCGAGGCCCATTTGACCAAGTTTTTCTTCCAATCCGGCCATGGTTTGGCCGGCGTAACCGGCCAGTTCTCCGGCCTGGCCGGGGTCTATGGCTGCTTTCAGTTCCGCGTCTTGCATGGTCAGCCGGTCGGCGCCGAGGGTTTCCTGCACCAGATACCGGGCGGCCTGCCGGGCCAGGCTGAGCACGCTGTTTTGCACCGCAGCGGCATCCTGATCTTGCAGGGAGGCCAGTATTGGGGCGACGGAGTCCAGCAGCCCATCAACGGTTTCTCTCAGTCCGCCCCTGTCGCTGATGCGGTTCAGGAGTCCGGCGGCGGCCTCAAAGGTTTGTACCGCGGCCCGGGCCAGGGTTGCTTTGCTTTCCTCGCCGCTTATCTGCGGGGCCAGCCCGGCCAGTACGCCGGTTATTTCCCGGCAGGAGCGGCTGAAGTCGAGGGCGGGCCCGCTGCTGTTGATGAGGCCGGCGGCCCGGTTCAGCAGTTGGGTTACGGCGGCGGTATCTTTAAGCAACTGGTTGGCCTCATCGGCCGTTTTAATTTCTTTCAGGTTATTGACCAGGCAGATGGCGGCGGCCTTTACTGTCTCGGCCACCACCGTTTCACCGGGAGGCTCTTCGCTCTCCAGCAGTTCCTGGATTATCACGGCGGCGTCGGCCGGGTCTTCGGGCACGGGTACGCTTGTGCCAATGCTCGGGCCGGTTACGGTGATTTTAACTTTTGCTGTCCGTGACATCAGGGGGAAGTAATAGCCGCCGGCTTCGTTTTCGGCGTCTTGATCCAGCTTGACGGCGTATACCTCGAAGGTGCCGGGGTTGTTCACGGTGATTTCCGCCGTGCCGTCGGCGCCGGTGGTGTATTGTTCTGTTCCCACGTATACGGCGGCTTCCTCCATGGGCTCTTTGCGGCTGGTGTCGGTCATGCTCATGCCGCCGTTCCACTGGCCGGTGACTTTAACCTTGATCTTTTCTCCGGTCTTCAGTTTGGTGGGGGATACTTCGATATTGCCGAAGTAGGAGTTGACGTCGCCGTAGTACCATTCAATCTCATCCCAGTCCTCCACGGGCCAGACCCCCACGCCCTGGTTGATCAGCTTGTTGTTCACCCGCACCAGCCAGCCGCTGGTTTTGTGTTCGCCCAGAAAGTCGAATTCTTCTTCGCCGGCCATCCGGGCCACGTAGTTGTCGCTGTAGCCGACCGAGTTGTCGGTGATGCCGTTCTGGTTCCAGGCCATCACGGTGGCCAGCAGCACGGTGGCCCGGTCGTTCACGTATTCCGTACCGTCGGGACCGGTGAAGCGGTATTTGCCGTCCTCGTCCTTGTAGTCTTCGGGATTGAAGCTCACAGTACCATCAAAGATGGTACGCTTATATCCTTCAATCCTAATGCCCACACTGATACTGCTACTATCACCGCCGTCATCGCCTGATGATGAAGTAGGTGTATAGGCAACAAATTCTGTAAAGTGTTTGGTCCAGATTACTAAGTCATTGCCTGCCTCGATTTTGCCCTCTCCGCCTGCCGGCAGCTCTGCGTCAGCTGCGGTCTGAGTATCTGCGCTGAGGGTACGGGTTATTGGTGTAAATACGCCACCTCTAACATAGCCCGTTGATTTTCCGGCTTGGCCCGGAACAAGGAGCCTGACTGCTTTGTCAAAGGTCAGTTCAATATCGCCAAATCCTACTTCGATTACCGCATCAACTGAAGCGGCATTGCTGATATTTGCACCGGGCTGTGTCTTAACCGTGGGCAAGGTTATGGTGCCGTCCCAGTCGGTGGAGGCGGCAGCGCTGACTTTTGTGCCCGCTGGAATGCTGATCTGAATTTGAGCTGTGGTTCCGCCGATTTCTCTGTCAGCCGTTATTGTTAATTGGGGCAGTGTGGCTGTTTTTTGATCTCCGGTATTGGATACCGGCAGGTTTATGCTTGCACCTTCTATGCCTTTAGGGATATTTATTGTTGCTTCCCGGGTGTTATCGGATATTTCGATGTTCTTGGTGTTTTCTTCTAACGTTATATCCTCTATGGGTTCAGTAAGTGCATGCCTGCGCACTACATTTACGGTATAGGTTTTGGTGGTTGTGCCGTCTGCCGCGGTTACTTTAATAGTTAGGGTGTTCGTGCCTACTTGCAGGTTTATCGTTTGTGAGGCGCTTCCACTGTTTACGACTGCACCGTTTATCTCTACGACGGCATTGACATTTGACGCTGTAGATGTAACGGTGATGTTAGCAATATCGCTGCCTACAGTGACCTTGTAATCTGTGTTTCCGGGCGTAAAAGCAGGGTCCAGTGTGCCGGAGCTCAATGCTAAATTGCTCAGGTTGGCGTTGGTGTCTGCTTTTTCTTCATAGGTTATTGTATATGTCTTGCTTGTTTTGTTCCCGGCGGTATCTTCTGCTGCTATGGTTATTGTGTTTGTTCCTTCCGCCAGTTCTACTTTATAGGTGCCGTTATCGGGATTAATTATGGTTCCATTGAGTTTTACTTCCGGTGTTATTGTTCCGTCTACATCGTCGGTTGCTGCTACGGTGAAGTTTAGGACGGCTTCATTTACTACCGCTCCGTCCGACAGACCGTCAACGGTTATTTCAGGGGCTTTTGTGTCTTGTCCCGGTTGTGAGTCTTTAAAATGATACAGTGGTCCTTTTTCGTTCAGGTAGTAGTCATATGCCACCAATGCCTGCAATGCCTGCTCCGTGGCCATAGCGTCCGTTGCTCCGCCTTTGGCGTGGGCAAAGCCACCGTCAGGTTGTTGATATGTGAGCAGGTACTCTACAATATTTCCGCCGGGTTTAGTAAATTGTTCTCCGGCGGGGTCTATACCATTAGCCGTTAATCCGATAATTACCTGGGAGGCGCCTTCGCTGTTTTCCGAGCCCCAGGATGAAAATCCACCGGTTTCAGTCTGTTGACTTGTCAGCCACTCTACTGCTATATTAACTGCCTGTGAGACGTCTGCACGGTTATTATAATATGGTCCAAGGGCAGTCAGTGCCATACCGGTCATGTCTATGTCGTTGCCTGTACCGTCCCATGTCCAACCACCTTCAGATGATTGTACGTTTAATATGTTTTCTATCAACCGGTCCCGGTTGTATAAGGCATTTTCCGGCACGGTATAGTTGGCGCTGTCCAGTGCAATTAATCCAAAGATAACTGCGTTATTGCCCTGGGAGGTTAGTTCCGCGTTATATATCTTTTCAATCAGGTTATAGCCGCCGATATTTAACGGGTCTCCACCAGCTGCCAGTATGCCGAGGGTAATCCTTTCGTAATCGGTCGGCAATCTTAATATGCCGTTTTTGTCTTTTATTTCCCGGGTTAAGTCTTCTAAATAGCTTGCAGGTATTTGTTTGCCTGCTTGGGCTAAACCAACCGCTTCCCAATCTGAATATTTACCTGCCGCTTGAATTTGACTGCATGCTTTTTCTATTGCTTCGGATACTGCTTCAGCAAGGCCTGTTTTAATTTGATAGGTTATGGTATATGTCTTATTTGCTTTGTTCCCTGCGGCATCTTCTGCTGCTATGGTTATTGTGTTTTGTCCCTCCGCCAGTTCTACCGAATAGGTGCCGTTATCAGGCTCTACTGCGGTTCCGTTCAGTTTTACTACCGGCTGTATGGTTCCGTCTTTATTATCGTTTGCTGCTACGGTGAAGTTTAAGGTAGCTTCATTTACTGTTGCTCCATTTGTTAAACCTGCTGTTGTTATTTCAGGAGCTGTTGTGTCCGGCGTTAATTCCGCACCAACTGTTACGGCACAAACGCCGCTGTAACTGTCATCGGAGGCCTTGACGGCAATGTAGGCGGTCCCTTCAGTTTGGCCTGTCACTACGCCGTTGGCAACAATAGCCACTGTGGGATTGCTGCTGCGCCAGATTAATGTTTTTTCCGCCGGGATATTGTGAGTGATGGTTAAGGTTTCACCCGGTTTGATTGATCCCGACCCGGGAGATAGCTGAGCATCCGTGCCCGGGTAAAGAACTAAAGCATACTCTGACAAACGCCAGTTGGACATCACACTGGTAAAGCCGGTAGCACTCAAATCCAGAATGTTCAAGGGGGTATTGTTGAAACAGTTTCTGTCGATGAAGGTTACATTACCAGGCACCGCAAGGTAAGATAAGCCTGTATTGCTAAAGCAATCACGGCCGATGCTGGTGATGCTGTCCGGCAGCTGAATTGCTTCCAAGCTGGTGCAGCCGGAAAAGAAATTTCTCGGCAGTTCGTTCAACTCTGCGGGCAGAGTGACCGATTTTAAGGCACTGCATTTGTTAAACGTACTATCTCCCACCGAACTGAAACCGGATAAGTCTGCTTCGGTAATACCTGTGCAATCACTGAAAACATAGCTTCCCAAGCTATTTACACTGGCGGGCAAGTCAATTTTTGTGATGCCGGTGCAACCACGGAAGAAACTGTCGGGCAACATCGTTATCCCCTGGGGCAATTTTATATTGGCCATGTCCGTAATACCGGTACAATTTTGAAACATATAGCGGCTATCGGTCAAGGCATCGGCCGCCACCTGGGAAAGATCTACCGCGGTCAGGCCTGTGCAGTCATAAAACATATTCATGCCAATACTTTCCACACTAGCGGGGATGGTGACAGTCGTCAGGCCGGCACAACCCCGGAAACAATCCTGTCTGATAGTGATAACTCCCTGCGGGAGTTCCATTCCGGCCAGGCCGGCGCAGCCCCTGAAACTTGCAAAACCAATACTTGCCACCGTATCCGGCAGGGTAATGCCGGTCAAATTCGAGCAATCCTTGAATGCTTCATTAACTATTTCCGTAATGCCGCTGCAGCCGCTGAAATCAAGACTTTTGGGAGTCGTCCAGTCAAAACTGCCGTCCAATACGGTGGTCGGAGTAATGGCGGTATTTCCGGACAGGTCGATGGCGGAAACTCCGGTCAGGTATTTCATGACGGCCATATCCTGATCATCTATGCCAGCGTTGGACAGGTCAATAGCACCTGTGATGGCAGCCAGATCGGCAAAGGTGAGGATGCCCGTGTAACCGCTACCTTTTCCGGCCGCTACCGCCAGTTTCTCCTGCAACAGCGGGTTAACGACGGCAACATAATCATCCCCTTCATATACCTCATTGATGTTGACGATAATGGCGAAGGTTTTAGTCACCGTCCCGTCCGCCGTGGTTACCCGCACTAAAATGGTATTGTCTCCCGGAGCTAACGAAATCGGTTGGGAAGGAATTCCATCCTCCACCGGAATACCATTAACGGTTATGGTTGAACCTGCATCTGCCGCCCGGGCGGTTACGGTGGTGCTGGTTTGGTTGCATCCGGCATCGGCGGTGTAAATGACCGTGGCCGGATCAAAAGCTTCGTTTAAGTTAATGCCCTCCAAGGATAACGCCTGCAGCCGGGCATTGTCCGTATCCAGTACTGTGACCGTGCTGATGCCGCTGTAACTGTTGTCCTCTGCTTTAGCATAGATAACAGCAATACCGGATTTAACCCCGGTAAGCACCCCGTCGGCAACCCTGACCACATCAGGATTACTGCTGCCCCACATCACGTTTTTGCCGGCCGGAATATTGTGGTTGATGGCGACAGTTTCTTCCCCCAGTTTGATTGTTGCCGACTGAGGAGACAGCCCGGCATCCAATCCCGGAAACAGGGCCACAGTAGATTCCGGTACGCTCCACCCGGAATCCAAGCCGGTAAATCCAGTGGCCCGTAAATCCAGGAGACCAAGGGCCGTACAACCTCTAAAACAGCTGCTCCCTATATCAGTCACATTAGCGGGGACGGACAAATACGTTAAACTTGCACAGTCGCTGAAACAATACGCCGGAAGCGCCGTGAGCGCCGGTGACAATCTGACTTCTCTTAAACTGGTGTTATGGGAGAAACAATACATGTCCAGTCTGGTTACGCTGTCCGGCAGGTTGATCTCAGTGAGAGCGCTGCAAAAGGAAAATGCTTCGTATCCAATAGTTGTCAAACCATCGGGCAGGTCTATTTCAGTGAGGGCGGTACAATTACTAAAAACATCCTGCCCGATACTGGTAATGCCCGGTATGCTGACGGAGACCAAGTTTGTGCAGTTCCGAAAAGCTCTGCTGCCCAGGCTGGTCACCGTATCCGGCAGTATAATCCCGTTAAGATTGGTGCAATTATCAAAGGAGTTATTCACCACTCTAATAATGCCGGAACAACCGCTGAAATTCAAGCTTTTAGGGATTGTCCAGTCAAAGGTATCGGCCTCAACCGTAGAGTAGGTGATATCAGGGTTGCCGGACAAATCAATGGCGGAAATACCTTTTAAGTACTTCATTACCGCCATGTCCTCGTCGGTAATGTTTATATTGGACAGGTCCAGGGTTCCCGTGATGGAAGCCAGTTCATCAAAGGTGAGGATGCCTGTGTAGCCGCTTTCCTTACCCGCCGCCACAGCCAGTTTGGCCTGGAATGCTGAATTACCGATGGCTACATAGTCATCCCCTTCGTGTACCGCTTGCATAGTGATATTGATGAGATATGTTTTGGTAACCGACCCGTCAGGGGAAGTTACTTCCACGCGGATGGTGTTAATACCCAGGTCAAGGGGAATATCCGGGGACGATTCGCCATCCGCCACCGGCGTGCCGTTGATTTTAATCGTCGCCCCGCTGTCAGCTGCCGTGGCGGTGACGCTGGTGCTCCTGATATCCCCGGTTATATCGGCGGTATATACATATCTTGTAGGTTCCAGGGTTTCCGACAACGTGATACCTGCCAAAGATAATTGCTGCAGCCGGGCTTCCCCGTCGTCGGTCACTGTTACCCGGCAAAAGCCGCTGTAGCTGTAGTCATCAGCCTTGACATAGATATAGGCCATGCCGGGCTGTACCCCTGTGACCACCCCGTCCGCAACTGTAGCAATAGTGTTATCGCTGCTGAGCCATACTACAGTTTTATCCTGGGGAATATTATGGGAAACGGTTAAATTTTCTTTACTAAGTTTAATAGATCCTGATGTGGGAGACACCTGGGCATCCGCTCCCAGGAGCACGGCGGCAGGGTCCACCCGCCAATTATTGTCATAAGCTGTAAAAACTGTGTTTCTGGCGTCAAATATAACAATGGGACTTTGGTAGAAAGCAGCGCTGCCGATACTGGTAACGCCGGCCGGTATTTTTATTTCGGTAAGGCTGGTGTAGGCAAAACTATACATGCCCAAAGAGACCAATGTATCCGGCAGGGTAATTTCCGCCAGACTGCTGCAGTTTCGAAAGCAGTAATCCCCTATGTTTTCCAGGTTTGCCGGCAAACTAATACTTTCAAGCGCGGTGCAGCCGTAAAAAATGCGGCTGCCCAGGGCCGTAATTCCATTCGGCAGAGTGACAGCCGGCAGTGAGGTACAACCGGAAAAACAGCTGTCGCCGAGAGTTTGCAAATTCTCCGGTATATTAATGTTGGCCAACTTACTGCAATTTTGGAAGCAACTTACTCCCAGACTGGTAACCGTATCCGGTAGCGTAATAGCTGTTAGGTCGCTGCAGCCCCAAAAAGTTTTATCGCCAATACCGGTCACACCTTCCGGCAGGGTGATACCCTTTAAATTGGCACAGTCTTTAAAGGCCTCCGCCGTTATTTCAGTGATGCCGGTGCAACCGCTGAAATTCAGACTTTTGGCGGTAGTCCAGTCAAAGGTGTCCTGATTGACAACCGCTGCGGTAAGGCCGGGGTTGCCGGACAGGTCGATGGCTGAAACTCCGGTGAGGTACTGCATTACCTCCATATCTGCATCGGTAATGCCGCAACCGGACAGGTCTACTGAGCCGGTTATACCGGCCAGTTCATTTTTAGTTAAGTTATAAGGGTAGCCGTCTTCTTTACCGGCGGCTACGGCCAGTTTATTTTTGAGAGCCTCATTAGTAATAGTTATAGCCCCGTGGTTATCTCCCGACCCGGGTTCCACCACTTCAACGACCACATCCGGGATTTTAGTAATAAAATAGGTGGTTGTTTTGGTCCACCAGGAAGGGCCGTATTTAACCCATACATAACCGCCCTTGAGAGCGTAAGTGCCAATAGGAGTGTCTGCAGGAACAGTGAAAGTAATTGTTTTTAATTTCTCCAACTCATCCAGCTTAGTGGCACTACCGGACCGGACAGTTTCCAGACCGGGAATATCGGTAATAAAGGTGGTATAAGCCTCAATTAATTCGGCAGTCATCCACTCATCCCCGGCCGGGGGGTGGTTGGCGGCAATAGTGGCAATATCAAGATCGGGGATGCTGACGGTAACTTCATCACCCGGCCAGATAGGTTCGGTATTCTCAATAGTAGCGGTAAAAAAGTCGGGATCATAGCCTGCATTTTCCAATACTTTCAGAGGAATATCGGGCAAGTTGGAAAATCTGTGGTCATTCTGTTCGGCACCTGTCACCGGAGGAGCGGTCCCTACCGGTGTTTCACTGTAAAGGCCGCTGCCAAACCAGTTTTCATCAATATGCCCGTCAGTTAACACAAATTCACCGGCTCCGGTCAATTCCATCTGGATACCGTTAGATGTGGCCAGATCATACTGACTGAAGCTCCCGGAGACAGTGGAATAACGGGGCATGTCGCAGGAGTAGGAAACACCCACAGCCGCCGGGTTGTAAATCCGGGATACTTTGGGCACCGGAATGACCAGCCCGGAGCATGAAATTTTGATGACATCCCCTTCATACATGTGCGGCGAACCAGGCCGGGTTAAATTATCAATTTGAATGGCCATTTTTTTGGCCCGGATGTTATATACTTTGCTGGTTGTGCCGCCGGTGTTGCTGGCGGTAATAATGATGGGATTGTAGCCGTCTTTCAGGTTCACCGTAAATGCGCCTGATCCCGATGTATATCCTTGCCCGTATACCCCGGCAACAACGGTGGCACCCGCGTCCGTATCGACATTAAAGGTATAATTAAGGCTGTCTCCGGTGAAATATACAACATCGTATTTGGTTACTTCAATATCCGTTTCCAGCTCCGGACCGGAGGCACCCGCTTTTTTAACATTGACGGCAATAACGGCATCCTGCCCCTCGTAACCGTTGTAGGTGATCTTGATTGCGGCTATGCCTTCCGTTAAGCCTTTAACGTAATATTTTATTCCTTCTTCGGTGCCGTCCGTGTTTTCTTTTTCAACGGCAACTACATTATCATAAACCGATTCCGCCACTGAAGTTAGATTATTAACCGTAAATATTAAATCGTCTCTGTTAAAGGCCTTGTCATCTAAACCAACTCTGGGGGTATCAAAGACGACGATTTCTTTCCTTTCCCCCTCCACCATTTCCAGGTCGAAAGTGCTCAACAGGAAATCATTGGGGTAATTACGCACTTCACTGCCGCCGGGGTTTAAAAGGGCGGCAATTTTGGCTTCCGCCGCTGTCAATACGGCCAGGTTATACACCAGGACTTTTTGCTCTGCGCTTAAAGCGTTATAAGCGGCCCGGGCGGCTTCCACCTGTTCCTGGTCCGCCAGGGTAATGGCGTCAACGGCGGGCAACGCGGTAATTAAATCAATAACTGCGTCAGCCGCGGTTTGGTTGTCACCTTCCAGTTGGGCTATTTTGTTTTCCGCCTCTACCAGTACGGAGTAGTTGGTGACCAGCGCTTTTTGCGCGTCTGTCAGGTTGTCATAGGCTGCCCGTACGGCTTCTATTTGATCTTTGTCCGCCAGGGTAATGACATCAACGGCAGGAAGCGCTGTTATCAAAGCAATGACTGCGGCGGCGCTGTCCTGGTCGTTATTGGCGATGACTACGGTTATGGTGTAGGTGTTGGGGCCACAGGTAACGGTGATCACTTGTTGATCAACAACGGTTATTTCGTCTGTAATTCGGTAGGTTTTATCTGCTGATTGAATAGTTACTTTGTTAAATTTGTTGGCTGCGGTAGGAGTGACTGTTATCGAGGTCTCCGCCGGTAGGGTCAAGGTGTATTGTTTTGTCTCCGGCGTAAAGACGGGGCTTAGGATGCCTTTACTAACTGCCAGGGCTTTTAAGGAGGTGTCCTGGTTGTTAAAGTCGGCGCCCAGGTCAGCCCCCATATTGCAGGTGTAGAACCATTCTACTACGTCGCCGTCCGCCACGGTGAAGGTGTGGGCCCCGGCATTGATGAACCAGTCATTCAGGCTGACCATCCAGCCGCTTTTATTACCGGAGTCAAACTCGGAAAGTTTATCAACGGTTCTGGTTCCGTCCTCGGATGTAACGGGGCCGATTCCTTTTACGTAGTCTTCGGCACCGTAAACTGTCATGCTTTGGGTGGCCAGGGCTGCTTCCAGGGCATCCCGGATAGTCATGCCCTCAGTTATTGCTACTTCTGTAGTCGGCAGTATTTCCCCAAAGGGCTCCCGGTAAGCGGGGGAAAGGTTCGCTACTTCTTGTTCCTGTCTCTGTACATTATCCACTACTCTGACTTTGACTGTGCCTAAATCCGTAGCAGCCACAGTTGGCGCAATGTCAAAGGTTGTCCATTGTTTTTCGGAGCCGTATACCGCGTAAACCACGCTGGTCACGGTTTGCTCGGAGTTGTTTGCGGGCACGGTGAAGCTGACGGAGTCACTGTCGCCCGCAATGTTATGGCTGTCCCCGTTTTCATCGGTATAATACCAGTCAATATCACCGATAACTTTCTTGTCACCGTAATAAATAGATGATGTTACGGTAACTTCATCTCCGCTACTGTACGCCGGTTGATCAGGGTCCATAGTTAATCCTGCCGCCAGCGCGGGATTAACTATGCTAAACATCATGATCAAGACTAATAGTATGTTTAGTATTTTCGATTCTCTTAGTCTTTTCATGCACTACTCCTTTCTTTACTTTCCACCTCATTACTTTACAATGGTAAAATCCTTGACAATCCGCTAGCTTAAGTTGTTAAATGACACCTTTTTAAAGACTGTACTGTTAATTACCCCCCTTTCTAAAAAATGAGTAATCATTGGTGTTATATCTATCACCTAACAAAAAAAAACCGGCTTCCGCAGAAGCCGGGGTTTTTAGCAGTTTAATGCTACCTGGTACAGCCATTTGGTCTCACTCAACCTACAGGTATTCTCAACCTGGTTGAGCCATTGGTCACACCTGGCATACAGAGGTACTCTAAACCCACTCCAGCACTTCACCTTTTCACGGAAGGCTTAATTTATGCTGTTCTGCCAGGCAGGTCTCCTGACTCATGGCTCATTGCTCATCTCCCGCCTTCCCATCCCGTCCAACACTCAATTTTTGAGCGCCTGAACAGAACAGTGGCACTTTGGAAGCAGCTAACCATTCACAGTGGCCGAACCGTCCGGGATTCTCACCCGGTTCCCTTTTAAGCTTTGATAGAATCAAAGCGCCTAAACAGAGATATTTTTATTTTTGCAACTACTTAATTGTTTAAGGGTTAATGTTTAAAATATTGGTTAAATTAACTTACCACAAAAAACAAAATTTGACAATGATTTTGGTAAATAGTGCCTGTTTGCCCGCTTATTTGATCTTTTATAGTGTATAAATAAGCTAATTTGATGTTTATTGCATTGTTAAATATGGTTTTTTGGGGGAAATTTGATGGTTCATCTTTGGCTAAAAGTGCCGCCGCGGTTAGTACTTTACAGCGCGTTACTTGTATATTTTGTTACTATTGATGCGTATATGCCTTGTTTTCACGCTTATTACATATAACTTGAAGTGCATGCCTGACAAGATATTTTGTTGTAATTAATAGCAAAAGACTCCCCCATGGCAGATCACAGGGGAGTCTTTTGCTGCAAAGCTTTTCTTCTTACTTATTTAAAGATTCAAAGCCGGATCAATATCAACATCCTCATGGAGGGCTTTAGCAGGACAGCCTTATACCCTGGTTGTCCATTTCAGATCTTCCGACCTGGTTTAAATGCTCTATAGCCCTAACCACCTGGTATATTTCGTCTTGCCTGATTTGGTAGACAGGCGGGGTGAAAAGCACCTGGTTTTTTCCAGGAAAACCAGATACTTTTATGACAGATGGCAATAATCATAAAAAACAAAATTTGACAATATAGCTTACTTTGCTTAAACTTAATGGTCCTCTTATCGTTCAATACCGTCCCTGGCAGGTACTCCTTTTTCGTAGTAGTGCTTGATCTCCGCCATTTCCGTCACCAGATCCGCCGCTTCTATAACCTCCTGCGGAGCGTACCGGCCGGTAAATATTACTTCCACGTTATCGGGCTTGGTTCTGATGATTTCCAGCATTTCTTCCGTTGTGATCAGATGAAAATAATGAGCGGTATTGATCTCATCAAATATAATTATATTGTATTGCCCTGAATTCATGGCCTGCTTGGCTTTTTTCAGACCTATCCCGGCCATTTTCACATCTTCCTCCAGAGGAGGGTTTTGCACATGGATAAAAGTGTCTTTGCCGTACTGTTCAATGGTTATGTAAGGTTTACACATTTCGGCGGATTTTAGTTCCGCATAGTACTGCCCCTTCATAAACTGGCCCATATAAGTTTTGAGCCCCCGGCCCATGGCCCGAAAGGCCAAACCCAGAGAAGCCGTGGTTTTGCCTTTGCAGTTTCCGGTATAGACCTGCACATACCCTTTCGGTAAAACAGATGACCCCATTGTTTAAACCTCCTTTTTTTAAATCTTTTACCTTACTCAAATTTTTAACAGAATTTATTAATCAAATAGCGGAATTTGAAACCATCAATTCGGCAATACAACACCGGCGGGTTTTAGCGGGCCGTCAACACCAATGGCGGTGACATTGTCATTAATGCCTTGAGTTACCGACCGGCACACCGTCCGCCCTATCAGGCATCCCAGATCAGTTGCCGCCCCGGCATGCGGGTACGGCTTTCCTCTTCCGGTGCAGGCGATAACGATAACATCATTGGTGGTGCCTGTGGCCGGTGCGCCGTCCGGCAGGCGGATACCGGACTGCAAAACAGCCATAGTCTTTGCTTCCGCGGCTGTGATTAAAGCATTGACCATGGCAACCCGGGACATATTGCCGTCAATCAGAACCACAATACTAATTGTTCCCGGTGCGACCATGCTTGTATGAGCAGCAATATCGCCGATGGAACAGGCATTGTTCATCCCCACTGCGCAGAGGGAGGCTACCGCCAATCCTTTTTTGGTGTCGAAGCTCATCACCGTGTGCCTAACATCAACCGCTGTCATTAAACCCAAAACCTGCTCGCCCAGGTTCATCTTTTTCGCCAGGCGGGCAAGGTCTTCAGCCGGGTTATCGCTGTTGTAGTTTTTTCCGACAGTGTGGTGCAAAATGAACTTGACCCGCCGCTGTTTACCGCCCATGACTGCAGAGCTAAAAACCTTTAATTCGCGCAGGGAAACAATTAGGAAAGTATTTTCCTCGGCCAGGTAAAACCTGATACCTTTTATTGGAACATTGGCGTTAAAGGCAGTAAGTTCTTCAAGCATCCAGTCTCACTCCACTCGCGGATTTTTAAATTAAATCTTCCGGGTAAGTTATCTAAACTTAATAATTATGCTTATGGATGTATCCGGGAAATACTCAATTTAAAATAAATTCCCGGTGAGCCCGCCCACCGGGATAATACAAAGAGAGAAGGAGTAGGTATAAAAAATACATAGAGACCCCGGCCTTTCCGCAATAGCCGGGGTCTCTTAAAAGGTATGATACCATTGTAACCAATACCTGTCAGCACCTGAACCTTTACACGGAAGGCGATACTTGATACACTGTCCAGGCAGGTTTCCTGACTTATGGTTATTAGCGTTATCCCGCCTTCCCGGGCAATTTAATACCCAGTGGCATTAGGGACCGCCTACCATTTACAGTGGCCGGACCGTCCGGGATTTGCACCCGGTTCCCTTTTCACCCCCGGCACGAACGGGGGCACCTGAACAAGTTATTCAATTACCTGTATACTAACACTATTTAACTGCTTTGTCCACCGATCTTTTGACAAATTAGCAGCCTGAGTTGGGCAATTGTATTCCCGTCGGCAAGACAATATCTGCCTCATCGAAATTATAGCCTTACCTTAGGCTCCGATCCTTACCTGTTCAGATAATCTTCACCATCTCATATAGTTTACGTTCGTTGCTCTTGCTGATGAGTGCGGTTTCACGAGTATTATGAAACTCTATGTAACGCTTGTCCGCTTTATTGCTCACTTTTTTCACCATTTTTATATTGATGAGGTAGGACTGGTGTGATCTGAAGAAACCGGCATCATTCAATTTTTTTTCTATTTCGCTTAGACTGGCGCTAACGGTATGCTTTCCCCGCAGGGTATAAATATCCACCCTTCTATCACTGGTAGCAAACATGATTATCTCATCTTTGAGCAGAAATATCTTCTCATACCCCTGTTTAAAGCAAATAATGTTATCGCACTCGGCGCATGAAAAACCGGTTATATTCATGCTACTACCTTCTTTATTTTTAAATTTACTCTTTAATACCCGGTTCCGGGATACAGAATCCCCGAAACCGGGTTCCGCTTCTTCCTTAGGCTCTTGCCAGACCTTTATTCCGCTTCGGAGCCGGCGCTGCCGGACAAGTGTTGTTCCGCCAGGGGACGGTACTTTTCGTGCAGCATGTCGTACGCAGCCTTTTGATTATAGGCGTCGGCCATACCGTAAAGAGCCTGTTCGGTAGACATGCCGTTATCGTATACGGGCAGCATATCATCCTCGTCCAATAAGTGGGTAAAACCGCCGTTTTTCAACTGGAACCGGAGCAGGGCGCTCACCGGGTTGCCGCCGGAGGGCTTGGTCCAGGCTTCACCCATGGGGTCCTGGCCCAGCAGGGTGAGAGCCTGAATAACCCAGGCGCAGCTTTCCGGGTTTTCGGTGCCCCAGGAAGAAAAACCGCCGTTATCCAGCTGCTCTTTTTTAAGAAAGGCCAGGGCCCGGGACACAGCCGGATTACTCTCATCGGCCCCCAGTATGGCCATGGCCATCAGGGCGGCCGCCGTCATGTCCACGTCCCCGTCCACCAGCTGGTAATCTTCAGGATTGTCAAAATGCTTAACGTCCCAGGTAAACCCCCCGTCGGGCAACTGCTTGTCAACCAGCCATTCCAGGCACTTGTCCCGGTTGGGAATGGGCACGCCGGCGCAGTGCAGGGCGATGACACCGAAGCAGTGGGCATTGATCAGGTCATTCCCCACCGGTTGACCGGTTTTCCTATCCTCAATGGAATCGGCAAAATGGCCGTTGGGCTGCATGGTATTTTTTACGGTTTCCACCAGGTTAATCCCGCCGAAGTTGTAAGGATCTTTCCCGGCAGCGCACACCCCGATGATGGTGCGCTGGTAATCGGTGTTTTTAATTTTGGTCAGCCGTATGCCCTGGCGGACCTCCTCCTCCCGCCAGTAGGCACCGTTTTTGCCGCCTGCCGTCCACTTGGAACCGCTTACGTCCTCGCCGAAAGCAAACAACCCCAGGGCGGGCCAGTCCAGTATGCCGCGAAACTCACTGTCCTTATAAGTATCATGGTAATAATTAATGGTTTTTTGGGCGGCGCGGTAGAGGTCCTGACGGGTAATTTTAGACTGGACGGCGGCCGCCGGGGACAGCCATAAGCTTGCAACCAGCAACAGGCTTAACAGTGTAGTTAGCAACAGTTGCACATTTTTCCTGTGATACATAAGCACACCTCTTTTCTTAACATTTAAATATTAATTCACATTTTTTCTAAAAATAACCTTTTTGCAAACTGCCCAAAGGTACTATGAAAAGTTAAATCCGAAAGTCTACCGGTTAAACCAGTTTAACCGGCGCGCGGCAATATCCAGTATAAAAAACAACAGCGCCAGGGGAAGCAGGATAAAGTCCAGGTTGACCACGGCCCGGTTCTTTATCACCGGCTGCTGGAATACTTTTAGATCATCAGCTATCAAATGGCCGCCGGTCGCGTCAACCAGGGGCTGCAATATTTCTTCCCCGTCGCGGGTAGCCAGGGCATATTCCGGGGAATAGTCGACATGCACCGTCCTGGTCAGGCTGTATATAATTTTATCCTGTTTTTTTAGTCTGACCGTTACCACATAGCCCCCCACTTCTTCCAGGGCGAAGCTGCCGCCATATTTACCCGGCGCCACCTGCTGCAATACGGTTTCTTTTTGCCGCCCTTCCGGCCCCTGTACGATCATTTCCGCCTGCTGCCCGGATTCCGGAGAGACAGCGGCGGCGGAAACCTCCACTGCCCCGCCCCGGCGGACAAGCTGTACCTGCAGCCCGTCTCCCTCCCGGTCCCGCAGGCACCAATTAATCAACCGGGACCACTGCGCCTGAAAGCCCGGCCAGGTTACCCAGGGAGCGCTCCACCGGCCGCTCAAATCCGGCGTCCAGGCTATCACCTTCCCCAGCCCGTACCGCCAGTCGGCCAGCACCGGGTCGTCCCGGCTGCTTTTTAAAAGCAACTCAGCGTCGTCCTTGATGCCGGTGCCCACGTAGCCTTTCAGGGGGGGCGGGGAAACCACCGGGAAATAGGCCGTTTCCCGCACCTGGACCGGGGTGAACTCCTCGTTGTTGATATATCTCCTGGT
Organism: Desulfotruncus arcticus DSM 17038; assembly: GCF_900113335.1. Taxonomy (GTDB): domain Bacteria; phylum Bacillota; class Desulfotomaculia; order Desulfotomaculales; family Desulfallaceae; genus Desulfotruncus; species Desulfotruncus arcticus. Next base: position 153,667 of record NZ_FOOX01000006.1, read on the forward strand.
GGCCAGGTAGGTTTCCCGGGTAAAGATACGGGGGATGCTCTGCAGATTCCGGGTAAAATAGTGCCGCCCCCCGGTTTGCTCCGCCAGGTATTCCAGTTCCCGGCGGTCGGCATCCTCGCCCACCGCCACCGCCGAGAGGGTGATTTGGTGCTCCCGCAGGGCGTCGGTATAGGGCTGGTAACCCTCTTTCTCCCCCTGGCCGTCGGTGAGCAAAATGATATGTTTGACTTTGGCCGAGGCCTGCTGCAGTGTTTTGGAGGCTGCCCCCAGGGCCGGGATGATCAGGGTGCCTCCCCTGGCAGCCAGCTTGGCGATACTGTCCTTGATTTGATTTGGCTCTTGTACCGGACCGAAGGGTACCAGCCATTCCAGCGTATCGGCAAAACCCAGCACCCCCAGGTAATCGCCGGGCTCCAGAACATCCACCGAGCGCAGAGCGGCCTCCTTGGACATCTCCAGCTTATTGACCCCGCCGCTGGTATCTTCCATGCTGCCGGAACAATCGATCACCAGCACCAGTCCCAGGTTGGGCTGCTTTTGACTGCCCTTCATCCGGCAGCCCACCGGCAGCATTTTTTCCAGCAGGGTGTTTTCATAGCCCCCCGGGGCAAAGCTGCGCTCCCCGCCGGCAACCACCAGGCCGGTGCCCAGTTCCCGCACGCACTTTTCCAGGCTATTCTCAAAACCTGGCGGCAGATCCTGGTGGGCAACGTTGACCAGAAAAATCTCCCCGAAACGGGATAAAAATTCCAGGTCCCCGGGCACTGTGCCGGGAGTACAGCAGGTGACGTTCAGGTCCAGGCTTTGCAGAAGGGAATTGACCACCGTTACCTCTCCTTGGTCGCCCACCACCAGTACTCCGGGGGCGCCCTCAACAGTTACGGCGGCGGTCAGACTGTTGTTCCCGGCATTGGCATCCCCGGGAAAATCAATTTCTCCCCGGTAGTTCAACCCGCCCTCTTTTTCCGGGGCAAGGTCAAACCTGAAATTATTGGCACCCGGCTGCACCGCCACCTCTTTTTGCAGCACCTGTTCGCCGTCGCCAAAAAGGCGGATGATACCCCGGGCCGACCAGGTGCTGTCCAGGGTCACGCTGACAGGCACCAGCTCCCCCGGGCGGACATTGGCCGGCAGCTGCAGGGAACTGAACTGAACATCCTGCTGCCGTCCCCCCGGCAGGGGATATACCAGCAGGCTTACGTTACTGTCCCGCAGCTTTCCGGCCAGGGAGCCAACGCTGCCGGAATTTTCCCGGCCGTCGGTGATTAATACCAGGCGGCGATTGGTATCCGCCGGAAAATAATCCAGGGCAAACGCCACCGCCTTTTCCAGGTCGGTAAAGTTGGGGTCCGGCTGCGCGGCCAGTGCCACCTGACGCACCTGCCTGCCCACGGGAATGTCCACCATGGGCTCGCGGCCAAAGGTAATCACCGCCACCCTGTCCCCGGCAGCTTTTGAGCGCAGCTGGTCATTGATATACTTTTCCACGGCGGTTTTACGGTCCTGGACGCTGAGTGACCCGTCCACCAGAAAAACGGTGGTGGTGTCCCGGGGAACCAGCACCATCCCGGCCCCGGCCAGGACCAGCAGCAGGCAAATTACGGCCAGCAGGCGGCAGGACAGCCACCAGGCAAGGGTCTTGCGGGGCAGCAGGCGGCGCGCCCGGCAGCCCGCCACGATAAAATAACCGAGTATGAACAGGGCCGGGAGCAGCAGTTTGATATTTATACTGTCGTTAAAGCTCACGTCTGTACACCTGCCATTCCACCGCCAGCAACACAAGTACCAATACCAGGGCAATACCCTGCAGATTAAGCGACAGCAACGATCCCGCCGGGCCGGTGCCCCCGACGTTTACCGCATTTTCTCGCTTTTCCGGCCGGTCAAGAGCTCCGGCGACAAGTCCCGGCGGAGGATTTACAATCATTGTCCGTACCTTTTGATCGTTTTCCATAATTTGATAAACACCGGGCCTGCCCAGAGTTACCGGAATGCCTTCCAGCGCTATGCTAAAACCCTGCGGGCCTGTCAGTTGCAAAGCCCGCCCCTGCTCCGGATAAACCTGGTCTCCCGGTTGAAGCCAGGGCATTTCGTCCTGGAAGAACCAGGCCAAGATATTGTCCACCAGGATGGGAAAGGACGGAAGCAGGGCAAGGTTGGTATGATCCCAGTCCGGTGTGGAATAAAGCAGCCTGTCGCCCGCCGCCATCACCGGTTTCCCGGCGGCTTCCATTACCGCCCGGCACCCCGGCTGCACTTTCAGGGCGGCGCACCGGTCCGCGTAAGCCCCCTGCAGGTCCGGTTCCAGGTCCCGGGCCAGGGTTCCCGGGGAAATTGTTAACGGAGCCGGTCCGTCTATCGGTCCGTCGAGCATCTCTCCGGGCGGATTCAGCCGCCAGACACGGGCCTTGGCCGGGAGCATGCCGGCAGGCGGCTCTTGATTGATGATATACAGGTCGTATTGATCCTTAACCCCTTCCCACCGGTCCACACATTGCACGGTAATGCCGGGCAGACTGGCCAGGGCCTGCTGCAAATAGTAGCTTTGGCCCACCAGCAGCACTTTTTTGTTAAAGCTGTCACCCACCGGCAGTAGGAAAGAGTTATCCACGGCCAGCAGATCCTGGTTTTGGATGGTTATCTGCAGCAATTGCGCGCCCGTGTTCAGCCGGGTCCAGTTCATGTCGGTTTCCCGGCCGGCCGGGATAGCCACCTTTTGGACATCCCGGCGGCCCTGCCCGTCCTCCAGCTGGAGCAAGGCGGTGCGGTCGCGGGAACCGTAGTTTTTCACCCGGCACAGGACGGTATGGGAATAATAATCATACGCGGCGCCGGTAATGCCCATGTTGTCCGGTTGGCCGCCCACTTTAATTTGCCTGTCGCCCAGGGGCAAATCCTTATCGGTGATCACCACCCGTGGCGCCGGACAAGCGTCCAGCACCCTGGCGGCCATTTCCACGTCCAGGGCCTCGCTGGTGCAGTCGATAGGCGCCAGTGCTTCCTGCACCTCTTGGGGGCGGGCTTTTTCCAGCACCTGCCGGCTGTTTTTTTGCAGCAGCACCAGATTGAGCCGCACATCGTCCGGCAGTGTTGCCAGGTAACCCGTTAATTCCTGTTTGGCCCGGTCCAGGCGGGTGCTGCCGCTTTCCGCGGCCTGCATGGACAAGGAGCAATCCAGGGCCACTGTAATTTCCTCGCCGCGCCATGGCGCTACCCAAACGGGCCGGGCCAAAGCCAGCACCAGCAAAGAACCAATTAACAGCTGCAGCAGCAGCAACAGGTAGCGGTTTATTGGCCTGGCTTTTACTCCCTGCACTTCCCGGAGCACCTGGTCCCACAGCACCAGGCTGGAGACCTCTTTTTCCAGCACCTGACGCTTGCGAAAATGCAATACAATGATCAGGGGCAGGGCCAGGGCCAGCAGTAATCCCAGGGGCTGTAAAAAGCTCATCGTCTTATCCCCGTCGCAGCGGCCACCAGGGCCACCGGCGCCTGCCCCGTACTGCCGAAAACATATCTTACGCCCCGACGCCGGCAGATTGCTGCGCAGTTTTGCAAATATTCATTCACTTTGACCCGGTAAATTGCTCTGGTTCTTTGGTCCAGGCGGACCGGTCTGGCTTCCCCCGTCTCCAGATCAATAAATTTCCATTCCCCCTCATAGCCGGGGTCCGTTTCCTGGGGAGACAGCAGGTGCAGCACTGCCACCTCCTGCCCCCCGGAACAGAGGTGATCCAAAGCTTCCGGCAGGCCTTCGCCAAACAAATCCGAGATTACAAAAGTCATGCCGGAACCAGGCAGCTTGCTGCCCGTTATGCCGCTGAAAGCAGTCGGCCCCGCCGGTTTTAGTTCCCGCACCTGCCGCAGCAAGTGATAGAAACTTTCTTTACCACCGGCCTGTTTGCGAATGACCCGAATTGGATCATTTAAGACGTAAAAGCTCAGTTTATCCCCCTGTTTCAGCGTAATATAACTCAAGCCCAGGGCTACCTGCCGGGCTAGAACCCATTTATTGGGACTGCCGAAGTCCATGGAAGCGCTGCTGTCCAAAAATATGTTGACCTGCAGCTGCCTCTCTTCCGTATATTCCCGGACATAGAGATTGCCGGTACGGGAATAGGCCTTCCAATCCACCCTGCGAATATCGTCACCCGGTAAATATCCCCGGTGTCCGTGGAAATCCAGGGAAATTCCCCGCCCCTTCCCCCGGCGGCTCCCGGCGTCTCCTTTTACCAGCCGCTTTCTGGTAAATACTATCAGTTGTTCTATTTCCTTCAAAAAGTGCCCTAGTGCAAGATTATCTGAAAGGTTATCCATACTATTTCACCTGCCGCAATATTTCCTCTATAATCGCATCGGCATCCACCTGATCCGCCCCGGCCCGGAAGTTCAGGAAAATGCGGTGGCGCAGGCAGGGGTAGGCCATAACTTTGATATCCTCATAAGAAACATTATAGCGGCCCAGGGCCAGGGCCCGTATTTTGGCCGCAACCAGCATGGACTGCGCCCCCCGGGGACTGGCGCCACAGGTTATGTAATCCTTGACCAACTGCAACCGGCTGTGCTCGGGATGGGTGGCCAGCATAATTTTCAGAGCGTAGTGCTTTACGTCCGCGGCCACCGGCACTTCCCGGGCAATTTGCTGCATTTGCAGAATTTGTTCACCGGTGGCCAGTTTCTTGACCAGGGGCTCCCGGGAGCCGCCCACCGTAAGGTCCATTATCCGTGACAAGTCATTTAACTCCGGTAAAAAAATCTTCAGCTTGAACATAAACCTGTCCAGCTGCGCTTCGGGCAGGGGATAGGTACCCTCCATTTCCAGCGGGTTTTCGGTGGCCAACACAAAGAAGGGATCGGGCAGGGGATAGGATGTGGCGCCCACTGTTACGGTTTTTTCCTGCATGGCTTCCAAAAAGGCGCTCTGGGTTTTGGGGGTGGCCCGGTTGATTTCATCGGCCAGCACCAGGGAGTGAAAGATGGGGCCCTTTTCAAAGGAAAAGCCCAGTTCGCCTTGGTTTTTATGCATTATCACCGTACCGATAATATCCACCGGCATCAGGTCCGGGGTGAACTGAATGCGGGAGAAGGAAAGATCCAGCACCCGGGCCAGAGTTTTTACCAGCTGAGTCTTGCCCAGGCCCGGCGCCCCTTCCAGCAGCACATTGCCACCGGCAATAATGCCGGTTATAACATGTCTGATTATCTCCTCCTGCCCCATGATCAGCTTGCCCACTTCCCGTTCCATGGCGGTAAAGTGTTCTTGAAAATTTCTGATGAGATTTTGCTTCATTTCAATTTCCCCCGTTTAATTGCGTAAAATATTCCCTGACCAGTTCCCGCCTTGGCAGGGGTATCGGGTATTTTAAAACGTACTCCATACCCGCTTCCCCGAATTCCGCCCGCGCCCGGGCCAGGGCCGGCAGTTCCCCGGTTTCCGCCGGCACCCCGTCGGCGATTTTATCCGCCATGCCGCCTTCCGCTCCCAGCTGCCCCTGCACCCGGGAAAGCGGAGCGTCCTCTTCACCCGGCCGGGTGGCCTGTTCTTGCCTGGCCACCTCGCCGAATGAGCCTTCGCCGCCGCTCTCGCCGGAAGCCTTGCCGCCGCCTCCCCCCACACCCCGGGAGCTGCCGCCGGAATGGCCGCCCGGCCCCCCGGCGGCCAGGTCGCCGCCGGAAGCGCCCGTGGTTTCGGCGCGGCTGTAGTCACTGGTTGTTCCGGCGGCAAAGGCGGCCAGCCGGTCCTCGCCGCCGGGACTTTTTATACCGTCGTCTGCCCGGGCCAGCAGCCTTTCCTTGCTCTGCTGCAGCGCCAAGTCAACTTTTTCTTCCAAAGCGGACATTTCGCCCGGGTCAGCCATAGAACGCAGCACTTCCTGCAGTTTTTCGCCCGTCAGGGCTTTGTTCTGCAAAACAGTTTGCAGCCGGGCCAGTTCGTCCCTGGCCCCGGAGGAAAGGTCACTGCCCGCCGCCTGCTGCAAATTAGCAAGCATGGCTTGCTGCTCCCGGTCTGTAAATTGGCTTGCGGCACTCAGCTTGACGGCCCGGTCCAGGTCCCCCGACCTTAAGGCTCCCTGCAGCTCCCGGTGCCCGGTTCCCACACCTTCAAAAATACCGGCCAGACTTTGCATAATCTCATCCTGGTTGGCGGCCGGCCGGCTCAGTTCCTTTTGCGCCGCCGCCACCTCGGCGGCGGCAAGGTCAAAATCACTGGCGCGGCTCAACCGGCGCTCCAGCGTTTTTAAAGCAGACAATATTTGTTCGTTATTTTCCCGGTCATTTTCCGTGCCCGGCAATTCCTCCCGGATTTTTTTGATTTTTTCCGCTTCCTTCTGCAGCTCCCTGCTGATCTCTTCCCGCTCCCCGGCCGCCTGCCGCGTTTCCGAAGGCAGAAAGTAGATGCCCCAGGACAGCACAATGAGTATGGCGGCGGCCAGCACCTTTTTGCCGTTAATGCTTAACTTATACCGGCCCAGGGGGTTAACATTTTGCACGGCATCCTCCACTTCTTCCCGGAAAACTTCCCCCAGGGGGAATTCCCGGCCGCGGTATTCCAGATAGGTTGTCAGCCGCTCCTCCAGGCCCAGCCGGTCCCCGGCCGCCGCCGCCTGTTTCAAACCGGGCTGGCTAAATAATCCCGCGGCCAGGGCCAGGGCCATCAGGGTACCCCCGGCATACAGGGCCTTGCCCGGCACGTCAAGCCAGGGATACAGGTGCGCCGATACGATGAAAATGAATAACACCCCTGCGGTGACCAGCAGGCCGTCGGTCAGCCGGCGCAAAACATTTTGCAGCCACAGCTTCCGGCGCAGTTTTAGCAATAACAGGTCCAGGGGATGCTTGGGCACTGTTTACACCTCGCGATATACTTTGTTCAGGTTCCGCAGAGTAAGCAGCCAGAAGATTAAAATGGCCGGGCAGTAAAAGCACAGATTATACACCACCGGCGCCCAACCCACCTGGTTGGTGCCGCCTGTCTGTATGTATAGCAGGCCCGTGACGGTAAGCAGTGGGTTTAAGAAAAACAGGCCGGGAATATCCCTGTCAAAAACAGTTGTAAGCACCAGCTGCCCGTATTCATAATAAAAATAGAAAAAAACCGGGGTTAAAATAAGTGCGGTAAAAACCAACAACATTAGGAGAAAGCTTTGCCAGTTTTTGGGCAAACTGGTGGTACTCAGAAAAACGCGCACACTGAGAATAAATACCCCCCAGAGAACCTGAAGCACCAGCGGCCAGAGAAAATTCAGCATATTCAGACCGCCGGCAATAAAAATCAGTAAAATAAGGGGAACAGAGGCCAGCACAAAGATTGCCATCTGCCACAGCAGAGCGCCCAGGCAGCGGAAAACCGCTAAAGACGGCGGTTTAACCGGCAGCGATGGATTTGATTGTTCAATTGATAACCCGGTTAATTGTTCCACTTCCCAAAAGGGAACAACCAAGGAGAAAAGCAGCAGCTGAAAAGCAATGAAATACAGATAACCCAGCTCATAGTCGCCAGGGTTGTAGCCCTCCACCGGCAGGGCCACCATCAACAGGTAGCCGGTCAGAACCAGCGTCAATATGATTAAATAGGAAAGCATTAGGGTGATATTTCTGCTGCCCATGTCCAATACCCCTTTCCAGTGGAACGGTTCTGCACTTGCCTTGTCAGCCACTTGCCGGTGCTCTTTCAGCAGACTTATAGCCTTTAATTCCTATTTGCGGAATGATTATGCGCCCGCTGCCCTTTATTTTAATGGCCAGAGGGCCGCCACCGATGTAATCCTCCAGCGCGGCGCCCTGCAGCATGCCGGAAATCAGGGGTTCCCAGGCGCCCTGCCGGCGATTGAAAACCTCCAGTTTTATCTGCCCGCCCTCCACCCGGGAGTAAACCGATATTTCCCCGGCCCGCACCTCCGGGGGCAGCACGTAATAAACTGTCAGTTCTTCCCCTTCCCGCAGGTTATAATCATTTTTTATTACTGTAGAGGGATTCCGGCACTCCACCACGGGCTGTACCAGCCCCGGAGGCAGTGTTACCGCTCCCGGGCCGGTTTGCAGGGTCACGGGGAAAACCCGGAGGGCCAACTCTTCAACTTTCCGGGACTTGCCGTTGATGGTCAGTTCTTTTTGGCCGCGGCTAAAACCGAACATTTTGCACCCGGTGCCGTCACCCGCCGCCTGGTAAAAGTAATACTTAAACAGTTCCAATTGGTAGTTGTCCATTTTCCCCGCCCGGGATACGGCATCCAGGAAGTTATAGTCGCCCAGGTTGAGCAGAGCATGCTCCAAACGATATTTAAACTCCACCCTGCCCCTGCCTTCCAGATCCCCGAGGCCGACAACGGTATCCCCCACCAGCAGAAAGCAGTTAACCAGGTCGCAAGCCAGGGGATTTTCAATTTCCCCGGTCAATAGATCCCCGTCCAGGCCCAACTGCAGGTTAGGGTTTTTCCCCGGCGCCGTCCCCCGGCTGTACAGATAGTGGGGTCCGGCGTCATCATAAGCAATGGTGGTCTCCAGGGGGTCAATACTAAACTTCCCCGCCCCCGCTTCCTGTATTAAGTACGTTCCCGGCAGCTGCACCTCTAATTGTTGCTGCCGGTATGGATAAATATTGGTCAGGGAATATGAAGCATCGTCATCCCCGTGAATTTGCACGCCGGCGCATACGGCTTTACTTCTGTATAATCCGCCGGACCAGGCAAGCAGGCAGAAGATCATTGCAAACCCCGCAACAATGGCCGGAACCGCCCACCAGGGCCTCCCCCGCCAGAAGATACACGCGCCCAGCAAAAGGAGGTAAACAACGGCCAGAGCCAGCAGAAACAGTACCGCATAACCTGAAGGCTGCAGCAGGCGTTCAGCCACCGGCTGCAGTTCTCCGGCGGCTGCGGCCTGTTCGGTGATTCTCGCACCATTGATTAATCTGGCCAGCCCTGCGGCGGTGATATATTGTTCAAGGGCTTGGGCCACCCCGGACGGGTCGTCACTCCCCGCCGGGCTAAAGGGCAGGGCCGCCGCGCAGCCATAACCGGTGGGTTCTGCTCCGTCCAAGCGGGCGAACATACCCGTCAGGTTTTTATAGCCGTACCGGCCCGTTCCCACCAGGGCCAGCCCTCCCCCGGACAGCCAGCTCCGCAGCAGTTCCTCTTGATCCGCGGCTAAATTGCCGGTATTAAAATTATCCAATACGATTAGATTGATATTCTGCATTTCCGCCGGGGTAAAATGGAAATTCTCGTCCATATTTACCGTCAGCACATCTTTTCCGGCCGTTAAAGGCGCATTCAATCCTCTGACATAATAAAGCTCTGCCGGGGTATCGCTGAGCAATCCCACCAAAACAGCATTGGCGGGCGCAATTTCCAGGGGTACCCGGCGGCCGGCAATAACTTTACCATCGTGATCATCAAAGCTGATTGTTATGGCCCGGTCTTGATTCAACACCAGCACGGAAAAGGGCAGCATTTTGGTTGTTCCCGCCGGCAGGTCAACCCGGTGCCGGTATAATCTTGCACCTGCCGCAACGGTTACGGTGCCTTCAACATCCTGCCCCCCCGACTCCAGAGTCACCCGCACCGGGTTAATGCCCCCTGCTTTACACTTGCCGGCGAAACCGGTCTCGGCGGAAATGGCGACAGGGGCTGATGCATAAGCGCTTCCCCCGGCAAGCAGCCATACAACCATAATAACCAGATAAATAAGTATAAGATTGTTTTTATGCATAGGCCCCTCTGCTTCCTAGTTCATAAAAGGTACATTTTCCACGCCGTTTTTGGTTACTACGGCCCCGAAAAACTGGGTGATGGAGGACGGGTCATCCAACAATACATCCAGGGCCGATTGCACCCCGGCGTTACCGGTTCCCGTTACCAGCCAGGTTGGCTTGACACTGCCGATTCCCGGTGCAAAGGCGTAAATAGCCCCTGCCGTATCGTCAAAAGTCTTAACGGTTTGACCTTGTAAGTTCAGGGCCTGCATTTTCCCGTCGGCAAACTTAATGTATACACCGATAAACTTGCCTTTCAAATTGGTTTTTTGCAAGCTCTCACTGTCGGCGGACAATTCCCCCCAGGTGCCCAGCAAAATATAATATTTATCGGGGTTTTCCAGCACCGACGGGTTGTAAGCGGCTACATCTATTTCTTTGACCCCTTGTTCCAACAGGCTCTGTTTAAGTTTTTGCGCACCCTCCTTAAAGGGTTCCGTATACATGATAACTGTGCCGGGATTTTTCCCCCAAAAACCGCTTTTGAAAGGCTGAGGGTACGAGCCGATCACCGCCGGAATAAACATAGTGACGTCCCAGTTATGGTAATCCCACCAAATTTCATCCCCGGGTTGAGGACGGTATTCGGCAACGCCCACCGGGGCCAGAATACCGTTGACCCAATAGAACCAGTCCAATTTTTTTCTCTCCGCACCGGTATAAAAGGTGTACTTGGATTCCACACCGTTAATGGCATTGACAAATCCCCCTCCGTAAGCGGTTTGGATATCCAGATTCCGGAACATCACTTCCATGCCCACTTCGTCTTTAACCAGCCCCACCTTGCGGCCGAACATTTTGGTGTGACCGTAATTTTGGGTAACAACCAAATTTACCTGATAGGGGCTTTCAATATCTCCGGTAGCCTGATAAGAACCGGAATTGGCATCGGCCGGAGTACCCTCTTGATATTTAATTTCTCCCTGTACCGGGCCTTGGTAGCCTTTGTATAATTCCCGGTCCAAGGATACACCGGCTTGCTCTTGGGGCGGTTCCTTATTATCAGCAGCCACCGGTTCTTTATCGGAAGCACCGGCGCTGGCAGTATCTTCCTTATCTCTCGCCGCAGCGGTTTCCCTGGAATCTCCGGCTGCTGTTGCTTCAGGATTTTCCCCTTCACTGTTGTCCAAATGCCCTTCTTTTTCACTTGCCATTACGGTTTTTTCTTCCGACTGTTCTGACAAATTGGTGACTACCCCGGCATCCTTGTCCGCACAAGCAGCAACAGAAAACACTATCAGCAGCAATAGTAAAACAATGGTTAACTTTTTAAACAAACTGATCACCTCTCTGATTCTGCCGGTTACCTGTAATTAAAAAACCCCGGTCTACCAGGAGACCGGGGAAAAATGGGAGATTTGCCGGACAAAATCCAGCACAAATAAAACCTTATTCCTATCACCCGCAGGCACTGGCAGCATAACCAAACAGGCAGGTCTCCTGGCTCAGGTTCACCGGAATATCACGTCTTCCCATCCAGCATTCAGTGGCAGTTATGATAATCGCAACAGCAATTATATACTGTTTAGCGCCGGACAGTGACCTGGTGTAAAATTCCTTCCCATTACAGTGGCGGGGACCGCGACGGATTTGCACCGGACTTCCCTTTTAAACCTTAACCTCTCCGGTTAAGCACCTGTTTGTTCCTTTTATTAAGTTTTTAAGCACAAGCGAGAACCAGTTTTTTTTATTCCAAATTAATTCACCAATTTGCCCTTGCTTTTCATAACATATTCCCCGGCACCGGACAGTGAGATATAACTTGCCACGCCCTGGATTATAGCTTCGGAAACAGTCCGCCCTATAAAATACCCTAAATCCGTAGCGGTACCGGCATAAGACAGGGCTCGCCCTTTACCGGTGCAGGCAACGACCAGGGAATCTGTGGTAGTGCCCGTAACCAGTTCTCCATCAGGGAGGCAAACATTGGCCTTGAATAAAGCTCTTGTTTTTGCCTCCGTGGCGGTTATTACGACGTTAACCATGGCAGAGGCTGTAAGATTTCCGTCAATTAACAAAATAAGATTAATTGTTCCGTATTTTTGTTGGTTAATTACTTTACCGATAGGTAAACCCGCTACGCCCGGATTGCCTATTCCCGCTGTGCAAAAAGTTGCTACGGAAAGCCCCTGATGATTTACGTGACTTAAAAAGGTATGGGTGATACTTACAGACGTCATCATGCCCAAAACATCTTTTTCCAACCCCAAGCTTGCAGCTACTTTTGCCAAATCCTGTTCGGGATTATTACCGTTATAGTCTTTATCCACGGTATGGTTAATAATGTATCTGGCCCGGCGCAAATCTGCCCCCAGTACGGCAGAACTTAGTACTGTTAACGGATTGTCAGACGAAATGACAAATGTGTTACTGCCGTGAATATAAAAGTTAATTCCCGGAATAGAAACTTGTTTTTTAAAACAGGTTATTTCTTCTAACAAAATTGTACCTCCTATTGCGCAAGCATCAAAAAACCCGGCCTGCACAGGCCGGGTATAATCGGTATCTACTATGGTAAAAGCCATAAAAAATACCCCCTACCCCTATCTACCCGTAGGCGCTGCTGGTACCTAACAAACAGGCAGGTCTCCTGGCTCAGGTTCACAGAAACCTTACGTCTTCCCATCCGGCACCCATCTTGCAAAATGCTGAACAGTGACTCTGTGTAAGATCTCTCCCCATAACAGTGGCGGGGACCGCGCCGGATTTACACCGGCTTCCCTTTTAAGTTTTTACCCTTCCGGTAAAACACCTGTTTATTTATACTTATGAAATTTAAGCTAAATTAAGCTGTTAATGTAATGAACATAGCATAATTAAGTCATAGTGTCAACATTACCCGCAAATGTGACCGGCCGCTTGAAGATGCTTTTTCCTTTCCTACCTTCCCACCACATCAGTTTCTTATAGCAATCTATTTAAATCTTCCGCTTTTCCCTTAGCTCTTTTAACTCATGATTTCTTTTACTTAGTATAAATTATATTATTGTTGCATCTCTTAGTAAATAAGTAAACTATTGGAATTAAACAGCTACTTATTAAAAAATAAATAATAAAGAATTAGTTAACATATTAATATTATAATGCTATAATACTTTCTAATGAACGTACGTAAACAATCTAAGGTGTATTGTTTATGAAGGAAAAGGCAGCGACGCTGATGCAAATTGAACATGACAAAAACTTTCGGCCCCAAGCTACATCATTAATATAGGAGCATTGACTAATGAACAGCTTATCCTTAATTACTAAAAACTTTGCCCCCTCCTGGTTTGCCAGCGTTATGGGCACAGGTATATTGGCAATCACCAGTTTTTATTATGCCCGTTTTAGCATTTATCTGGAATACCTGTCGATTGCGCTATGGATTTTTAATATGCTGTTATTTGCCGTACTGTTTGTTTTTTGGACATTAAGGCTGGTTCTGTACCGACAGGAGTTCATAAATGATTTGCGGGAACCGGTAACCGGGCAATTTTTTGCCACTATGCCCATTGCCTGCCTGGTGTTGGTTGCCGACCTGCTGGTTATTGGCTCAGGGCACTGGGATACCGGTCTGGTTGTCGGTTTGGCCAAGTTCTTTTGGCTGCTGGGGGTTGTATTGGCTCTACTGCTAGCGATAATTATTCCCCTGCTGAATTTTATCAACCAGGAGGTTAGAATTGAACAGGTCAATCCAGCCTGGTTTATGCCGCCGGTAAGTTTGATCGTTATACCGGTTCCCGGAGCCAAGCTGGTTTCTTACTGGCCCGATGCCTGGCAGCAAACAATGCTGATATTTAATTATGTATCCTGGAGCTGTGGTTTTTTCCTCTTCTTATTTTTGGAAGCCATTTGCTTATACCGGTTCTTTTGCCGCCCGCCGCTGCCGGGAGCATTGGCGCCCACCGCATGGATTAATCTTGGTCCAATTGGTGTTGGTACCATTGCTCTTTCAGGTTTGGGAACAGCCGGCGTCCCTTATTTAGGCGACCTGGTAACGCCGGTGGTTAACTTGCTGGCCCTTTTGTTGTGGGGGTTTGGTTTTTGGTGGTTGATCTGCGCAATATGCTTAACCATTTACTATCTCCGGCGCAGCAGCTTGCCTTTCTCCCTGGCCTGGTGGGCATTCACCTTCCCGCTGGGGGCTTACGCAGCCGCCACTTATACGGTAGCCTCTTTTTTAAACTCACCTGTTATTTATTTATATGGTTTTATTTGTTTTCTACTGTTATTGTTCATCTGGTCGGTGGTGATAATAAAAACTTTGGTTGGGGTAATCAACGGAAAGATTTTGGCCAAACCCGGCCCCCCCAAGGCAGCCTTGCGCAGTTAAGACTCAGACTTGGCTCAGACACAATTGCCCACCCCGGTTGTTTTGCAAGCTTTGAGTGGAAAACCTACCGGTAGGTCCTGCTAAGTTATACAGCAGAAATTTTTTTTAATTTAATTGCAGGAGTTTTTTATCACATGTAAAATAAATAAATATAACAATAACATACTTATTCATAGATAGTGTTAACTATTAAAACAAGGCCACGAAGACCTTTTTTCCGGCTCGAAGGTTGGAAAGAATGTTTATTGTGGCTTTTTTTATTATCTAATGGGAGGTGGTTTTTTGGAATTAGTGCCGATAGGGGTTGTTCACAGTCCGTATAAGTCAAAGGGAGATGCACCTTTTCAGGGCCGTTTTTCCAAAGAAACAATGGAATTGGAGATTTATCCGGAATATGCTGCAGGGCTGAAAGATATAGAAGAGGCAACTCATTTAATTGTTCTGTACTGGTTTGACCGGGCGCGGCGGGATACCCTGCAGACCAAAACTCCGCACGACTCGGAGGTTCACGGTGTATTTGCCTGCCGTTCACCTTCCCGCCCCAATCCTATAGCCTTTTGCGCAGCCGAGTTATTAAGCCGGGAAGGCAACCGTTTAATGGTGCGAGGCATGGAAGCGCTAGACGGCAGCCCTCTGATAGACATAAAACCTTATTCTGCTCAAATAGACAGCATTCCCGGTGCACGCATAGGCTGGTTTGATAAAAGTAAAAGTAGAGGAGGCAGGAAAATGACTAAAATGATCGTCTGTGGTCGTGGAGGCAGTGGCAAGAGCACAGTGGTAACCCTTTTGGCCAAGGCATTAGGCGAACTGGGCAAGGTTTTGGTAGTGGACACCGATGAATCCAATCTGGGCCTGTGTAAGATGCTCGGCCAGGAACCGCCGGAGATGAGTTTAATGGGCTCCCTGGGCGGTAAATCTGTGGTGCGGGAAAAGCTTTTAGCATCCCTGCAGCAACAAAACGGTGAAAAGGTAACTTTTTTCAAAGATGATTTATCTTTGGAGGCTTTACCTCCTGCCTGCGTTAGTTGGAATGGACCGGTGGGTAATTTACGCATTGGGAAAATTGAGCACAACATGGAAGGCTGCGCTTGCCCCATGGGCTCAATAACACGCTCATTGTTAAAAGAACTTCAAGTAAGTGAAAACCAGTGGGTTATAGCGGACACAGAAGCCGGTGTGGAACATTTCGGGCGTGGTATCCTCGAAGGGGCAGACGCCGTATTAATGGTCGTAGACCCTTCTTATGAGTCGGTTTTGCTGGCTGAAAAGGCCAAGGGCCTGACTGAAGAGGCTCATAAAAAATTCTTCGTTATCTTAAACAAGGTTGATGAGTCCACAGAACCTACTTTGCGCCAGGAATTATCCCGGCGGGGGATAGAGATCGATTTTACTTTAGGCTATTCCCAGGATATTAGCCGGGCCAACCTTGTGGGAGATGCGCTGGATGTGAATATACAACGGGAGAACATGAATAAGTTAGTTGACAAAATAATTAAACCGGGCAGTTAAAAAAAATTTAGGGGTTATTTCCATGGAAATAACCCCTAAAAGGAGTGAACTGTAAAAGCAATGAAAATTTCAATTCTGTATTTCAGCCGGACAGGCAATACACAGAGAATGGCAGAGGTCAGGTTTGTAGGCTTGACAAATTTATTTTTTTGTTATAAGTTCATTACGTAGAGGGATGATTGAATCATTCCGGCAACGGAAACAACCACGAAGGTGTAAGCTTTAAGCAGAAAGCGCCAATTCGTGGTTTTATAATTTCATCAGATTGATTTATGATGCCATGAAGGTATTGGCCCGCTGGTAGGGCCGGTTCATTCATGGCATTTTTTATGCTGGTAAAAAGGTTTACATTGTCAGAGCCTTTTAACCTCCTTAAATAGTTCTGTTGCCGGTCTGAAATGTACGTTTTAAAAATGTAAAAAATAACAAGGACGGTAAAATCATTGGACAGTTATTTAAAAAACGAGCCCGGCACAAACGCCAAACCACTCATGGAGATATTGCATGACTGTGCGGACGGTTATAAAAAATTTGCCGCAATCAAGACGGCCGTGGAAATGGGTTTTTTTGAACAATTAACCGCCCCCCAGACTTTGGAAGAACTCGCAAAAACACTGCGCACCGACCCCCGAGTGACCGCCAACCTATGCCGGATTCTGGTATCACTGGACTTGGTCGACCAGGAAAACGACTGTTTTAAAAATACAGCCCTGAGCAACACTTATTTAACAGCCGGCTCTCCCCTGTGCCAGCGCGAAGTCATCCAAAACCTGGCCAACGGTTTAAAGCTATGGGAGCAATTAACCGGCATACTTGAAAGCGGACCTCTTGTCGCCAGTGAAGAACAGTACTTCGCCAACAACTTGATTCATTCACTGGCGCGGGAAGCACTGTGCGGGGAACTGCAAAGAACGGTCGGCCTTGTAACCAGGTTTGCAGAGTTTAAAAAGGCCAAAAAACTGCTTGATCTGGGCGGAGGGCACGGGTTGTACGCCATCGCCTTCGCCGCGGCCAACCCCGATATCCGGGCCTATGTTTATGACTTCCCGGACGTTGCCAAAGACACGCGCCGGTACATAAGGGAATTCCGGGCCAACCGGGTGGAAGTGATCCAGGGCAATTTCTTTCAAGACAACCTGGGTGAAGGCTATGACGTCGTGTTCTTTTCCTCCAATCCCGGGGGTAAGAACCCCCGCCTGGTGGCCAAGATATACTCTTGTTTGAATGAAGGCGGTCTTTTTATAAACAAACACTGCTTCTACAGCCCGGAGGAGTCTTCAAAAAGCGCGCTGCTGGACATGGAATGGAGCCTGACTAAATTTGCCGGCGTGGCCAAAGAAAACCGCGTGTACTCCTTTGCCGGGGATCTGTTTTTTGAAGACTACCTGGATTTATTGCAGGAATATTTCAATATTTTAGAGATTTACCCGGCTCAGGATTTTGCCGGTTACCCGCTGTCGAAAATCGGCGATGCGCTGGATTCAAAGACTATTATCGGCACCAAAAAAAGCAGGGTATAGCGAGACGGCATCCTATCGCACATTTGCGGCAGAAAGTTTTAATACCCAACCGGCGGGAGTTGAGTAAAATGGATTTCTCCATACTGCAATACGAATTTATGCAAAACGCCATTCTGGCCGGCTGCCTTGGCGGCGCGGCTTGCTCTCTCATCGGCGTGCTGGTGGTAACCATGAATCTTTCCTTCATCGGGGTGGCCATTGCCCACGCGGCTTTCGCCGGCGCCCTGCTGGGAACTCTGTTAGGCTTCAGTCCTGAAGCCGGAGCTTTTATATTCAGCCTGGCGGCGGTGGCCATTATCGGCCCCCTCGCCGACCGGGGGGAATTAAATACCGACACTCCCATAGGCATTGTATTCTCCCTGACCATGGGACTGGCCTTCCTGTTCATGGGCGTTATCCCGGGGCCCAAAACAGACGCTCTGGAACTGCTCTGGGGCAGCATACTCACTGTTACCCGCCCCGATTTGTTCTTGCTGTCCGTTGTGGCTTTCATTATCGTGCTGCTCATAGCATTGTTTTTCAAAGAAATACAGGCGGTTATCTTTCACCGTGAACTGGCGCTGGCCATAGGGCTGCCGGCCAATCTGATCTTTTACACCCTGCTGGTTTTAACCGGTTCGGCCATTACGGTATCCCTGGGCAGCATCGGCGGTCTGCTTGTCTTCAACTTAATTCTCAACCCCGCCGCGGCGGCGTACCAGTTAACCTACAGCTTGCGCAACATGTTCATTTTTGCGGCGTTGTTCGGTGTTCTTTCAACCTGGCTGGGTCTCGTATCTTCCTACCTGCTTCATTGCCCCAGCGGCGCCGCCATCGTGCTGGTCTCCACGCTGATATTCATTGCCGCCACCGTTTTTTCACCCAAGCGCAGGGTAAAAAAATGGCCGGTCAAGAATAATTATTAAAAAACTGGAGGTGTTTTTGATGAGGAAAAGAAATTTAATGCTGTTTTCGTCACTGGTCGTCATTATGGCGTCCTTATTATCGGCCGGGTGCGGCAACAGCGGCGCCGCCAGCGACACCGGGGACGCCCGGCAAGCCGAACCGCTGCAGATTGTGACCACCACTTCTTCAATAGCTGAAATCGTGAATTCCGTAGCCGGGGACAAGGCGGAAATAATCAACTTGGTCCCGCCCGCCACCTGTCCGGGGCACTTTGACGTAAAACCAGAGGACATGAAGGTACTGGCTGACGCAGATCTTTTTATGCTGCACAACTGGCAGGGTGAAAAGTTCAGCGACAGCATGATTAAATCAGCCGCCAACACCAACCTGGACAAAATAGTTTACGATATTGAAGGAAACTGGATAGCGCCGCCGGTAAGGATGGAAGCCATCGGCAGGATCACCGCCGACCTGGCGAAGGCGGCCCCGGAAAACGAAACATCCTTTCTTGAAGCGTCCAATAGGTTGAAAGAAGAAACGCAGCGTGTGGGAGACGAACAGAAAAAGCGCCTTGACGAGGCCGGTGTAAACAAGGTTAACGTGCTGGTGAACGATATGCAGGCCGGATTTGTAAAATGGACCGGATTTAACGTTATCGGGGTTTACGGCCGGGCTGAAGACATGTCCCCGCAGGATATAGATGATTTGATCAAGCTGGGGCGGGCAAATAATGTGACTCTGGTCGTCGACAACCTGCAAAGCGGCAAGGAGGCGGGTGTCGGCATCGCCAAGGAAATCGGCGCCGCCCAGGTTACTTTGAACAATTTTCCCGGCGGTATTCCGGATACCGACACCTGGGCCAAGGCCGTGACCAAAAACGTGGACCTGCTCCTGGCAACATTGCCTTAGGTGCACCCGGTGGCTGAGACAATTATCTCCCTGCAAAATGCAGTCGTGTCTTACCGGGAGGACGTGGCCCTGCAGGGAGTCACGCTGGAAATCCAAAGGGGCGAACTGGTGGGGATCTTGGGACCCAACGGCTCCGGTAAAACAACTATTCTCACCCTGGTAAACGGGTTGGGCAAGCTGCTGCAGGGCAATGTACGAGTGCTGAACCATGCCGCGGGCAGCAGCTTTCCGGCCACGCTGCGCAAGAAAATCGGCTACGTGCCTCAGGTGCACAACATCGACCCCAGGATGCCGGTTAGCGTTAAAGAAGTGGTCATGATGGGACGCTACGGCCAACTGGGAATGCTGCGCCGCCCCGGCGCCCCGGACCGGCAGATGGTGGAAAGCATGCTGCGCCTGGTGGGAATGACCCATTTGGCCGAACGCCCCATCGGGCATCTTTCAGGCGGCGAACAGCAGCGGGTGGCCATCGCCCGGGCCCTGGCCCAGGAACCGGATATTCTGCTGCTGGACGAACCTACGACCGGGCTCGACCGGCGGGCCAGAACGGAAATAATGCACATGGTGCATGAAATACACCGGGACCGCGGGCTAACCACTTTAATGGTCACCCACGAGCACAAAACAGCCGCCGCCTTGTGCAACAGGGTCATTTTAATGAAGGAAGGACGCGTCTGGGCTCATGGCCAACCACGTGAATTATTGCGTGAAACAGTTCTGAACCGGCTGTATGATCTGTAATTTTATAGAGACAATCGCAATTTCCATTAAACCGCGCGGGAGCGCATGCATTGACATGCAATTTGCCGAACTCTAGTTTTAGTTTTACATACACACAGACTCGGAGGTGGAATTTATGTCATCAAAGGACTATTTCGATGGAATGGCAGCCCGGTGGGACTCAATCATGGGACCGGAAGTGGCTGCCAAACTTCAAGCAATTCTGCAAGGGTGCGGTATTCCCAAAGGCGCCACGGTGCTGGACGTGGCCTGCGGCACAGGCATTTTAACCCCCATCCTGCTGGAATTGGTCGGGCAAGACGGTTCGGTAACAGGAGTGGACTTCGCTCCCCAAATGATTGAAAGGGCCAGGAGCAAAAACTTCAGCTCCAACGCGCGTTTTCTGGTGGCCGATATCATGGCGCTGGATGACGAAGACAACAGCTATGACTATGTCATTTGCAACGGGGCTCTGCCTCACTTTCCCGACATAAAGGGGGCCTTGCGAATAATGCATCGGGTGCTTAGAAACGATGGCCGGCTGATAATCTGCCACGCCGACAGCCGGGAGGAAATCAACGCCACCCACCGCCGCATCGGCCCCCCGGTTGCCGACGATTTATTGCCCACTGCCGCTGAACTCAAATACATGCTGGAAGATACCGGTTTCATAGATATCAGTTTTGCAGACAAACCTGACCGGTTCGTTTTTCTTGCCTTAAAGCATATTACTTCTACCGCTCGGGCTTGAAACGCTTGATCCGCAGGGCGTTGGACACCACCGACACGGAACTGAAAGCCATGGCGGTGCCGGCCACCACGGGACTTAAAAACCCCAGGGCGGCAACGGGAATACCGATGACGTTGTAGATTAACGCCCAGAACAGGTTTTGCCGGATGTTCCGGATAGTGGCCCGGCTGAGGGCAATGCTGTCCACCACGCTGCGCAGGTCGCCCCGGACCAAAACGATATCGGCGGCCTCGACGGCGACATCCGTTCCGCTGCCGATGGCAAACCCCACATCGGCTTCAGCCAGGGCGGGAGCGTCGTTGATTCCGTCGCCTACCATTCCCACCACCAACCCGCCGGCCCGCAGTTCGGACACTTTCCTGGCCTTGTCTCCCGGCAGCACCTGGGCCAGCACGCGATCTTCACTGATTCCCGCCGCCCTGGCGATAGCCCGGGCAGTCAGCAGATTGTCACCGGTGAGCATCCACACCTCAAGGCCCAGTTTGCGCATTAAAGCCACCGCCTCCACGGAGGTGTCCTTGATGCTGTCGGCCACCGCCAAAACAGCCGCCGGCAAACCGTCCAGAGCCATGAGCATGACTGTCTTGCCCTCGCTCTCCAGCCTTGCGATCTCGGTTTCGAAAAGTCCGGGCAACTCGATACCCTTCTCCCGCATCAGCCTGCCGGTACCCAGAAGGACATCCGTCCCGCCCACTTCAGCCTTAATGCCCCGGCCTGGAATCGCCGTGAAGGAAGTGACGGTTCCCATATCCCTGCCGGTGCCTGCTTTTTTAACCACCGCCTGGGCAACGGGATGTTCGGAACCTCTCTCCGCCGCGCCGGCCAGCTGCAGCAGATAGTCATCCCGGCCGTCAAATCCCGGGGCCGGGATCAGGTCGGTAAGGACCGGTTCTCCATGCGTGATGGTGCCTGTTTTATCCAGCACCACGGCAGTGACCCGGTGGGTCCGCTCCAGGTGTTCCCCGCCTTTAATCAGGATTCCGTATTCCGCTCCTTTGCCCGTCCCCACCATAATAGAAGTGGGAGTGGCCAGACCCAGGGCACAGGGGCAGGCGATTACCAGAACGGCGGTGAAGTTTAAAACCGCCCTGGTCACGTTGCCGGGATCGCCGATAAAATACCAGCCCAGGAAAGTAAGCACGGCAATACCGATCACCACGGGCACAAAGTAGCCGGAAATAACGTCCGCCATCCGCTGAATGGGCGCTTTAGAGCCCTGAGCTTCCTCCACAAAACGGATAATCTGCGCCAGGGCCGTGTCCCTGCCCACCCGCAGGGCTTCAAAACGAAAGGTGCCCAGCTTGTTCAAAGTAGCGCCGGTCACGGGGTCGCCTTCCTTTTTATCCACTGGCAGGCTTTCCCCGGTCAGCATGGACTCGTCCACCGTGGAACGCCCTTCTCTGATTACTCCGTCCACCGGCACTTTTTCTCCGGGGCGAACCACTACCAGATCCCCGACCGCCACCTCTTCCACCGGGATATCAACCTCGCTGCCGTCCCTAATCACCCGGGCGGTTTTCGCCTGCAGACCGGCCAGCTTTTTCAAGGCCTCGGAGGTTTTACCCTTGGCCCTGGCCTCCAGCATCTTACCCAACAGGATCAGGGTCAACAGCACGGCGCTGCTCTCGAAATAAACATGTTGCAGTCCCCACCGATGGCCCCAAAAGGTCACCACCGTGCTGTAAATATAAGCTGCGCTGGTCCCCATGGCCACCAGGACCGACATATTGGCGCTCCGGTTCCGCAAGGCCGTGTAAGCATCGCGGTAAAAGTGGTAACCGGCCACCAACTGCACCGGGGTGGCAAAGAAAAACTGGAACAGGGCGTTGTGCAGGATATGGGGAAAGAATCTTTCCAAGGGCGCCAGCATCCCCAGCATACCGGCAAATAGCGGGGCCGAGAAAACTGCCGCGAAAACAAACAGGAACAGCTGCCTTTTTATTTCCCTATCCCGCTGATCCTTTTCACGGTCGGTATTGTCATCATCAATTTTGCGCGCCTCGTAACCCAGCTTCGTCACGGCATTGACCAGGGCAGCGGCGCTGACCTGGTCGGGATAGTAGGCAACGGTGGCTTTTTCGGTGGCCAGGTTGACAGCGGCGCCCGCCACGCCGGGAAGCGCCTTCAATCCCTTCTCAACCCTGGCGGCGCAGGCCGCGCAGCTCATCCCGCCGATAGCCAGGTCCAGCTTTTCCTGCGGAACATCGAAACCGAACTGCCTGACTTTCTCAACCATTTGTTCCGGTTTTACCAGAGCGGGGTCATAGTCAACCGTGGCTTTTTCAGTCGCCAGATTAACCCGGGCGGCGCTCACCCCTTCCATCCCGGACAAGCCTCTCTCCAATCTGGCGGAGCACGCCGCGCAACTCATCCCTTTGACCGTGAATCCAATTCTGGACAGCTCCCGCTCGTTCCGCACGCACCGCCCGGAACAAACAGCATCATTTTCAGCCATGCAATGATACCTCTTTTCGGTTTAACAGTAAACATGCTTGATCAAAATCAGCTCTTTACTTCATACCCGGCCTTTGTCACTGCCTCAACCAGCTGTTCACGGGAGGCGCTGCCTGTCACCGTCAATTCCTTTTGTTCCAGATTCACTAAGGCTTCTTCCACGCCTGCTACTTCCCGCACCGCTTTTTCCACCGCCATCTTGCAGTGATTGCAGCTCATGCCTTCTACTTTTAATACTGTTTTATTCATACTTTTCAACCTCCGTTAATTTTTATTGATCAGCCTGGCAACCGTTTTCATTAATTCGGCTACAACCTCTTCGTCACCGGCAATTAACTGATCTTTAATGCAAGTTCTAAGGTGCTTCTCCAACAACAGCTTGGCCACTCCGTTCAGCGCGGACTGGGCCGAAGCAATTTGATTCAGGACATCGTCACAATATACTCCCTCTTCAATCATCCTTTTTATGCCGCGCACCTGTCCTTCAATGCGGTTAAGGCGGCTTGACAAATCCTGCACCGCTTTTTCGTCACGCCAGTGCCTGTGCTTGTTTTTTTCAGCGTTTTGACAACCCGGGCATTGTTTGGATCTTTGTTCTTCCAGTTCATTGTCACCTCCTGGAATTATAGTATACCCCCCTACCCTATATGTCAAGAATCATTATTGACATGTGCAGTTTAATAATTTTGGCCTGTACGCTGGCATCCTTATGCCAAGAAGAAAAAGAAGAAAAGTAAAAGGTTGGGCTTAATCTTTACGTCTCAGATTCCGCAATAGAAAATCAACCAGGGTAACCAAAACGGCGGTACCCAGCGCCGGCCAAAACCCCGCGACCTCGACACCCCGGGTCACTAGACTGATCAGCAGCACCATCAGGGCGTTGATAACCAGAGTGAACAGGCCCATAGTAATAAGGTTTAAGGGCAGAGAAAGCAGCATCAACCAGGGACGGATTAATAAACCCGCCAACGACATAACCAACCCCGCAACTAACGCTTCCAGCGCCCCGGCCAAATCCACGCCGGGTATAACCAGACCGGCCAGGCTAATTGAAACCGTATACAGGATAAACTGTAGTACCAGCTTTTTCATAATCCAAACCTTTCATTAAACCAAATCCACGGAAACCTCGACATCGCCGACATCCACATCCAAAAGCCGAAATTGCCTTTGGCGGCGCAACTGGCTTACAGATTCCCGGCCGGCATCCACCACAGCCATGGAGAAAATACCCATCGGCAACCGCTTTCCGCCGCGGAACCTGCCCCCGGCAATCTTCTCCCACAGCCAAACCAGGTCCGCAGCAGCATCCAGGGTCATTTCCAGCACCGGTAGAAACACCAGCAGCATAAACTTCCGTCCACCTTTTTTTCTAAACCGTACCATAAGAAATAAGCCATGGTGTTTATTCCACATAAACCTCCACCCGCACCTTTCCCTCGTCGGGATCGTCAACGTCTATGTCAACCAGCTTTTCATCCGAAACCAGACCCTGCTCGATAAGCAGGAGCAACTCTTCTATATCAATGCTGGCCAAATCAATGCCTTTTTTTTCCATCTCCCTGCGGGCCTCTTCGGGAATTAATTTCATACACATGACCGCCAAGCTGGAAAATACTTTGAGCAACTTCAGCGGAATGTTAACATTTACCTTTTTCACCTTGTCCCCGCTTACCCGTACCCGCAGGAATCTGCCGTCCCACGGGGCTACTGCTTTTACCCCGCTGTCCTCATTAAAAGCCTTGAGCAACTCCGCACCCTCAATGGCACTGATTTTACCCTCCTGGATCATTTCCAATACTTTTATAGTTTCATTATTCATTTAATTCATACTCCTTTCAGTTATGCCAAAAATAAATTCCCGCTGGTTATAATGTTTACTTGGCCGACTTTTTCAACCGCCGGACAGCTTCTTGGGATGATATTTCTCCACTCTCCAAAGCTTGCAATATTCGCTCCCTGTTTTCCACATCTACCTGGGAATCTGTATTTTCCAACCGGTAACCCAGTGCCTGGATCACCCCTTCCAGGCGGTTGCGCACCGTAGGATAAGATATGCCCAGTTCCTTTTCCACGTCCTTGATACTGCCCCGGCACTTAATGAAAACCTCTATAAATTCAATTTGCTCATCGGGAAGCCGGCAGAACTTGCAGGCTGCAAATTCCCCTTCCATTTTTGTGGGACAGCGCGTACAGGTTAACCTGCTGATGGTCATCTCGCTACCGCAAACCGGGCAGCTACCCGGATACTTGTATTTGATTTGTTTCACCCCCGGTAAAAAATGTTCGTTTAAATCTACCAGCATGAATGTACCACGATATCTTAAATAAATCAATATTGATATTAATTTTTTTAATATATAACTTAAATAATTTAAGATTTTAATGAGTTCTCTAATGAGATGAATAATTTCTCGCCTAACTAATTTGCAGAGGCACAAAAAACCAGCCGTCATATTACTAACATGACGGCTGGTTTTTCTTTGGAAAGAGCATACACGCCAGGTGGCTGTCAATCATCGGGAAGCATTGTTTCCCTAACTTTTTTGAAAGCTCACAACAGTTCAGCGCTCTGGTATCTTGGGTTTCCATACCGGGCATAAATTTAAAACCCGGGCGATAAATACGCCCGGGTTACCCACTTCCCACCCTCGTGCGAATCCTCTGGTTGCCAGCACTGGTAATACCCTTTAACGAAAATCAGCAGCAACATGTAAGCATTAACTTTTACGCTTTTACCTTTGACGCAGTTTGAGCATGTCCCTTTTAGCAATAGCCTCCATTATTGTGGTGTCATCAGATAGTTTTGTCCGCACGTTAATCCGGTTTATGTTTATAATCAGCTTTTGGTAAACATGGTTGTGCCGTTTATTTTTCTCCCCACACCAGAAACATCGGGGTTGACCGGTACAATGCCTTCTCTTCCTCACCCCAAACCCGGTCCGTAATATCCGTTTCAATAAATAACTTTTGAAAACCGGTTTCCAATAGAGCCCCGGCGTCCCACTGGGGACGAAGGGTCCGGCTAAAGAACAGCTCCCTGGAAATCCGGTCTCCCGTCGCCTGGTCCACATGTCCCCGGCGATGGAATCCCAGCTTGGCCGCCTCCCGTTGATCTTCCTCATATTTTTGCTGCCAGGCCGGATCAGTCTGCCGCAGGTTCCAGTTGGCATCAAAAATCAACAGCCGCCCCTTGGGTTTGAGCACCCGGAACCATTCCCGGTAAGCCGCACCGGGATCATGGAGGGTCCAGGTCAAATTCCGGCAAAGCAAAAGGTCAAAGGAACAATCGGCAAAAGAAAGGAGATGGGAGTCCATTTTTAGGAACTTGGCCGTCAGGCCCACCTTTTCCGTATTGCCGCGGGCTTCGTCCAGCATGTTACGGGTGCAGTCAATGGCTGTCACCCGGTGACCCATACCGGACAATACGATGGCGAAAAAACCGGGGCCGGTGCCGATATCCAGCACCGCCAAAGGACTTCCCGGAGGCCGGTGTTCCTCAATCAGGTCCGTCCAGGCCTTTCTTTTAAAACTGTTGATTTCCGTCCACACACTCTCACTGTATTGGGCCGCTTCTCCCTCCCAATAATTTTCAATCTGCTTTTGCATCTCCATACAATTTCCACCCTTCCGGTATTATTGTCTATCTTCCCTGCCCGGCCTGTCATTTCACCTGCAAAGCTTCCCATCTCACCGGGTAATAAGAATTGGTGCCGAAGGCAAACCCAGCCACTTTCTTATTCATGACAAAGATTTCATCGGGATAATAAAGAGGAACGCACACTGCTTCCTGATACATCCTGGCAAAAATTTGATCGTATTTGGCTTGCCTTTCCTTTTCGTCCATCATGGGCATTACTTCATCTATCAATTTCTCCAGCCCGGGATCAGCCCAGGCCACGGCCGGCGCTTCCCCCGCCTGGTGGAACAGGCCCAGCAAGAAACCGTGGGGGTTCCAGGAATCCGAATAGGTGCGGTAAATAATCATGTCATATTGCCTGTTTTTCCAAAGGGCGTCGTAATAAGCGTTGGATTCCAGCATCTGCAGATTAACTTTGATACCGCTGTTTTTTAACTCTCCCTGGACAAACTCACACATGGTCTTCCATTCGGGATACTCCTGATTCTGGAAGACCAGATTCAATTCCAGCGGCCTGCCGTTTTTCTCCAGGATTCCGTCACCTTCCTGATCCCGGTAGCCGGATTCCTGTAAAAGGTCCCTGCCCTGCGCCGGATCATATGCGTACCATTTGTTGTTGGCCTCGGTGACATAGGGAACCGTAAACTGAAAAAGACCCCGGGCCGGCCGTCCTACTCCCCCCAGCAAATTATCCACCATGGTCTGCCTGTTCAGCGCCAGGTTGATCGCTTTCCTGACCCGCAGATCCTGCAAAAACTGGTTTTGGTAATTAAAAACCAGGAAATAGGAGGTGCTGCTGGAGGTTGTTTCCATCGTCAAACTATCCTGTTCTTTGATGGTGGAAATACTTTCTAAAGGTATCCGGCCCATGCCCCCGCCGGAAAGATCCACTTCCCCGCTCTGCAGGGCCAGGACCCGGGATTGAGGATCGGGGACAACTTTCAGCACAACCCGGTCAAGGGAAGGTTTTTTCCCCCAGTAGTTGGGATTGGGCACCAGCACCGCCTGTTGATCCCTGGTATAACTATCCACCATCCAGGCCCCGGTACCGACAGCTTTGATAAATTTTCCCCCGGGATCCCCCTGGGGCTCCACCGCCGTGGGACTGATCATCCGTACCGGCCGGGGGTAGGTCAATTCCGACAAAAAGGGATAATAAGTTTTATCAAAAGTCAACTGCAACGTATAAGGGTCCACCGCCTCCGCTTTCTTTAAGGCATTGGACACGCTTAAAGAAGAATTAGCCGGATCACCATGCCATCTTTCCATAGAAAACTTGGCCGCCTCCGCGTTAAAATCCGTACCGTCGGAGAATTTCACCCCTTGCCGCAGGTGGAAGGTGTATACTTTTCCATCCCCGGAGATATCCCAGGATTCCGCCAGGGCGGGCAGGATTTCGCCCTTCTCGCCGTATTCCACCAGCCCGTCGTAAATCATGGGATAAGCCTGAATCAGCCCTTCGTAAGAAGCGGCATCCAAACGGTCAACCCCCACGTCACCGGAAACCGCCACCACCAGTTCTTGATCCGGTGCGGTTTTTTCCTCCGCCTCCTGCCGGTCGCCGCCGCAGCCCGCGCCAAAAACCATCAGCAAAACAAGCAATGCTAATAAAAATACCGGCCGTTGCGCAAAGATTTTAATCAACTGATTAGTCATTTATTTTCCACCCCTTTCCTTTATGTAAAGATAGCGCGATGATAAAAAATACTTAAGAAAGCCTGAGTACCCGGTGACAGGCAGCCTGATGCAATGGATTCACTTTTTCCAGAACCGGCGTCTGCTCACAGCATACCCGTTCCGCGTAAGGACAGCGGCTGTGAAATCCGCACCCTTGAACACTCTCCCCGGCCGGGGGAAGCTCTCCTTTAATTAAAGTTTTGCCATTTTTGCGGAGCGTCGGGTCGGATACCGGAACCGCCTCCAAAAGATCACGGGTATACGGATGGCAGGCATCTTCCCTGATCCGCTCCGTCCGGATGATTTCCACAATTTTACCCAGGTACATCACCGCCACCCGGTCGGATATTTGTTTCACCGCTCCTAAATCATGAGCGATAAACAAATAAGTTAAACCAAGTTGCTCCTTCATTTCCCTCAATAAAGCCAGGATCTGTCCCCTGATGATAAAGTCCAGGCTGGACACCGCTTCATCACATACCACCAGTTCCGGTTTTAAGATTAACGCCCGGGCAATCCCCACCCGCTGGCGCTGGCCGCCGCTTAGCTCGTGGGGACGCCTCCCAGCCAGGCCCGGTTCCAGGCCCACCAGAGTCATCATCTCACCGACTCTTATTTTCATCTCTTCCTTGGATATTTTTTCATAATTGGTAAGGGGTTCGCCAATAATTTTTTCCACCGTAAAAAGGGGATTCAAAGAGGAAAGGGGATTCTGAAAAATCATCTGCATATTCCGGCGCAGACCCCGCCACCGGTCATATCCCCAGCGGGTAATCTCGGCGCCCCGGAAAAAAATCCGCCCTTCGTCGGCTTCTTCCAAACCCAGGGCCAGCCGGCCCAGGGTGCTTTTGCCGCAGCCGCTTTCCCCCACCAGGCCCAGGGTTTCTCCCTGCTCAAGTGATAAACTGACCCCTTCCACCGCCCGGGTATTCCGGTAATGCTTTGTTACATGCGCCAGATCCAATAAAGCCACCCGCCTCTTCTCCTCTCCGCTTTAATTCCATGGTCACCCCCTGGAGACCTAAACCGGCAGAACAGAATTCAGTAATTTTTTCGTATAGGAATGCCGGGGGTTTTGGAAAATATCAAAAACCGTTCCCGACTCCACAATTTTTCCCTCCTTCATAACGCAAACCAAATCGGCAATTTCCGCCACAACCCCCAGATCATGGGTTATAAGCATAATCCCGGTGCCCAACTCATTCTTTAACCGGCGCAATTCCGCCAAAATTTGGGCCTGCACCGTGACATCCAGAGCAGTGGTGGGCTCATCGGCAATCAGCAGGTCCGGACTTAAAGCGAAGGCAATGGCAATCATCACTCTCTGGCACATACCGCCGCTTAATTGAAAGGGATATTTGGCCAGAACCCGGCGAGGGTCCGCAAGTCCCACCCGGGACAAAAGACGCAGGGCCATTTCCTTAGCCCCGGAACCGGAAATTCTTTGATGGCAGGCAATGGCCTCCATGACCTGGGTTTCCACCTTCAAGACAGGATTTAAGGCATTTTGCGGATCCTGAAAAATCATGGCCATCTGCTTTCCCCTCAAGCGGCGCAGTTCTTCCCCCGTCAGCTCCCGCAAATTCCGCCCTTTAAGCCGGATTGCGCCCCTGGTTTCCACTCCCTGCGCCTTCAGAAGGCCCAAAACGGACAGGGCCGTCACTGTTTTTCCGCAGCCGCTTTCCCCCACCAGGGCTGTGACGCCGGCCGGATACACCTGAAAACTGATGTCATCCACCGCTTTAATCACCTGACAGGATTGGTGAAAATAAACGCTGAAATTTTCCACTTCTAAAACCGGCTCTTCTTTCACCAGTTCCTCTCCTTCCTGCCGGCTTATCCCGCTAATCAGCCTGTAATAAGGGCACAACCTCTTTCGGACCCAGGGTTTACTTATTTACTTATATTCCCCGCCGGTTTTCTGAAAGTGAACGGCATTCTTCAAACCTTCCCCCACAAAATTGAAGGCCATCACTACAATCATAATGGTAAGCCCGGGAAAGAGCATTAAACTAGGGGCCGCCTGGATATAGGGTCTGCTGTCGCTTAACATGGCGCCCCATTCCGGTGTGGGGGGCTGGGCGCCCAATCCCAAAAAAGAGAGGCCGGATATGGCCAGAATAATGGAACCAATTTCCAGGGTGGCCAAAACCATAATGGGAGAAAGGGCATTCAAAAGAATATGCCGAAAAACCACCTGGAACCGGGAAGCTCCGCAGGCTTTCGCCGCCAGCACGAAATCCTTTTCCTTGATCTGAAGCACCATGCCCCGAATAATCCGGGCATAACCAATCCACCAAACCGCCGCCAGGGCGATCAACAGGTGCGTCATACCGGGACCCATGAGCCCGGCTATGGCCAGGGACAAAATCAAGCTGGGAAAGGCCAGCAAAATGTCTATCACCCGCATGATGAAATTGTCCAATTTACCGCCGGCATAGCCCGCCAGTGTTCCCACGGGAATACTAATGGCCAGAATAATGGCCATTACCAGCAGGGCATAAAAAAGAGAGGTCCGGGCTCCATAAATTAAACGGGAAAAAATACACCGGCCCAATTGGTCGGTCCCCAACGGAAAATCCGGAGAGGGGGACAGGAGTTTATGCTCCACGTTTACCGCCGTGGGATCAGCCGGAGCAATCCAGGGAGCCAGCAACCCCGCTGCGACAAAAATCACGACAATAACCAGCCCGGCCAGGGCCGTCTTTTCCCGACAAAATCTTTTCAGCATGCCGCCACTCCTTGTTCAACCCAACCTAATCCGGGGGTCCAGATATACATAGCAGATATCCACGATACAATTCACCAGTACAAAAACCAGGGCCATCAAGAGCACATATCCCTGGATCACCGGATAGTCTTTAAGAAAGATGGCGTCCACGGCATACTTGCCGATACCCGGCCATGAAAAAATTGATTCCACAATAAACGAGCCGCCCAGCAAACCGCCGAAATTCATCCCCAACAAAGTCACCGAGGGCAAGAGGGCATTTTTCAGAGCATGGCGCCCGATCACCATTTGCTCCGTCAAACCTTTGGCCCGGGCCCCGTTGATAAAATCTTTTTCCATCACTTCCAGCATATTGGCCCGCAACAGCCGGATATAGGGAGCAGCCAGACCAAAACCCAGAGTTAAAGCAGGCAAGATCAGGTGATTGATTCCACCCGTGCCCACAACGGGAAACAGCTTTGCTTTTACGGCCAAATAATGAATCAAGAGCAGGGAAAGCCAGAAGCCGGGCATGGACGCCCCCACCAGAGCGCAAAATCTGCCAATATAATCTAACGGGGAATTGGGAAAGACGGCCGACAAAACCCCCAACGGAAGGGCAAACAGCAGCGTGCAGGCCAAAGCGGATAAAGCCAGCTCAAGGGTGGCGGGAAAACGCAGCAAGAGTTCCTCCGCCACTGGCAGGCCGGTGCTGAAAGAGGTTCCGAAATCAAAATGGAGCACTTGCCAAAGCCAGTTTAAATATTGCAGGTATACCGGATCATTGAGCCCCAGTTTTTGGCGCATGGCTTCCACCGACTCCGGCGTGGGCTGTACCCCGGAAGCCCGGATGGCGATTTCCGCCGGGTCCCCGGAGGTAAAATTGATCAAAGCGAAGGTAATCAAGGAAACGCCCAGCAGCACCGGTATCAGGTTTAAAAGACGCTTAAAGAAAAATGTTTTTATTTTACCCACTCCCCTTCAACCGGCATCTCATGCACCTTGCCCCGCCACAATCCGCTTCAGTTAAAATCATCCTTCTTTTCGGCCCCCGCCATGAACATAGGTGTCGACCGGTACAGTACCTTGTCTTTCTCATTCCACACCCGGTTGCTGATGTCAGCATCAATAAATACTTTACCGAAGCCGCAATTCAGCAGCGCTCCGGCATCCCACCGGGGCCGCCAGCGGTTGCTGAGATACAAATTCCGGGCGATATTGTCGCTTTCTTCCCTGTTCACGTCGGCGTGGGGGTCCGGGAAACCCATTTGCCTGGCCCGCTCCAGGTCTTCCCGGTGCCACCTGTCCATTTCGGGGTCAAACAGGCGTATATGCCAGTTGGCGTCGAACACCATCAGTCTCCCCCGGGGCTTCAACACCCTGTGCCACTCCCGGTATGCCTGGTGGGGATCTCTTAAGGTCCAGGTTAGATTCCGGCAGATGATCAGGTCGAATGTCCCGCCGGCAAAATCCAGTTGATGAGAGTCCATATTGTGAAATTCCACCTGATAACCCGCCGCCCGGACATTATTCTCAGCTTCCGCCAGCATGTTGTCGGTGCAATCGATGGCGGTAACCCGGTGGCCCATGCCGGAAAGCAGCAGCGCGAAAAATCCCGGCCCGGTGCCGATGTCCAGCACTTTTAACGGTTTGCCATCGGGCCGGTGTTCGTCGATCAGGGCGGCCCAGGCGTCTTTTTTAAAGCTGTTCATCTCCTCCAGTACGTGCTTGCTGTAGCTGCCGGAACGGTTTTGCCAGTAGTTTTCGATTCTTTTTTGAATATCCAATACATGCTCCCCTTTCGCATTGACGCTTCGCTTATCTCTTGATCATATGACACGCTGCCAAATGGCCTTCGGATACGCTGATTAAAGCGGGTTCTTCCTCGAAGCACAGCTGTACCTTAACGTCGCACCGGTTAATATAATTACATCCCTCCGCCTTACTGGGCTTTATGAGCAGTTCGTCAAACGCCGCACTTAAATCCTTTCTCATATGAGGATGGATACCCAGGACGGAGGACAATAGTTTCCTGGAATACGGATGGGCAAGCTGATCAAAAACCGACATATCATTGATTGATTCTACTATCTGTCCCAGGTACATCACGGCAATGGCGTCGGATAAATAGTAGACTGCCTCTATATCATGCGATATAAATAAATACGAAAGACCTAATTCTTTTTTTAGCTCCGCCAGCAGGTTTAAAATTTGCGCCTGCACTGAAACATCCAAACTGCTGACCGCCTCGTCCAAAACTATCAGTTTCGGATTCAACGCCAGAGCCCTGGCAATGTTAATCCTTTGCAGCTGGCCGCCGCTAAACTGAAAAGGATACTTATACATATCTTCAGAGTTTAAGCCCACCATCTCCAACAACTCTTGAATTCTTTTTTTCTCTTCTCCGGGGCTTAGCCTTAAATAATTTCTTAAGGGTTCATTAATGGCCGTCAGCACGGGATATTTGGGGTTAAGCGCGCTATTATAGTCCTGGAATACCGCCTGCAGGTCTTTGCGCAACTCTTTTTTCTCCCGTGATGAAGCTTTATAAAAATCCTTGCCCCGAAACAACACCTGACCCGTCTGGGGCGGCTCCAAGCCTAAAATGATATGTCCCAGCGTGGTTTTGCCGCACCCGCTTTCACCCACCAGTCCCAGGCACACACCCTCGTTAATGGCCAGGGAGAGGTCCTTAACAGCTTCAATAACTCTCCCTTTGCCCCAAAAATTTCCCGATTTAAAAGTTTTGGAAACATGATTGACTTTAAGCAAAGCCATGCTGCAACGTCCTTTGTTCCACTGCATATTTGGCACACCCCACCAGATGCCGGTGATCATATTGGATTAGTTCCGGACTATAATGGGAGCAATGACGGTTCTTTTCACTGCACCGCGCAAAAAATGGACAACCCCGGGCAAGGTTCAGCAAGGAAGGCGCTTGCCCGCCAATTGTTTGCAAAGATTTTTTCCGCATTTGGGGTTTCGAGGCTAGCAAAGCCCTGGTATAAGGATGGAGCGGATTATTGAACAACCGCTCCGCGGCGGCCAGTTCCACTATATATCCGCAGTACATTACCGCCACGTCATCGGCCATTTGGGCAATTACTCCCAAGTCATGCGATACAAGCAGCATTCCCGTCCGCGATTTTTCCTTCAAATGTATCAATTGGCCCAGAATCTGGCGCTGAACCGTCACGTCCAATGAAGTGGTAGGTTCATCGGCAATCAACACCTTGGGTTCCATGGCCAGGGCTATGGCAATCATGACCCGCTGGAGCATGCCGCCGCTCAACTGGAACGAATATTGTC
This sequence comes from Desulfotruncus arcticus DSM 17038, assembly GCF_900113335.1. Taxonomy (GTDB): domain Bacteria; phylum Bacillota; class Desulfotomaculia; order Desulfotomaculales; family Desulfallaceae; genus Desulfotruncus; species Desulfotruncus arcticus. Next base: position 187,823 of record NZ_FOOX01000006.1, read on the forward strand.
CCATTAGTTTTTCCGGTTGAGGAAGACCGACATATCCAAGGCATTTAATCGCCAGATCCCTGCTTGCTTTTTCCGGCAACGGTAAATGACTGCGAATTGTCTCTGTAAAGTGCTGCCCGATGGTGGCCAGAGGATTGAATGCCGCCATGGGGTTTTGCATAATAATGGCAATTTCCTTTCCCCTGCAGCGCCGGATTGCTTCGGCATTGAGGGCCAGCAGGTTTTTTCCCTGCATTTGGGCCTCACCGGTTAAAACCCAGCCGTTTTCCCTGGTCAAACCCAACAGGGATAAGCAGGTTATGGATTTGCCGCACCCGCTTTCACCCACCAGCCCCAGTACTCTCCCCCGGGCGATTTGCAGGCTAATGCCGTTCACCGCTCGGACCACACCGCATTTAGCGGGCAAATGAGCATGAAAGTTTTTTAAGTTTAGAACTACTTGTTCATTCATCCTCCGCTGCTCAACTTTCGTAAAATTCGATAACATCCCTTAAGGCGTCACCCAATAAGTTAAAAGATATAACCACCAGTAAAATCATGGCGCCGGGAAACATAATCAGTTTGGGGTCGCTTCTTAAAAATTGTTTGGCGTCATTGAGCATTGCTCCCCACTCGGGAGTTGGCGGCTGCACCCCCAAGCCCAGAAAAGATAAACCGGAGATGTGTAAAATCACCATCCCCAAATCCAGGGTCGCCAGCACCACGATATATGGGATGATATTAGGGAAAATATGTCTAATGATGATCAGCCAGGGTGGCGTTCCGGCAACCCGGGCTGACAGAATGAAGCCGCGCTCCTTTAAGCTCAGCACCATCCCCCTGATAATCCTGGCGTACCAGACCCATTGCACAGACACCATGGCGATGATGACATTCACCAAGCCTGGCCCCAGCATCCCCACAATCACTAATGTCAGCACCAGGTTGGGAAAAGCCAGAAACACGTCGCACAGCCGCATCAGCAAACTGTCGACCCATCCCCCCCGATATCCCGACAGCGTACCTACACTGACGCTGATCATTGCGGTTATGACCATCACCAGCAGCGCGGAACCCAAAGAAACCATGGCGCCGTACATAAGCCGGGACAAAATACACCTGCCCAGATGATCCGTGCCAAGCGGAAACCGGGTGCAGGGTGACAGAAACTTATTCTCCAAACTAACCAGGGTGGGGTCATTGGGCGCCAATAGCGGCGCCAGAACGCCGGCCAGGAAAACCACCCCCAGAATGATCAAACTCAGAACGGTCAATTTGTTTTGTAAAAGTCCTCTGATACTTCCCCGCAGTTCCATTATTTATCCCATCCCAATCTGATTTTGGGATCCAAAAAGCCGCAAATGATATCTACAATGAGGTTCAGCAAGACAAATATCACCGCCATAAACAACACATAGGCCTGAATGACCGGGTAATCCCGGTTGAATATAGAGGAAACTATATATCTTCCCACCCCGGGCCAGGCAAAGACGTTTTCCACAATGACACTGCCTGCCAGCATATGCCCGAGAGTCATGCCGAAGGCGATCACTACCGGGATTAAAGCATTCTTCATAATGTGCCTGACCACGACCAGCCTTTCCTTCAACCCCCGGGCTCTGGCGTACAGAACAAAATGTTGCCTTAAATTCTCCAGCATACTGGTTCTTAAAAGCCTGGTATAAACGGCTGCCGAACCCAGCGCCAAAGTCGTGGCCGGCAATACCAGATGGGCCGGCGTGCCCCTGCCGTAAACAGGCAATAGATCCAGTTTTAAAGACAAGAAATAGATCAACACGAAGCCCAACCAGAAATTTGGCATGGAAGCGCCAGTGAACGCAAATATTCTGCACAGCTGATCGAGTATAGTATTCTTGTATAAAGCCGATAACACGCCTAAAGGAATACTTATCAATAGTACGATTACCAGCGAAACCGCCGTCAGTTTGATAGTTGCGGGAAAGCAGTACAGCAGTTCATCCAGCACCGGCTTTTTGGTGACAAAAGAACTCCCGAAATCCAGCCGCGCTACTTTCCTGAGCCAGCTAAAATACTGCTGATGCAGCGGCTTGTCCAAACCCAGCTCCGCCCTGGTAACGGCCACCGCCTCATCGGTAGGTGGTATTTGCGACAACCGCAGATACACTTCGGCCGGGTCCACCGGTACGAGCTGAATCAGAATAAATGTGAGGAGAGATATCCCCAGCAATACGGGGATAAGACTAATGATCCGGCTGATAATAAATTTACCCATAGCCCCTCCTCACCTGAACACCGCTAATTAATATCAACATTTGCCAGTGGAATCCTGTTTGTCTGAGGGTCAAAGCTCACTCCGGCAATATTATCATGATAAACCGCAATATTTGTCCCGTAAGAGAGGGGTAAATATACCGCCTGTTCGTGCAATGTGCCTAAAATATAATTATAAAGGTCCTGCCTTGCCTTCTCATCCGTACTGATAAGCACCTCGGCTATCTTGGCGTCAATTTCCGCCTTCATGGGCAGACCGGACTGGGCCTGATAATCGGCGTGGGAAGGTGTGCGCATGGAGGACACCATGGAATGGGGATCATAAGGGGCGCCCCAGGTGTCGCCGAAAATCAGGTTGAACTTGCCATCCTTTTGTCTTTGATAATAGGATTGGCTTTCTTCACCGACCAGCAGCAATTTAACGCCAATCTTCTTATACTCTCCCTGCAGTGCCTCGGCAAAGGCTTTTTGCACATTGTCGGCGCTATCGAAACATAGCTCAAGCTCCAACAGTTGACCGTTTTTCTCCCTGAATTCCTGGCCGGATTTTAGCACCCACCCCGCCGATTCCAGAATAGTTTTGGCTTTTTCCACATCGTAATCATATGGCTGCAGTCCCAGGTCGCAAAAGGGGAACTGAGGAGAAAACAACGTATCCGCTTTAACTTCGGTGCCGTAAAGAATATTGTCAATCAAAGATTGTTTATTGACGCCGTGCTGTAAAGCTATTCTTACCGCCTGTTCCCTGGTGGGACCCCTGTTGGAGTTCAGCGCCAGCGCTTTGGTGTTTAAAGGGTCGGAAATCATGGTCCGGTATTCACCGGAATCCCTGAACTGTCTGAATGAATCCAGGCTAATCAGCCCGCTGCCGTAAATTAAATCAATTTCATGTTTTTCAAAGGCGATTGCTCTTGTTTCACCGTCAGGAATAATTTTAACCACCACTTTATCGATCTTCGGCTGGGTGCCCCAATAGTACGGGTTCTTAACAAACACTGCGTATTCGTTTTGTTTATATTCTTGCAACGACCATAGTCCGGTGCCGATTGGAGCCTTGATCCCCTCAGCGGTATTCCCGTCGTCCGGGAAACCCGCCTCCCCCAGAAACCGCAGCGGCCTGATTAGGCTTAATTCCTGCAGCGCCGGATAATAAGGATTCTTAAATACCACGTCAATGGTATATTCATCGACGATATTTACTTTATCAATCTGGTTCACAAGCTCCAGCCAATTGTGTTCATCACGGTTGAGCAGCACTGTGTCAAAGTTCTTTTTAGCCACTGCGGCGTTAAAATCGCTGCCGTCGGAGAATTTAACCCCCTGACGCAGCTTGAAGGTATATACCTTGCCATCGGGAGAAATAGTCCAGCTCTCCGCCAGATGCGGTTTAATAACCCCGCCTTCACCATACTCAACCAGCGACTCATAAACAAAGTCCTGGGCAAACATTTGACTTGGACCATACATATGGGGGTTAAGATTGCCCACATCCTGAGACCAGGAAATAGTTAAAACTTTTTCCGGCGGCCCGCCATTGTCGCCGGTTCCGTCAGAACCTGCGCCGCAGCCGCTGATTATGACGGCCATAATAATAAATATGCCAAGCAGCGCAATCTTTTTTGACATTTCAATCTTCACTCCATTCTTTTAATTACTGTGTCTCATATATCAACTCGCGGCCGCGGCCTGGGAGGATATGAAACTGCTGTAGTACCCGCCCTTGCTTACCAGTTCCGCGTGGGTCCCGGTCTCCACCATCTCCCCGTTGTCCAAAACCACCAGCTTGTCGGCGTCCCGGAAAGTGGACAGCCGGTGGGCCACGATGATGGTGGTCCGGCCCCGGCGCAAATTCTTGATGGATTTTTGTAAAAGCCTTTCGTTTTCGGTGTCCAGGCTGGACAGCGCTTCGTCCATAATCAATATGGGGGAGTTCTTAAGTAGCGCCCGGGCAATGGCGATCCGCTGTTTCTGCCCGCCGGACATTTTGACGCCCCGCTCCCCGGCCACTGTGTCATAACCATCCGGCAGCCCGGTGATGAACTCGTGGATATAAGCCGCCCGGGCGGCCTCCCGCACCTCTGCCGCGGTGGCCTCCGGCCTGCCCAGCCTGATATTCTCCATAATTGAAGCGTTGAACAGGTAAATATCCTGGGGCACCACGGTGATCAGGCCTCGCAGGTACTCCAGGGGGAGCTCCCGCAGATCAATGCCGCCGATGGCAATCCGGCCCCGCTGCACGTCCCAAAATCGCTGCAGCAGGTTGATGCAGGTGGTTTTGCCCGCTCCGGAATGCCCCACCAGGGCCACGGTTTCCCCTTCACCCACGGTGAAGCTTACATTCTTCAGCACATCGGGCAGCTCATTCCGGTAGCGAAACCACACTTCGCCGAAGGATATTTCCGCTTTTGGAACGGCGGCCGGCGCGCCGGCTGCCGAGTCCCGCACCGTCTCCGGCGTCTCCATCACGGCGTAAACCCGGTCCACGGCCGCCGTAATGATGCCGAAATTTCTGGCCATGTTCGATATCTCCAAAATAGGGATGAAGATGCTGACGGACAGGATTACCGCCACCGGCAGCCAGCTGTAACCCATGCGGCCGTTTACAATTAGATAGGCCGATAGTCCCAGCACGCAAATTATCGCCAGGGAGGAAAAAATATTCAGCATGGCTCCTTCAAAACCCAGCCTTTTTCCGTAAACAACCAGGCTGTGTCCCAAGCGGTCGGAGTAGAGCCGCAACCGGTCCAGAAAACCTTTTTCATAATTGAAGGATATGATCTCCCGCAGCCCCTGCACCCCGTCAACCGCTTCGGAGTTGATCTCCGCCAGTTTATCCCGGGTGTCCCGGCCCTGCCGGTCAGCCCTGATCCGCAGCCAAAAAGGCACGCTGAACAGCACAATCATCCAGGGCAGGACCGCCAGGGGCAGCAGCCAGTGCACCAAGCCCAGCATGACCAGGGTGACCAGCGAAACTAGAACCGCCACCAGAAAGCTCCCGGCGGTGTGGGCGAAAAACCATTCCAGCACTTCGGTGTCGGCCATCAGGGTGGAGGCCAGTTGACCGGAGCGCATGTTCAAGAGGTAGGCCGGGGCCACCCTTTCCACCGCCTGATAAATTTTGATCCTGAATTCCACCAGGATCCGGAAGGCCACTTCGTGGGCCACATACATGTCGGTAAAGTACATGATCACCCGCAATGTCACCAGCAGGGCCAGCACCGGCAAAAAGGGCCAAATCTGCTCCCGGCCGCCCCCCGTGGCCGCCAGCCCCACCAGATAGGCAGCCAGGGCCATCCCGGCTATGGCAAACAAATGATGAAAAGTGCCGCTGCTTACGGAAATGGCCATGCCCTTCCAATAAGGCCGCAGGTATACCAAAAGCCTGGCAAAACCCGCCAGATGAACTCTAGTCAGCAAACCGCTCAAAGCCGTTCCCCCTCTCATTAGCCATGCTGCAGCCTGGTCAACTGCGCGTAAACGCCCCGGGCCGCCAACAATTCACCGTGGGTGCCGGTCTCCTTGACCCGCCGGTCGTCCAGGACGATGATGCGGTCCGCGCCCTGGATGGTGGACAGCCGGTGGGCGATAATGATGGTGGTCCTGTTCCGGACCAACTGCTCCAGGGAGCCCTGGATCAGTTTCTCGCTGGCCCCGTCCACGTTGGAGGTGGCCTCGTCCAGGATCAGCAGCGGGGCATCCTTTAGTATGGCCCTGGCAATGGATAGCCTTTGTTTTTGCCCCCCGGAAAGCCGTACCCCCCGCTCCCCGATCTGGGTATCGTAACCGTTGGGCAGATCCGTGATAAAGTCATGGGCGTGGGCCAACCGGGCGGCCCTCTCCAACTCATCCCTGGCGGCTCCTGGGCGGGCGACGCCTAAATTTTCAGCCACGGTGCCGTAGAACAGGTAGGTGTCCTGGAACACAACGGCAATCTGACTGCGCAACAGCAGCAGGGGGTAGTCCCTGATATCCCGTCCGTTGAGCAGAATCGCCCCCTCTTGGGGATCGAAAAAACGCAGCAGCAGGTTCACCAGGGTGGACTTGCCGGAACCCGATTTGCCCACCACGGCCACCGTTTCCCCCGGGTGCACCCGGAAGGAGACGTCCTGCACCGCCGGCCTTTGGCCCCCGGCATAGCCGAAGGTGACGTTGACAAATTCAACCCCCGGCCGGGTGCGGGTTTCCGTTTCCCCACCGTTTTCCCCGGACCGGTCCCGGATGTCGACGGCGGTGTCCAGGATATCAAATACGCCCCGGATCGCAGCGACACCCAGAAAACTGCGGTGCCAGAGCATGATCAGGTCGTTAAGGGGCCGGAAGCACTCCACCGACAGAAACAGAACCACGAACAGTTCCGCCAGGGGCATGTCGCCGGTGCTGACCCTGAGCGCCCCCACGCCGGCGGCCAGGGCCGAGCCGGCGGCGGCGGCCCATTTAACCACGGCGGAATCCAGCAGCGAAATACCCAGCCCCTGCATGGAGTGGCGGTAGTGCCCCCAGGCTTCCCGGGCCAGTTCCCGGTCTTTTCTTTGGCCGGCATTGAACATCTTCAGGGTGGGCATGCCCTGCATGGCGTCGATGTAGTGTGAGTTCAAACGGGCGTGGGACTGCCAGTAGTCCAGCATAATTTTGCCCACTGGCTTGCTCATTAGCTGGGGAAACACCACCGTGACGAGAATGCCCGCCAGGGCGATGAGCCCCACCACCGGATCCAGGGTGAATATGTACAGGGCAATAAGCCCGGAACCGAAAAAAGCCACCAGCAACTGGGGGATGTAGCCGGTCAGCAGCGGCTCCAGGGATTCCACCCCGTCGGTCAGCAATGCCTGCAGGTCGCCGCTGCGGCGTTTTTCCTGGTAGGCCGGTCCCAAGTTTAAGATGTGCTGGAATAACCGTTCCCTGATCTTGCTTTTAACCAGAAAGGCGATCCGCATGCCGTAGATCTCGCTCAGCCAGTGGAGCACTCCCCGCAGCAGCACCAGCAGTCCGATGACAAGCAGAAGCAGCCCCAGGCCGTCCAGGCTTTGCTGATAGAAGACTATTTTGAGACCGGCGGCCACGGCCAGAGCCTGACCCACAAAGGTGGCGGTAATCAGTATACCCAGGCCGACCTTGCCGGCGATGTGGTGGTAGGAGCCTTGCAGCAGGGTGAACAATCTCAGAAAAAAAGACATTGTCGTTACCTCCGTTGATTATTTGACGAAAAACTATTTAAAAGTGTGTTCCATCCCGATAAATACAAAAAACCACGAAAACGGATCATTCGCCCCTGCGAAAAATCTCAACCTTCGTGGTTTTGAAAGACATAACTTTATATTGATATTAATAAAAGGGATTATAGCATAGACTCTAATTTTTGTACATGATTATTTTTTTATGTTTTTTAAACCGTTTACCGCGCGCTGTGACGGTCAATATAGTATTACTAGACTATTAGTGTAATTTCATTGCCTTGATTTTTTGCAAAAGGCTTTCACCTTCTTTGATATGTTCCTTAAGATGGTCTATTTCACTCTGGGAGGCGTTCATCTTTTGTAATTCTGTCAGTTCGGTACGATGAGCAGCAATGGAACCCTCCACATCCTGGTACATTTCCATAGCTTTTTGAAAATCAATACCGTTTTTCATCTGCTCTTCAAAACGATGCTTAACACTACTGCAACTCAATTGTCATACCTCCTGATTGGCTTTTTATTATTTTTCCATAATAATGAGTCGTTATGTATTAGACCAATAAGGGTGGTTGCAATAAATTCTTTAGAGAGAGGTATTCTGCTGAAATTCCCCCCCCCGGTGGAGGGATTTTACTGTGTGGTGGCTATACATCCGGGTAATTACGTAATCGACAAAGAAGGTAAATATCACCGTGGCACCAGGCAGGACTTATGAATTCAACTCTTTCGCCTTTTCCCATGCGTTCATGTATTCGCGCCTCCAACCATGTATTAAAATCCTATCAATATCAGCTCAGACACAATTGCCCGCCCCGGCTGTTTTGCAGCAGGCTTTGGGTAAATGTGTGCCTGGGGAGGGCAAGCACCCTGCCGGTAGGCCCTTCCTCCACGATACATCCCGCCTGCATAACCGCTATGCGGTCGCTGGCCTTTCTGGCCAGAGCCAAATCGTGGGTGATCAGCAGGATGGCAAGCCCCTTCTTTTCCTGCAAATTGAGCAGTAGTTTAATAATTTTGGCCTGCACACTGGCATCCAGGGCTGAAGTCGGCTCGTCGGCAACCAGAACCCTGGGCTTCATTACCAGCGCCCGGGCAATGGACACCCTTTGGTTTTCCCCGCCGCTTAAATGATGGGGGTATTTATTAAGAAAATTGTCATCAGACGGGAGTTCCACATCCTCCAGCGCCTCCTTGACCAGGGCCAGCTTTTCTTCTTCGCTGCCCAGACGGTGGATATCCAGCGGTTCCTTTACCGCTTGAAAAACATTCATCCGGTGGCTGATTGATTCTCTCGGGTTTTGAAAAACCATTTGCACCTGGCGGTGAAATATGGCGTCCCTGGCGCTGACTTTGGCCAGGTCGTAAAATATTTCTCCCGCATCAGCTTTAAGCAAGCCCAATACCGTTTTGGCCAGGGTGGTTTTCCCCGAGCCGCTTTCTCCGACCAGGGCCAGTGTTTCTCCCTCATAAAGTGTTAACTGCACCTCATCAATGGCCTTAAAGGAGCCGAAAGTCTTACTTAGTTTTTTTACTTCCAGCACGGGGATAATACCACCCCGGTGGCAGGCAATCATTCCCCGGCCGTTGTCAACCAACTCCGGTGCTTCCAGGGCGCAAATATCTATCCGCTGCGTGCAGCGCGGGTGAAACGGACATCCGCCAACATTATGCGCCATTCTGCCGGGGATGCCCTGTAAATCCTTGGTAGTATCCATGCCGGGATAAGAGCGCAACAATCCCCGGGTATAGGGATGGCGCGGGTTGGTCAGCAATTCTTCACTGGGACCCGTTTCGATTATGCGGCCCCCGTACAAAACCGCCACCTGATTTGACAGCTGAGCGGCTACCGCCAGGTCATGGGTTATCAGCAAAACGATTTTATCTCCGGCAATTTCATTTAATAACTGCACGATTTCATTTTTGGTAAACGCGTCCAGCGAGGCGGTGGGTTCGTCCAGGATCAGCACCTCCGGGTCGTTAACCAGCGCCATGGCGATTAATGCCCGCTGTCTCTCCCCGCCGCTTAACTGGTGGGGATACCTGGCCGCCCTGTCACCGTCCATTTTGACCAGCGCCAGTATTTCCGCGACCTTGGCCGGAGCCGTATGTTTATCGCCGGTCCCATGCACCAACACTGCCTCCGTTATCTGATCCTGAATAGTATACAAGGGATGCAGCGTATTTTCCACGTTTTGAAACACCATGGACAGTTTTAAGCCTCTCAGGCGCCTACGCTCTTCTTCGCTCATAGCAAGCAAGTCCCGGTCATGGAAAAGCACCGCGCCGCAGCAACTGCCCTCCACCAACCCCATGACGCTTAATCCCAAAGTGGTTTTACCGGCGCCGGATTCTCCGATCAGGGAGAGAAACTGCCCTTGTTCTAACTTTAAATTAATGTTCTTTAATACCTGCGTTCCATTATAGGCTACACTTAGTCCTTTAATCTCCAGCATGGTGTACCTCTTTTCTTAAACGTGGATTCATCACGGTTTCCAGCGCGGTTCCGGTAAAGGTAAATCCCATGATCATCAATGAAAGGGCGAAGCCGGGCGGCAACAGCCACCACTTCCAGACATCAAGATAAGTAAATTGCAATGCGTTCTGCATCATTTTCCCCCAGCTAATCAAAGCCGGATCAGAAATTCCCAGGAAGGAAAGCCCGGCTTCCATAAAAACCGCCCGCCGGGCGAACTGGATAATAATTGCGGTAAGCACGGGGCCCATCTCCGGCACCAGGTGACGTTTCAGCACATATATCCAGCCGCCGCCAAAACTGCGTGCGGCCGCCACATGCATACTTTCTTTTAAAGCAAGGGTTTGCGACCTGACAATTCTTGCCCCCGATGGCCAGAGAAAAACCGAGATAATGATGATCAGCAATAACAGATTGGGCTTAAGATAAGCCGCGACAAGGATGACCACAATTACCGGCGGAATCACCAGCAGCGCGTCGACCAGCCTCATTAGCACCCGGTCATAAATACCTCCCAGCAAGGCGGCGCTTCCGCCTATCAGCAAGCTGAATAATACCGCCAGTACGGCCGCCCCGCTGCCGGTCAGCAAGGAGCTGCGCGCGCCGTAAAGAAGCTGCGTCCACACATCCTGGCCCACGTCATTGGTTCCCAGCCAGTGCCGGGCGGACGGCGGCTGAAAAATCAACCCGGTATAGTCTTCCGGGCGATAGTGGGTCATAAGCGGCGCCAAAAGGGCCAGGGCCAACAAACATAACAGAATGGCCAGCCCGGTGCGGCCCATAAAATCACTTTTTACTTCTTGAAAAAAGTTAATATGCATAAGCGATCCTCGGGTCAAGACGGGTATATACAATATCCACCAGTAAATTGACTAACAAAACAGTAACGGTCAGCACCAGTAATATTCCCTGCAGCAGGGGGTAATCCCGGGTCAGAAGAGCATTGTACAGCAATGATCCCACCCCGGGGTAAGAGAAAACAATTTCTATGAACAACGCGCGCGTCACCATGTGGGGCAGTTGCATGCCTGTGGCGGTAATCACCGGCAGCAGTGAGTTTTTACCCACATGCCGGTACCTGATGACCTTGTCGGGGCACCCCTTGGCCCTGGCGGTAAATATAAATGGCTCGCCCAGGGAGATGACCATAGCGTTTCTGGTTAAAAGAAAGGGATCTGCAATCCTGACCATGGCCAGCGCCGTCAGCGGCAGTGCCAGGTGTCTGAGCAAATCGGTCAAAAATGTGAGCCCGCCGTACCCGGCATACGGCGTAACAGCCCCGGCCAGAGGCACCAGCCCCAGCACCACACCGAAAAAAAGCAGCAGCAAAATACCGACGAAAAAGTCGGGAAAGCCGCTGGCAAACATCAACGAGCCAAGAAGCGCGCGATCCAGCGGTCGACCCCGCCTGTAACCGGATTCTATGCCCAGAGCAACCCCCACCAGGGTGGAAATTATAATCGCCAGGCCCACCAGTAAAACGGTCCAGGGCAGTGAACCAAGGATGACAGCCATAACCGGAGCGTTATAATAATAGGAGTAGCCCAGGTCGCCCCTTACCAGAGAACTGATATAAACCCAAAACTGCTGGCTGGTTGACTGGTCCAGGGCAAACCGGCTAACCAGCTCCGCCTTGAGTTCCGGTGTCATGGCAATAAAAGCTTCATCTCCGTATATCGCCAGCAGCGGGTCTCCCGGCATCAGCCTGGGTAAAATAAAATTAAGGCTCAAGATCAGAACAAGCGCGATTAGATAGTTAATTATCGAGGTCTGGTTTTTCATTTGACAAAAGGCATTTTATTCAGCGGTATCGGCACGCCAAGCCCGACACCACGCACGGTGTAATAAAGATTAACCTGTCCGTCATGGGCCCAGTAGTAGGTGTTATAATAAAGCGGCAGGGCCGGCATTTCCTCTGCATATAATTCCTGCGCCTGATTCAGATACTCCTGGCGTTTTCCGGCGTCCATGACGGAAATTTGATTTTTCAACGCAGCCACCAGTTCTTTATTTTGCTGATACCTAGCGCTATTAAAGCCCTGACCGATAATGACGCTGTTTAACTGGGCCGGGTCGCCACCCAATCCACCGTGACCGCTCAATACCAGATCAAATTTCCATTCCAAAACCCTGCTATCAAGGGTTTTAGCTTCAATGCCCTGCAGATCGACTTTAACACCAACTTTTTCCAATTGCGCCTTAATTAACTCACCCTCACGCTCTCCAACATTTCCACTGCCTCCGGCACCAAATAACAGCTCCAGTTCCAGAGGCTGACCGTCCTTTTCAAAATAACTTCCCTGCTTGACGTAACCTAATTTTGTCAATATTTCTTCCGCAGTAGCTGGCTCATAGGGATAGGCGCCGTCCAGCTTGCTGTTATACCACTGGCTGTCCTGCGGCAACAACCCCGGGCTGGCAGGCACACCGTAACCCCTTTGACAGGTATCCACCAGAGCCTGGCGGTCTATGGCATAGGCCAGCGCCTGGCGAAATTCTTCATTGGACAAAGGTTCCTTTTGGTGATTCATTACCAGTTTGGCCACCCAATCGTGGGCTCCCGGCAGCAGTTTAAAGCCTTCTTTTTCCAGTGCGCCGCTTAAATCAGGCGGCACACTGGCAGCGTTGACCTGTTTTTGCCGCAAAGCAGCCGCCACTGCCTCATTGCCGATTTTTACAAACCTAATTTCAGCAACCTTGGGTTTTCCCTGGTAGTAATTGTCGTAGCGTTTGTATAAATAGGTTCCCTGGGTTTTATTGTAATCCTCCAGCATAAATGGACCTGTTCCGATACAGGCTTCCTTTTGCTGGAACTGTTCCGGAGATTCTAAATCTTTGTAGATATGCTTCGGCAGTATGGGCAGAGTTGCTCCCACATACTCAAGAAATGGGGCATACGGTTTGTCCAGATACATCTTCACCGTATAGTCGCCCTGGGCTTCGACGCTTTTGACAATGCTGGTGTCAACCCACTGGTAAGGATGTTCCCTGGTATAGTTAACGGTAAAAACCACATCTTTAGCGGTGAATTTTTCACCGTCATGCCAGGTAACATTATTATTAAGCTCAAAGGTGTAAGAGTTTTCATTTTCATTATATTCCCAACTGTTGGCCAGCGCCGGTATGTAATCCTGATCGTCTTTCCATACCAGAGTGTCGAAAACGAAGCTCATTCTAATATACCCCGGTCCCCTGGCATAGTGCCCGTAAGGTGAGGGAAAACCCCAGTCGCCGGTGGCATCCGCCACGGTATAGAGCAGATCACTGCCGCCGGCTGTTTCAGTGGAAGGCTTCTCCCCAGCTTGCTCCCGGGCGCAGCCGGCAAGGGCAAGAAGCAGCAATGCTATAGTGATGGCCAGTAAACATTTTCGCACCTAAAATCCCCCTCGCTATTTGAATGTTTATATAACGAAAACATAATCTCAGGTATATCCTTTATGTTTTACTTACCCTCACCTCCAAAAAAGCAAAAAACCACCAAAGCCGACACCCCCCGTTTTTCGGGGCATAACGAACCTTCGTGGTCTTATTGAGATACTTATAGTCAATACTAAATTACAATGGCCTTCGTAGCCATCATTTTTTTAAAATTAAAATAATTATACAATATGTTATTTTTACATTCAACAATTAAATCAAACAATTACTGACATCTAATAATTATTGACATATATTTGTAAATGATGTAACATGATTTACAACTTAACTAAAAAGAATTATGGCTAACCATTGTAAAAAGCGCCACGAAGGTGCGTTACCCTGCTAAAAGGGAATGCTTGTCGTGGCTTTTTTTATTGCATGGAGACTGGAACACACATAAAAATAAAACTTTCTTGCGAGGAGTGGTAGTATGTGCATGGAAAAAACCCCCTGGGAAAAGTCAGTTGAATTCCACGGACACTCTTGCCCGGGTTTGGCAGTGGGTTACCGCGTGGCAGGCTTAGCGCTTAGAAAATTAAATGAATACCGCGCTGCTGATGAGGAATTGATAGCCATTGTGGAAAATGACGCTTGCGGCGTGGATGCCATTATGCTGCTGACGGGGTGCACTCTGGGCAAAGGCAATTTGATTTACCGGGATCACGGCAAGCAGGTTTATACTTTTGGCAGCCGTAACAGTAACAGGGCGCTTAGAATATCGGTAAATGGTGCGGTTTTACACAGGCAGGACCCGGTCGCTGCCGGACTGCGCAAGAAAGTTTTCGGAGGCACCGCCACAGCTGAAGAAACCAAGAAGTACTACGATTATCAAGCTTCCAGAACTGATCAGATACTGAATATGCCGGAGGAAGATTTTTGCGTAGCGGAGGAAATTGCTTTTAAGATGCCTGATAAAGCCCGGATTTTCAATTCCGTGCAGTGCGGCTCCTGCGGTGAATATGTTATGGAGTCCCGTGCCAGGGTGAAAGACGGTCAGCCCGTTTGTATTCCCTGCTCTGATAACTATAGCCGTGGTTGGTGAGCCAGAACACACCCAAATTGATTTACATTAAACCGAAAACCAGAAAGGGGAACCCGGTGTGGTTCCCCCTTTCTACGATCCTTTCTACGATGATAGTTCTAAATTGTTTGCCATTTTGCATAAATCACCCGATTATCGCTTTAGTCCGGACTATTGTTGCTTTTACTGATAAACATTTCTTTATAATCAGCGTACCTGCCCGCATAAACCGGCCGGGTAAACCGTATTCCCTTCTCTCCGAGCATGGCGGACAGCGGCTCGGCCCGTTCATAATCCATTTCTCCCGCTTCATTGAAAAAGTCATCGTTTCCTTCCAGATGCACTACCCGTCCAATAATCAGAGCATATTTTTCCCGGGTGATCTCTTCTAATAGCTTGCATTCCGCCCAGGCCAGGCATCCTTCAACCCCCGGTGCTTTTACCATACTCGAATGACGCGGTTTTAAATCAGCCTGTTCAAATTCATCAACTTCAGGTGCAAAATTTTTAGAACAACTCATCACTGCTTCAGCCATCCGGGCCGGGGGTATATTGATAACAAACTCCCTGGTTTGTCGGATATTATATAATGTGTCCCGCTTGATCCATGAAGCCAGGATTACATCCTCCAAGGGGCGCAGAATTGGTGTAACATTGGACCAAGGAGCAATATTGCGCACTCCATCCGCTGATAATGTGGATATTAAAACCACTGGCAGCGGTAATATTTGTTCCCTTTGACGTGGTTTTAACAGCACCGCAAACCATCCCCTCATAATCTTTTTACCAATCAGCGTCTAATTACAGTGCGGTAAAGGTCTATTCACCATTTTCTACAACTCCGAGGCGCACCAGCGGGTCAACACCTGCCGCCTGCAGTGCCTCAAGTTCACTGGCGCTGCTGATTTTAAACTGTTTGATGGTCGAAACCATGATTTCAGGGCGGTCAACGTAGTCCATCATAGACAGGGCGGTTTTAATTTTAACAAAAGGACCGGTCATATTGCTCGTCCCCGCCAATTCGTTGGCCTTATCGAAGTCAAACCCCAGCACCAGCCCGTCGCCGGTAGCGGTTTGCTCGTTCCAGCGGATGAACAACCCGGCTACGTTTTTAGCGCTTCCCGGCAGCATTGCCAGTTGATCGCCGGTCAGTGCTTTGACGTACATGCCTTTTTTACCTACAGTCGCATCAAGTATGACCTGAAAAGCATCATCTTTGCACCAGGATGGGCAGGCGATAATCTTATATGATTGTCCGGCCTGTAATGGTAAATGTTTATCCAGGTACTTGATAATTAAATAACCACTGTTTACACCGGGGCAGATATGATTATGAAATTGAGCCGCCCGCAGAAAATCATAGGTGCAATTGGGGTTAGACCATATTTGGGCAATGCCGATGAGGCTGAACTCATTCCCGCCAAATACTTTACTGCTTATTTTAGCGTTCCAGGCTTCGTTATTTGTCAGCAAACCGTTTAGTTCAATGTTTTCCTCGGCTATAACGGTGAATATTTTTTCACTGGCAAGAGTTTCTAAATCAGTAGGGTATTTGTTCAGTACGGTATTGTTTGCCTCCAGGTACAGCATCTCATTGGTAGCTTTATTAAAGAACGCGAACCACAAAGGCATGTTTTTAGCTCGCTGTACTAACAGCAGATTGCTGTTGCCTATGGTGCAGCCGCTTACAGCCGCTAAACCGTCAACGCATTTCTCCGTTGTTTGCCCGCCAATAACGGCACAACCGGCATTGGTCATGGCCAGCACGTTTTCATCGCCTTTATTAAAGTGCAGTTTTTCCATGGCTAAAGCCGAAGCCTTGGCGCCCAGCGCATGTTGGACAGTTATATTTTTGGTGCCGGTATAAGCCTCAATGTCATCCGTTATTCCCGCGGCCCAAACAGTTCCCGGGATAAAAATCAACAGCAGCATTACCGCCAGGACGGTCCTTGTTTTTCTCATTTTACTACACGCCCTTTCTAATGGATTCATACAGTACAACAGATTACCACCTACTTACAGACTAATACTTGCCCGTGAATGCGAATCGTTTTTCAACCACCTCCCGCTCATCACTACAAAAAAAGCCACGAAGTCTTTCCCCTGCTTTCGAGAGGTTTAATAAGCTTCGTGGCATTATTAATAACATATTGAATTTTTTTCATAACTGTTTGTCGGACAAACAGCTTTGCAAGTTATCTTAACACTTTATGATTGAATTGTCTATACACAATTGTCTAGGCTTTTAATATCTTCCAGAGCAACAACCGATTACTTGCATTCCTTGCGTGCAATGATTAAACCAGATAATTGTTGACAAATATTCATTAATGATGTAACATAACTTAACAATCAAATTATAGAAGATTTAAGCGCCACGAAGGTGTGTTTCCCTATAATAACAGGAAATGCGTTTCGTGGCTTTATATTTGGCGGCTTAATTGTTGCGCACAACGGGACATACAGGAGATTAATAAACTCAACTGAAAAGTTGTTATGACCACAAGCCGCAAAAGTTATTTAAAGTTATTAGCTTAAAAGTATGCCATGAAGGTACATTGTCTTGCCGAAGCAGATATTACCAGCATGGCATTTTTAATTAGTCACGAGGCCTTGGCATAGCCTCTGACCTCCAAAAATTTGCTGCCGGTTTTGACATGCACCGGACAGCAAAAATTCTCCTTTCGACCAGCGGCGCAGCGGGTTTACTGCCTTTCCCCTAAAACGGCCCCGCGCGCCGGGGTCTTCTTTTTTGAAACAAATAGGTAAATTATTGCGGATAACAAGCCAAAAGAGTAAAAAATGAAAAATATCAGGTATTGCATTTTGTTTGCATATTTTCATCATGATTTTTTCCTGTACCAATATCTATAAGCTTCCGTAAATCCTAATTTATCATATAGTTTTTCAGCAGGCAGATTACCTACAACCACCTGCAAATATGCCGTATTAACACCCTTATTAGCAGCAGTATTTAAAATGCCGTCAATAATATCCTGACCATATCCCTTACCTCTGTAGTTCTTATCAACTACAATGTCAAATATCCCCACATGACATCTCTCGATTACACCTAAACCACAACCTATTATATTTTCTTCGATTTTCTTGCTTACATATATTACTTCCCCCACAATGTTATCCATTATTTGTTTTGCGCTCAATTGATCCCTTGTGTTTGCAATGTTTGAACACTTGACAAAACCATCAAACCAATCATTGTTAAGATTTTTCTCAATACATACATCTTCAGGTTTCCTGCGACTATATCGGCTCATTTTTAAAACCCGGACAGAAGTCTCATCAAGCTTTGCATAGCCTTTTTTCTTCAAATTACTATCAATATCTTTCGGGAAACTACCCAGTGTCAACTTAAAAACCACCGGTAGATTTTGGCGCATATATTTTGTTTCGCAGCATGCTATCTTTTGATCAAGCGGAATTGTAGAGTTATACAGCGGGTTGATAGAATTGGCCCTTTTGGTGTAACCATCAGCGAATCTCAACACCCAACCATCATACAAATTTGTTTGAAAAGCCGGCCATGCATTCATGGATAATTCTTCAATTGTTTTTATCACTGTTTATTCCTCACTTAATTTATAACCTTCACCAATTTGCTTTTAACCTAAGTTAGTTGTATTTTATGCCAAGGCAAGCAAGAAGAAAAGTAAGACGCTAAATATTTCCACTAAATTAATAAATCTCTTTTAAAGAATTCTATTTATGGTATATAATAACAATAAGGATAAGCATTTGAAAAGAGGTAACCGGCATGAGCATTGAGCGTGTGAAAATGAAATACGAGGAAGAGTTGCTGCAATTGCCCAATGTCACGGGTATAGGTATTGGGGAGAAGGCGGGAAAAAAGGTCATTAAGATCCTTGTAACACACAAGCTGCCGGAGTCCGCTTTAAGGCCAAGGGATATTATCCCGAAAATGTTAGATGGATACAAAACCGATGTTTATGAAATAGGCGTTGTGAGAATGCAAACCCTAAATAATCAATAGACTAATAACGAAGGAGGCTGACTTATGTATAAAGATGAAACCAAAATGTTGTTGAAAGCGGAGGAACTTGCTGATGTGCAAAAGGCACACAGTAATGTTGTCGGAGAATTTCTGGAGCCCCAAAGGCGACCTGCCAATGTCGTCGGTATGGGAGTTGGAGTTAAGTGGAAGAGCGGCCGGCCCACGGGTGAGCCGGCTCTGGTTGTGCTGGTGACCCATAAGGTGCCCAAGGACCAGTTGAGCGAATCTGACCTGGTGCCGTTAAAATTGCAGGACATGCAAACCGATGTCCTCGCCATCGGATACCCTTTCGCCGGTGGGAGCGAGCCGCCGGAGACCGGCACGCGAACTCTTGCCGGGCGTGTCCGTCCGGCCAAAGGCGGCTACAGCGTGGGCCATTATAAAATCACAGCGGGAACTCTCGGCACCTGTGTTTACGACATCCTGCCGGAGGACTCCAACAGCCCGTCCGGACAGGGGATCGGCGTCCCCTCCAAATACTACATTCTCAGCAACAATCACGTGCTGGCCAACAGCAACGACGCCTCTATAGGTGATCCCATTCTCCAGCCGGGCCCGTACGACGGAGGAGTTGACCCGGCAGACAGAATCGCCGCTTTGAGCCGCTTTATCCCCATCACCTTTTACCCGCCGGTTCCCCGGGAACAGCATAACAACCTTGTGGACGCGGCCATTGCTGAAGGGCAGTTCCACGACCTGGACAGGGAAATATATTGGATTGGTCACGTGCGGGGCTGGCGCAAGAAAGCCGATGTAAATGTGGGAACATTGATAAAAAAGACCGGACGCACCACGAATTTCACCACCGGCAGGATTACGGCGGTCAACGCCACGGTAGATGTCGGTTACGGGGATGGAAAGGTGGCACGGTTTAAAGATCAGATTGTGACCACCGGTTTCTCAGACGGCGGTGACTCCGGCTCGCTGGTAACTACCTTGGACAACGTTGCGGTGGGTCTGCTGTTTGCCGGCTCCTCAAGCGCGACTATTCTCAATCAAATTGAAAATGTACGTTCATTATTAAGGGTAGAGGTGGCCGAACAGATCCTTTAATGATTCGCCAAACAAAAAACGCTGCGTCCATGTCGTAAGGCGGGCGGGTACCAATAGCTCAAAATTCCCGGCATAATCCGGGAATTTTTTAACATTTCGATACGCTTGTCCGTCAAAATACTGATGAAATCGGCAGCAGGCATATTAAGGCACTTTTCCTGTATCACATGGAAATCTTTGATTGTTTTGTCCCTAAATTCCCTGTTCATCTGTTCGGACAACTGAAATATTTCCGGTAATTCCGGCATCCGTATCACCACTCCCCATATTGATATCAAGGTTCAGATTACTCCCGGCAAGCTATCTCTACCGGCTTGTTATCAACCTGCGCGTAACAGTACAGACACCCGGAGGCACAGCGCATGCTGTACCAGCCGATGTCGACACTTTCGGTACAGTTGCAAAGCCCGCGCTGTCCGGCGGCTTTTTTATCGCTGCATGGCTCGCCCTCCGGGTGCAGCCTCTGCAGCAGCGGACCATCAATACAACTGGAGCCCGCGAAACCGGGTACGGCGCAGGTATACAGACGGCCACCGTCCTTGGCGACACATTCCGACAAGTGCCTAACGATATCGACCCTCCTGCTCTGTGGTAGAGTTATTATTTCGTAACCGTGCCGGGCAAGCCGTCGTTTTACCTTGGGGTACTCTTCCATGAATGATGTGGTGAAAGTGGTTATCCCCAGATCCATCGCTTGCTCGATAATATTGTGGGCCACCGCAACGTTGCTGATGATTCTGTCGCCCCGGCGCAAGGCCACCAGCGGGTCTACCCGCACCCGAACCCGGTCCGGATTACCCAAAAAATCAACCAGACCGGCTAAATCCCGCAGGGTTTCCCGCCATCCCGGCACGTTTGGTTCTAACGGACTGCCCCCCAGACCGGTAATGGTGACCTGGGCGTAAACCTGCCCGTACATCTCCAATACCCCGGCGTAAGGCCCGTTATAAATACAGCCCGGAAATTTAGTCCAGCAAACCACTGTATGCACTTTTTCCGGCGGGTATTTGTTACGCAGCACGGGTATTAATTCTTCCGCAAACCAGCGCATATCGGTACGCCGGGACATGCTGATCACTTTCTTCACGCCAAACCCCTCATTTTAAATTTGACACCGCAAGCAACTCTTTAATAGGCACGGCCAGACCGCATATCTTCTCCTTGTCGTCCACTTCCCTTTGATAACGGGCAAAAACCACCCCCACTACTTCGCCGTTCTTGTCAAATACAGGGCTGCCGCTGTTGCCGGGGTAAACCGGAGCGTCTATGCTGAAAACCGGCTCGGGATTGTCCCTGACCCGCACGTACCGATCAATTTTACCCTCTACCACCACGTTATTCAGGCCGAGCGGGTTGCCCACCATTCTGATCCTGTCTCCCACAGAGGGTATGGCACCGGCGTTGACAGGCACCACCGGCAGGTTTTCCGCCTGCAGCTTAATTATCGCCAGGTCAAATTCCGGCTCGGATGCCCAGCTTTCAGCCCGGTAAATCTTACCGCCGGGGAAAGTAATGGTCATATTAAGGGCTTCGTTGATAACATGATGGTTGGTCACGATCAGTCCCTCCGGCCTGATATTAAATCCAGTGCCCGACTTGCTCTCCACAGCAATTGTTGAGCCCTGACGGCGCGATACCACATCGATTTGCACCACCGCCGCCTGCAATCGCCGGGTGTCAATATCTTTCTGCAATTGTATTGACCTGCCCACCAGTTCCGCCAGCGGGAATTGCAGCACAGGCCAAGAAGCAGCCAGGGCCACACCTAAAAATGCCAGCACGGTTACCAGGGCTATAAAGCGCAGCAGGGTCGATTTGGGTGGTCGCTTATTTGCGGAGCCATCGTGCTCGGCATACTCTTCCTGATTTTTCAAGTACGCTAAATCATAAACATCAGGGTAATCTTTACCGCGATCATCCTCGTATCCTTCCTCCAGATACTCGTCATAGTCATCCAGATATTCATCATTTTTTTCTTTGTAAAAACCGGCATTATTTTGCTCATCGTAGCCCGCTCCATGTTGCCCCTGTTCCCGTTTTTTTCCTGGTTTACCGGGACACTCGCCCCTGTCACCCGTACCGGCAATTTGGTTTTTTTCATGTTTACCGTCATCTCGCATGATTCAGTCTCCCGTTAACTTGCTTTAATAATATGGTTGGCTAAAACCACGGCTTTTACCTTTATTATTTATATGTTTCAACCTTACCAATTTACCCGGAGGACATTATGAGAGCGGCCGGAGCAGATCAAGCAGGAGGGGGCGGTAAGCATCAGATATTAGCGCTCTTTCCATAATCCGATTTTAGCGTTGCTAAAAGGATGAACTCCAAGAGGCCATTTAGTTCTCCCGTACCGTGGTTTTATATCCAGCCATTTCCCGTTCTCTTTGTTTTCCGGCCCTGCGCCGTTTACCCCATTCCACAAAACGTACAATGCCGACGCTAAATTCATACAGAAGATATATCGGTGCGGCCATCATCAGCGGGGTAAGGATATCGGGAGACGGAATCAGCACCGCGCCGGTGACTACCGAAAAACAAATCGCCAGCTTCCGTTTCTTCACCAGATATTTATGGCTCAACAGGTCCAGTTTCGCCAAAAAGTAAACCCCCAGCGGCAATTCAAAGATAATCCCGAAGGGCAGCAGGAACATAATTGTAAACGAGATGTAATTTCCTATAGTTAGCATTGGGATTAGTTCGTTACCGCCGAAATGCAGCAAAAACTTTACGGCCACGCGAAACACTGCGTAAAAGCCCAACAGCACCCCGCTGATAAAGAAAATATAGGATATAACAACAAAGATGGTAAAATAGATTTTTTCCACCTTGCGCAGGGCTGGCAGGATGAACTTCCAGAATTGCCAGAGGATAACCGGCAAAGCGGTGAGAAAACCCAGAAAAAAAGAAACTTTGATCTTGGTCATCAGAGCCTCAACAATACCAATGTAAACAACATCGTTACCGGTACTGGAAATCGGTTCCAGCAATATCCGTAAAACTTGATCGCTGATAACCCAGCAAATTATGGCCATGATGAACGTGGCCATAATGGAAATGAGCAAGACCCGGCGTAATTCTTCCAAATGCTCCATCATAGTCATATCTTTGTTTTTGCCGGCCACCTACCTGTTACACCCCCTTGGACAGGAATCTATGCAGACTATGAATATCCCGCCGGTTGTATCCCTCTTGCAGGGCTAATTTATCAAGATCAACGGTAGCGATATCTTCACAAAACAGATCGACTTCTCCACAGATACGTTCGTCGATGGTTTTTAGATAACTCTTACATCGCTCGCATAAATAGACTCGATACCGACCCAGAGTTTCAAAAGAAATAAATGAAAGAGTGCCGGGAGCCTGATTACCACAAAATGGACAACCAACTCTGTAGTATAACCATTCGGTTTCGCAAAGGCCGCAGTATAGATGTCTTTGACCAATATCTCCGGCCAGTTTGGCCATCACCGGCTCATCTCCACAAACGGGACAATAGCCATGCAGCCACTTATCCGGTTTAAACTGGCGCATTACATTTTTACTGAAAAGAGTAAGAAATGGTTTTAACGTAGATTTCATTAATAAATCAAACACTTCGATAGAAATCCCCAATTTTTTTGACCATTGGGTTCTCTGAACACCCTGGATCGCTGATTTTAACAATTCAACACGATCTTTTTCAGATAAATTTTTAATGTTTTTAATCAAAGATTCAGGAACCGCCTGTGGAACGGGCTGCCTTCTCAGGCAAGCCCAAGCCACTTCTAAAAACCGCTTATAAAAACAATTTTGGCCAATTAAAGGCGACACGATGGTCAACACAGGATGTCCCCTATACCACTGCTCAACTTGCTTTGGCGCTAACCGCACCGGCCAATTCGGAGCGGAAACACATTCCTCCGATTCCAGGATCGCGAGATGGAAATTAGCTAGATTTTTAACATCCATTATATTAAACTCCTAAATTTAATTAATCGACGCCTGGTGATTATGGTGCTTTTCCAAAATTCCAAAATTCTCCACGATAAACATATAGGCCAACACGCCAATGGATACCAGTCCGATACTTATCACCCATTCCATCACCGAGGGGAAATAGTTACCGCCCAGGGAATCGGACATACCGGTAAATACCACGTTCATCCGGTTCAGGATCACCCCGAAGACGGTAAAAGTACCAAAGGCAACCAGTCCTTTTCTGGTTGAACTCAAGCTGCTGAAGCAGATAATAATCGGAATAATCACCCCGACAACGATTTCCAGCAAAAACATGTTCCCTTCCATCGTACCGGAAAATATCCATTTAAACGCATCACGGTAGATCAAATCCCCAATTTTCAGAGCCAGATAGATGACCATCATCGTTCCGGATATTTTTATCAGTCCCCGCATTACGGACAATGGTATTTTATGGTCATATGCCTTTCCAGCCAGAGATGTTTCCACGCTGATCATGGCCGGCCCCACAAAGAAGGAAGACATCAGGAAGAACGGGGGCAGCAGCATGGACCACCACAGCGGGTGAAGTTTGCCAACTTCGATAACATACAGTCCGCCCAGGGAGGACTGATGCAACGTCGGCAATAATACCCCGATAATCAACAAAACCGGCATGATCTTTTTAATTTTACAATGCCATGTCTTCATAACCTTTTCCGTAGCGATTTCGCTGAATTCAAGGACCTGTACGAGGGTATACAAGGACACACACCAGAAAACTTCAAACAACACGCTGTGGTAGCCCCAGGACACAAAGGGACGCCAGAAGTTGAACCATCGGCCGATATCCAGAAACAACCCGCCCATGACCAGCAGGTATCCCAGCAATGATGTAAGCATGGCGCTGCGGGCAATGGATTGAAACTGGTCCCGGTGCAAGATGTGTACAATCAAAGCGGTGCTGTATCCGCCCCCGGCCAAAGCCACACCGGTAAGCACATCAAAACCAATCCAAAGGCCCCAGGGCCACTGATCATTTAAGTTTGTAGCGTTTCCCAGCCCAAAAGCCAGCCTGTAGCCTATAACAAGCAGGCAAATCGCGGCCAAACCAATTAACACCTTCCTGACCGGCGTTATTTTAAAGGTCCATTTTTTCGCCGCCATGCTATAACCTCCTCCGGTAAAGATTTTAAACAGAATCTACAAACCAGGTTTCTGATCATGTTGTTCCCTGGATATTTCATTCCGGCGTTTGGTGTATAAATACATCCCGGTTAAAAGCGCGCCCCAGCTAAGTGCCACTACCGGAGTCAGTTTCATGTAGCTCTCGCTGTATTCAGGCAGCGGCCTGGTGGTCACATCGGTCCTGAAATCGAAAATTTGGAAAGGAACATCTGAAATATATAACCAGGATGTGCCGCCGGCTTCCTTTTCGCCATAAACGTGTTTTACATATTTCGAATCGCTGTTGATTTTCGCCCAGGCTTGTACCAACAGTTCACTTCGCTCGCCATATTGCAGGGCCCCCGTGGGGCAAGCGGATACACAGGCCGGTTTCATACCGTGGCGTATGCGATCGTATTTACCGCTGGGGTCCAAGCAAAACTGACATTTAGAAATTAAGGGGAAGGTCTTTTCCCACTCATATTTGGGCACTGTGAAGGGGCAGGCCAGCATGCAGTAACGGCAGCCCACGCACAGGTGCGGGTAATAAACCACCGGACCTTCGGGGCTTTTTTGCAGTGCTCTGGCAAAACAGGCCGAAACGCAGGCCGGCTCCAGACAGTGGAAGCATTGATGCTTGGCGAAACGGTACTTTACTTCGTCTCCATTTTCCACAGTCCTGAATCTTACATGGGTCCAGGTATAGCCGGAACCGTCGGAAGGGTTGCCCAAGTCATTACTGAAAGATGTTTTGGCTGCCGGCAGGTCATTCCACTGTTTGCAAGCTACCTGGCAGCCTTTACAACCGATGCATTTACTTATGTCAACCAATACGGCTTTTGACATTTTTATATACCCCCATTTAGCTCATCCGGTGTTTAGGCTTTGCGCACATTACAAAGGAATGCTTTATATTCAGGTATGTGAGTGTTTGGATCACCGACGCTGGGGGTCAGGTCATTAGCCGTCGCTCCCGGAGCCAAACCCTGATATCCCCAATGCCAGGGCATACCCACCATTTCAACGGCTTTTCCGTCAATGTTGAGCGCTTTCATCAGCGGCTGAACGGATGCTTTGCATTTCACCTTATTGCGGGCAGTCTCGACCCAGATCTCGCCCCCGCCTTTAACACCGATTTTTTCAGCCAATTGAGGCGAGATCATGGCGAAGGCTTCCGGAGCAGCTTCAACCAGCCACGGGCAGTTACGGGTAACGGCGCCGCTTTGGTAATGTTCAATAACCCGGTAAGTGGTCATCACATAGGGGAACTTTTTGCTGTACATATCAGCGACAGTGGCAAATTCGCCGGAGAACCGGGCTGCCAGGGGCGAGTTCTGCTGCTTGGACATGATATTTTTGACCGGGCTTTCAACAGGCTCATAGTGTTCGGGCAGGGGGCCGTCCTTCAACCCCGGTGCGAACAACCTGGCCTGTCCCTCCGGATTCATAATAAAAGGCGCGTCGGCCGTTATTTCCGGTGGTACGGGCTCGCCGGTTTGGGGATTTTGCGCGCCGAAGTCCGGCACGTCATTGGTGATCCACTTACTGCCGTCCCAGGCCACCAGAGCGGCTTTTTCATTCCACGGCCTGCCGCCGGGATCGCAGGAGCAACGGTTATAAACAATGCGCCGGTTTAACGGCCAGGCAAAAGACCACTGCGGGTACAGGCCAAGGCCCGTCTGATCGGTCTTAATGCGGCGTTTGGTCGCAGGCAGCTTGGCATCCTTGTCCTCCGCCCAGTACCCTGTGTAAATCCATAATCCGCAGGCCGTGCTGCCGTCATCGGCCAGCTTGGCAAAACTGGCCAGGGGAGCAGATTTGCCCACCTCGTAACCATTGATTTCCAAGGCCACCTGATCCAGATTGGGTTCTTCTTCACCTGGTTGGTCATAATTCCAAACCAGATTCATGATCGGATCGGTAAATTTACCGCCGTTTTGGTATTCGTGGCGGATGGCCTTAAACAAGCGGTCGGCTATCCACAGGTCGCTTTTGGCTTCACCCGGCGGCTCAACGGCCTTCCAGCGAAACTGGATCCAGCGCCCGCTGTTGGCTACCGTGCCTTCTTTCTCATAAGAAAAAGCTGCAGGTAAAAAGAATACTTCAGTATTAATGGCTTTGGGGTCGGCGCCGGGACGCTTCCAAAAGGCGGCTGTTTCGGTTTCAAACAGATCCACCGCCACCAGCCAGTCTAAATTCTCCAGCGCCTTCCTTTCCATGGAGGCGCTCGGCCCTCCTACGGCCGGATTCTGGCCCCAGGCCAACATCCCCTTGATCTTGCCAGCGGCCATCATTTCAAAAAGACCCATGTGAGAGCGGTTTTTGCCGTCATGCTTGGGCAGCCAGTCATAGCGAAAATCATTTTCCCGGGTCGCCTCGCCACCATACCAAGCCTTCAGCATGCTGATCAGAAACTTGGGTTTATTGGACCAGTAACCCGTCTTGGGAGTTTCCTTATCGATATAATCTTTTAATGCGTCATGCTTGGAAGCAAAGGGAACGCTAAGATATCCGGGAAGGTTATCATGCAGCATCCCCATGTCGGTAGAACCCTGCACATTGGATTCTCCCCTTTGGGCGTTAACGCCGCCGCCGGCAATGCCAATGTTGCCCAGAAGTAACTGAAGCATGGCAGTGGTTCGCACATTCTGGGTGCCGTAAGTATGTTGAGTAATGCCCATGGCGTAGATCAGGTTACCGGCTTGATCAGGCTTGCCGGTAGAGCCATAGAGTTCGCACGCTTTCTTGAAGGAATCTTCGGATGTGCCGGTGATGCGGCACACGGTTTTAATATCGTAACGGCTGACATGCTTCTTTAAAATTTGAAATACGCAATTCGAATGCTGTAAAGTAAGGTCCTTTTTGATGGCATCTCCATCTTTTTGGTACTGCCAGCTCCGGTTATCGTAGCTGAATGTACCGTCTTTTTCCGTGGCGCCGCTGAAAAGGCCGTCTTCAAAGCCAAAAGACTGGTCAATCAGATAACTGGCGTTGGTGTAGTTCAGTATATATTCTTTAAAGTACAGATTATTTTCGAGAACATAATTAATAATGCCGTATAGAAAAGCAATGTCAGTGCCGGGGCGCAGCCGGACATGAATGTCCGACAGGGCGGCAGTCTTCGTAACCCTGGGGTCGGCAACAATAACCCTGGCCCCTTTTTCAGACCTGGCCCTGGCAATCCAGCGCATAACTTGGGGATGGTTTTCCGCCGGGTTGGCCCCGATAATCAGAAACACGTTTGTATTTTTATAATCAACAAAATGATTGGTCATCACACCTCTGCCGAAAGAGTTGGCCAGACCGGCCACTGTGGAAGAGTGTCAGAGGCGGGCATGGTGCTCGATGTTTACCAGGCCTGCAGCACGCATCATTTTTTGCATGATGTAGTTCTCCTCGTTATCCAAGGAGGCGCTGCCAAAATGAGCGATGGCCAGGGTACGGTTCACCGTTACGCCGTGGTTATCTTTTTCTTCAAAACTTTCATCCCTTGTCTTTTTAAACCGCCGGGCGATGGTTTTTAACGTCCATTCCCAATCTTTTTCTTCCCATTTGCTGCTTCCGGGGGCGCGGTAAAGAGGCTTGGTGATCCGGTTCGGGTTTGGTTCCCGGATGCCCCTTTTCTTAACCACCACATTGGCGTCGCTGATCCCGATTCCCTTGGAACAGAGCGTGCCTTCATTGATCGGGTGGTCAGGGTCTCCTTCAACGTGAACCAGCTTACCGTGGCTTGTGTAAAGCAAAATACCACAACCGCAACCACAATAGGCGCAGACACTGGGTGTCTCTGTTAATTTCCTGATTTTTAGGGGTAAGTTACCGCCTGAAATCCTTTTGCTTTGCTCGGTGGCATTGGCGGTACCGACGCCGGCGAACAGGGTCAGACCGGCGGTACCGAGCCCCACATTTCTCAAAAAATCACGTCTGCTAATCTTCTTCATTAAATAACGTTAAACCCCCTCAGATTACATAGTCCCCTCCGACTATACGACATCCAAACTCATTTATTACTTTGTTTGAGTTGTTTCCTGAGTCGGTACTACCTGCGGTTTCTTATCTTCTTCCTCTTCCATGGCGGATGAAGTGGCCCTTCTGAATTCTCTTAACGAGTTACCCATGGCTTTTCCGACATCGGGTAATTTGCCCGGCCCAAAAATAATGAGCACTACAACCAGGATTAAAACCAGGTGAGTCGGTTGAAAAATACCGCTGAACATAGTCCATGCTCCTTTCATATTACTTAATCGGGTTCAATTGTATGAACAGTTTAAATACTTAGGCAACTTGACCCGGAACCCCCCTCATCCCGGGATATCACCCCCCTTTATTAATTAACCGGATCAAAATCGTTTCCAAAATAACACCCGACCCGGCTAAAATAACATTAAATAAATCAATGGAGCCACAGAGAGCCGTTCCTGCCATTTTACATAACACCCCTTTGGCTCACAAGAAAGTGTAAATAATTAAAATAAAATTAATAAAAAACATTAATTTAATAAAAAACATTTAAGAAAATCAATTGTTTAAAATACAATGTCAATTAAAAAAAGAACACCTGAACGGTGTTCTTTTTTTGGTATATACTTGGGCCTTAAATGATAAATACTTGCACGGCTATAATACGCCAGTTTATCCTGGCTGAGCAAGAAAGGTACGCTTAATTTCAGTTCCCCTGGCTCACGCCTTTCAGTTTTCTCTTGTAAATTTTTACCGGACGGCCTACAGACCCGTATCTCAAGTCCAGTTCAAGGTAACCTTGATCAACCAGAAAATCCAGGTAGCGCATAGCCGTAACTCTGGTCACTTTAATCTGTTCCGATACTTCTTCCGCCGTAAAATAGGCGTCTTCATGGGCTCGGAAGTTGATCACCTGGTTTAATGTTACCTGATTCAGCCCTTTTGGCAGCATGCTCTGCTGGTATTTATCGGACTGATAACCCTCCACCGGTACCGGCCCATCAGAGGAAGGAGGCGTCTCAACAGCCAGCGGTGATTTTTTATCCATAACCGGGGATATTTCACTTTTGCCGGCAGCCTTCTGGACGTATGGCGTTAAAATTTGCTGCCTCAAATCGGAGAAATTCTTCACCATTTGATTAAACGCTTTTACCAATTCCCTGATCTCAGAGGGTCCGGACGCTGTAACAGGGTTGACACTCTGCATAGGACGGGCGGAGATCTGCTGGGTATCCCGGGTTAATTCCCTCAAAGGACGGACAATTTTTAATTCAACGTAGAACCGGATGGCCACCGAAAACAGAACAATCAGACACACAATGACAAAACTCAGGTTCTTTAATGTGCCGTAAAGCAACTGTCTATAAAATTCATGGGGAGCGCCTACATAAATCATGCCGATAATGTTGCTGTTGCCGTCGCGGATGGGTTTATAGGCAGCCTGATAGATCTCCCCAACAACATCGGCCTCCCCCGTATACACACCTCCGTTCCTTAGTACCACCTGTTTTACCACATCGGATGCGGCAGTACCAATGGCACGCTGACCGCCCACAGCCCGTACCGTTGTGGCGACCCGCTTATCTACCAGAAAAATTGTACATGTATCCCCGGTTAACCGGCTGATATAGTCAACAATTTCATCATTTTCATTAATGCGCGTATTCCCCTTATACAAGATGTTGCCGTCCACATGCCACTGCCCGGGATATTTTAAGTCCAAAATCGCCTCAAAAGTATTCAGATCGCTTTTTGCCTTTTCAACCGCGGCGACCACGGCCTTGTCCCGAATCTGCCAGACCATGGCTGTCACCAGGGCGATAGTAAGGATGACCATAAAACCGATTAACAGTAATGATAGCTGACGGCGAATAGAATTCATCGATTTTTTTCCCACCAATATTTTTATCTTCGATTAATTCAAATTAATTCAATTTTTTATTTAATTAATCCTCCTAAATACCGACGGGTTTTTTAGTGCCGTGTTTAATATCCGCTTTAATATTGGGGACACCATCGAAGACCGGCTGATCAGCCGCCGTCCATTCCAAGCGGTCAAATAAAACACTCAAAGATATTATTTTTGAACATATAGTTATATCAGCATGCGGTTTGTCAAAGGGACGGGGTTATTGACGGCAACCTGTTAGCTGTTGCCGTCATTCATAGTAAGGATAGAGTATTTAATATTTGCACTTTAATGAGACATCATCTACCAGCACAGAGCTGATGTTGCCTGTGCCGGGCCGGAACTCAAAACGCAATTCCATCCAGTCTGTGCCGGAAGGCAGTAGCCCTGTTGAAAAAGTAAACTGCTGATAAGTGCCGTTGGGCAGGCTCTCAGGTCTATAAACCGGGTCTACCCGGCCGATTTGCCGCCCCCGGTCATTATAGACATAAATTGCAACTTCCAGCTTAAAATCGCTTACCCGACCGAGGAGCAGGTTTTCCGAAGCCCAGAAGGTCACCTCATAGATCCTGCCCGACGCCCCGGGAACAGACTGGGACAATATCGCCCTTTTGTCTGCCGCGGCACCCAATTCAGCAGCATAGTTGCCGGAATGGGCTCTACTGGACCGTTTCACGTTAACTGCCGACCAGTTCTCTGGAACATTCCTATCCAACCACTTTTCAAAATCAGGGTTTCTTAACATGTTTGAACGTGAACATGGCGAATAAACTTTTGAAGGCCCGGTTTCAATTCCAAGCACTTCTACATCGGCCTCCACGTATCGTTTACTGTACGATCTATCGTAAGCCCGAATTATATGGGGACCGTGGCTAACATAATAACCCCTGTGGTCACGCAAGTCCCAGCTACTTCTATAGGTACGGCACTCACCCGGCCCCAGCATAAAAACACCGCTTTTATGATAACCAAAATCGTGATCGTCCCAACGCCTTATTTCCCTGCCATGATGTGAAACGACAAAACCAACGCGCCGGCCGTCCGGGTATCTAAAGGATTTGGGGCGTTTAGCCAGGTTGCAGTAGCTATATATAATCGGAATATCCTCCCCGTGATGGCATCTTCTGCGCCTGGTTCTAATGTCATAACGTATGTCATCATAATATCTGGTAGCATATTCGCTTTCCCGCGGGTATTCGTAATAATCGTAAGCATAATCCGGTATATAAACTCTTTGCCCTGCCCGGAATTGCTTAAACTCCCTAAAGCCGTTCAATTCGGCCAACTGCTGCGGCGTCAGGCCGTGGCGTTCGGCAACCTGGTGCAGCGTGTCACCTCTTTTTATTTGATAAGTGGCCATTATATACATTCACTCCTTCCGGCGTTTACCTACTAATACTGTATGTCAGGGAAGGAGACGAAGTTACCGGAACCCACTTGGTTGTTAATGGCAGCGCCCGTGCCACCGGCACGGGCAATACTCAACGGACGCAGATTATTTCAACATCGTCTATTTTTACGGTGTTATTATTATTGGAATTCGGCCTGAACAAAAACCGCAATGCTATTTCCCTGGTACCTGCCGGCAGAACCCCGGAGGTAAATGAAAACCGTTGATAGGTATTATTAGGAATATTATCCATCGTAAAGACCGGGTCAATCCGGCCGATCAAGTCGCCAGCGCTATTATAGACATAGATCTGCGACTCCAGCGAGAATCTGGAAACCCCACCCGACCGTACATTTTCCCTGGCCCAGAAAGTAACCTGGTAAATGCGGTCAGGCGCCGCTTTGACTCTTTGAGACAACAGCGCTTGCTGGCTGCTGGACCGTCCAAGCTCAGCGGCATAAGAACCGCTGTGCGCTTGATTAGTACGAAATACATTTTGGGAGTTCCAGACAGCCGGGCTGCCATCGCTCCATTGTTCGAAGCCCGGATCGCGCAGCATGTTTGTTTTCGGGCATTCTTCAACCGGCGGCGGCATCGGCCCTGGTCCCGGCTGCTGCCCCGACACCACTCTTATGGTTGTTTCAACGTACTGATTTCTTATACTTCTTGCCACGTTATAGGCGCGGATGCTAAAATTATCCAGGGCCACATAATCACCCTGTTTATTTCGCAAATCCCAGGTGGCCGTATAAGTTTTGCATTCACCCGGCCTATAGACTTCTGTGCCGGTAACTGTGGCGAAAGTTCTTTCATCAGACCAGCGCCAAACTTCCCTGCCGCGGCGCAAGGCTACAAAATCCACCCGCTGGCTGGTGTTGTACTGCAATCTGATAGTTCTGCCGGAAGTGTTGCATTTTTCAAAAGTTATTCTTACCTGCTGACCGCGCCGGTACTGTGTGCGGTTGGTGGAAATTCTATAACGCAGTCCGCTAAAAACTCTGGTGTTAGACGCCCCCGCCCCTGAACCTGGCGTTGTCGGGGTTGTTGCAGTGCCGGTTGGGATTGTTATAACATCCCCAACTCGAATTTGATTTGGATTTCTAATATTGTTAGCTGCAAGGATTGCGTCTACGGAAGTGCCATATTGCCTGGCTATAGTGTAAAGGGTATCCCCGCTTCTTACCCTGTATGTTGTTGCCATAATAATCCCTCCTCCCATTCTAGAGTTGCCTCAGAATATTTTATGTTTTGCAAGGTGTAAAGGTGAACCGGAGAATGGATTAAAACAACCGGGAAAGGGGACACAATCAAAAATCAAGAACAACAGCTTCGTTATGTCGCAAGCTTTTGGGTACATTGATTATTCTTTGGTTGGCAGAACCTCTGAAGGCCAGGTTTAAATCTCTTTTATCCTGCTCGTAAGCACCGTCAACCAGTACGTCGATGTATTTCATAGCCGGCAGGTCTTTAACCTGTTCAAAAGTGTAGCCGGTATAGGCCCAAATATCTAATTTAGGATACTTGTCCCGCACAACGGGAAGAACTTCGGCCAGGGCCGCGGACTGCATCAGGGGGTCGCCGCCCGATATGGTGATGCCCTTTGTAAGCGGAGTAATATTTTCATCAACTAGCTTTAATACATCTTCCGAGCCAACTTCCTGCCCACCCTCGGTTGGAATAAGGTCCGGGTTGTGGCACCCCGGGCACTGGCGCGGGCAGCCCTGGGTAAAAATTACCAACCGAAAGCCGGGACCGTCCACTACGCTTTCTCTGATAAAACCTGAGATCCTTAGTTTTTTCAATATCGCTCTCTCCCGTAAAAATCTATTTGTTTTACTTGCCGAACAGCCTGGCGTAAACCGCCATACGTCGATAGTTGCGGCGCATGGTGGGTGATGACAGGCGATAAACATCCAGCACCTCGTTGAAAAATTTTGCCGCCTCCTGTTTTTTGCCTATTTGTTTTAAATATTTACCTGTTTCAAACAACGCCTGCACAGACCCGTAGCGCAGCAAACTATCTGTCAAACTCTCCGAATAGCTGTGTTTTAACAAATAAAGATATGGCAAGCCGTGCGCCACCTTGGGATTAATCTGAATCGCCGCTGCCAATTCTTTTAAGCTTTGTTCCTTTTGACCCAGGTAATAAAGTGACGCACCCAGGTAATACCTCCCCAGGGCCGAATCTTCCATTTTAACCAGCGCGTTTTGCAGGCGCTCCACAGCCCGGTCATATCGTCCTTGCATGAAGTACATTTCCCCAAGCGCAAGCTGAGCGTTGGCATCATGCGGGTTTACTACCACCTCGCGTTGCAATTCGGACCGGCGCCTTCTTCTCCTGAGCGGGGCCAGGAAATCCGGCAGCATGCCGATAAAGCTCCGGTCTATAAACACAAAGATAATGATTAAAATAAGGAGAGCCAGCAAAGGGTTACGGGTGAGCATGGAAATAATCAGGAACAACCCAAAAAATTTCAAAGAATCCAACTCCGATCTAAGTAGTACATCAACTATATTATATACCATAATCTTGATGTCCTTCCCCCAAAGGTTAAGGATATATTAATAATTTGGTAATTGAAACGTAATTATTGCTTTCTATAATGCGAATAATAGAATATTACATCTTGGAAAGGTGGACTAACACATGGATAAATACGTTTGCACAATATGCGGGTATGTCTATGACCCTGAAGAAGGAGCAGAAGGTGTAGAGCCGGGCACTCCGTTTGACAAGCTTCCGGACGACTGGGTATGCCCGGTTTGCGGTGCCGGCAAGGACCAGTTTGAAAAAGAATAATATTACGGGAGGGTAATTATGAGCTGGAGCATCACCAAATTCAGCGGAGACGAAATTATTAAGCTGGCGGTGGAAATTGAAAAACAGGGCCAAAAGTTTTATGAAATTTCGGCCCAACAGGTTGACGACCCTGAAGTAAGAAAAATTTTTGAACTTCTTGCCGGTGAAGAGGACAAACATATCACAGATTTTGCAAAGCTGGGTGAAAAACTGCCGCACGATTTTACACCCAACGAAAGTTATCTAGGGGAATACGGCAATTATGTTAAAGCATTGATAGACAACCATGTTTTTAACCATGCTAATATTGAAAAACTGGCCGCCAAAGCCACGGTGGCCCGGGAAGCATTGGCCATAGCCTTCAGGTTTGAAAAAGACTCCATACTAATCTTTCAGGAACTGTACAACATGGTTGACGCCGCCGGCAAGGAAATGCTGGCCGGATTGATTGAACAGGAAAAGCAGCACATCAGGAAACTGGCAGTTGATGTAGTGCCCTATAATTGATTCCGGCTATCTTGAATAACCGTAATATTGAGCTTGCTGGAAAGGGGCCGCCGCGGCTCCTTTCTACTTTTTCCGGTAAATAATATGTTCAAGCACCAGGACGGCCAACACGCCGGCGACAAAGCCGTTGCCTATGACCGGTCTCAGAGAAACAGGAAAAGTTCCCATCACATCAGACGGCAGAAATGAAATAATTATTCCCAGCAAAAGGGGCAGCCCCATAATCAAGCCGCTTTCAAAATTAAACCCTCCCTGGGAACCGAAAGCCACCAGCAGTCCCGCTGCAATTTGCGAGCACATGACGTAAATCAACACCGTACCAATAATTAATGAAGGAATCGCCCCGACGAAGGCAACCGCCACGGGCAGAAAAGCAAGTATTAATAAACCCGCCGCAGTCGGCACCAGTGTAAATCTTGAGGCATTGCCGGTTGACATGATTATACCGGGACTAAGGGAGAAATTTACAGGCCCAATCACACTAAAAAACCCGGATATAACATTGGCAAGCCCGGTCAAAGCTATACCCCTGGTTATCCTGCCGCGCATGTTGTCCGGTTTGATCAACTCGCCAACGGACTGAATCGAACCTAAATCGTTAATGGAAAGCGCTAAAAAACAAACCATAAAGGAAAAAATTATGCCGGGATGAAACTCCAGGCTGCTATTAAAGTTGCTGAAGAAGGAAATCGAAAACACTGGTATACCACCGAGATCCTCTATGCCTCCCGGATAAAACAATAAATATATAATGCTGCCGGCAATGATGGCCCAAATAATCAAAGTAGATTTCCAGATACCGGTTAAGTGCCTGCCCGCGAAAAACATTAGAAACACCAGCACCAGGGCAAAAATAAGGTTAAACAACGACGGGGACTTCAATGAGGGCGATAATATCAAGTTCATTATAGTGGGAGCAATGGTAAAAGCGATTAAAATTAAAATAGTGGCTACAACCCGCGGCGTAAAATATTTCTGCAGCCGGCCGAACAATCCTGTCACACTGACTAGGGAAAGAATAACCCCGCCTAACATAATTGACGTGTAAACCGCCGCCGGGCTGTTGCCCTGACTGGCCACGATGCCCACCAGCAAAACCGCTGCCGGCCCCAGGATTAAAGGCAGCTTATGCCCCCAGAGCAGTTGCACCAGCATTGCCACCGCAGTTACAAAGAAAACCTTTTGCACGTAAATAACCTGATCAGCGACATTCCCAAAATAAAGCCCGGCCACCACCTTACCGATAATTATAATGGTGGGGATAGATATCGCCAGCCACTGCAGGCTATATAATACCAGCTCTACCGGAGGTGGAATTTCATCCAACCCATACTTAAAATTCATTTTTGCCAATTGAACCACCCCCTGGGTAAAAGTATATAATATTCTAACACAAATATACTAATCATTAAATTACAGTCCCCCGGCCTTCAAAATAGCTATAAAATAATAAATACCAAAACCAAATAGGAGGATGCATTTATGCCCAACAAAACTCTCCCCAACCGGGAGGATATTGCTCCAGAGTTCAAGTGGCACCTGGAAGACATCTACCCCAATGATGATTTATGGGAAAAAGATTTTAAAGCAGTGGGCGGGCTGATAGAAAAAGTGGAGTCCTATAAGGGGAAATTAGGTGAATCCGCCAAAACTATGCTGGAAGCTTTTCGCACCCAGGAGGACCTTAACCGAATTGACGAAATGGTTTTCACCTATGCCCGAATGAGGCGGGATGAGAACAATGCCAACCCGGTTTACCAGGCACTGACTGACCGGTCTGAAAGCCTGAGCGCCAGGGTTCAGGCTGCCATTTCTTTCTTTATTCCGGAAATTTTAAGCCTGCCGGCGGAAACCCTGGAGCAGTTCAGAAAAGAAGAGCCCGGCCTGGAATTATACCGCTTCGCGCTGGAAGAAATCTACCGCCAAAAACCTCATACTTTGTCTCCGGCAGAAGAGCAAATAATTGCCCGGGCGGAAGAAGTAACCCAGGCCCCGGCTAATATTTTTACCATGCTCAATAATGCCGACCTCACCTTCCCTCCCATTAAAGACGAGGAAGGTAATGAAGTGGAGGTAACACACGGACGCTACATTAATTTTATGGAAAGCAAGGACCGCCGGGTGCGCAAAGACGCCTTTGCCTCAATGTACAGCGCCTACCGGAAATTAATCAACACCGTGGCCGCCACTTACAACTCCAGTGTTAAAAAAGATGTTTTTTACGCCAGGGTACGCCAATATCCCTCGGCCCTGGAAGCATCTTTATTCAATGACAACGTCCCCCTGGAAGTTTACGACAACCTGATTAAAACCGTGCGGAACAATATTGACAAGATGTATCGCTATGTAGCTTTGCGCAAAAAAATACTGGAACTTGACGAATTGCATATGTATGACCTGTATACTCCGATGGTTAAGGAAGTTAAGTGGGAGGTTCCTTACCCCCGGGCCATAGAAATGGTCCAGAAAGGACTGGCGCCGCTGGGAACTGCATATATTCAAACAGCTGCTGAAGGGATTAATTCCGGCTGGGTGGATGTGTATGAGAATAAAGGAAAAACCAGCGGGGCCTATTCCTGGGGACCTTATGGAGTCCACCCCTATGTATTGTTAAATTACCAGGATAATTTGAACAATGTTTTTACCCTGGCCCATGAAATGGGGCATGCCATGCACTCGTATTATGCATACCGGGAGCAGCCGTATATCTATGCCCATTACAAAATCTTTACCGCCGAAGTGGCTTCAACGGTAAATGAGACACTGTTGATCAGGCACTTGCTTGATACCGTCAGTGAACGCGACAAAAAGCTCTACCTTTTAAATCATTATTTGGAACAGTTTCGCGGCACGGTATTCAGGCAAACCATGTTTGCAGAATTCGAGAAAATAACCCACGAGAAAATGGAAGCCGGGGAAGCATTAACCCCGGAACTGCTCTGCCAGATTTACCACCGGCTGAATGTTGATTACTACGGGCCGGATATGGTGGTTGACGATGATATTAAATATGAGTGGGCGCGCATCCCTCATTTTTACAGCGCCTTTTACGTTTATAAATACGCCACCGGATTTTCGGCGGCAACCTCCCTGGCCGGTCAGATTTTGGAGCAGGGAGACCAAGCGGTAACCCGCTACCTGGACTTCCTGAAAAAAGGCGGCTCGGATTACTCGCTCAACCTGTTAAGAGCGGCAGGGGTAGATATGACCTCACCCCAACCGGTACAGGAAGGGCTGGATGTATTCGCCAAATTACTGGACGAATTTGAAAAACATGTTAATAGTTAAAGCACCCGTTAGGGTGCTTATTTTTTTATACCCGTAATTAACTGTCTGCCGGCAATTTCACTAATTGGCGTGACATCAAAGCCTGCATCCTCCAGCCAGGTTTTATATTGATTATAGGTCCAGGTTCCACCGGATTCAGTGTTGACCAGCATATTAACGCCAAATACAGCCGCCCTTACTCCGGTACCCCGGATCATATCATTAACTACAATCCGCCCGCCCTGGTTTAATTCTGCGGCTGCCTCCAGAAACAGTTTTCTGTTTTCCTTTTCGCCATAGATATGGCACACATTCCCTAAATAAACCAGGTCGTAAGGTCCACGTGGCAGCGCAACTGTGAAGTCACCTTTCACCATATTAATCGGTAAACCAGGGTCAAGCTCGGGCAACATCAGGTCAACAACTTCAGGAGTGTCAAGAATGGTGACTTCCGCTCCTTTTTCGACAAAAACCAGCGCATAAGTCAGTGGCCCTCCCCCTACATCCAAAACGCCGGGGTTCTGCGGCAGGTCTTTAAGGCAATACGCAACAATCTCTGTGGCACCTTGGGCCGCGTTGCGGCTCATGGCCCGTATAAAACTTTTTAGCTGCAGGCCAGCCCGCTTACGGGCGACCGGCTTGCCGCTTTCCATAACCCTTGGCAGCTGCAACCAGGAACTCATTAAGTTATAGGCGTGCATAAAACCAAAACCAACGTACTGCTCACTGTTTTCATCGTAGAAAATTGAATACGCCTCACCTGTCAGGCTAATAGAGGATGCTTCGTGTTTTAAGTAACCCAGGGCAACCAGCGCTTCAACCACCACCCAAAGCGCCCTTTGGTCGGCCCCGGTCTTATCCGCCAGCTCCGCCAGTGTGCACGGGCCATCCTGCAAAGTATCAAACAAACCGTTAGTTACCGCCGCACCAACAATTAAAAATTCTTGTGGCAACTGAAAAGAAGTGACGTTAGGAATAAATCTCACCTCCGTTTTTTTAAGTTCAAGCATACGTTATTTTTAATGCCTGCTTATAACTCAATACAAATATACTAAGGTATACTAAGCTAAATACCTTCAAGCTCTTTTTATTTTTATTTAAAAAAATTCATATATACCCACACACCGGCCCCAATTATGGCCAGAAAGAATAACATCCTGATTATTCCCGCCACAAATTTAAACCCAAAGTATAGAGCCAGCACACCGGCACCAATTAGTAGTAGTGTTCCCAAAACAAGAACCTTCTTTCTACAAACAGTTTTTTAACCTGAAAGGATGTTCTTCTGCTAATAAGCAGGCTTTCCATTTCTTTAATATTACCATCAAGATTAATTATTTTAGCCTCATTTTCCTGCCTATTTTTCTCCAGGTTTTCATTTTTACCGTTATATTTTTTATTATTTTGACCTTCTAAATATTTACCAACCTTGCCGTTAATCCTTCATCCGAACTGTTCCAATTGCGAACAAATGATCTGTTTGGGTGTTCTATTTTGGTATAGAATATAATGTCGGCGATGATTTGTTAGATTAACTATAAGTTATTTGGGCAATATCACAAATAATTGAAAAGCTGTTGTCCTTTGAGTTAAAGCACCGTTGCGGGCGGGACTAGCTGAGGTTGGTCTGTCCGGCAGGGAGGTAGGTATACTGGTTTATGATGGTTTGACGGCGGCGTATGGCACGGAAATTGCTTTAATATATCTTATAACTATTAACCCCTACCTCTCAAAACTTTACTTTAACCTCTTTACGCCTGACTGTTGGGCGATTTTTTTTTGGGCAGTTACAAACCAGACACTTTTTTCATCATAAATAAGGGAGGACCTGGCGGGAATGCCACCCCAACCTTCGCCCGTACCCTGTTAATACCAGTAATCCGGGTACTTTCGTTCACTGGACAAGTTGTTAACTACAAGAGCAATTAAGATTAAACATATGGCGCCTAGCCCCACGGGAGAAAATATA
This sequence comes from Desulfotruncus arcticus DSM 17038, assembly GCF_900113335.1. Lineage (GTDB taxonomy): Bacteria > Bacillota > Desulfotomaculia > Desulfotomaculales > Desulfallaceae > Desulfotruncus > Desulfotruncus arcticus. The sequence continues at coordinate 228,137 of NZ_FOOX01000006.1, forward strand.
TAGCTAAAACTTTGCCCTGTGTATACGGCAACAAAGGCAGTGGCGCCGCCAGGCGGGTGCAGAGTGTAGGTAACTGTCATGGCCACGATGGCCATGGTCACCCCCAGGGCGATGGCCCACCAGGTTCCACCAAACAATTGATATACCACAACGCCCATTAGTGCGGAAATAAGATGTCCGCCGATAACGTTTCTGGGCTGGGCCATGGGCACATGGCAGGCAGCGTATAGAAGTACTGCCGAAGCACCAAATGAGGGAAGCAAAAGCGGCAGTTGATAAAGATCTGATAATATCGCCACCAACCCGATTCCCAGGAAACTACCCAGAGCCGTGATTATCAACCCCGCTATGCTCATCTTGGGCAGGTTGGCGCATTTGCCGCCCTTCATTTTACATATGTAGTTTTTTATTCTTTCTCCAACACAGGGATAAACAGCCTGATTTAATTGTTTATTGGCCTCGTTCATAATTTTTACCACCTCCCGGCTTAAATAATATATATTATGTAACAACCCGCCAAGCAGTAAGTAAACTCACTTTTCCAGTGTGATATTGATCACACTGATTGTGCCCCTTTTTTAAAATATTACATAATAAATTTTAAGCTATGGGACTAAATATATTTGGCAAAGTTTGGTTAATATATTATAATAAGATGATATCATTAATATAATGGGAGGTAATCACATTGGCATTTGAAGTATATAGGCCGAGATCGTCAGGAGAAAATTCAGTTGCAATTACTAAACACCATATTAGAATTGGCAATAGATTGGCGAGTCAACTTAAAGGTGATTATGTTGAAGTGGCCTATGATAAGGAGACTAATAAACTACGGGTTAAAGGTGTTGATGAAGGCGGTATGAAGGTTACCAAGAGCAAAATTGGAGCTCGCGGTATTTTTAACTATTTTGGCATTGGCGAGGTAAAAGGCAGTTTTGCAGCAGAATATAATGCAGGTGATAATGCCGTATTTGTGGATTTAAATAAGAAGAAGTAAATAAGAAACCCCTGCGTTTATTGCAGGGGTTTCTTATTTATGATTAATACGGATAAGTTTAATTTGTTTTTTACATGGAAGGCTTATGTTAGTACGCATAGTATGTTGTTATTTAAAGGTCCTATTTACAAGTTCGTTGATAAACTGATCGCCGGCCAGGTAAGGTAGAGTAATATGTCCGGTCCCCCGGTAATTGTTGTTAAACTCAATGCTGGTGGCAATGGAATTTTCGTTTCTGGCCCAGGAGCGCCTGGCCACGCCGCCCATAACATCCCAGAG
>NZ_FOOX01000047.1 GCF_900113335.1 Desulfotruncus arcticus DSM 17038
AGTAATTCGGGGTGGCGGACGTGAGACCACCGAACGGTTTGATCGTTTCCGGGAACACTACATTTTCCAAGCCGTATTTATGAACCCCGGTGAAGGCCATTAAAAAGGCAATGGAAAGTATATGATAATGTAAAGTAAGGCTAGGAAATGCCTTATCTCGGGCATTTAGCCTGGTTTTACTTTACATTATCAGCAACAATGCTTAATTACCGGTTAAAGCTTTTCAACCATGCCAGAAGGTCATCATTCTTCATCCATGACGGTTCTTCGTGGGGCATGACATCTTCATAAGCCTTTGCTATTGCTTCACGCTTTTGTTTCGAGTCCGCCCTTGCGTATATCTCTGTTACCTGTATAGAACTGTGGCCAAGCAAGTCACGTATATAAACCAAATTTACACCTGACTGTAGCAGGTGCATTGCCGTCGAATGCCTTATGCAGTGACAGCTCAGCTTTTCCGGAATAATGGCAGGATTTTTTGACCTTGCAACGTCAGCATATTTTTTCAGGATATAATTTACGCCTGCCCTTGTCAGTTTCTCATGCCTGTTATTACAGAACAATGGATACATGTTGGCATAGGGTTCCAACAGATTGTTTTCCTTCATATATTTTTTCAGAAACTTTACCTGCTCATCAAGCATCGGTACTATCCTTGCTTTATTACCTTTCCCTATTAGCTTGACTATACAGGGTGAATCCAGCCGCACCATGGAAGGGATAAGGTCAATAATTTCCTGGACCCTGCATCCGCTGTTATACATCAGGGAAAGAAGTGCAAGGTCACGTCTTCCTGATTTAGTCGACTGGTCAGGCCCTTCCAGAAGCAGCTTTATTCCATCCAATGTAAGGTAATTCACTACTGGCTTAGCGGCCTTTTTCACCGGAATTGACAGGATACGCTGCCATTCATCAAGTGCTTCCGGGCAATGATACTGTAAATACCTGAAAAAAGAATGTATCGCAGCCAAACGGACGTTTCTGGTAGCAACACAGGAACTGCGTTCCGATTCCAGCCAGTCAAGGAAACCTGTAATTGTTTCCGCTTTGATCATATTTAGAGTAAGCTTTTCAGCAGGAATCTTCATTACGTCACTATAATAAATCAGAAACAGCATGAATGTATCCCTGTAAGAATTTATAGTGTTTCCGCTGATCCCTCTTTCTCCCGGAAGGTATGCAGACAGGAAAGCAGCTAGGTGCCTTGATAAATCAGTTGTCATCGGTAAAACCAACTTCAGGAAAGGCGTATGCACAGATGTTATCAGCCTTGCTGAGCAGTCCGGGATACATTTCAGCAGTCAACCTCACATATTTTTCGGTGGCTTCAAGTGACTGGTGGCCTAAATATTCAGAGAGGATAGGAAGCGAATAATAAAGGTCGATTCCATCTGCCGCCATTTTTGCAAGGGAATGGACACTGAAACAATGGCGGACATCATGAAGACGTGGGCCATTTCCCCTTCCACCATGTGGTATCCCTGCCATGGACAGGACTTTCCGGAACCAGTCATACAGATGTTTTTTATTACATGACATCCCATTACGCCTGACAAAAAAGTTGGATGCGCATACAGCCTTTTTAGGAAGAGATGCCCTGTATGCCCTACAGGCTTCAGCTACACTTTCCGTAAACGGGATCATCCTTTCTTTCCCGTTTTTGCTGTCACGAATTATAAGGGTATTATTATTAAGAGCAACATCCGTCTTTAATAATGACACGGCCTCTCCAACACGGATCCCTGTGCCATACATAAGTCTGAAAAGTGCAGGTATTACAACTGCCTGCGAGTTGGCAAAATCCCCAATTTCAATGGAATCACACGCCTTGAAAATATCATTCATCTGCTGCTCAGTCAGGATATAGGGTGTAAAGGTACTTTTGTAGGATGCCGGATATGGCGGAACAAAGGAATCATAGCCAAGATCGCATAAATACCTGGAAAACTGTATCAGGTACATTACCCTGCGGTACCTTGTGCTGTCACTTTCATTTGGTCGTTGCTTTGCCCATGCATCAGCAAGATCACGGGTTATACCGATTGTGGCTTCTTCAGGTTCCAGAGTCATTCTGTCAAAAAGACTGTATGTGGAATAAGCATCAGTAAACTTATAACCAAGTCTCTGTTTAAAGCTTATGTACTGGTCGAGCAGTCCGGCATATATGCCATGAAATTCATACATCTGCCTCACCGCCTTTCCCATAAAAATGAGGATTCACAGGCGGGACATCCAGCATACACTGTTTCATGGAAATGATATCTATCCTTAAATAATAACGTGTACTTTCAGTATTCCGGTGTCCGAGTACTTCCGAAATAACCGGGAGAGGGGTTTTCTTCTCAAGCAGCAATGCTGCCAGGCTGTGCCTCAATGCATGCGGACCATGGTGGCATTCCTTCTCGAAGGAAATGCCGGCCCGCCTCATATACTGGCATACGATACTGTGCAGCGTTGATCTGTTAAGTCTGTCATAAGGTGAATTAACATGCAGAAAAATATATGGAAGTTCAGATACAGGTCGTCCATACCGAATGTAATCAATGATAGCTTCTCCAACTTCAGGCAGGAGCGGAAGCTCCAGTGGTTCCCTGGTTTTTTCCTGGATAATAGATATCCGGTTGCGCTCCCAGTCAATTTCCCGAAATTTCAGTTCACAGACATCGCTCGTCCTAAGCCCGAGTCTTGCAGTGAGCAGTAGCATTGCATAATCACGTTTCCCTTTCGGGCTGCTCCTGTCTACTGCATCTTTCATGGAACTGATCTCATCACGGCTGTAGGTTGAGGGAAGTTTTGGCTGTCTGACACGTTTGCTTTTGGGAACTGTATGCGATACTTCTTTGCTGAGTTTACCAGTGTCATAAAGGTATTTTAAAAATCTTTTTACAATGCAGAGGTTCATATGTTGGACATTCTGCGATGCAAAAACGGTTGTATCAGCATAATCAATAATTATGTCAGGTGTAATCCCTTCAACTGTTACAATGCCATGATCGTTTAGATATAAAAGGAATGTCCCAAGGTGATACCTGTACCCATCAACAGTTTCTTCAGAAACGCCAAGATCCTTTTTGTATGAAACATAATCCTTCATCAGACTGCCAATGCTGCCGGTAAGTGAACGAAAAATTTTTCCTCTGCGGAATTTAACTGTCCCGTTTTCAAGGAACTCGGTCAGGACATTCACGCACTGGATGATGTATTTCTCATACTGTGATAAATTTCCATATCCATTGTGTTTTTCAATCATGTCATAAGCAAATGCTTCACCTGTGTGGGCTGAATAAAGTGCTTTGCCGGTTTCAGACATAAATTCAGCCAGATGGTTCCATGCTGAATGATATGCAGCAATGGTCTGGTCACTGTACTGTAGCTTCCTTAAATAGGAATCTGTGTCGGCCATTAAGTTATCAAGGTTCATTTGTTTTGACTGCATTATTTCTACCTCCTGATATTTGGATGTGGGCACTATTACCCAACTTAAATATCGGAGGCTGATAATGTAAAGTAAAACCAGGCTAAATGCCCGAGATAAGACATTTCCTAGCCTTACTTTACATTATCATATACTTTCCATTACCTTTTTCATGTAAAGCTTTACATTAAAAAGGCAATGTCGAAAACAAAGTCGGTTACCAGAGGCGTAACTTTCTTGTCCCCATGCCGCACTTTCTTGCGCTTTCCGATTTCAACCGGCAG
>NZ_FOOX01000033.1 GCF_900113335.1 Desulfotruncus arcticus DSM 17038
TAAGTCATTGGGGGAGCTGTTCTTCATAATGTGTGATGAGGTAAAGGAGCTTGACTATCAAACAGCCCTTACCCAATTGTTATCCATAATGAACTCTATCGTGATTGGTAATACGGTGGAATCTCAAGCAATATCTGTTGCCGAAAAAGTCGATATATGGTTACAACAATTGCCAACATATATAAGGAAAAAGATGTTACCTGCTGTTGCTAATGCGTCTTAAATTGTCAACATAAGCAATTAAGACTTGCTGGTTTCAGGTTGTGCCTAGCTTAAAGGGGTTTTTGGTTCTGTGAAAGTTGAGTAATTAATGATACAACGAACCATAAAATATATGAAATAAGTTCAACGGGGTATTCAACTATTCCTCCTTGGTTTGTATCCCGGAACAAAAATCATGTTGTACATTTCAAAGAAAATGCGAACTAAAGTGATTGATTTAGCTCGCATTTTTTGGGATATGGATTTATCTAATATTATTTTTTACTCAAAAACAGAAATAGCCAAGGAAGCCTTCTTGGTTTCCTTATTCTTGGTGGTATCAATCTGCCCGTTACCATCAACGGGTTGAAGTGTCACTGTGAAAACTACTTTCTGGGTAAAGCCAGCGGTTTCCGGTTTCAATAACATAAATACACGGTTTCCGTCAACGGTAGCCCCGCCTAAATTAAACACAGTGTCCCCGTCTTTATATTCGTAGGTAGCCTGGGCAACAACAAACGGGGTGCCATCAGTGCTTTCCACTTCTATACCCACTTCTTTTTCCTCGCCGAGTACAAAGGTTCGCATTTCGTTGCCATCCTCCTTGATTTCGTATTTATCGCCCAACTCGGTGGCCTGGTAGCGTTCGTACACTTCAGTGATTTCGTACCTCTCGCCAAGTTCCGTTATTTCATAGTCAGGAGCACGCCTTAATAGTTTTCTAATGATAACCCGTAAAGTGTCAAGAAATACGATGCCGCCTTCAATATATTGCATTGTACAGCTGGTATCGGCTTTAACGGTAATAAGTGCCGCCACTTTTCTGGTTCCATCATTTAAAATTAGAGTACTTGCCAGTGTCTTTCTGTAGCTATCGGCCTGAGCCTTCACCGTTGCGGTGGCTTTCAGTAGGGTATCGCCCACGGCCACGACATTGACGCCCAGCCGCCTTTTCATGTCTGTGGCCAACGTCGCCAGTTTTCGGGTCTTTCTAAAAGTGTCACTTTGGGCCAGGGCTGCTTTAACGGCTTTCCTGTAGGTGCCCGCTGCCAATGATGCCTTTACGCCTACTTTTCTGTGGGCATCAGAAATAGCCTGCGTTAAACGCAGGGTGATTTTCTTGGTATCGGCCTTGGCATTTACCTGCACTTTTATTTTCCGCACGGTATCAACGGTAGCCCGTGCCACGTCGTTTAAGGTCGTTTTCTTTAACGTATCGGCAAGGGTTGTAAATTTAACTTGCACCATTCGGAAAGTGTCATTTTGGAATATTGCCTGGGCCAGCGTCCTTCTAAAAGTGTCAATTTCGCATGCAGCGGCGGCCTTATTTTTCCTGAACGTATCAGAAAGAGCTTGTACTGAATTTCGGGCCTTCCGGTAAGTATCGGAATTCGCTAAAGCATTGGTCAGTGTCTTTCTTCTGGTATCCGCTTGGGCCGTTTCGTTCTTGCGAATTCGCCGCCTGGTGTCCACGTTAAAGCGGTCCATTGTAACCAGCACTACTTCACGCAAAGTGTCAGCCATAGCGGAAACAAGGGTAGCCAGCTTTCTTGACGTGTTAGCTTGGGTTGCGATATTGGCCCTGATTTTACGGCAAACGTCGCCGGTCATTAGGGCGAGATCTTGTACCCGCCTTTTTACATCCACGGCCTGGGCCATGTTGTTTAGCTTTCTTCTTGTGGTATCCGAAAGGGTTGTAATTGAATTTGTAGCCTTACGGTAGGTATCGCCAGTTACTTGAGCCGAATTTAAAAGCCGCCTTTTCGTAGTGGCGGCCAGATCTATAATGTATTTTAATTTTCGTTTGCTATCTACCGCAAAAGCTGTAAAAACCTGGGCCTTGCGTGTTGTGTCAACCATGGCTGGAACGGTTTTTAACACTTTCCGTTCATTATCACTTGAAGTTATAGTGGCGGCCAGGATTTTTCTAAAAGTGTTACTCTGGGCCATGTCGTTGGCCTGAGTGATTCGCCTGGTGTCCGACATGGAAATAATTCTGGCTTTTGTTCTACGGTAGGTATCGCCTATAGCTTGGGCCAGTTTTCGAATTTCCCGCTTTGTATCGGTCTGGGTCTGGGTGTTGTTTTGGATCTCGCGGCAGGTTGCGGTAGGGGATATTTCGTTGGTCTTTATTTTCCGGTAAGTGTCAAAATCTACGACTTGGGTATATATTTTCTTTACTTGCCGTAAGGTGTCCGTCATGACGGAAGCATTGCCGGTGGTTATTCTGTAAGTATCAAAAATGGCATTAACAGAAATTGTATTAATGTAATTGAAAACGTCACCACCCCATATGTCGTCGGTGGCGGTAAACGTACTTACCTCGTTACCGGTGGCGTCCAATACTTCAACGGTTGACTGTGGAAATGTTACGTTTGTGGTATCCAGAATAGCCGTTCCGTTTGTTTCCGTGGCAATTAGCCCGTTAACACGTATTTTGTGGCCAGCAGGAAGGCCAGTACAGGTAATACCGTGTTTATATATTAAAATATCATCTATGTTTACGGAGGCGTCATAGGTATTAAAATACCAATAGCCAGCACCAAGTTTACCGCTGTTTACGATTTCGGCGGCCCATCCCGTTGGTTCAGGGTTCCCGTCTAGCCAAAACTTAAGCTTAATATTACTGCCTTTGTAATAAACCTTAATCTGATAAGTATAACCTGCAGTTACCGGGTAAATATTGAATAAATCAATGACACTTGCACCGTTAAAGAAATAACCATAAGTCTTATTTAGGTAAAAATTAAAATAATACCCCTGGTTGCCGCCTACCCTACCGTCAATTTCAAAACGGCTGTCAGCAGTATTTAAACCATTAAATGTAACTTTAACTTGCTGAACATAATCAGCTTCAGAAAAATCCTGGCTGTATAGCCATGCTGTGTAATGGCGAGAGCCGTCAAATAGCTTTCCTAATTTAACTAATTGATTTTGGCTGTCATATACTGGTGCTGGTCTTGAAGTTGTACCGCCAGATATGGAGTAATTACTTAAGTGGTTGGCTTCCCACCGTTCAACTAATACACTGCCTTTTGTTATGCGGTTTAATTCTCCCATTTAATCACCGCCCTCTACTATGATGCCGAAAAATGATTAATGTCAAAGGTTGGTTCAAGTAATTGTCCGATTATGATAATTACTTCCCTTACTGTACGAGCGGGATCATAATCAGACGGGGAAATGTCTATATTTTGACTGTGCAAGTTTGTTACAAGCCGGTTCCAATCTTGACGAGTAAAAGTTGTATTCAGATCTTTTGGCAATGCCTTTATATCCTTGTCTACTTCCATTTCCGGTGTAGGGTTTGGCACATAAACCAAGCAGCCCTTGTCAGTTTGCCCCACCATTACCCAGTTAACGGAATAATTAGCCACGGGTGTACGATATGGATCTTCTTCTGTGCCCTTGCCTATCATTTTGCTTACATAATAAGGCAATCTTAATAACCCCCTCTATAAAAAAAAATTAGGCAGGGCCGTTAAGCCCCGCCTACTAAACTGCTTCTACAACGCCCTCCACTTTTAAGTCCACTGAAGTGTCATTTTGCGGTGGTTCGTCGTTTGTGGCCCGTGCTTTTACCCAGAATGGGGTTCCAGCGTTTGTAACAACGCCTGGAAGTGTCAAAGCGGCCCCGTAGTTACCAAAGGTGCCAGCGGCCCCAGCGTTGTCCGGTGCCAAAGCCCATTTTTGTTCTTTGCCGCTTGCGGAATTGTCCACAATGGTGATGGTTACGCCAGCAGCAGTTGTTTGAAAGCCAGCTTCGGCTTTGACAAATAATCTCATGGGAGTGCCTTCTTCGTTATTAGAAGCGTTTAGGGTGAAAGTTATTGCTTGATCGCCAGTACCCTCCGAAACTTGAGTGGTGCCATCAGACAAATAAACGTGAATATAAGCCATAAAAAAATCCCCTTTCGTAAATGAGCGTTTGAGCGTTGCCGCCCTCATTTACTGGAGGAGGTGAAGGTGTATATGACAAGCCGATAAACAAAAGCATTAAGGCTCCCAGCTCATTTTAAGTTTATTTTCGAATAAAGTGAGCAAAATAGATTAAAAACTCCAAAAAAGACTGGGCTCTTTATTTTAGAAGGCAAATACCTTTTTCAGAGGAAAAAACACCACTTTTCCACTTTACGTTCTATGGTTATGTTATCCTTATAAAATTTTAAGCAAGGTCTTACGTATTAGAAGGAACAGTTATCTATAATAGAGAAGTAAGATTATTATTAGAATTTAAGAGAGGCGTTTCGTTTTGACAAGTATTAAGAAGATATCGATAAATAACACTTTACTATCAAGCTATATAACCAAGCGAATTAAAGAGGCAACAGTAATTTTATGTTTTAGAATATTATTACAAGATATAATTGAAAATGGCCGTGAGTCAAGTATGACTAAATCACAAATAGAAAAACAGTTTAACAAAAAGCATTACTTATATGGAATTTCACGTTTTAGGACTGATTATGTATTAAGGCAAGCCGGTTTTGATCATAACGCTATTGACCAGAAAAATGATAACTTTTTCATTAAACCGAGCTTTTTGCAAGGATTATCTAAAAAAGACCTTACCCAAATAGCTTTATACATTGATGCCTACTGGAATCAGATATCAATTGAACAAAAACAATTACTTGATGAAATAGAAAGTCATTTACTAGATAACGGTAACACAGAAGGCAACATTGAATTTATCAAAGAAATGTTACTAACAAGGGAAACCAGGAAAAAGGGGCAATGTTTTGAGGTAACTAGTTTTTCCATACTAAAAATTTATCTTCGTAATCTTGGATTTGAATTAAATAGATTTTCAACAACATATTCAAATGACGGTGGAATTGATTTCGCCGCCCAACTAGCTGTATATCAAGTAACAACTAAACTTGACGATAAAAAATTTGAAGAGGACTTAAATAAAGTCCCCCTCAAAGAAAGGGTAATGGTTTTCAAAGAAACTACCGGCACCTTTGATCATAATAAACTAAAGCATGAACTAGTTCTTGATTACATTTCCATAGAAGAATTATTAAACTTCCTTGAGTATATGGTAAGAAAAAATGCAGAAAGAAATATTCGAGATATTTTAGAAGTAATGTTACATGAATTTCAAAGAGAATATTATCAAAGCGAATTATTTTGATTTATATATAACCATACAATGCTTTATATAACGCTCTAGCCATATACCACCCTAAAATTGGAGGTACTGCATTACCAACAACCACATAACTCTGAGTTTTATTCCCACTAAAAACAAAATTATCAGGGAAAGACTGAAGTCTGGCACACTCTCTTACAGTAAGTCTTCGCCACGCTGATCTATCATTAGGATCATCAGGATTATGTGTTCTATAATGCCCCTGAATATTCATATGGTGTTCTGAACGTATCACTTGAGAAGGACTATCTGGTGAAATGCGGTAATTACCCTGATTCCCATTTCGTTTTGGTTCAGGAAACTTTGCAAGCGACATCTGATTATGGTTAGGTATAGATAAATCATTTTCTTTACCCCACAAATCATCGATAGCTTGTCTTGCAGCCATAATGCCATGGTGAGATCTTGGCAACCTAAAAAGAAAAGGTATATCATCCCTTATCCCAACGATAAAAGCTCGTTCTCTATTTTGTGGGACTCCGTAGCTTGCTGCTGAAACCAAGTATACCCTAACCCGATAGCCTAGATTTTCAAAGTCATCAACTATGCAATCAATAACTTTTCTACCATTAGTTTGATCAATTAATTTGTCATTGGTTATATGCTTTACATTTTCAGCAAGAAAAGCCAGTGGTTTTTGAATACCAATTAATTCAACCATCTGTTTATACAATCTACCTCTGTCTGCTTGAAGTCCTTGTTTTTTGCCCGATATTGAAAAATCTTGGCACGGAAAACCACCAATTATAATATCGCCTTGTGGGATAGTGTTTTTTACAATTCCATTAATGTTACCATAAACTATATGTTCTCCGATATTGTTTTTGTATGTTTGATAAGCCTCTAAATGGAAATCGTTTGCCCAAATTATTTCATAAGGATTTTTTTCAAAACACTTTTTGTTCCTGCCCGTGAAAACAGAAAAATCACCTAGAAAACCTAAATCCAATCCGCCGCAACCACTAAATAAAGATACGACTTTTAATTTTTTATGGCTACCGGATAGTTCCAAAACATCAACTTGGCCATCATCATCAACTAATGGTTCGGTTTCATCATAAATGTCTTGGTTGGCATAAGCAAGAGTTGTTTGCTTATGTCGCATTATCATACACACCCCTTTGTATTAATTTATAATAACATATTATAGAACATTTGTTCTTATTGGTCCATATATATTCTCAATTTTAACCATAAAAGTTATACATAATTTGAAACTCATATATAGATAAATTTCTTTAATATCCTAAAATCTCCTTTAAAAATGGCTTATTTAAATTTCATTCGATTTAGGAGTAAGTAAATGGCAGATAAATATCCTAAAGAAACGAGAAGAAAAATGATGCAGTCAGTTAAATCCAAGGGAACCAAAATTGAAGATAAAATTAGTCATGATTTATGGAAACAAGGTATTCGGTTCAGGAGAAATGTAAAAAATTTGTTTGGCAAGCCTGATATTGCGATTAAAAAATATAAAATCGCAATCTTTATAGATTCCTGCTTTTGGCACGGTTGTAAAGAACACTGTAGAGTTCCCAAAAGCAATATTGAGTTTTGGGAAAGCAAGTTTAAAAGAAATGCATTGAGAGATAAAAATGTTACAGAATATTACCAATTAAATAATTGGAACCTGTTAAGAATATGGGAACATGAGCTTAAAGAAGATTATTGGGGGACATTAAATACTATTATTAAATTTATTAAAGACTGCCAAGAAAGGTAATCTTTTTGTTAATTGCCTTTTTAAAAACTTGTTAGCACAGTTACATATTGTCATCTTTTAATTCTCTTTAAAACCTGCGTTACGCTATTTAAACCACATCTACGACAGAAACCTGTTTAGTTTTTAAATAGTACCAATTTTTGTGCGGGTCATTAAGATCCGGCACCGCTATTATATAATGAGTGACCTTGGCCCCGGCAAAAGCAAATTTGCCTTTACCGTCTATTCCGTATCCCCCTAGCCCCAGGTTTTCCTTATCTAGAATAAACCCTTTAACCCAACCCCACGGATACGGGAAACCGTATTTTTTATAATTACTACCCAGGCGTACCTTATCGCCTATGCCGTAACCACGCTTTGCCATAGTTTAGCTCCCTTCTAAATGTTCACTTAGAAGGTATTGCTATATGTCTTAATAGTCAAGAATTATAGAAATAAAAAGGCCGCCCACTGCAAAGGGCAGCCTTCTTTGATTATTTAGATTTCATATGTGTCAAAGGGCTTACCTTTCGGTGGGCATTTATAACGTCAGTATTATCAAGGTTAGTGTAGTGCCGCACCATCGCCAAACTTGTATGCCCCAATATTTTCTGCAAACTAAAAACATCGCCGCCATTTACGATATAATTCTTGGCAAAAGTATGCCGGAAGGTATGGCAAGAAATTTTTTCTCCGGTCAGCCCTACTTTGCGGCCCGTTTCCGTTATGGTATGACCGATTGTAACGGGGCTTAAACGGCCTCCTTCTATGTTTGGGAACAGATAACCCTCTTTGGCATCATGGCCGCTTTTTTCCCGGTGTCTGAGGTATTTAATAAGCCTTTTACGCAATTCCAGGGAAAAAGGAACAATTCTTTGTTTTGAACCTTTCCCCATAACGATAAGATAACATTCTTTCAGCTCAACATCGCGAACTTTTAAGCCAGTCAATTCGCTAATCCTCAGTCCGCAATCCAGCAGGGTGCTTATGATGGTATAATTCCTATGTCCGGTGAAAGTATCAAGTTCAAAGCCATCCAGCCATTCTTTAACCACATCAAGGTCAAAAGTCTGTATTATTTTCTGTGGCTGCTTTATCTTCTTGAACTGCTTGGCAAGGTCTTTAGCAATATATTCTTCCGAGTAAGCCCAGGCTAAAAATGATTTAACTGACCGTATCCTTTTATTGATAGTAAAGGGTGAAAGCTGGGCTTCTAATTCACGGTTAGTCCCTAAATACTTGGGCCGCTTTTGCATTTCAACAACCCACTTTTTCAAATGGGGCAAGCCAACCTTTTCCCAATCCTTAACCTTGATGCCTTCCAAAAATTCAATTAAATATCCAATATCGGTCTTGTAAGTTTTTACAGTTAAAGGGGACAGGTTCTTAAACTCGCACTCGGTGACAAACATATCTAATAAATTCTGCATATAGGAAACCCCCTTAAAAATATTTTTTCGAGGGCTTTTTACCTGTGGCAGAGGATTTTTCTATGGCAGGGGACTTTACTGATGGCGGCAGGGGATTTACTTTTGCTTAAAAAAATCCTCTGCCTACAATCCTCTGCCGCTAAAAACGAAAACCGTCTAGCTGTTAATAGCTAGACGGCCTCAAACCCGCATGATTGTTGGGTTTATCGTCATTGGAGGCGACACCCGGATTTGAACCGGGGGATGAAGGATTTGCAGTCCTCTGCCTTACCACTTGGCTATGTCGCCATAATGTATCTGTTTGTCGTGCGCACTTAATATAATAGCAAATTGACACATCCCAGTCAAGAGTAATTACTGGCATTGTTGTAGTATTTAACTACGGCTACGGCCTTTTCTTATTCATTGTCTTCCCAACCAAGCCAATAATGATTCTGCAAGACAAATACACACTAAATAGCACAATAAAACCCCATAATCCCGACACTATGTCGGAAAACTCCATAGATCCTCTACCCGTTATCTTTTGCTCAATTTCCAGGCCAAAGACAAGCACTATTAAAACTGTAAAAGTATATATAAAGGAAATTATCGTAATGCTCCATTTGGATATAAACTTAAAAAGCATGTCGGAAACAAGAAAAACCAACAGACCAATCAACCCAATTAACCAAAAATGCAGCTTTTTATCAGTTAAATCAAGATTAAAGACACTTGTTATTTGAATAACCAGATCGTGCAGGTTATTTACGAAATTGGCTAAAAACATTATTGCTGTTTCCAAACCTTAAACACCCCATTATTTTAGCTAAATCATAGCTTATTTAACGCAACAGGAATAGGCTTTAACCCCATTGTATTACATTTAAGTATAAAAAGGTCAGGTGATTATTATCTCACCTGACCTTTTTGCTGGAGCGGAAGACGGGATTCGAACCCGCGGCCCTCGCCTTGGCAAGGCGATGCTCTACCACTGAGCTACTTCCGCATATTTAACTTGCTTGGTGCCACGGGACGGAATCGAACCGCCGACACGAGGATTTTCAGTCCTCTGCTCTACCGACTGAGCTACCGTGGCATTTTGGCGGAGCTGACGGGAATCGAACCCGCGATCTTCGGCGTGACAGGCCGACATGTTAGACCGCTACACCACAGCTCCGCATTATGCTTTTCGGCCTAGCGAGCCGGGATTTTTGGCACCCCGCTCTCGCTGACAATGATAAGTATACAAAAAATCTGCTTTGATGTCAAATGAAATTTTTGGCCTTTAAACAACTTTTAATTAACATATCCCAGCCTAAGCTAACGGTTGAAAAGCAGGGGGGGGCGCGCGGTAATAACACGTGCCCCCCTGATAGTCGTTACATGCAGCTATGTAACCGCTGTAACACTCAGTATTATCATTTTATTACATCCAAAGCCCCACATAAACCTTAAACAGTTTACTCTTTTACCAGCTCACGGAAAATAGGCGGCAGAGTAAACACCGAGCGGTGCATCTGCGGCGAGTACCATTTTGTATTTAAGTCGGGCAGCTTGTCCGTTTCCACTTCAAGTGGATCATATTTTTTGGAGCCAACGGTGAAGGTCCAGGCTCCTCCGGGATATGTCGGAACAATACCCAGGAACATTCTAACAACCGGGAAAATGTTCTTCATCGTGGCATTTACCCGGGAAATTAAATCACGATTAAAGAACGGTGATTCGGTTTGGGCTACCAGTAAGCCATCTTCCTTAAGGGCTCCGGCGACATTACGGTAAAATTCATCACCGTAAAGACCCACCGCAGGCCCTATGGGATCGGGCGAATCAACCATGATTACATCGTAAGTATTCTTATTTTCCTGAACATGCTTGATACCGTCATCCACGATTATTTCTACCCGGGGGTCACTAAACCCGCTGCTTAATTCGGGGAAAAATTCTTTGGCTACATCAATTACCATTTGGTCAATTTCTACATGAACAATCTTTTCAATCTCTTTATGCTTGACAATTTCTCTCACAGACCCACCGTCGCCGCCACCGATTAAAAGCACTTTTTTAGGATTGGGATGAGTATTCAAGCCAACATGCGTAAGCGACTCGTGATAAATAAACTCGTCCCAAATATTGGTCTGGATAATGTTATCCAGTGCCAACAGGCGGCCATATTCATCAGTATCATAAACAGCCACTTCCTGGAATTGCGATCTGCCGCTGAACAACACTTTCTTAACCCTACAGCTGATCCGTACATCCCTGGTTTGGTCTTCAGTGAACCATAATTCCACTGCAACCCCTCCTTATACTTGTACCTAATAAAAAATGGGCACTGCGGTCAATGCGAAAGCATCTTTCCTCCTTATGTTCCACCGCGCGGCCACTATTATGGTTCATGCACTCATTCTCGAAGCAACAAAGGCTTCATATACATTCTTTGCATCCTTCCGAGTTTAGCTTGCCAAAGAACATGTAATATTATATCAACCTGATGAAAAATTAACAATATTGTTGATCCAAGGCAAATTATTTTTTATCGTCCGTATAGACTGAGCAATATGGTGAAAAATTAAGAAAGAATTACACGAAGGGAGGTTTTCAATTATGAAAACAGTTATAAGCACTTTCTCCAACCGCGATCAGGCCGAAAAAGCAATTGAAGATTTACGTCAGAAAGGATTTGACAAAGATATTTCCATACTGGCGCAGGATGAAGAAAAGCGTGAAAAGAACCAGTTCACCACCATGGGTGATGATAACATCAGCGACGGAACAGCCACCGGCGGCATCCTGGGTGGTCTTGCCGGCCTTGCCGTAGGAGCAGGCGCATTAGCTATTCCCGGTATCGGGCCACTGATAGCGGCAGGCCCCATCGCCGGCCTTCTTTCCGGCGCGGCAACCGGTGGCATTGCCGGCGGTTTGGTTGACTACGGGATTCCCCAGGATCGCAGCAAATATTACGAGGACAGGGTAAAAGAGGGCAGGATCCTGGCCTCTGTAAAAACCGACGACAATAAAATTAACGATGCCGCTGATACTTTAAGACGACACGGCGCCCAGGACGTGGAAGTACACTAGTCAGATACCGCACCTGCAAAGTATAACCTAAAAGCACCCCGAGCGGGTGCTTTTTTGGTTATCCCACCGGGATCGGCAGGCCTGCAACTCTACCCAGCAACGTTCTCATAGATTTGACGAAAAACCAGCGCATCTTCAGCCTGACGCCCTGCTGACTCGCAAATCACCGTGGGAGACATCCCCCGCTGTTTGATCTGCCTGGCCAGGAAGGTAAAATCAGGCCCATAGCCTTCATCTAAAGTGGTCAGGTGTCTACGCTCACCAGCTTTGGTATATTCTATCGGGCTAAAATGAATATGTAAGTTTTTTACCGATTCCTTTCCAAGCACCTGTTCAATCCTATCCAGCACCTCGGCAAACTTTTCCTCGGTTACCAACGCGCCCGCCCCGGCTGCATGCAGGTGGCCGAAATCAATAGCGGGAACAATTTTATGATCTAAGGTGCAAAGCTCTAAAACTTCTTCCAGATTCCCCAGTTGAGCAGGCTTGCCCATGGTTTCCGGCGCCACCTTAACATCTCCATAGCCCTCGGCTTCCGCTATTTTAAGCAGTTCCACAAGATAATCACCAGCCCTTTTTAAGGTGGCTGCCCGATCTTTTCCGGAACCACCCGTGGGGTGAAAAACAACCACTCCGGCATCCATCCACCGGGCGGCCCTCAGTGAATCCAAAAAATGCTTTTTAGTTTTTACTTTTATCGCCTCATCGGTGGTGGCAAGGCTAATGTAATACGGTCCATGAATACTTAGAGCTATACCATGCCTTGCCGCCGCCTCCCCCAACTTCCTGGCTGTTTCTTCCTTTATATGCACCCCCCTGACGCATTGATATTCATAAGCGTTCAACCCCAATTGCGCCAGCCAGCCGGGCATATCTAAAGAAGACTTGAAGCCTGCCGCGTAAAATGAATCGGAGTTCCCCGCAGGGCCGAACCGTATCTGCAATCTCACAACCTCCCGCTAAATGTTAATATTTTTGGTTTTTTAGCAGTTCTTCAACATAGCCGGTATAAATCCTTCACTTTAGCATGTCTCCCCCTGACATTTTTTTAACCCTGGGCAGGAAAATGCATCTATTTACAGTATTTGTTATTAATGTATAATACAAACACATATATCTTATAGAGTACAAGCAGGAGGTAGTTTTAAATGTCAAGATTAACAGCCACAACTTTAATATTTTTTTTCAGTCTGGCGTTGATTATTACATTTTATCATCAGCGTCCCGGAATGGTTAGTAAACCAAATCAGGCAGCCACAACCATGGCCGGCAGCAGAATCACAGTGGTGCAAAAATACACTGTAAGCTCCCTTAATCCGGCAGATGCGGCCGATACCGGCTCGGCCCGTGTCATAACCAATGTTTTTGAAGGATTAACGAGATTTAAACCTGGAACCGCCCTAGTCGAACCATGTCTGGCCAGTTCCTGGGAAGTATCCGGGGACGGCCTGACCTGGACGTTTAATCTGCGCAAAAATGTTAATTTTCATGATGGCACCCACTTTGATGCCAACGCAGTACAGGCTAACTTTAAGGAAATAATGAAACAATCAACTGATGAAGCAACCACTTATGCTGATCTTATTGCAGCTCCCCTGGACAACGTTGAGGTAGTGGATAACTACAGAGTGAAATTGCATTTAAAGTACCCGTATGCTCCTATGATCAACAATCTGGCCATGCCCATGGGCGCTTCAATGATCAGCCCGGAGAGCATCAAAAAGTTGGAACAGGGCAGCCAAGCCACACCTGCCGGGACAGGCCCTTTTATACCAGCCGGGCAAATTGGCGGCGGCATTTTATTAAAGGCAAACAAAAACTACTGGGACACCGTCCCAAAGGCCGGGGAAATACTTTTCTTAACCGAACAAGATCTAAACAAAAGAACTCAAATGCTGCTTGAAGGCCGGGCTGATATTGCTCTTGACCTTGATTTTAAGAAAACGGCAGACCTAAAGCTGCAAGGGTACCCGGTTTTTCGCGCCACCGGTCTGGATATGTGTTATCTTGGTTTTTACACCGATAAAAAACCTTTCAACCGCACCCAACTGCGCAATGCCGTGGCTCTAACTATCAATAGAAAGACTATATTTAATGAGCTGTGGTTTAATGAAGTCCGCCCGGCGCTTGCCCCCCTGCCGCCAACGGTACCGGGCTTCAATGCGCCCGGCGATGCAATGGACTATGACCCGCAAAAGGCCGTCAATCTGCTCAAAGGAGCAGGTTATGAAAACGGCATGTCCTTTACCCTGGTTGCATTTACCGACCAGCGCCCCTACTGCCCGGAAGGCGGCAAGGTACTGGCTGAAAAAATAGCCCAATCACTGGCGGAAGCTAAAATTGAGGTAAAGATAATTGCCTATCCCTGGGAAGATTTTAAAAGGGCTCTGGTAAGGAGAGAAGGTGACGCCTTCCTTTTCGGATGGACCAGCGACAACGGCGACCCGGATAATTTTCTCTATACCCTTTTAGCCGGAAGCCAGATTGAAGGCGGCATGAATATTACTAATTATCGAAACCCCCAACTGGATACATTACTGGACAGCGCCAGAAACACTACAGATCAAGAAATAAGGCGAGAGCTGTACGGGCGCGCCATGGAAACAATAGCCAGGGACAGCCCGCTGATTGCGCTTGATCACAGCCAATATCACGCATCAGCATCGCCCAAAATAAGTGGATTCGTTCTTAGTCCAACGGGGTGGGATTCTTTTTATGGCATAGCTATTAACAATGCAAAACAAGCAAAGACAGTTAAATAACAGCCGGCTTCAGACCAGTCCCAGGATTGCAGATGATTTTTTCCATTAAATACCGTAAATATTCAAACTGTTTTAGTTACATAATATGCCTGTGCATCTAAAACAAATTAATCCAAGGAGGTAAGTAAATGGATCAAATTTATCAACTGCAACAGCAAGTCCAGAGACTACGCCAGGAAGTAAACAATATTTCTCAAATGACTTCTCAGCTGCAGCAATTTGAGCAAAGCAACGCCAACCAACTGCGTACCCTGCAGCAGCATGAAGTTAATGCAACCCAGCAACTGCAGCGCATTCAGCAGATTTGCAACCAAATCAGCAGCGACCTAAACGCTGTAAGCAGTGCGGCACAGCAGGTTACCCAAAGCATTGGCCAAAACATGTTCCAGCAGGGCACCGGTTACGGCACCTACGGTCAACAATACGGTACTTTCAGCACTCATTTAACACCGACCACGACAACTGGTATGTGGGGCTCGGCACAGTACCAGCCAAATCAATCATGGAGCACTCCGACGCAAAATTTGGGAACAACTCAATACACCAGCGGCTACTACTCTCCCACCCAAATGGGCTCCTCTTTTAGCCAACAGCCCTTTAGCAGCCAGTTTACACCTGGCCAGAGTTATACCCAGGGCTACAGCAATCAATTTGGCAACCAGAATACCAACAGCTATGCCCAAAATCAGCAAATCAGCCAAATGGCTCAGCAAGCACTGGCCAACCGGATGAATCAGAACATGAGTAATTTAAACAACCAGAATTTGAACAACCAGAATTGGAACAACCAATTTGCCTCTTATAGCAGCGCCATGTTTTAAAAATGTTTGATAAGGGGACATCCTTGAAGAGGGTGTCCCCTTTCCTTGTGTTCAACATTTTTCTATTTGAATGGACATTAAAACCCTCTTAACATATTTTACCATACATAATATAATATGGTAAACATTTAGCAATAGGGGGTGAGGTGGGTTGGCCAAAATGCTCAAAGATGGGGCATCTTACAGCCAGCGCGAAGTAGTTGACTTGCTTGTAGAGTTTTCATCGTTTAAAGATCGTGTGCAAAAGAAATTTAAAGTACTTGCCAATGAGCTGGACGGGAAAAATAACGAACATGATTTATGGGTGAATTTATACCTTATCTCAAGTGACTACGCTGAAGAAGCCAACATTAAACGCCAAAAGCAAGTACAAACTGATAGCATGCAAAAGCTTTCATTATCTAATTAAGGAGCCAATTGCATAATTCTAACCCCATAAAACACAAGGGCTCATTAAACATAGGAAGACAAATTTACCCTAGCCAAAAAAGTTAAAATATCTCAATAAAGCTGCCAAAAATAAAAGGTTTCACCCGATTGCTATAGAAGTGTTTTTCATTCCCACAACAAAAAACACAAGCGAGGTGAAACCCTACATGTATATTCTTGGTGGAATGCTTTTTTCCTTTGAAGTTTTAGTTAAAAATTTCGATGAGGAAGATAAACTATATCAAATTTTAAAGCAAATTGATTGTAAAGAAATTGAAAAATTAAATGGCTGTT
>NZ_FOOX01000007.1 GCF_900113335.1 Desulfotruncus arcticus DSM 17038
AAGCCATTTATCAATAGTCGGCTTGTAGGGATCCAACTTGGGACAGAAACGCTGTTCCGAAGCCGGTTTGGGAGCCGGTTTGTTGAAGTCCGCCATGTCGACATACTTCTGCACCGTCTTCCAATCCAAATGCAATGCATCTGCGATTTGGGAAATGTTTTCTCCTTTCACGAAGAAACGGAATCTGATATCATGTATCTTGTCCATTGTAAGTATGCTCCTCTCCTCCTTGCATTCTTTGGTCAAATACAAGGATATTGGTTATGGTTTATGCCTGCAATGGATTTTTGCATTACTATGGAATTTCCAATTGCAACATTATGGATTTTTAACTTGCAACTTTCGGTATTTTTATCTTACAACAAACAGGTGGCGAGATTCAGCTTACCGATGCATTAAAAGAGTTGGCTCAGAAAGAAGCTATGTATGCCTATAATTTCGAAGGCAAGAGATATGATGTAGGTAACAAGCAAGGCTTTTTAGAGGCCACGGTGGAAGCGGCCTTGAGGAGAGAGGATTTAAGAGGAGAGTTCCTGGAGTATCTTGTGAAGGTTGTGGTGAGGGAGACAGGAGGGGCATTAAGAGAAGTTGCAGCTACAGAGGAGAAATAGAATGATTACAATTACAGTTGAAAAATTTGCAAAAATGTATGTTGAGAATAATCCTGGAGAAAAGTTTAACGATATAAAATCAAATTTAAAGGCAGCACTAAGCAGAAAAAAGGCCGGAGCTGTTTGTGCAAATTGTGGTGAACCGATATGGGCAGCGGGAAGTGTTATTGTTGGATCTGATGGTTGTTTTACTTGTATTACAGGGGAAAGCGATCATTCCGGGGATTATGAAGTTTATGAGTGAAACCGAGGTACACTATAATGACTAATTCAAAGATACCATTCAACGGAACAATTTTATCAGTTCAACCGAGAATCAGGTGTGGGGTGCTCCATAATACCAGGAATTAAAATTGGTTTATGGAGTATCGTGGGTGCTGGTACAGCTGTAATCAGAGATATACCGGATTCGGTTGTTTCTTATGGTGTGCCAACAGAGAGAAGAAGGTTTATACATAACTAACGGGTGGCGATAGTTTTGTAGCGTTTTTCAGTCCATGCCCTTCCTGCACGGGAGCCAGCCAATTGCTTGCACAACTAACGGGAAGTAATGTTACACATTGGCATGGGGCTGGGTTGAGAGTCATTAATGTTGTATTATAATGAGAAATATTAAAATTATTAATAGAAAAATGGGGGGAAAAACATGTCGTGGCTTTTATTCGATTATCCCAGGTGAGGTACTGTTAAAAAAGCCAAGGATTGGCTTAAGAAAAAAGGTATCACCTATCAGACTCGTCATATTGTGGACGAGCGGCCTACCCGGGAAGAAATTATTGATTTGCATAAAAAAAGTGTAGCACTTAGCTTCCGTTTTTCTTCCAGTTTTATTTCCAGTTTGCCCTTGACATCGAACCATGCTTGCCCTCATTGTCAAGGGTCCACTCCGTCAAACTGGAAATAAAACTTAGATAAACTGGAAATTCTTAAGTTCCGCAGTGCTCGGGATTGTAACTTCCAGATACAGCAATACACATAATACATTACCGGAATCAATTTTATAAAATAAAAACAACAGTTACTAAACTGTTGTCAATGGTGTTACTCTGGTAGTTCATTTTCCAGGGCTAATTTAATGGTTATTACAAACCTTTTTGCCGTTTCTAACTGATTGTATGATTCTTCTTTACTGACTAAATAAAAATCTGCATAATCAGAGGATTCCCGTCTTACCCTAGCCTTATTTAAGTCCCTGCCAGCAGTGCGGTCAATTATACCGGTTTTAACAAAATGTTGGTTGAACAAAGAAATTACTCCGCTATGTTTTTTACTGTCAAGTTGCTTCAGTGCTAAAAGTGCTCTGGCTGCATTAAACATGGCATAATAAGGTCGTCCCATGGAATCGTTATACATTCCGGCGTCTAAAAGTATTTCTGCTGATTTGAGATGATCATGTGCTTTTTGAAGGCGGTATTGGGCTAGATCTAAGCTCTCTTCAATCATAGAGTCACTCCGTCCCGTGATACCTCGTGATAAAATAGGGTTTGATGCTGCTGATTCTTAAGAAACTCTGCAGTTGTCAGTACAATGGGGGACACTTTAGCAGCGTACTTTAACTCTATATCTAACAAAATATCACTAATTGAATTCATAACTTCTTCGTCTCTATGTTTAACGACTATAAGTACGTCAATATCTGATTCATCATGAAATTTACCGGTTGATTTAGATCCAAAGAGTTTGAGGTCAAATAGGTTCTTGTTCAGGGCATTTTTGATTAGCGAGGAGAACTCATTCAGTGCTTTTTTTTCGGTTGGATTTAAAAAAAACATGGGTGCTTTCACTCCCCAAGTATAAAAAATTATTTTAAAGTATTATACCATATTATGTAATTGGGAACAATGCTCGGGAATGTTCTGATCCTGGCTGGCGCCAAAATTTTCAAGCTGCCTGCACTGCCGGCAGAGTTGTTTGGACTTTTATGCAAGTAATGATTAACAAGCGATTTATTCAAGGTAAGCTTAACGGATATTTTTCGGTAGCAGGTTTATTTTTTAGCAAAATATAAATGAGAAATAATAATGCTGCCTTTGTTTGTGCAACATGTTAAATCACTTATAACAAAACAAATTTCATAAGTGGCAGTGATCTTATTATTTATCAAGTAAGTAAATGGAAATAATTTTCGCAACGGATATGAGATTAATCTATTATCACTTATATTTATTTTAACTTCATTCTTAACCCCGTCTTCAGGCTTGCCTTCTAAGAAGAAACAATTTACATCGCTTGATGATGCTTCAAATTGCAGGTAATAATTGCCAAGAGTGTATTTTAATAAAGATATACCTTGAATCTTTGTGCAATAACTAACCCAGGCTCCTTCTGCCAATGGTTCTTTGGTGCCATAGATTAGTTCAACACTGTATGCTTGTGTATGCTTAGCCACAATATCAGTAGGCTTAGATGAAAAAACGCCCCTGTTTTGATGAAATTCATTTTTTAAGGAATCAAAGCTGTTGGTATGTAGTTCTCCAGCGGCAAAGTCAAAGTTATCCACGAGAGTTTTTTTGGGGTAGTTCAAAAACGATAGTAATACTATGCAAGCAATTAAAACTGCGCCGGCTATAACTTCATTACTAATGTTTATGGCCGCAGCTAATATATAAATATCTTTCCAGAATTTATATGCTGAAGTATATTTATCGATAAGTCCTAACATAAACATTAATCCGGACGCCAATCCCGGAACCTTCCAGGAGGGGTCAGTCCCCTGGGCCCTTCGAAATTTCCTCGAGTCAAAAAGAAAAAACCGGTTTGACCGGTATTGTTTTAGGTTAGTTTTTTCTTTTGTTGGAAATGCATTTAACGCTTCAGTAAATTCGTCAATGTTTTAGGTTCATATAATGCCAAATCTCAAATATATATTAACATTGCGGTTTGCCTTGGATTTTTACCGGTTTAAATGTCAGGGCATTAATTTTAGCGGTTAGATTTTTTTTCATGGTTTCGTCAATACAGCCGATCATGAGAGCATTATAATAAATCAATGGTAACTTGTACCATTTTTGTTTAAAGGTAGCTAATAATTGACATGGTGTCGCTTCATACTTGTAATTCCCGGTTATCGCCAGGCTTTGAGTTTTATTAAAAGTTTTAAACAAAATGAAAACCTCCTTTAGGCAATATTAACAACACTAACCATGCCAAAAGGAGCTGATAGATTTGTTATGCTATGGCATGGTCTCTAGCAACCGGCTGTCATATCGCAGAGCGAATTAGACCCTTGGCTTTGCGTCCCTGCCTTTCGACAGGTTTGCCCTTCAAGAACCATTTGTACTAATTATTTTACCTAAAATTACCTGGATTGACAACTAGATATCAAATCTTTTTCTAGGACTAAAGTCTTATTTTTTTTGCCTGCAGGTGTGGCAAGTCCGGCGCATGTTTTTAAATAATGATATAATACATAAAAAGATTGGGTTTTAGGTATATATGGGATTATGTGGTAAAGTAAAAGGCTAATGCTTATAATTAACAGAAAGGTTGATTTATAATAATGAACATACTGGTAACCGGCGGTGCCGGATATATTGGTTCACACACTTGTGTTGCTTTGCTGGAAGCGGGGCATACGGTTGTTGTTGCAGATAATCTTGGCAACAGTAAGGCTGAGACTATTGATAAAATAAAACAAATTACAAACAAAGAAATAACTTTCTATCAGATCGATGTGACTGATGAGCCGGCGGTGGAAAGGGTGTTTTTTAGCCATGATGTTGACGGCGTTATTCATTTTGCCGGCTTTAAGGCCGTAGGGGAGTCTGTGGAAAAGCCGCTGGCTTATTACTATAACAACATTGTTGGCACCATGATCCTTGCTAAAGCATGCCAAAAATATGGTGTGCATAGATTTGTCTTTAGCTCGTCAGCCACTGTCTATGGAGAGAATGAAGTTCCTTTTGTTGAGACTATGCAATTGCTGCCGACCACGAATCCTTATGGTGAAACTAAATCCATGAGTGAGCGAATTCTTACTGATGCAGCCAGAGCAAATCCGGCCTTTTCGGTAGCGCTGCTGCGTTATTTTAATCCGGTGGGAGCCCATGAGAGCGGATTGATCGGCGAAGCACCCAGCGGCATACCGAACAACTTAATGCCATATGTAACTCAAGTAGCGAAAGGAAAACTGGAGCAGCTGCGGGTTTTTGGCAACGATTATCCAACGGTTGACGGCACAGGCGTAAGAGATTATATACATGTGATGGATCTGGCCGAGGGGCATGTCGTTGCGCTGAACAATTTAACTGAAGGTGTACATATCTATAACCTTGGTACCGGTCAAGGCACTTCGGTATTACAGCTGGTGAAGGCTTTTGAAGAAGCAAATGGGGTTAAAGTACCCTATGAAATCGTAGGCCGCAGACCGGGCGATATTGCTGAGTGTTATGCTGACGCCTCAAAAGCTAAAAGAGAGCTAGGCTGGACAGCCAAACGTGATGTTATCGCCATGTGCCGGGATGCCTGGAGGTTCGAGAAGGGGTATAAGTGATAAGATGCGAAGGGTACGCTTAGGGCTATACCGTATAGCTAATTTATAAAGGAGGGAATAAAGTGGCGGCAATTAATCCGGATATTTTTCGCCAGTATGATATTCGCGGGGTGGCTGACCGGGATTTAACCCCCGGGGTGGTGGAGCTTTTGGGGCGGGCCTTTGGCTCCTATGTGCGCGCGCACGGCAGCGCGGAGGTTATTGTGGGACGGGATAACCGGGCCAGTTCGGACCGGCTGCGGGAGAACCTGGTGCAGGGTTTGCATGCCGCGGGCTGCCGGGTGATCGATGTGGGGCAGGTGGTTACGCCCATGGTTTATTATGCCCGGGTGCACTTTGGGGTTGACGGCGCGGTGATGATTACCGGCAGCCACAACCCGCCCGACGAGAACGGATTTAAGATATCCTTGGGCGCCGGTACTATCTACGGCGAAGAGATTCAGCGCCTGCGGGAGATGATGGAGCGGGAGGATTTTACCGCCGGGAGCGGCGCCGTGGAACAGCGGGATATCGTGGGGCCGTACATGGCCATGCTGCAGGATAAGATCAAACCGGGGCCCCGCCGTTTGAAAGTGGCAGTGGACTGCGGCAACGGCACGGCCGGTTATTTTGCGGAGCAGGTGCTGCAGGGCTGGGGAGTGGAGGTCTTGCCATTATATTGCGAGCCTGACCCTACGTTCCCCAATCACCAGCCCGACCCGGTGAAAACTAAGAACCTGGTTGATTTGCGCCGGGAGGTGCTGCAGCGTGGGGCCGATCTGGGGGTTGCCTATGATGGGGACGCCGACCGGATTGGCGTGGTGGATGATCAGGGAGAAGTGATTTGGGGCGATAAATTGATGTGCCTGTACTGGCGGGAGATACTGCCCCAACGTCCGGGAACCCCGGCCATTATTGAGGTTAAATGTTCCCAGTGCCTGGAGGACGAGGTTAAGCGTTTAGGTGGTCAGCCATTTTTCTACAAGACCGGCCACTCCTTGATTAAGGCTAAGATGAAGGAAGTGGAGGCTGTATTTACCGGTGAAATGTCCGGCCATATGTTTTTTGCCGATGAATATTACGGGTATGATGATGCCTTTTACGCCACGGGGCGCCTGCTGCGCATATTGTCAAATGCTACTGAGGCCCTGTCGGGGCTGCTGGCCGGGGTGCCGGTTTATTATTCCACGGCTGAGACCAGGGTGCCCTGCGCCGACCGGGAAAAATTTAGGATCGTTGACCAACTGGTTGAGAAGTTTAGAAACGAGTATGATGTAATTGATGTAGACGGGGCCCGGGTGCTGTTTGGTGACGGCTGGGGTTTGGTACGGGCGTCCAACACCCAGCCGGTGCTGGTGGCCCGCTGCGAGGCCTCAACAAAGGAAGGCCTTGACCGCATCTGCGCCATTATGAAAGATGCCCTGACCGCCTTTCCCGAGGTAAGCCCCTTCGACTGGGAATATTAACCGGGGGTTCCGGCTGCATTATTCGGCCAGGTTAAGTAGCACTATGGCTGTACAAAGCATAGTATATTCCGGGAGGTGTCCCGGGATGTTTAAAATAACCGACCTGACTAAGAAGGATATCATTAACGTTAAGGACGGCGCCAAATTAGGCCCGGTTAAAGACGTTCATATAAACTCGGCTGACGGCAAGGTTGTCGCCATTGTGCTTGACGGTCCAAGGAGATTTTTGGGATTAATGAGCGCCGGCAAGGATAATGTAGTGCCCTGGGAGAAAATCAAGCTTGTTGGCAAGCATGCCGTGCTGGTGGAAGTGGACTGATTAATGTGGGGGCACGGCATGCCGTGCCCCTACAAGCTTGTCATATAGACGACCTGGCATAGGCGGGCATGATTTATTGACAGGAAATACCGGCCTTGTTAGAATAAATATGGTTTATACCGGTATTAATTGGTTTTGCCAGTAAGGAGTTGCGAGGTTGTATTCTGACTCCTGAATACTGTTTATTAAATTTGTAAGGAGGGCAAGTCTTTGGCCAAGCGCTTATTTACATCTGAGTCGGTTACCGAGGGGCACCCCGACAAGATTGCCGACCAGATTTCCGATGCCATATTGGACGAAATTATCGGGCAGGACCCCAACGCCCGGATAGCCTGTGAAACCTTTGTGACCACCGGACTGGTGTTGGTGGGGGGAGAAATAACCACTCAGTGTTATGTGGATATCCCCCGGGTGGTTCGGCAGACCATACGTGAAATCGGCTATACCAGGGCCAAGTATGGGTTTGACTGCGATACCTGTGCTGTGCTTACTTCTATAGATGAGCAATCTCCCGATATCGCGCTGGGTGTGGACAAGGCACTGGAGGCCAAAACCGGGGAGGAAGCCGATTCTCAGATTGAAGCCATCGGCGCCGGCGACCAAGGGATGATGTTCGGCTACGCCACCAATGAAACACCGGAGCTGATGCCCATGCCCATTTCTTTGGCCCACCGCCTGGCCAGGCACATGGCCACGGTGCGCAAAACTAAGGAGCTGCCTTTCCTGCGCCCGGACGGCAAGGTTCAGGTTACGGTGGAATACGAGGATGGGCGGCCGGTTCGTTTGGATACCATCGTTGTTTCATCCCAGCACCATCCCCGGGTGGAACTGGACGTAATTAGAGAAGGTATAATTGAAAAGGTGATTAAGCCGATAGTGCCCAAGGAAATGATTGATCCCGCCACCCGTTATTTCATTAATCCTACAGGACGGTTTGTAGTCGGCGGCCCCCAGGGCGACGCCGGGCTTACCGGGCGTAAGATTATTGTGGACACTTATGGCGGCATGGCCAGGCACGGCGGCGGAGCTTTTTCCGGCAAAGATCCCACCAAGGTGGACCGCTCGGCCAGCTATGCCATGCGCTATGTGGCCAAAAACATAGTAGCCGCCGGGTTGGCGGATAAGTGTGAGGTTCAGGTGGCCTATGCCATTGGCGTGGCCCGCCCGGTTTCGGTACTGGTGGACACCTTTGGTACCGGCAAGGTGAGCGAGGATAGGCTGGTGGCGATAATCAAGGAAGTGTTTGACCTGCGCCCCGCGGCAATTATCCGGGATCTGGAGCTGCGCAGGCCCATTTATAAGAACACGGCTGCATATGGCCATTTCGGCCGCCGGGACATCGCCCTCCCCTGGGAGAGCACCGACAAAGCCAAAATCCTCCGCAACCTCGTGGGGCAGGCTTAAGAGTATTCAGCATACCTTACTCGTAGTAGGGGCGGACGGCCCTGTCCGCCCCTACCAAATACACTCTCTCCTTAATCTGCTCTGTCATAGGCCTTACTCTTTGTCCTGGCATTATCCAAAACATCATCGAGTTGGGCGTTTTTACCTGTTTCTTTGAGATATTCCCAGTCTACGCTATTCTGGTGCAAGGCCAAAAGCTTTGCTGCCCATAACAGATCGGCTTCGCTTTTCCAATATTTTGCCGCTGCCAGGCGATCCAGAATCAAATCCTCAATTCCAATGATATAAAGCTCCAAATCGTCAATTTCCAGTGTGACCACTTTTTCCTGGGAACCTGCCAAAATATCGTCCGGCATTTCCAGTGCCAGGTCTAATTCTTCGTGATACCAGTGCCGCTCTCCCGGACGGTTTTGGAAACCCATTTCGGCCAGCGCCGTTTTAGCCTGCTGCCGGCCATTTAAAACAATATCTATATCTTTGGTAGCATATCCACCAAGTGTGTAGAACTCGAGGGCCCGGCCTCCGACCAGAACGGGCCTGATGCCCTCCGGTTTTAAAGCTTCGGTTAAAATGGCCAGCACCAAAAGGGACTTTTTCAAAGGATCCTTTTCTTCTTTGGCGTTATCAAGCCGTAATGAAAGTTTACTATTCATTCCATCGGTACCTCCGGGGGCCTATTTTTTCAATGCGT
Source organism: Desulfotruncus arcticus DSM 17038 (assembly GCF_900113335.1). Lineage (GTDB taxonomy): Bacteria > Bacillota > Desulfotomaculia > Desulfotomaculales > Desulfallaceae > Desulfotruncus > Desulfotruncus arcticus. The sequence continues at coordinate 8,963 of NZ_FOOX01000007.1, forward strand.
CCGCTGGCCAGGGCTTTTTGCCAGCGAATTTTGTCCAACATAAATAAAGTAAGGTCTTCCTCCGGATCGCGGGGTTTGTGAAAACGCCCGGACTTACGCACAGTATCTACGCTTGCGGCGTGGGTATAGATAGATAAGGACTTTTTTTTCATTTCTTTGATATATGTATCGAATTGAATCTTACGCGTAAAATCATCCCCCTGGGCCGTATTTAAAGATAAGCGATAAATTAATTTTGTTTAATTTTGCCAATTAACCCCATTGTACCATGGAAGGGGTTAAGGAACAATGCTTCTAAGCTGTTGTGTCAGCAATGAAATAAACCGCCTGTTAGTTTAAGCCTGAACCTCGTTAACCATGCTTTGAGGTAGTGCATATGGTGGAAAAAAGGTTGACGGGGGAGTGGTCTATGGCAGCGGTATGGGTCCTGGCGGGTTTGTTTGCGGGGTGGTTGGTGCTGGTGATAAGGCAGGTGTGGAAGGAGACACAGCGGAACGGCAAAAAAAGTAACGCAGGTTGTTCCCGGACAGCCGGGGCACGGCTGGTGGCGATATTATTAAAAGACCGGGTGGGGCAGGTAGAGTGGTTTGTGCGCAGGGTGGCGGACGGGCTGGAGCGCCGGCCGGAACTGCGGGTGGTGCTGATAGATGGAGGTTCCAAAGATGGCACTACGCAGGTGCTGGAAAGACTGGCGCGGCAATTTAACCTGGGGTTCCGGCGTTTGACGGAATTTCATGCGGGATGCCCGAGGGCGGATGGCGATGCTGTTAATGAGCGCCAAATAACGTGCTGGTCGAAAAATTGCCTTGAAACCGGTCGTCGGCTGAATTATGTTAACTTGCCGGCAGTGTGTATTGATTTGCGGGGCGCTTCAGCCAGTGAGCTGCTCAGGTATAATCTAAGGTTAGTTGGTTAGTAACTAGTTGGTTAGTTGGTTGGGAACTAGTAACGGCAATTAAGATACTTATATACCTAACCAACTAACCAACTAATTAACTACAAATTGTGTGGCCAGGTACGGAGGGTAACCCCTTTTTTTGTCGAATTTACAAAAATGAGGTGAAAAAAGTTTGCGCAAATCCAGGAGTTTTTCGCATGTCATATATACCTGGCTGGTCATTTTTTTGGGTTTATGGCTCCTGAAATATACTTTTCCCGTGCTGGATCTGGATCAGGGGGAAGAGCTGTTAATTATGGTTGCGATGGCGGTGCTGGCTGAGTGGCTGGCTGTGGTTTTTCCACAGGGCCAGCTTTCCGGTGGTTTTGCCGTAATTATGGCCACCTATCTGATTTACGGTCCGGTGGCCACGGCATGGGTTAATTGTATTGCTACCGCTGTGGGGCAGGGGGTGGCCAACCGGGGCAACCCCATGCGCACAACGCTGTTTAACGCTTTTCAATATGTGTTTGTGGTGCTGGGCGCCAATTTGCTTTACAGTGTCAGCGGTGGTTTGGCTGAGCGCAAAGTGGTTTTGGAAAACGCTGTGCCCCTGGCAGTTTTTGTTTTGGGGTATTTTGCAATCAATCAACTGATGGTTTATATTTACACTCTTCCCGCGCGCAGGGGATACCCTCTTGTTGACTGGTGGGATGCTATGCGCTGGGATGGTATTACGTACATTTGGGCTGTTCCTTTCGGCCTGTTAATGGGCCTGCTGCACGCCAAAATAGGTATTTATGGCACGGCGCTGCTATTTCTGCCGGTGCTGGCGGTGCAGTTTGTGCTCCGCTTCTATGTGCACCTGGAACTAGCCAACCGCGAGCTCAGGGTGCTATATGAGGTTGCCAGGCGGCTGGGCGGCAGTCTTAATCTCAATGAAATACTGGAACTGGTGCTGCGGGAGACCAGGAAGGTGATAAACTATCACACAGGTGTTATTTACCTTTGGTTGGAAGATAAAGGCTATTACCAGGCTGGAGCTGTATGCGGACCCCACTCAGACCTGATCGCCGGCTCTGCCGTGCGCCGGGGGGAAGGTTTCTTTGGATTGGCTGCTGAACACGGGGAAGCACAGCTGGTCTATGACACCAGGGCAGATGTCCGCACCGCCGGGGATATTGGTCTGACCCAGGCGCACCGGGCGATGGTGGTAGTGCCTCTGCTGGCGGAAACCGAGGTGCTGGGACTGCTGGTATTGGGTGATAAACGCCCCGGCTTTTTTGAAGAAAAACATCTGCATACACTGACTATTATCGGTGGCCAGACGGCTGTGGCTATTGCCAATGCCCAACTATACCGCAAGTTGGAGCAGGCCTCGATTACCGACGGGCTGACCGGCCTGCACAATTACAGGTACTTTTACCACCGGGCGGTGATGGAATTGGAGCGGGCTGGCCGTTACGGCGAAACCTTCTCGCTGATCATGCTGGATATAGATCATTTTAAACAGGTTAATGACCGCTACGGCCACCTGGCGGGAGACACTGTGCTGAACGGGGTGGCCGGCGTTATTCGTTCCGAGGTGCGGGGTTGCGATATACCGGCCAGATATGGTGGGGAAGAGTTTGCCATTTTAATGCCCAAGACGGGCCCGGCTGAGGCCAAACATGTGGCGGAAAGAGTACGGCTGGCTGTTCGCGAAAGTATATTTGAAGAAAACGGCCAGCGCATCCAGGTGCGCATCAGCGGCGGGATTGCTACTTTTCCGGATCACGCGGGTGAAATTTCCGAGCTGGTTAAAGCTGCTGACGCCGCTCTTTATAAAGCCAAGGAATCCGGTCGCGACCGGAATGTTTTATACGAAAAGAAAACAAGAGTGTAGAACAGCTCCAGAGGTGCATCCCATGCTGAAAACTTTATTCGAGGCGGCACTGGATATTGTTTTCCCGCCCCGGCAGGTGTGCCCTATTTGTGCCGGGCATAGCCCCGGTTCTTTGTTATGCCCGGCCTGCCGAAAACGGCTGGACGATTACGCCGGGGAAATTATTTGTCCGGTTTGCGGTGCTTTTGGCGGCGCTGCCGGCGTTACTGCAGGCGGCAGCATCTGTCCGCATTGCCGCAGGGCTGGACGGGCCTTCGACCTGGCTCGCTCGGTTGGCCCGTATGAGGGACCGCTGCGGGATGCGGTGCACCGTCTTAAATACCGTGGCATTAAGGGGTTGGCCAGCCCCCTGGGCGCATTAATGGCTGATGTTGCCCGGTCTGATCCATTGCTCAGTCAAGCCCGGGCGCTGGTGCCTGTTCCCCTTTCCCCGGACCGGGAGCGCAAGCGCGGCTTCAATCAGGCCCTTTTATTGGCCAGGGAACTTGAACAGCATTTACAGGTTCCCGTGCTGGAACGGGCGGTGGTTAAAATACGGGAAACTCCTCCCCAGGCGGAACTTTCCCGGCAGGAAAGATTGGTAAATTTAACGAATGCGTTTATTGTGCCCAACCCCGATTTGATAATGGGCAAAAAAATTACTATTATTGACGATGTATTCACCACCGGCAGCACTGTTTCCATTATTTCCCATGTTTTGCGACAAACAGGTGCGACGGTTATTATGGCCTTAACTTTTGCCGGTACGCGATTTAACGCCAATAGTTGACAATTGATTTGACATATAAGATTGATAATGTGACAAGGATTTACTAATATTTTAGGTAATTCACAGCCTCAACCCCTTGTATAATGGGTTATTAACAGACTTATACACATTATCCACAGCTTTTGGCTCTGTAACCAGCGTTCAACAGCAAATTTATTCGACATAATTTGGGGGTATGGAGTTAATTTATCAGGTCCACACTCCTGATAAGACTGTCAGTGGCATCTCTTGACAGTCCCTGGGTGATGTGATAATATAACTCCACGTGAGTTGTAAGACCGCGGTATTATTTTTTAGGAGGAATGTTTTGGTGTTAGGTAAGGTCAAGTGGTTTAGCAAGGAAAAAGGTTACGGTTTTATTGAAAGGGAGGATGGAGGCGACGTATTCGTTCATTTCTCAGCCATCCAGGAAGACGGGTTCAAGACCCTGATGGAAGGTCAGGAAGTGGAATTTGATATAGTCGAAGGCGCACGTGGCCCGCAGGCAGCCAATGTTACCAAAATATGATTTACTGGCATAACAACCCCGGCAGCAGCCGGGGTTTTATTGATTTGTAGCAAAAAAATATCAAAATGGCAGGAATTATCTTATATTTAGGGAATAATACTACTATTACTCACTATTACTACTCGCTCGAAAGGAGTTGGGAGTATGAAGGTACTGGTCAGAGGCAGGAATGTTGATGTAACAAACGCCCTGAAAGAGTATGTTGAAAAACGGGTGGGTAAGCTGACGAAGTATCTGGACGGCATTGAAGAGGCAACTGTTATTATGGTTGTGGAAGGCGATTCACACAAGGTTGAGGTGACCGTTCCTTTTAACGGTATGATTTTACGCGGCGAGGAAGCCACCGGTGATATGTACGGTTCAATTGATCTTGTGGTGGATAAGCTGGAAAAGCAAATTGAAAAATACAAGGGTAAAATTAATCGCAGACGGGCCCAAAACGACGTTAAAATGCCTGTGGACAATAGGCCTGCGTATGATGATGAAGGCCCCAGCGTGGTTAAAACCAAGCGTTTTGCCGTAAAACCAATGCCTGTGGAGGAAGCTGTACTGCAGATGAACCTCTTAGGCCATAGTTTTTTTGTATTCTCTAATGCGGAAACCGAACAGGTTAATGTGGTATACAAACGCAAGGACGGTAATTATGGATTAATCGAACCGGAGTTTTAAACCTGAGCGCGTCCTGTCCCGGGACGCGCCTTTTTAGTCCGACCGGTTGCAGGGTTTTGAGCTTAATGTTAAAATGTAATATGGCATAAGTAGTGGTAAGGGAACCGAAAGGTTCCTTGCTTTATTTATGTGTGCGTTATACGTGCACTCTAGAAAGGTGATTTAACATGTTAAAATTCATACGCAACTGGTTAGATGATAACTCAAAAGAAGTTAAGAGGCTGCAAAAAACTGTTGATAAAATTAATCAAATTGAGCCCGAAATCAGTGCTCTTTCTGATGACGGGCTGCAGGCCATGACCCCGCAGCTGAAAGACCGGCTGGAGCAGGGCGCCTCGCTGGACGATATTTTGCCCGAGGCATTTGCGCTGGTGCGGGAAGCGTCACGGCGGGTGCTGGGCATGCGCCACTTTGATGTGCAGCTCATGGGCGGCATGGTGCTGCACCAGGGGAAAATTGCCGAAATGCGTACCGGTGAAGGTAAAACTCTTGTGGCCACGCTGCCGGTATACCTGAACGCCCTGGAGGGGTGTGGTGTGCACGTGGTTACGGTTAACGACTACCTGGCCCGGCGTGACAGTGAGTGGATGGGCCGGCTGTATAAGTTTCTGGGGCTTTCCGTGGGTCTGATTGTGCACGGACTGGACTGGAACCAGCGCAAGGAAGCCTATAACTGTGACGTCACCTACGGCACCAACAACGAGTTTGGTTTTGACTATCTGCGGGATAACATGGCGGTACGGGCCGACCAACTGGTGCAGCGGGAGCTTAATTACGCCATTGTGGACGAAGTTGACAGCATCCTGATCGATGAGGCCAGGACCCCGCTGATTATTTCCGGCCAGGCCGACAAGGCCACCGACCTGTACTACACCTTTGCCCGGTTGGTGCCAAGGCTGAAAAAGGAAGACGACTTCACCGTGGACGAAAAGGCCCATACCGTTGTGCTGACCGAGGAGGGTGTGGCCCGGGTTGAGCAGATGCTGGGTGTGGAAAACCTGTACGATGATGTGAATATGGAACTGACCCACCACCTGAACCAGGCGCTGAAGGCCCATGCTCTGATGAAGTGCGATCGGGATTACGTGGTAAAAGACGGTGAGGTAATCATTGTTGACGAGTTCACCGGCCGTCTCATGTTTGGCCGCCGTTACAGCGACGGGCTGCACCAGGCCATTGAGGCCAAGGAAGGCGTTAAAATTGAACGGGAGTCCCAGACCCTGGCCACCATTACTTTTCAGAATTACTTCCGCATGTTTAGGAAGCTGGCCGGTATGACCGGTACAGCCGAAACAGAGCAGGAGGAATTCCGTAAAATTTATAGCCTGGATGTAATTGTGGCCCCCACTAATAAGCCGATGATCCGGAAGGATATGCCTGATGTGGTTTATAAAACCGAGCGGGCTAAATTTGATGCTGTGGTGGAAGAGATCGCCGAGCGCCATGCTATCGGCCAGCCTGTGCTGGTGGGTACCATTTCTATAGAAAAATCGGAAGTGTTAAGCGATATGCTGCGCCGCAGGGGTGTGCCGCACCAGGTGCTTAACGCTAAATTCCATGAAAAAGAGGCCGAAATCGTGGCTCAGGCCGGGCGTCTGGGCGCGGTGACCATAGCCACCAACATGGCCGGGCGTGGTACCGATATTCTGCTGGGCGGCAATCCGGAGTTTTTGGCCCAGGCCGAATTGCGGGGCCGGGATGATTACGACCCTGAAGACCCGGCCGGCGCTGAAAAGTATCAGCAGGTGCTGGAAAAATATAAAGGGTTGAGTGCAGAGGAGTACCGCAAAGTAGTGGAGCAGGGCGGGCTGCACATCATGGGCACCGAACGCCATGAGAGCCGCCGCATTGACAACCAGCTGCGGGGCCGCGCCGGCCGTCAGGGGGACCCCGGGTCCAGCCAGTTCTTCAGTTCGCTGGAGGACGACCTGATGCGGCTGTTCGGCTCTGATAATATTGCCGGAATAATGGATAAACTGGGGTTAGAGGAAGATGTGCCCATTGAGCACGGGCTGATCACCAGATCGCTGGAAAGTGCCCAGAAACGGGTGGAAGGCCGTAACTTCAGTATCCGCAAGCACGTGCTGGAATATGACGATGTGATGAATCAGCAGAGGGAAGTTATTTACCAGCAGCGGATGAAGGTTCTGCTTGAGGAAAGCCTGAAAGACGTGGTTCTGCAGATGATCACTGATGCGGTGAGCCGGGCGGTGGAGATTTACGCGCCGGATGGAGTCATTCCCGAGGAGTGGGATCTGGAGGGCCTGCTTACCCATGCCGAGCAGCTGTTCCTGCCCGGGCACCAGCTGCAGCCCGAAGATATCGAGGGAAATGGCCGTGATGCGCTGAAGGAATTCTTTACTGAGAAATCTATCGAAGCCTACGAGGCCCGCGAGGGTGAAATGGGCGCGGAAGTGATGCGGGAGCTCGAGCGGGTGGTGCTGCTGCGTATGGTGGATGAAAAGTGGATGGACCACCTGGACGCCATGGATCAGCTGAGGGAAGGCATCGGCCTGCGGGCCTACGGCCAAAAAGACCCCCTCATCGAGTATAAGTTTGAAAGCTACCAGATGTTTCAAAACATGGTGGAATCCATCCAGGATGATGTGGTCCGCTACGTCTTCCGGGTGAACGTGGTGCAGGCGCCCGAGCAGCGCCGGACTATTGAGAATAAGTACGAGGAAGAAGGGCCGGCCAAGCCGGTGCGTCGGGAAAACAGAGTGGGACGCAATGACCCCTGCCCCTGCGGCAGCGGCAAAAAGTACAAAAAGTGCTGCGGCCGCGCCGGGTAAACTTTATATCAAAGGGAGTGAATTTGTTTGTTCAGTGATTTGCGCAGGGAAGTGGAACCCCTGAATAAACGGGTGGCGGATTTGAGGGTTTCTCTTTGACATCGATAACAAAAAACTTAAAATAAGCGAACTGGAAAAAGAAATGATCAACCCGGGCTTTTGGGACGATCAGGCCCGGGCCCAGGAAGTTACCCAGACCGTTACCAGCTTGAAGGAACGCATCGAAACCTTTAATGAACTTTTCAGCACATTGGAGGACTTTGAAGTTTTACTGGACCTTGGTGAGGAAGAGGACGACGGCCAGCTGGCGGGTGAAGCCGAAGCCGCACTGAAAGAACTGCATAAGCTGGTGGCGGATATGGAGCTCCAGGTTATGCTGAGCGGCCCCTACGACGGCAGCAACGCCATTGTTTCCATGCACGCCGGGGCAGGGGGGACCGAGGCCCAGGACTGGGTGGAAATGCTGCTGCGGATGTATACCCGCTGGGCGGAGAACCGCCGGTTTAAGGTTAACATTATGGATCTGCTGCCCGGTGACGAGGCCGGAGTTAAGAGCGTCACCTTCGGGGTATCGGGCCAAAACGCTTATGGCTACCTGAGGTCCGAAAAGGGCGTGCACAGGCTGGTGCGTATTTCTCCCTTTGATGCCGCGGGCCGCAGGCATACTTCCTTTGCTTCGGTGGATGTGCTGCCCGAAGTGCAGGATGACCTGGACGTTGAAATCAACCCCGAGGACTTAAAAATAGACACTTACCGTTCAGGCGGAGCCGGCGGCCAGCACGTTAACAAGACCGATTCCGCCGTGCGCATCACCCACCTGCCCACCGGCATTGTGGTGCAATGCCAGAACGAGCGCTCCCAGCTTTCCAACCGGACCACCGCTATGAAACTGCTCAAAGCCAAACTGATCGACCTGGAGATGCGGAAGCGGGAATCGGAACTGGCCGAGATGCGCGGTGACCAGCAGGAAATTGCCTGGGGCAGCCAGATCAGGTCCTATGTTTTCCACCCCTATTCCCTGGTCAAGGACCACCGCACCGGATTTGAGATGGGCAATGTCGACGCTGTTATGGACGGCGATATTGACGATTTTATAACCGCATATTTAAGGGAACAAGCCAAAAAAGGATTTTAGATAATTTAAAGAACCCGGGAGGAGCCCTGTAACAGGGCTCTTCTGCTTTGTTGGTGCAAAGCTAATATTTAGACTTATTTCGACAAGCAGGAAGGATTATCAAAGTTAATGAAAGAAATATACTTCGTTTGATATGTTATCATTTGCCGCGGTGGAATACGATGCCACAACCGGGACAAGCTAAAATAGTGCACGATTGATACGGGGAGTTTGCTATGTCCTGGAAAAATATATGGGAATTTGTCTGGGTTACCATAGGGGTCATTTTTACTGCCCTGGGGCTGGATATGTTCCTTATTCCCAATAAAATTGCCGCGGGCGGGGTCAGCGGTATCGCTACTATTATTCACTATGTAACCGGTTCGCCGGTGGGCCTGACCATGCTGGCGTTAAACGTGCCGCTGTTTATTATGGGCATCTACCGGCTGGGGCTGACCTTTGGGTTCCGGTCCCTTTACGGCACCCTTAGCCTGTCGGTCGTGGTGGACTTCTTTGAGGTTTTTGTGCCTGTCCCCACCAGGGAACCTTTATTGGCCGCGCTGTTTGGCGGGGTTCTGGTGGGTTTGGGTCTGGGGCTGGTTTTTAAGTACAGGGGCACTACAGGCGGTACCGATCTGGCTGCTGCCGTACTGCGCACATATACCGGGGTTAACATCGGGCAGCTGCTGTTTCTGGTGGATGCCACGGTAGTCCTGGCGGCGGGATTGGTTTTTAATTCCTGGGAATTGGCGCTGTACGCGCTGATAACCATTTTTGTAACCGCCTGGATGATAGATCTGGTGCAGGAGGGTATAAATTATACCAAGGCATTTTACATATTTTCCGACCGGACGGAGGAAATTGCTTTAAAGGTTCTGCATGACCTGGGGCGGGGCGCCACTGCTTTAAAAGCGCGGGGGCTGTTTACCGGCAGCGACCGGGAGGTCATCCTCACCGTGGTAAACAGGTCGGAGGTCGGCAGGCTGAAGGAAATGGTTTTCCAGGTAGACCCGGATGCGTTTATTATTATCGCTGATATCCGGGAAGTCCTGGGGGAAGGGTTTAAAGAGGCAGTAGTCAGTAGTCAGGAGACAGGAGTCAGGAGAAGAAAAACATAGGAGATAGGAGACAGGAGTCAGTATTAGAGAAATCGCTCTATAATATTCTGAATTCTGACTCCTGAATACTATTTTGGAGGTAAATATGAGCAATCAGGAAGAAAAGCAGGCCAAACTAAAAGAAAAGGCCAGGATTATCAGACGCCATATTGTATCCATGGTTGGTGCGGCCGGCTCCGGCCACCCGGGTGGGTCCCTGTCGGCGGCTGATATTGTCACCGCCCTCTATTTCGATGTGCTGCGGGTGGATCCGCAGCGCCCGGACTGGCCGGACCGCGACAGGTTCGTTTTATCCAAAGGCCACGCGGCGCCGGTGCTGTATGCCGCGCTGGCGGAAAAGGGCTATATCCCGGCCGAAAAGCTGCAAACCCTGCGCCAGCTGGGCAGTCCGCTGCAGGGCCACCCCGATATGCGCAAGGTGCCCGGGGTGGAGATGTCCACCGGTTCCCTGGGACAGGGATTCTCAGCGGCCAACGGCATGGCCCTGGCCGGGAAACTGGACGGGCGGGACTACCGGGTGTATGTGCTGCTGGGTGACGGGGAAATCCAGGAGGGACAGGTTTGGGAAGCGGCTATGGCTGCGGCTCACTACAAGCTGGATAATATTATCGCTTTTCTCGATTACAACGGCCTGCAAATCGACGGCCCCGTCGATCAGGTGATGTCACCGGAACCCGTGGCCGATAAATGGCGCGCTTTTGGCTGGGACGTGCAGGAAATCGACGGCCATGACTTTGGACAAATATTGGCTGCCGTTTCCAAAGCGCAGGAAACAAAGGGCCGGCCCAGCATAATCATTGCCACGACGGTAAAGGGCAAAGGGGTTTCCTTTATGGAAAATCAGGTGGGTTGGCACGGGTCGGCCCCGAAGCCCGAGCAGGTGGAGCAGGCCCTGTCGGAGTTATAAGCTATAAATCAGCGGGCGGACAGGTTCGTCCGACCATACAGGAGGTTGATTATGAGTCAAAAAATTGCCACCCGGGAAGCCTACGGGGCGGCGCTGGTGGAACTGGGCAAGAAAAACCGGGACGTGGTGGTGCTGGACGCCGACTTGTCCAAGTCCACCAAAACCGCGGATTTTGGCAAGGCGTTTCCGGAAAGGTTTTTCGATATGGGGATAGCCGAGCAGAATATGATGGGAACAGCCGCGGGCTTCGCTGCGTCCGGAAAGACGCCTTTTGCCAGTTCTTTTGCCGTGTTTGCCACGGGGCGGGTTTACGACCAGATCAGGAACAGTATCGCCTATCCCCGGCTGAACGTCAAAATTGGAGCCACTCACGCTGGTATTACGGTGGGTGAGGACGGCGCCTCCCATCAGGCTGTGGAAGACATTGCCATGATGCGGTGCCTGCCCAATATGACAGTTTTTGTGCCGGCTGATGCCATGGAAACCAGGGCTGCCGTGCTGGCGGCGGCTGAAATTGACGGCCCGGTTTACATTAGATTGGGCCGCTCGGGAGTTCCGGTACTGCATGATGAAAGCAGCTTTAATTTTGAGCCCGGACGGGCTATGGTACTGCGTGAAGGTAAAGACGCGGCTGTGGTTGCCTGCGGCATTATGGTCAGCGCGGCCCTGGAAGCCGCGGAGATACTGGCGGGCGAGGGTGTTTCCGTGCTGGTGCTGGATATGCACACCATTAAGCCCCTGGACGAGCAGGCTCTGGTGGAGGCGGCCCGGGCCACCGGTGCGGTGGTTACAGCCGAGGAGCACAGCATTTTGGGCGGCCTGGGCGGGGCCGTGGCGGAAGCGTTATCTGAGCATTACCCGGTGCCGGTGCTCCGGGTGGGGGTGCGCGACACCTTCGGCGAGTCGGGCAAACCCCAGGAGCTGCTGGAGAAATACGGTCTTACCGCGGCTGGAATTGTCATGGCGGTTAAGCAGGTTGTTCAGAAAAAACGCAGTAGTCAGTAGTTAGTAGTCAGGAGAAAAAGATAAAAGAATAGGAAACGGGAGACGGGATGTCAAGACCCGATTCTTGCGTTCCAGCTTTACCTTCCGGTTTCATTAAGTTAGGTGCGTTCCATGATGCGGAATTAATAAAAGCGTGCGCTGTTGAATTTAATAGCCGCGCTTTTTTTGTTATAATTTTTTATCGCTATCGCTGCCATTGCCGGTGCCGTGTTAGCGGCTAAGTAGTCAGAATGCTTTAACCTCGATTCTTTTATTCTGACTCCTGACTCCTGAATTCTGTCTCCTGCTGTTTTTACTTTTTTTCAAAGATTTGCATGTTTTCGGATAAAGGTTCCTAAAACCAACAGGAAATTATAATTCTTTGTCGAATAATTAAGTCCAATAGTTAATATTTAATCAGTTAAAGTATTTGAGGTGCTGTCATGATCCAAATGCATAATGTTTCCAAGATCTATGAAAACGGTGTTAAGGCCCTCAATGATGTCACCATCCACATTAAAAAAGGGGAATTTGTGTTTCTTGTGGGTCCCAGCGGAGCCGGAAAATCAACCTTGACCAAGCTGATCTGCCGGGAGGAGCTGCCCAGCAGGGGGCAGGTGGTCATCAACGGCCGCAGTTTGTCCAGAATGAAAAACCGGGAGGTTCCTTACCTGAGGCGCAAAATCGGCATGGTTTTTCAGGATTTTCGACTTATTCCTACAAAAACTGTTTTTGAAAATGTAGCTTTTGCACTGGAGATAACCGGGGCATCGAATAAAGAAATTAAAAAGGTTGTTCCCATGGTATTACGCATGGTGGGTCTCGAAAAAAAGGCCAAGATGCTGCCGGCGCATCTTTCGGGTGGCGAGCAGCAGCGCACCAGCGTGGCCCGGGCCATCGTCAATAACCCCTTATTGCTTTTGGCCGACGAGCCGACGGGCAATCTTGACCCCGACAATTCATGGGAGTTGATGAAGCTGTTCCTGGACATCAACCGCCGGGGCACCACTATTATCATGGCTACTCACGCCTGGGACATAGTGGATGAAATGAAAAGGCGGGTTATTGCCTTAAGCAACGGCAGTATTATTCGAGACCAAGAAGGCGGGGTTTACGGTCATGAATCTTAATGTCATCAAGTATTACTTGCGCGAAGCCGCCCGGTCCATGCTGCGCAACAGCTGGCTGTCTCTTGCCTCGGTGGGGACCATTATCATTTCTCTGCTGATCCTTGGCAGTACGGTGCTGCTGGTGATGAATGTCCGGCATGTCGCCACTTCGGTTGAATCCAGTCTGGAAATAACGGTGTTTTTGGAGGACGATTTAAGTGACGAGACTCTGGATCAGATGGAGGAGGAAATAAAGTTTGTGCCCGGGGTTGCCAGTGTTGATTTTGTCACTAAGCAACAGGCACTGGTGGATATGAAGGCAAGCTTTGGAGACAAGGCCGGGCTTTTAGACGGCCTGGAGAAGGACAACCCTCTGCCAAACTCTTTCAGGATAAAAACCACCAGAGCTGAAATAGTACCGGAGGCAGCGCGCCAGATGGAAAAAATGAACGGCGTGGAACAAGTCCGCTATGGGCAGGGAGTGGTGGAAAAATTACTCTCCCTGACGCACTGGGTGCGCATCTGGGGCTCGATAACCATAGTTGTGCTGGGTGTGGCAGCTATATTTCTAATTGCCACCACCATCCGCATGTCGGTTTTTGCCAGGCGGAGGGAAATTGGCATTATGAAAATGCTGGGAGCAACCAATTTGTTCGTGAGGATGCCTTTTATGCTGGAAGGGATGATTCTTGGGCTGGCAGGAGGGCTGGTGGCTGTGCTGATAATTAATTTCAGCTACCTGTCCTTGCTGAATAAGGTTATAGTTACGCTTCCTTTTATCCAGCTGCTGGACGATCCAACTACAATTTATCAGGTGTTGGGCGGACTGCTGGGACTTGGTTTCGGTATTGGCGCCATAGGGAGTAGTATCTCTCTGCGCCGGTTTTTAAAGGTATAGACGTATCAGTTTCTTGGGAACGGGGGTTACTACGGTTGAGTTCGAAATGGAAACAAAAAGTGGCCGCAGCCGTGCTGGCCGCTGCCATGCTTTCCGGCTGCGGGACGGCTTATGGCGCGACCTTGCAGGAAATGCTGCAGCAGACCAGACAGAAATTGCAGCAAACAAAGCAGAAGGCAGCCAGTAAAAAAAATGAAGTAAACAGTTATGCCAATGATGTAGCCGCGCTGGACAGGGAAATTAACCTGAAAAATCAGGAGATTAACAATCTCAGCGCCCAGCTCGACCAGGCCCTGGCCAGTCTGGATAAAAACGAGCGGGAGCTGAAACAAGCCGAGGAGAAACTTCAGGCCAGCACTGAAGAATTGCACAAACGGGTGCGGGGCATGTATGAAAACGGTACTGTCAATTACCTCGACGTGCTGCTGGCTTCACGAGATTTTGGTGATTTTTTGAACCGCTATGAGATGCTTAAGCGGGTGGTGTCCAGGGATGCCGGCGTAGTTGAAGAAGTCGAGGCGTTAAAGCAGGGGTTGGAGCAAAAAAGAAAGGCTTTGCAGCAGCAGAAACAAACCATAGCCTCTTTAATGGAACGCCAGCAAGCGGCACGAATGGACCTTGCCTCCAGAAGCGAAGAAAAACGCCAGATGCTGGGGGATTCCAAAAAGGATTTAACCCAATACCAGGCTGAAGTTGCGGCGCTGGAAGAAAAAGAAGAAGCTATCATCAGCGAGATAGCCAGGCAAAGCAGCCCGCAGCAGCCGGCTGCCACCGGGGCCTATATCTGGCCGCTGCCGGGGCGTACCAGCATATCATCTCCTTTTGGCTACCGCATTCACCCGATTCTTAAGACCAGCAGGCTGCACGCCGGGGTTGATATTCCGGCCCCCACCGGTACTCTGGTACAAGCCACTCAGGGCGGAACAGTGATTAATGTAAGCTATATGAGCGGTTATGGCAATGTGGTTATGATTGACCACGGGGGCGGCATTGTTTCACTGTATGGTCACTTATCCGCTCAGTTGGTTGGTCAAGGACAGACGGTGGAAAAGGGGCAAACCATTGCCAAGGTAGGCAGCACGGGAATGTCCACCGGACCGCACCTGCACTTTGAGATGAGGAAAAACGGCACGGCGGTTAACCCCATGAATTATGTTTCACCAGGGTAAAAAACAGGAGTCAGGAGTCAGTAGTCAGGAGAAAAAGATAGGAGACAATTATTTATTCTGACTCCTGAATTATGACTTCTAAATAAGGAGACAGGTTTTGGCAAAATACGACCTGTCTCCTTTTTGTTAGCTATTGTAATTCAACAGGCTATTATGTAGTATAATATGGTATGACTAATCAGGAGTCAGAATGAGAGAACGGTTTATTATCTCCTAAGTATTTTAGAATTCTGACTACTGAACTCTGAATGCCTAAAGAAAACAATTATGACTAATCAGGAGTCAGGAGTCAGAATTAAGTGATGGCTAATTGGTCTCAAAGTATTTTAGAATTCTGACTCCTGACTCCTGAATTCTGAATACTTGATGTCTTAGGGAGGTTTAGCATGTACGATTACAATAGCTTCGGTAGAAGGCCCAACAAAGTTGCACGCTGGCTGACGGCGCTGGCTGTTATTTTTTTTGTGGTTATTGTTGCGGCGGGCGGGGTTCTGGCAAGCAACTATAAACATGTCGGCAACCTGATTAAGGTTATTTCACTGGTTAAATCCCAGTATATAGAACCGGTGAAGACTACCTCACTGGTGGACGGCGCCATCAAGGGCATGGTGGATTCGCTGCAGGACCCTTACTCGGTGTACCTGGACCCGGATACATATAAGCAGCTGCAAGAGCAAATTCGCGGCTCCTTCGGCGGCCTGGGCATACTGGTGGGGGTTAAGGATGAGCTGCTAACCGTGGCCAGGGTTTATGAAGGGACGCCGGCTTATAAGGAAGGGGTAAAAGAGGGCGATCAAATTGTCGGCATTAACGGTAAGGACGTCCGGGGTATTGATTTGGAAACCGCCATTGGATTAATGCGCGGTCCGGTGGGCACCAAGGTTAAGCTTAGCGTAATCAGAGGCGAATCCCAAACACCGCTGGAGAAAAATATCACCAGGGAAGAAATTAGTGTTCCCACTGCAGAGGGCAAGATGATTCCAGATACCCGGATCGGTTACATGGTGATCAGCCAGTTTAACGAAAAAACTCCCGATGAGCTAACCGTAGTTCTGAATGAATTGCGTGATCAGGGTATGCGGGGCGCTATTCTGGATCTCAGGAATAACCCCGGTGGTGAGCTTATTTCTGCAACCCGGGTGGCTGATAACTTTATTCCCCAAGGTCCCATTGTCTATATTGAATACAGTACAGGCAATACCGAAGTTAAAGAGGCCGATGATAATTATGTACACATTCCCATGGTGGTTTTAGTCAATGAGAACAGCGCCAGTGCCGCTGAAATTCTAGCCGGAGCCATTAAGGATACTAAAGCCGGTACACTGGTAGGCACAAAAACCTTTGGCAAGGGAATTGTGCAGACGGTATTCCCCCTGGATAACGGGGCCGGGCTGAAGCTGACCACGGCGCGCTATCTGACGCCCGGCAAACATAATATTCACAAAAAAGGCATCAGTCCTGATGTTGTGGTGGAAGATCAGCCGGAAGTCCCCGGGGATGAACAGCTGGAAAAAGCAGAAGAATTAATTAAAAGCAAGATCAAGTAACACTCAGGCTATGGCTATTTAAGCAGGTGATAGTTTTGTTTCCATTTAACGACATCCTGCCCATGATTCTGGTAAATATTGAAATAATGCTGCGCGAACCTGTATTCTGGGTGGTTGTAGTGCTGGTGGTGCTGCAGTACCGGCGCATGCATTCAATGAGAGAGAGTTTCTATGGCGTGCCCATCAAGTCCAATTGGAACGAAGCGGCAACCGCTATTGTTTTCGGGCTGGTGGGAGGTTTGCTGGGAAGCGTGCTCATGGTTGTTATCGGGGTGACGTTAACCTCGGGTCTCATTTTTATCTGGCCCCTGGCCATTATATTAATGCTGATTAACGCCAGGTTTATTTGCTTTGCCTATGCCGGCGGCATCCTGGCCCTTTCGCGGATATTATTTGGTTTTCCCCAGATCAATGTTTCTCAGGTGTTGGCCCTGGTAGCGGTGCTGCACATGGTGGAAAGCATACTGATCCTGTTTAGCGGCCACCTGGGCGCAATTCCTTCGTATTTTCGCGACCGGGACGGCCGGGTGGTGGGCGGGTTTACATTGCAGAAATTTTGGCCCATTCCCATCGCCGCGCTGGCCTTTATCACGGGTATGGATGTCCCGCCGGGCAGTGTCGATATGCCCGAATGGTGGCCTTTGATTAAGCCCGGTGTGGCCAATCCGGAAAACGTTATTTACACCTTGATGCCGGTGGTTGCCGCACTGGGTTACGGGGATATGGCCATTGCCCGCAACCCGGCGCAGAAGAGCAGAATTTCCGCCTGCTACCTGGCACTGTACAGTCTGGTACTGCTGCTGTTGGCTGTTGTGGCGGACCATTCTGTGCTGCTGGCCGTTGTAGCGGCTGTTTTTTCGCCAATGGGTCACGAACTGGTTATTTATATCGGGCGTAAAACTGAAATGCAGGGCCAACCGATATATGTGCCCAGTGCCGATGGCCTGGCGCTGCTGGATGTTATCCCCGACTCACCGGCCTGGCGGGCCGGGATCAGGTCCGGAGATGTCATTGTTGCGGTAAACGGGTTTCCAGTTACACGCAGGTCTGATTTTGCCGCTATTAGCTATGCTGTCAACCCTCCCCTGCAGGTGGAGTTTTTCAGCAGGAGGAAAAGGCGCCTGATGCATGGGAAATTATCCTTTAACAAAGGGGAAAAGCACCTGGGCATCCTATCCGTGCCTGAAGGGGCGGAAGCGGTGGGTGTAGTGGATGTAAGCACAGCCGGTCCGCTGGGGCGCTGGTTTTTAAATTTCTGGCAGAGGCACAAGAGGAAAGGGGACACACCTCCTCTTTAGTGCCACAAATTATACGTTGACACTGTTTCCGGGAGGGGGCTATAATTAATATATATCGGGTCATGAAGGCCCGCACTGTATCAGTGGAGACGGACCACGGAGGTCAAATGATATGCAGATGAGTATGCATATGACCGAGGTGGTTTTTTAACTTTACCGGGAGGTGATTTATCGCATGTGTGAAGCTAACGCTTATCTGCGCCAGGACGGCAAAGATGAAATGCTGATGGAAATGGTCGACAAGGTAATACCCGAGGGAGACGGTTTGGTGCTGGAGGATATTTTCGGGCGGCGCAAACTGATTAAAGCCAGGATTAAAGAGCTGGCGCTGGTGGACCATAAAATTATTTTAGAAAAAGAAGCCCAGGAGAATTGAAGCGTTAAAGCCTGAACATTAAATGAAAGACTGGAAATATGAGAGCCCGGAGACGGAATAACCGCTTACGGGCTTTTTTTATCTCGTTAACCGCCGCTAAGACTCCCTCCACCAAGTCTTCTTTATTAAAAGGATTTGTTACAATGGTAGAGAAAATAATATAATTTAGTAGCCAGTAGTCAGTGAAATTAGAATGAAACAACCGGCGATAGCATTTTTCAGGTAACAGGGGATGGATCTTTTGCATAAACCAATGCGTTTTGTTACCAGTAACCAGTTAAAAATTAATGAATATGAGCTTCTGCTGGATCCGTTCAGGTTTATCCCGGTCCGGCTCAATATGCGTGAACCGCAGGGGGACGATCAGCGGGAGATTGTGCGGAGCAAGGTGTTGATTGCGTTTTCGGAAAAAAGGGCGCCTTTGTTTGTTGATCATACCGGCCTCAGTATCCAGGTCTACAATGATTTGCCCGGCGGCATGACCCCGGAAATCTGGAGCCGACTGGGGGTTGAGGGTTTTTTGCGCTTAATGCAGTGTGAAACCAACCGCAAGGCGGTGGTCCGAACAATTATCGGCTACTGCTGTGGTAAGCGGATACATATTTTTGAGGCCAAACTGCAGGGTGAAATAGCAGGAGAGCCCCAAGGACCCGCCGGTACCTGGGAATGCCTTTTTATTCCGGATGGGTATGACACTTCACTTGCCGCCCTGCCGGTAGAAAAAAAGAATAAAATTTCAGCCCGCGGCCAGGCGGCGCAGCAATTTAAAAAATTCCTTACCCGTCAGGCGGTGAAGCTATGGTAAGCTATGATAAACTTGTTGATGAGTTGGCTCACGAGATCAAGGGCAAAAAAATCATTCCATTTGTCGGCGCCGGGCTGTCACGCAACCTGGGCCTGCCGGAGTGGGATGTTTTAATGGCCAGGGTGGCCGAGGACCTGGATATCGAGCCCGATATTCTGGCTCTGCACGGTGACTTTTTGCAGATAGCAGAGTACCATATTATCTGTCACGGGGGCAGCAAAAACCGGATCAGCAAAATTATTGACCGCAATTTGCGTTCCATTGAGGTGGACATCAGTGCCTCGGTGGCACATAAGTGTCTTATTGACATGAAATTTCCTAAAATATATACCACAAATTTTGATGAAATGATTGAAATGGCCTTCCGTTACCACAAGGAGCCTCATTATACAATTGCTACGCTGGATGATATTTTGGAGGCCCCGGATAATATAACCCAGATAGTTAAATTTCATGGTACTCTTGACCTTGATGAAACTTTGGTCATCAGTGAGACCGACTATCATAACCGGTTGGATATGGAGGGGCCGCTGGATATTAAATTGCGTTCGGACCTTCTGGGCAAAACGGTGCTTTTTTTGGGCTACAGCTTCAGGGACCTCAATATCCGTTACATGTGGAGCAAATTATTTCGGGTGATGCAGGAGAACTGCAAGGCTTACATGGTAACCATGAAGCCCAATTACGTATTTGACACGGTGTATGGGAAAAAAGGCATGAAAATTATCTGCCTGGATTCCGATGATTTTTGCGCGGACTTTACGGCTTTCATGGAGGACCTGCGGGACAGGGTGCTGCGGGATTAGAGGAAGATTAGATGGATACAAGTAAGCTTTCAAGATGGAACGAGGTAAAGCAGATTTGCTTGCGCTGCCGGGCCTGCCCGCTGGCTGCCCGGCGCACCAATGTGGTGTTCGGCGAGGGGGTGCTGGAGTCCCGGGTTATGTTTGTGGGTGAGGGGCCGGGGGAGCAGGAAGACCTTCAAGGGCGCCCGTTTGTTGGTCCGGCGGGCCAACTGCTGGACCGGATGCTGGCGGCTATAGATTTGAACCGGGAAAAAAACACCATGATCTGCAATATCGTCAAATGCCGCCCGCCGGGCAACCGCACTCCCACCATGGAAGAGGGAGAAAAATGTTTGCCTTTCCTGCGAGCGCAGGTGGATATCGTGCGGCCCGGGATTATCGTATGTCTTGGCGCTACGGCGGTGCGCCACATTATCGGACCGGAAGAACGGATTACCAGAGTGCGGGGCAGTTGGATGGAGCGCAAAGGCTTTTGGATTACTTCCACTTACCACCCCGCTGCTCTTTTGCGTGACGAATCGCGTAAGGCCGAGGCCTGGGCCGACCTAAAATCAATTCGGGCTAAAATGGATGAGCTGGGCATTAGTTAACCGGCCAGTGCTTTTGGATTTCCGGCTTCAGCCTCCTCAGATGGGCCGGTAGTGCAAATATCTTCCGGCCAGGCTGCTACCCCTTCTTCTTTGGCTTTTCTAATTAGGGCCATGTAGCGCCGTTCTGAAGCCTTAATGTTGTGGATGGCGAAATCAACCAGATCCCTGTCGGTAATATGGTTAAAATCTGTTAGGGCCTGTTTCCAGGTCCTTTTTGCTTCATTAACCGCAGTCAGAAGCGTGGGTGGTTTTTGGGCCAGCGGTGACAGCCAAAATAAAAACTTCTCAAGGTATCTCGCGTTCATAAAATCACCTCAAGAAATGTCTATGCGCTGATCAGTGTTTTTATGCCATTTGTTTCCAGGCATTAGTTTTATAACGGTTATTTTATCAAGTAAATCGCAGGTAATCTCTCTGATTTTCTGCTGCACGGTTTACTGGATGTTCTTTTCGAAGCAACCTTAACGTTCTAACATAATTTATTTGGAATAAAGAGAATGCCCGGGGCAAAGCATAATTATAAATTCAGTAACCAGAATTCAGGAGTCAGTAGTCAGAATACCACAAGCCCGGTTCATTTATTCTGACTCCTGACTTCTGACTCCTGTCTCCTAAGAAGTTGCAGGTACTAAATAGCTACAAAAATTTATTTTTAAAACTGCCCGGGGGTGGGTTGATGAAAAAGACAATACCGGTGGTACTTGCAGTGGTTTCAGCTTTAATGCTGCTATTATCAACATCTGGCTGCGGCAAGCATGAGCCGCAGCGCAAGCCCGCCGAAAAGCCGGTTAAAATTGGATTTGCACTGGCTGATTTGAACCGGGACGGAAATAAAACAATTAAAAAAACGGTGGATGGGCAAAAGACCAAGGTAAACGCCGAGGTTACCTGGCTGGATGCAGGAAATGATCCGGCCAAGCAGCAAAAGCAGCTGCAGCAGTTGGCCGACAAGGAATTAAAAGCGGTAGTTTTTCAACCTGTGGATCCTGCGGCTGCGCCGGCTATGGTAGAGCAGCTGGCCAGGCAGGGCATCAAGGTGGTGGTGCTGGAAAACCTGCCGGTGAATACGCCGGTGGATGGCTACATCGCATCGGACCACGAACTGGTAGGCCGTCTGCAGGCCCGGTTCTTAACAGAAGCGCTGCAGCGGTCTCAGGAAGCCCAAAAGGGCCTGTCAACACCTTCCACCGGTACTGTTATTCGCCCCGAAGACCTCGGACAGGGGGGCGGACAGCAGGGCGGCTCGCAGGAAGCGGCAGCCGGCACTATAACTGCGTCACCCGGTGGCGCCAAGGGAACAATAACAGGTGCGGTGGATTATACTGTGATCGCCCAACTGCCCGAACACCGGCCTTTGAATGTTTTAATTCTCGGGGGCGACCCGCGGGACCAGGCGGCCCGGGAGATTACCGCCGCACTGGAAGCGGCTTTGCAAGATCAAAAGGATATTAACATTATCGGCGTTTACAATCACCCGCTATGGGATCCGGCTGCAGTGCCCGCCACCCTGGCTGAGCTAAAGAGCAAGGGGGCAAAGGTCGACGCCATTTTGGCCAACGACAGCAGCCTGGCTATGGCGGCGGTGGAATATCTTAAAATGGGTGGGTTTAATAAAAACGTGTTAACTGTAGGCGTTGGTGCCGACGAAAAAGCGTCGCAGGAGCTGGTAAAAGGTGAGCACGATGCCGAGGTTGATGTGCAGCCTGAAATGCTGGGGCTGTTTGCCCTGGAAGCGGCTGTGGATCTGGCCCGGACCGGTCACTGGCAGTACAGCGCCCGGGTGAATAACGGTGATTACAGTGTTCCGGCCCGGATAGCGCCGGCCCGCTTGATAACCTCTAAAAACGCCTATTTACTGCAAGAGCGCTGGAAAGAATTGAAGGAAGCGGGCGGGCAGCAGCAGGGCGGCCGGCAAGAAACCCGGAGCGGTGGCCAGCAGGATGGAGACCAGGGTGGTCAAAGCCGGCAGGGGCAGCAGGATCAACCGGGTGGGCAGGGCCAACAAGGCGGACAGCAAGGCTCCCAAAACAAAACCATGCTAAAGATTACCACCATGGAAGGAAAAACCATGGAAGTACAAATTGACGGCGAAGTAAAGAAAATAGAATCGACAGGCGGTCAGGGGCAAGACCAGAGTCAAGGTGGCGAAGGCGGCGGCCAGCAGGGACAGTAACAATCAAGTCAAGTCAGCTCTGTATCTTTAGGATGCGGAGCTTTTTATTTTGGGCGTGCGTTTTTTTACCATTGCGCGGTATGATATAATTTTAGCCGGGGTGAGCAGTATGGATTATAAATTTAATTTAAAGTCTGATTACGAGCCCAGGGGCGATCAGCCCAAGGCGATAGATCAACTGGTTGAAGGCCTCGCGGACGGGCTGAAGCACCAGACCCTGCTGGGTGTCACCGGCAGCGGCAAAACTTATACCATAGCCCGGATGATCCAGCGGGTGCAGCGGCCGACGCTGGTGCTGGCCCATAATAAGACCCTGGCGGCACAGTTGTGCAGTGAGTTTAAAGAGTTTTTCCCGGACAATGCGGTGGAGTATTTTGTCAGCTATTACGACTATTATCAACCTGAGGCTTATATCCCCCATACTGATACTTATATCGAGAAGGATTCTTCCATTAATGATGAAATAGATAAGCTGCGCCACTCGGCTACCTGCGCGCTGTTCGAGCGGCGGGACGTGATCATTGTGGCCAGTGTTTCCTGCATTTACGGTTTGGGCGACCCCGAGCAGTACAGCACTCTGGTGCTTTCACTGCGCAAAGGGAGCGAATACGACCGTGATGCGGTGCTGCGCCGCCTGGTGGACATCCAGTACGAGCGCAATGACATGAACTTTACCCGGGGCAAATTCCGGGTGCGGGGCGACGTGCTGGAGATATTTCCGGCGGGCAACTCGGAACGCGCCATCCGGGTGGACTTTTTTGGCGACGAGGTGGAGCGGCTGCTGGAATTTGATGTGCTGACCGGTGAGATTACCGGGGAACGGCAGCATGTAATGGTTTATCCCGCCAGCCACTACGCCACTTCCCGGGAACGGATGCAAGGGGCCATCAGCAAAATAGAGGAAGAGCTGGAGGAGCGGCTGCATGAGCTGCGGCAGCGGGATAAATTGCTGGAGGCCCAGCGGCTGGAGCAGCGCACCAGATATGATATTGAAATGATGCAGGAAATGGGGTTTTGCAGCGGTATTGAAAACTATTCCCGGCACCTGACCGAGCGCCGGCCGGGTGAGCCGCCGTACACGCTGCTGGACTATTTCCCGGACGATTTCATCATGGTCATCGATGAATCGCATGCCAGCCTTCCCCAGGTGCGGGCCATGTACGCCGGGGACCGCTCCCGCAAGGAGTCGCTGGTGGAGCACGGTTTTCGCCTGCCCTCGGCCTTCGACAACAGGCCGCTGACCTTTGCGGAGTTTGAACGGCACCTGGGCCAGGTGGTATACGTCAGCGCCACGCCGGGCCCTTATGAATTAGAGCTCAGCGACCAGGTGGTGGAGCAGATTATCCGGCCTACCGGGTTGATCGACCCCGAGCTAACCGTGCGGCCTACCCGGGGGCAAATCGATGATTTGATCAGTGAAATAAACAGCCGGGTGACCAAAAAAGAACGGGTGCTGATTACCACCCTGACCAAGAAAATGGCCGAAGATCTCACTGATTATTTGCGCGAGACCGGTATTCGGGTCCGCTACATGCACTCGGAAGTGCACACCATTGAACGGATGGAGATTATCCGGGACCTGCGGCTGGGCACCTTTGACGTGCTGGTGGGGATCAACCTGCTGCGGGAGGGTTTGGACCTGCCCGAGGTAAGCCTGGTGGCCATCCTGGACGCCGACAAGGAAGGTTACCTGCGCTCCGAGCGCTCGCTGATCCAAACCATCGGCCGGGCCGCCCGGAATGTCAACGGGCGGGTGATTCTTTACGCCGACAAAGTGACTGACTCCATGGCTAAAGCCATTGGGGAAACCGAGCGCCGCCGCAAGATTCAAACCGCGTTCAACCTGGAACACGGCATTACTCCGCAAACCATTCGCAAGGCGGTGCATGAGGTGATTGAGGCCACCAAGGTGGCGGAAATGCCGGCTATTTATGAGGCCGAGGACAAGAAAGGCCGGCTGACCAAAAAAGAAATCAAGCAAATGCTGGCCCGGCTGGAAAAAGAAATGCAGGACGCTGCGCGCCGGCTGGAATTCGAACAGGCCGCCCGGCTCAGAGACGCCATCATTGAACTGCGCCTGGAACTGCGCGGCCGCGATAATCGCATCTCCCCCACCATCTCCGAAACCATATATTGATTCCAATATTTACCTCTGATATAGTAAAGAGGAGGAGTCAGAAGTCAGGAGTCAGAATAAGAGAACGGTTTATCGTTTCGAAGTGTTCTGAATTCTGACTACTGAATTCTGATTACTTGAACAGCAACGAGTAGGATATGGAAGTGGGAGGGGGCTGGGCTTTTTGCAATATGAACTGGTTACACTGACCAGTAAGGGGCAGTTGACATTGCCGAAGGAGTACCGGGACAAGCTTCTTTTGGATAAAGGGTCGCGGTTATCTGTGGCTGTTAAAGGCGATGTGTTGATGTTGAAAAAGGTATATGAGGTTGAACCTCTGGCCGAAGGCGATCCAATTTGGGATATGGTGGGGGTTTTTGAGGACGGGTTTGGGGCAGATGGCGTTTCGGAGGTCCATGATGCCTTTATTGCGGAAGGAGAGGTAGCGGGATGCAAAAAGCCCTGGTAGATACCGGCGCCATATATGCTGTGCTCTGCCGCAATGATAGAAATCATGACCAGGCTTTGGATAGTTTGCGCCGGATGCAGAAGGAAAAGGTTATGCCTGTTTTGACCAACTACATTTTAACTGAGACCCATGCCCTGCTTGCGGCTCGATTGGGTCACGACGCCGCCCGAATGTGGGTTCGCAGCAATATCTGGCCGGTGGAGCGCGCTACGGAAGAAGATGAAAAGCGGGCCAGGGAGATACTGCTTACCGGCAGGGGCGGCGATTGCACCCTGGCCGATGCCGTAAGCTTTGCCATGATGGAGCGGCTGGGTATCGATAAAGTATTTACCTTTGATGATAATTTCGCACTCTATGGGTTTAATATATTATAGACAGCCTGTTATTAGGAGCAGGAGTCAGGAGACAGTAGTCAGTAGTCAGAATAATAGACTGGGCTAAGGCATTCTGACTACTGACTACTGAATAATAAAAAATAGATTTGATTCAGGAATATTATGTGATATATTTATATGGAACAAATGTTTGACAAAAAGTAACGAATCTATTTTATCAGTGGTGCCAATTTGAAATAATTGCAGTTACTATGGAGTCAGAACGAGAGAATAGTTTATTGCTATTAAATATTCTGACTCCTGACTCCTGAATTCTGACTCCTAAATTCTAATACTTATGTTTTTTACGGAGGGTATAATGCAGGACAAAATAGTAGTCAGGGGCGCCCGCGCACACAACCTGAAAAACATCAACGTAGAGATCCCCCGGGACAAGCTGGTCGTTATTACCGGGCTTTCCGGTTCGGGCAAGTCTTCCCTGGCTTTTGACACCATCTACGCCGAGGGCCAGCGCCGTTACGTGGAGTCACTTTCGGCTTATGCCCGCCAATTTCTGGGCCAGATGAACAAGCCCGATGTGGATTATATCGAGGGCCTGTCCCCGGCCATTTCCATTGACCAAAAAACCACCAGCCACAATCCCCGTTCCACCGTTGGAACAGTTACCGAGATATATGATTACCTGCGCCTGCTGTACGCCAGGGCCGGACGGCCCCACTGCCCGCAGTGCGGCAAGCCCATCACCCGCCAGACGGTGCAGCAAATAGTGGACCAGCTGCTGGAGCTGCCGGAAGGCGCGCGGCTGCAGCTTTTGGCTCCGGTTGTGCGGGGCAAAAAGGGCGAGCATGTGAAGCTAATGGAAGAAATCCGCCGCGAGGGTTTCGTCCGCGTTCGTGTGGACGGTGAAATTCTGGATATCAATGAAGAAATTAAGCTGGATAAAAATAAAAAGCATACCATCGAGATTGTTGTCGACCGGATTGTTGTCCGCCCCGGTTCCGCCAAGCGGATGGCTGATTCGCTGGAAACCGCGCTGAAGCACGGGGGCGGCGTGGCTGTTGCCGCGGTGGTTGACGGTGAAGAGATTGTTTACAGTGAAAATTTTGCCTGCGTTGATTGCGGCATTAATATAACTGAAATTGCGCCCCGTCTGTTCTCCTTTAACAGCCCCTTCGGGGCCTGTCCCGAATGTACGGGTCTTGGTTTTAAAATGGAGCTGGACCCCGAACTGGTCATTGCCGATAAAAGTTTAACAGTGCGTCAGGGCGCCATCGAGCCGTGGCTCAAAAGCCTTAACGGCATGCGCTATCTGGAGGCTGTTGCCGACCATTACGGGTTCGACCTGGATACGCCGGTGCGGGATATGGATTCCGCCCACCTGGATAAATTACTTTATGGCACCGGACATGAAATCATTAAGGTTAATCTTACGGACAGCTACGGTAACAGGCATACCTACCGGGTTCCCTTTGAAGGTGTGATTAATAACCTGAGCAGGCGTTACCGGGAGACGAATTCAGACTATATGCGGGATGAAATTGAACAGTACATGAGCACCCGCCCGTGCCCCGCCTGCCGGGGGGCCAGACTCAAGCCCGAAGCGCTGGCGGTGAAGATCGGGGGCCGGCCCATAAACGAGGTAACCTCTTTATCTGTGCTGGATGCGAAGCAGTTTTTGGAAGGGCTCGATTTAAGCGAGCGGGAGCGCATAATTGCCCGGCAGGTGTTGAAGGAAATTAACGCCCGGTTGGGGTTCCTGGTGAACGTGGGTTTGGACTACCTGACGCTGGACCGGGCCGCGGGAACGCTGTCCGGGGGGGAGGCGCAGCGCATTCGCCTGGCCACGCAAATCGGCAGTGGCCTGATGGGGGTGCTGTACATTCTGGACGAGCCCAGCATCGGGCTGCACCAGCGGGACAACCGACGCCTGCTGGAAACGCTGGAGCGGTTGAGGGATCTGGGAAATACTCTGATCGTAGTGGAGCATGATGAAGAAACTATTATGAAGGCTGATCATGTTATTGATATCGGACCAGGCGCGGGGGTACACGGCGGCCACGTGGTGGCCAGCGGCACGGTGGAGGATATCCTGGCTGTTCCCGAATCTATTACCGGCCAGTATCTGAGCGGGCAAAAGAAAATCCCGGTGCCGGCGGAGCGCCGCCGGCCCAACGGGAAAAAGGTAACCGTGATGGGCGCCGCGGAGCACAATTTAAAGGATATTGATGTGGACTTTCCCCTGGGGCTGTTTATCTGTGTAACCGGGGTTTCCGGTTCCGGCAAAAGCACCCTGGTGAATGAAATATTATATAAGAAGCTGGCCCAGGAATTGAACCGGGCCAAGACCAAACCCGGCGCCTGCCGGGAAATCCGCGGACTGGAATACCTGGACAAGGTGATTGACGTCAACCAGTCGCCCATCGGGCGCACGCCGCGGTCCAACCCGGCCACGTATACCGGGGTTTTCACTGATATCCGGGACTTGTTTACCCAACTGCCCGAGGCCCGGGCCCGGGGTTACCGTCCCGGCCGGTTCAGCTTTAATGTCAAGGGCGGGCGCTGCGAGGCCTGCCATGGCGACGGCATCATTAAAATCGAGATGCATTTTCTGCCGGATGTTTACGTTCCCTGCGAGGTTTGCAAAGGCAAGCGCTATAACCGGGAAACGCTGGAGATCAAGTACAAGGGCAAAAGCATTTCCGACGTGCTGGATATGACGGTGGAACAGGCGCTGGAGTTTTTTAAAAACCTGCCTAAAATTCAGCGCAGACTGCAGACGCTGTATGATGTGGGACTGGGGTACATCAGGCTGGGACAGCCCGCGACTGAATTATCGGGAGGCGAAGCGCAGCGGGTTAAGCTGGCCACGGAGTTGTCCAGGCGTTCCAACGGCAAAACTTTGTATATCCTGGACGAGCCCACCACCGGACTGCACATTGCGGATATTCACCGCCTGCTGGAGGTGCTGCACCGGCTGGTGGACGCGGGAGACACCGTGCTGGTAATCGAGCATAACCTGGACGTGATTAAAACCGCCGACTATATCATCGACCTGGGCCCGGAAGGCGGGGCCCGGGGTGGCGAAGTATTGGTCACAGGCACCCCCGAAGAGGTCGCCCGGTCCTTCGACTCCCACACCGCCCTCTTCCTCAGGGCCCTCAGGGGGGATTAGGGTGAGGGAAAAATTAGGCAAGCTGCCGGAAAAGCCGGGGGTTTATTTATTCCGGGATGGGGAAGGACAGATTATTTATGTAGGCAAGGCCGTATCGCTTAAAAATAGGGTGCGGTCTTATTTTGGTGCGCCTGCGGCCCGCGATCCCAAAGTTAAGGCGATGATGGGCCGGGCCAGGGATTTTGAGTATATCAGCACTGACTCCGAGGTTGAGGCGCTGATTCTCGAGGCTAATTTGATCAAGGAGCACCGGCCTCGCTATAACATCTGTTTAAAGGACGACAAAAGCTACCCTTACCTCAAGGTGACGCTGGGCGAGAAATTCCCCCGGGTTTTCATCACGCGCCGGGTGGTTAAGGACGGGTCACGTTATTTTGGACCCTATACCCAGGTGGGGGCGGTGCACGAAACGATGCGCTTGTTAAAACGCATGTTTCCCCTCCGCACCTGTAAGCAAAAGTCTCCGCTGCCCAGGAGCAGGCCCTGTCTGAACCAGCATATCAAAAGATGCCTGGGGCCGTGCTGCGGGCTGGTGACGCCGGAGGAGTACCGTAAGGTTGTGGACGGGGTGCTGTTGTTCCTGGAGGGTAAGCAGGAGGAATTGGTCAAGGCACTGCGGGCACGGATGGAAAGCGCCGCTGAGAATCTGGAATTTGAACGGGCCGCGGAATTGAGGGACCAGCTTCAGGCGGTGGAAAAAGTAATTGAAAGGCAAAAGGTGGTGTACGCCGACCGGGAAGACCGGGATGTTGTGGCGATGGCCCGGGGTGAGGACGAGTGCTGCGTAATGATTTTCTTTGTGCGCGGCGGGAAGCTGATCGGGCGCGAGCGGTTTATGCTGGACGGTACCGGGATGATGGACAGGGGCGAGGTTATTACCGCCTTTATCAAGCAATACTACCTGAGGGCGGAATTTATTCCCCGGGAGATACTGGTGGAGGAGATTACGCCTGCTGAAACTGAGGTTCTGGAACACTGGCTTACCGGGAAGCGAGGCGCCAGGGTGTATATTGCCAGGCCTTTGCGGGGGGAAAAGAAGCAGCTGGTGGACCTGGTGGGCAGGAACGCTTTGTTGATCCTGGAAGAAGTTAAATCAGACCGGGCCGCCCGCAAGGAGGATGCTCAAAAAGCTTTGGAAGAATTGGCTGGAGCACTTGGGTTGGAGGCACCGCCGGGCAGACTGGAATGCTTTGATATATCCAATACCCAGGGCGTGGAATCTGTGGCTTCCATGGTGGTGTTTGAGGAAGGGAAACCGACACCGCAGCAATACCGGAGATTCAAAATTAAAACCGTTGCAGGTCCGGATGACTTTGCTTCCATGCGGGAGGTGCTGGGCAGGCGGTTGTCCCGGGGCCGCGAGGAAAGGGAATTGATCAATACCGGGCAGATGTCCGGCAAGAAGGCGAAATTTCACCGCCTGCCGGACCTGCTTGTGGTGGATGGCGGCAAGGGGCAGCTCTCCTCTGCTGTTGCGGTGCTGCAGGAGCAGGGGTTTGCCAACATTCCCGTTTGTGGCCTGGCCAAGGAAGAGGAATTGATTTTCCTGCCCGGCAGGCCTGAGCCCGTCAGGCTTTCCCCGGAGTCACCCGCGCTGAAGTTAATGCAGCGGCTCAGGGACGAGGCGCACAGGTTTGCTATTACTTACCATCGCCAGTTACGCGGCAAGCGCAACCTTAAATCCATGCTGGAGGAAATTGAGGGGATCGGGCCGGTCAGGCGCAGGGAGTTGTTGCTGCGTTTTGGGACGATTGAGAAGATCAAGGAGGCCACGCCGGAGGAGTTGGCCGCCGTTCCCGGGATGAACAGCCGGACGGCCCAAGCTGTATTTGACTTTTTTAGTGAATAATGCTATGAACTACTCAGGAGACAGGAATCAGTAGTCAGGAGTCAGTAGTCGGGATAAGAGAACATTTTATCGTCTCCTAATATACTGAATTCTGACTCCTGACTTCTGAATTCTAAATGCAACGGGGGTATCGAATTTGAGTAAGTATAAGTTGCTGGCTTTAGATCTGGATGATACACTTTTGGACGCCCGGTTTAAGGTGCCGGAGCGCTCCCGCGCGGCCGTCGGCATGGCCAGGGAGGCAGGGGTGCGAGTTACGCTGGCCACCGGGCGGATGTTCCGGTCCGCTGTTCCCTATGCCCGGGAACTAGGGGTGGAGGATTATCTGATTACCTACCAGGGGGCATTGGTACGCCATGCCGTTACGGGCGAAACTCTGTTTCACCGTCCGGTTCCCTTAAAAGAGGCACTGGAAGTGATTGCGCTGGTCAAACCATACGGATATCCTATTAATGTATATCTTGACGATAACCTTTATGTTGCAGAACATACCAGGGAAAGCGAGCAATACAGAATCATGTCTAAAATTCCGGTTGAAGCGGTGGGTGACCTGACTGTTTTTTTGGAAAAACGTTGTCAGGATCCCACCAAGGTGCTGGTGGTGTCCCGGGAAGAAAAGCTGGACCGACTGGCGCAGGTGGTGCGACCGGTTTTGGGCGACCGGTTGCACATCACCAAATCCAAGCCCCACTTTTTGGAGTTTTCACATCCACTGGCCAACAAGGGTGATGCCCTGGCCTCCATTGTCGGCCACTATGGGGTTGGACAGGATGAAATTATTGCCGTTGGAGACAGCTATAACGATGTGGAAATGATTGATTACGCCGGACTGGGCGTAGTTGTGGGCAATGCACGGCCGGAAATCAAGGAACGGGCGGATTATGTCTGCTGTTCCAATGAAGAGTGCGGAGTGGCCGAAGTGGTTGAAAAGTTCATTTTGGGGTGATTATTTGAGCCGCAACTATGTTGTAGGTGTCGATTTGGGCGGAACTAAAATTCTTACTGCGGTGGCTGACCGGCAAGGCAGTGTGCTCAGCAGGGTGAGGGTGGCAACCGGGGCGGACCTGGGGCAGGATCATGTGATTAATGAGATAGTAACATCGGTTGCGGTGGCACTGCGGGAAGCCGGGGTTTCGACTGAAGCTGTCGCGGCAGCCGGAATCGGGGTCCCCGGGCCGCTTGATCCGCAAACGGGTGTTGTTTATTTAGCCCCCAATCTGGGATGGCAAAACCTTTCCCTGGGTGAAATACTGGGCAGTAGGCTTAAATTGCCCGTTTATGTGGATAATGACGCTAATTTAGCCGCTCTGGGCGAGTGTGTCTACGGGGCCGGGCAGAGTGCGGATAATCTGGTTTATATTACAGTCAGCACCGGGGTGGGCGGCGGGTTGATCCTGGGCGGCAAGATCTACCACGGGTTTTCGGGCGGGGCCGGCGAAATCGGCCATATAACCTTGGCTGCGGATGGCCCGCGCTGCGGCTGCGGTAATTTGGGTTGTTTGGAAGCGCTGGCCTCCGGAACGGCCATAGCGAAACGTGCGGTGGCTTTGGTCGCGGAGGGCCGCGGTTTGGGTATCTTATCCCGGGCCGGAGGTGACCGGGGCGGAGTGTCCGCCCGGGTTGTTGCCGCAGCTGCCTCCAATGGCGACGGGGAGGCCATCTTGATTATGCGGGATGCCGGGCGGTATCTGGGTATGGCGGTGGCCGGTATCCTCAATTTGCTCAACCCCTCGGTAGTGGTTTTGGGGGGCGGTGTTATGCAATCCGGCTCGATTTTATGGGAAGCCATGCTGGAAACAACACGCCGCTGCGCCCTTAGTTCAGCTTTACAGGAAGTGTCTATTGTTCGCGCCGCCCTGGGCGAGGAAGCCGGGGTTATGGGAGCCCTGGCCCTGGCCTTAGAAAAAAGCCAGGGCGTTTAGCATCCATGCCTCTATTTCGGTACCAGCTTATTTTAAGGTAGGTTAAAGTTTTTCCTCTCACTGTCATATTTTTCAACGGCCTGCCGGTATTCTTCGCGCCGGTGGCTGTAGTCCCGTCTCCCCATTAAGGAATAAGTTATATTTTTCCCCTCTTCCACTCCGGGCTGATCGTAGGGATTGATGTTCCACAGCGCCGCGGTATAAACCACCAGTGCCTCATAAAAGTAGAACAACGCTCCCAGACATTCTTCCGAGATTTCGCTTACACTGATGCGGTAACAGGGTTTTCCGGCGCCGGCCAGACTCATTTCTGTTGATAGCTGCTCAATATGGAGCTGCTCGTTCATGGTGTGGCCGGCAAAATATGAGTATTCCTTTTCCCCGGCGAATTCACCGGGCAGGGTGATGTCCCCGGGAACGTTTTCAATTCTGACGAAGCCGAAAACTTTATCATCCGGGCCTTCCTTGAAAAGCTGCAGGATGGAGTGCTGGTCGGTGGCGCCCAGACTGGTGAGGGGCGTTGTCCCGGCTTTTACCACTTCTCCGGACAGCGACAGCCTTTTCCCCAGGCTTTCCGCCCATAACTGTACGAACCACAGTCCGAATTCATACAACAGGTTGCTGTAGTTGAACAGGACGTGGATGGGTTTTTCCCGCAGGGATAGTTCATGCAAGCAGGAGCCCAGGGCAAATAACGCGTTTTGGCCGGCTGGTGTGCCGGTGATGTAAGCGTGCGCCGCCTGGGCGCCCGCCAGCAGCTTGTAGCTGTCTATTCCGGCCAGTTCCGCCGGCAGGAACCCCACCGAGGATAATACGGAATATCTTCCACCCAAGTTGCGGGGAATGTGCAGCAGGTGGCAGTTTAAATCCCGGGCAATCCGGTTGATTCCGTTATCGCCGGGGTCGCAGCAGATCACGATATCGCGGGGGTCGCCTCCCGCTGAGCGGTATTTGTTGTAAAAGTAAATAAACTGGGCCGCCGTTTCCGGTGTGGAACCTGATTTACTGGTATATATAATGGCTGTTTTGCTGATGTCGATTAGTTCCTCTATTTTTCCGGTTATCACCGGGTCGATGTTATCCAATACAAAAATCCGTGGCTGTTCATGTTTTTCCAGGTTAAAAAAAGGTCCTTTTAAGAACTGCAAAACCGCTCTGGCCCCCAGAGCCGACCCTCCGATGCCCAGCAGCAGAATATTTTCATACTTTGCGGCCAATTCCTCAGCCAGAGTTTTTATCTCAGGTATCTTTGGCTCCTCATCCAGAGAAAGTGTCATTTGAGATTTTCGTTCTCTTAACGACGATTGCACTGCCTCAAATACCCCACCATATTTCTCCGCAAACTTTGCATATTCATTGGGGGAAATAGAACCGGCCTGTTCTTCTTTGCCGATTAAGTGGCCAATATCAACGTTAATTAAATTTTGCATGGGATCACATCCTTAGATATTTTTTTAAAGATTGGCAGTTGACTGCCGTAATGGTTTAAGCGCCTGACTAAAGGGAGCCCGATAAAGGTAATTCAATAGTTGCCGGCGAATTAAATTATTAATTTTGAGATAGAATTACCGTAACGCCAGGCGGAACCCAAAATTATATCTGCACCTAGTAGTATATATTTGACATAAAATACCTATTCCTTTTATAAAAATAAAAAAACAATAAAATTAAAGAATATAAATTATATTTTTTAGGGGCAATGTATGTTGCAATTATACGCAGATTGGCATACGCACAGTTTTTACAGCGACGGCAGTATGACGCCTGAAGAGATTGTTGCGGCAGCAGCTCGCCGTGGTCTGGATGAGGTTGCAATTACTGATCACGGCCCCCGCGGCATGTTCATCGGCATCAAAGCGGCCCGGTTTTACCTGGAGTTAAAAAAACAAGCGGCCAGATTGGCTGAAAAGTATTCTATACGAGTATTGATAGGAGCCGAGGCCAATGTTATAAGCCTGGACGGTGATATTGACATACCTGACGAGGTGGCCGGTGAGTTGGACATTTTAATTGCCGGGCTACACCCCCAGGTGTGGTGTAAGTCTTTTAAGCAAACCCTGACTTGGATTTTGCCCAATTGGCTGGGCCGTTATTCCGGGTGGTTGCGGGAAATGATGCGCGAGACCAACACCAGAGCTCTGGCAGCGGCAATTTATAAAAACCGGCTAACCTTTATTAGTCATCCCGGCCTGATGATGGATGTTGATCTGGATGAGATTGCCAGGGCTTGCTCGGATAGGGGGTGCGCTATGGAAATTAATGCGGGCCACCGCTATGACCGGGATAAAGTGATCAAGGCTGCTCTCAAATGGGGTGTGTCTCTGGTGGTTAACAGTGACGCCCATTACCCGGAATCAGTTGGTGAAGTGGCTGAAGGAATGGTCCTGCTGGAAAAGAATCGGGTATCGCCTGCTCAGGTTTTAAACGCCCGCAAAGGACAGCCCGTACTGGAAGTAGAACAAGCTACCGCCGGTAATTTCTACAGTCACCCGGCATCCAGCAGGCGACTAACGTAGTTTAAGTGCCGCAAAACACCCTGTGCAGCGTGTTTACCGGCACGTATCGAGTGATTTATGTAAATTAAACCCCGGATGGGCAAGTTAATTGATAAGTTTAAACATGAAATTAGGAAGTAATGTTAATAGAAGGTAAATGAAGGTAAATAGGGAGGATTTTTAAATGTTTGCGAGAATGGTTATAGTGACCGGTCTCTCCGGGGCCGGCAAAACCCAGGCTATGCGGAGCCTGGAGGATTTAGGGTATTTTTGCGTGGACAATCTCCCGCCTGCATTGATTCCCAAATTTGCCGAGCTATGTGCACAAACCGCCCGTAGGATTAATAATATAGCATTAGTTGTTGATATTCGCGGCGGAGATTTTTTTCGGGATCTGGCAGAAATACTTGATGAATTGCACGATAACAAGATTTATTTTGAAGTTCTGTTCTTGGAAGCATCTGATGATGTACTAATTCGGAGGTTTAAGGAATCCAGGCGCCGTCACCCTTTGGGAACCGGCGAGGTGCTGCCGAGCATTCAAGAGGAACGGGTGTTGTTGGAAGAGATTCGGGGTTGCGCCAACGTAATTATTGATACTTCCAACCTCACTCCCCGGCAGCTTAAAGAAAAACTGGCGGAACTTTTCAGCGGGGATACTCAAACCAAATTATTGGTTTCGGTGATCTCTTTCGGCTTTAAATACGGAATTCCGCTGGACAGCGACTTGGTTATTGACGTGCGCTTTTTGCCTAATCCTTTTTATAATCCGGTTATGCGGCCTCTTACTGGCAATGATCCCGCTGTTGAAGAATTTGTATTTGATTCCCCGGTAACTGCTGAATTTATGCAAAGATTCTCTGAGTTAGTCGAGTTTTTGATTCCCTGTTATATCAACGAAGGGAAAACAACCCTGATGATATCAATCGGCTGCACAGGGGGAATGCACCGTTCGGTGGCCTTGGCCAACAGGTTGGGTGATACTTTAAATAAAAAGGATTATCGAGTTACCGTTCGCCACAGGGATATCGGCAAAAACGTGTAATGTCGTTATGGACTAACCGTGGGAACCGTCCTCCTGGTTATCTAAGAATTTTTTTCAAGTAAGCGGGGTGCTCACTCAATGCTGATCAGATGGCTGTACCCCGGCATGAAGGTAAAACGCTGGATTGCACTGGTGCTGCTTGGCGCTTTACTGGTCAGTGCCGGCGGGGTTATGATTATCGGTTCGGTATATGCCGGTTCCAGGGTATTAATTAACCAGTTGTTTTACGGTGTTGCCGGTAATTCCATATGGGTTTTGGGGTTGTTGATCATGTTCTCCGGCCTTTGTCTGGCCGGATACGGGGCATTTCGTGT
The DNA here is from genome assembly GCF_900113335.1 of Desulfotruncus arcticus DSM 17038. Lineage (GTDB taxonomy): Bacteria > Bacillota > Desulfotomaculia > Desulfotomaculales > Desulfallaceae > Desulfotruncus > Desulfotruncus arcticus. The sequence goes on from NZ_FOOX01000007.1 coordinate 45,074, forward strand.
TTTCCGGTCGGTAGTGGGACCGGTGATACCGGGTGGAAACAGCCTGTTGGATATAATTTATGCCAAGCGGTATCTGGAAAAAGGACCGCGTATCGTTGTTATCGGCGGTGGCACGGGTATACCTGTTTTACTCCGGGGGTTAAAGGAGTACACTGGAAATTTGACTGCAATAGTTACCGTTGCGGACGACGGTGGCAGTTCCGGGAGGCTGCGCGGGGATTTAGGTATTTTGCCGCCCGGCGATGTGCGAAATTGTCTTGTAGCTCTGGCGCACCGGGAGCCTTTGATGGAGGAATTGCTGCAATACCGCTTCCCTTCCGGGGAATTAAAAGATCATAATATGGGTAATCTCCTGCTGGCGGCTCTTTGCGATATTACCGGAGGTTTTGATGCGGCTGTGCGCGGTCTGAGCAGGGTTCTGGCCATAAGGGGACAGGTGCTTCCGGTTACGCTGGCTGATGTCCGATTATGTGCTGAGATGGAAGACGGCTCAACGATTAAAGGCGAATCCAGCATTCCCTACGGTGGCGGTCAAATTAAACGGGTGTTTTTGGAGCCGGGCAATTGCAGGCCGACTGATGAAGCTTTGCAAGCCATTCGTGAAGCGGACGCTATTATTATGGGTCCGGGCAGCGTTTATACCAGTATACTGCCAAATCTGCTGGTTCCGGGTGTTCCGGAAGCCATCGCCGCTTCCCGGGCGATTAAGGTTTATATCTGCAATGTAATGACTCAGCCGGGAGAAACAGAAGGTTATTCCGCTTCCCGCCACCTGCGCTCCCTGGTTGATCATGCGGGAAACATCATTGATTACATGATAATTAATACCGGAGTTGTTCCGGTGCGGCTGTTGGGACGTTACCGCAGGGAAGGGGCTATTCCTGTGGAGGCTGATTTGCACGCCGTTAGGGATATGGGGGTTGTTCCTATAACAGGAAAACTTTTACAAAAAGGCAATATGGTAAGACACCATCCGGACAAATTGGCCCGCCTGGTTTTGCGGATTGTGTGCGGAGAACGTTACCCGGAAAGGGTTATTCCAATTAATAGTTATTTAAAGAATAAGCAAATTGAAAAAGACAGCGCTGTCCTGTAAAACAAGGGCACTGCTTTTACGTTTTTTTATGCGGAGCGAACGGGTGGCAATATCGGCCAGTTTGTTCTGTCTACGGCAGCGGCACCATTAACTACACCGTATGATTAACTTGCTGCACGGACACCACTATTTTCAAGGAGGTGTCCGTTTTGTTTAAAAAGGAGATTGATCCTCATCACACAGGTATGCTGGTTTTGACACTGACTTCCGTGGCCTTGACTATCCCGTTTATCTGGTTCGCTAAAAGTATGGCTGATTCACTTCATACCATAGCGGTCAGGAAATCGAATTCGGGGGTAGTTAAAAGATATCAGCTGCGTTAATTATTAAAAGGTGTGTTCCCTTTCCTTAGCGCCGGGTGTTACACCCGGTGTTTTTTATGCTGAAGTTGTGTATGCTTGACGCTCTCCAATTTACGGTATACTATGAATTAATATGAAAGCCAGTCCTTCTTTTAACGTTTGGCAGGAGGTTTAAGGTATTGCAGGAAGCTTATCTTGATAACAGCGCCACTACCCGGCCTTATCCCGAGGTTGTCCAAGCCGTGCTGGCGGCTATGGAGGACAATTACGGCAATCCGTCTTCGCTGCACCGCAAAGGGGTTGAGGCCGGGCGCGCGGTGGCCCGGGCCAGAGAGGCGGTAGCAGTCAGCCTGGGGGTTGAGGCCTCCAGCATTATATTTACCGGGGCGGGCAGCGAGGCTATTAATCTGGCCATTAAAGGACTGCAGCCCGGACGAAAGGGTAGACATATAATTACAACGGCGGTGGAGCATCCGGCTGTGTTGAACACCTGCGAACAGTTAAAGGAGCAGGGTTTGGAAATATCGGTGTTGCCTGTTGATACTATTGGTCTGGTGGATACCAAAGCATTGCTGCAGGCAGTACGGGAAGACACTTTCCTGGTTTCGGTAATGTACGTCAATAATGAAGTTGGCGCGGTTCAGCCGCTGGCTGAAATAAGCGCTGTAATTAAGAAACTGCGCGGGGTCGGCCGGAAGCTTTTCTGGCATGTTGACGCGGTTCAGGCTTATGGCAAGTTACCCCTGCGCCCGTTGGAGCTGGGAATTGACCTGTTGTCCGTTAGTGCTCACAAAGTGCATGGGCCCAAGGGGGTAGGAGCGCTGTACGCGGCGCCGGGCACTCCCCTGAAGCCCCTGGTTTCCGGCGGGGGACAGGAATGGGGATTGCGTTCGGGCACGGAGAATGTGCCAGGTATCGCCGGTTTTGGCGTCGCTGCCGGGATTATTGCGCGGGAAACGCGGGAAGCAGCTGCTAAGCTTTTTGCATTAAAAAAGAGGCTGGTGGACGGGGTGCTTGCCGCCGTGCCGGGCGCGGTTTTAAACGGCCCGGCCTGCCGGGAGGATGAGCCCGGCTGCGCCCCTCATATAGCCAATATTTCGTTTCCGGGTTTAAGGGGAGAGGTGCTGCTGCATTCGCTGGAAGGGCAAGGTGTTTATGTTTCTACGGGTTCGGCCTGTTCTTCCAGGAAAAAGCCGGGCAGCTATGTGCTTAGGGCTATGGGCTTAGATGAAAAACTGGTGGAAGGAGCCGTGCGGTTCAGTCTTTCGGCGCTGAATACGGCTGAAGAGATAGATTACGCCGTGCAGGCCACCGCCAAGGTGGTGAAAGAGTTAAGGGAGCTTTACGGCGAGTAGAAAAAAATACCGGGGGTACCGCTGACGATGTATAATACATACCTGATACGTTACGGAGAAATTGGCTTAAAGGGAAAAAACCGGCCGCAGTTTGAGCGCCGTTTAATGGAAAATATGAGGCGGGCGCTGAGTAAAACCGGCTCCTCCCGGGTGGAGCGCGTTTACGGCCGCCTGGTGGTGGAAAGTGATGCCGAGCCGGCGCAAGTTTTGGACAGGTTAAGCAAGGTGTTTGGCATTGTCGGTGTCAGCCCAACACTGCGGTTGCCCCTGGATATGCAGGCCGTTAGCGACGGGGCGCTGCAAACCTTAAAGGACGCAGCCGCTCTGGTGCAGCTGCCGCCGGGTGCGTCGCTGACCTTTAAAGTGGAGGCCCGGCGCTCCAATAAAATGTTTCCACTGACCTCGCCTGAGATCAACGGCCAAATAGGCGGGTATTTGCTGGAAAATATCCCCGGCTTACAGGTGGATGTACATAAACCAATAATTAAAGTAAATGTTGAGATTAGAGAAAAAAATACTTTTGTTTATGCTGCCGATGTTCCGGGAGCCGGCGGTCTCCCCGTGGGGGCCAGCGGCAAGGCGCTGTTGCTGCTGTCCGGAGGGATAGACAGCCCGGTGGCGGGCTGGATGGCCATGAAAAGGGGCATAGAGATTGAGGCCATTCACTTTTACAGTTTCCCTTTTACCGGGGAAAAGTCACTGGAGAAGGTTAGGGACCTGTGCAGGATACTGGCGAATTATACTGCACGGATAAAACTGCACGTGGTGCATTTTACAGATATTCAAAAAGAGATTCAAAAGAATTGTCCGGAGGAACTGAGGGTTACTTTGATGCGCAGGATGATGTTCCGCCTGTCGGAACGCATTGCCGGACAGCAGGGGGCGCTGGCCCTTGTTACCGGTGAAAGTGTGGGTCAGGTAGCCAGCCAGACCCTGGAAAGCATGCAGGTGATAAACCACGTCATTAATATTCCGGTGCTGCGTCCTCTGGTGGGGATGGACAAGGTGGAAATAATCACCCGGGCTCAGGCTATCGGTACCTTTGAAACTTCAGTGCTGCCCTATGAAGACTGCTGTACTCTGTTTTTGCCCAAGCACCCGGCTACAAGGCCCCGGCTGGAACAGGCCGAACAGGCCGAACAGGCTCTGAATATAGAAGAACTGCTTGCCGGTGCCCTGGACCGGACAATAGTGGAAATAATAAAGAGTTAAAAACCATTTAATGTGGTGATTCCATGAGTTTTTCTTTGATAACTAAAAATGAGCTGGCCAGAGTGGTGGGACCGCGCCTGTGCTGTAAGACCAGCGAACTGGCCGCATTAATCAAAATGGACGGCTCACTGCAGATCAACGGCCGAAAAATTGCGCTGAGTATAGCCAATCATAACGCGGCGGTGGCCCGCAAGGTAATCAAGCTGAGCAAGGATCTTTTCGGCATTCAAACAGAAGTGCTGGTTAAAAAAAAGGTGCGGCTGCGCAAAAACAACGTTTATATGGTGCGCATACCGCCTCAGCCGGAGCTTCAGAAAATGCTGATCAAGTTGGGCATGTTAAACGGTGACGGTTCTTTTCAAGAGGACATGCCTGAGGGACTGCTGCAAAAAGAGTGCTGCAGGCGCTCTTACCTGCGAGGGATTTTCCTGGGCGGGGGGTCCGTGAACAATCCCGGCGGCACTTACCATCTGGAAATCATCACCGGTGACGGCCGGCACGCCGAGGCTATCTCCGGTTTGCTCCAGCAATTCGGGTTGCCGGCTAGAATCAGCTCCCGAAAACAATGGTATGTGGTCTACCTTAAAGACAGTGAGCAAATTGTGGAGTGTCTGAACATCATGGGTGCCCATACGGCTTTGCTGGAGTATGAAAACACCAGGATTTATAAGGACATGCGCAACAAGGTCAACCGGCTGGTAAATTGTGAAACAGCCAATTTAAATAAAACCATTGATGCCGCCATGAGACAGTCTGAGAATATCAGGGTTATAGCCGGGTCAATAGGTATTGAAAAACTTCCTCACTCACTGCGGGAAGTGGCCGAGCTGCGGCTGCATTACCCGGATGCCAGCCTGAAAGAGCTGGGTGAAATGATGGACCCGCCCCTGGGCAAATCAGGTGTTAACCATCGTTTGCGCAAGCTGGATAAAATAGCGGAAAAGCTTAATTCCGGGGCGCTGTTTAGTGTGCCGGTTAAATCCGGACGGAACAGACATTAAATAGAATAAATGTAAAAATAAGAATATGTGCTAAGTAAAACAATTTAACTGCGGGGTGAAGGAGCATTGGGCTTATTGCTGGAACTTTGGTCGGAATTGTGGCAGCGTCCGTGGCGCTCAAGTCTGATTTGGCCGATTATATTGATTAATATTGCCGGTTCGGCCTACGGCTTATACTGGTACCGGGCTCAATTGGCCGGGACTCCCGCTCACTTATGGCTTCTGGTGGTCGACAGTCCCCTGGCAACTGCTTTCTTTGCTCTGGCTTTGCTCCTGGTTATTGCGGGCCGCCGCCCGGGCCTAGTTGTAGCCGCAGCCTGCGCCACCACTATTAAGTATGGTCTGTGGACGGTAGGGGTAATCACTCATTATTGGCTGACGGGCGGGCAATTCAGCGCTATTGAAGCCATGGTGTGGATTTACCATCTGGGCCTGGTGCTGGAAGGGTTTATATTCCTGCGTAAAACGCCGCTGCCCGTGTATGCTGTTGTGGGCACTGCCGGCTGGATGGCGCTAAACGATTATATGGATTATGTTAGGGGCTTGCACCCCTACCTCTTTGCTCCCGGCCAGGAAGCGGCGGCACTGGGACTGGCTGCCGGGTTAACCGTTCTGTCGGTAATATTGCTGATTCACGCTCTGGTTTGTAATCATTTACCTGTTAACTGAATATATTGGTTTTAAAAAAATTAGGCAGGATATTTGCATGGAGCTGCAGAATACTAATATTAAAAATTTTTTCAAAATAATTTAAATTTTATAATGGAGGATTTATTGGCTATGCGCATGGGTTACGGCCTTAATGTCATTCAGACTCAAAAGTTAATAATGACCCCGGAATTGCGCCAGGCCATTGCTGTTTTGCAATTATCTTCCCTTGAGCTGGGCATGTATATAGAACAGCAGCTTCAGGAAAATCCCATGCTTGAGGTGGGGGAGGAAGAAATTGAACAGGCGACAGCTGAGGAACAGCCTGCGGCTGCGGAAGACACCGGGGAAAATGAATATGATATTGACTGGCAGGATTATTTTCATGACAGCAGTGATTTAGGATTGACCCGCTCCGAAGTAAGGCCTGAGCGTAACGAAGTTAGCTATGAAAATTTTATCAGCCGCTCACCGACTTTGTTGGAGCACCTGATGTTTCAGCTCTGCCTTTCTAAATGTAATGGGCTGCAGTACACCATAGCTGAATATATCATTGGCAATATTGATAATAACGGCTACCTTAATTGTTCAATTGATGAGATAGCCAGCCAGTTGGGGACCAACCGGGATGCTGTTATGGATGCGCTGACGATTATCCAGACCTTTGATCCCCCTGGCGTAGGTGCCCGCTCTTTGCAGGAATGCCTGCTGCTTCAGCTTGTGTACCTGGGTATTGACGACGAACTGGTGATTAATGTGGTAACCAGGCACCTGACCGATCTGGCTGAAGGTAAGTATAATCGTTTGGCTCAATTATTCAGCGTGTCGGTTCAGGAGTTGCAGCGGGTGGCTGACTTGATTAAAACTTTGGATCCCAAGCCGGGACGCAACTTTAGTGGAAATGGTGAAAACAGGTACATTGTGCCGGATATTGTTTTAAATAAAGTTGAAGATGAGTATGTGATTATTATTAATGATGTAGCTGTACCCAGGCTGACCATAAATAACACTTATCGTACGGTTTTAAACCAGGATAAGGGCGACAACCAAACCAAAAAATTTGTGGAGCATAAGCTAAATGCGGCTGCCTGGTTGATCAAGAGCATTGAACAGCGACGCCTGACCCTTTATAAAGTAACAAAGTGCCTGGTTGACCTGCAGCGGGACTTTCTTGAATATGGCGTTAAATATTTAAAGCCGCTCAACCTCAAAACTGTGGCTGATATTGTCGGGCTGCATGAATCAACGGTTTCCAGGGCTACGTCCAACAAGTATATCCAAACTCCGCAAGGGGTTTTCGAAATGAAGTATTTCTTCTCCTCCGGCCTGAGCAATACAGGCGGGTCGATGATTTCCGCCGAAAGCATTAAGAAAACAATGCAGGAAATTTTGGAGGTTGAAGATACAAAAAATCCGCTTAATGACCAGCAGATTGCTGATATTTTCGGACGCCGGGGAGTAAAAATATCCCGGCGCACAGTCGCTAAGTACCGGGATGAACTAGGTATCCCACCCATTAGAATCCGCAAGCGGTATTGAGTAGGTACTCAATTTTATCAGCATAGCGAAGTAGTTTAAAGAAAGGCCTCTCTTTTTGGGGCTTTATTTTTTTATAGTAGTCAGTAGTCAGGAGTAAGTAGTCAGGAGAAAACATAAAAAAAGGAGTCAGTAGTCAGGAGTCATGTAATTTCGGGATAAGAGAACGGTTTATTATTATGTAATATTCTGACTCCTGACTCCTGAATTCATTTTTTTATTATTCTTGTATACAAAAAAAGAGGAAACAATCCGTTAATTGAAGAATAAAGTATATCATAATTATTAAAATACTGGCGACTAAGGTATACTATTGAAAGGAGCGGGTAACAAAAATGGCGGTAAGAATTGGGATTAACGGTTTTGGCAGAATAGGACGTCTTGTTTTGAGAGTAGCTTTACGGCGTCCCGACATTGAGGTAGTGGCTGTTAATCATAAATCACGCAGGTTACCTATGGATGAGGAATTCGCACCCAAGCTTGCCCACACACTTAAATATGATTCTATTCATGGCAGGCTGGAAGAAGAAATAGTTGGACATAAAGATACTATATCAGTTAACGGTAAGAAAATAAAGTTATTATCAAACGGTGACCCGGCGGCTTTACCATGGGGGGATCTGGGCGTTGATCTGGTAGTGGAGTCCACCGGCATATTTAACAGTCCGGACAAAGCATCGTCCCACTTAAAAGGCGGAGCTAAAAAGGTGGTAATTTCAGCGCCTGCCAAGGGTGAGTGCCTGACAGTGGTGATGGGGGTCAACGAGGAACTATACGACCCGGCCATACATAACGTTGTCAGCAACGCCTCCTGTACCACCAACTGCCTGGCCCCCGTGGCCAAGGTGCTGCATAAAAACTTTGGTATCGTCAAGGGACTTATGACCACTGTCCATGCGGTAACCAACAACCAGCAGATTTTAGATATGCCCAGCAAGGATGTCCGGCGTGGACGGGCTGCAACTATGTCAATTATCCCTACCACCACAGGCGCGGCCAAAGCTGTGGCGCTGGTGCTGCCGGAATTGAAGGGGAAATTAAACGGAATGGCCATGCGGGTGCCCACCCTGAATGTGTCTGTTGTGGACTTGGTGGCTCAATTACAGAAAAAGGCCACCAGGGAAGAGATCAATGCAGTGCTTAAAAATGCATCCGAAAATGAATTAAAGGGCATACTGGCATACAGCGAACTTCCGCTGGTTTCCGTGGATTATACCAGCGATTCGCATTCCTCTATCGTTGACGGACTTTCCACTATGGTCATGGATGACGATATGGTCAAGATTCTGTCCTGGTATGACAACGAGTGGGGTTATTCCAACCGGGTTGTAGATCTTGTTGAATATATAGCCAAAAGAGGTATATAATTCTGTAATAGGAGTCAGGAGTCAGGAGAAAATTTAAGAGCAGGGTTTATCGTCTTGTAATATTCTGAATTCCGACTACTGACTCCTGAATACTTAATTGGGGACATTCCTCCGACCCCAAATTTACGGCCCTTGAAGAGGAGGTGTGTCCCCATTCCGATTAAGGGGGGATTGTATGGCCAAGAAAACCATACGGGATATTGACATCTCGGGCAAGCGGGTGTTGGTAAGAGTTGATTTCAACGTACCCCTGGACAAAGAAGGTAATGTAACCGATGATACCAGGATTGCAGCGGCACTGCCTAGCATAAAGTATCTGGTTGGGGAAAAGGCCAAGGTAATCCTGATGTCACACCTGGGGCGCCCCAAAGGCAAGGTGGATGAAAGATACAGCATGGACCCCGTTGCCGCGCGGCTGCAGCAGTTGCTGCCCGGGGTTTCAGTGCGCAAAGTGGATGATTGCGTAGGGGAAGAGGTGCAGCAGGCAGTTTCGGCTATGACCGGCGGTGATGTGCTGCTGCTGGAGAATGTTCGCTTTTACGCCGAGGAAGAAAAAAATGATGAAAATTTTGCCCGAAAGTTGGCCGGGCTTGGCGATATTTATGTGAACGATGCTTTTGGCACGGCCCACAGGGCACATGCTTCTACTGCAGGTGTGGCTGAATTTCTGCCTGCAGTGGCGGGTTTCTTAATGGAAAAAGAAATTAAGATGCTGGGCCAAGTTTTAGAGTCCCCGGCCAGGCCTTTTGCGGCCATTATAGGTGGTGCCAAAGTTTCTGATAAGATCGCTGTGATTAATAATCTGTTGGACAAGGTCAGCGCCTTGCTCATTGGCGGAGGAATGGCCAATACTTTTTTAAAGGCCGGTGGCAGGGAAGTTGGCAAGTCGCTGCTTGAAGCAGATAAGGTGGATCTGGCCAGAGAGCTTTTGCAGAAAGCCGGGGATAAAGGCGTTGATCTGCTGCTGCCCGTTGACGTGGTTGTGGCCCCGGCTGCCTCGCCCGATGTTGAATCCAGGGTGGTGCCTGCTGATGGCATTCCCGAGGATTCTATGGCGCTGGATATAGGACCGCAAACCGTAACTAATTTCAGCGAACGCATTAAGGAAGCTGCCACGATAGTATGGAACGGCCCCATGGGCGTGTTTGAAATGGAACCCTTTGCCGGTGGGACAATGGCAATAGCCAGGGCCGTGGCTGACAGTGCGGCAGTTTCGGTTATTGGTGGGGGCGATTCCGTGTCGGCGGTCAAAAAAGCCGGGGTGGCAGACAAAGTGACCCACATATCCACCGGCGGAGGCGCGTCGCTGGAATTTTTAGAAGGTAAGGTGCTGCCCGGCGTGGCGGCGCTGCAGGATAAATAAATTTATCCAGGAGTCAGGAGTCAGAATACAGGAGTCAGAAGAAAATATAAATAACGGCCTATTCTTAAGTAATATTTGGTAACGTGTTGAAGTTTTTAATATTTACAAATTAGACGGTGTATATAGTTAAAGACTTGCTTTTAAATGGGTATATGCAGCAATCGCTTGATTACGAGTTACTGCGGTTAAATGAATGTGTTTTATTCTGAATTCTGACTACTGACTACTGACTCCTCAGTAAAAACGGTTACCGGGGTGAATAAAAGTGCGAAAGCCTATTATAGCGGGAAACTGGAAAATGTATAAGACCGTCGGTGAGGCGGTCAATTTTGTTGTTTCTTTTAAAAAACAGGTAGCTGGTTTATCCGGGGTGGAAATCGTACTGTGCCCGCCTTTCACCGCTCTGGCGACGGTGGCCGGGCAGCTGGCCGGGACAGGAATAGAACTGGGGGCCCAGAACATGCACCGGGAGGCCGAGGGCGCCTATACCGGGGAGATCTCTCCCGTTATGCTCAAGGAAGCCGGGTGCAAGTATGTTATACTTGGCCATTCCGAGCGCCGGCAGTTTTTTGGTGAAACAGACGAAACGGTAAATAAGAAAGTGTTTGCCGCCCTGGAGCATGGCCTGGTACCCATTGTTTGTGTGGGTGAGCGGCTGGAGGAACGGGAAGCCGGCAGGACCGAGGAAGTGGTGCGCCGGCAGGTTGAGGGTTCGCTGGCCGGCCTTAGCGCAGCCAGGGCGGCGGGCCTGGTGGTGGCTTACGAGCCGGTTTGGGCCATTGGCACGGGCCGCACGGCCTCAAGTGAAGATGCCCAGCAGGTTAACGGATTCATCCGGGAAACTCTGGGCCGGTTGCTGGGAGCCGATTTTGCCGCAGCCACCCGCATCCAGTACGGGGGGAGTGTTAAGCCGGGCAACGCCGCCGGTCTAATGGCCCAGCCCGATATCGACGGCGCGCTGGTTGGCGGGGCCAGCCTGGACGCCGAAAGCTTTGCGGGAATTATAAAGAAGACTGGTTCAGTTGGGGTTCTGACCCCAACTGAACCTTAGTCGCACTTATTTCGAGCTTACAGCCTGTTAATCCCCAACCTAAGAGGGCGGGGTTTTACAGGCTGTGCGAAGATCAAGAATTTGGGAGGAAGTTAATTTGGCATCAGTTAAAAAGCCCCTGGTGCTGATAATTTTGGACGGATGGGGCTTGAGCGAAAAAAAAGAGGGCAACGCCATAGCACAGGCCCGCAAGCCCAACATGGACGGGCTGTTGGCCGGGTATCCCCATACTGCACTGGCCAGTTCGGGGGAGGATGTGGGCTTGCCCCACGGGCAGATGGGTAATTCCGAAGTGGGGCACCTGAATATGGGCGCCGGGAGGGTGGTGTACCAGGAGCTAACCAGGATCAGCCGCGCCATACGTGACCGTAATTTTTACGATAACCCGGTGCTGCTGGATGCTGTTGAAAAAGCCCGGGAGCGTAAATCGGCGCTGCATCTGATGGGGTTACTGTCGGACGGCGGGGTGCACAGCCACATCCAACACCTTTACGCCTTGCTGGAACTGGCCAGGGACCAGGGGGTGGACCGTGTTTTTGTACATGCTTTTTTAGACGGGCGGGATGTGCCCCCGGCCAACGCCAAAGAGTACATAATTCCTTTAACCGAAAAGATGGAGAAAATGGAGTGCGGCCGGGTGGCCACGGTTATGGGCCGTTATTACGCCATGGACCGGGACCGGAGATGGGAAAGGGTTAAAGAGGCGTATGACGCTATGGTGCTTGGTGAGGGCTTTAAAGCCAAATCGGCGCTGGAAGCGGTGGAGCAGGCCTATGCCCGCCAGGAGACCGACGAGTTTGTCAAACCGACGGTTATTGCAGATGATCAAGGAGAGCCGGTGGGCCGGGTTGCCGACGGTGATGTGGTTATTTTCTTTAACTTCCGTCCCGACCGGGCCAGGGAAATCACCCGGGCCTTGGTTGATGAAAAATTTGACGGTTTTGAACGGCCGCAAAGGCACCCCAAGGTGCATTACGTATGCATGACCCAGTATGATAAAACCATTGAGGCTCCGGTGGCCTTCCGGCCCCAGGTGCTGGTTAATACACTGGGGGAAGTGCTCAGTTATCATAATTTAAGACAGCTGCGCCTGGCCGAAACCGAAAAATATGCCCACGTTACGTTTTTCTTTAATGGCGGGGTGGAGCAGCCCAACAAGGGCGAGGATCGCGTGCTGATCCCCTCACCCAAGGTGGCAACCTATGATTTGAAGCCTGATATGAGTGCCGGAGAGGTTACCGATGCTCTGATCAATAAGCTGGGCGATAAGGTCTATGACGTTGTCATTATGAATTACGCCAATCCGGACATGGTGGGGCATACCGGAGTGATGCAGGCTGCAGTTAAGGCGGTTGAGTATGTGGACCGGTGCGTCGGCCGGGCGGTAAAGGCAGTAAAAGAAGCCGGGGGAATAACTATTTTAACCGCCGACCACGGTAATGCCGAAGAGATGCAGGATGAAGCCGGGCATCCTCATACCGCACATACCACGGACCCGGTGCCGTTTATTTTAGTGGATGACGATTGCGTGGGGGCCGGGCTGCGGGCCGGCTCACTGCAGGACGTTGCCCCCACTATGCTGGATTTATTGGGGCTGGAAAAACCGCCTGAAATGACGGGCAATAGTTTGCTGGAGAAAAAATAAGAGGAGGTATCTAGTACATGTCAACAACTATAGTTGAAGTAACAGCCAGGGAAATACTTGACTCCCGGGGGAATCCCACAGTTGAAGTGGACGTACTGTTGGAAGATGGTACCCTGGGGCGGGCCGCGGTGCCGTCCGGGGCGTCAACCGGGGCTTATGAAGCGGTGGAATTGAGGGATGATGACGCCGCCAGGTATAAGGGCAAAGGCGTAACCAAGGCCGTGGATAATGTAAACAAAATAATTGCTGAGGAAATCATCGGCTTTGACGCTATTGATCAGGTTGGTATTGATCTGACCATGATTGACCTTGACGGTACTCCCAACAAGGGTAAGCTGGGCGCCAACGCGATTTTGGGCGTGTCTATGGCTGCCGCCCGCGCTGCCGCAAGGGCTCTTGAATTGCCTTTGTACCGCTATCTGGGCGGTACCGGAAGCAGGCTGCTGCCGGTGCCGATGATGAACATTTTAAATGGCGGAAAACATGCCGACAACAATGTGGATATCCAGGAATTTATGGTTATGCCGGTGGGGGCCGGGGACTTTGCCGGGGCGCTGCGCATGGGCGCGGAAGTTTTTCACACCTTAAAAGGAGTATTAAAGAAAAAGGGTATGAGCACCTCTGTTGGTGATGAAGGCGGGTTTGCTCCCAATTTGGGTTCCAATGAAGAGGCACTGGCTGTAATCGTTGAGGCTATTGAAAAAGCGGGCTACCGGCCGGGTGAAGACGTGGCGCTGGCCATTGACGCGGCTGCCACGGAATTCTATAAAGATGGCAAGTATCAATTGGAAGGTGAGGGGCTGTCCTACTCCTCCCGGGAGATGATTGAATTTTACGCCCGCCTGGCGGATAAATATCCTATTATTTCTATAGAGGACGGTTTGTCCGAGGATGATTGGGATGGCTGGAAGCTTTTGACTGATAAGATTGGCGGCAGGGTGCAGATTGTTGGCGACGATCTTTTTGTGACCAACACCGAGAGACTGTCCCGGGGCATTGAATCCGGGGTGGCCAACTCCATATTGATTAAACTGAATCAGATTGGGACCGTGACCGAGACCCTGGAGGCAATTGAAATGGCCCGGCAGGCCGGTTATACCGCAGTGGTTTCCCACCGTTCAGGTGAAACGGAAGACGCCTTTATTGCCGACCTGGTGGTTGCGGTAAATGCCGGGCAAATCAAGACCGGGGCTCCCTCCCGCACCGACCGGGTGGCCAAGTATAACCAGCTGTTGCGGATTGAGGAGGAGTTGGCCGGAACTGCGCTATTTAAAGGGCGCAGAGTGTTTTATAACCTGGGTTGTTGATTCATCGTCGTTCGATAAAGACATGCTTGCTTTCTCCTTTCGGGTGTATTAAAATGTCATTAATTGATAAGGAGGAATAAGTGGTGGTTGTACAAGTGATACTTACCGTTTTGCACGTTATTCTGTGTATTGGACTAATTGCTATTATCCTGCTGCAATCAGGAAAAAGCGCAGGTTTGTCGGGAGCCATTGCCGGCGGCGCTGAAACGTTCTTTGGCAAGAAAAAAGGTTTGGATGAGTTTTTGGGTAAGATAACCGTGTATGTGGCGGTTGCTTTTGCCGTTACATCGGTGGTGCTGGTGATAATAACAGGTTAATAAAAATTCCGGGCCAGCCCGGATTTTTTATTCGCCAAAATATAATAGATGCATAAATATTTACGCTTAAAGCATAGTATTATTTATGCAATTGTCAATTTTTACTCCCTATGCTATAATTTTTATGGACATGATGGGTTAAAGGAGGTGAGTTTTGCGACCCTGATAGCGTAGACGGAGTATTGAGTTGCTTGTGAAAAAATATTTATTATGGGGAAGAGGAGGGTAAATTTAAGTGGAAAATATGACCTTGGCTTATTATGCCGCTGGGGCAGGCGCTATAGCCTTGATTTTTGCTCTTTTTACCATGTCTCAGGTGCTTAAAGAAAGCATGGGTACCCCCAAAATGAAACAGCTTTCCGAGGCTGTTCAAGAGGGTGCTATGGCGTACATGAACCGTCAGTACAAAACACTTATTCCTTTCGCTATTGTAGTTTTCATTTTACTATGGGCTGCCCAATATTTTGTTCATGTTCCTGAGGGCGGACACTTGCCCGTTGGTCCCGCATCCGCCATTTCGTTCCTGGTTGGTGCTGTCTGCTCCGCTATCGCCGGTTACATCGGCATGAACAGTACTACCAAGTCCAATGCCCGTACTGCTGAAGCTGCACGCAGCTCCGGACTGGGCAAAGCTTTGCAGGTTTCCTTCCGCGCCGGCGCCGTTATGGGTCTGTCCGTGGCCGGTCTGGGCCTGCTGGGTGTTTCCTTGCTTTATATCATTTTCCAGAGCCCGCTGATTATCAACAGCTTTGCTTTCGGTGCTTCCATGATCGCGTTCTTCGCCAGGGTTGGCGGCGGTATCTACACCAAGGCTGCTGACGTAGGCGCCGACCTCGTGGGTAAAGTTGAAGCCGGTATTCCGGAAGACGACCCGCGTAACCCCGCTACCATCGCTGACAACGTTGGTGACAACGTTGGTGACACCGCCGGTATGGGCGCTGACTTGTTTGAATCCTACGGTGCTACCACCATCGCCGGTATGCTTATTGGTAACACTTTATTTGGTTTCCCGGGCGTTATCTTCCCGCTGTTAATAGGCGCCGTTGGTATTATCGCTGCTATTATCGGAACCTTTACCGTGCGCACCGGTGAGGGCGGCAACCCGCAGGCTGCTTTGAACGTAGGTCTGTGGACCACCAACGTGCTTACCGCTGTTGGCACCTGGTTTGTTGCCAAAGCAATTTTCCCGGCCGGACAAAATGTAATCATTAACGGTCAGGATACAGGCGTTGCTTTTGGTAATGTCTCTACAGGTATCTTTATGGCTGTTTTAGCCGGTCTTATCGTTAACGTTGCTGTGGGGTGGCTCACCGAGTATTATACAGCCAACAATAAGCCTCCTGTATTGAAAATTGCCGAAGCTTCCAAATCCGGCCCTGCTACCAACGTAATTCACGGTCTGGCGGTAGGTATGGAATCTACCTTTATTCCTATGCTGGTGTTTGCCGGCGCTATTTATTTCTCCTTCTGGGCTGTATTAACCACTTCTCCTGAAGGTCAGGCCGCTCTGTGGTCCATCTATGGTATTGCCATGGCTGCCATGGGTATGCTCTCCACCGCCGGTATGGTTGTGGCTATGGACTCCTTTGGTCCTGTTGCTGACAACGCCGGTGGTATTGCTGAAATGGCTGAGCTGCCGCCCGAAGTACGTGAGAAAACTGATAAACTGGATGCCGTGGGTAACACCACTGCCGCTATTGCTAAAGGTTTCGCCATTGGTTCCGCTGCTCTTACCGCGCTGGCTCTGTTCAGTGCTTTCGTTGATGGTGTTAAGCACAATCCCAACATGATTGAAGGCCTTCAAGCCACCGGCGGTAACTTTATCGTTAACCTGACCGACCCCATGGTTCTGGTTGGTGTATTTATCGGCGGTGCCGTGCCGTTCCTGATTGGCGCGCGTACCATGCGTGCCGTGGGTGAAGCTGCCTTCGGCATGGTTGAAGAAGTTCGCCGCCAGTTCCGTGAGATCCCCGGCATTATGGAAGGTACCGGTAAGCCTGACTACGCTCGTTGCGTGGACATCGCCACCAGGTCCGCTATCAGCAAGATGATCTTCCCCGGCATTGTAGCCGTTGTTGTTCCTCCCATCGTAGGTTTTGGCCTTGGTGCCATGGCTCTGGCCGGCTTCCTGGGCGGCCTGACCACCACCGGTGTGCTGCTGGCCCTGTTCCTCGCCAACGCCGGCGGTGCCTGGGACAATGCTAAGAAATACATTGAGGGTGGCGCTTTGGGCGGTAAGAAGAGCGAACCGCATAAGGCTGCCGTTATCGGTGACACCGTGGGTGACCCCTGTAAAGACACCTCCGGTCCTGCCATGAACCCGCTGATCAAGGTTGCTGGTACCATTTCCCTGATCCTTGGGCCACTGCTTACAAGACTCTAAAAACACACAAGCAATAAACAACGTAAAAAAAGCCGGGTGGAGCAACTCCACCCGGCTTTTTTACACATGCTTAAATTAACTGGATTTCCATGCTGAGTAGTTTCAAATGGAATATCATTGTCTGCCTAAGTTGGGAAAAAACATGGTTAGCAGCGCGGCGATAAGCAGAAGAGCCAGGGTTATTGTACGCCATATCTGCACGTTTTTACCTTTCTTTTTCATCTTGGCCATAGGGATCATGCTGGCTGCGAAAATAAAGGCCATAACGGCTACAATAAGCTGAATATGCTCCAAAAAATCCCCTCCCGTTGCTTTTTATCTGTTCTGTCTATCTTCGCACAGCATGTAAGACCCCGCCCTCTTAGGTCGGGGATTAACAGGCTGTAAGCTCGAAATAAGTGCGATTAGGGTTCAGATGGGGGCAAAACCCCACCTGAGCCAAGTCTTCTTTATTATAAACGGAACGTTGTGTTGAATCCAGTTAGTTTTAAACCTAAGATGCATATTATTGCCGCACCGGGGCATGATTTTATAATATTAAAGATCTTGGGGGGATAAACAAAATGGATTACAGCGATCCCGATCAGCGTTATAAAAAAGGTATGAATTACAATGAAAAAATAAATTTTTCATATGAATTGGAACGTGAAATTGTTCAAAATAAGGAAGAATTAGCTGAAATTAAGCACGGTTCAAGTGACTCGGACCGTGTCAAAGACCTGGAGGAAAGGATTATTAAAAGGGAGAAACTGCTCCAGCAGGTGCAAAATGATATTCATGGTATAGATTTATAAAGGCTCTGATAGGCTATGAAGGGTTAATAAATAATGGTTAATATAATTTATATAGATTTTAAACAGACCGGCAAATGTTGCCGGTTTTTTTAACTCTTAAAAGTATAATGGCCATTAGCGGCCAGGGGACATACCTCATCAGGTATCCTGGTAACTTGATGATTCAGCTAATTGGTAGGTAACGCTTGCCATATTGGGTTATAATATGTAAAAATAGATTTTGGGGGTGAATTTTCTGCTAAGTGCTATAAAAAGTGGTAATCATATGTGTTTTGGGTGTAGTGAAAGGAACCCCATTGGCCTGAAACTAAAATTTACCATGGACGGGGACAAATGCCGCACTGAATTTGTGGCTGGGGAAGAGCATCAGGGCTGGAACGGTTATATGCACGGGGGGCTGATTGCAGCATTAATGGATGAAACCATGGCCTGGTGGCTTTGGTTTAAAGATATATCAATAATGACGGCAGAAATGACCACAAGATATAGTTTGGGTGTCCCGGTGAATATAAAACTAACGGTAGAGTCATGGTGTGAAGAAGAAAAAAGGGACAGGCTATTTTTCATGGCGGCCAGAATAATTCTCCCCGATGGAAAGGTGCCTGTCACCGCAAAGGCTAAGTTCTTGCGCATAGATCCTGAAAAACTATAAACTTTGGAGGTTTCCAGATGACCAGGGATGAGGCATATCTACTTCTGAAACAGCATATGAAAACTAAAAATTTAATTAAACATTCATTGGCCGTTGAGGCTTGCATGCGGCGGCTGGCCCGTCATTTCGGAGAAGATGAGGAAAAATGGGGGCTGGCCGGGCTGCTGCACGATATTGATTATGATCGGACCAAGGACGCCCCGGACCGCCACAGCATTGAGGGGGCGGAATTGCTTGCAGAAATCGGGCTGCCGGAAGATGTGGTTTATGCTGTTAAAGTACACAATGAGGCGCATGGTTTCCCACGGATATCTTTGATGGACAGGTCTTTGTATTGTATCGACCCCCTAACGGGCTTAATTGTGGCTGCGGCGCTTATCAAGCCTGAGAAAAAATTAGCGGCTATAGATGTTGAATTTTTGTTTAAAAAGTTTGGGGAAAAATCATTTGCCAGAGGGGCAAACAGGGAGATAATAGCTGCCTGCTCGGAAATTGGTCTTGGCCTGGAAGAATTCCTTGGGCTCGGATTGGATGCCATGCAAGGGATTGCCGTGGAAATGGGCCTCTAAACCATTGACAAAAGCACAGCTAATGTTATAATTACATAGCAAGCAGATTAAGCTAGCAAAAAGCCCTCGCCTTAAACAGGTGGCAGGGCTTTGATTGTCATTTATCTAATTCGGGAGTTGTTTTGATAATGCCGGCCAGGACTATTGCCAACCGCAAGGCCCGCCATGAATATCATATAGAAGAAACTTACGAGGCGGGTATTGCCTTGAAGGGCACGGAGATAAAATCCATCCGGGCCGGCAAGGCCAACCTGCAGGACAGCTTTGCGCGAGTTGAAAACGGTGAATTGGTGCTATATAATATGCATATCAGCCCGTATGAACAAGGTAACCGGTTCAATCACGAGCCCAAGCGTCCACGTAAGCTGCTGATGCACAAGCGCGAGATTATGCGGTTATTTGGACAGACCAGGGAAAAAGGTCTTTCGCTGATTCCTTTGAAGGCTTACTTTAAGGAAAACGGCAAGGTAAAAATTGAGCTTGCCCTGGCCCGGGGCAAAAAGAAATACGATAAACGTGAAGATATCGCTGCCCGTGACGCCAAGCGGGAAATGGACCGGGCCTTGAAGAATAAGAATATGTAAATGTATATTAAGTAAAAATATAATTATGGGGGCGAAATGGTTTCGACGGGGGAAGTTAGTGGCAGGATAAGCGAGCCGGGGTCCCATCAGCCCGTTAAACGATGGACAGTTAATTATAACTGCCAACGATAATAATTACGCTCTAGCTGCTTAATTACAGCTAGCATCCCGCCCGGGCTTGCCTGTGGCCCGGAACCGGGGTGTCAAATTAGCAGGCTTGCTCTTTAGCCAATTCTCGGAGGCTAACGGAGGACACTCATCGAGATAGCGACAGCGGAGCCTGGTTGTGGGCGCCAACGGAGCGAAATCTAAAACACAGCCTACGCTCGTAGAAGGTCTTGTGGCTCTTCTTTCGGACGGTGGGTTCAACTCCCCCCGCCTCCACCAGTTGTTACCACAGACACCTTGAAGAATACATCAATGGTGTCTGGTTTAATTATAATGCGGTCTACTAGTTTCTCGATGGCCTGTTTAACGTTGTTTGGGTTGTCTAAATCCTCCAGGCAGCGGCGATAATAATTCAGGTGGTCAGTAATTGTTTCTAACGAAATTAAATCTTTTTGCTGCTTAACAAGCCATTCCTGGTATCTATACTCCAGGGTGGCTTTTTGTGTTTCCAGGTTTTTTAGTTGATCAGTTAAAACCTTCAGAGAGGCACCGCCAATTGTAATTGCCTCCACAACATTGGCAATCTGCTTGTCCACCCGGGCTATATCCTGTAGCAGATAGTCTCCTTCACCGGATGATTCCAGCTTTTCACTTTGATAAACAGCATATAAATCCTGGGCCAGTTTGGGTATGGCTTGATTATTGAGTACATCGGATTTTAATTTATTCAGCACATATTCTTCGGCTTTATCCTTGTTAATCTTTTCGTTCCGGCACTCTTTGGTACGTTTGGCGTAATTGCACTCATAATAATATAGCTTACGGCGCTCCTGCGATACTCTGGTTTTGTAGCTGGACGAGGTACCGATCATGCGCTTGCCGCACCCACCGCACCAGATAACCCCGGAAAGCAGGTACACTACGTTGGCCCTGTATCTGCCTGCAGCATATTGCCTTTTGTTATGAACCATCTTTTTTTGCACCTTCCAGAATAGTTCATCAGGTACAATGGCTGGAATTGCCCCCGGTATTTCGATTACATCTTCCATTCCTTTGGACTAGTGGTTATTGCGCCTGCCTGTAGCGTTTTTGCTTGTTGAACGGTTAAAGACATAAATGCCGGCATATTTTTTATTCTTCAGGATTTCATGCAGGCTGTTTTTGCCAAAGGGCTTGCCGGCCTTAGTTTTATAATTTGTTTCGTTCAGGGTCGTAATAATGTTGCCGTAACCGTGGCCGGCTGCATACATATTGAAAATGATCCGGACCGCCCGGGCCTCTGTTTCATTGATAATGTATTTCTTATCCGGGCCAACGTTATAGCCAAGCGGCGGGGTGCCGCCGCAGTGCTTGGCCTGCAGGGCAGTTTCGCGCATACCCTTCATTACCTCTCTGGCCAAGTTTTTGGAATAGTACTCAGCGATCCCTTCGATCAGAGATTCAAGCAGCACAGCCTCTGGACTGTCATCGAGGCGCTCTGTCACCGATTCCAGCCTTACCCCGGCTTGTCGCAGCTCCCGCCGGTAAAAAGCGCTGTCGTAACGGTTGCGGGCAAAGCGGTCCAGTTTATGCACCAGCACTAAATCAGCTTTAACTTTAAAGTTTTTTATTTCATCGATCATGCGAAGAAACCCTGGCCGGTTATCGGTCAGGGCGGAGCGGGCCTCATCGGTATAAGTTTGGATAATTGTATAGCCCCGTTTGTCGGCATAATCAGTGCATGCCCTAATCTGGGCTGTGAGTGATTCTTCTCGCTGGTTGTCAGATGAAAAACGAGCATAGATGACGGCCTTCATAGTGCCTCCTACTTAATTAAAGTAAAATATTAACAAATATTAAGATATTAGGTCTATGCTTTGCCTAACATCTTTTGCAGCATGCCCCATTGCACTTCCATCATATTCCTCACTTGCTCCGGTTTAATACCGTAGCTGATAGCATCTTCAATAACCTGGTTCCACTCCTGGTTATGCCCTTCCTTGAGGTAAATAAATTCCCGGTAGGCATTAACCGGCGGCGGGTCTTTCAATACCTTAATCACAACTCCCTGGATTTGGTCCTCTGCCTTTAGCTCAATATCATCATAATTGGGGTTAGCCGCCCGCAAAATAGTCCGGTCATTTTCCTTAATGAAATATTTAAGCGTGGTTTCGTTATGATTGACCAGCGCTGTAACAATCTGGCCGGACTGTGCATTTCTTTCTGGTCCGAGGCCTCCGCTCGTGTACTTCGCTCCACTGCGCCTCCAGTCACTACGCTTGGCCATCGGCATCTCTGGGGTCTAACTTCCAGGTCAGCCGCAAGCCCCGCTTTGTTCCCTTCGGCTTCGTTTCACTACGTACACCAGATCCGGCTTATCGGGGTCATCCTTTAGGGGGCGTGGCCGCACCCTGCCGGGAATTCCTTTGTAGCAACTTCTGGGGTCGTAAATTCCCGGCAGCGTGCTCACCGGACTTTGAGGGTCCATGATATAAACTCCCCACTGTGTTAGTTATTATTTGAGTTTTATCATGTATATCAATACCGGTATGCATTAAACCAGTAGACCGCTGCTGCGGTCTGGCATGTGGGGCGCGGTTGCGCCCTCAATGGAACTGAGACAATTATGTCAGCGAACTGGTCATGTCACACCACAGCTGATGCAGAAGCGTTGATCGCCAGGCATTTAATTAAACTTATCCTCCCTATCAGCAGACGGGCATAATGTACGGTTCTGACTTACAATTTATTGCTAATTAACATGGTATAAGTTAGAATACAGAAAATAATACTGATATAAAAGTAATTGTCTTTAAGGATTGAATATAAACCTAACGTAAGTTTTTAGGCATTGATAAACTTTTCTTTTTAGGAAATATTATAAGGTGGTTTGTTATGCTAACCGACGAATTGCTGGAATTAATTGAAGAGTTAAAGCTGGGTAGAGTAGAAACCCAAAAAATAGAGTGTAAAGAAGCACGCAGAAATATCCCGCGTAGCCTTTCGGAAACATTATCAGCATTTAGTAATACCCACGGCGGTGGAATTATTTTATTGGGAGTGGGGGATGCACCTACCTTTCCTATTTTAGGGGTTGAAAATATTGAGAGTTTACAAACTGCTGTAGCAAATATGTGCGCCCAGGAACTCGACCCTCCAGTACGTCCCCAATTTTCTCTGCACAATATATCAGGGAGATCCTTACTGATAATAGAGGTACCTGAAGCAGGTACCTCGGAAAAACCTATTCATATCAGAGCTCGCGGTATATATCATGGTTCTTTTATACGTCAAGCTGATGGTGACCACCAACTTACTGAATATGAAGTGTTAAAATTGCTGGAAAACAGAGGGCAGCCAAGACATGACATGGAAGTGGTTGATGTAGATTATGATGCGGTTTTAGACAGTAAAGTTTTAGAATCTTTTGTTAATAGGGTAAGAGAACGCTCGCATGGCCCTATTGCTGATGCAGATAATTTTACCATCTTACGATCTACTCATGTTTTAGCTGAAAGAGAAGGTAAATTGGTACCTACTGTATCCGGACTATTAATGTTTGGTAAAGTGCCCCAATTTTTTTTCCCAAACTTACGTGTCGTGTTCCTGGTTTATCCTAATAGTGATCCTAACCAGCCTGGTCCCAACGGAGAACGTTATTTGGTTAATGAACCGGTGGAAGGTAATATTCCGGCTATGTTACACAGAATAATTATATTATTAGGAAGACACTTGCAGAAGAGAACTGTGATTACTGGTTCTATCGAACGCGAAGAATCCTGGGAATACCCCCGGGAAGCATTACGGGAAGCATTGGCAAATGCACTTTTGCACAGGGATTATTCACCACAAGCCAGGGGAAGTCAGATTCAGGTTGCCTTATATCCTGACCGGTTAACTATTTCAAATCCGGGTGGTCTTTTTGGAACAGTTACCCTGGATAATATTGACCAACCTGATGTTCAACAGGCAAGGAATTCGGCTTTAATGCGTATTGCAGAGGATTTAGGAATCGTTGAAAACCGTGGCGGAGGTGTCGGTGCAATAATTTCAGCTATGCGTAAGTATAATTTATCCCTACCATTATTTAAGAACACTTTGAGCCGGTTTGGCTTAACATTTAAGAATCATAATTTGCTTGGGCATGATACCCTTATGTGGCTTGAAACTACTAATATAGGTCATTTAAATAGTAACCAAAGGCTAGCCCTGGTATATGCAAGAAATGAGGGGCGTATAACAAACAGGGAGTATCAACGGCTATGCGGTGTTGATACAATAATTGCCACACGCGAGCTAGGGGAAATGGTTCACGCTGGAGCGCTGAGTATGACGGGAACGCGCCGGTGGGCTTTTTATGAGCTTTCTCCAAAGTTATCAGGGCTCGAGGAAGATATGAAGTTTAAGAATCTTCCTGCTGATTCGAAGTTGATTTGGAAATATATAAAAGATAACCAACCGGTAGCACGGAAAGACATTATAAAAGGTCTCAAAAATACATTCTCTCCTAACCAAATTGATTACAGGCTAGAAAAAATGGTAGAGGCGAAGCTTATAGTTCCGACAAACACTCGGGAAAAGGCTAGTAACAGAAAATATATAATAATATAATAAATTATTTGAGCTTAATGAACTTCGGAAAGACTTCGGAATTTATTTTCCGAAGTTTATATAAAATACTTCCTTTCAAAATAGGCCCTTGAAGGTGGGGCGGAGTTGCCGCCCCGAGGCAAGGGCCGCGACTGCGGCCCTACGCGCGCTACCGCGCGCCCTTCCGCCAGGCTGCGAAAGCTTATTGAACATACTGACGACTACCACAAAACAATAGGGAACTGGTTGTTTAAGGGCGTGGATCGCTATAAAATATTGATAAATGAGGATTTGGGTTGTCTGTGGTTACAGTTGGGTACGGCCCGCCTCCGCCAAAATATGGAAAATATAAAAGTATCTGTATAACACTTGAAAGAAAAAAACAGTTTAAAGTGTGCTTACGTTAATACTGCCCTTGGTGGCAGTTATTTATTTTGTGGGTGGATTTCCTTCGTTATTACTATAGATTGCCATTTTTACGTAAGGGGCATGGAAATTGCCTGTCAGTTATTTTCCCCCAGGGGAACAACCTCACCATCTCCATCGGATTTCTCCAGAAGGTGGCTATGCCCCACACCACATCTTCCCCTCTTATTGGCCTCGCCCTCTTTCGTCTAATGACCTACTGCCTGCACTGTGTCCGGATCTCATGTAATCCTGTTTGATACAGTTTGCCTTGAAAAATGTTGGTTAGTATATGTAACAGTTATCTTAGGGGTTATATTCCTGGTAATAACTACAGCACTGAAAGATATTGGAGGAATAAATGTCTAGTGTGTGGAACAAGTAAAATAATTTAATACCGTATCAATTTCTGTCATAAAAATACGTTCAAAGGCTGCGTGTATTAATTAGTAATTTTAAAATGTTTAAAGAATGCCCAATAAGTATATGACAAACGGATTCTAAATAAAGAGATGATGCTTTATGACTAAGGATGAATTATTAAATCTTATATATGAAGTTCAATCCTTCCAAAGCGAACAAGATAACATAGAAGTTAAATCAGCTGCTAAAGGTGCGCCTAAAATCTATGACAGTCTCTCTTCCTTGAGTAACCGGCCAGGAGGCGGTGTCATAATCTTTGGATTAGATGAGGAAAAGGGTTTTGAGCCAGTAGGGGTTTATAACCTTAATGATTTGAGGAAAAAAGTTGGGGAAGCGGCAGTACAAATGGAGCCTCCTATACGGCTTACTTTCTCCTCCGTAAAATATAAAGACGCTATAATTTTAGCGACTGAGGTGCCGCAATGCCCGGTGGAATTTAAGCCCTGCTATTATAAACCCGCGGGATTGCATGGTGGTTCTTACATAAGAGTTTCTGACGGCGACCGCAAAATGACTGATTATGAAATATATATGTATAAAAGCGGTAGGAGCCAGGCGACGGACGATGTGCAGCCATTTGCAGAGCCAAGCTGGAGGATTTGGACGATAGGGCAATAGAGAGGTATATTAATAAGCTCCAGGAAAAAAGGCCGGGTTCTCGGCTGCTATCCCTACCCCGGGAACAATTACTAAAAACTTTAAATATACTAACCGAATATGAAGGGAAGCTTGTACCGACATTGGCCGGCATGCTGATGTTCGGCACTTTCCCGCAGCAGTTTTTCCCTTCCTTGTTTGTGGCTTTTTTGTTGTATGCAGGAACTAGCCAGGACGAAAAAGGTCCCCGGGGAGAAAGGTTTTTGGATAATCGCAGGTTAGATGGCACCATTCCCGAAATTATTGCCGAAGCCGAAAAGGCGATTGTTTATAACATGCGGCGTAGTACGGTGGTCAGCGGTTTGTGGCGTAATGATATCGATGAGTATCCACGCATAGCCCTAAGAGAGGCTTTAATTAATGCCCTGGGACACAGAGATTATAGCCATTATGCCTTGGGGACGCACATTCAAATTCGTATGTTTACGGACCGGTTGGAGATTGAAAATCAAGGCGGTCTTTATGGCCATTTGTCTGAAGACACTATTGGTATTGAAGCGCCAACAACAAGAAATGCGGCGCTAATGCGTATGATGGAAGATATGGATTTGGTGGAAAACCGTGGATCAGGCATTAGGGCAATGATAGAGTCGGTGCGAGCAGCTCACTTGGCACCGCCTAAATTTACGAACAATCATACTTCCTTTAAAGTAACGTTTTATAATCATACTTTATTGGATAAAGAAACGGTTGAGTGGCTAAACAAATTTAGTTTGATTGATCTAAATGATAACCAACGCTTTGCCCTAGCCTATTTAAAAAGGAACCCTTTTACACCTAAATTAACCAATCGGGATTACCAACGTATTAATAGTGTGGAAAGTGTTCAGGCAACAAGAGAGCTGGGGGACATGGTTAAGCGGGCCGGAGTGCTACTGCAGCACGGAACTCGTGGAGGAGCATATTATACCCTCAGTGACTGGGTTTTGGATAAAAACCAACAATTGCCGACACTTGAACCAACTTTATCGGATAAAGAGGCGGAAATATTGGATTATGTAAAAGCTCATGGTTTTATTACCAATTCTCTATGCCGGGAATTGCTAAAAATTGACGTTAATGCGGCTAACTACCTTTTAACAAGTATGAATAGAAAATATTTATTAAAACGAACTGGAAAAGGTAGATGGACAAAATATACTTTGTGATTAGTATTCTTACAGCTAAGCTATTTTATCCAAATTATTGACGGTCCAAACTGCAAAAGCTTTATTGATGAACTAAAATGTCCATTTTTTAAAGAAAAAAGGTTGACGGAATGATTTTGCCATTCTGTCTATTACTCGGACATAGACGGGCTAACTTGCCGTAAGGGACTATAGTCTTCGGAATGCAAGACCAAACACGCTCATCGATTATAACATCGTTGAATGCACTAGAAGGAAAGTGAGAACCGATAGACAATTTGTATTGTACATCTTGCCTGTCTAATCTTAGGCAGTTTGTCGTGTCAATGTGCAGATATCGTGGAGTGGTAAAAGTATAGTATAAGGTTGACCATATTCTGAATCTATTCTGAATCTATTCTGAATTTGAATGCAAGTATTCCGAAAATAAAATCCTAACGTCCAGATCACGGTTTTTTTATTATCGATTTATATTAAAATATCAGATTGGACGAAGACATCCCACGCATGGTACTGCTTTACTGGCCATTAGGCAGGAAAATTATTTAACACTAACATAGCATTGAACTCTAGTCTTTTTGAAACCATAATGACATAATTGCTAGCACAGATGGTGAATACTTACAATAAATCGGGTTAAAGATGTAATAGATTCTTATCTAGAAGATAATGCAACTAAAAATCCAACCAATATTGCAAGTCTATATAATAAATTAATAACCAGTTTAAAGAATCTGAATATACCATCAGCAATGACACAAATATTACTTAGTGTAATAGCTCTATTTGACCGCCTATATTCAAGCCTTGCGTCTGGCAAAAATACGGATCGAGCAAAATATCTCCCGGGTTTTCAAGAACCCGCCCTGATAATACCGCCGGAATATTGATTTTGGAAGATGGGTTGAGCAGCCGCAGTTCCCCGTTGGGCAGTTTGACGTCGTACTGCCGGTAAGCCTCTATCAGCGCGCCGGATTCGCCCTCCAACGCCGCGATATCCTCAATGGGCTTGTCTGTCGAAAATGTCAGGTCTTCCTGCCTGTATTCTTTGGCAAACCCGACGACCAGTTTTTCGAGGTTATTCGCCACGCCTGTAGCCGCGATGAAATAAAAGCTTCCTAAAAGAATCAGAATAACGATACCGATATACCGCCCTTTGTTCTCCTTTATAATACGCCATACGCGTTTTCGCAGCGCCATTACCATTCCGTGGTCAGGAACACCGTTGTGCCGCCTCCGGCAAGCTCTTTGACCGTCTTCCATACCTCGATGCGTCCTTCGGGGTCAAGCCCGGTGGTCGGCTCGTCGAGAAAGATAAGCTGCGGTTTTCCTACCAGGCTCATGGCAATGTCGAGTCTGCGGCGCATACCGCCCGAATAGGTGGAAACCCTGCGGTCGGCGGCGTCGGTCAGACCGAAGCGTTTAAGCAGATCGTCAGCAACCTGACGCGGATTTGTGAGGTGCCGCAGCTTGGCGATCATGATGAGATTTTCCCGCCCGGTCAATATCTCGTCCACGGCGGCGAACTGCCCGGTCAGGCTGATGGATTGCCGCACCTTGTCAGGCTGCGAAGCTACGTCAAAACCGTTCACTGTCGCGTTTCCCACGTCGGATTTCAGAAGTGTCGAAAGGATGTTGATGGTCGTGGTTTTACCCGCACCGTTGGAGCCGAGTAGGGCGAAAATCCCACCTTGCTTCACTTCAAAATCGACGCCCTTTAGGACTTCTGTGTCCTTGGAAGACTTTCGCAGACCTTTCACTTCAATTCAATTGCTTTTTCCATCCCGATATCCCTCTTTTACTTTGTTTTATCCGTAACCTTTTTCATGGCCTTGTTAACTTTTTGGTCAACAGATTCTTGATAGATGTCAGCGTAAGTTTTTGAATCTTTGATTAGATCGTCGCAGAAAGACGCTACGTCACTGCCCGTCACTTTGAGCACGCCTTTCCCCAAGGCCGCGCCCTCTTCAAAAAGATCGATAATCCCCGAGAGTAAACCCGTTCCGTCGGTTAGCTCAACAGGGCCGACCTTAAAGAGATATTTTTGAATCTCTTTATAAACAATCTGATAATCTTGCGGGAGTGCTTTGACACGCGCCACGTGCGCTCGCCACTCTTTTTTGCCTTCGATGATATCTTGTATTCTCATTTTATCCTCCTATTTACCTAATTTTTTAGCGATATTATTGTTGAGTTGCTCGCGCCACTTGTCGCGAAAAGACTTTGCCCCTTCTTCGCCGGCCAGCGCTGAACAGAAGCCTTTAATATCGTCACCCAAAACCTCTTGGACACTCTGACCGTCCGCCGCCGTTTCTTCGAGCAGGCCAAGCACACCGTCAAGAATTGGCATGAGGTTGCGACCGGTGAAATCTGAGTGCGGCCAAAGATTGGCATTAATTTTTTCCCATGCCGCTTGATAATCAGCCGGCAGCTTTTTGGCTCGCGATTCAAAAGTTTTCAATTCTTTAGTCATGTCGCTGCCTGTGATTTTTTTCCAAAAATTCATTATTTTTTCTCCTTTAACTCGTTAATTTTTGATGATACGAACTCCCATTTTTCCCAGAACTTTCGTAGTTCCTTGCGCCCCGCGTCGTTGAGCGCGAAAAACTTGCGCGGCGGTCCCATATCGGATGGTTTTTTTTCTATGTCCACGAGTTTATTCTTCTCAAGCCGCACCAAAATAGTGTACACCGTTCCATCCACAACATCTGTGAAGCCGAGGGCGTTCAGCCGTCGCGTGATTTCGTAGCCGTAGGTTTCTTTGCGGCTTATAATTTCAAGGACGCAGCCCTCAAGCACGCCTTTGAGCATTTCCGTTAGGTTTTCCAGCATAATCCCCCCTTTGCTATTTTGTATGACTGGTATGTCGTGACACTCACTACTGCTATATAGTAACACGTAATAGATGGTTTGTCAATAGCGGTTCATTCAGGGCTTTAAGCTGGCGTGGATGCTGTCAAACCAATTAAACAGCTACAGAGGGTTTCCCTGTCCTTGAAAGAACATTTTTCAAACCCCTTTCGGAAAAGCTCCAGATAGATTTTCGTGAAAACAGCGTGCTCCACATTGACAGAGGAAGCCGGATCGAGCGACCACTCCTCGCCGTCAAGCTCTTCTTTCGGACGGTGGGTTCAACTCCCCGCGCCTTCATTATAATTTGGTAAACATAGGTAAAGAAGTTATGATGTGGACAATTGGGGTGGCCGCAAACTCTTAGAGATTAAGGGTTTGCGGCTTTGTGTTTATGTCAAGTACGACCGAGTAGCACCGAATTAGCTGGATTAAGCATTAACAAACTTGTTTCCGGAAGTTACAATTTCGAGCACAGCGGAACTTAATAATTTCTCAGTTTGGTAAATTTTTATTTCCAGTTTGACGTAGTGAACCATTGACGATGAGGGCAAGCATGGTAGGCCTTCTAGGGGCGTTGTCATAAAGAATTTACCCCTTCGCCCCTGACATTGAACCATGCTTGCAGAGGCTCGCCGTCAATGGCAAATTGGAAATAAAACTGGAAGAAAAACGGAAGCTAAGCTCCACACTTTTATATTGCCAAACACATCAACTGGTGTGAAAATTGCATTCCGGGTTATAATTGGGGTAGGGAATTACTTAGGGTGATTAATAATGCCAAAATCGTTTCTGCTTCCCTACCGCTACCTACTTGAGGTCTCACTAATTTAATCTGTATATTTGTTTTTTGACAAGTTAAGCAATTGGATATCTGAAATCACTGAAGATTCAAATCTTTAAGACAAGTATGCACAGCTAAAGGGAAAACCTGATTGATAACAAATAAAGGATATAGTCTCGCCATAAAACTTCCAATAAGTTCATAGAGTTGACCCAATTAGTCATAGCAAGGGTAATCGGTGCTACAGGAGGAATAGACCAATGAGACAGGATCTTGAAATTACTTTTAAAGCCATGATAAATTCTATCGGTGATGGGATTTATATGACTGACTCTGAAGGTTACTGCATAGCTTACAACGAAGCTTTTCTACGCATCACAGGGATTACCAACGAGATAATGGGCCAGCATGTCAGTACGCTGTTGGTGGCTAACTTAATTTCAGATTCGGTGACCATTGAAACAATTCGTTCTAGGCAGCGTGTGTCAAAAGTGATCATTTATCCCAGCGGGTGTGAGGCCCTAGTGACCGGTAATCCAGTGTTTGATGAACATGGCAACCTGGTAAACGTGGTGTGTGTGGTGCGAGACTTGAGCGAGCTTAATGCCCTGAAGGATGAGTTGAAACTTACTAAGAAACTTAACAAACAATATCAGGAGATCTTGAAAAATTTTAGCCCTATTTTAAACGTGACACAAGAAAAAATAATTGTGCGCGACCCTAAGATGCAGAGCATCCTTGATATGATTCCCCGGATTGCTGCTTCAGATGCTACCGTTCTGGTTTATGGTGAGTCTGGGGTGGGTAAAGGGTTAATTGCATCCCTGATTCACGAACATAGCGGCAGGGCTGAAAAGGGTCAATTTATCAAAGTTGATTGCGCAGCTATTCCGTCATCTTTGTTGGAGTCAGAGTTATTCGGTTACGATCGGGGCGCTTTCACCGGAGCCAGGCGGGAAGGCAAGCCGGGGTTATTGGAGATGGCCAATAATGGTACTGTTTTCCTGGACGAGATCGGAGAGCTGCCTCTGTTTATGCAGGTAAAACTGCTTAATGTTCTGCAAGATAGAAAAATCCAGCACGTTGGTGGCACACACCCGGTGCCGGTGGATATTAGAATTGTTTCAGCCACCAACCGTGATTTGGAAAGAATGGTTGACGAGGGGATATTTCGGCAGGATCTTTTTTATAGGCTAAACGTTGTTCCGGTAGTGATTCCGCCTTTACGAGACAGGAAAGAGGATATTTTAGTTTTGGCACTATCCTTTTGGGACAAGTTTTGTCAAAAGTATCAACGCACTCTAAGTTTGTCCCCGAAAGCGATGGACTGTTTATGTGATTTTTCCTGGCCGGGAAATGTGCGCGAGCTGGAGAATACCATAGAACGGCTAGTGGTGCTTGGTTCTACCGGTTTGATCAAAAAGGAGGATTTACCGGAAAAAATCCGTCAAACATTCCCAATAGCGCTTGTGAATAACCCGTTCCGGCCTGTCGATTCGGGGATGCTTCCTCTTAAAGCAGCTATAGCCGTCACGGAGCGACAGTTGATTGAGAGGGCTCTACTGCATAACGACAGACTGGGTCCTGCTGCGGAGTCTTTGGGCATCGACATCTCAACTCTTTTGCGAAAATGTAAAAAACTCGGCATTAAACGTGCCAAAACATAGGCAAAAATGCCATGAATGCGCAGGAATGCCTAGGCAAAGTTGCCAACACCTTTACGACTGGCAATTTCAAATGGCCTATATGCTTTATATAATAGGTATTACGATATATTTTCAGATAATTCACTAATGGGGCACAATTCTTGCTTATTTAAAGATTTAGAAAGCGGGAAGGGGGTGCCACATTTTTTGTATTTTGAGGAAATAAAGGTTTAATTGTGAAGGAGGGTTATGTTCATGGAAAACAAAGGAAGGTTGCGTTGGTTTATCCTTGCCTGGTTGTTTATATTAACTTTGGTATCATATATGGATCGGGTTAACCTATCAATGGCGGTTCCGCTTATAATGGAGGATTTTCATCTTAATGCCGCCCAAATCGGTGTGGTAATTAGCGGCCTTACTATTGGTTATACGATTGTAAACTTTCCCGGTGGCTTCTTAGCAGACCGCTTTTCCCCGAAGACTATTTTAATAGTTTCCCTTACCTTCTGGTCTTTGTTTACAATCACTACAGGAATGGTTGGAGGGTTAACTGCCATGATAGTAGTGCGAATCTTGTTTGGGGCTTCGGAGGGACCGCTTGGTCCGTCTAACACAAAGATTGTCTCAAATTGGATGTTACCTCGGGAGCGAGGCATGGCCTCTGGTATATGGCTTTCTGCCATGACTTTGGGAGTAGTGGTTGGTGCCCCTCTTGCTGGACTGATCATCGAAAACATGGGCTGGCGAAGCGTTTTTTACGTATTTGGTGGAGGCAGTCTGGTCCTTGTTGCTTTTACCGCTTACCTTATCACTGCTAAACCAGAAGAGCACCGTTGGATTAGCAAAACTGAATTGGACCTTATTAAGAGTCATAGTGATCCACCCAAGTCCACTAAAGAACCTTTTTCTGATGTAATGAAAGAAATCTTGACCAATCCAATTACTTGGCTGTTAGCTTTTATTTATTTTGGCCTTACTGCCCTCTATTGGGCTAACATGGGTTGGCTACCAACTTACTTTGTTAAAGCCAGGGGTTCAAGTATTCTCGGTTCCGGTCTATACTCAGCCATACCAAATATTAGTGCCTCTTTCGGTGCGATCCTTGTCGGCATCATATCTGACCGTCTGGTTAAAGGCTGGCGTACACCTCTACTAATTATTACTTCTATCATAACGCTGCCGGCAACTGTCATTGCCGTTAATACGCCATCGATTCAAATATCTCTATTGGCTTTTAGTATTGCGGGCTTCTGTGACTTTGCGGCCATCGCTCTAATGTGGGCTATCCCGATGGAATTGGTACGCAAGGAACGGGTGGCGGCAAGCAGCGGATTCATGCTAGCATGGGGTTCCTTTGCCGGGGTTTTATCTCCAATTATTATGGGCGCTATCCTTGACAAAACATCTAGCTTTAACAGTGCTTACTATATGTTTGCTTCGGCGGCCTTGATCAGCGCAATATTGGCTATTCCGCTATATTTGAAAGAAAAGGCGGCAAGGAACGCAAGCTCCCAGATCTCAGGTGCTTTAACCCAATAGGACTCATGCGAAGTACGTACATTAACAACTGGACCACAAAAAAACAGGGGTACTTCGTTGACCCCACTAGGTATCCGCAACGGCGGAGAGGAGGTATATAAATATGCAATATAAAAACATCCGAGAAGTTTTGGAAAGGGCAGTGGACCGCAGTCCTGACAAGGTGTATTTGCTGTTTGAAGAACAAAAAATAACCTATAGTGAGATGAACAGATTAATTAACCAGACTGCTAATATGTTTCTTGAATTAGGTATTCATAAAGGGGACCGGGTAGCCCTGATGATGCCGAACTGCCCAGAGTTTATTTACTTGTGGTTTGGCTTAGTTAAAATAGGAGCTTCGATGGTGCCTATCAATACCTTTTTCCGGGGAAAGGAAACGGCCTACATCTTGCAGCATTCCGAAGCCAAAGCGGTGGTGGCCACTCCAGAATACTGGGAAATCGTCCAAAACGCCATAGAGACTGAAAATATTCAGATTAGCCGCCGAGTGTCAGTTCGGGGGGATTTTGACGGCACTACGGCTTACGAACGGATTCTGCCACAATTTCCTGGTGTACTTGCCGATATATCGATTAGCGTCACCGATGAAGCGGCCATCTTATACACTTCCGGCACTACCGGCAACCCTAAGGGCTGCCTTGAGAGCCAGAAATATTACCTGGTGGCTGGTAACCGTTATTCTGAGCACTTGAGTCTGACTGCTAACGACCGGGTCTTGACGCCATTACCGTTCTTTCATATGAATCCTCAGATCCTCTCTACCATGGGGACATTGTTTGTTGGGGGCAGTCTGGCTATGGTTGACCGCTTCCATCCAAGAAGCTGGTGGCAGGAAGTACGGGCCAAGGAGGCAACTCATTTTCACTATTTGGGTGTAATGCCAGCGATGCTTATGGGCATGCCCGAGCAACCGGACGATGGCGACCACCGGCCCTGGATTGGAATAGGGGCTGGTGTACCGAAGACCATTCACCAGCCATTTGAAGAGCGGTTTAATGTAAAACTTCTGGAAGTGTTCGGCATGACGGAAACCGGTCTAAATTTCTGTTGTCTGCCGCAGCCTGACCGAAATGTAGGCACGGCCTGTTTCTACAAGCCGTTCGTGGAGTATGAGGCTATGGTAGTAGATGATTACGATCAAGAGGTACTACATGGCACTGTCGGGGAGATGGTCCTGAGAGGTAGTGAGCCGGAAAACCGGCAGCGGGGCTTTATGTCCGGCTACTACAAAGATCCGCTTGCTACTGAAAAGGCTTGGCAAAACGGCTGGTTCCATACCGGTGACTATGTGCAACGGGATGACAAGGGCCGCTACTATTTCGTGGACCGTAAGAAAGATATAGTACGCCGTAGCGGTGAGAATATCTCGGCGTCCGAAGTGGAAGGGGCGATCCATCTTCACCCGGCCGTAATGGAGGTCGCGGTGATTCCGGTGCCAGATCCCATCAGGGAACAAGAAGTGAAAGCTTATGTGGTGTTAAAAGAGGATTACTCAACCGATTCCAAAAATCTGTTGGACGAGTTAATAGCCTGGGCGGTAGAGAATTTGGCCTATTTCAAGGTGCCCCGCTATTGGGAATTCAGGAAAAGTTTGCCCGTAACACAGACTGGTAAGCTCCAGAAGCAGAAGTTAAAGACGGAGAAAGAGAATCTAGCTGCTGGTTCTTTTGACCGATTGGAAAACAGATGGGTAAGCTGATAGAAAACACCCACTTACGATGATAGACTCTTCCGAGGCTTTGACATTGTCAAAGCACGTTTTTTCCTACACCGTTGCTAATTATAGGAGAGAGAGGTTTTACATGTTCGACAAATATTTCGATGAGTTAAATATTGGTGAGCGCTGGGTTTCCAGGGGACGAACTATCACGGAGGCCGACCTCGTCTTGTTCTCCGCCTTTAGCGGTGATTGGTATCCCTTGCATACCGACAAGGAGTGGGCGGCGCAGACTTCCTTTGGACAGCGCATTGCTCATGGAATGCTGGTTCTTTCTGTTGCCATGGGGCTGCTTGATATGGTTCCCGGCCCGATAGTAGCCTTTTATGGCATAGAGCGGGTGCGTTTTATTGGCCCTACTTATATTGGGGACACTCTTTACGCTGAGGTGGAAGTAACCGGTAAGGAAGAGAAGGATGCCGAACGGGGCGTGGCCGGTTTTAAAATTAAGGTTATAAGCAAAGCAAATGAAATTAAGGCGATTATGGACATAAAAATTTTAATGAAAAAAACTCAAAGTGATTGAAATTATTATATTTTTGGAAGTACAGCACAGACCTCAAAACATGAAGGAGGGCATGGCATCTTGGAGGAGATCAATAACAAAACCATAAGCGAAGAGCATAAGGAAAAAGAATCAGTAATTAAGAAGGGCGGGGCAGGAAATACCACGAAAGCAACGCCAAAAAGGGCAATCTCTTTGCCAGGGAAAGGATCGAGCTTTTATTGGATCCCGGGTCAATCATGGTGGAAGACGGCTTGTATGCCAATAACCTGGCAGGCGGCCGTGAATGCTGTTTATGAAAATAAGATTATGGCTCTGCCGCCGGAGGAAAGGCCTGCCTTTGTCCAGCAAAAACGTGAGGAATATGCCAAAGATGTAGATAACTACCGACTGGCTTCAGAACTGGTTGTGGATCATATGGTAAGCGGAACCGAATTGCGTGATGAATTAATTCGCAGATTTGCTCTCTATGAGTCCAAAGATAAACAGTTTGCCGAGCGTAAGCACCCTGTGTACCCGGTTTAAAGGAGAGGGGATACACCTTTAGAACCTTTAGTATGCCAATAAGCAAAGGGGCTACACCTTTTTATAAGGGCGGACGACTCATGTCCGCCCGGACCAGAGGAATGGGGATACATATAGGATTGTACTATTTAACTGATGTGCCAAACTTAAATATATCCGCAATTTATGCC
Organism: Desulfotruncus arcticus DSM 17038; assembly: GCF_900113335.1. Classification (GTDB taxonomy): domain Bacteria; phylum Bacillota; class Desulfotomaculia; order Desulfotomaculales; family Desulfallaceae; genus Desulfotruncus; species Desulfotruncus arcticus. The sequence continues at coordinate 81,284 of NZ_FOOX01000007.1, forward strand.
CCGACTTATAGAAGGGATGTGCTAATAATGGAATTTGAAAATATTAAACTAACCAGGGATGGGCATATTGCTGTGATGGCGTTTAACCGCCCCGAGGCCATGAATGCCATCAGCACCCAAACAGCCCGGGAGATCTTGGCGGCGTTAGAAGAGCTAGAACAGGACGACGAAGTTTTTGCCGCTGTTTTTACTGCTGAAGGAGATAGAGCCTTCTGTGTGGGAGCTGATTTAAAGGAACGAAAGACCATGACGCGTGAGGAAATGAAAAAGCAGAGGGCTTTATTTGTTAAGGCTTTTACAGCTGTAGCTGAGTTTTCCAAACCAATAATAGCTGCCGTTAACGGGTTTGCCCTGGGCGGGGGCTGTGAATTTGCCCTCTGCTGTGATTTTATCATTGCCTCGGAACAGGCTGCTTTCGGGCTGCCGGAAGTGGGCTTGGCAATAATACCGGGCGGCGGCGGCACCCAACTGATGCCCCGGGTAATTGGACGCAACAAAGCCAAAGAATTAATCTATACCGGCCGGCGCATTAGTGCCAGAGATGCTTATGAGATTGGCTTGGTCAACCATGTTGTCCCGGCTGACAAGCAGATGGAAAAAACCATGGAAATTATGCGGGAAATCACCAAGAACGGGCCGGTGGCGCTGCGGCAGGCCAAACGGTCAATTAACCTGGGTGTTGAACTGGATCTGCATACAGCGCTGGCGCTTGAGGCTGAATGCTATAACGTTTGCTTAACCACTGAGGATCGCGACGAGGGCCTGCTGGCATTCAATGAAAAGCGCAAGCCGGTGTACAAAGGCAGGTAACTCCTAAAATATTGTGTTTGGAGTTGGTGTTCAATCTCAAGGGGCGGGCTAACAGTGTCGCCCTATCCCTATAAACTTTTAAAAACATCGTAAGGAGGCATGTGTATGTTTCAATTAAAATATCCCAATAAAGTTAGAATTGGCGAAATTACCGTCAGGGACGGTTTCCAACATGAGGATTTTACTATCCCTACCCGGGCCAAGTTGTGGGTTTTAGAAGAGCTGATTCTGGCCGGCTTTAAAGAAATCGAAGTTACCAATTTAGGTAACCCCAGGGGGATGCCCCAGTTTGCAGATGCTGATGAACTCTTTAAAATGCTGTATAACTCCAGAAGGGTTAAGGAAAAACTGCCGGAAGTAGAACTTACAGCTATAACCATCAGGGAAAAAGCTGTGGACCGCGCCATTGAATTAAAGCAAAAAGGCTATGGCCCAACTCGTATTTTGCAAATGGTGTCAACTTCAGCCTCACACATGTATAAAAACTCAGGGTTGGATCACAAGGGCTACTGGAAGATGACCGAAGAATCTATCAAGAAGGCTCATGACGCGGGGATTAAGGTAAATGGCACCGTTAGTACCATCTGGGGCTGCCCTATTGAAGGGCCGACAGAATTGAAAAAAGCTGTGGAATTCACTAAAAGGTACCTGGATTTGGGCGCTGACGATATAGAACATGCTGATCACGACGGCTCTGCACCGCCCAATAAAGTATATGAATATTTCTCAATGATTCTTGATGCTATGCCCGACCCCAACTTACACGTAGCTCACTTTCATGTAACCAGGGGTTGGGGACTGGCCAATTTGCTGGCTGCGCTTCAAGCCGGGATTACCCGCTTTGAAAGCACGATGGGCGGCACTGGCGGCCAGCCGGCTAACTTTGTTGACGGGGCTCCTGTTGCCGGAACCGGTGCTTATTACTACCAGGACCCCAATATTGTCGGGCTGGTGTCCACCGAGGACATGGTGGTAATGATGGATGAAATGGGTATTGAAACAGGGGTTGACGTTGATAGGATATTAGAAATAGGACGGATGATGGAAAAAATTCTTAACCGCAGGCTACGCAGTGAGTGTATTAAAACTGGCCGTATTCCCAAGGAGGCCACCGGGTTTTAGCCTAAATAGTGATTATGCAAGAAAGATGTGTCACCTATTAAATAATAAGAGTGAAATTATCGACTATTGTAACTCAAAAGAAATAGCTACAGCGACATCGGCAGTATTGACGTCGTCTGGTGCGATCAAGGAGGAGTTAGGGTGAATAATTTGCTTTGGTCACCGTCTGAAAAACAAGTAAGCGAAGCCAACATAACCGCTTTTATTAGATTTGTCAATGAGAAGTATGGAAAAAATTTTAATTCCTATAGCGAACTATATGACTGGTCAATTACCGACATCCCCGACTTCTGGGCCACTATGTGGGAATTCTGTGGGATCAGGTTTTCCAAGCCTTACTTCCAGGTGGTGGATAACCTGGATAATATGTTGGAAGCTAAATGGTTTGCCGGGGCTAAGCTGAATTTTGCGAAAAACCTGCTGCGCTACCGGGATGATCAAACTGCTTTAATTTTTAAAAGCGAAGCTTTGGAACCTGTGAGGATTACCTATACCCAACTGTATGACCGTGTTGCCCGCCTGGCCCGCTCGTTGCGGGATATGGGTATTAAGACGGGCGATCGGGTTGCAGGCTTTATGCCCAACATGATCGAAACGGTTATTGCCATGCTGGCCACCACCAGCATTGGTGCCATCTGGTCGTCCTGCTCCCCTGATTTTGGTATCAAGGGAGTATTGGATCGTTTTGGCCAAATCGGACCCCGAGTTCTTTTTACCGCCAACGGCTATTACTATAATGGAAAGGCCCATGATTCACTGACCCGTATTCCCGGAGTTCTTAAAGACATCTCTTCAATTCAAAAAGTGGTGGTGGTTCCTTACACTGAAGAAAAACCTAATATTAGCCATGTTCCCAACTCGGTGTACTTCGACAACTTTATTTCAAAAGAATCTGGCCTTGAAATTGAGTTTGAACAACTACCATTTGATCACCCGCTATATATTATGTATTCCTCCGGGACAACCGGTATCCCCAAGTGTATCATGCACAGTGCCGGCGGCACTCTGATGCAGCATCTAAAAGAGCTGTTGCTGCACACCAACCTAAAAAGAGAGGACAAAATGTTCTACTTCACAACGTGTGGCTGGATGATGTGGAACTGGCTGGTAAGTTCCCTGGCAGTTGGGGCAACCATCCTTCTCTTTGACGGCTCGCCCTTTTACCCGGACTCCGGAACACTGTTTAAACTTGCTCAGGACGAAAAAATTACCGTATTCGGGACCAGCGCAAAGTATCTGGCCGCTGTTGAAAAGAATGGTATTAAACCCGGCAGGGAATACGACCTAAGTAACCTTAGGGCATTCCTCTCCACCGGTTCCCCCCTTTCCATTGAAAGCTTTGAATTTGTCTACAAGGATATTAAGAAGGATCTTCGACTTTCTTCCATCTCCGGAGGCACGGATATTATTTCCTGTTTTGCACTGGGCAACCCAATCGGGTCGGTCTACGCCGGTGAGTTGCAATGCCGCGGTCTGGGCATGAAGGTGGAAGCATTTGACCTGAATGGTAAGCATGTTTTTAACCAGAAGGGCGAGTTGGTCTGTACTGCTCCATTCCCCTCGCAGCCTATTGGTTTCTGGGATGACCCTGATCAGAAAAAATATAAGAGTGCGTACTTTGATGTTTACGATAATGTGTGGCATCATGGCGATTATATTGAAATCAACGACAAAACAGGCGGCGTGGTCATTTATGGCCGTTCCGACGCAACCCTTAACCCCGGAGGCGTCAGAATCGGTACCGCGGAAATCTATCGGCAAGTAGAAACCTTGCCTGAAGTGCTTGATAGCTTGGTGGTAGGACAGGAATGGGACAACGATGTTAGAGTTGTCCTGTACGTTAAACTAGCCGAAAGCGTGGAGTTAACGGATGAACTGATGAAAAAAATCAAAACTGTTATCCGCGTAAACACTACGCCTCGACATGTTCCGGCCAAAATTGTAAGCATTAAGGATATCCCATATACCATTAGCGGCAAGAAAGTGGAACTTGCAGTCAGAAACCTGATTCACGGTCAGCCCGTACTGAATAAGGACGCGTTGGCCAACCCCGAGGCACTTGAATACTACAAGGATATTCCCGAGCTACAGAACTAAATATGAAACAAACAAATCCCGAGTGTGATTAACAAGCGGTGGAATTATTTTATTGGGAGTGGGGGATGCACCTATTTCCTATTTTAGGGGTTGAAAATTGAGTTGCTGGCCCAGCCGGTCTTCAGTGAGGCCCTGCTGGACGTAGCCAAACAAAACGGTCTCGATGTGGCGCTGGATACGAGCGGATTTGGCGACGGCGACTTGCTTCAGCGTCTGGCGCGGAAAGCGGACCACATCCTCTATGATCTTAAGGCGATGCAAGACGAGGCACACCAGGCTTATACCGGCGTGAGTAACCGCCTCATTCTCAGCAATCTGCGGCAGCTGGCAGCGGCCGGTCTGCAGCGCAAGGTTATCATTCGCCTGCCACTGATCTCCGGCGTCAATGACGGGGACGGGAACATCAGTGCCGTAGGTCAATTGATGCGAGAATTCTCTTTGACCGCCGCCACCCTGCTGCCTTATCACGGCCTTGGTTTGAGCAAGAGCCGGGGCATCGGACGGGAGCAGGAAATCTTTGCGCCGCCAAGCAGTGAGCGGCTGGAACAGATTGCGCAATTGTTGCACGGATACGGCGTGACCGTGCGGGTCAGAGAATGAAAGTGAGGATGCGCTATGGCCAAACGCAATCAGGGCAAAATAATAGCCCTTTCGAAAGGGCTTACTCTGGATTTCTGTTTGTTCTTAAATGGTGATATCGTTTATTCATCTTCTAGTAATCTAATCCAGTGTTTCATCTTCTACGTCATACTCATAACTTTCCAGCAAATGTGCATCTTTATCATACAAGTAGATGTTAATCATCGCTGGTTCAGCGCCAGCAGCGTCTTGAAATGATTCTGCAATTTCTTCACAGATGATTTCCACCTCATTCTCAACGTCACTGCTGTTCAGGTCATCCCATTGACTAGTGGAAACATCTTCCTGCGCCTCTAAATCGACCTTGATTTTATCATCTTCGTTATAACTAATCGAAGTAATCTCGAATTCGATGTTGACTATATCAAATTCATCACCTTTTAGGTCATCCTCCACATCCTTCACATCGTCGCCATTATAACTTAAGGAAAGGTCATCATTCCCGTCCTTGCTAAATCTAACCAGCGTGTCATCATTATCATTGTTAATAATTTTGCCACTAACTATGGTATCCCCGGAGAGTTCATCCTGGATATCGCCCACAAGGTTTTCCAACCAGTCTTTGATATCACTTTTACCTAAATCGGACCACTCGTCTTTGTAGTTAGCCAGGTTAACCTCTACCTCAACGTCAACTTCATCCTTGCCGCCTTCCAGCTTGATGCTATCTACGGGCACATCTTTAATTTCGTCGTAATCGCCTGACAGATCGCTTTCCAGTGCGGAAAGATCAACTTCATCTTCCTCGCTACCATCTGCTTTATAGTCGGCCAGGATCCTTTCCATGATGACAGCCATTTCAGCCCTAGTTATGCCATTTTCGGGCAAGAAGTAATTACCCGGTGCACCTTTGATATAACCTGCCTGGTACATGGCTAGAATGTATCCAAGATCATCTTTTTCAATCAGTGAATTATCAGCAAAATTCACGTCAACATTATTGATCGGATCTAAATGTAACGCTTTGGCAAATGCCACACATGTTTGAGCCCGGGAAGCCTGCTGGTCAGAATGGAACCGGTTGAGGTTCATTATGTTTAATTTTACGGCTTTTGCAACCGACTCTCTGGCCCAGCCAGGAATTTGATTAAGTTTTTCACTGTAAATTGCATCGCTTACGCTATTTTCGTCTTCATCATCATTGTTATCGGCGTCCACTAATCTCATCAGCAGAGCAATCATCTCTGCCTGGCTCATGTTATTGTTGGGCTTAAAAGTGCCGTCATCGTAACCAGCGAACAACTCCATATCCACCATCCGTTGTATTGAAGCGCTGGCCCAGTGATTTGCAGTGTCATTAAACTTATTGCCCTTAGCCGAAATTTCATGGTTAACCATGGATTTGTACTGGGTCTTGTACATCTGCATTGCGTTTACTTTGGTCTGAGCCTCTTCCTTTTTAGCATTGTCTGTCTTAGCCCAAGCTACACCGGCTGACAGGGACATTACTAACAGCCCTGTCAGCATTAAAATCAGGATCCTTTTCAAACGTTATACCTCCTTTTGTTCTTTCCTAATTAATCCGCAGGCAGGTATTTTTTTCAGGGGGAATATGATTAGATTGGAACATCTTATAACATTTAATTAATAACCGCTGGGTCAGGCTTGAAGCTTTTAATGATCTGTACCGGGCCATTAAGAAAAAGTTAAATATCAATGGTGGAGCTATAATCATTAGTCACCCGAACACCCCAGTGGAGCCCCTTTAAAAAATCTCTAATCTTTGCTATATATGTCGCATTTTGACTTAATTTTTTGAAAGTTATCGATAAAAAAATAAAGGAAATAAAAAGATAAAATTGAATATTTTTAAAGTAATTTTCTGGCTAATTTGGTAAGTAAGTCTTTAGCACAATTATCTTCGTAATATTGTAAAAGTAAAAGGAGAAAAAATGTTAACATACGGATATGACTATTCTTTTGGCGTAAAAATAGAGAAAATAAATGATATCCTCAAAAACAACCTCGCCGGTACGGATATCACGCTGGAGTATCAGGATAAAGATAAGGAGACCGGTTCAGAGATCACCATTAAAGCCCAAATGGCACCCTGGCAAATCATTAAAGGTGGGAGCAATACACTGTTGCGTTTCTCCCTCCCTATTTTGCAAGGTACGATGACGGTCGAAGGTGCGGCAATTTCGGGACATTATGACCTGGCGGGCGTGAATGCCGCAGTTGAAGTATCCCTGGCCTGGGTTGGACCGGGCAGCGGGCAGCAGTTGGAGGGAAGCGGTGATAAGACAGAGCTTGTATTTGCGCCTGAGAATACCACTTTGCCTGATAATCCCGGTTATATATCCGTTGTGTCAATAAATGATCCGGCCGGCAAACTTGATACCGTGGGCAAGGGTCTGTTCAGGGTCTACCTGGCAGATACGCTGATTAAGAATAAAACCAAAATCAGTTATATCTTCGCCAAAATCTTTCCCGATAATTCAAGTATGGCCGGCTGGTTGAAACCTTTCAAGTGGACCTATTTTTACAGCAGCAGCAAGGACCAGGAAGCCCTCTGCTTTCTTTGCATGTTGTCTGACAAGGAGTGGCCTTCAGAATCGGCTTTTGAATCGGCCGCGTTTTCCAGTTCAGCCAATGCTGTCATTCTAATCTCACAGCAAGTGTTCTTCACTGAAGTCATTCTTCCAGCAATCAAGAAATCCTTTCCGGACGGTGAATTCCAAGTTGATGTTGCAAATGAAAAATGTACGCTGAAAAATTCAGGAAAATTCAGTGTCAAGACATCGAAAGGATCCATTGCTGCCAGCTCATTTGTTTTAACTGAAAGTGACAGTGGCAATGGCCTGGTCACCCATGCCTCCGGCAGCGGCCCGCTTAAATTCCTTTTTGGGCTGGCTGACCTTCCCGGTGCCACTTACAGTTGGAGTTGCCAAACAAGCAATCCGCTAAACTTCAGCAACAACAAAGTAACCTTTCTGGATGACCAAAACCCGACTATCGACCATAACCAGACAATTAATTGGTATGACTGGGTGCTGCTGGCGGTGGTGGGCATAACCACCCTGCCGGGGCTTATTTCATTGATCGTAGACAGCATCAATAATTTTTCCGATCAAGTCAGCAAAATAGGCATGGGCAACATCAATGATGAGTTTGAAAAATCGGTTGGCGGTTCGGTGGTGAACCTGGCTTCTTTTGTCAGATGGCATACCGGCAACCAGGAATTTAGCCCTGCCAATGCCAGGCTCGAAGGTGCATTCTATGTCACGGGCAATGTATCGTGATTTTGTCTTTTGAGCAGGGCTTGGGATAGCCGATGTGAAGAAGAACAGAAGCAGAATTTTTTAGCAGCTAAAGCTTGAGTTGATGCATCTGCCTTAGTTAAAATAACGAATTGTAAATTAAGGAGGAGACTTATGACCACTACTCTTAAAACCACCCCCCCAACCCTGCCTGTTCCAGATGTCGTGGCAGAGATCGTTAACCACAATGATGCGGATACCTATGGTTGGGATACCGTGTTCAGCATCCGATTTAACGATGCCAATACCGCCATTGCTGATAACTGGTCGTCGGTCAGTGACAAAGTTAAGAACTTTTCGCAGGCCGCCTCGGATGCCCCGAGCTACAATGCAAAGGGTATACTGGGTCCGTGGCAATTGACTGTTGGGGGTGACGGTAAAAATATTCGCATGGTCTGTCCGTTCATTGAGGGAACATATGAAGCTGGTGGAACCAGGTATAACTTAAAAGACTACAAAGTGGTTATTGAGGTGGGCATGGAATGGGTTCCGGATCCCGACCAGTTTGCCTTTACTGTTGCCGGCAACGACAAAGTCAATCAAATAGTCTCTGCCCTTGACAAAAGCACAATCAGCCAGATACTGAAGGATGAGTTTGCTGCTCAGCAGAATCAACTTTCGGATAGCGCCACAGTAACAGTGATCAAAAATAATCTGGAATGGATGATTGCCGACGGCAAATCAAATTATTATATTTTTTTCAATATTGACAAGTACCAGGATCAGTTTCTCCATATTTATATGTTTGAAGATGCTTGGAGAAACAATCTGAAATTCCTTCAGGATGAAGTCAGTAAAGAGCAGCCCGCGGTTGTAATTGTAACCATCGAAAACAATAAAACCAGTGGGATTGCGGCTGCTGTACTGCCCGAACTGATGAGCGAATGGTTTAATGCCAATATTGGTGATTTTAACTACGTTTTCTCAGTTCTCGACTTAAGCCCGCAATTATCCAAGTCAGATAAATACCACTGGATCAAACCCACATCCACAAGCTATGCCGTTACCGATAACGGTACTCTGGACAACAGTGTTTTTGGGGTGCTGACCATGACGCAAAACCGGACTGCCGCTTCGAACCACCAGGTTTCAAATAATGCCATCCCGATGGGTACCGGTTCCAACAGCGCCAATGCCGGTTTTCTAATTAACGGTACTGTCTTTCTGCAAAATATGATGCTTAGCGGCGCCCGGGCAATCTTCTGTGATGCCGAAGAGAATGACTTTACAGTGACCAATGACGGTCTGACCATTCAGAACAATGCCAAACTGACTTGGGGCCGCTTCAAAAAAGACGATTCGCCGGTACGCAGTATCTCTGCCAAGTTTACCGCCGACCTTGATGCCGGCAATCTAACGTCAGACTTGCAGTATGCCTTCGGGCACTGGGAATCAATGGGCGAACAAGCGGTTTTTATCGGTATTGATGTTTCCGGTTATGCCATCGAAGTAACCGAAAAAGGCAAGAGCTGGTTTCTCTCCAAGGGTGAAAGCTCGCCGGAATACCTGCTTGAAAAGGATGGCGAAAACATCAATGCGTATACCGCGCTAGTGGTGACCATCGAAAAGAATCAATTCAAAATGAGCCTTATCCACAGCTACCTGGAGCTTGAATTCATAGATCTGAAGTACCCCGAAAGCTGGGAGTATGATGTGCACATCAACTTTACTGAACAGGTTCAGTTGAGTCTCAAAGAGATTGACGGGCGACAGATCTTTTGGTATGACCAGATTGCGCGTAATATGACGGTGAATGTGACCAAAACCAAAGCCGCCGTTACTGTTGGTATCGTCGAGGATGTCATTATGACTGTTCTCGGCTTGGCGGCGGTAGCGGCTCCGCTTATAGACGGACTCCGGGGAGCCATCGCTGTCGGTGAAGTAACTGAAGATGCGGGTTCGGCCATGGTTACGGCAAGAGGGTTCCAAGAAGCGTATAGACTTGTGGAAGACGATTGGGTTTTGCTTGATGAAGTGGATGCCGGCACCAGTGCTGCCAGACAGGTCCGCGGTGGCTGGACCGGATTCAAGAATGCCTTTACCGCCACCCGCTGGAAAGTTCTCGGCGGAATTGCCGGTGCGGTTGGTGCCATTGTAGGCGGTGAGCAACTGATCTATGAAATTATTGAGAATTGTGCCAAAGGCGACTGGGAAAAGGTTCCCGCCTTTGATGAGTTTGCCAATGAAGTCGTCGTGCCCTACAACTGGCCGGGCGTTTCCGGTTATGACCTGAAGTGTTCCTGGCTGGCTTCCTCACTGCAAATAGGCTTAAAAGCCAGATAAGCTCAAAATTCCTGTCAGCACCATGCAACTGTCGCTGTCAGCGGCAAATAGCACGCACTTTGGCAGGAAAAACAGATTACTCTCGTCGGGTAAAGTTAGGAGGCTGTTATGGCCGCTTTATATACTTACGGTTGGGATACTGCATTTGGAATTCCGGTCCCCCTGGTTAACCAGGCGATTGTAGACAAAAAATCATCCCCGCCCGGTTTCAGTTATGCCGAAGATGCCTTTAAAGTAACCGGTGATTTTGGCGACTGGCAGATAACTCAGGGCGGTGACGGCAAAAATGTTCGCTTTCACATTCCGCTTAAGCATATCATCCTGACCTATACCAATACGGGTAAACAAATTCAGTGCCCGGACGGAACTGCGGTAATCGAGGTGAACCTGCACTATGTACCGCATACCGCTGCAAACGGTGACTATAAAGGCACGCCGCATGCGCTGGTGGTCAAGCACACATCCGATTCGCCCGGCCAGCCTGCATTTGTCTTGATCTCCCTGGAGCTTAGCACAGATGTTGGAACCATATCCAATGCCCTCATTCAGGAAGGGCTGAAGAATTGGGGCAATGAGCATCTGAATGAGTTTAACCACATCTTCAACGTGGTCGATCTAAACCGGATGATTGACAAGGACCAGTGGGGATTTGTCACTCCGAACTACATCAGCTATGCCTATCTGGATGGGGAAACTCCGGAAACCAGCACCTTGGGCGTATTGTGCATGACCGGGGACAGAACCGGTACAAACCTGGCTGAACAAATCTCCGAAAATATTATTCCCAAAGGAAGTAGCGCCGGATTTGCAATTTCTCAAAAGCGCACCCTTGCGGACCTCGTGCGGCCGGCCATTTGCCATGCCTACAAGGGACTGAACGTCGATAATTTTGTGATGAACCAAGAGGGGGACGAATTGTATCTTAAAGGCGGGGTTAGTATTGATCTGGGGCCGGTGGAACACAATGGTTCAACTTATTACCCCAAACTGGTGCGGCTAAACTTGAAGTCAAACGGCAAACTCTTTACCCTTACCAGCTTCACGGAAACTGAGGTTTCACCCGGTATTACCGCCACCTGTCAGGCGACCAACTGGTATACCATTGAACTGGGAAACTCTAAAAACGGCCAGACTTTGGTCTTTAAGGAAGCCCAAAAGGGGGATATCGAACATACCATCCACCACTCGGTGGGCATTATCATTACTGAAATTGTCGTCTCAATCGTTGCCGCCATTGCACTGATTATACTGACGGTGGTAACCGAAGGCGCCGCGCTGATTGTGGGTGGTCTGGTTATTGGTCTTATTATGGGCGCGGTTATGTTGACACCGGATATTATAGATGTGTTGAATACGGATGATGCGCCGGTTATTGATCTACTGACGGTCAATGCGGTGGACCCGATTAAGTGGACTGGAAGTTCCGATTTTAACTTGAATTATGCCTGTCAAAATGTATCCATGCAGCTGGGGGGAACCCCTCTGTTTGTGTAGAAACGGCCAGCTGACTATGACTGTAAAAGGAGAACCGGGTGATATGAAGAATAAGAATTATCGTACAGTTAAACTCAAGCATGCACTGGTTTTACCTCTGGACTACGGAGCAAAAAACCATGTGTTTACCGTGTCGTTCAAATCCTATGATCAAGGCCTCCTCCCAAAAGCAGAAAATTTTGGGATTACCGATCCGGTTAAAACAGAAAAGTTCAATCAAATTATCAAAATGCTGATATCCTACGATGAGCCGTTTTTCCAGTGGCTTGAAGCTGATGCGGAAAATACGATATTGTTTACTGAGGATCCGGTTTCCGCACTAAAAAGTGCCTTCCCGGAATTATCGGCCAGCCTGTTTGCCAGCGTTTAGAAATTTGTTGAGTAAATATTGTTTAACCTAGCTATATGCTCTGCTACGGGGAAAAGGTAGATTAGCAAAAGCAATATTTTGATGAAGGCCGTGGATCGGAGGCATGTAAAAAACAAAAAGAACAGATAGGGATCTATTCTGTGTATGGATGATGAATTATATTTTTGCTAAAGGGGGGAAGCTTTATCATTAAAGAGTCGGTTCGTTATGCGTAGCAAAGGCTATCGCATGGCGTCAAAAATTTGATATATGTATAGCCTTTGCTCATTCCTAAAAAATCAGATTAGGAGGAGTATAATGAGCTATATCAGAGCGATAGATGTATTGCCAGAAGAATTAATAGACAAGGTTCAAAACTATGTTGATGGTGAATACATTTATATTCCACGAAAAGTAAGCAATAGAAAGGCCTGGGGTGAAAAAAATAAAAGTAAAGAAGAATTTACTGTTAGAAATATGGAGATATACAAAAAATATATAGCAGGAATGTCTATAACTTCTCTTTCAGAAATTTATTATTTATCACCAAAAAGTCTACAAAAAATTATTGCAAAAATAAAATTGGAAAACCAATAATAAGGTGCGCCGTGAAGCGAGAGCTACATGGCGCATTTTTGTCTCTGAAAAGTGCTTGCGGTTGTAGCCCTAAAAAACGTGATTATAATATTTGCATAAATAGTAAGCAGGGAGGCGCTAAAATATGAAACAATGGTATGAAGCATTATTTGAAAATTATGGAGAGAAATACGGCAATGAAAATTTTACTCAGGGAACAATTGGCGAATGTGATTTTATCGAAGCGGAAATCAATTATAAAAAGTCGTTAAAAATACTAGATATCGGGTGCGGCACAGGAAGGCATTCCCTTGAGTTAACAAAAAGAGGCTATAACGTAATAGGGATAGATTTATCCGATTCTATGCTTGAGAAAGCAAGAGAAACGGCCAAAAAGCAAAACCTGAAGATTGATTTCAAAAAGCATGACGCAAGAGATTTACCGTTTATGAATGAATTTGATGTAGCAATCATGCTTTGTGAAGGGGCATTTCCTTTAATGGAGACAGACGAGATGAATTTTGAGATTCTTAAAAATGCAACCAAAGCACTTAAAGAGAACGGAAAAATAATATTTACTACATTTAACGGTTTGTTTCCTTTATACCATTCAGTTGAACAATTTCATGCTTCAACATCGGAGGAAGGCAATGCAACCTATGGCAGCAATACGTTCGATTTAATGACATTTCGCGATCACAATATTACAACAGTTGTCGATGATTTGGGTAATAAAAAAGAATTAGAGTGTAATGAAAGATATTATGTGCCCTGCGAGATTACTTGGTTACTGAAAACTCTTGGATACAAAAAGGTTGATATCTTCGGTGCAAAGCTTGGAGCTTTTTCCAGGGATGACAAACTTACAACAGAGGATTTTGAAATGTTGGTGATTGCAGAAAAATAGAGCAAGCTTGTAAAACATTTGATCACCACGGTTCATTCGGATATGAACGACATTTTTGAAGTGCTGATGCCATCTACTTATACCCGCAATGCACCTACTCCGTCCTGCCGGTAAAGTCACGGATGCCCACTGGTGTATTGGGGATGTTCCTTTTCGCCGTAATAAATGAAATTAGGGTCGGTTTTCAGGTTCACGTCATCCAGCAAAAACCCCACGATACGGCCTGGGGTAGGCACGTCTGTATAGAGGAAAAAGTCCGCCGCAGCGTTCATCCCAGACACCACGATCACCAATTTCTTGGTTATGCTGATATCAGGCAGCTCGGGGTAGTAGGGCGGGGGCGGCACACGCATAAGGGATGGGGGGCTGACAAATTCGTCACCCTGGTCTGTGTTAACGGAACCGTCCCGGTCAAGCACTTTGTAACCCGCCGGTGGTCCCACCTCCACGATATATGTGCCGGGAGGCAGCGGTTTTTCTGTGGCCTCAGGGTGTCCGTAATAAGGGTCCCAATTAACTTTCCAGGGCATAGCCGCCGTCGAACACGCCGGGCCTAATCTGGTTGGAAATATTGGGCATAACTCATTTCGAAGCTCAATCACTTTCAGGCCTACTACCTGAAACTGTCTACGCTTAACCGATAAAATTACTTCTACAGGTTCAAGACTCGCTATTGGCGATTGGTTCTAATGTTACCAAGAACTCGGAATTATTTACACAATGGAACTTTTAAAATTATTTATCTATCTTAGAATACACCTATAATATGCCACCAACCCAGGCCTACAGTCATAATCGTTAAAAAGCTAAAGGCCATCTTACCACCGAATGCTTTCATAAAATCTTTAATATTTAAATATCCGTAAGAGAACACTAACAATACTAAAATGTACTCATAAGGCATTAATACCTGCTCTAATCCCTGCAGGAAAGCCCATAGCCCGACATCAGCATTTAAGCCAACAGATTTGGCAACTTCCACAACCGGCACAGAAAGTGATGCAGTCCTGGCAAGTGGTGTTAATACAAAGTTCACCAGCACTCCAAATACCCACAGCATGCCTAAAGTATATATTTCGGAACCGGCAAGTATTGGGTAGAATAAGTCCGCCAGGTATTTACCGCCGCCTGTAAAGTTACCAGCCGCTCCGATAGCCATACATCCGGCTACGAACAGGAATAACGGGTAGTTTACTTGCTTTAACTTTTCTGCTTGACCAATTTTCAGCGCTGGGATATAGAACAATGAACCAGCAACTACAAATATCCAGCCGGCTTTGTTGGTATCTTGAGAACTAGCATACAAAGCCCCTACTATAACTGCCAGCGCAAAAACTTCCTGCCAGGTGAATTTACCTAAATCCTTTAACTTGGTTCTAAAGTATTCTTTACCTTCAAAGGCTTGCTCAGGTTTAAAGAAGGATAGCACTATCAGTGTGGTAGCAAAAAAATAAATTGCGTTTGGCAGGAAAAAGTATAATGCATATTCATTAAATCCTAATGACGATTTAGCAATACCAAAACCAAAGTATGCTTGGTTAAGATAGTGGTTTAATGATGAGTTCAGGGCGGCAAATGAGGCAGTGACCATTAAACCGGCACCTAATTTGGTGCCTTTTTGAATATCCAATGACTTGCATAACCCATATACAAATGTTACAACTACGATTGCCCGGGTGGCTATGTCAGTAATCATGAAACTTAAGATAAAACCGATTAACATAATGCCAAAAATTAATCCTGCATAACTTTTACCGGTTACTGATAGAATACCATAGGAAATTCTTTTTAACAGTTTTGTTTCTTCCAAAGCCAGCGCTAACATCATGCCACCAATGATAACGTATGGAATATGCGCTGTAAATGGCCCCAAAGCCGCTTCAGCCGGGACTTTGGCCACGAAGATATAAAACAGCGGGAACGCTAGCGCGTAAACCGTCATCGGTACAAGTTCAAATGCTGCCAACAGTATGGGAAATAATGTACAAACAAAAAACAACTTTATCTGTGGAGTGAATCCTGTTTCAGAAGTTGGGAGCAGGTAAACTAATAACGGTAACATAATTGTTATCGCCCATTGTATTTTCTTGTTCATGATACTCCTCCTAATACTGTCTTGTTATGACCTGTTTACCAATATAATTACTTTCTATCTGGCCAATTGGGCATTTAATATCTTTATATCCATTGAACAATCTAATTGTTTGATAACGGCACCTTTATCCAAAACAACACCGGCAGGTGCTGCTTTAATACCATATTTTTCTGCTAGCGTTTTCTTTCTGGAAATATCCGCCTTAACTATTTTATACCTGTCACCGCTTTCACTAACCGCTTTTTCCAAAACAGTATTAAATGACAGACTTTCTTCTACCATGGGATTAAAGAAAGATAGTATAATAGATTTTTCACTTTCTAATACGTTCGCCTTGAAATCATTTATTTCTTCTACATACCTTTCCGCTGCAACCGCCGCAGTTGCACCATCACCGGCAGCTGATACAACCTGCCTTAAATATTTAACTCTGTTGTCGCCAACGGCATAAACACCTTCAACGTTAGTTTCCATTAACTCATTAACCGGAATATATCCTCTTTGGTCCATCTCCACGCCGCTGTCCTGCAGGAAACCGGTAGATGGAATCATGCCGACAAAAAAGAATACACCCTGACAAGCCAGTTCACTGCTTTCTCCCGTCTTAATGTTCTTAATTTTAATTCCTTCGACATTGGTTTTACCCAATACTTCTTCAACGGTTGAGTTCCATATGAATGACATTTTTTCATTGGCAAATGCCTTTTCAGCGCTAAGCTTATTGCAATCAAGTGCCCCTTCATCATGTAAAACGATAGTTGTAACTTTATTAGCAAATTTAGTAATATACATGCCTTCTTCAATAGCCTGATCGCCGCTGCCGATGACAACTACATCTTCGCCTTCAAAGAATTCAGCATCACAAGTAGCACAATATGCCACACCGCTGCCTCTTAATTTTGTTTCACCGGGAATGTTCAACAGCCTTGGTTTGGAGCCACAGGCTAAGATCACTGCTTTGGAGGTAAATTCTTTTCCTTTTTTGGTTTTAATTATTTTTTCTTCTTGGGAAAAATCCACTAACACAACTTCATCTTTGATAAATTCCGCTCCAAAATCTTCGGCATGTTTTTTGAAATCTTTCATCAACTTGGGGCCGGTTGTTTGGCCATATCCGGGGTAGTTTACTATCTCTCTGGTGGTATGAGCCAGCCCACCGATAGGCCCTTTATTAATTACCAAAGTTTTTAATCTCGCTCTGGCTCCATATATAGCGGCAGTTAAACCTGCCGGTCCCCCACCGATGATTACGATATCGTATTTGCCCATTATTAAGCACCTCTTATATTAGGTCATCAATTTTTTCTACAATGTCTTCTTCCTCAACATCGCCTGCCAGCTTGCCATGAAACTCTCCATCTTTAAAAAAAAGCAGTTGAGGAACACCTTTAAGGGAGAAGCTTTTAAATAAATCCTTTTCCTGCTCAACATCCATAGCATAAAAAGATAGTTTACCTTGATACTTTGCCGCAACTTCTTCCAACCTGGGCACAACTTCTTTACAAACGTGACAATCTTGTCTGGTAAAAGCAACTATGCAGGCCTCATTGTTATCATAAATTGCTTTATTAAAAAGGCCGGCATTAATTTTTTTCAGTACCATTTTTAGACCTCCCTAATTACTAACCGATTGGGTTCTTCCGTAACTCCAACCCGGAAGAACCCTTTTTAAAACATTACATTTACGTCTGATTATAGTTTGATTGATGTTTTGGTATCGTATCTCAGGTTATCGATATTCAAATAAATCTCGAATTCGCCTGACAAACCATCCCTACTCACATAGTATTGAACATCATTTTCTTTTTGTTCTTCAAAAGATACACATGCCGCTGTGATGTCATGAACTTCTGTGGGCACTGAATAGAACTTGGAACCATCCGCGTCTTTCAGTTCCAGGAGCACCTGGGACCCTTCAACAAATGTGCCGCGCAGCGCCAATCTATCTTCTTCAAGCACTAAAGAGACAGCATATATCTCCGGCAGTTCCACCCCGGCATCTTTAAAATTGACTTTTAAACCAAATTCCTGGTTAACTCCAAAACCACCCAACAATTTACCTTTACCCAGTTCCAAGTTGGTACTTTCATCGTATAAGGCAACTCTTCTCGCTCTGTAGTAATTGCCGCCTTTTACATTTAATTCATACTTAACTTCGTTATTTAACAATTCAACAGTAATTGATTCCAAACTTAGATGAATATGCTCATCTTTATGTTTGTTTAACTTCATGGCCCCTAAATCATCGGTATGGTTTCCCCTAAATGTTGAAATGCCGCCGGAGTGTACCATGTAGTGTCCTTCACTATAGTAATCTACGTTGCAGATATATGGAGAATAGAATTCCGCGCCTCTTTCTTTGCCATACTGCCAGATCTGTTCTATTTCCATTTTGTTAGTATCGATTCTGTAAATAACGCCTCTGGAGAAATTCTCATTGGGCGGCACTCTGTTTTCCGTAGTTTTGGATCTATAGGTTCCGTTATCAAATAGGAACACATCACCATTGGGTAAGATTCTTGCGGCATGCTGCTCATACTGCCAGTCAAAATCGCCTTTAGTTACATTTTTGAAGAAATATTTTTGCCACTCTTCTCCCCAGCCTTCAGGGTCGCCAAGAATCCAGTTTAAGTTGCCTGTATCATAGTCGAAATTAATTACCGCATCCTGGTGCCGGCCGGACATGGTGATGGAATTTGTTGCTTTGTCATACCAAACCGAGTTATTATGAAACCAGTCATGGTGATTCCAGTCTCCCGCTTTACCTTGTTCTCTCGGTAATATCTTAAGCAGGTCCCAGGTTTTAACTATTGCCCCGGTTTCTCTGTCAATTTCAACAACATAATCTTCCACGGATTCGTCAAAATCATTATCCGAAGCAGCTAATAAGTTGCCGTTTTCCAATTCTACGGCATCATGGTGATATCCACCCGGCAGCCTGTATTCAACGTAGATTTTGCCGCAAAAGTCCATTTCCATCAGTCCCACAGTATAATATGGCTTTTGCATTGACCGGTAAGAAGTTACTAGAAGTCTTCCGTTAGCTAATTTCTTGATATCCCAGCTTGCTTTTTCAGTCATTGCCCATCTTAAATCACCGGCATAATCAAAACCGCAAGTTCTGGCGGAATCAATTAGAGGGGTAGTAGTTGATATAATCATGATATCTTTATCAAAGTAATCATATGTGGTATGGCAATAGAATGCTTTATTAATATTTAATTCTTCAACTTCAATTTTAACTTCAGCTGTTTTACCATTTCCCAGTGTTAAAACAACGGTATTCTCATAATTATCATATAAGCCATAAATGGGTAATACATGTTCCCTGGCGGCACTAAAAGCATGTTTTAAATCACCTTCTACCGCTTTGCCTTTTACAAGTACTTCTACAGTAGTTTCTTCTTCAGTGTTAAAACAAATGACCGCCGCAAGCGGGTTGATCAAATATGGGTTTTTATATACGTAGGGGTTTTCCAAAGTGTGATTTCCTGCTCTAAATTCGGATAGAAACTTCTCTTCAGATTCATGCTGCAAAGTAATTAGATGTCTTTGAGTTTCTAGATATTCCCTCATATTCTCTCCCCTTTACTATTTTTGGTATTGTTGATTTAATTCTTTATATTAATACCACATAAATTTTTCATATTACACAAATTATTAAAAGCACAAAACAAAAAAGATGTGTTTATGCAAATAACAGCAGAAGCAACTCTGTCTTTGCAGCACCTTTATTCCATTTCTAGCAATCTTTTTGTTAATTCCCCACCCTTCTATTATCTTAACTAATAGCATTTATAATATAACATTATATTTATTAAACCTTTTTAGGACTGTAGTCTATGCTACAAAGCAATTTTTTTTCGCTGCAAATCAGTTATTTGTAGCCGTCATACAAACGGTTTTGAGCATTCTAATGTAATATATATAAAACCAAAGGTGTTTAAAGTTATTAATTAGGTTTCCTACAAATCAAGATACATTTTAGCCAAACATGTAGTTGTATGAGGGGAGACATAGGTATGGGTAACAACGACATGGAAAAAATGCTCATCAGGAAGGCAGGCTCAATAGTACATTATCCCAGGGGGTATTGGTATATGATATTTGCCACAGGTGATACTTCCGAACGGGTATACTTGATTGAAAGCGGGTGGGTTAAGATATACAGGCTCTCAGCTGAAGGAAGAAAAGTTACGGTGGGCAGTATCCGTAACCCGGGAGAAATGATGGGCTTGGCGGAAACAATATTAGGAGTAGATCGGACTTGTTTTGACAATATGGTGAACGTCCCGGCAAACGGTTACTTCGTTCCTTAACATCTTCAAGCAGGAGAAGAGCATCGCAGGGCGATACGGATTATTTACCCTGACAAACTGGTTAAATGGGTAGTATAAAGACCGGTAGCGAATACCGGTTTTTTTTGGCAGCATGCAAAAAGGGAAACCTTGTAATACCTTATCGCGCCTATTCAAAAGCTATCATTTTCAATCTGTTCTTATCTTTTATAATTATTTTTTCATATCTATAATCTAAAATACCCTGCTTCTTGAGTTTAGCAAGGTTATTTGTTACAGTTACACGATGGGAAGCCAGCATATTAGCTATATCCTGATGAGATAATCTTAATACAATAGTGTCCTCGGTCCTTCCTTTTTTTTCTTCAATGCAACAAAAAGTATATAAGATTCTGCACACTTTTTGCAAGTTATTACGAAGACTCATATCTTCAACTTGAACAGCAAGCATTCTTGACTTAATGGCAAGTGTTTTCATTATAAATAAACATATTTCAAAATCATTCTTCATTATATTATAGATAGTATCTTTGCTAAAAAAATACAGCTCTGCATCTTCTACCACTAATCCATCAAACAGACCTGGCTGTCTATGAAATATAAACTGTTCCCCATACAAGCATCCTTCACCAGTAACTAAGAATAACTTTACGATGCCGTCTCTGCCCAAAAAAATACTTTCAATTTTACCTTTTTTTGTTAAATAAAACCCATCTAAACAATCGCCTATTCTAAGTAAATAAGCTCCCTTTTCTACTATACTCTTGTATCCCAAATACAGATATTTATCCCATACACTCGAGGATAGGCCTTCACTACCTAAAATGGTTTCATCAAATAAAAGAGATGTTGTAATATGTTCAATAAGTTCCTTTGTATTTTTATCCATATTATCACCTTTATTCTGGACTAAGCCCAGCATTTATATTGTTAAACAGCACACTTTTGTCGCCCAAATTCGCCAGTACCACCGGCACATTCAACAATGGAGCTTTGCGCGTTGTTTAGCACGGCATGGAACAGATTTGTTACCTATTATAACTCATATTTTTAGGTTTTGAAGACTTTAACGAAGCTAAAACTGTGTAAAAAAATAACCGACAGATTAGAAACAGGATAAGTGGGCTGTCGTGATGCGAAGGCTTTTGCTTTTTGATATAATTAAAAAGATAAAACAAAACCAAGAGTAAGACATGAGCTTGACAGCGTCTATAGTGAAATTACCGAGAACACGTTAACTAATAGTTGTGGCAACTTTGGAGGTTCAGGTAATGTGTGCGAAGAGTAAAAGCATTTATAACGTTTTGACACGCTGGCGGGACTTTCGCTTAAAACTTCTTTTTGAAGGAATTTTAATCGGACTGCTGTCAGGAATACTTGTCGTAATGTTTAGGTTGCTGTTAGAAAAGGCCGAGTTATTGCGGGAAAAACTATATGCCTTGATGCACGTAACCAGCCCGTTGCTTACTGTTATGTGGTTTATAGCCCTGGTTCTTATTTCCTATATTCTTTCATTTATCGTACGAAAGGAGCCAATGGCAGGCGGCAGTGGCATTCCACAGGTAAAAGGTATTCTCATGGGCAAGCTTAAAATGAACTGGCTCAGAGTGATCATTGGCAAATTTATCGGTGGAGTCATGGCCATCGGTGCCGGTCTTTCATTGGGACGCGAGGGACCATCAGTACAACTTGGTGCTGCTGTGGGACAGGGGGTTAGCCGTTTACTAGGCCGGTTACGCATAGAGGAAAAATACCTGATCACCTGTGGGTCCAGTGCCGGGTTAGCTGCTGCTTTCAATGCTCCATTAGCAGGTGCTATATTTGCACTGGAAGAACTGCACAAGAATTTTTCCCCGGTTGTACTTACTTCGGCTGTGGCAGCATCCCTCACGGCTGATTTAGTTACCCAGCAATTTTTTGGTCAAAAGCCTATTTTTGACTTTTCTATTCTACCTACCTTGCCAATAAAATATTATTTCTACCTGATTAGTCTAGGTGTAATAATTGGTATTCTTGGAGTTGTTTTTAATTGGTTTCTGATCAGGACCCTGCAAATTTATAGCAAATTAACCTGGTTACCTGACCAATTAAAACCGGCTATACCACTTCTAGCCGGTGGTATTTTGGGATTTGTCCTACCGGAAGCATTAGGTGGGGGAAACAATCTTATCAATGCCCTTGGTCAGGTGCGCTATAGTCTGCTAATGCTGGTATTATTGTTGGTGGTTAAATTCTTGTTTACAATGGTTAGTTACGGTTCGGGCGTCCCTGGTGGAATTTTTTTACCCATGCTTGTTATCGGGGCATTAGCCGGTGATATTTATGGCAATGTTGTTGTTCAATATTTGCATATGAACCCCCAGTATATCGGCAATTTCGTAGTTTTTGCCATGGCTGCATATTTTACCTCCGTGGTCAAGGCCCCGGTTACGGGTAGTATTTTAATTATGGAAATGACCGGTTCTTTTAGCCACTTATTTGCACTAGTAACTGTTTCTATGACCGCATATATTGTCAGCGATGTACTAAAATCAAAACCGGTTTATGATATCTTATTGGAGCGTTCTCTCAAACGCCGGAAAATGGCGGTTGATTTGCCGGAAGATAGTAATAAGTGTATTTCAGAAATATCAGTATGCGTAGGTTCTACACTTAGTGGAAAAAGGATAAGAGATATTGAATGGCCACCTCATTGTCTGCTGGTGGGTATTAGACGAGGTGAAGCAGAGCTTATTCCCAGAGGTGATACTAGGATTTACTCGGGAGACTGCTTAATCGTATTGTCCGATGACTCCCATGTTATGCAAATAAGAAGTACGTTGTATTTAATAACCGGTAATGTAACTATTTAGCTCTGGGAAGATTAAATTATCATATACGTAGTTGACAGAACTGGGAAATCGGGTTATATTTTAACAAAATGCATATGTTGTTTTACAGGTGCCAACAATTGGTTGGAGAATAGGGAACCGGGTGACATTCCCGGACGGACCCGCCACTGTATTGGGGAGCAATTGTCATTACCACTCCTTTGGGGGGAAGGGACAAAGTTGCAATGAACCTGAGTCAGGAGACCTGCCTGTAAGCATACGTTGTCAGCTTTGCGAATAAGCCGGCAGTAGTGAGGATGATGGTAAAATCCGCACCCATTTGGGTTGCGGATTTTTTGTTTTATTCTATTATGGCACGGTCCATGTTCTATTTCTCCTACCATTATTAAAATTTTGAAAGGAGTGAAATAATGTATTTATCTTTGGAAGAAGTATTATCCGGCATCCGGCCGGTGGAGCAGGCCTGGCGGGTAAAAGCCAGGAAACGGCTGGATGACCTAGCTATTCCGCACAATAGCCTGGGCTATTTGCTGGACTTGGCGGAGCAACTGGTTGCCATAAACGAAAGCATGACGCCATCTGTTGCGAAGAAAATGGTGGTGACCATGGCCGGGGATCATGGCGTTGTAGCTGAAGGTGTAAGCGCATTTCCCCCGGCGGTTACCAGGCAGATGGTAAATAATTTTGTCGCCGGTGGCGCGGCTATCAATGTCCTGGCAGAGGCGGCAGGCGCCGGTGTAACCGTGGTGGATATGGGAGTTGCAGCGGATCTCGGCACTTTGGTGGAGCAAAAAAAGATACTTTCATACAAAGTCGCTTATGGCACGCGGAATATGGCCAAGGGCCCGGCAATGACCCGGGATCAGGCGGTGCAGGGGTTGGAAGCCGGTATCGAAGTCGCCGGCTTACTGGTAAAAAGCGGCATAGAGTTGTTGGGTACAGGAGACATGGGGATCGGCAATACGACGCCCAGCAGTGCAATTCTGGCGGTGTTTTCCGGCCGACCGCCCCGGCAGGTAACCGGCCGGGGCACCGGAATCAATGACAGTGCTTGGGACAACAAAGTGAAGGTTATCGAAGAGGCTATTGCTTTAAATAAACCGGATATCAAAGATGCTTTGGATGTGCTGTCCAAGGTGGGCGGTTTCGAAATTGCCGGGATAGCCGGGTTGGTTCTGGGTGCGGCTTACTATCGCATACCGGTGGTAATAGACGGATTGATATCATCCGCCGGAGCCTTGGTAGCAAAAAACCTGGTGCCCCATGCCGTTGACTATATGATTGCAGCCCATCAATCCATGGAACCGGGACATCAATATATGCTGGAGGAATTGGGCATCAAACCGATTCTGGATTTAAACTTGCGTCTAGGTGAGGGTACCGGTGCGGCTTTGGCCATGCCTATCGTGGAAACAGCTTCCCGGGTTATTTATAAAATGCTGACTTTTACGGATGCGGGGGTTGCGGGACCGGAGAATCCCGGGGGCACGGCTTATGCATGATCCGCAGGATATGAATCCTCAATACCTGGAAGACCTGGCTACAGGCTATTGGTATTCGGAGGTTCTTTTTACCGCTGTGGAGCAGGGATTCTTTACCCGGCTGGAGCCCGGTGGAAAACCCGTGACTGAACTGGCCAGGGAATTAAAATATGATTTTGAAAGTTTAAAACGCTATATTCATGTCCTGTCTACCTTGGGACTGGTCTTTGAAGCCGACGGGTATTGCACCAATACCAAGCTCTCCCGAAAATACCTGATTCAGGGTGCTGAAGCTTATCAGGGCGACTCCATCCTTTGGCGCAAATACTTGGCTGAGCATTGGAAAAGCCTGCAGCAATGCCTGGAAAAAGGCACTCGGGTGCTTCTTCCGCCAGTGGATGAGCCGGAAGAAGTCGTCAAACAACGTTTTCGCCGTTATTGCCGGGCGATGGACTGTATCGTAAAAAATAAAATCGAACAGATATTGCCGGTTTTCTCTCAGCTAAAGCTGCAAGGAGACATGCTGGATGTGGGTTCGGGCCTGGGCGCCTTTTCTACCGGATTTTTACAGCGGTTTCCGGAGCTAAAGACTACGCTGCTGGATATGGCGCAAGTTCTGGAATACGCGGCGGAAACCCATGCCGGCCGGGTCTATGCAGATCGCATTCAATACCGGCCCACCAATATATTGGAGCCCTGGGAACTACAAAAAAAGCAATTCAGCCTGATTATTCTATCCAATATCGTTCATGCTTTCGCTGAGGCGGAAACCGGGCATGTGCTTTCTGAAGCGGCTGCTTACCTGGCGGAGGATGGACTGCTGCTCGTTCATGATTTTTTCATGGAGCATGACCCGGACAAGGCGGCTTTGTCGGATCTAAATATGCTGGTGAACACTTATAACGGCAAGGTCTATACGGCTGCCTGGGTGCGGCGGCAGCTGAGGGATGCGGGCTTTACAGCAACGGAGTGGATTCCTTTAAAATCAGATACAGCTGTTTTGGTGGCGGCAAAGCAGCCGGAAAAACTGGCGGATTTATGCATTAGTGCTATGCAGCAATTGTCGGTACAGATACAGAACTTGGGCTTTCAAGTGGTTAAGCCGGTTGAGGTGGATGCAATCCACGTACCGGAGTGGGTGGGGCTCAAATGTGAATTTGGCTGTGACGGTTTCAATCTTCCCCACTGCCCCCCCAATTGCATCAAACCGGAAAAAACACGGGCGCTGCTGAAGGATTATACCAAGTGCCTGCTGCTGCAAGGCGTGCCGCCAACCCGTGATTTTCAAAGAATGGTGCTGCAAGCGGAGCATACAGCCTTTAAAGCGGGCTATTATAAAGCATTTTCCCTTTGGGCCGGTCCCTGCAGTATTTGCCCGGAATGCGGCGGCAAAGGGAATTGCCGGAACCATAAAAATGCGCGGCCTTCCATGGAAGCCTCCGGCATTGATGTTTTTGAAACTATTCGCAGAGCCGGGCTTTCCCTGGCAACACTACCGGAAAAAGATGATTATGTAAAATATTTCGCCATATTGTTATTGGAGTGACGCAAGTGAAAATATTATTGGTCCAGACGCCATCCGTTGAAAGTAAAACTTCCGAGCGCGTATATCCCATCGGCATTGTAACCCTGGGCACCCATCTCATCCGTGCGGGGCACCAGGTGGTATTGTTGGACATGAACCTGGAGGCCGATGCCTACGGGGCTTTAAAGGATAAGCTGCTGACGGAGCAACCGGACGCCGTGGGATTGTCTTTAAGAAATATTGATCCTTTGGCTAATAAGACCAGCTCGCTGATACCGCCTTTTGCCATTACCACGCGCCTGGTGCACGTGGTTTTACCCAATGCCTCCATTGTGGCGGGTGGAACCGGTTTTTCGCTGTTTCCCCGGCGCATTATGGAGGAACTGCCGGAAATCCGGTATGGCATAAAGGGGGAAGCGGAATATAGTTTTCCCAAGCTGTTAAAGGATTTTGAACAACCGGGTGAGCTTGCGGGCTTATGTTACCGGAAAAATGGTCAAGTAATGATTAATCCGGCAGTCCTGGATTTTACCTTTGAAGACTATCTGGTACCCGACAGGGACTTGCTGCCCCCGGACTTGTACCGGGATATCAATGACTATGTGCCGGCTTTTGGCCTGGAAACCAAGCGAGGCTGTCCCTTAAACTGTGCTTACTGTGTTTACCCCGGGCTTCAGGGTAAGATCATGCGCTGCCGCAAGCCCGCGGAAGTGGTAGACGAGATGGAAATGCTTCAAGCCAGGTACGGCCTGCGGGATTTTCATTTCAATGATCCCGTGGTCAATTTGCCCGTTGGTCATCTGGAGGAAATCTGTGAAGAAATCCTGAGGAGGAAATTACAGGTTACCTGGACCGGTTTTTTTCGGGAGAATGTGCTGGATTTGGAGAAGGTGAAGCTCTATGAAAAATCCGGCTGCAGTTGTTTTTCCTTCTCACCGGACGGCTTTTGCCAAGCCTCACTGGAGGTGCTGCGGAAGAACCTGAAGGTATCCGATATCATCAAGGCCGCGGAGCTGACGGCACAAACCGGGGTGATCGTCATCTATCATTTTATGACTAATGTGCCGGGTGAAAATACCGGGACGATTGAACAGGCGAAATCATTGATTGACCAATTGTATGAGATTCATACACCGAAGAGAAATCTGGGTGCCATTGTGTTGAATAATATCAGGATTATGCCGGGAACGCCCATTGAAGCCATTGCCAGAAGCGATGGAGAGATTGATGCGGATACGGACCTGCTGTACCCAGTTTATTATAACCCTAAAAAGCATGAAACATTAAGGTATGCATTGGAGACCTATCATATGACGAAGAATGTTTTTATGTGGCAAAAGGTGGAGGTTTAAGATGAAGGTTTTTCTGTTGGAGCATCCCCGGCAAATTGCGCCGGACAGATGCAATGACATTGCCAATACTCCTTTGGCTTCCAGTTTGATTACAGGCTGTATCGCCGGCCTGCTGAACAGCATGGGGCACGGCATCAGAATTGCGGAAGGATTTTTAGACAAGCTGACCTACGAGGATATTTATCAGCAGGTCACTACCTTTGCCCCGCCGGTGCTGGGTGTCCATTTAATCTATAACTGGGAAAACAACCGGCAATTGTTTTCTTTTCTCAAACAGCTGAAGTCAGAGGGCTTGGTAAGGAAAATTGTGGGCTATGGCTATTATCCCACCTTTGCTTATCAGGAAATTTTTAAGTTGTGCCCTGAATTTGACGGGCTGATAATCGGCGAGCCGGAACAAACCTTTGCCGAATGGTTGGAAACCGGGGTACCGGTACCGGGTATGGCGTGGGTGGATGCAGCCGGGCAGGTACAAATGCGGTGCCGTGAAGTAAACCGTAATCTGGATGCGCTGCCGGATCCCATCCGCTCCGAGGCGATGATGCGCATGGGAGAAGTTAATATTGAAGGCAGCCGGGGTTGCTACGGGAGCTGCACCTTTTGCTATATCAACCCCTATTACGGAGCGGGTTCCTGCTGGCGGGCCAAGAGCCCGGAGCGGGTGATGCAGGAAATCGACCGGCTCATTGCCCGGCATGGACCCATGAAATTCTATTTTACGGATCCCAATTTCTTTGGCCCCGGCAAGCAGGGGCAGGAGCGTGCCTTGAAACTGGCGGCTATGCTCAAACAGAGGAAAATCCGCTTTGGCATTGAAGCCCGGGTTAACGATATTCACCGGGATACCATTGCCGCTCTTGTGGATGCCGGCCTGGAAGATTTGCTGATCGGCCTGGAAAGCGGTCGTGATGATTCCCTGCAGCGGCTGAATAAAATGACTACGGTGGAGCAGAACGAAAAAGCCTTGAGCATTCTACGCGTCAACGGCATTGAGCCCAATATTGGGTTTATTATGTTCGAGCCGGATTCCACCCTGGCGGATATTCGTACTAATTTTGAATTTCTCAAGCGCAATGCTTTGCTGAACAATATCTTTATCACAGCCAATGTACTGTACCATCCACAGATTATCCTCCAGGGCACCAAGGCCTACCGGGATTTGCAGCAGGAGGGACGGCTCACCCTGAAAGGCAGCACCTATGAAGGCATGACGGCTTTCAGGGTTCCGGAAGTGGCGTGCCTGGCAGAAATAATCGGACAGATAACTAATTACTTTTTCGTCAGCATGGATGAGGTCTGGCAGGGCAAGCTTCAGGAGCCCTTGAATGCAGTAAGCCTTTATGCAGCTGTCAATCAGCTGTTGGTCAACTGTTTTGAGGAAAACTTAAGCCGGCTGGAAGGGGGAGAATCCATTGATGAAGCGGCGGCGCAAGTGCTTATTGATGAAGTCAAAATGAAAATCAAGTCGGTTTTTGATCAATTTCCTAAAACGCCGGGAAGCAAATGCGGATTGTCTTTTAATCAAGACAAAGGCTGTAAGTAAAATCATATAAATATTGATGATTGAGCTATAGGAGGGAAAATATGTCACTTTTAAAGGATGCGCAAAAAGGAATTACAGCAGAGCAGATAGAAGCCGCTGCAGCCGCTGAAGGGGTTGCCGCGGAAGTAATCAGGCAAGGAGTGGCCGACGGCACTATCGTGGTTCCCTGCAACCCTGCTCACAAAGGACTAAAGCCTATGGCCATCGGTAAGGGTCTCCGGACAAAAGTAAGTGCCAGCATCGGGCTGGACAGCAAGGAGAGCACTGTGGCTTATGAACTGGAAAAGCTGCAGACGGCTCTGGCCGCGGGAACTCATGCGATCATGGATCTCAGCGTTACCGGAGATATGGATGGGGCTCGCAGGGCTATTTTGTCGGCATCGCCGGTGCCTGTAGGTACCTTACCTCTGTATCAGACGATCGCCGAAGCCGGCCGGAAATACGGCTCGGCATTGAAAATGACGCCGGAGCAGATGCTTGAGGTCATCGAACGTCAAGCAGCTGATGGCGTAGATTTTATGGCGCTGCATTGCGCAACTACCTTTGAAACCATAGAGCGCGCCAAAAACGAAGGGCGTATAGACCCTTTGGTCAGCTATGGCGGTTCGCATATCATTGGCTGGATGGTCCATCATAAAAGGGAAAATCCCCTCTATGAGAACTATGACCGCATTCTGGAGATTGCGAAGAAATATAGTGTGACCCTTAGCCTGGCGGACGGCATGCGCCCGGGCTGTCTGGCGGATTCACTGGATGGAGCCCAGGTGCAGGAGCTGATCATGCTGGGTGAACTGGTGGACCGGGCCCGCCAAGCCGGTGTGCAGATTATGATCAAAGGGCCCGGCCATATGCCGCTCAATCATATCAAGAATACCATGACCTTGCAGAAAAGCCTTTGCCAGGGAGCCCCCTACTTTGTTTTCGGTCCTTTATTGACTGACCTGGCTGTCGGCTATGATCACATCAATGCAGCCATCGGCGGGGCTATCAGCAGTTGGTATGGCGCGGAATTCCTGTGTTATGTTACGCCTGCCGAGCATATTGGTAATCCCGATGTTGTACAGGTGCGCCAGGGCGTCATTGCCGCCCGTATTGCCGCGCAAGCAGGGGATTTGGCCAAGGGCTTGCCGGAGGCAGTCCGGTGGGATCTGGATATGTCCAATGCCCGCAGGGATTTGAAATGGACGGAACAAATCAAACTGGCCATTGATCCCGAACATGCCGAATATATCCGGAAAACCAGAAATGAGGGCGAGATTTCCACCTGTGCCATGTGCGGTAAATTCTGTGCCATGAAAATTATCGCCGAGCACATGCATATTGAAAAACACTCCTGTTAATGTTTTGGAAAAAGGAAGGGTGATAATATGACACAAGTATTAAAGGCCCGTGCCGGAAAAATAACGGAAGAAATGGAAGCCGTTGCGTTATATGAACAAGTCGATGTGGAATTTGTCAGAAGCGGGGTGGCGGAGGGTCGCATAGTCATTCCCAGGAATATTAACCGCAAGCCCTTTAGATATTGCGGTATCGGGGAAGGTATGCGGGTTAAGGTCAACGCCCTGATCGGCACCTCCAGCAACCGTGACGATATGGCTATGGAAGCCAGAAAATTGCAAGCCGCACAGGATGCCGGCTGTGACACCTTCATGGATCTGAGTACCGGCTCCGGTATTGATGCCATGCGCAGGCAAACCTTGGACATGGCCGGTGTAGCCGTAGGTTGTACCACCATTTATCAGGCGGGACAGGATGCCATTGAGAAATATGGCAGCGTGGTGGAAATGCGTACCAAGGATATTCTGGATAATATCGAAAAACAGGCAGCAGAAGGTATGGATTTTATGGCGATCCACAGTGCCTTCAATAATTATGTGTTGAAGGTGATGCAAAAAACAGGTCGTGTAACCTGGGTAGTCAGCCGCGGCGGTGCCTTCATCACCGGCTGGATGCTGCACAACAAAAAGGAAAATCCCCTGTTTGAGCATTATGATCGTATTCTGGAGATTTTAAAAGCCTATGACGTCACCCTGAGCCTGGGCGATGCCATTCGTCCCGGTGCGACGGCAGACTCCCTGGATGGCGCTCAGATACAGGGACTGCTGGTGCAGGGCGATCTGACCAAACGTGCTCAGGCCGCCGGCGTTCAGGTTATGGTAGAAGGCCCGGGACATGTGCCCCTTAATCATGTAGAAGCTACTATGAAGCTGCAAAAAAGACTATGCAATAACGCACCGTATTTTATCCTGGGCACACTGGCGACGGATGTTGCCCCGGGCTACGACAACATAACCGGGGCCATTGGAGGTGCCTTCGCCGGTGCCTGCGGCGCGGACTTCCTCTGCTACCTGACACCGGCGGAGCATTTGGGACTGCCTTTGGAGGAAGATGTGCGCACCGGCGTCATCACCACCAAAATGGCGGCACAAATTGCCGATGTAGCCAGAGGTCACAAGCAGGCCATTGCCAGAGAAAATGAAATGGCCCGCGCCCGTGTAACCATGGATATTGACCGGCAGATCAAAGCGGCTCTGGCGCCGGATAAATTGATTGCCGCCAAGGAAAAGGGCTGCGGGCAGCACCTGTGCGCGGTCTGCGTTGAAGGCTGCGCTGTTCAGGAAGCTGCCAGATATTTCGGTATCGCGTAGTCAGCTGGACAAAGTGATGGCGCCAACCTGGTTAACCGGATATAAGTATAACGGAGTAAAAGGCTTATCCTTTTTGGGACTGGATAAGCCTTTTCAGTATAGTATAGAAATGTTAGAAAAACCTGTAAAACCAATAGATCCCTAAAGCTGCGGCTATTGGTGTCAATCCGGGTAAAATTAGAGACTTGTAACAACGCATAAAATTTGCTTTAAAATAATCTATTGTTAATATAAGGCAGAGATGTATTGGTGAAATCATTACGCCTACCGTGCCGGCTACATATGCAAGCATGGCATAACCGGCAGAAGGTTCAACAATAGATACCAATAGTGGGAAAGAGATACCGGCACATGCTTGAACCATACCGGTTAACATACCGGTTATTAATGGCAAAACAATTAATAATACCAAAACCGGTACTTTTAAAACAGCTATCGAATTGCTAACTTGAACAACAGCTCCTGATAATTCAAGGACATCTTTAAAAGCCATAATACCCCAGGTGAGAAGAACAATTCTTATTGTTAAAGGCTCTATTAATGTTTGCCAAATTCGAAGTAAAGGATAGCGCTTCTGTAGTATCAGGCAGCATAAAACTAAAATTAACGCCCAGAGGATGGGTATAAAAAGTGCAAGTATAACAGTAGCCCACAATGGCCAGGTATTATTTATAAATACTTTTAAAAACGCCCTGATTTCTTTGTCGGAATTAGTGTTTGTATTGTGGTTGTGGTTCTCACAGTTCTTCGCCGAAAGAACGGTTTCCTGCCGGCGTTCGTGGTAATTATGTTTAAAAACCAACCAGTAACCCAAGAGAGCCCATAGCATAGAAACAGGCCACAAACCAAGGAACATAGTACCTATGGGAATACCGGCTATATGGGATGCTAAAATCAACCCGGGATATAACGGAAGAGAGAATTCCCAAATATGCCTAAACCAGTAATTGATAAAAACTTTATCCTCCGCTTTATATAAAGTATTGGCAGTTGCTTGTGCCACTAATGGCGCAGTAAATCTGGCTCCCCCCGCAGAAGGAAGAAATCCAACAATTGCCGGAATGATAGCTACCTGGATGCCATGGTTCAAAGGGAGATGCGATAATGAATTGGTCATTGTTTCAAGCATGCCGGTGTGTCGCATGATGGATTCCAATATCATAATTAAAACTAATATAAATATTAGTGATAGCGTGTCGGCATCTATAAATGTTAACCCAAACTGTTTAATCAACAGCAATATATTTAGGCCAAAAATGATGCCTAACATACCCGTTGATATCATCATGGTTGTTCCAATACTAAGATTCTTACGTAGCATAAGGATCATTAAAATGAATACAAAAAGTAGTTTCACTAAAGGCCACACAATTTTCACCTTATTTCCTTGATCGTTTATTTAAGTTCTAAAATTTGCCGGGTTTTTAATAAACCGATATTTACCTGTGTAAAATAGAAACTTTTCACCCCCCTAATTAATTAATCACTGATAATTGCACATCCTAGCGCTTAAAAGTTGAAAAAAAATTTTGCTACCTATGAAGGATATTTGCAAATTTTTAGAGAATAAGAATTTTTAGAGAATAAGAAATTAAGAAATCCCACAATTTTTATGAAATTGCTAACAACCAGTAGGTAAAATCTTTTTAGAAGGTAGCTTCGCTTGGTTGACTTTTTGTTTTTTATTATGCATAATTGTATACAAAAATACAAGTATATTTTAATTCAGAATTTAAGCATACAAAAAAGTTAACAATAGTAAAAAAATTTTAGGGGGAGCTATTTTGCCTCAAGGAAATCGCGGTCTTTTACCGGTTCGCAATAGAACATTATTAACGGAACAAGTATACTTATCCCTGAAATCTGCAATCATCGACGGTACTTTTCCTACGGGAGAAAGATTAAAAGAAGAAGAACTGGCTAAAAAGATGGGAGTCAGTAGAACGCCTGTTAGAGAGGCTATTAATCAGCTTAAACAGGAAGGGCTGGTTACATCGCTGGTTGGTGGCGGGGTTAAAGTAACAGAAATTTCAATCGAAGAGATTAATGATATTTTCGATGTCAGGGATCTGCTGGAAACCCATGCGGCGATAAAAGCTGTGGACAACATTAGTGACGAACAATTAAAAAAATTAGAGGAAATAGTATTTATGAGTAGAGTTGCTCAGCAAAAAGGGTTAATAGAAAAGATTATTGAGTTAAATACAGATTTTCATAATGAAATAGTCATTGCCAGCGGCAACAAAAAAATTTATGAGATTATATGCAGCATGCGCGATTATTTACAAGCCTACCGCAGGGTTAGCCTACGCCACGCACAAGAACCGGAAGCATCTCTATCGGGGCATGAACAGATATACGAGGCGATAAAACTGCGTGATAAAGAAAAAGCTTGCAACTGCATGAAAGAGCATCTCATGGTAGCACGACGGTTAATGCTGGAAAAAGTTCAATTGTAATGATGTGAAGACGTTGATTTTCCCAACTTGGAGAATGGCACAATATAATATAAAAAGGTTGGCAGGTGATGTTATTGATAAATATGACGATTTTATGATAAACAGTCCGGTTTTTTGGTCGTATTATTGTATACAAAAATACGAGCATTCAGGTATGCGATTAATTGAACAGCAGCGGAGGACGATGAAGCCAATTTATTTTTATTGATCTCAGAAAAAAGCCGTTTTTTTGAAGTTTGGGAATCTTTTTAAAAGGGATAATGAAGCAAAAAGCTTCTTTAACCAAAAATAAAACATCTTAGGGGAGGTAGGTTAATTAATGGGCAAAAGACTTATGGTAGTACTGGTTTCCTTGCTGGCCCTTGTTTTAGCGGCGGGATGCGGCAAAACTACCGGCAACGAAAGCGAGCAAGTAAATTATCCGGAGAAACCAATTAATTTCGTGGTGCCCTGGAGCGCCGGCGGGGGCAGTGACCGGATGGCGCGCATGGTGGCAGATGTTATTCAGTCCGAGAAAATTTTACCCCAGCCTTTGGTTGTAGTAAACAAACCGGGCGGTAGTGCTGCTGTTGGCATGAACGAAGTAGCTACGAAGAAAGGCGACCCTTACACCATTATAGGCATTGTATCGGCTCAGATTAGCAACCCGCTTACTACCGGTGCTGAAGTAAAAGCTTCAACTTTTAAACCTATTGCCGCACTGGCTCTGGACGAGTACATGCTTTTTACCAAAGCTGATTCTGATCTGCAGAGTTTAAATGATGTTGTTGAATACGCCAAAGCCAATCCCGGCAAATTGACCGTGGGTGGTACGGGAACCGGAGCAGAAGACCAGATTTGTTTGGGACTGCTGCAAAAATCCGCCGGGATTAAAACAGAATATGTTCCTTTTGATAGCGGCGGCGAAGTAATGAGTTCTCTCTTGGGCGGACATATCCAGTTGGCCTGGGCCAACCCTTCGGAAGCAGCTTCTCAGCTCAAAGCAGGTATGGTTAAAGCGATAGGCATCATGGCTCCTGAACGCATCAGTGCTTACCCTGATGTACCTACTTTTAAAGAACAGGGAGTCGACGCGGAGTTTCGTCAAATCCGCGGTATCTCGGGAACTCCTGATATGCCGGATTACGCTGTAAAAGCACTGGCCGATGCAATGAAAAAAGTTTCAGAATCCGAGCGCTGGCAAACAGAATATATTGAGAAAAACGGCTTAACTTCCCAGTACATGGGGCCTGATGAGTTTGCGCAGGCTATCAACGATGCCGAGCAGGAGTACAAGGAAGTCCTTACCGATCTGGGACAAATTAAGTAAAAAAAGCTTTATATAAATCCTTCTGTTTTAAACCGCCTATGTCTAGGAGGGTGCTCTTAAATATCGTGTTCCCTCCTTGACACAGTTGCTGGAGGTGAAAATCAAGTATGTCGGGTGACAGAATTGCATCGCTTGTTGGCATTCCCGTTGGTCTCTACTGGGCTGCGATGGGATTTGTATATGGCTTTTGGAAAGATTTTGGCCCTGGAAGCGGCTTTATACCAGTAATCTTTGGTTTGCTTACTACTGTCTTGTGTTTAATCTTGTTCAGGCAATCTTTGCTCAAAAAAGATGGCGAAGGTTTCGACAGCAAAGAGCTGCGCACCGTTGGCTTGGTTATGGTAACAGTGGCGGCAGCCTTAATAGCCCTTAACATTCTTGGCACCATATTAACATTAACTGTCCTAATAATTGCCTGGCTCAGGGTTTTAGAACGTTATTCCTGGTTTTCAGCAGCTAAAGTTAGTGTAGGGACTGTTATTATTGCTTACTTGGTATTTGTGCAATGGCTCCGGGTGCCGCTACCCACAGGCTTACTAGGTTTTTAACGAAAGGTTGGATATTATATGGACATTTTTGGCCACTTAATGCAGGGTTTTAGCCAGGCATTATTACCTTTCAATATTTTGATGGCCTTTTTGGGAGGCGCCATGGGCGTCATGGTAGGTGCTTTGCCCGGGCTGGGCTCTGTAGCCGGGGTGGCGCTGCTGCTGCCGCTTACTTTTAAAATGGATCCTACGGCAGCAATCATTATGCTT
The DNA here is from genome assembly GCF_900113335.1 of Desulfotruncus arcticus DSM 17038. Classification (GTDB taxonomy): domain Bacteria; phylum Bacillota; class Desulfotomaculia; order Desulfotomaculales; family Desulfallaceae; genus Desulfotruncus; species Desulfotruncus arcticus. The sequence continues at coordinate 117,120 of NZ_FOOX01000007.1, forward strand.
GCCGGTATTTATTACGGTAACATGTTTGGTGGGTCCATCAGCGCTATTCTAATTAATATTCCTGGGGATTCGCCTTGCGTAATGACTGCTCTGGATGGAAACCAGTTAGCGAAAAAAGGTAGAGCGGGACATGCGTTATTCATGTCTTTTACCGCTTCATTTTTAGGAGGTTTACTGGGTATAATCACCCTTACCGTGGTTGGTCCCGCGCTGGCTAATCTTGGTCTGAAATTCGGACCGGCCGAGTTTACCGCCTTAATTATAATGGCTCTGACCAGCATTGGCTGGCTTCTTGGTGACAACCCCATAAAAGGTGTGATTTCCGCTACCATGGGACTGCTGATTGCCACGATCGGAACAGACTTAATTGATGGGGCGCCCCGGTTTACTTTCGGTCGGCTAATTTGGCCTCCGGAGTCCCGTTTATTCCAATGGTTATCGGGTTGTTTGGTCTTTCCCAGGTAATGATGATGATTGCCAAGCCAAATGAATTCCCTATTGAAAAAGCTCCTAAAGTGTCTTTGTTCAGCAGTATCCCTCCTGTTGGTGAATACTTGCGTGGCCTTTGGACTGCCATCCGCAGTGGTATATTAGGTTTTTATATCGGCCTGCTGCCCGGTTCGGGCGCAACCACAGCGGCATTTTTATCTTATATAGCGGAGAAGCGGCTAAACAGGCACCCCGAGAGACTTGGTAAAGGCGCTCTTGAAGGGGTGGCAGCCTCTGAAGCAGCCAATAACGCCGCCAGCATTGGTTCTTTCGCGCCATTGCTATCTCTAGGCATACCCGGTTCCGGTACGTCGGCTTTGCTGCTCGGCGGCTTGATGATGTTTGGTTTAATGCCGGGGCCACTGCTGTTTACTGAAGCGCCTGAATTCGTCTGGGGTCTTATAGCCAGTATGTATGTTGGTAATTTACTTGTTGCTCTAACCTGTATTTTAGCCATACCGTTGTTTGCATATATTTTAAAAGTGCCTCGCGCCGCTATGGCGCCGGTGATTGTAACTATCTGCATACTTGGCTCCTATAGTGTTAACAACAATATATTTGACCTTTGGGTAATGCTGTTTTTCGGCTTTATCGGGTATTTTATGAACCGTTTTCAATTTCCCATTCCGGCTTTAATTTTGTCGGTAGTGCTTGGACCGCGATTAATGACATCGATGCGTCAGGCTTTTATGATTTCCCATGGTAAGATTAGTATCTTTTTTACCAGTTCAATATCGCTCACCCTGATTCTTATTACGGTGGCGTTAATAGCGTATCCAACTGTAAGAGCCATGATCAAAAAGAGAAAAGCCGCAGCGATCGATTAGAATTTACTTGTTTCTATTTCTAATTGTCATTAAATAGTTGATTGGATAAATGATATTGGACATTGCAGAAGGAGAGGAAAAGGCAGTATGTTAATTAATAAAGAAACATGCAAAAACTGCGGTATCTGCGTAAATAGGTGCCCTGTCGGAGCAATTAAAAAAGACGCCGATAAAAAGGTCTACATTGAATTTGATGAGTGCGTTGAATGCGGAGTTTGTTTGCGTTGGAGAGTGTGCTCCACTGACTCCATTTACCAACAAGAACTGACCTGGCCGCGTACCATTCGCAGTATTATGAGTGACGTGTTAACAATCGCTGAAGAATCACAAATATCCGGTCGTGGTACGGAAGAAATGAAAACCAATGAAGTGACCGGGCGCTTCAAGCGTGGCTGGGTCGGTTTAGCCATGGAATTGGGTCGTCCCGGAGTTGCCACCAGGATGTATGACGTAGAAAAGGTAGCTATGGCGGTAGCTAAAGAAGACGTTGTGTTTGAAAAAGAAAACCCTGTTACAAGTATGATGTCCGATCCTAAGACGGGCAAGTTTAAGGAAGAACTGCTCAATGAGCGGGTATTGTCTGCCATCGTCGAGTTTGCTGTCCCCCTGGAAAAGGTGTCGATGATTATCAAACGATTGGAAGAAGTCGCCCCCACACTGGATACAGTATTTAGTTTGGATATTTGCTCCAAGGTTGAACCGGACGGAACAATTCCACACGTCAGGTTAGTAGAAGACCTGGGGCTTTGGATTTCGCCCAATGCAAAAACTAATGTAGGCCTGGGAAGGCCGCTGGCAAAGGAGGACTAAACTGATGACACACACATTGCACAGAATGGGCAACAGGGAAAGTCTGCGTGGTGACTGGGTATTTCTATGCATGCCAAGTAAGGACATTAATCACGAAGGTTCAGGACCTAAATTAAGAAGATTCTTGGAAATATGTTTGGAAAACGGCTGTGTTACTCTCGGTGATTGCCGCAAAGGAAACGCTTACCATCAGGGAAGTATGGAAAATATGTTGGCTAACGTGGAAGACCGGGCGGTAGTGACAGCTACTTTTAACAATAAGGATGCAGTTGTCAAAATGTTGAAAGCATTGAAGGATGAAGATCTGGGGCTTTCCATTGTGGTATCCGGGCTTGCGGATGAAGTGGCGGAGTGCTGTTCAAAAACCGGTTTAAAGCCCCATACTGTTGAGCATTCTTTGGGCCGGTGGGGTAAACAAGAAAAACTTCCTCCCAAAGAATATATGGAAATAGCCACCATGTGCGGACATGCCATGGTTTCCGTTAATTTTATACAAGAGATGATCGATAAAGTTAAAAGAGGCAAATTAACTCCTGAAAAAGCCGCTGAGGAACTTTTCAAACCATGTATGTGCGGGATCTTTAATACCGATCGTGCCGCCAAGCTAATAGCTGAAATTGTTAACAGTGAAAGTAATTAAAATGATAACTGGCGTGTAAGCATTATCATGGCCAATACTTCAGCTTTAGCGACTTGCAAGCACATGGTATTTATGCGTGTCGGGTAACTAAAAAAGAGGTGACCGGAATATGGCCCTTTTTATTGAAACGTTAATAGTTTCTTTAATTGGTGGATTTACTTTTAACTTTCTAAAGATTCCTTTACCGTGGCTGCTTGGGCCTTTGGTTTTTATTATGCTTTGGAAGTCGACAACAAAAAGGGCTTTATTTTGGCCGGTTTGGCTGCGTAATATCGGGTTGGTTGTTCTTGGTTTGACCATTGGAATTTCATTTACTGTGGAGACAGGATGGCAAATTCTGAAACAGCTTCCATCAATCGTGCTGGCCACAGTTTTTACCTTGTCATTTAGCTTGTTGGTTGGCTATTTTACTAGCCGTAAGACAGGTTTAACCCTTGCTACCAGTATTATGGGAAGCATACCGGGTGGCCTTCCCCAGATGGTTGCTCTTAGCGAAGAGATTAAGGATACAGATGTTACGGTCATTACTTTCATGCAAACAGTTAGGATTATGTCGGTCATTTTTATTGTGCCGTTTATTGTTATCCATGGATTGGCAAAGGATATTAGTCCAACAACCGGAGTCGGCAGCATAGCTGAGAGTGTTGGTTTATTATTAACCGGTATTTCGTGGCATACCTTATTATTTTTATCATTGATATTGATGGCTGTGTGGTTTTCGCTGCGTGTAAATCTACCTACTCCATACCTGATTGGTCCGATTCTGGGGTCTATTATTCTTGTTTTGGCCGGCTACCAGGTACCAACAGTACCGACGATGTTTGTCGTTGCCTCCCAGATATGTATAGGCTCATATATGGGCTTGACTACAAATATAAGAACTCTTGCGCATATGAGAAAAGTATTGTTATACGTTCTTGGTGGAAATCTGGCCATTGTTTTGTTTTCCTTTTCCATAGGCTATATTCTTACCTGTTTGTACCCCTTGAACTTAATTGATGCGTTTTTAGGCACGGCGCCCGGGGGCATAGCGGAAATGGGGATAACAGCACTGTAGGTCCATGCGGATATTTCGTTAATCACAGCTTATCAGATGTTCCGTTTGTTATTAATACTATTCTTAGTGCCCGTAGTACTGAAAAAATGGTTTGGCAGTGTTCCAAGAATTGTAAAGGGCAGTGATATTAACCCAAATTAGGTAGCCCTACAAAAAAAATTATAAGGAGATGTACTATTAGTGAATAAGAAAAATATTGGTGACTTTAATCGTATGGTCGAAGCCGGAGAAAAAATTGTTTATTTAACTGCCTATGACTATCTAACAGCAAAAATGCAGGAAAAAGCCGGAGTGGACATGATCCTTGTAGGAGACTCGCTTGGCATGGTATCCCTTGGCTACGACACCACTTTCCCCGTTACTTTGGATGATATGGTTCGCCATTGCCAGGCAGTACGACGGGGAGCCCCAAATACATTTATTATTGGAGATATGCCGTACATGTCTTATCAGGTATCCGATGAACAGGCTGTGGAAAGTGCCGGTAGATTAGTAAAAGAGGCTTTAGTTGATGCGGTTAAACTGGAAGGTGGCGGTCGGCGTATGCAAAGTCGGATAAAAGCTATCAATGAGGCAGGTATTCTAGTGATGGGCCACATTGGACTGACTCCGCAGTTTATGGGGCAGATCGGTGGCTATAAGGCGCAGGGGAAAAGCGCCAAAGCCGCTATGCAACTGATTGAACAGGCCAGACTTATTGAAGAAGCCGGTGCATTTTCCATCCTGGTAGAGGGCGTTCCGTCAGCGGTGGGACAGGCCATTACGGAAAGGGCCAACATTCCCATACTGGGTATCGGCGCTGGCCCCTATACTCACGGGCAACTGCTTATTTACGCTGACATGGTGGGTCTATATGATAACTTTACTCCCAAATTCGTTAAAAAGTATGCCAATGTCGGTCAGGTTCTGGTAAATGCTTTTGAAGAATATGCCCGGGAAGTGCGCGAAAATAAATTCCCCGTGGAGGCGGAACATACCTATAAGATGAGTGAAGAAGAGATTAAGGAACTGCAAAACCTGCTGCAAGAAGTATAATAGGTCTATAGCCCAAACGATACTTCTCCATATTTAAAACTTGAATGCAGTATGGGAGCCATTTTGGTGGCTCCCATACTGCATTTAAACCGGCAGCGCTTTCCCAGGAATATTGTGTGAGCTTCTTATTTTAACAGTTGACTGGCGATTACTATACGCTGAATTTGATTAGTACCTTCGTAAATCTGTGTGATTTTGGCATCTCGCATAAGCTTTTCCATAGGGTATTCCTTCATGTAGCCATAACCGCCGAATACCTGTAATGCATCGATTGTTACTTTCATTGCCGTGTCGCTGGCCTTACATTTTGCCGCTGCGCTGAGCATTGTATCAGGTTCCCCTTTTTCTATTTTAGCAGCTGCTTGCCATACAAGTGCTCTCGATGACATTATCTCCATCGCCATATCAGCTAGCATGAATTGGATTGCCTGCTGATCGGCAATGGGTTTACCAAATTGGATGCGCTCCTTGGCGTAATTCTTAGCTTCGTCCAGTGCGCGCCGGGCAACACCTACTGCACCAGCGGCGATGGTGGGTCGGGTAATATCCAATGTTTTCATAGCAATTTTAAAGCCTTCTCCTTCTCTACCCAATAAATTGTCAAGCGGCACTCTTACGTTTTCTAATATTACCTCTCCTATATGGGAAGCTCGGTCTCCCATTTTGTCTTCCTTTTTACCCATAGTCAATCCAGGAGTATCTCCTGGTACTAAAAATGCAGATAAACCTTTTATCCCCTTGCTGCGATCAGTGCTAGCAAAAACTGTGTAGAGGTTCGCGATACCACCGTGGGTAATGAAGCACTTTGTTCCATTAAGAATGTAGCCATTACTATCTTTTTTTGCAGTAGTTGAGACATTACTTGCATCAGAACCGGCATTTGGCTCGGTTAAGGCAAATGCAGCTAATTTTGGTTTCTCGCTAAATGGTTCAAGAAACTTTTTTTTCTGCTGGTCGGTACCGGCTATAAGCAAGGGTGTTAGTGCCAGACTGTTCCCTGCGAATGAGCCAAATATTCCCAAGCACCCGTATGCTAATTCTTCGTATATGAGTATTTCTGAAACTTGGTCTAAACCGGGTCCACCATACTCCTCCGGGATATTCAGGTTCCAAAGTCCAATTTCAAAGGCCTTTTTAATTATTGGCCAGGGCATTTCTGCTTTGGTATCATATTCTGCTGCAACTGGTATAATTTCGTTTTTAGTGAATTTACATGCTAATTCCATAATTTGTTTTTGTTCTTGACTGATTTCAAAGGAAATCATTAGTTAAAAACCTCCCTTAACAAAAATTTTGCTTGCTAGTACTAAACCTAACTTGGAGTAATAATTCGCAATATTTGTGCCTAAGATTTAAAATTTTGAGATTTTAAATGTAATAATGAGGAATTGAAACTTAATTTTAGAAAGGCGTTTTTGCATGAATGTGGAATCAATACGATGAAAAACTTAAATGCATAAGGAGAGAAAAACTTATGTCAGATCAATATCAAAAGTTTAAGAGGATTCTTGATAATAATAGTAAATTGCTGGATGAGGTGCAAGAAAAGGACTCATTTGGTTACAGGTATGATTTTACTAAAATTATAAACTTATTGCTTTATATCTTGGACCATTCATTTGACGGTTATCTTTTATCTGACGGTAAAGGAATCGTCTTTTATGGTAACAAAGCAGTAGAAAGAATCTCGGGGATACCGTTAAAACTAATAATTGGTAAAACCTCAAAAGATATGTTGGCGGAAGGTATAATTCTGACCAATTCTATTAAAATTTTAGGTAAAAATCCTTTGTCAATTATCCAGAAAGTTAAAACGGGTGTGGAAGTTTTTATTACAAGTATTCCCATATATGATATTCAAGGTAATGTGGTATTCTACATTGCCAATTACCGTGACATGCGTGAGCTGAATAAGTTAAAGAAGATCGTAGATGAGAATGCCCACTACAAACTTCCAGAAGCATTTTTAACTGAATTAAAAGAACTAAGGAATAGATTATTAGAAACAGATGACATTATTGTTAGAAGCCATGATATGAAGAAGACCCTCGAAAGTATGATTAAAGTTTCACAAGTAGATGTAAATGTATTGCTGACAGGTGAATCCGGTGTGGGTAAAGAAGTTCTCACTAAATTAATACATAAGTACAGCAGTAGAAAAGATGGGCCATTTATACAAATTAATTGTGGCGCTATACCCGAAAGTCTTTTGGAATCGGAATTATTTGGATATGAAAAGGGTGCATTTTCTGGAGCGCAAAAAGGGAAAATGGGTTTATTGGAAGTTGCAAACAAAGGCACCATTCTCTTGGACGAAATTGGTGACTTACCATTAAATCTTCAGGTTAAATTTTTAAGAGCCATTGAAAATCAGGAGTTTTATCGCTTGGGGGGAGTTAAACCAACTAAGTTGGATGTACGAATAATCTCAGCAACTCATAAGGATTTACAAGCAATGGTTGAAGCAGGGACCTTTCGTAGAGATCTTTTCTATCGTCTGCATGTTGTTAACATTTCAATTCCTAGTCTCAGGGATCGAAGGGATGATATAGTTCCGTTAGCTAGCCATTTCTTAAAGATCTTTAATAAAAAATATGGTACAAACAAAATTTTTGCCTCTGATGTATGTAATGCTTTAGAGAATTATAAATGGCCCGGCAATGTTCGAGAACTAAAAAATACAATTGAAAATTTGGTAATATTCAATGAAGACAGGATGATTAACAATAAATGCCTACCGAAGCACATCTTTCAGCATGAGAGTGAGTGTCATCAAGTGACTGGTAAAAGATCAATGGGATTAAAAGAGTCGATGGAAAACCTGGAAAAACAATTAATTATAAAATCTCTGAAGAAGCATGGTACTATTAGAAAAGCAGCTAGTGCTTTAAAAGTAAATCACTCAACCATTGTTCGAAAAATTAAGAAATACAACATTGGACTTCCTGATGTTCAAGATGATTAATGGAACCTCCCCTGGTGCAGTTTTAAACCAGGGGAGGTTTGATATTATTGAGGCTGGTGCAAAAACGAAACAAGAATGGTGCGTAAGCGCACCATTCTTGTAAGAATTTTCTGCAAACACCTTATATGTGCTAGCATGGTTCTCAAAAGTAATAATAATCTGACATCATTATTATGCCGTAAGAAACCTCCATAAGCTATAAAAATTAAAAATAATACTCAATTTTAAAATTCATGAAAAAAATAATCAATTATTTATTCAGAAAATATAAAATTGGCAAAAATATTGCACTAGTATAAAAACTAAAAAAACTTAAAAGGAGGTTTGACCACTTTTTAGAATTGGAGCTATTTTTCACACAAATTTAATTGTAATTAAAGGAGGAAGTGGTAATGCCAACTGGTGCACTAGTGTTTTGGTTATTAACGGGCGGGCTATGTTTTGTGATTGGTATTTTCTTAATGTGGCAGGTTGAACAATCAGGGGTAGAACGGTGGGGTGCTTGTGGCCACCTATTCAAGCTAGGTAATACAGTAGGTGATCTAAAAAAAGAAGATGGAGGTGCTAGTGTATGAACATGACAGTTTTAACCGCCGTACTTATTATTTATCTTATATTTTTGTATTGGTTTGGCCGCATGGGTTATAAGGTTTCAAAGACTCTTTCAGACTTTGTTGCCGGTGGTTGGAATATGAACCTGATGCTTTTGATCGGTACTTTTTCTGCTACCTGGGTGAGCGCTGTTTCAATTATGGGTTTCCCCGGAATGCTCTTTGGTATGGGACTAGCTGCATTGACGGCGGTTTATGGAGGCTATTTTATGGCCAATACACTGATGCCGTTTCTTGCTTTCAAAATACGTAGACCGGAAAACCCACCTTCTACAATACCTGAATATTTGCGTTTACGATTTGAACCTCACGCTGAAAAAAGTGGCCTTCAGGTGTTGGGTGGCCTTTCTATGGTTATCGGTTATGCGGTGTATGTAATGATTCAAGTCAGTGCTTTTGGGTATCTATTTTCTACAATTACTGGTTTGCCGTATGTAGTCTGCATATTTCTCTTTGGTGCGTTTATTTTATATGTTGCTGCCGGTGGAACTCTTTCAGTTGCTATCTCAGATCTTTTTAATACGGCCGTAATAGTAGTTGCTGTCTTTTTTGGCGCGTTAATTATCTATAACCAGGTAGGTGGCTGGAACGTAATGTGGGATCAGTACAGCACTATTACAGCCCCCGCCTTAGCTGGTGGCGAAAACATAAAAGAAGGTGCGTTATTATCCCTGTTAGGACCGTACCCATTATCAACAATTATTGGTTTATTTATTGCTTCGGCTATAGGCGGTTCTTTAGCACCACATTGGCCTTCACGAATGTTGTACGCTAAAAATACCAAGACAGCAATTGCTTTACCAATGGTATCCCAGTTGATTATCGCTTTTTTGGTATTTGGCTGCTTGCTTATTATGGGGGTAGGCGGTCGAGTTTTAGTAGGCACTCTTGATGCTAAAAGCACAGATTGGATTATGCCATATCTATTTATGAATACAATCCCTGGACTACTAGGCGCAGTTGGTATTGCTGGACTGTTAGCCGCTGCTATGTCAACTGCAAATTCAATGCTTTTCCATGGAGCTTTGGCATTAGTTTATGATGTTTTCCGTAATATGTCCAATAAACATTATAATGATGAATCATTGCGGAAATGGAGCAGAATTACTGTAGTTGTGCTGGGCGCTACTTCAATAATTTTGGCAATTAATCCACCTGTTTTTATTGGAATTGTGTCCGCTAAAGTATTTGGCTTTTGGGCGGCCTCATTTTTTGTTCCTCTATACGTGGGGCTTTACTGGAAACGACTTAACAAGCAATCGGTTTACTGGTCTATGGTAGTTGCCCCTATAACGTACATTCTTTTTGATTACCTAATAACAAAAGGGTTAATGTGGGGCACTATCCCTGCCATGGTTTGGGCATTATTAGTGGGGGTAGTTGGGGGATTTGTACTTTCATATGTTTACCCGTCTGCACCGAAAGAAGGATGGGAACCGTTCTTTGAACCGGAGATCAGTGCAGAAACACGACGGGTATGGGCTGATGCCAGACAGGAAATGGTTTAAATTAACTTAAGGGGGTGTGTTACGCCCCCTTTTTTACCGATAGCACCGTTAATTGGCATATATATTGCAAAATTTAATTGTACAAAATTCCTTGCATTTAAACGGTTACAAAGGAGGGATTCATTTGAGCTCCATATATGAAACATTATTGTATGAGGTTAAAGACAGGGTTGGTATTATTACCATTAATCGTCCCAAGCAGTTGAATGCTCTAAATAGCCAGGTTTACCGTGATTTGTATTGTATTTTAAAGCAAATTGAGAGAGATGATCAAGTAAGTGCGGTGATTATTACTGGAAGTGGGGAAAAAGCTTTTATTGCCGGGGCAGACATTACGGAAATGAAAAATATGACGGCAAATGAAGCTCGCTCCTTTGCGATATTGGGGAAAAAAGTCGGTATTGCTATTAAAGAGATGCCCCAACCGGTTATTGCGGCTGTAAATGGTTTTGCCTTGGGTGGTGGCTTAGAACTGGCTCTATCATGTGATCTAATACTGGCTGTTGAAAAGGCTAAGTTTGGTTTACCGGAAATCAACCTGGGGATCATTCCTGGTAACGGTGGTACTCAGCGGGTAACACGATTAACTAATATCATTATTGCAAAAGAACTGATCCTTTTCGGTGGAAGAATTAATGCCCAAAGAGCGTGCGAACTAGGATTAATAAATAAAGTAGTAACCAGTGAAGAGGGGTTGTTGGCAGAAGCAATGGAATGGGCTGGCAAGCTAGTGCAAAAAAGTGTTATTGCATTGAGTCTGGCAAAGAGTGCTATAAACAATGGTATTGATGCTAGCCTTGAAACTGCATTGAGCTATGAGTTGCAGTGCTTTGCCCAATGTTTTGCCAGTCGAGATCAAGAGGAAGGCATGACGGCTTTTTTAGAAAGACGTATACCGGTTTTTAAGGGACAATAAAAAATCTGCGGGGGGTAACTTCATGGAATTCAAAAAAATTGCTGTTATTGGGGCTGGAGTAATGGGTGCTGGTATTGCTCAGGTTTGCGCCCAAAAAGGTTGTTCCGTTTGGCTGCAAGATATATCTAAACCTGCTTTGGATAAGGCCCTTGAAAGTATCATCAAAAGCCTAAAAAAAGGGGTGGAAAAGAAAAAGTTAACACCGGCACAGAAGGAAGACACTTTGACCAGAATAGTAACTACAACTCATCTTCCTGAGGCTGTAGAGAGTGTTGACTTGATAATTGAAGCTGTATTTGAAAACCTGGAAGTTAAAAAGGATATTTTTAGGTTAGTTGATCAATATGCACTGCCTAATGCGGTGATTGCGTCAAATACATCGGCACTGCCTATTACCGCTATGGGAGCAGTGACAAACCGCCCTGAACGAGTTTTGGGATTACACTTTATGAATCCTGTTCCATTGATGAAAGGTGTTGAAGTAATTCCAGGACTGGATACAGCTAAGGAGGTATTAGAGGCTGGCGTTAAGTTTATTGAGGATTTGGGTAAGGAGCCGGTCAAGGCTGTGGATTATGCCGGGTTTATAGTGACTAGAATACTCGATGCTATGTTAAATGAGGCTGTCAATTGTGTTGCTGATGGTAATGACCCTGGTGAAGTTGATAGGGCTATGAAAATTTGCACTAATTTCCCAATGGGTCCTTGTGAACTTATTGATTTAGCAGGAGCCGATATTGTCTATCACGGGCTTAATACGTTGAAGGATGAGTTTGGAGAGCGTTTTCATGCTTCGCCTTTGCTGAAAAAGATGGTCCGGGCAGGGCATGTGGGTAGGAAGTCAGGTCAAGGCTTTTACGATTATAGCAAGTAATAGGGGGTTCAGACACAATGAACAACGATTTAGTAATAGTAAGTAGCGTCCGTACTCCTTTTGGGCGTTTTGGTGGTTCACTAAAGGAGTGGGACTGTATTGACCTCAGTGCCATTGTAATGAAAGAAGCAGTTAAAAGGGCCGGGGTTGAGTCTGGTATAGTGGATGAAGTTTTATGGGGAGTAGGCGATACAGCCTCCAGTAAGGATGTTTATACACCCGTAATAGCCAGACAGGCTTTGCTCAAAGCTGGGTTGCCACCAGAAACACCATCCTGTTCTTTTGATAAAGCATGTGTCTCGGGTATTTCTGCAATTCAATTAGGGATGCGTGCAATAAAATCGGGGGAAGCATCAGTGATAATGGCCGGAGGTGTTACTACCTTTAGCAAGATGCCTCTGTTACTTCGTGATATGCGCTGGAGTGGAAGCAGACTGGGATCAATTGAAATGGAGGACCCTCTCTTTGCACTTGGCTATAAGGATTATAACCCGGTTGCGGTGGATGCTGGAGAGGTCGCATTGGAAAACGGGATATCTAGGGAAGAACAGGATGAATGGGCATATCGCAGTCACCAACGTTATGGGCAAGCTCACCAAGAAGGAAAATTTAAAGATGAGATGTTGCCTTTGACTATAGAGAAAAAACTAGGTAAGAAAGTGACAAGCTTTGAATTGGATATAGACGAACAATATAGATCGCAGATAAGTATTGAAGGCTTAGCGAAACTAAAATGTATCTATGGCAGTCCAACAGTTACTGCCGGTAATTCACCGGGCCTAAATGATGGCGCTGCGGCAATGCTTGTGACTACTAGACAAAAAGCTAAGGAATTAGGGCTTATCCCTATTGCTAAGATAGAGACTGTGGTTTCCACTGCTATGGAGGCACGTTTATTGGCCATAGGCCCGTCCAAAGCTATGCAAATGGCATTACAGAAGGTCAATCTGACTGTTGATGATATAAGTTTATTTGAAATTAACGAGGCTTTTGCTGCAGTAACCTTGACCAGTAGTAAAATTCTAGCCAATAATGATGCTGCTAAGTGGGATGGAATAAAGAAAAAGTTAAATGTCAATGGGGGAGCAATTGCTATTGGCCATGCTAATACCTGTAGCGGTACACGGATTATAATGACTCTTATCCATGAATTGCAACGCCGGGGAGGCGGTTACGGGATAGCATCTATTTGTGGCGGTCTTGCCCAGGCTGACGCATGTATAGTTAAGGTTGATTGAAAAAATTGTTTTAGAATTTTTCTTGAGATATGGGGGTTAAGTTGTGAGTAAGTTTAACCTGAACAATAAGGTTGCCATTGTGACCGGTGCAGGAAGAGGAATTGGGAAAGCGATTGCATTGGGACTGGCAGAGGCGGGAGCCAATGTTGTCTTGGCAAGCAGGACCCGCGAACAGTTAGAAGAATTGGCAGAAGAGATTAAATATGTAAAAACTTTGGTTGTTCCTGCTGATGTTACCAAGGTAGCAGATGTCAAAAACTTATTGAATAAAACCTTGGAGGCATTTAGAAAAGTTGATATCCTTATTAACAATGCCGGAATTACCATTAAAAAGCCTGCCCTGGAAATGCAGGAGGAGGATTGGCAGAAAATTATGGATATTAATCTTAAAGGTGAGTTCCTTTGTGCTCGAATAATCGGGGAGCAAATGGTTAAACAGAAAAGCGGTAGTATTATTAATATGGCTTCGGTGGGGGGGCACTTGGGGTTAATTGGATCTCTAGGATACTGTGCTACTAAAGGTGGTATTCTGCAGATGACCCGTGTATTGGCTTCTGAATGGGCTAAAGATAACGTACGGGTAAATGCAGTTTCCCCAGGTTATGTAGAGACGGAATTAGTAGAAGGGGCTATGTCAGCAAGGCCGGAATTAAGAGAAAAAATAATTAACCGTACACCCATGGGGCGCTTGGCTAAACCCGAGGAGATAGTGGGGGCAAGTATATTTCTGGCATCTGACGCTTCGACTTATGTTACAGGGATATCATTAATAGTAGACGGGGGCATGTCTGCTTTTGGTGTTTGAATTATTGTTAATATTCTAGCTAGTGTGTATAAGATACAGAATTTATCCTGTTTATCCCAAAATTTATTAGCTAATTGCTTTTGTGTTTGTGAGAAGTACTACCTTACTAAAAACAGGCATTTTTAATGTTCTTGCTCCTTATAACGAATAGTGGAGGGATTCAGATATGTTTGTGCCGCTCTTTGTAAACCAAATAATTCGAAGAGCTGAAAAATTATATTATGATAAGCTGGCGGTGGTAGACGGAGAAAAACGTTATAATTATAAAGAATATGGACAAAGGGTAAATCGTCTATCCAATGCCCTGTTAGACTTTGGTATCAAACCTCAGGAGAAAGTAGCTATTCTCTGTTACAATACGCACCAACTTCTTGAAGCTTATTATGGCGTACCGCAAATTGGAGCAGTACTGACTACTATAAACATACGTTTTAGTCCCCAAGAAATAAGCTACGTGTTAAATGATTCTCAGGCAAGGGTTCTACTTTTCCATAAAGACTTTTTACCTACAATTAAGGAAATTAGCCCCCAATTAAGTGTGGAGAAATTTATTGTTATTGAAGGCGAAGCAGACCAAAAGTTTATGGATTACGAATCATTTATTTCATTAGGTTCAACAAAAACGCTTACCGACCCGCCTATCAAAGAGACTGATATTGCTGAATTATTTTATACTAGCGGTACTACAGGAAATCCAAAGGGCGTAACACTTTCACACAGAGGGCTTGTTATACACGCTTTGGGTTTTCTAGCGCATTATCATTATGATGACAGTGATGTTCAACTTCATGCTATACCGCTGTTCCATGTTAATGGATGGGGTACTCCGCAATTTTTAACATGGGTGGGCGGTACTCACGTGATGATGCGAAAGTTTGAACCAGAAACAGTATTAAGCACTATACAAACCTATAAAGTTACAAGAATATTTTTGGTTCCGACTATGATTAACATGTTGCTGAAATATCCTAAATTTGATAAGTACAACATTAGTTCATTGAAACTAATAATTATCGGTGGCGCACCTACCATACCGGAAAAGGTTAAGGAAGTTGAAGAAAGGTTTGGCTGTCGGGCTATTTCTGCTTATGGTATGACTGAAACATCACCGGTTATGCTTAATTCCCTTCCTAAGGCACACAAACACAAGAGGGAAGAAGATCGATTGACCTATCAGTCTAAGACTGGTCTTGAAATGATTGGTGTACAAATCAGAGTGGTGGACCCTGATGGCAATGATATAGATCAGGACGGTATACAGGTAGGAGAAATTATTTGTAGGGCGAACAGTGTATTAGAAGGTTACTTAAATTTACCCGAAGAAACGGGAAAATCCATAGTGGATGGATGGTTTCACACAGGAGATATGGCAGTTATTGATAATGACTATTATATAACTATTGTTGATCGAAAAAAAGACGTAATAATCAGTGGTGGGGAAAACATTGCTTCGGTGGAAGTAGAAAATACCATAAATTCTTGTCCGGTGGTTTTGGAAAGTGCTGTAATTGGCATCCCAGATGAAAGATGGGGGGAAATACCCAAGGCATATGTTGTACTAAAGCAAAACGCTAACCTTACAGATGAAGAGTTGATAAAATATTGTAAGGAGAAAATTGCTGGTTATAAAGTGCCGAGAAAAATTGAGTTTGTGGAAAATTTACCAAAGAGTGGGACTGGTAAGATACTCAAACGTAAATTAAGAGATAAGTATTGGGTAAGTAAAGAAAAAATGGTTCAGGGATGATTAGCTTTTTTGGAGGTGAATATAATTGGATACCGTTGGAAAAACAGTTTATGAATTAGAGCTTGGCGAAAAAGCTAGTTTTAGTAAAACTATCAGTGAAAGTGATGTATACTTATTTGCAGGAATTACCGGTGACCTGAACCCAATGCACGTGAATAGGGAATACGTTGCAAAGACATTTTTTAAAAAGCCAATAGCACATGGACCTCTAATTACGGGCTTGGTTGCTCCGGTTTTAGGAATGAAACTACCTGGTCTGGGTACTGTGTTGGTGGAATTACAGACCCGTTACTTGGCTCCAGTTTACTTTGGCGACACTGTATCCGTAAAAATCGAACTAGTAGCTAAAGATGAAAAGAAAAACCGTGCTAATTTTGATTGTCAGTGGGTAAATCAAGCCGGAAAGGTAATAGCTGATGGTAAAGCGATTGTTTCCCCACCAGTACGTAAAAAATAGAAATACTTTGAAAATTCCGAACTGAATCTTCTCTTATGTCGGCATAAGTGTCAGGGTGCGGATGCCAAACTACCTGTCTAAGTCAGGTGGGTCGGTCCGCACCTATTTTACGTGTGGTACACTGTCGTATTGGTATAATATATCCTGCTTGATCCTTAAAAATACGGGGTTGTATGGGATTGTAATAGTATATAATTAGTAGTAAAATAGTAGCTACAGAGATAAAAGGAAAATTCAGGAAAAGATGAAGCAAAATGGGAAAGCCCAATATTTCTAAAGTTGAAAAGGGAGATCCTGACATAAATACATTGTATGAACTTTTTACTTTACGCTATCTTAGCAAAAAAGAAATTAAGTATCGCTTACCTACTGGGATACAAATCAATGCAATGCCTTCCAGACACCAAGGATTACGACTATTACCGGGGTGGGTATGGTCTTTAGGACCATGCCCATTATTTATTTCGGGAGGTTACAACCTATGTCAGCAATCTTTTTCTTCAAAATGATGCATGACCGTCAGAAAAGAAAAGAGCATCAAGGACAAGGGTACTTAAGTTTAAATGATTTCAAAAAAGGAAAAAGACGTTCGATGGTCAAAAGAAGTATTAATTCCTTAAAAACTTTTTTTAGCTCAAAGAAAGATATTAAGTCAAGGAGTTGAGTTTTATGAGCACTATACGGGAAACAGACCTGCCGGGAATAGGAAGAAAGTTTCAAATTGATACACGGGGCGGAGATAAACTGGTAATTATAGTCCATGACGATGGAAAACGTGAAATGCACCACTTTGACTATAATGACCCGGACGAAAGCATATCTATGGTTACTCTTGATGATTCCGAGGCCCGCCGTGTGGGAGCTATCCTTGGGGGCATGGTTTATATGCCGAAAGCTTTGGAAAAGGTGGATGTGGCTTTTGATGAAATGGTTATTGAATGGTTCAAGGTTGAGCCTGAGGCTAGGAGTATTGGAAAAACGATAGGTGATCTTCATATCCGAAAGAGAACCGGGGCGGCTATAATCGCGGTTATTTTGAAGAATCAGGCGAAAGTTGTAAACCCCGGGCCCGAGCAGATTATTCATAAAGGGGCCACTCTTGTGGTTCTGGGCGAAAGGGGACAGGTTAAGGCGTGTAAACGACTGATCAACGATGGGAGTATGTGAATTAAATGGAACAGAATATTCTCTTTGAAATTGGGCTGGCAATTTGTATTATTGCCGCCGCGGGGCTTCTAGCTTCTCGCCTGCGGTTTTCCATAGTCCCATTGCTGATACTGGCCGGATTGGCCGTGGGACCGCATATGCCGCAATTGGGAATGATAGATTTAAGGTTTATCAAAAGTGCCTCTTTAATAGACTTTATGGGGCGGCTCGGTGTTCTTTACCTAATGTTTTACCTGGGCCTGGAATTTTCAGTCGGGAGGCTGTTAAAGGCAAGCCGTGCCATTCTGAAGACCGGATTAATATATATGGCCATCAACTTCACCATAGGAGTTATGTTTCCTTTTATATTGGGTTGGCCAATTAAAGAAATATTGGTTGTTGCCGGGATAATGACAATATCATCCAGCGCCATAGTAGCTAAGGTTCTGGTGGAACTGAAACGGGCTGTCAGACCAGAAACAGAAATGATTTTAGGCCTGATGATGTTTCAGGATGTTTTTGTAGCCATATACCTTTCTATAGTTTCCGGGCTCGTTTTAACCGGATCGACATCGCCCGTATTGGTGTTGAAGTCTGCACTGGTGGCTTTGGGGTTTATGATCGGGGTATTGCTTTTAGGTCGTAAATTAATAGCTTTGTTAAATCGCCTGCTTAATATTCCTTCGGATGAAGTGTTTATGCTGGCTTTATTTGGGGCTTTAATTTTAGTGGCAGGATTCTCTGAATCAATACATGTTGCCGAGGCCATAGGAGCATTACTGGTGGGACTTGTCCTGGCTGAAACTGAACATGTTGAACGGATAGCGCATTTGGTTGTACCTTTTAGGGATTTTTTTGGTGCCCTCTTTTTCTTTAGCTTTGGATTAAGCATCGACCCGCTAGCATTACCCGGTGCCGTATGGCCTGCAGTAATAGCTGTAATTTTGACGGTTATTGGCAATTTTGTTTCCGGGATGATTTCGGGTCGTATGTCGGGGTATTCACATCGGGCTTCGGTAAATATCGGGTTAACAATTACCTCCAGGGGAGAGTTCTCGATTATTTTGGCCGGTCTGGCCAAGGCTGGGGCTTTGTTACCTATTTTACAATCCTTTGCCGCCCTTTATGTATTGATATTAGCGGTATTGGGGCCGTTATTAACAAAAGAGTCCAAGTGGATTTATGCCAAATTAGGCCGTTTGTTTAAATGGCCTCCCATAGCAGGGAAAAGTAAAGGAAAACCAAGCTCTATTGCTTAATCTGCCCCGGGTAAATCAGCCCGGGGTATTTTTTAACAAACTCCCTATGGGCGAGAGAATAAATATGCTGCCAACTAATTTTTAATCTGCTGCGGATAACCTGCTTCTACAATATACCTTTGATGTGCTGTTTTTGCTTTTGTGGAGGCTAAGCTGGCCTTATTGATAAGATTTTCAATAACTTCATAACATTTTACTTCATTTCTGGCATACTTTCTTTGCCCACCACAGATACCGGCCGATACGGTAACGGGAACTCCAGTTTTAGAAGTCTCAATAATTATTGAATCAATGATATTTTTTACCATTTTTTCAGTGGTACCTATTTTTTTTAAAGATACGAGAACAAATTCATCACCACCATATCTGCAAACAAAATCACAGTCAACTTCTGAGTTATCTTTTAAAATTTTGGCTATTTGCTTTAAACAACGATCACCATATATATGACCATATTTTTTATTTAATTGCCCAAAGTTATCTATGTCAAATAAAACAACAGAAATTTCATGCCCTTCGGAAAGCAGCTTTGAAGCAACCTGGTAGATATAACCGGAATTATATATACCGGTTAATGAATCATATAGTTGGCCGATGCTTTTCATTAATGTGGATTTGGTTATCATCCCTACCACTTTGCCGTGTTCCATTACCGGCATGCGTTCTATTTTATACTCTTGTAATAGCTCCGCTGCTTCCCAAATTGTATCATCGGGTTCACAAGAAATAACCGGACTCGTCATTGAATCGGCCACAATCCGGTTGGGGTGGTGAAAACGTACATCTTTGGAGGTAATAATGCCAACTAAACTTTCACCTTCAATAACCGGCAGGCCGCCCACTTGGTGTTCTTGCATGTATTCAGCGGCCTGTGAAACACTTTTACCGGAGGTAATCGAAAAAACAGGACTACTCATGATGTATTTGACATTATACATTTATATCAACTTCTTTAAATACAGAAACTGAGATTTCCAATTTAGCCTTAATCAAAGATTGCGCGCTGGTAAATTTCATACCTTCTTCAAGTATGGTTTTGATCAGCATATCGCGCGGCATCCAATTAAATAAGCTGGTTTTTACTGCGATGGCCTCAATATCGCTATTTTCAATTAAAATAACCTCATATTGGCCCGGGGCAAGAGCCTCAATCATCCTGCGGGTGGCCTCGGGGCCGATAGGCGCGCGTCTGCCTATAATCAATAAATCCTGCATCGGGGGGAGATCAAATTCGGAAAAGCGTATTTGCAGATTGGCTGTTCGGTTGCTAAAACTTTTGTTATTTTCTGTAGTCATAGGTATAAACCTCTTTTTAAAATTGTTTAGACAATATTGCTAAATGCCTTATGCCAAAAGTCAATTTCAGACTTTTGGGAAGGCATTTTAATTAATTCCAACATACATAATTCAAAAATTTGGACCAAATCAGGAGCAAATTGAAGGCCTTTATTCATGTTTAGCTCAAGGAGAGCATCGTGTAAGGTTTTAGGTTTTTGATATGGCCTAGGGCTTGTCATGGCATCAAATGCATCAGCAATTGCCACAATTCGCGCCAATTTAGGTATGTTTTTTCCGGGCAAGCCCTCGTAACCATTGCCATCCCATCGCTCATGATGATAAAGAATAATTGGTAATAGGTTACTGCATTCTTCAAAATAAGATATCATTTTGGTGCCTAACACAGTATGTTTTTTGATTATTGAAAACTCTTCGTCTGATAGTTTTGCAGGTTTATTTATTATTTTTTCATCAATGCATAATTTGCCTATATCGTGAAGTAAAGCGCCTATGGTTATTGTTTTTACTTCTTGATAAGAGCAACCAGCATATTCAGCCGTTTTTGAAGCTAAATAACATACGTTTAGGGAATGCATCTTTAGGTCTTGAGGAAACCCTGATAGTATGGTGTTGACAAACTCTATGTTAAACTGCAAAGTGTTTTATCCCTCCACCATGACACAAGACATATTCATCGATAAGAGGGGAAACATATTAATAACATTTTCTCCCGCAACCTGGCAATCATAGCACCATTAACCATTAACCAGCTTAAGCGCTTTAGACCCATGGCTTTGCGCCCTAATCTTTCGATGTAGTTTGCCTGTGAAACAGTTATTAAACCAAGCATATTATATAACTATTAGATTACATATTTCAACAAAAATCAACCATGTGTATATATATAAAGGAAAATTGAGGCTTGGAAATGATTCAAAAGATTGTTGGCAAAAATATAAGGTATTACAGAATACAAAAAGGTTTTTCGCAAAAAAAAGCAGCCTCTCTGGTTGGGATTACGTCTTCCTATTGGGGGTACTTGGAAAGAGGGCAAAAAAATCCTTCTATAGAGCTTGTGGCGATGATATCAAAAGTTCTTGGCGTTAAAGCGTACTTACTGTTTATTGAATCTCCGGCAGAGAGCTTACCGGAAGAAATTGTGCATTACTTACATTTGCTAAATTGTATGGAAGATAAACATATTGATTTTATATTAACTGTAATTAAAGCGTACATTAACCTGCAAAAAATTCAAAAGTAATAAAATTAAGGCATCTTTGTGCCCCATAATTGGGCAAAAATGAAAAACCCCGTCGTTGTGACGGGGTTTTAAAAACCGGGTACGTTTAGCATGCTTTTTGTTCCAGTGCTTTACGGTATTTAACTAAGTCGTCAATTGTAAGCACTGACAGGTTATGTTTTTCAGCAAAAGTTATTATTTCAGGAAGACGGGCCATAGTGCCATCTGGATTGGTTAGTTCACACAGAACACCACAGGGTTTTAAACCGGCCAGACGCATCAGGTCGACTGTTGCCTCAGTATGTCCTTGGCGCTCCAGTACACCTCCGGGACAAGCTCTTAACGGAAATATGTGGCCTGGACAGTTGAGGTCTTCTGGTCCGGCATTATCTGCGATAGCTGCTCTTACTGTCGCAACTCGATCCGCAGCAGAAACGCCGGTGGTAACCCCCTTTGTTGCTTCGATTGATACAGTAAATGCAGTTTGGAAGCGGCTGGTATTATTTTGCACCATCATCGGCAGCGCAAGTGCCCTAACTTTTTCATCGGTCAGGCATAAGCAAACTATGCCGCTGCATTCACGGATTAACATGGCCATTTGGTCCCTGGTAAGGGACTCGGCGGGAAAAATCAAATCACCTTCATTTTCCCGTTGTTCATCATCTGTGACCAGTACTCCACGGCCGTCACGCAACGCGGATAACGCCTTTTTCACCCGTTCAAACGGGTTGCCGAATTGGGTAAGCAGAGTCTGATTCATGGTAAATCCCCCTTTGATTTTTAATCGACTTACCAGAATCAGGGCGCAGAGACAGACAGCTGTCTAAGAACACACGGACAGCCTCCATCAGACATGATGCCTGTGGGGGTTGCTGACTGCCTTATCCTCTTCCATCCGGACTATTACCGTCGGCTCTGGCTTGTTACCAGATCTGCTGACCTCCTGCCGGGAACGACAAGAGCGCTCGCGGGCTCCCCAGGATACTCTGGGATACCGCCGGTAGGGACTTTCACCCCGCCCTGAGAATAAGTCATAAATAATATACCACCTTTTGAATTATTGTCAATAATCTTTCACCAAATCATGAAACAGCCAGTTTTATTTTTTTAAACAACTACACTTTACTAACTTGGCGAACGGTACGTTAAAATGTGCACATTAATTAATTTCGTTATTTATTTGGTTTTTTAATGAAGTTGAATTTACATTAATTATCATATTAATAAACTTTTTACCTTCTCGGGATGCCCATTTTATTTCACTGGCTACTACACTAATCTCGATTAAAGCGTGCAGATAATAACTGCCGGAAAACCTGTCATGCCATTTATCTACTGCATCTGTGAGGCTTTCCCAATAAACTTCACTAATTTCTTCCGGCTTAACTAATGCTTTATCACAGACTAAGGTTTTGAGTTTGTCATTGACCCTGATTACAGTAGAACATCCACTTTCCAGTATATTGAGCATGGACTGGAATTCAGTACTTATTGGATTGGCCCCGTGTTTTAGCCGTCTCTCTAAACGGCCGGGCAGCAATTCGTAGATCCGGTCAGCCTTGACCATTAGCATTTCATTATGGTTTATGAGCTTTTCAGCCAAAGGAAGCCAATTGTTGGGGTCCAGGTACTCGTAATCATTAACTGTGTTATATCTTTCCCTTCGGGCATGTTCAGCCAATACCCGGCATTCGCTAATTAATCCGGAAACCTTTTCTTTCTCTGTATGGGGTGACGGAATCTGTTCATTTTCAAGACGAACAAAGTTTCTAACAGCTTGGCAAAAGTAATGAACGGCTGTATCGTTGCTTTCTCGTAACTTAATAGTAAGCTGCCGCCCATAACGAGGCGGCCATAATATAACATTAATCAGCATGGCTATAACAAGACCAATAAAAATAACTGCTGATCGGTCGAGAGCATGAGCAAGAAACTGGTCCGGTGAAGAACTTAAAATAAAAATGGTTGCGACTATACCCATTTGGAGACCGTTTTTTAAGTTTAATTTTACAAACAAGGAAATTACTAATATTGTTGCGAGTCCCATTGTGAGCGGAGAGCCACCGAAAACATAACCCAATACAAGGCCTGCACCTACACCTAGAACATGAGCAATAATCTGCCCTTTGGCTGCTTTGATGGTCAAATATACGGATGGCTGCACATTTACGACCGCTGATACAGCACCAAAGATAGCTGGTTCCAATTTAAGCAAATTGCAAATAAACATGGTTATGGTAACGGCAATACTGGTTTTTAATATACGTGCGCCTATTTTTGGCATGAGCATTCAATCCTTACAAATTTAGATATAGCCTTTAGTTTAAATCAGATTAGCAGTTTGTTCAAGAAGCTTTTTCTCTTTATTCGAGTGGGAAAACATACAAATTAGAATTGTTGATGTTTTTATGGTATAATTGTCTTATTAATATGTAGAAAGATGGAAATACATTGTTAAATATGAATGATTTTGAGAATACCAACGTAAATGAAGTAGAAGAAAAGAATTATAAAAGCAAACAACTTGGTTGGCGGATATTTGCTTTTTCTGCTTTTTTATTGGCAATTATAGCTTTATTTGGCGCGTGGTACATCAATAATGAAAGAATGTTTTTATTAATAGATAATAGCAAGCTAAAGCTTGAGGTAAAAACTCTGCAAGAAGAAATTGCCACCCTCAAAACTTTAGATAATGATTCTATTCCAAACAACACTGAAGAAAACAGCCAACAAACCGATAGCAACCAAGCAGAAAACAAACAAACTGACAACACCTACACGATGTATGAGGTAAAGCCCGGTGACTCCTTAACAACCATTTCATTATCGTTTTATGGCACGGAAATATACGCATCCCAAATAGCCGAGAAAAATGGAATTACTTCTGAATCAATATTGCAACTGGGTCAAAAACTTAAAATACCTAAAAAACCATAGGAAGCAAAGCCAAACTTATTGGCAATAAACAGAGCGGTCTACGGCATGCGCCGGAGACCGCTTTTTAGGCAGTTCGCTTTGGGGGTAGCTGTTTGGTTATAATGCAATAGAGAAAAGCCGTAATTATACTTTTAACGCCGGCTAGCAGTTTA
The DNA here is from genome assembly GCF_900113335.1 of Desulfotruncus arcticus DSM 17038. GTDB lineage: Bacteria > Bacillota > Desulfotomaculia > Desulfotomaculales > Desulfallaceae > Desulfotruncus > Desulfotruncus arcticus. The sequence continues at coordinate 141,111 of NZ_FOOX01000007.1, forward strand.
CATGGAGAGGGGCTAACTATGAAAGATTTACTGCGTAACCGCTTGTTTAGAGAAAAAAAGAAACCCGGAATTCCACGTGGTGAACTTTGGGTTTCCGGTACCATATTAGAAGTATTAGGGCTTGAACAAACGCAGAATTCCATAGTTGCGCTCAGCAGTGATATTAATGCTGACATATGTTTTTTTAGCTACACCAGTCAGGTTCAGCAGCTTTCGGTGGAGTCCGGGGAAATGGCATTTAACGTAAGCAGAGCACATGATTTAGGTCTGGTTTGCGGAGTTACGGTGGATGGACCCTTTGAACGAACGGTTAAAGAGTATGGTTTTATGGAAACAATGAAACTATTTTATAATGAAAAATTACTAAATAAGCAATTTGAAAAGTACACAGCAGTAGCTGCTGCAGAACTGGCCGCAGCTGAAAAGGCAGGCGCCGATCTGCTGATTTTATGTGACGATATCGCTTATACCAGGGATTTATATTTTTCGCCCCAAAAATTTAAAAGTAATCTGGTGCCGTTATATCAAAGGCTGAGAGATTTAGTAAAAGAAACAACTATTGGTTTCCATTCTGACGGAAACGTTGAATCAATAATGGATGATATGATGGATCTGGGATATTCTGTGTTTTCCCTGGAACCAGAGGCTATGGATTTAGTCACTTTGAGCCGCACTCTTCCAGAAAACATAACTTTAATGTCGGGTATTAAATCAGAGTGGTTAATGAATCCAAGTGATAATATTCATAAAAATAAAAAGGAAATACTGAATTACGTGGAAGACCTCTCTAAAGGTTGCGGTTTAATTTTATCTTCTCTATGCGGTCTTAGTAATGTTTCAAGTTTAAACAATTTAAAACTGCTATACAGTATGTTAAGTTAAGTATTTAAAGCATCGTTAATTAACATAAAACTGAGTTGGATAGCCAAAAGGTGGAAACTGTGCTGTGAAGGATAAAATTGTTACCATAAGGAAACCGGCCCAAAATGAGCTAACCATAAAAAAGTCACGCTTTATTGCTTCAGTTCTTCCGGTTGGCAATGAACAAGAAGCTATGAGTTTTATTAAACAGGTTAGAAAAGAAAACAATCAGGCCAACCATAATGTCTATGCATATTTAATTGATGAGCATACCCAACGATATAGTGATGACGGTGAACCTGGTGGTACAGCGGGAAGGCCGGTTTTGGATTAAAGGGTTGTCCGGAATAGCTTTAGTGGTAACCAGATATTTTGGGGGCATATTGCTTGGAACAGGTGGATTGGCACGTGCGTATGCAGATGCCGCAGTGAGTGTTATGGAAGTTGCGGGTATTGTTGAGAGGCGCTTATATCAGGAGCTAAATATAAATTTGGATTATCACTGGTTGGGATTAATTAAACATGAGTTAGAGAATGGTGGTGGGCGGCAAATTAATATTAAGTATGAACAACAAGTAAATATACAAGTTTATTTACGTCCGGAAACCTTGGATGATATTGTAAAGTTGCTTACAGACAAGACTGCGGCGCAGATTGTGGCAGAGAAAGGAAAATCCATCTACTTATAGATATAAATATAGTACTAAATAGGCTGTAAAAATACCCTCCCCGGGGGGAAGGTCCCGGCGTGGAGGGTATTTTGTCTTTGGTTACTGCATCGGCGGTTGAGAGCCCTGGTTTTGCTGCTGAATTATTCCCTGTCTGCCCTTGGCTCCCCATCCCTTCTTTTTGGAGGTCTTGGACCAAAGTATTGATAATAATCAACTTTAATATCACCGTTATAGAGTTTTCTTTTTTTAGTGGCCGGCTTGCCAAATAGGTTTTCGAATCTTGGATTGGAGCTCAAAATATAAAATGACCATGTATCTAATTTACTGAAGGCTTTGCCCATTTCCTGATACATTTTTTCAATTGCTCTTAATTCTCCCAGCCTTTCACCGTAAGGCGGGTTGCATATAATTTTACCGTATTTTTTCTTGGAACTGATTTCCGTAAAAGACATCCTTTGCAAATGGATATGTTCACCGACTTCTGCTTCCAGAGCATTATTTCGGGCGATTTTAACAACTTCATCATCTATATCGGTGCCCATGATCTCCAGGGGTTGATCATAATTGGCCAGGTCATGGGTTTCTTTGCGCGCCTGCCGCCATAGCTCCCTTGGTATGCTTGGCCATTTTTCCGAAACAAATTCACGATTCATTCCCGGTGCAATGTTTTGACCTATTAGTGCAGCCTCAATAGGAATTGTTCCTGAACCACAGAAAGGGTCCAGTAAGGTAGTGTCCGGGTGCCAGCGAGCTAGCAATATCATCGCTGCGGCAAGCGTTTCCTTTATCGGCGCCTTGCTGGCAAGGCGCCGGTATCCTCTTTTATGCAGGCCCGGCCCCGTGGTGTCAATGGTTAATGTTGCCATATCTTTCAGCAAGGCAACTTCTATTTTAAAAACCGGACCCTGCTCTTCAAACCACTGCTGGTTATATTTGTTTTTCATGCTTTCCACTACGGCTTTTTTAACAATGGCCTGGCAATCTGATACGCTGAAAAGTGTAGACTTGATGGATTTTCCTTCAACGGGAAAATTGGCGTTAGCCGGGATAAGCTCCGGCCACGGGAGCGCCTTGGTTTTTTCAAACAGCTCGTCAAAAGTAGTTGCTTTGAATTCACCAACTTTTAGGCGCACTCTATCTGCTGTGCGCAGCCAGAGATTGGCCCTGCAAATGGCGCTTAAATCAGCGGTAAAAGTAACTTTACCGTTCTCAACCAAAACATTCTGGTAACCTAGATCTTTAACCTCCTGCGCTACTATTGCTTCCAGTCCAAAAGTAGCTGTTGCAATTAATTCAACACCGGACATATATTGTTCACCTGCTCTGACTCCTTTTTGTTCAAATAATTCTATGACTGATTTAGCGCGGCCTTCCTTATAACAATTATAAATATAGCCGCATAAAATTAAACCTATTCTTATTAAACTCTGTTTTTATTTACGGCACAATAATTCTAATTCTTTAATACCTCCATTGAATTCATTTAAATCAACGTTGCTGTTAATTCCATTAACCTTGCCTTTATCTGTGAATTGAAAAAACAGCCATGATTTCCATGGCAGGGAAAATAGCTGCTGCTTTAAGTCGTAATGGGCCAGCCAGAGCGGTATTGCATTTAATCTTTGGTCTAAAAAATCTCTGATGAAGTGGGTGTAGGAATAGATAACCGGTTGTTTTCGGGTTTCTTGTTTTACAATATCTACCCAGGCTTCTACTATCTCTGTAATCTGCTCTTTCTTTAACCCCTGGTTTTTTTCAATGTCAAGCACAGGCGGTAAATCGAGCTCGTCAATGCCACCGTGTTTCCGGATAACGTTGTTAAAATGCATGGCTTCGTCTTGAGCGTCTTTTAAACTGCTCGGAGTGCAAAAATGATAAGCCCCTACAATAAGGCCTGCTTTTTTGGCTTCCTGTAAATTTATTGAGAATTTGGGGTCGATATAATCTACACCTTCCGTGGACTTAATATAAACAAAAGAAATACCGTCATTTTTAACCAGGTCCCATTTAATATCACCCTGCCAGTGTGATACATCTATTCCTTTCAGATTATTGGGGTTACCCAACTGCACTGGATCAACTCCCTTACTATTGGTTATGATCATATTCTTACATTTCAGATATGGCAAGACATCATTCCGCTAAACTGCTCCGGCTGATTATGAAAAAGTATGCCGGGAGCTACCGGACCATAACCATAAATATAGCAACTGTACCAACAATATTGGCCACGCTCAAATATTTTTATTTTCCGATAGGATAAGTGATAATTCTCAACATATTTCGCAAGGATTTAACAAATTTTAAGAGTAGATAATAATTATCATAAAGGAAATTTATTCATTATGTCGAAAATTCATTAAATTAATTTATGAAATTAGTTTATGTTTTTGGGAGGGTGCAGGGTGGATAGGACAAAAGGGGTAATGTATACAGTTGAAGATAGATGCGTCGGGTGTAACAAATGTATTCTGGAGTGCCCGGTTGAGTTCACTAATATTGCTTACCTTAAAGACGGTCAAAACAAAATAAAAGTTGATTCCGAACGATGCATCAATTGCGGCCATTGTATAGAGATTTGCGACCATGAAGCCAGGGATTACTATGACGATACCGAAGCTTTTTTTAAGGACTTAAAAAGTGGTCAAAAGATATCCGTCATTGCCGCGCCGGCAATAAGGTTCAATTTTAGTAATTACCAAAAGCTATTTGGCCTTTTAAAAAAGCTGGGTATCAATATGATTTATGATGTTTCATTTGGGGCGGATATTACCACCTGGGCGTATTTAAAAGTCATTAAGGAGAAGGGCTTGCGTTCTGTGGTTGCTCAACCTTGTCCACCCATCGTTAATTATGCGCAGAAAATAAATACAAGCTTGTTAAATTTTCTGGCGCCTATACATAGCCCGATGATGTGTTCGGCAGTATACATAAGAAAGTATTTAAAGATAAGCGATAAATTGGCTTTTTTGTCTCCCTGTATCGCCAAAATAAATGAAATTAGCGATAAAAACACAGCTGGTATTATCAGTTATAACATAACATATAAAAAATTGAAAAAATATTTGCAGCAAAATGGTTATGATCTGGATAAATGCGAAGAAAAGGATTTTGACGATAGCTGCGGCCTGGGCCTGGTTTACAGCAGGCCGGGGGGATTAAGGGAGAACGTGGGATACCATGTTGATAATGCCTGGGTTAAGCAAGTGGAAGGGGTTACCCATGCTTATCGCTATCTTGATGAATATAGCAACAGGGGAAATAGCGGCAAAAGCGTTCCGTTAATAGTAGACGTTTTAAACTGTATCAACGGATGTAACCTTGGCACAGGTACTGAAAGAGATATTTCCACAGATGATATTGATTATAAAATGAACGCATTGAAGCGGCAAAAGATATCTGAAAAATCCAAGAAAAGAATAACAGGACGTAAATCCTATGTGTTATTTGAAAAATTCAACAAAGAACTTAATTTAAGTGATTTTATCAGGAAATACGAGGACAAATCAGCCTCTATCAGGAGTAAGGAGCCTAATTCCGCGGATTTAAATCGAATTTTTTTAGAACTGTACAAGGAAACTGATGCTTCCAGAAATATCAACTGCTTTTCATGTGGATACGGCAGCTGCAAAGAATTTGCCAAAGCTATATTTAATCAAGTCAACCATTTGCATAATTGCATTTATTATAACCGCACCGGCATGGCAATGATGGCTAATGAAAAATCCCTGAGAGAAACTTTAAAGCAAAAAGTAGCTGAAATAATAAATTCCATGAGCCAGCTGGCGACTGCTAATGAGGACAATGTACGCGGGGCGAATAATGTAGAACAGCAAACCGATTCCGTGCTGGAAATGGCGGACATTCTGAAACAAACAATTGATGAGGTAAAAGACAAACTGCTGGGAATTGCCCATATTTCTCAAGATATAATTGGAATTGCAGAACAAACCAATCTGCTGGCATTAAACGCATCGATAGAAGCGGCCCGGGCCGGTGATCAAGGGCGGGGGTTTGCGGTGGTAGCCGAAGAAGTGAGAAAGTTATCAGATAACACCAAGCACACTGTTGATTCTGTCCGGTCCAACGAGCAGCTGGCAATCACAAATATTGAAAAGATTATTATCATGGCTGATGAACTTGATTCCAAAGTCAGGGTGGTTAATGAAGAAATCGGTAAGATTGTGGATAACGCTGAAAAGTGGTCGTTCAGAGAACAAGAGATTGTAAACTTGGCCCAATCTCTGCTGGAGTAAACGGTCAAAAAAACTGTCTGTACCTAAACGAATTTCCACGGGCAAATTAGATGTTCAATATAATCGAGGATAAAATAAATTACCAGGCCAAGCAGCCCCATGGCAATAATGCCGGCAAACATCTCATTATAGGCGAATCTGGACCATGCATCCAGCAAATAATACCCCAGTCCTTCCTGGCTGGATATGGTTTCGGAAAAAAACAAAATAGCAATGGCCGTACCCGATGCAACTCGTAAAGACGTAAGCATCTCCGGCAGCACGGCGGGCCAGACAACATGTTTGTATATGTCTAAACGAACCGCCCCCAACGATTTTACCGAATTGATCAGCGCCGCGTTGATGTTGCGGGAAGCATCCCTGATAGGAACCAGTATCTGAAAAAATACCACCAGCGTAATCAAAGTTATTTTGGATACATCTCCGTAACTTAACAAAGTGGCAAGTACCGGGAGAAAGACGATTTTAGGGATGGGATAAACCAGGTAAATAATCGGTGCTATAAAACGGTCCAGACTTTGTTCCCTGCCCAAAAGCATACCAATTGGCAAAGCCAGCACCAGTGACAGGGCAATACTGATGAACACGCGGTAGCTGCTGATTAAAAAATGCTGCCAGAGCCCCCGGGGGACTTCTTGAAGGAAAGTATTCAAAGCCGGTATGGGGCCCGGCAGGGCGGGGTTGTTGACGGCAAGGGCCAGCAATTCCCACCCGGCAAGTAAAGCAGCTATGGAACAAATTGTGCTTAAATATTTACGGTAGTTATTTTCTTCCAATTTAACACCTGCAAAATTAGTATTCAGGAGACAGGAGTCAGAAAGGAATGCCCAGGGCCGTTTTTTTATTCGGACTCCTGTCTCCTGAATTCTGACTCCTGATTTACCGGGACAGTTTGCTGCGAAGCATTGTTGATAGTTTATGGAATTCCGGTGTATTACGGTAATCGGCATTGCCTACTCCCGGGTTGCTTACGACTTCCAGAAGCCGGCCTGGACTACCGGATAATACGATGATCTGTTGTCCTAAATAAATTGCTTCTTCTATGCTGTGGGTCACCATGACAATGGTGATTCTTTTGTTTTTCCAGATATGCAGCAGCTGTTCCTGCAGTGTTTCACGGGTAAGGGCATCGAGAGAAGAAAAAGGCTCATCCATCAACAGCAGGTCCGGCTCCTGGGCCAGCGCCCGGGCTATGCCTACCCGCTGCCGCTGGCCGCCGCTCAACTGGGAGGGATAGCGGTTGCGCAGTTCCCACAAGCCCACCTCCTGCAGTATCCTCTTGACCCTGTCCAGTCTTGGCTCACGCTTGATACCCCTGATTTCAAGCCCCAGGCCTACGTTTTCCGCTACCTTTTTCCACGGCAGCAGTCCGTAATCCTGCAATATTAGAGCCGTTGACAGGCGGGGAGCAGTTAGTGTCTCCCCGTCCACCATTACGCTGCCGCCGCTTGGCCGCATTAAGCCCGATAGTACATACAAAAGTGATGACTTGCCGCAGCCCGAAGGTCCGATCAAGGCGCAGGTCGAACCGCGGGGAATGGCAAAACTTACTTCTTTTAGGGCCGGGACTTCCTTTTTATGCTGGAAATAGCTCACCGAGAGCCCCTGAACAATAACCTGGTTATCAGCACTGTTTAAACTGTTCATTTTTTAATGATACGCTCGTCCACCAGATCACCGTATTGAAAATCTTTTTGCAACAGCCCGTGGTCTTTCATCCAGCTGATTGTTTGTTCCACTCCCGCCTGATCAGGGGCCTGGGGCTCGGAAAAGTGCAGCTGTAAAGGGTGTTCCTGGCTGGACATTACTTCACCGGGAATCCTGGCTTTTTCCGCAATCAATTGTTCGTATTTTTCAGGATCGGCGGACAGGTCCTTAACTGCCCTGTCATAAGCCTGCATTAATTTTTTTACCCCTTCAATGTTCTGATCCAAAGTTTCCTGACGGACTATAACTACAGTTTGGGCAACGATGTTCTTGGAATTGTCGACAATTAAATGGGCACCTTTAATCTCAGCCAGTGTGGCAAAAGGGTCGGGCAGGGTTGCCGCTTTAACGCTGCCATTCAGCAAGGCCTCAAACCTGATGGGCAGCTTGACCATGTTGGTTGTTTTAATCTCATCCTGTTTCAGGCCTTCGGCGGTAAGCAGGTTGTCCGTTATATATTCATTGATAGTATTAAGAGAAAGAGCTATAGGCACGTTGGCCAGCTGTTCGGATTTGGTAATGCCGGAATCTGGTGCGGAGAGAATGGCAAACCTGTTTTCCCCCGGTGCCGCGCCCTGTCCGACTGAAACTGCTTTCACTGCGGTGCCGGAATTATTCATGGCTGCCACTGCCAGCAGATCTCCGATGCCGGCGTCTATTTGCCCGGCTGCGAAAGCGCTGTCTCTTTCAATGGCGCTGGGGAAAGGCACCAGTTCCACCTGGATGCCTTCATCTTTAAAATAACCCTGCTGTTCGGCAACCCAGAACGGTGAATTATCCGTAATGGGCATCATCCCCACCTTGACGGGGGCAATTTCGGGGGCGGCCTTGGGTGAACTGCAGCCGGTTAAGGTTAAGAACAGCCCCAGCGCAATTAAACATAAACATGTATTTTTTCGGCTTAAAGACAATTACTAATCCCTCCATATGCTTCATTCTTTATTTTCTTTCAATTTATTCTACTTTTGACGTGTTAAATCCTTGTACTTATTAACCGGTTCTATCTTACAAAAAAAACAACATCACCGAAATTCGCTCCGGCAGTTGTACCCACCCAGGGACATTTAATTTTTAGCAGAAAAAAGACTCTGTCTCTGGCCAGCTCTTCATGCTCCAGTGACTCAAAATTGGCCTGGCCTTTGGAAATAACCAGGCCGGAATCGGCTAACAAGGTTACTATTTTAGGAGCAACTTTGTTCAGCGGCACCCCTAAATAATTTGATCCGGTGGTAATGACCTCTGTTATTGTGTCCATCCCTACTTGAATGGCATCTTCCATGGTGGCATCATTTAATATCGGGCCGCCTTTGACGATGTAGATTACCTTTTTCCCCTTTTTATTTAACTCTTCCACCAACAATTTATCAAAAACGATCTCACCGGCGTTGTCGCCCACGATAACCACATGATCCACCCTGTTAAGCTTATCAATAAACCTGTCGTAATCGTCTTTGGAAAACCCTTCGCTTAAACTGTGTTCCAGACTGGCATTGATGTCAAAGTCTCTGCTAATGCCAAGGTCGATAATATTGCCCGAAGCGGCAATTTTTAAAGCGTCATAGAGTTTATTGTCAGACTTGTTGATGTACGCTTTCAGCTTGGGGTACAGATCCAGGCCAAGGGTGTTTAATCTTTGTTTAATTTCTTTATACGGGTCGTTGCTATTGATCATTTGATAAAGATTAATTAACATTTCTGTGGAATTTTCAGCCGGGGTTCTTTGGCGGTCCATGGTTTTAACGTTATCCATGATATTGAACAAAACCGGGTACTGTTTGTCCTCATCTATGCCGGCGATGCTCATACAGTTTACAGCCTGTTTAAGGTAACAGTGAACACAATCTATAGAAGCTTTCATTTTTAACCCCCTCATTAAAATCACCTTTATTAGTTTAACACACCTGGTGTTTTCAATAAGAAATTTTTTGATGAACGCTTTCGGAATTGGCTCGCACTGTTCCAGGTTTTTAAGATTTACAAATGCTGTCTTAAATAAAAAAATGCCCAATAATAAGGCAATTTGTAGCGATACTAATAAAAGGTCAAACCGGCTAAGGCCGGTTTTTTCTATCATCATCTGCCCAGAGGACTCCCGCCTCTAAGGCGGGGAGGTGAATGGGCGGCAGGGCTTAAAGCCCGGCAATTTTGTTGTAATTTACCAAAGATTACTGTAAAATAAGATCAGTAACTAATTAATGAAAGTCTTGGTGTAACTGTGAAATTAGATAGTAATTATCATTCAGTGTTCAAGCTGACTTATCACCTTGTTTTTGTGGTCAAGTACCGCAGGAAGGTAATCAACGACCAGATAGCTTTACGCATTAGGCAAATTGGCGAGTATATAGCGCCGAACTACAATATTGCATTTCTTGAATTCAACCACGACCGTGACCACGTGCACATACTCTTCAGCGCCCACCCCAAAAGCGCCTTGTCCAAGTACATTAACGCCTTCAAGAGCGCCTCGTCCCGACTTATTAAAAAGGAGTTTCCGGAAATCAGAAAATATCTCTGGAAAGAGTATTTCTGGTCCCGCAGTTTCTGCCTCTTGACCACTGGAGGAGCGCCAATTGAAGTGATTAAAAAATACATTGCATCCCAGGGTGAGAAAAAATGATTATCGTCCACCGTTTTCACATTGAGCCGACTAAAGAGCAGGAGCAAAAGTTGTTTCGGACACTTACGCTCTGCCGATGGCTTTACAACGCTGCCTTGGAACAGAAGGAAATTTGCTACCGGCAAAGAGGCAGATCGCCTTCCTGTATGCAACAAAAGAACGAGTTGCCGACGTTAAAAAAAGAATTGCCGGAATACAAACAGGTCAACGCTCAGGTTATGCAGGACTGCCTTCGGAGGTTAGATAACGCATTCCAGCGGCTTTTCAGTGGCCTGGCCGGATATCCCCACTATAAAGATCGGGATCATTACCGCTCTTTCACCTATCCGCAAGCAGATAAGCAAGACCAGTTTAAGAAACCCGGTTACATTTACCTGCCGAAAATAGGCTATATCAAAATGAATGCTCACTTTGCCTTTGACCCTTTAAAAGTTAGCCGGGTAAACGTCAAGTATCATAACGGCAAATGGTACGTCAACTTAACTTCGGAAATAGCAGAAGCCGAAGCCGTAGAAATTGTTAACAAAATTGGTATTGATGTTGGACTTTTAACTTTTGCCGCGCTTTCCGACGGCACTAAAATCGACAACCGAAAATACTTTCGTAAGTCTGAGAAGAAATTGGCCCGGTTACAGAGGCGACTTTCCCGCAAGAAAAAAGGTTCAAACAACCGGAGGAAAGCCAAAACCAAAGTAACCTGGCTTCACGATAAAATAGCCAACCAGCGCAAGGACTTTTTACACAAGGCTTCTTACGGTATAGTTAAAAAGTACGACTTGATAGCCGTTGAAGACTTGTCGGTCAAGAACATGATTAAAAATCATCATTTAAGCAAAAGCATTGCCGATGCCGGGTGGGGGAAGTTTGTTAACTACCTGGAATACAAATGTCTAAAATACGGCAAGACGTTCGTAAAAATCCCGCCAAGAGGAACGTCCCAGACTTGTGTCTGTGGCGCTCACGTGCCAAAAGACTTAAGCGTCCGGGTGCATAAGTGTCCTGAGTGCGGGCTGATTGCAGATCGGGATATAGTTTCGGCAATGGTGATATTACAAAGAGCAAGTTAAGTTTTTGCATTCTCAGTAGGGTTGGAAGCACCCAAACTTACGCCTGCGAAGATTGTGTAAGACCTTTAAGGCTACGGTCGATGAACCAGGAAGCTCCCCCTCTTAGCGAAGCGTAGGCGGGAGAGGCTTCACGCCACCCCGCACCATTCCATAATGATCAGGGCGATTATCTCTGCTGCTTCTAATATCCTCTTAATTTCGATATATTCGTTGGGGTAGTGGGCAACTTCAGTTACCCCCGCTCCGAAGACCACAACCGGTATATTGGCCAGCTGGCTCAAAAGCCCTCCATCGGTGCCCCAGGGGGATGCTTTGATCTCCGGGTCCCGGCCCAGCACTTGCCGGTAGGTGTTGCACAGTATGCCCATCAGTGGGTGATCCAGGGCTATATCACCCGGCAGCCAGCGTGCTCCAAACCACTCCACTCTGGGTGGATGCCCGCTGAACCACTAGTGCCTCAACGGCCAGGATGGCGGAAACGGTGCCCCCTTTCATATCGGTGGCCCCGCGCCCGTAAATCCTGCCGTCTTTGATCGTCCCGGACCAGGGTGAATCCGCCCATTGCCCGGGCTCGCCGGGCGGGACAACATCAATATGCCCGTTGACAATCAGCGACCGGCCGCCGCCGGTACCCTTTAAAACGCCCACCACATTCGGGCTGTCTTTAAAATCCGTCCGGGGTGAACAAAAACAAGGATGACTAATCAGGTCATTGCCCTGCTGCTCCCAGATATCTATCTCCATCCCCATTTGATTAAACCTGGCTGCCATTAGTTCCTGTGCTTGGCGTTCCCGGCCGGCCGTACTGGCGGCTTGAATCAGCCGGGATAAAAATTCCGCCGCCTCGCCGGCATGCTCCGCCAGCCACTGTTTGATTTGATTTTGCAATACCATCCCCCCGCTTTTGACTTCTGACTCCTGTCTCCTGCATCAATACACCCCAATTTCGTCAGGGATAATCAAAGGTGCTTCTGTTGCTTTAATTACATCGTCTATACTGTAATCTCCGGATACTTCCTTTAGCACCAGCCCGTTGCCGCTCACTTCGATAACAGCCATGTCGGTGATAATTAAATCAACCGACTTGGTCGTGGTCAGAGGGTAGGTGCACCGGCGAAGAATTTTGGGGGAACCGTCCTTGGCTACGTGATCGGTGGTTACGATAACCTTTTGGGCCTTTTGGGCCAGCTCTATGGCTCCACCCATGCCGGGGACCCTTTTGCCGGGCACGATCCAGTTGGCCAGATCCCCCTGCTCACTTACCTGCAGTGCGCCAAGCATGGTTATATCCAGCAGCCCCCGGCGAATCATGCCAAAGGCCACCGTGCTGTCAAAATAAGAAGATTCCGGCGCCAGGGTGATGGGCAATCCGCCGGCGTTGCAGAGAAAGGGATCTTCTTCACCCGGCCGGGGGGTTTGGCTGTAACCAAGAATGCCGTTCTCGGCTTGAAATACTATATGCACTCCATCCGGTACATAATCGGCCACCAGTGTCGGTATGCCAATGCCGAGATTGACGATCATGCCGTTTTTTAATTCCCGGGCGGCGCGCCGGGCTATTTGGTGTCTTTTTTCAATTCCCAGGCCCACTTCCAGTTCACCCCCTGGCTTGGTATTACCATATCCACGTAAACTCCCGGTGTCACAATGACCTCCGGGTCAAGGGAACCCAGCGGCACAATCTCGTCGGCCTCTGCGATGGTGAAAGTTGCGGCCATGGCCACAAGTGGGTTAAAGTTCCTGCCGCTGCGGATATAGGTGAGGTTCCCGAAGGTATCGGCCGTGGCTGCGTGTACTATGGCCACCTCCGCGGTAAGGGCGGATTCCAACAGGTATTCTTTGCCGTCAACCGTTATTTTTTGTTTGCCTTCTTCAACCACGGTGCCGATGCCAATGTCTGTGAGGATGCCGCCCAGTCCCATGCCTCCGGCTCTGATTCGTTCCGCCAGGGTGCCCTGGGGGCTGAACTCAACCTCCAGTTCACCTTTATGCATCAGTTCTCCGGCTACCGGGTTTGATCCAATATGGGAAGTTATTATTTTTTTAACGCGCCCGGCTGTTACCAGGCGTCCGATGCCCACATGGGGAAACCCGGTATCATTGCCGATTAGAAAAAGGTCTTTAACCCCTTTTTGCATCATGCCTTCAATCAGGGACGGAGGGTTGCCGATGCCTCCGAAACCACCGTACATCAAGACGGTGCCGTCGTTGATGTATGCCAGGGCTTCATCTAACGTTGCCACTTTGGAAAGGGCCTGTTCTCTTTCTCTCATACGGCACCACCTTTAATTTTTAACTGCCGCATCTTTGCAGCGAGGTATATTCAGCCAGCTTTATTTCAATTTGGCTCAGGGTTGTGTCAAGAAGGTCAGCCAGCAGGTTGATTTCTTTTTTGTTAATGGTCAGCGGCGGTGTTACCATAAATGCAGCTCCGGCCGGGCCGACAAAGCCACCGCTGGCGTTATAGATAAGTAAACCGTTTTCCATGGCCTGGTTGATGACCATTGCCGGTACTCTCAGCGCATCATTAAAAGGTTCCCCGGTAATATAATTGCCTATCAGTTCCAGACCCCACATCAGGCCCAGCCCCCGGATATTGCCGATGATCGGATGTTTTCGTCCTAATTCAGTTAGCTTTTTTTGCAGGTACCTGGAGTTGGTTTGAACTTTTTCAATAATGCGGTGGTCAAGCAAATATTTTATTACCGCCAGTGCTACAGAACAGGATAGCGGATTGGCACTGTAAGTATGGCCGCTCATTATATTGCCCGAGCCCCGGGTAATGGTCTCGATGATATGGTCAGCCACCACAGTGGCGGCAATGGGGGCATAACCGGCGCTTAGCCCTTTGCCGATTGCCATGATGTCGGGTTCAATACCCCAGTTCTTTACTGCAAACATTGGCCCGGTTCTGCCAAAGCCGGTCATGACCTCGTCAGCTATGAGCAAAATGTTGTGACGCCGGCATATTTCAACAATTCTGTCGTAATAGCCGTTCGGAGGAACAATGGCACCGCCGGATGCGCCGATGACAGGCTCAAATATGAAGCCCGCAATGTTTTCAGGGCCGATCAGGTTAATTGATCTTTCCAACTCGGCGGCGCATAATAAATTGCAGTTGGGGTAATTCTGTCCCATTGGGCAGCGGTAACAGTATGGCGGAGATGCCACGGGATAATCCTGTAATAACTGGGTAAATGGTTTTCTGCGGGCCGTATGACCGGACATGGAGAGGGCGCCCATGGTTATGCCGTGGTAGCTCATCCAGCGTGAAATAACCCTGTTTTTAGTTGGATAACCTTTTTCCTGCCAATACTGAATAGCAATCTTCATTGCTGTTTCCGTTGCTTCAGAGCCGCTGTTAACAAAAAACACCCAATTAAGATCACCGGGTGCAAGGTGGGCTACCATTTGGGCAAGATCCTCGGCAGGTTGGTTGGTAAACTGTGTCCTGTATGAAAATGCCACCTTCAGCGCCTGTTCCTTCATGGCCCTGGCAATGGTTATGTTCCCATGTCCGATATTGGCGGTGACAGCTCCCGAACAACCGTCGACATAGCATTTCCCTTCTGTGTCATAAAGGTAAATACCTTTGCCGTAGGATATTTTGGGATAGTCTTTCGAAAGATCGGGTTTAATTAAATGTGTGGTATGTTCCATACCATTCACCTGCCCTGCAAAGTTGTTCTTTAGTCAACTATATGAAATAGTCCCGGAATAATCTATAGGTCAAAGGCACTCATCTTTTTGACGAAAATTTATACGTTTTGTATAAAAACAGTCTCGTCAGGATAGTGAGGTAAATTGCGCAGTGCACGGAGGGAAACACCGGAGCGCCGGTTACAAGTAGCGTGAGAATTTTTCCGGTAGACCTTATAAAGGCTTCGCTGTTATAATATTTAAAATATTTTAACCAAACTTTTAATCTCGTTAACCGCCGCTAAGACTCCCGCCTCGCATAAGGAAAGGGGACACACCTGCTGAAGCTTGGGTACTTCTCTGGGGACAGGAATGTCCCCAACTAATGGAGTTAAGTGGCGATAAACTCGAAATAAGTGCGACTAAGGTTCAGATGGGGTCAAAACCCCACCTGAACCAAGTATTCTTTATAATGCTGATAAGATGGGGGCTGACGAGATGGCACTTTCCGTAAGGGAGGCGCTGGACAATACCGCTTTAAAGTATGGTAAGCTGTTGGCCGGCAAAGAAGGCCTGGATAAAAGAATTAAATGGGTAACCATTGTTGAAGTCCTTGAAGACATCAGCAGGCTGGCCGAAGGGGAATTGCTGATAACCACCGCTTATGGCATTGAATGGGAAACGGGTAAAAAATCAGAGTTTATTAAAAGACTCGCTGATAAGAAGCTTTCGGGTGTGGCAATAATGACCGGTTTTTACCTGCCGGAAATCAGTAATGAGTTTATTGAACAGGCGGATCAATTTAATTTGCCTTTGATTGAACTTCCCAGCTTTTTAAATTTCTCCGACATTACCCGTTCCATACTGCAAAAAATTGTTCAAAGCCAGTACGATTTGCTGGATTTCTCCGAAACTATTCACCAGGAGCTGCTGCAGTTGATGCTGCTAAACAAAAGTTTCCCTGCTATTGCCGAGCTCTTATCCAAATATTGCGGTGGAAACGCTGCTGTTTACGATGTCAATTGGGAGGCCACCGCCTTTGAAAACCCCTTGAAATATAATAGCCATTACCAGAGTGAGTTAATTAATTCCCTGACGGTGAAGGAGTTTAAAGACGTTCTTGACCAAAGGGAAATACTATGCTACGAGTCTTTAAGGAAAAATATGCCCATGATGAATATGGTGGCCCCCATCGCCGCCGATGAAAAAACATACGGTTATATTGTGATCTCAAAACCTTTGAAGCTCACGACGGAGGTTGATCGGATATCCATCAGGCACGCTGCCATGGTCTGTGCAATTGAATTTTTAAAGATCAATGCCGTTAAAGAAACGGAATGGCGGATGCAGGGGGACTTCCTGGAAGAAATACTGGCCAGGAAATGGATTAACACCTCAATGATTATGGAACGCGGCAAAATAATGGGTTTTGACTTTTCCGTGCCGCACAATGTTCTGATTATTAAACTATGCAACATTATTGCCGGACAAGGAGATACCGGGGTCGATCAAAACTTGATCATTCTTTGCGAAATGGCGGAGCAGGTTTTTAAAGCAAGCAATATTAAAATCTTTGTTAAGTTCCGGCATAATTCTTTGGTGCTGCTGTTGGAAGGGCAAACTTTATTCCGTGAAGAAATCAGCGCCGCGGCTGAGGCAATACAGGAAAGATGGTCAGCTGTGTCCCCTAATATCAAGATTGTTATCGGCATCGGCAGTAACCGCCGTTTAATTGAACACCTGGCGCGCTGTGCTGAAGAAGCTGAATTGTCTTTAAGGTTTGGACATTTTTTAAAATCACGCAACCAGATTTGTTTTTATGCCGACTTGGGGATTTTTCACTGGTTGATCGAACTTTATGAACAAAAAGTCGACCTGAGAGCCATGCGTGATAATATTCTGGGAGTATTGGTGGAATACGATCGCAAACACGGCAACCAGTTGATGGAAACCCTTGAAACCTATCTGGCCATGAATCAAAATATCCAGCAAACAGCAAGTGCGCTTTATATCCACAGGCATACCTTGAAATACAGGTTGAGCAGGATAGAATATAAAACGGGAATGAATTTGAAAAATCACCATCACCGAATTCAACTGCAGATGGCCATCTACATTCATAAATTTTTACAGGCGCTTGAATAAGACTAATTTGTATTTCACTTTACTTAAACCCCGGCTGGCCGGGGTTTTTGGTTATCTCAGCAATAAATGGGGAAAGCTGTGGGGAAAAATTAATCTGGATTTAATATTCATCTTACAGAAATAGTGATATAGTTCTAATTGGACAGGCTAAATTTAATATTCTTTACATATCCTTAATATTTTTAGGAGGATTAACCATGTTTTTCAAGAAAAAGGACATTTTTATTGAAACGCTTTCGCAAAGTGCTGATAATTTAATGGAGGCCTGCAGTCTTTTCCAGGAAGAAGTTAGCAACCTTAAGGATGTTGAATCCTATGCCGAAAGAATAAAAATTCTTGAGGATAAAGGGGACGAGCTTACTCATACTATTATTCACGCCTTGAATAAAACATTTATCACTCCGCTGGAAAGGGAAGATATACTGGGAATAGCTCTAAAATTAGATGATGTTGTAGACGGAATTGAAGCTGTTGCCGACCGGCTGGAAATCTACAAGGTAACAGAAGCCGATGAATATATTAAATTATTTGCCCAGATGATTGTTAATTGCGCTGAAGAAATAGTTACGGCCATCAATCTGTTGGCGCAGAAAAAAATGCAGCAGATGGAAAGACACATTTATAGAATAAATGAGCTGGAAAATGAAGCCGATCAGTTGGTAAGAGAATGCGTGATGACTTTATTTGAAGAACACAATGACCCCATCCTGATTATTAAGAAAAAAGAGATCTATGAAATGCTGGAAGGTGTTACCGATGCGTGTGAAGATGTGGCCAATATTCTTGAAGCTTTAATCATGCGGAACTCATAGAGGAGAATTGTTTATGGATACTACTCTTATTTTGATAGCTGTTGTAGTACTAATGGCCATTTCTTTTGACTTTATCAATGGGTTTCATGATACTGCCAATGCCATTGCAACATCTGTATCAACCAAGGCGCTTACCCCCCGGATGGCTATTTTGCTGGCTTCTTCCATGAACCTGCTGGGGGCGCTGGCGTTTACCGGGGTGGCCAAAACCATTGGCGGCAAAATCGCCGACCCCTTTGAACTTGAAAATGGGCTGGTCATTGTACTGGCAGCTCTGATTGCGGCTATTGCCTGGAACCTGATTACCTGGTATTTAGGCATCCCCAGCAGTTCATCCCACGCTCTTATCGGCGCTTTAACCGGTTCGGTACTTGTGGCCGCCGGTACGTCAGGTGTAAATTTTAAAGGGTTTTTAACTATTCTGCAGGCTTTGATCATTTCGCCATTTGCTGCTTTCGCAATTGGATACATAATAATGAATATCTTAAGATTCCTATTTAAAAACGCCAATCCCCGATCGGTAAACCGGGGGTTTAGATATATGCAGATTGTAACTGCGGCTTTTCAGGCATTTAGCCATGGTACCAATGATGCACAGAAATCCATGGGGATCATCACCTTTGCGCTGATTGCCGGGGGATTGCATCAAACAATGGAGATACCGGTTTGGGTAAAAATAGTATGCGCGCTTGCTATGGCTGCCGGAACATCTGCCGGTGGCTGGAAAATCATTAAGACCGTAGGATCGAAAATAATCAAGCTCCAGCCCATCAGTGGCTTTTCCTCTGATTTAACATCGGCATCAGTTATCATCAGCGCTACCCTGCTGGGACAACCGGTAAGTACTACCCACGTTATCTCTTCAGCAATTATGGGTGTGGGGTCGGCCAAAAGTGTCGCCTCGGTAAAATGGTTGACCGCACAAAGGATGATTACAGCCTGGGTGATAACTTTACCGGTAACCGCTATTATTGCCGCGCTATGCTACTCAATAATTTCAATTTTTTAGAGCTATTAGAGCTCTTTTTTAGTTTGGTTAAAGGGATCAAATAATTTTCTGTCGAAATAATTGGTATCAAATAACGGGAAGTGTTTATTTTGGCTAAGAAGAATAAGCAGGAAGTGATACTAACCCCTTCGGGTCATGAGGTAGACCGTGACCTGGCCAGGGTACCCATAAAGGTATCCCCTTCGTTACAGGCGTTAATAGCCAATCAGATCGAACTGATTGATATGATTGAGGGAAACAAACCATTAAATAAGATTTTTTTAGAGCAGCACAGAACTGAATTGTTACAGGTTGAAGGAGAAGTAGAAGTTTCCTTTTTAAAATACGCTAAAAAGAAGGAAGCAGCCAGAGAGCGACGCCTGTCCCAAAAGAAAGAAGTTAATGAGGTACCGGTTAAATTTGCAAATGGGCCGGATCAGTTGGAAGAGGAAAATAAAAAAATAGAATCCCGGTCGCATGATGAATGGCCGGAACGTGATTTTGAGACTCTAAACCCCATAGTTGACAGAGAAGAAACTGGTTTGGATCAAGAAGCCTATTTGGATGTTTTAGCAAATAAATTAAGCCCGGGTCTCCCGTCGTCGAAATACGATAATCAACCAAAACCCGTGGAAGAAAAGAAAACGGAAATTGATGTTCGAAGGGTTGCTTTAGGGGCGTCGATTAAAGTTTTACAAGATTTTTTAGACCGGGAGTTAACCGAAGAAGAGATGTTGACAATTGAAGCCCAGGTTGATCAGTACCTGCCGGCATCAGCAAAAGAATAGTTTTCCAAACCTCCCGGTGCAAATTCCGGGTTTTTGTTTTTTTGACGGCAATATTTTAAAATCGTGAAGTGTTATAATTTAAAACAATGAGCGGGGGGGTTGTTATGTTAAAGCCGATACCTGATCACCTGCAAGCAGGACTTGCAATTATTTTTGTCGGTTATAATCCAAGTATTCGCTCTGGCCAGGTCGGACATCATTACGCTAACCCCAATAATAGGTTCTGGAAGATTTTGTTCGAAGCAGGTCTGACGCCACGTAAGTATAAACCTGAGGAAGACAAGGAATTGTTGCAGCTTGGCTACGGGCTGACCAATATTGTGGCCCGCCCAACCGCTTCGGCTTCGGAAATAACCAAACAGGAGTATGCCGGGGGCAGGCTGGCGCTGCTCAATAAAATACTTCGTTATCAGCCTCAAGTAGTATGTTTTGTCGGCAAGGGAGTCTACCGTGAATATAGCGGGCGAAAAACCGTCCCCTGGGGTATCCAGCAGGAATCTGTGGTACCGGGAGTTGTAGATTTTGTTGCACCGTCCTCCAGCGGCCTTGTCCGTATGAAACCGGCCGATGTCGTAGAAATATATGCCCGGTTGAAAGAACTGTTGAATTAATGGTTTAATTAAGTTAAGGTTATTTGATGAGATCGCCTTGTTACTGTGCGCCTGCTGTTATTATGGATAAAAGATTTTTTAAGGGGTACCTTTGATGCAAATAATTTACGGGTACTTGGAGAGAATCACCTACTATAGCGAGGAAACCAGCTTTACCGTAGCCCGGCTGCAGGAAAAAGGAAAAACCGGTCTTACCACCATTGTGGGCAACATGACCGGTATTAACCCGGGGGAATCCTTGCGGCTTACCGGCAAGTGGGTCAATAACGCGAAATTTGGCGAACAGTTTCAAGTTGAAAAATATGAGACGGTTGTTCCGGCCACTGTAAATGGTATTGAAAAATACCTGGGTTCGGGCTTGATCAAAGGCATCGGTCCTGTAATGGCCAAACGGATAGTAAAGGTTTTCGGGCTTAACACACTGGATGTAATTGAAAATTCGCCTCATGACCTTTCCAGGGTGGAAGGCATCGGTTCCAAACGCATTGATATGATTGCCAGGGCCTGGCTGGATCAAAAAGAGGTTAAGGAAATAATGCTGTTTCTGCAAAGCCACGGGGTCAGCGCGGGATATTCGGCCAAAATTTTCAAGGAATACGGCAGCGATTCCATAGAAATAGTAAAAAACAATCCCTATCGTCTGGCGGCGGATATCTATGGAATTGGCTTTATTACTGCAGACCACATTGCTCAAAACATGGGTATAGACCCCAATTCTGTATTAAGGGTCAAAGAAGGTATTATTTATGTTTTAAATGAAACAACCAACGAGGGTCATGTTTTCTTCCCTTATGAACCCCTTGTGGCCAAGGCTTCCGAAATGCTGAAAGTTGACCGGGATGTTGTTGTTCAGGCTATTGCACTGCTGTTTGAAGAAAAGCGGGTAATCCTGGAGGATATGAATGATCTTAAGGAGGGCTTTACTCCCAATAATAAAGCGGTATATCTTGTGCCTTTTTATGTGGCGGAAACCGGGGCGGCTGCCAGGCTTCTGAAATTAATTGCCGAACAGCCGGTTATCCGGTCTATTGACACCAATAAAGCGATAACCTGGGTGGAAGAAAAACTGCAAACCAAACTGGCGGAAAAACAAATAGAAGCAATTAACCTGTCCGTTAAGCACAAGGTATTAGTAATTACCGGCGGTCCCGGGACCGGCAAAACTACTATCATTAAGGCGATTATGCGCGTGTTTATGGCCTTGCAATTAAAAGTGTTAATGGCTGCCCCCACAGGGAGGGCGGCAAAGCGCATGCAGGAGGCAACCGGCTTTGATGCCAGGACCATCCACCGGCTGCTGGAATATGCTCCCCGGAGAGGCGGGTTTCAAAAAAATCAGGATTATCCGCTGGATGCCGATGTTATTATTGTTGATGAGGCTTCGATGATTGATATTATTTTAATGCATCACCTGCTTAAAGCCGTTCCAACTCATGCCACCTTGATATTGGTGGGTGACATTAATCAACTGCCTTCGGTGGGACCGGGCAGCGTGTTGAGGGACATCATTGACTCGGGCAAATTTAAAGTTGTTGAATTAACTGAGATTTTCCGTCAGGCCGGGCAAAGCCGGATCGTGGTTAACGCGCACCTGGTTAATCAGGGCAGATTCCCCGATATCAGCTTGCCCAGCGGTGAGCTGACAGATTTTTATTTTATCGAAGGAGAAGAACCGCTTAATGTTTTGCATAAAATATTAATGCTTTGCGGAGAACGTATTCCCAAAAGATTTGGCTTTCACCCGGTGGATGATATTCAGGTTTTAACACCCATGCACAGGGGTGAACTGGGGGTGGCCAACCTTAACGCCAAACTCCAGGAACTGCTTAACCCCGGTGAGGGCGGCATTACCAGGGGGCAAAGACGCTATAAAGTTAATGATAAAGTAATGCAGTTAATCAACAATTATGATAAGGAAGTTTTTAATGGGGATGTTGGTAAGATTATAGCTATTGACCGTGAGAATCAGGAGTTAAAAGTTAATTTTGATGGCAGGGTGGCAACCTATGAATTTTCGGAACTGGACGAACTGGTTACCGCTTACGCCGTATCAATTCACAAATCCCAGGGCAGTGAATACCGGTCTGTGATTATTCCGGTTACAACGCAGCATTTTATGATGCTGCAGCGAAATTTAATTTATACCGCTATAACCAGAGGAAAGGCGCTGGTTGTTCTGGTCGGAAGCAGGCGGGCCTTAGCCATGGCGGTAAAAAACAATAAGCCGTTGAATCGTTATACCAGTTTGAAAGACCGGCTATAAGTTGGGGACATACCTCCGACTCCAAAGCCTTGACCCAATGAGGAGGTGTGTCCCCATTCCTTATTGTCCTCATGCCTGATTATCCATAAATTACACCGTAATAAATCAATACAAAAGTCAAACAATAAAAAAAATCACTTTCAGGGTGTGAACTATGGACAGAAAACTTGAAAGCCGGACTTATCATCTTTCACCAAACCAACTTAATGAATTATATCGAAAATATGGCCGTCCGGGGGAATTGTCCCCGGGACGCCCAGCTACAAGGAAACGCAGGCGCCTTGATGCTGCTCTGGCTGCTCTGGACCGAAAAAGCAATAGTGTATTAATGCCCAGTGATGAAGACTAATATGGAGTTAGAAGCCAGGAGTCGGTAGTCAGAATAAGAAAACCGGCGGAAACATTTCTCCGGGGCATTCTGATTACTGACTACTGAATTCTGACTGCCTGAGTAACTATATTTAGTTTATAATGTACTTGGCTTGATAACTGGATAATTAGGGAGGCGGGTGTCGTATGTTTGCCAAAAGAGATGATCAGGGCTATATTACGGTTATTGAAGGTATAAAAAGGAAGACTCTGGTTTACGGGGCTAAAACACTTCTGACGGAATTTATTTTGGAACAGGGAAAAATTTTGCCCAAACATTGCCATCCACAGGAGCAGACAGGATATCTTGTATCAGGGAAGATAATCCTTTATATCGGTGAGGAAATGTATGAAGTTCTCCCCGGCGACAGCTGGGTCATTCCGGGAGACGTGGATCACTGGGCTGAAATAATTGAAAATTCGGTGGCGGTAGAGGTTTTTGCCCCGGTTAGGGAGGATTATCTTCCGGATAACCAAGACTAAACGTCAGAAAGCTAATAACTTGCCCGCCATATAAATTCCGGTGATAAGCTTGGTCATATCGACATTGTATTGGATGGGCAGGGAAAAGCCGAGTATTTTTTTGGTGGAAAACATGATACGGGAAGCATAAACAAAATCTGAGTATTTTTAAAGCCGGGTGATTAACCCGGCTTTTTTTGTCGGGCAAAAAATTTTTTTCGACTAAAGATTACCTTTTTATGGAAGGATGCTTGTGGAAGAAAATTGAAAGCATCTTAAAATGATAGAAACATCTTTATTTTCAAAAACAATATGTTGCTTTTGAAAAGAGAGATGGTAAAAGGTGAGATTTGGTGAGAGCATTAAAAGTATTACTGATTTGCGCCCTGGTTGTAATTGCTGTTTTGAGCATGTTAAAATTAATCATTGATAATGACAATGAAGTTGAACTTAGTAATAAAAATCAAGCAATATCTAATGCAAGCCCTGAATTGCGCAGGCCGGTCTTGCGGTTGCCTTCGCGCAGCGATAAAGATTTGCCAAGGGAGACGGTACTGGAGGTTGAAGCTACCGCTTACAGCCATACCGGCAATCAAACGTTTTCCGGGACCTGGCCCAGTGCGGGTCGCACTATCGCCGTAGATCCGGAAACAATTCCCATAGGCAGCACAGTTTATATTAAAGGAATCGGCACGCGGGTAGCTGAAGATACAATTCCCCGGGTTAGCGTTAATAAAGGAGTTGCTGTAGATATCTTTATGGAAAGTAATGAAAAGTGCCTGGAATGGGGTAGGCGCAAAATTCAATTGGTAATAGAAAAAAATGATAGTTAGATTGTAACTACTCAGCGGTCCTCTTAAGCATGAATCAAAAGTCGAAAGTCCAAAGTCGAAGGTCAGTGAAAGAGTCTTGAGGCCTGATGAAAGTTCTTTGACTTTGGAACACAGACTTAAATAGCCATTCTGACTACTGGATTCTGACTCCTGAATACTGAATATTATATATTTTCCGCATCCGGGTAAACTAGGGAAAAAAAGGGGGGTTATGCTGTCGATGGGAAAAGTCAATTTAACCTTGCAGCCTGAGATTGATAATGATGCTGTTGACCGGGTGAGGAAAACGTTAGTTAAAATGGGGCCTTATGATGAACTAAGCATCAGTATTGAATCTGCGGATGCCCACCAGGCGGACCGGATCTTCAGTTGCCTGGACGAAAGCGGTTATCAATATCAATCCCGGGGGAGTCATGACGGTAAAACTTATCTTATTAACGCCAGGATGAAGCCTAACTGACCTCGATAATATGGGGACATTCCTCGAAGAGGTGTGTCCCCTTTTCGTGTGCGCCCGGGTTTTATTAATCCTTCCCGGAAAATTGTGGTTGAGGACCGGTTGTCGTAAATACCCCTTTTTCATTTTGCTGAGGGTTCAGCGTTAGCGGATGTTAGTTAACGTTAAATTGGTGATAGGAGTGTTTTATGGTTTTATTAAGGCGTCCGTTGTCGGACATTACCCGGGAACTGGTAGCAGTGGCCACCGGAAGAGCTTTTGCTGATAAGGTTATCCGTGGGGGAAAAGTAGTCAATGTTTTTACCGGTGAAATCCTTTTGTGGGATATAGCCATCAAGGGTGAGCGTATTGCCACCGTAGGAGACGTAGAGCACACTTTGGGCCCGCATACGGAAGTGATTAATGCGGCGGGTTGTTACCTGTGTCCCGGTTTTTTGGACGGCCACGTTCATGTGGAAAGCAGTATGGTAACTGTAACCCAGTTTGCCCGGGCCGTTCTTCCGGGGGGTACTACGGCTGTCTTTATGGACCCTCACGAAATAGCCAACGTTCTGGGAATGCGCGGGGTTAAAATGATGGTTGACGAGGGGCTTAATTTACCGCTTAAAGTGTTCACGACCATGCCTTCCTGCGTGCCGGCGGCACCGGGATTTGAAGATGCCGGCGCTCAATTCGGGCCGGAAGATATAGCCGAAGCCATGCAGTGGCCGGGCATTTGCGGCCTGGGTGAAATGATGAACTTCCCGGGTGTGTTGTCCGGGGATGATCTGGTGCACGGCGAACTAAAAGCCACTATGGAAGCCGGAAAAATTGTAACGGGGCACTATTCTATGCCGGGAGATTTTAAGGGTCTGGCTGCTTATGCCGCAGCAGGCATTGTTTCCTGTCACGAATCGGTTCTCGCCGGGGATGCACTGAACCGGATGCGGTTGGGGATGTACGCCAAGATGCGGGAAGGCTCGGCCTGGCATGATGTAAAAGAAACGGTTAAAAGCCTTACCGAAACCGGGGTGCAAAACCGCCGGGCAATTTTGGTAAGCGACGATTGCCATCCTGACACCCTTCTTACCGCCGGGCATTTAAATCATGTTGTGCGGCGGGCAGTCAGCGAGGGGTTGGACCCCATTCGGGCTATTCAGGCTGTTACCGTTAATACTGCCGAGTGTTTTGGTTTGGGTCAGGACCTTGGAGCAATTGCCCCCGGTCGTTTTGCAGATATAATTTTTCTCACTGATCTGGCCGGTGTGGAAATTGACAGGGTTATGGTGGACGGGCAGATAGTGGCGGCCTCGGGAGAAATGCTGGTAGAACTTCCCGGGTTCAGTTACCCGGAGAACGCATTAAATTCAGTGCATTTAAAAGAAAAACTCAAACCCGAAAACTTCAGAATCCCGGTTCAGACAGCATCAGAAAAGGTTAATGTTCGGATTATAGAAATTATTGAGGCCAGCGTAATTACAAAGCACCTTACCGCTGATATCACCGTAACAGGCGGAGAACTGCAGGCCACGGTTGCAGGGGACTTGGCCAAGGCAGCTGTTATAGAGCGGCACGGAGGTAACGGCAGTATGGGACTTGGTTTGGTCAAAGGCTTCGGATTTAAGGAGGGCGCGGTAGCCTCAACGGTTGCCCACGACAGTCATAATCTTTTAATTGTGGGGATGAATGATGCTGATATGGCCCTGGCTGGCAATACTTTAGCGGAATGCGGCGGCGGCATGGCAGTCGTGCGGGATGGCAGAGTGCTGGCGCTGCTTCCCCTTTCCATAGCCGGCCTCATGTCGAACAAGCCGGTGGAAGAAGTTGCCGCACAGGTGCATGCTGTTGAAAAAGCCTGGGTTGAACTGGGCTGCCGCCTGGTAGCTCCTTTTATGACCATGTCCCTGCTCTCTTTACCGGTTTTGCCCGAGTTGCGTCTGACCAACCGGGGATTGGTTGATACCCTGGAGTTTAAGCTGGTCGAGTTAATGGCGTAGGAGATAAATGCCAAGTTAAAAAAGTTAATTTTATGATTTAAAAACGGCTTGTAGCCGTTTTTTGTTGTATCGCACCAAAAATTTGGTAACTAATGTAAGCAATTTTTAATAACTTAGTTAAAATTTTTTAAAGTATTGAGCTTACTATAGAAGTGTCTCAACTCAATTTCTTGATACGCCAGGTGTGACACAGAAAAACTATTTCCGGTAGGTCAATAATAATTAGGGTGATAAATTAATGAAAGATTGTATCTTTTTCGAAAAAACAAAAGTAAAATACAGTAAAATAATGGTGGTTGAAGATAACCCCAGAGCCGCCAAATTAACTGAAGCCTTTTTAAGCGCTGAAGGCTATCAGGTTAATTTGTGTGTTGATGCCGCAAGCGCCCAAACAGCTATCCGGCGGGAACCGCCCGATTTGATTTTATTGGATGTTATGCTGCCTGGAATGGACGGCTTGCAGTTCTGCCGCTATTTAAAAAGTGACCACCGCACCAGATCGATTCCCATATTATTGCTATCGGCCCTTGAAGATATTAAAGATAAAGTGGCCGGGTTGGATGCTGGGGCCGAAGATTACTTATGTAAACCGTTTGATCATATGGAACTGCTGGCCAGAGTACGATCTTTGCTGCGCACGAAGAAAATACGCGATGAGATGGAAACGATAGAAAACATTTTTATCTTTTTAGCCCGAATAATTGATGCCCGGGATGCCTATACCAGAGGCCATTCCGAGCGCGTTGCCCGGGTTGCCGGCCGGATCGCGCAAAAAATGGGTCTGGACGAGAGTAGTATTGCTAATATAAAAAAAGGGGCTATTGTTCATGATATTGGCAAAGTAGGGCTCTCATCGGAATTAATTCGCAAGCCGGGGCTGCTTACGCGGGAGGAATATAGTATTGTTCAGCAGCACACGTTAGTTGGCGAAAAAATTATGGCTTCTCTATCTACCGCCCGGCACCTGCTGGTGTTTATTAGAAATCATCATGAAAAACTTGATGGCTCGGGTTATCCGGATGGGTTAAAAGCCGGAGAAATACCACTGGGAGTAAGAATTCTTTCAGTTGCTGACGTATTCGATGCCCTTATTTCCGACCGCCCTTACAGAAAAGCATTGAGCATTGATCAAGCAATTAGCCTTTTATGGGAAGAAGTGCACAAGGGGTGGTGGGACGGTGAAGCTGTAGATGCTTTGCAACGTATTATCAAGGACAATCAAACTTTCCTTTAGTTCCAGCCTTAATTTGATTTGTTTTGCCGGCAGGATAATAAGCCCCGGCCAGCAAATATTCATAGTGGAGGTAGTTAAAAATGTTACATGAATATATAATAGCCGCAGTGAACCGGGACCAGTTGGACGCTGCCTGCCGCATAGCAGCAGAGCATAGCATAGTTGTTTTTGGTACTATGGACGGGGAAAAATTAAAGCAAGCGGGTAATAATGTTCCCGTTTATTTTTACGAGCCTGGTTGAGACACTCCCCGCAGGGTGGTTGCCGTGGGCAACCTGCAAGCTGTTTGGACGGGGGTGCCGGATGACGATGAACAGTCATTTACGCTTGAATTTCTGCATTATTTTGGCTTGACCTGGGAAAAAGTTCTGGTAGGAGCGGAAAAAACCTATACCTATCACCGGTTCTGGGATGCCTGTTTCGCCGTGAATGCTCTGGAACGGGTTGATGGGATGACAATAGCGGATTTACCCGTGATCTTAGGAGGTTGCACAGCACAAACCCGCTGCAATATTATAGTGGGATAAACTCGAAATAAGTGCGACTAAGGTTCAGGTGGGGTCAAAACCTCACTGAACCAAGTCTTCTTTATTAATCTAAGGGAGGAACATAGCGATGGCGTTTGATTTTCAGCAGGGTATATTGGAAAAACTGGAGCTGGGGACACTTGAAGAGCTTAAGCCGGAAGACGGTTTTCAATTTTCCTGCGGTCAGGAATGTATGGGCCGGTGCTGTCAGAAAATAACCATTTTATTAGACCCCTGGGACATAGAGGTTATGGCCAGGCACCTTGGCATTTCCAACCGTGAATTTTTTAGCGATTACTGTATGATGGAAATCGATACAAGTACCGGATGGCCGGCTGTTTGGCTGGCTCACGCCGCAGAAGGACATTGTGCTTTTATGCTGGAGGACGGTAAATGCTCTATTTACCCGGCCAGGTCCAGGAACTGCCGCACCTATCCACTTGGCCGGGCAGTGCGATATATACAAGACAACGGCCAAAAAATTAAGGAAGAGCGGGTTTTCATGGTGGACCGGATGAAGTTCTGCCTGGGACATAAAGACGGGCAAAATTGGACGGTTCAGGAATGGTTTGATGATGCCGATGCCTACACCTACTACCGCATGTCGGACCAGTATACTGAATTGGTAGACTATGCCGTAACCGAGTTGAACAGCAGGGAATGGATGAGCCCAAAAGTAGTGCAAATGATTATTCCCTTTTTATTTGCTCCGGATATGCTTAGAGACAAGCTGGGATTACGTGTTGAGGAAATTGGGCACGAGGAATTTCACCGGCGCCGGATGAAAGCGGTCAAGCTGATTTTAACGGATATGGCCGCCGGCTTAGGTTACGGTCCCGGTATTGAAACGGCGGAGACAGCCTTTACCGGGAGCTTAATGGACCGGATGAAAAAAGTGCTTACCACGGGCGACTAAAACAATTATTTTAGGTAGTATTGGACTAAAAGCCGGGTGCTGAATACAGTGCCCGGCTTTTCCATGTTCCGCCCATGCAGCCAAAATGCGGCACCAACATAAAAAAAATAGTACTTTTATTGAAATACCGGAGCTGGGAATGAAACTGCGTTGATGCATATTCAGACAATCTGGGGATAAAAGAACTTGTTACAAACGGCACATTCATTCCGACATAGAGTTGATGTTGGGATTTAAATCACGGTTGACCAATTTCACAACAGTTTATGAAAATTTGTTTTTTCACAAAGTGCCTATAAATAAGGCTTTTCAGCCGCAACCCCTTTGGCATCCGGTTTGCACCTTAAATTACAAAAACATTAAGGGGGTGTTAAATACAAAACTTTGCTCCGGATGTTACAGATATAATGTGGAAGGGGGAAGTCTTTATGGCTAAAAAGCACGTACAGAATAAAAAAACAGCCATATCACAGGCATTCTTATGTTTAATCGGGACGGCGGTTTTGTATGTATTTGTTTTTACTAAAATTGACGCTATAAATAAACTTTTGCAGAGTCAAACCTACTACGCGCCGCTAACCGCAGTTGTAATCGTTCTTTTGGCCTCGTTCTTATACGGAACTGCAGCATCAAATATACTTAAATATACATTGCAGGAAAAACTTAAATCCCAGGAATTAAGAGAGGAGTGATAATATGTCGGGTGCAATAGAAATTCCGGCAACGGTAGAAGCGATTAAATTTATCGCGATGACTCCCAAAACAGTAATTTCCCTTTTCGGAGTCGGCCTTGTTGGTGGCGTGCTGAGCGGATTCCTTGGCAGCGGGGGGGCGTTTATCATGACTCCGGCCATGATGAGCCTGGGTGTTCCCGGCATTATGGCGGTGGCCGCTAACATTACCCATAAATTCGGCAAGGCTATTATGGGGTCCAAGAAACACAGTGAATTTGGCAATGTGGATATGCGCATGGGCCTGGTCATGTTTCTGGCGCTTTTCGCCGGGGTGCAGGTGGCAGTGTCCATGAGCCGGGGCATACTGGCAAAAATGGGCGAAGCCGGTTCAGATATGTATATTAGCGTTGTTTTTGTGATTATTCTCACCTGGGTTTCGTGGTTTATGTTCAGAGATATAATGAAGCAAAAAAAAGGTACGGCTCAGAATGACGGAAAGAGGCCGCTGGCTGAAAGGATTCGCAACCTGAATCTGCCGCCGATGATTAATTTCAAAGTGGCCGGCGTCAGGGCTTCCCTCTGGCTGGCTTTACTGGTTGGTTTTGCTACCGGCTTTTTGGCCGGGACTATTGGGGTGGGCGGTTTTATCGGAGTACCGGCAATGATTTATTTGCTGGGGATTCCCACTTATGTGGCTGCCGGAACCGAATTGTTTCTGGCGATATTCTCCGGCGCTCAGGGAGCATTTCTCTACTCGCTGCACGGCCTGGTTGACATCAGGATAACACTAATCCTTTATATCGGGTCGCTGATCGGCGTGAATCTGGGCGCTATCGGCACCAGGGTTGTGCGCGGCACACAAATGAGGATGGTAATGGTGGCCATTATTGCCATGGTGGCACTGAGCCGGTTGGTCATGATACCCGTTTACCTCGGCGAGATGGGCAGGATTGCTTTATCTGAGGGTACCGGTGCACTGGTGACAACTATCAGCAATGTTTTCTTATTCGGCAGCGGGATTGTTGGAGTCGGTATCATTTTATTCTGGATGCTTCAGGCGTATCGCCGGGCGGGACGCGCAGCTCTTGCCGGATCTGAAGCAACCAAAGCAGAAGTATCCAGTTAAAGGGTTGTTAAAAAAAACAGGTTATGTTACGCCGGTGAGTAATCGTCGGCGTCTGTTTTTTGTAACTTGATTTACGAATTACAAAAAAACTATAATTGTATCAGGAGTCAGGAGTCAGGAGTCAGGAGTCAGGAGTCAGGAGTCAGGAGTCAGGACTAAATTCTGACTAATGAATTGGAACCACCGGAGCGCCAGATACAAGTAACTTAAAAATATTTTTTAAGGGTAGTAACCAAACTGATATTTGGAGTATAAGTATTATCAATGATGAGCAATAAAAACATTTTTTTCGGCAATAGAATTTTACTGGTGGTCTCGCTGCTGCTTTTTCTCACGGTGATGCTTACAGTTTACCTGATGAGTATCATCCGTAACAGCGAGCTGTCTCTGCTGCACCACCAGAATGCCCGTTTGGACCAGGTCGCTTACCTGTTCGACCAAAATCTGGAGGGTAGCCTGAGGGATTACCTGGCCAAACAGAATCTTAACGGGGACGACCGGGAAAAGCAGGTTGTAGCCCTGGGTAATTATATTAACGGGGTCATTAATGAAGTACGCAGGGAATACCCCGATGTTCACATCGGACTTTGGTACACTGACCTGGATGTTTATTATGACGGTACGCAGCGTTTTGGCGAGAATTATTCACTGCGCCGCAAAAAGGTGTTTGAGGCTGTATTGGAGCAAAAATCGGCTGTGGAGCAAAATGTGGGTGAAGAAGAGGGCGGGATAGTTGAGGTTTACAAACCCTTTACCAGAAACGGCCAAGTGGAAGGCGTGATCAGGTCCGCCGAATACCTGGGTGAAACAACATATTACGCCAAACGCCGGGAAATTGAATATACGGTGTACTCCCTTATCGCCATGGTAGTAATAACAGGTACCACCGGGGCGGTACTGATTTTTAGACAGCTGGTCAGTCAGGTTGAGAGTATCAAAAATGGCGTAAAATTATTGGAAAATGACTTAAACCAGACGCTGGAGCCTGCCCCCGGCGAATTGGGTGTAATCGTGGAAGCTGTCAATGGTTTTGCCCACAAAATAGCTGATTTGAACATTTATAACGAAACAATGCTGGCATCCATAGACGACGCCATCCTGGTGGTTGATGTTGACGGTAAGATTATGATTGCCAATAACATGGCCCGCAGGCTCATGTTCCTGCCGGATGACTACAGGGATAAAGCTTACCATGAACTATTGCCTGCCGGCGGCCCTTTCGTTGAATTAATCAATAAAACCCTTGACGACAAAATTAATTATAAAGACCTTCACCTTTCCTGGGCCAATAACGGTGGCGGCAGTGTGGTGGAGCTTTTAATCAGCACCGCTGTGCTGGTTGGCGCCAAGGGCCGGGAAATTGGCGTGGTGCTGTTATGTCGTGATATAACAGAACGTATGCGTCTCAGGGAGAAGGCCCAAAGGCAGGAACGGTTGGCTTCCCTGGGTAAACTGGTGACAGGGGTGGCCCACGAAATTAGAAACCCCCTAACATCAATCAGCATTTACATGCAGCACTGGCAAAACCAGAGCACCCCCAGCCCCAAAGCGCTGGCTACAATTAACCGCGAGGTGGCAAGGCTTGACGCTATTGTTGACCAGCTGCTTTATTTTGCCAAGCCGGCCGAGGCTAAATTGGTACCCAAAGATATTAATTCCCTGATTGAAAGTGTATTAAGTTTCTTTAATGAAATTCACCATGGCAAATACAGCCTGATCAGAAATCTTGACCCCAATGTGCCGCAAGTATGGATCGATCCTGAACAAATTGAACGGGTTTTAGTCAATATGCTGTTTAACGCTATCCAGGCTATGCCTGAAGGAGGCACTATTACTGTTTCCACGGGAGATAATAAGGTCGACGGGATGGTTAATGTTTCAATAGCTGATACCGGGTGCGGGATTGCGAAGGAACACCACGGACATCTGTTTGATCCCTTTTATTCCACCCGTCCCAAAGGAACCGGGCTGGGTCTGGCCATAGCCCATGAAATAATTCAAGTGCATGGCGGGCATATAGAAGTGGATAGCGAGGTTGGGAAAGGCACAGAATTCACCTTTTACTTAAAGACCGGGGAGGATGTTTAATTTGGCCAAATTGGTGCTGGTGGTGGATGACGAACAAAGCGTGCGGGAAGCATTGAGCGATATACTGGGTGACAGCGGTTACCGGGTGGAATGCGCGTCCAACGGCAGGGAGGGGCTTGATTTAATTGAGCGCTTAAATCCGGATGCCGTGCTGCTGGATATCCGCATGCCGGAAATGGACGGAATCAAAGCGCTTGAAATCATCAACCAGCGCGGTCAGGATGTGCCGGTTATATTGATTACAGCATACGGGACCACCCAAACCACCATTGAGGCCATGAAGCTTGGCGCATTTGATTACGTAATGAAGCCGCTGAAAATTAATGAACTCCTGGGAACCCTGAAAAAAGCGGTGGAAGTTCGTGAAATGCTGCAAAAGGCCGGGCACCATAATAATAAAGCCAACCGGGTCGATAAGGATATTATGATCGGGCAATCTGCAGCAATGCAGAATATTTATAAAACCATAGGGAGAATTGCCAACAGCAACGCCACGGTAATGATCAGGGGGGAAAGCGGCACGGGCAAAGAGCTGGTTGCCAGGGCCATTCATTTTAACAGTGTGCGCAAAAATAAAAATTTTGTAAAAATTAATTGTGCCTCCATACCGGAAAACCTGCTGGAGAGTGAGCTATTCGGTCATGAAAAGGGTTCTTTTACCGGGGCCGTGGCATCTAAACAGGGAAAGTTTGAGCTGGCTCATCTGGGCACTATTTTCCTGGATGAAATTGGAGAAATGTCACTTTCAACCCAGGCCAAATTGCTGCGCGTTCTTCAGGAAAGGGAATTTGAGCGGGTGGGGGGCACGGAAACCATTCGGGTTGATGTGCGTATTGTTGCCGCCACTAATAAGGATTTGGAAAGGTCCATTGATGAGGGAACTTTCCGGGAGGACTTGTTTTACCGCATTAATGTTGTAGACATTGTTCTTCCCCCGTTAAGGGACCGCAAGGAAGATATTCCGGCGTTGATCGACCATATTATTAAAACCTGCTGCTTGGAGCACGGCAAGACAATTACGGGTTTTTCCGACGAAGCCATGAAGCTGCTTGAAGCTTACGATTGGCCCGGCAACATCAGGGAATTGAAAAACGTTTGTGAGAGGGCGGTTTTAATGTCCAACGGACCGCTCTTAACAGTATCGGATCTGCCCCTAAGTTTTAGAAAAGATGGCCGCCGCGTGGAGTGGCTTGGCGAAATCCAGGGAGATTCACTGAAAGAAATTGTTGCCGAAGTGGAAAGAGAAGTCATATTAAAAGCACTTGAGGAAAACAACTGGAATCGTTCGGCTACGGCTCAGGCGCTAAAAGTTAATAGAAGTTCGCTGTACGCAAAAATGAAGGAACTGGGGATTATTGAGTAATGGAGGTATTCCCATGCCGTACAAACAAACGGCGGAAAAAATTATGGTGCCGGTGGGAGAACTGCCGCAGGTAAAGGACCGGGACGTGGTGGCGGAAGCGGTAAATGAGATGCGTAATTTTTTCCACCAGCGGGACGGCACCTGGTATGGTTTTCAAGCAGCCCTTGTGCTGGACAGTAAAGATCGATTGGCTGGTATTTTAACCATTCGTGGTCTCTTAAGAGCGTTTAAACTCCAGGTAATTCAGGATCACCTTCTAAAAAACGATGCCACCGGACTGTTTTTTCTAAACAAATTTAATGAGAACATGGAAATAACCGTCAGGGATATCATGCGGCCGCTCAATTTGATTTCTGTTCAAAAAGACAGCAGTGTTTTCGAAGTAATCAGAAAAATGAACAATTATAAGATAGGACTGCTCCCGGTATTGGACGGAGACCTGTTGGTCGGGGTAATTCGGACAATAGATGTATTTTGGGTTATCGGTGAGTTGTTGGATTGATCTCGTTAACCGCCGCTAAGACTCCCGCCTCTACAGGCGGGAGTCTTAGCGGCGATAAACTCAAAATAAGTGCGACTAAGGCTCAGGTGGGGTCAAAACCCCACCTGAACCAAGTCTTCTTTAATGGGGGGCTGAAGAATGCGGGTAAAAACAAAAACAGCCGCAGATATTATGGTGCCGATTGATAGTTATGTTACTATTAATAAGGACGCCACCTTATACGAAGCCATTATAGCTTTAAGGGGAGCCATGCATAGCGAAGGGAAGGCCTGGCACGGCCACCGCAGTGTGCTGGTTTTGGGTGACGGCGGAAAACTGGTGGGAATATTAACCATGAGCGGTTTGCTGAGGGCAGCCGGTCTGAAGGAGATTGACGATGACCCGGAAATCAAAGCCGAGTCATGGGGTTGGTATTATGTCAATCAGCTGCGGGAGGAAACGAAAATGAGGGTGCGTGATTTCATGCGCCCTCTCGATCTCTATACTGTAGATGCGTCAGTTGCCGTCATAGATATTGCACTGACCTTGCTGAAATACCAGGTGAATTCTTTACCCGTGCTTAAACAGGGCAAGCCTGTGGGAATAGTACGATCGTTGGATGTTTTTATGGTTATCGATGAGTTTTTTCATTAATTATTATTATTTATTATCTGGTTAAGGTAATTCCAGGTTACCAGCATAAACTTGGCCATTGCCTCTCCCAACTGGCGAGCGATGGCTTTTTCTTCATATTCGTCCAAATCAAAAAGTATTTTAAACCGGTATTTGCCGGTGGCTTCAATGGTCTGCCTCTCCCGTTCAATTTCCATGCCGAGTTCTTTTTCCATGTTGGCTTTTTCAAAAAGCAACGGCAAAAATATATTGTTTTTATTGCCGTCCATGATCAGTTCTACTGCAAGCAGGTTTTTGCCGCTGTGCTTGCCTTTGCGGGGAGATGTTTTACATATGCGGTAATAAATGCTGTCTAAATGTTTGACCCTGATGCACCGGGAATTGCTTCTGTTGCCGGGTACAATGGAAGAAACACAACTGGCATAAATACCCTTACCGGCCAGCCGGGATTCAGCTTCTTTGACAATGCTGTCCAGCAGTAAACCAAATTCTTTTTTATTAACCTGAGATTTTTGTGGCTTTTTTTTATGTTCCAGCTTGCCTTTCAACCACTTTTCAAATAAATCCAACGCCTTACGGTTGTTGTCTCCGGGCATGACCTGCCTAATAAATAATTCTTTTCTCTGCTCAAAAGCAGACACAAAATCTCTTTCGGTCATAATTCTCCCCTTCCCCTGGCATAATAATTAAACAACAACTATAGGCTTCCAGCAACCAACAATATCACAGGTATCAGTGTGACCAACGATAAAACAATCAATTTGGGTTTCCCGGAGTTATGATTGTTTCTATCCTGTACCATATCAGCCCGGTGTAATTCCGCCTTATAAAAAGGTTCTTCAAGGTTATGAACCATCCAGTTGTGGAATTTGTTGCCGGTTGGCATACCACGCGCCTCCTTATTAACCCTTTACGATGTAACTTAATGTGCAAGGGATATGCCAGTCTGACCGGGTGCTAAAAGGCGCAATAATCAAGGGTTTGTGTATTGGGGCAGGGTGTGCGGCTGACCATAATTACACCATGCGTGATGTGTTTTTGTACAATGGGCCGTAAGGTGCCAATATGACAGGTTAAGCGGCGTATTATGATACTGGTCGGTTTGGTATAAGTTGTGCATTTTGTTCATGTGCATTTGGTTTAGTTGAAGGGCAAAGTAAGTGTGGACTTAATAAACAAAATTTAATTATTGCAATTTGTGAAGGTTAGAATAAGCCGAAGCTGATTAAATTATACTTTGTGAAATTTTTACTTTCAAAAAATGATCATTCAGCGTAAAAATGTTTTGTTTTTTTTCTGGGAGAGTAAAATATATGTAAGTATTCAGGAGTCAGAAGTCAGAATAATGTTGGGGTACAATTCAATGGTTTAAAAAACCATAAGGAATGCAAGGAATCCCTACTGAATTCTAATTAGTAATTTTTAGTTACCTATATAGTAAAAAATATATTATATAGGGAATCAAAGGAGTGCGAAAGAGGTATGGCATTAATGAGAAGCTTATTGAGATGGATGGAAAGAAATCTGGAGAAGCCATTTGTTGAGATTGAATTGAACCGGGCCCAGTTGGATTGCGAAAAGAAAGGTAATACCGGGCAGTCAAATCGCAACACCAAACCTGCGAAAATTATTCCCCTGAGGGCGACCAAATAAATGGGCGGCATGCTTATTCAATGGGGGAGTTTAATAAAGATACTTTTTAAACCTCTAGTTAAAGAATTAGCCCCACCGTTAATAAACAATAACGGCCGGGGCTTATTTTTGTGTATGGATATTCATATGGAAGTTACTACCTACTAGAAATTTTCACGTTACTTGTATCTGGCGCTCCGGTGGTTCCCTCCGCTGCTCAATTTTCCTTGTAGCTTTAATAGTTATTTATGGTTAACGCTTGCTCCGGGAAGCAACCGGATCGCCTTCCAACTGTATCTAATTTTCACCATATGATGGCACTGTGTTTATCCCCGTTCCTATATCTCCCCTTCCCTCTGTGTAAACATGGGCAACGTTTTTGTTAACGGGAGGCTATATATTTTACGCATTCTGTCAGGAATTTGGGGGGGGTAAGAGGCTGTAAGGCTTGGTGTTTACTGTTTTTTCGCTTTAAACTTTAACTGGCATTATTTTTGCTCAATTAAGAATTATACTCTCATCGAATTATGGAGGTGATTAATTTAGTTATAGTTTCATGAAATCACAACATATAAACTAAAAACTTTTAAATGAAGTTTCAAAAAATTCACTCAAAACTAAATGTGTAACAAAACATTTACACTAAATATAGAATTGGAGTTGAGTAAATATGGCAAATAAGGAACTAAAGGAACTTGACCTGGTGCTCAAAGAAAAAGAATCGGAAATTAAAAAGGGCGGAGCCAGGAAATACCACGAAAGCAACGCCAAAAAGGGCAAGCTCTTTGCCAGGGAAAGGATCGAGCTTTTATTGGATCCCGGGTCAATCATGGTGGAAGACGGCTTGTATGCCAATAACCTGGCGGACGGGCTGCCGGCAGACGGCGTTGTTACCGCGGTGGGCAAAATTCACGGCAGAACAGTGTGTTTGATGGCCAATGATTCTACGATTAAGGCGGGATCATGGGGCTGGCGTACAGTGGAGAAAATTATTCGGATTCAGGAAACGGCTATTAATATGAAAGTGCCGATGCTCTACCTGGTTGACTCAGCCGGGGCCAGGATAACCGACCAAATAGAGATGTTTCCCGGGCGCCGCGGGGCCGGCAAAATATTTTATAACGAAGTGAAAATGTCCGGCATGATTCCACAGATTTGTTTGCTTTTTGGCCCGTCAGCGGCTGGTGGGGCGTATATTCCCGCTTTTTGCGACGTTGTATTTATGGTGGACGGTAATGCCAGCATGTATCTTGGTTCGCCCAGAATGGCGGAAATGGTAATTTTCGAAAAGGTAACACTGGAGGAAATGGGCGGAGCCAGGATGCACTGCACTGTCAGCGGGTGTGGGGATCTACTGGTGGCAAAGGAACAGGAAGCCATTGAATCCTGCCGCCGTTATCTAACTTACATGCCACAAAATTATCGGGAAAAGACAGCTCCGGTGGATGCACAGCCTCCGGTTGAGGGGCGGGATATAGAAGAAATTGTGCCGGCTGAAGAGAATACCCCCTTTGATATGTACGAGGTAATTAATAGGATAATTGACAAGGACAGTTGGTTTGAAATCAAGAAACTGTTTGCTCCCGAATTAATTACGGGGCTGGCCCGTATTGACGGGCGTGTGGTTGGCATACTGGCCAACCAGTCTATGGAAAAAGGCGGTGTACTGTTTGTGGATTCGGCAGATAAAGCCGCCAAGTTTATGAATTTATGTGATGCATTCAATATACCTCTGTTGTTTTTGATGGATGTGCCAGGATTTATGATCGGTTCAGCCGTTGAACGCCAGGGCATTATCCGCCACGGGGCTAAAATGATTTCGGCCATGTCTCAGGCTACCGTGCCCAAAGTATCAGTAGTGGTCCGCAAAGCTTACGGAGCGGGGCTTTATGCCATGTGTGGCCCGGCCTTTGAACCGGATTGCTGCATGGCCCTGCCCACCGCAATGATTGCTGTGATGGGTCCCCAGGCGGCCGTGAATGCTGTTTATGAAAATAAGATTATGGCTCTGCCGCCGGAGGAAAGGCCTGCCTTTATCCAGCAAAAACGTGAGGAATATGCCAAAGATGTAGATAACTACCGACTGACTTCAGAACTGGTTGTGGATCATATGGTAAGCGGAACCGAATTGCGTGATGAATTAATTCGCAGATTTGCTCTCTATGAGTCCAAAGATAAACAGTTTGCCGAGCGTAAACACCCTGTGTACCCGGTTTAAAGGAGAGGGGATACACCTCCTCTTTGGGGAATCTGCGGGGTCCGTACCCTTAGTGACTTATAGAAGGGATGTGGTAATAATGCAATATGAGAATATCAAGCTGACCAGGGATGGTCACATAGCTGTTATGACGTTTAACCGTCCTCAGGCCATGAATGCCATCAGCACCCAGACCGCCAGGGAAATTCTGGCCGCATTGGAGGAACTTGAGCAGGACGACGAGGTGTTCGCCGCTGTTTTTACCGCTGCAGGGGACAGGGCCTTCTGTGTGGGAGCTGATTTAAAAGAAAGAAAAACTATGACACGCGAGGAAATGAAGAAACAGCGGGCATTATTCGTCAGGGCTTTTACCGCGGTGGCTGAGTTTCCCAAGCCCTTAATAGCTGCCGTTAACGGGTTTGCCCTGGGCGGGGGCTGTGAATTTGCCCTCTGCTGTGACTTTATCATTGCTTCGGAGCAGGCTGCTTTCGGACTGCCGGAGGTAGGGCTGGCAATAATTCCGGGCGGTGGCGGCACCCAGCTGATGCCTCGGGTGATTGGCCGCAATAAGGCTAAGGAATTAATATTTACCGGCCGTCGTATCAGTGCCGCTGAGGCTTATGATATCGGGTTGGCCAACCATGTTGTTCCGGCTGACAAGTTGATGGAAAAAACCATGGAAATTATGCGGGAAATCACCAAAAACGGGCCGGTGGCGCTGCGGCAGGCCAAACGGTCGATTAACCTGGGTGTGGAACTGGAACTGCATACCGCTCTGGCACTTGAGGCTGAATGTTATAATGTCTGCTTAACTACCGAGGACCGGGACGAGGGCCTGCTGGCATTCAATGAAAAGCGCAAACCGGTGTACAAGGGCAGATAACTAAAAAATCACAGGAGGACATTAGTATGTTTCAATTGAAATATCCCAATAAGGTTAGAATAGGTGATATTACCGTCCGGGACGGTTTCCAGCATGAAGAGTTTACTATCCCCACCCGGGCCAAGCTATGGGTTTTAGAGGAACTGATCCTGGCTGGTTTTAAAGAAATTGAAGTTACTAATCTGGGCAACCCCAGGGGGATGCCCCAGTTTGCCGACGCCGACGAACTGTTTAAAATGCTGTATAACTCTAGAAGGGTTAAGGAAAAACTGCCGGAGATAGAACTTACAGCTATAACCATCAGGGAGAAAGCTGTGGACCGCGCTATTGAGTTAAAACAAAAAGGTTATGGCCCTACTCGTATTTTGCAAATGGTGTCAACCTCGCCTTCTCATATGTATAAAAATTCCGGACTTGATCACAAAGGCTACTGGAAAATGACCGAAGAGTGCATCAAGAAGGCCCATGACGCGGGCATTAAAGTAAACGGCACCGTTAGCACCATCTGGGGCTGCCCCATTGAAGGCCCGACAGAATTGAAAAAGGCCGTTGAATTCACCAAAAGGTACCTGGATATAGGCGCTGACGACATAGAACACGCTGATCACGATGGTTCTGCACCGCCCAATAAAGTATACGAGTATTTTTCGATGATCCTTGATGCTATGCCCGACCCCAATTTGCACGTGGCTCACTTTCATGTAACCAGAGGTTGGGGCCTCGCCAATGTGCTGGCCGCGCTTCAGGCAGGTATTACCCGTTTTGAAAGCACAATGGGCGGCACCGGCGGTCAGCCGTCCAATTTTGTTGACGGGTCTCCTGTTACCGGAACCGGTGCTTATTACTACCAGGACCCCAATATTGTCGGGCTGGTTTCCACCGAGGACATGGTGGTAATGATGGATGAAATGGGCATTGACACCGGAGTTGATGTTGACAGGGTGTTGGAAATCGGACGGATGATGGAAAAAATTCTTAACCGCAAGCTGCGCAGCGAGTGCATCAGGACCGGTCGCATTCCCAAGGAAGCAACCGGGTTTTAAAAAAACAGTTAACCGGGGGTTTATATGCGTTGGCCGGATAAGGTTTTAGTCAGGGAAGTGGGTCCTCGAGACGGGCTGCAATATGAAAAAGCAATACTTGCTACGGATAGAAAGATTGCTTTAATCAATGGTTTAATTGGGGCAGGGGTTGTAGCCATAGAGGCTACTTCCTTTGTCCATCCCAGGGCGGTGCCGCAGTTGGGTGACGCGGAAAAATTACTGGAGGGGCTGGCTGAATACGGCTCTGAGGTTGTAATTAGTGCCCTGGTGGGCAACGCCAGGGGTATGGAACGGGCATTGGCCATGACCCACACACAGCTTAGTGAGGTGGTGGTGGTAGTATCGGCCAGTGAGGCACATAATCGCGCCAATTTAAACCGTTCAATTGACGAATCTTTGGCCGAGTTATATGAAATCAGCAATATGGCAATAGGGAAAATTAATGTTCGTGGTGCGGTAGCTACTGCTTTAGGCTGCCCTTACCAGGGAAATATAAGCTTTCACCAAGTCAACAGGGTTATTGACGGCATGTTGGCGGCAGGTATAGGGGAAATAACCCTTGCCGACACGGCAGGGATGGGCAATCCCAGACAGGTATATGAGCTTGTCACACAATTAAAAGGCATTTATCCCGGTGTAACTTGGTCTTTGCATTTGCATGACACTTGTGGCTTGGGTATGGCTAACATTGTTATGGGGATACTGGCGGGAATTTCGGTGCTTGAAAGCTCGGTGGGCGGGCTGGGAGGATGCCCGTTCATACCTGGTGCTGCCGGTAATGTGGCAACGGGGGAGACGATAAAACTGCTGCGGAAGATGGGGATTGATACAGGTATTGACCTTGAAAGGATTAACCAGTGCACCCGAAAGCTCAGTGGTTGGCTTGGCCGCTAAGATCTAAGGACATTGCTTCTCCTCTGTCTGTTAGGTAATACAGGTTGCGGGGACGGCCCCTTTTGCTGGCGCAGCCATAAAAAATATCAAAACCGGCATTGCCTGTTTCCACCAGGTACTGCAGGTAGCGATGAACAGTAGGGTAAGCCAGGCTAACTTCACGGCAGATATCTTCGATGGCCAGCGTGCTGTTGGTGGCTTTGAGACAGTTGACGATAAGTCTCAGGGTGGCGTTATTAATACCCTTATCCACAAATATTTCCTTTTGTTCTCTGGCCGAAGCTCTCAATAACTCACCTATTTTAATGTTTATATTAATTCTGCTGATCAAGTCCGGTGCTTTGATTGGTTTAAGGGCAAAATCAGTTGCTCCGGCGTCTAAAAAGGCATCAGCAATTTGCTGTCTTTCGTCCACCGTCAGCACTAGCACCGGAATTGTTGCATCAGTTTTTCTGATTCTTTTTACCGTTGCCAGTCCGTCTATTTTAGGCATGTGATAATCAACCAGGACAATGTCCGGTTTTTTTTCTATAAATAATTTCAGCCCCTTCTGGCCATCGGGTGCTGCTATTGCATTCAGGCCGGCCTGGGAACATATTTCCGTTATGGTAAAGCGGATATCCTCATCGTCATCAATAACCAGGACTAACTTTTTTTCCCCAGTCAAGTGTTTTCCCCCCGTAACCTTATGGTAAAGGTGGTTCCAATTTCGGAATCGCTTAAAACCTCGATTTCTCCTCCGTGGTCTTCAACGACTTTTTTTACAAAGGGCAGTCCCAGCCCCGAGGTGTTTTTGGTGCTAAAGCCTGTAATCCAAATTTTGTTCAAATTTTCCGCAGATATTCCTATTCCGTTGTCATAAACCGAAAAATATGTTTCTCCGGCTGCGTCTCCGGTTGAGATGCATATTTTGCCCTGTGGAACCCCCTTGGTTGCTTCCAAAGCGTTTTCCACCAGGTTGATCATTGCCCGGGCAAACCTGACCCGGTTGACCTTAATCATGGCAGAAGAGTTTTCCAGATTAAATTCTATTTGCTGTTCCAGTTTTTCAGGAATAAGTTGTGCTCTTACGTAGTTAATTAGATCGGATACTGCTATTTCCCTTTTTATTTTTTCATATAGTATTTCAGAAATCATTTCATTCATGTTTTGTACAGAGCGGTCAATTCGATTGAAATATTGCCGATTTTTGGCATCCTGCCCGTATTTCATCTCCAGTAATGAACAAAGGCCGTTGATCGTGGTCAGCGGTGTTTTTAAATCATGTACCAGTGAGTGCATTTCCTGAAGAGACCTGGCTTGAACCAGCTGCAGGCGATAGTGCTGCAGTTGGTTTTCCCTTTGCTTGTCCTTTTCCAATTGCTGCAATTGCTTATAGTGGTTATTAATTAAAATAGATGTTATAAAGGCTATAGTTACCAGCGGGATAAAAAAACACATACTGATAAAATCCATTACCGCTGTCGACTGAAGGAAATTTGCAGCCAGTTTCATGCTCACGGCCACTTCATCCTTGCCAACACCAATTGCTCCCAATGAGGGGGACAGGTCCAGCCAATAACAGCCTAAAAGGAGCTGCGCGGTGGTGGTGCACCTGTGAATAACCCAGAGTCTCTTATGTCCGGGGGTGGCGGTAAAAAATAAAAAACAGGTCATAATCAGCGGTACATATACATCGGGGTGATTTTCAGTAAACAATAGCACCAGGTAATAAATGGAAGCTATAATAATCAAATTAACTGCAAACTCTGTATATCTGTTAATTTTATCCGGAAAAAGTTTATTGACTGTTACGTTGCTAATAATCAGGCTGCCCATCAGCAGCGGTAATGATGCAGCGGTCCTGATCAGGGAATACAGACCGGCGGCCAGTATTAGCAGGCTGCTGTTCGTATTGTCAATACTGGCCTCTATTTGGTCGATAACCAGAAAAAGCCATGGTTCCGAAATGAAGATCATGGCAATTGATATATATATTAATATCAGGCCACTAAACGGGCTGAATAGGTTTTTCCCCGTCATTTTTTCACCTACTACCGGAAAGCGGAGTTAAGCGGCGGTTTTAGGTAGAGAATGTTTGGCGCAACGGTATACGGTGTTCCTCTTTCCGCCGCGATGCTGCTGAACAGTCCGTCAAAATCACTTTCTTTGACCACTACCAGGTAATTGGCCTGGGTTGCAAATTCGTTGATTAAAATATCATCTTTGGAGTTCCGGCGGTTTTTGCCTCCCAGGTGCACTACAATTACAGCCCCTCCTTTTTGTTGGGCTGCAGATACCAGGCCCTGTACCCGTTTAATTTCATCATCCAGGCTCATCCCAACCTTTTTTAGGCCTGTATCGCTATAACCCAAAACCAAAACCAGGCTTTCATACCATTGAGTTAAATCTTCACCAGTGGCTTCGCGGCGGAAGGAGTGGGAAATATTTAATTCTTTTAGCATTTCGGCCACGATCAGACCGTCAGTGCTTTGGCCGGCGGAAGTAACCAGGACCCTTTTTTTGGCAATGGGGTATGGAAGATGGGGCAG
The DNA here is from genome assembly GCF_900113335.1 of Desulfotruncus arcticus DSM 17038. GTDB lineage: Bacteria > Bacillota > Desulfotomaculia > Desulfotomaculales > Desulfallaceae > Desulfotruncus > Desulfotruncus arcticus. Next base: position 185,855 of record NZ_FOOX01000007.1, read on the forward strand.
TGTCCACGCTGCTTCACCCCCGCATTGGGGTGCCGGCCCCGGGAGAAAAAGGGCTATGGATATTGTTATTAACAGCAATGAGGGTAAGATCAACTTGCGCAAGTGATTCGTCTCCTTAGAAGAGTTTTCACGTTACTGTTATCTGGCGCTCCGGTGGTTCCCTCCGTGCGCTGCGCAATTTTCCTGTATTCAATCATTCGTTGTCCGGCTTAAAAAACCTGCCCTGTTTGTCATATCCCAAATAATGCTTTGGTAAGGAGCTGCCATTGTGACATGCCCAAAAATTAAACACAGCGGTATGCTGTGTTTGAGGGGGATAATTATTTAACTGGCAGTTAATTGTTGTTTCTGAGCCTGGGATCCAGTGCGTCGCGCAGGCCGTCGCCCAGCAGGTTAAAGCCCAGAACCGTAAAAAGTATTGCTATGCCTGGAAACATAATCACCCAGGGAGCTATATTCATTACGTCTTTCCCTTTGTTTAGCATGATTCCCCATTCCGGTGTGGGCGGCTGGGCGCCAAGGCCAAGAAAACTCAGACCGGCAGCGTCCAGGATGGCTGTCCCGATACCAAGTGTGGCCTGCACAATCAGGGGGGCCAGGCAATTTGGCAGCACATGTTTCATGATAATGCGCAAACTGCCGCAGCCGCTGACTTTAGCGGCTTCAATGTACTCCATCTCTTTAACTGAAAGAACCGCGCCCCGCACCACTCTGGCATAGATAGGTATACCCACCACACCAATGGCAATCATGGCGTTATTGAGACCGGGTCCCAGCATGGCCGTAATGGCTATAGCCAGCAAGATGTAAGGAAAAGCCATGACAATGTCGATGACCCGCATTATGGCCATATCCAGCTTACCTCCGAAGTAACCTGATATCGCCCCCAGGAATGTTCCAAAAATTAAAGAAATGCCAACTGCCAGTAGGCCAACCTGGATGGAAATACGAGAGCCGTAAATAATTCTGCTTAATATATCCCGTCCCAACTCGTCGGTTCCTAAAAAATGTGTGGCCGAAGGAGCTTGCAGCCTGCTCGGTAGGTCCGGGGCGACAGGATCGTATGGCGCTAGAAGCGGGGCCAGAAGGGCGGTTAAAAGCAATATACAAACAATTATCAGGCCAAAAATGGCTGTTTTCTGGCGCAGCAGGCGCTGCATGCCTTCCATCCAGGGAGCTCTGATGGCCGGTTCTATAGCCATGCCGGCTTTCTCTGTTGTCACTTTTATTTCTTGTGCCGTCATGTTTAACCTCCTAGTCGAGTCGGATCCTGGGATCAACATAAGTATAAAGTATATCCACGATCAGGTTGATGATTACAAACACCAGAGCCACCATCAGTATACCGCCCTGGACAATCGGAATGTCCCTGGCGGAAATAGCCACAAACAGCCAGCGTCCAACACCGGGCCACGAAAAAATAGCCTCAGTCATTACGGCGCCGCCCAGCAGGTAACCAAATTGAAGGCCAATTACCGTCAGTACGGGCAAAAAAGCGTTTTTCAGGGCGTGGCGGAAAATAACCAGCCGGCCGGGCAAACCCTTGGCCCAAGCTGTGCGGATATAATCCTGCCCCAGAACTTCCATCATGCTTGAACGGGTAACCCGGGCAACCATAGCCATGGGGATGGTGGAAAGTGCAATGGACGGCATGATAATATGCGCCAGCACATCTTTAAATGCTTTCCAGTTCCCCGTAATAATGCTGTCAAGGAGGTACATGTTGGTGATTTTATGCAGCTCGACCCCCACACTAATCCTTCCGGATGGTGGCAAAATATGCAGGTTTACTCCAAAGAACCAGATCATCATCAGGCCGAGCCAGAAAATAGGGATAGAAACCCCGAAAAGGGCTGCCCCCATGGAGATATTATCAAAAAAGGAATACGGCTTAACCGAGGAAATTATTCCTGCCAGGCCACCGACTATAACTGCAATAAGCATGGCGAAAAAGGCCAGCTCTAAGGTTGCCGGGAATTTACTGGCCATTTCCTCGGTTACCGGCAGCTTGCTTCTTATCGAGCCGCCCAAATCTCCATGCAGAGCATGGTTGGCAAAACGGAGGTATTGAACCGGCAAAGGATCGTTTAGCCCCAATGTTTCTCTTAATTCCTCCATTGCCTTGGGCGTTGCCCTTTCGCCCAGCATCATCCGGGCCGGGTCACCGGGTACGAGGTGAATGAGCATAAAAGATAATATAGATACACCTATGATTACTGGAACGATCATTAATAATCTTTTAATTATATAATTAAGCATTGTTGTCCCCCTCAAAAAGAGGTTTGACCGGCAGCCGGCCGGGCCGCCGGTCAAAGCGTGTGATTACACGTTATTGGTTTCGGTTATTGAACACTTACGTTGTTGATTTTTTCCACACCGGTCGGGTGAGGTATATACCCCTTGACGTATTTCATTAAAACAATGGGGTCGGTAGAGTGATCAAGCGGCACCATGGGCGCGTCATTGTGAATAATTTCCTGGGCCTGCTTATAGAGATCAGCTCTCTTGTCCTGATCCATTTCGCGCTGAGCCTTGATGAACAGGTCATGCACCTGGTCGTTCTTATAGAAGGAATAGTTGGAGGAACTTCCTTTAACGGCATTGTCTTTGTCCAGCAATACATACAGGAAGTTGTCCGGGTCACCGTTGTCGCCGGTCCAGCCCAACAGAACCATGTCGTGTTCACCGTTTTCGGCTTTTTCCAGGTACTGGCCCCATTCGTAGCTGACAATTTCAGCTTTAATGCCTACAGCTGCCAGGTCGGCCTGAATGGCTTCGGCAATTTTCTGAGGCTGCTGCATATAAGGCCTGGGTACCGGCATGGCCCATAAAGTGGTTTCAAAACCGTCGGGGAAACCGGCTTCAGCCAGCAGCGCTTTAGCTTTGGCGGGATCATATTCGTAATCCGTGATATCGTCATTATAACCCCACAGTGAAGGAGGCATCGGGTTTTTGGCCGGCTTGGCCAGCCCGGCAAAGAATGCGTCGATAATAGCCTGTTTGTTAATGGCGTGGCTGATGGCCTGACGCACTTTAAGGTTGTCAAAAGGTTCCTTTTCCATATTCAGAGACAGGTAGCCTATGTTCATGCTGGGTCTTAAAATAATTTGGAAATTCTCATTGCTCTTGGCGGCTGCAACGTCATCGGGGTTGATGCCGTCCATCATATCGATGGTTCCCGCCTGCAGTTCCAGGAAGCGGGCTGCGTTATCGGGAATGGAGCGGAAAACAGCCTTGTCAACTTTGGCCTTTTCACCCCAGTATTCGTTGTTTTTCTCCAGCACAATTCTGTCGTCGGGAACCCATTCTACAAATTTGAACGGGCCGGTGCCCACAGGGTTTTTAAAGAAGTCGTTGCCGTATTTTTCCAGTGCGGTGGGGCTGGCTATACCGAAGGAGAACATGGCAATGTTTTGGATAAAGGGTGCTGAAGGCTCCCGCAGTGTAATCTTAACTTCGTAGTCGCCGGTTTTTTCGCAGGATTTGACGATGCTGTCTTCGTCATAACCATTGAACATATACATCCAGTACTTGCATTCGCCGTTATTCAGCGGGTTGTCCTTTTTCATCCAGCGGTTGAAGTTGTAGACAACAGCATCAGCGTTAAAAGGAGTTCCGTCGTGGAATTTTACATCGTCCCGCAGTTTGAAGGTCCAGACCAGGCCGTCTTCGGATACCGACCATTCTTTGGCCAGAGCGGGGCGAACCTCGGTGTTTTCAGGTTTGTATTCCACCAAAGTGTCGAAAACGTTGATGGTAACCTTGGCGGCTTCGCCATCGGTGGCTATGGCCGGGTCAAGCACGGGCGAGTCGCCGCCGCGGCCCCAAACCAGAACATTCTCCGATTTTTGCGCTCCGGTTGCGCCCCCGTCGTTGGATTCCTCTTTGGAACCGCCGCAGCCCGCAACCAGGAGCGACAATGCCAGCACCATCAGAGAGCAAAACAAAAATACTCTTCGTTTCACTAATTCAACCTCCTCATTTTTGTTAGCCTGAATAAAAATGCTACTCTTTCAATCGCGGTGGTAACCACCTCCTTAGTATGTACCTGAATTACCATAAATGACATGCAACATGATGTTCTGATCCTGCGTCTTTCAGCGGTGGTTCCTCAGCCCGGCATATTTCCATGGCTTCCGGGCAGCGTGTATGAAACCTGCAGCCTGAAGGAGGATTGATTGGACTGGGGACATCTCCCGTTAATAAAATTCTTTCCTTGACTTGGTTTGGTTTGGGAACCGGAATAGCGGACAGCAAAGCTTTGGTGTACGGGTGTCGGGGACTGGCGTAAAGCCGGCGGTAGCCCGCAAGCTCCATTATCTTGCCCAGGTACATTACTGCCACCCGGTTGCTGATATGTTTAACCACACTCAGGTCATGGGAAATGAAAATTAAGGTCAAACCAAAGTTTTTTTGTAGATCTTCCAGCAGGTTGATAACCTGGGCTTGAATTGATACATCCAGAGCTGAAACCGGTTCGTCGCAGATGATCAGTTTGGGGTTGACGGTCAGGGCTCTGGCAATGCCAATTCTCTGCCGCTGTCCGCCGCTGAATTCATGTGGGTACCTGGCGGCGTGGGAGGCATCCAGTCCAACTGTTTCCAGAAGTGATTTAACCCGGTCCCGCAAATCCTTTCCGGCAGCTATTTTGTTGACCAGCATGGGTTCTGCAATGATATCGCCCACAGACATGCGCGGATTTAGGGAAGCGTAAGGGTCTTGAAAAACCATTTGGATTTTGCTGCGCAGGGGACGAAAACCGGTCTGGCTCAAATGGGTGATATCTTGTCCCTGGAAGGTTATTTTGCCCTCTGTCGGTTCCAGCAAACGCACAATCAGCCTGCCTGCGGTTGATTTGCCGCATCCGCTTTCTCCCACCAGGCCAATGATCTCACCCTCCCGGACCTCCAGGTTGATCCCATCAACCGCTTTTACGTTGCCGGCGATTTTGGGGATGATACCCTTGGTAATGGGGAAATATTTTTTTAAATTTTCAATTTTTAGCAAGGGTTCTCCCGCTGACATCTATATCACACCTCGTTATTGTTCTGGAAAAGTTTTAAAGTTACTTGTATCTGGCGCCCTGGTGGTTCCCTCCGTGCGCTCTGCAATTTTCCTTATATCTTTTATAGTTATTTGTAGCTAACGCTTGCAACAGACAACCTGGCGAAACTTTACGCCCTTATAGGGCCAAGCTCTTGGGCTATGACGGGCTATGGACCGCATCCAGTGCGCCGCTTACTCCGGGAATCCACCGGATCACCTTGCCAACGGTATCTATTTCCCATCCTCATTGTGCCGTCAGCACCATGGGAGTATATTCAGGTAGTCAGATTTCAGAATAAATCGAGATGATACGTTCTTTTATTCTGACTCCTGTCTTCTGACTCCTGACTCCTTAATTATAACAATGACATGCTACCGTGTGGCCGGGTTTAATTTCCATTGGTGTTGGCCCGGTTTGCCGGCAGATGTCCCGTACTTCCCTGCAGCGGGAGGCAAAGCTGCAGCCCGGCGGTAGATTTTTTAAATCGGGGGGCACTCCGTCAATCGGTGTAAGCCTTATTTTATCGTCGGTTTCCAGCTCAGGCAAAGAGCTTAATAAACCACGGGTATAAGGATGGCAGGGGGTGTTGAAGATAGTTTCTACATCGCCCTGCTCCACTGGCTCGCCGGCGTACATAACCAGCACCTTTTGGCATAGCTCCGCTACTACACCCAGATCGTGGGTAATCATAATAATGGCGGTTCCGGTGCTGTCTTGAAGTTTTTGCATTAAATTCAGGATTTGCGCCTGAATTGTCACATCCAAGGCTGTTGTTGGCTCGTCTGCGATTAACAGGCTGGGGTTGCAGGCCAGGGCCATCGCAATCATGGCTCGCTGGCGCATTCCGCCGCTTAATTGATGCGGGTAACAGGCCGCTCTTTTTTCCGGCTCGGGAATGCCTACCTGCTTTAACATTTCGACAGCCCGGGCCAGGGCTTCTTTTTTATTGATTTTGCGGTGCATAATCAGCACTTCGGCAATTTGATATCCGATAGTTAAAACGGGGTTGAGGGAGGTCATGGGGTCTTGAAAAATCATGGATATCTGATCACCCCTTATTTCCCTCATGGCTGATTCTCTCATAGACACAATGTCGCTGCCTTTGTATAAAATCTTTCCTTCGACAATTTTGCCGGGCGGTGAGGGTACCAGACGCATTATCGACATAGCCGTGATGGTTTTGCCGGAGCCTGACTCTCCGACAATGCCCAGGGTTTCCCTTGCATCCAGGCTAAAACTAACTCCGTTAACGGCCTTAACTACCCCGGCTCTGGTAAAGAAATGAGTTTTTAAATTATTAACCTCAAGCAGTTGTGGACTCATAGGGCTCCTCCCCCGGGTTGAATGACAAAACATTTATAACTTATCCATTAAAGCTGCAGATCCTATTATTTATTTTTTTTCTCTAAAAGATTTTGTTTATATCTTCTGTAAAACGAAAAAATTAAGCAGTATTTTTTATTTTTAAGCACAGATAATACAGGTAATATAGAAGCGAAAGATTAGAATTAATTCGGAAACTCGATTTCAAAAATGCTGCTTTGTCATCGCGCGGGTCGATAGCGACCTGGCGATCTCACAAGAAAAAGTGGGGGTAACAGTCGGAGATTGCTTCGTTGACGCTCGCAATGACAATCCTTTGAAGTTTCCGAAATTACTCGATTATTAAAAGGGGGTATGTAAAATGGCAAGATATCTTTCCGATCAGACGAAATTCGAATTTGCACAGGAGTTGGGAGTTGCTGATAAAGTTACCCAGGGTGGAAGCTTGTATTTTGGACATGTCAGCTCAAAAAACTGTGGTAATTTTGTTAAGCTGGCCATTCAGAGGGTTGAACAAAACATGCTGTAAATCCGCCCGTCGGGCGGTTTTTTTTGCCTTTTATTCAAAAAGGGCGGACAAAGTCGCTCGTGTCGAAGCGGGCGGACAGAGTCGTTTGCCCTTACAATGCAAAAAATTACTATAGACGAAGCTCTTAGGGTTTTGTAAAATTAAACTAACCGGTTAATTGATATCGGTAATCAGGGGACAACCCCAAAATTGAGGGAGAGGGAGGAAATAAAATGTTCATGGTACAGATTGATGCTGATAAGTGTGAAGGCTGCGGAGAATGCACAGCTTCTTGCCCGGCGGACATTCTTGAAATGGATGGCGACAAAGCTTCTGTTGCCGGTGACCCTAATGACTGTCTTGGCTGTGAAACCTGTGTCAGCGTTTGTCCTAATGAAGCTATTACTTTAACCGAAAATTAATTTTAATTTACAAGCATTAACTATTTATTCGCCCATGTCCGCTAAGGATGTGGGTTTTTATTTATATTTTTTACATGGTCTGCTGACTTGCGAATTTTGTCTTGGTCACCCCTATATGAAGTCAGGAAGCGACATTATTAAGCCGTTGTTGGCCGGGCCTAAAGCATTTATCATAATTATTGTGGAGGTGAAGAGTTTGTATTACATCGCAGGGGTGGCCGAAGACGGCAGCGAGGTGAGCTGTGACTTTGGTTTTGACATGATTGAGCGCATAATTTTGGACGACATTTTAATTGACTTGCCGGAACGCATTATGGAAAGTCTGGTTACGGAAAAACGGTTTTCTTATTTTGGCAGTAGCCCCGGGTTTGTAATAGAAGATTTAAAGGGCAAAAAGATTTATAATTTGCTCAAATATAATCTGGACATATCCCGGGAGGTCTGTCTGGCCACGGTGGTTGCAAGGGAAAACTTAATAATAGCCCTCAGGAGGGCCATGATCAAGGTTATCAACCAACCTCTTTGGCGATGCGGCAGAGGTTTGGAACAACCGGATTTGTTTAATAATGTAGTTGTATATAATCCCCAGTTATTGCGCAGTATGCTCGGTCGTGAAAAATACGGTATTTGGGACCATGGTGAAGACAGAACACGGGCTCTAAGAGTTTTATATAAATTGCTAGATTTTTTGTATGAAAAAGATAATCTAGTACAAATTATTTTTTATAATGAATTGATTTGTCCCCATTGGGAGGCTTCCGGAGAAATTTGCTTTAATAACAAGGGGGAACTGACAGCTTTTAAATATTTTGGTGAGGGCAATGGTCAATCTTATAAATACTACCCTGAAATGGAGATTTGGCACCGTAAATAGCAGGGGTGGAATTGTGCTTTATGGGCAGGATTGCCCCTGGTGACATAGAATTGATCATAAAACAAACTTTCGGGGGGCAAACAAAATGGACAGGCTATGGGCGCCGTGGCGCAGTGTTTACGTTGGTAAAGATCAGGGATCGCAATGTATTTTTTGTGAAAAATTAAATGCTTCTGCGGATCAGGACCGTGAAGATTATGTTTTGTATCGCGGTAACCAAGTATTTGTAATCTTAAACATCTTTCCCTATAATAGCGGGCATCTGCTGGTTGCGCCCAAACGGCATGTGGGAGATATAGAGGATTTGGACCCTGAAGAGATGCGGGAACTCTTCTCAACAACTCAGTACATGGTAAAAGTATTGCGCAGTGCCTTTAAGCCGGACGGCTTTAATGTGGGTATCAATCTGGGCAAGGTTGCCGGTGCCGGCATTCCGGGACACCTGCACATTCATGTTGTGCCGCGGTGGAATGGAGACAATAACTTTATGCCGGTTTTAGGAGATGTGCGGGTTATTTCAGAGGCTCTTGATACTACATTGCAGAAATTAAAAGAAACTATGGACAAGGAGTAATTTTTCCATTAAACTATTTCTTGACTTGTGGTTACTGATATGTTAAGATAAATCTTGCGTCGGGCAAACCCGGCAGTTTAATACGGTGGGTGTAGCTCAGGTGGTTAGAGTACCAGATTGTGGCTCTGGGGGCCGTGGGTTCAAGTCCCATCACCCACCCCATTATTTTGGGGCGTAGCCAAGTGGTAAGGCAACGGGCTTTGGACTCGTCATTCGTTGGTTCGAATCCAGCCGCCCCAGCCAAGAAAAAAAATTAAGGCCCTCCAACGGCCTGCATTATGACCCATTAGCTCAGTCGGTAGAGCACCTGACTTTTAATCAGGGTGTCCCGCGTTCGAGTCGCGGATGGGTCACCATAAAAAACCCCTGCGGTAAATTATACCGCAGGGGTTTTACTATTCAATCAATCTTTTGACTCCCTGGCTGAGATGCGTTCAATATGCAGAGCAATGACCGCTACTTTAGAGGCTTGTTCATCGTAAACCGGAGCAAACTCGCCTTTAACAAATCTTTTGACCAGTAAATTTAAAGCAGCTAATTTTTCTTCCATTTCTTGGACTAAATAGGCCTTGCCGAAAACTTGAACGCTGATAAATCTTGTGGAAAATTTACATGGATTATCGTGTTCCAAAATATCAATTAATTGGGATACCTCAAAACAAACCCTGCTGTCAGCTGCAATATTAGCTATCTTTTTTCCTTTGGGTGATGAATGAAAATATATTTTGTCATTGTCTAAAGCATAATGAAGAGGCGTTATGTATGGTCCTTCCGGCCCTATAGTGGCCAGTCTGCCCCAGGTTTGGCCGGCAAGAAACGCGTTTGCCTCGCTATCCGTTAAAAGATCTTTTTTCATTGATACATATACCTCCAGTTTTTTGTTACATGGGATGAACATTTGCTTTAATAACATCCCACATAGGTTCTGAAATTAAGCCCAGTCGCCATAGGGCAATACCTTGCAGATTATACCGCTTGGCAATGCCAATTTTCGCTGCCAGGCTCCGGGGCGTTTCATTGGGCAGGGAAATGCCAAGCACCAGTTTATCTGCGGGCACAGAGTTTAATGCTAATTCTACCGCCTGGATAACCATGTTTTCCGGTTCCGGTTTGACACCGTAATCGTAAGCCATGATAATTATACTGTCGGCAGCTTCTCCCAGCGCATGATAATCATAGCCTTGGTAAACGCTGTTTAAAGGATGTAAAGAAAGAGTAAGGTTTAACCCTTCCGGTTTTAATTCATTAGACAGTTCACTGACGAAGGCAGTGAACTCATTATTGATGCCGGAAGATTGACCATTTTCCCAGCCAAGACCTTCAAAATCAAGGTTTACACCCTGGTATGACCTGGCCTCGTTTTTGATGGAATTTACGGCTTTGGTTCTTACTGCGGGGTCTTTCAGTAAATTGGTGATCATGGAACCGGAATCGGTTAGATGAACTACCATTTCTGTATTAAGTTTAAAAGCTGCCGCTTGCTGCAGTACAATCTCCCAGCCTTCCGGTCTTTGCCAGCCCGTTGTACTAACGGTGGTAAGATTTCCCTGTTCATCTAGGCTATACCACCCGAGAGCAAGTCCCCCTACCGCATCGGTGTTACCCGGACTGGTTTCCGGGTAGGGTTTGGCAAATAGGTTTTGCCAACTGCTTGTTTTTTCGTCCCCCAGAGCATAAAATCCTACTACTGTCATGTCCTTACGTGGAGAATTAATACTAACTTCTCTGCTTTCATTGTTCCAACTTACCTGGCAGCTAAATGCTTCACCAAAAAAACGCAGTGGCAGTAATGTTCGGTTGTTAAGTATTATCGGGGGTGCTTCCAGATTAACCGTGCTATGATTACCTGCAATGCCATCAACGACAGCAGTTTTATTATTGATTTGTAATATAACTTTAGTCTCTTGGTTCCATGCAGTTATGGTGTTTGTGCCGCCATCCCAGTCAACATTGACATTGAGTGCTTCAGCAATGGATCTAAATGGCAACAACGTATAACCATTCATAATTACGGGCTCGGCATCAGATTGAAGCGGTAAACCATCAATTAAAACTGATACATTGCTTTGAGCAGCAGCAGCGTTTTGAATCATAGGTAAGATTGTGAGGGCTATAATTAATGATAAAACGAATATAAATATTTTTTTGTTCAAAGTTTTCAGACCTTTCCTTTTGATATAATTTGATTTTCGACAAAAAAGTGTTTATTACCTTTAATTAAATTAAATGATAGGTTTTTAATTAAAATGAAATTATAGCCGGAATCAAATCAAAATGATTGTCTTGATTGATTATTCCTACACGACTATTTTTTAAAACGTTCGTTAAAAAGTGTCACACATACTGAACTATTTTGGGGGAATCATACTAGTGAAAGTCAACTTAATCAATTAAAAAAAAGGAGGAAATTAACATGGCAACCGGACAAAGAACAAACAGAAAACTGATTCCTCAGGCTTCACAGGCAATGGATCAATTTAAATATGAGACAGCTGCAGAACTGGGCATCCAAAACTATCAGGGTTATCTTGGTGACATTCCTTCCAGGGTGAACGGCGCTGTTGGGGGTAACATGGTCAAGAAAATGATAGCCGCTTATGAGCAAAGCTTGGCCCAGGGAAATAAACCTGCTACCCCGAACGTTACTAATCAACAGCCGACTCCTTAACAATAAACCGGCCAAACGGGCCGGTTTATTTTTTGTTTTTTTGGTATTTTCAATAACCAAGCTTAGTAATATATATGATAAGCAAAGGGGGGTGAATACATGCTGAAAAAACACTATCTGTTAAGACCGGTGGCCCACTGCAAGGGTGGATGCCCGAGATGGTCCCGGGCAAGACAATAAACTGCCTCAAAAATAAAATGCAATAAGAATTTTAGGAGATTCTGTTGATTTGCGGGAATCTCCTTTATTTTCTCTTGCTTTGCATGTAAGTTGCTAATAAAATATGGTTATCATTATTATTATAATTACATAGTTTTTTCTTTTATAAAGTATCTTTTTTATTGTATAATGCTTAAAACAAAAAATAGGAGGAATTAATATGCCATTTGAAGTATATAGGCCCAGATCATCAAGAGAAAACGTTGTTGCCCTAACTAAGCATCATATTAGAATTGGCGGGAAACTGGTGGATAAGTTGGGTGGCAATCGCGTTGAGGTTGCGTTTGATAGGGAAAAGAATAGGTTGCGTATTAAAGGTGTTGAAGATGGTGGCATGATGTTAAATAAAAATAAAATCGGAGCGAGGGGTATTTTTAGGTACTTCGATATAGACAATAAAAAAGGAAGTTACGCTGCGGAATACAATGAAAAAGAAAATGCTGTATTTGTTGATTTAAACCAGTCCAAGTAAGTCCTTTTAAACCCTTTAAAAGGATTGACACGCCGCCCCGCCTAATTTAAAATTAAGCAAACAACTGTTTGGATGGGGAATTTAATATGCGTACAGGTATTGCCAACCTGCCTTTGCATGGGCATCATTGCCCGCGCTGGTTATTTGATCGGATGGTGCGTCTCAGTGCGGTAATTATTGAGGCTGTGGTTGAAGAGTTTGGGCCGCAGGAAGTGCTGCGACGGATGGCCGACCCATTCTGGTTTCAGGCGCTAGGCTGCGTGGTGGGGTTTGACTGGCACTCTTCCGGCCTGACAACTGTGCTTTGTGGCGCGATGAAACAGGGTTTAATGGACAGACAGCAAAATCTTGGAGTATTTTTTGCCGGTGGCAAGGCTATGACTTCGCGCAAGACGCCATTAGAAATTGCAAGATACACTGAAAAATATGCTCTGCCGGATCACGTTCAAGAGCTTCAATATGCCAGCAGGCTATCGGCTAAAGTTGACTCGGCAGCTATTCAGGATGGTTATCAAATCTATCACCATTTTTTTGTCTTTACAGGTAATGGAAATTGGGCTGTGGTGCAGCAGGGCATGAATGGGGAAAGAGGATGGGCCAGGCGTTATCACTGGATTAGCGATAGTTTAAATAGTTTTGTGGAAGAACCTCATCAGGCTGTTTGTGGCCGTCAAGCTGACAACGTGCTGAATATGGTGGCTAAAAATAGCTCGAAAGCCAGGGATGTGACCGTATACCTGGCTGGTGAGCAGCCGGAAAAAGTTATTTCCGGTCTTAGAAAAATAGCTGATTTGCCCGGTGATAAGCTGCTGCAGCTGCCCGGCGCCCACCCTGTCCCGCAAGCCGGCAGAATAGAAAAGACATTAAGGCGGCTCTATGACCTGGCACCTCAAAATTACGAGCAGTTAATCGGTACGGAAGGGGTGGGCCCTGCAACCGTCAGGGCCTTTGCCCTGGTAGGAGAGGTTATTTACGGGGTTAAGGCAAGTTACCGGGATCCTGCAAGGTATTCTTTTGCCCATGGGGGCAAAGACGGTCACCCTTATCCGGTAGATAAAAAAGTTTATGACAGCTCTATTATGATGCTGGAAACGGCGGTTAGAAGGGCCAGAGCAGGTGACCGTGACAAAGTTGAAGCCCTGAGGCGCTTGGCGGCACTTCAGAAAGGGTTTTTTAAAAAATAAAAAAGTTGGGGTGATTTCGCATTAATAAACCTGATTTGCCTAATTTATTGAAAGAGCTCAAGGAACTTTTAGATAGCCGGGCTTTCGAGCGCAGGCAGGTTGTGCTCTCCTCCGGCAAGACCAGCAATTATTATTTTGATGGTAGAAAGGTATCATTAAATCCTAAAGGCGCTTACTTAATTGCCAATATTATTTGTGACATGATCCGTAATGACAACGTGAATGCTATAGGTGGTCTTACGATGGGGGCGGATCCAATTGTGGGCGCCGTAGGAGTAGCGGCTTTCGAACAAGGAATGAATATGTCTTTGTTTATTGTCCGTAAGGAGGCTAAAAAGCACGGAACAATGCGTTTGATTGAAGGGCCCGCTTTACAGGCAGGACAGCGGGTGGTTGTGGTGGACGATGTAATTACCACCGGAGGTTCGATTATCAAGGCTGTGCAGGCAGTTAGAGAAGTTGGTTGTGAGGTGGTGAAAGCCATTGCCCTCGTTGACAGGCAAGAAGGCGGCGCTGAGGCTCTGCTGGAGATGGGGGTAAAGGTTGAAGCTATTTTTACGGCAGCTGATTTTGGATTATAGTAAAGATACGCCGTTATAACCTCTTGGGGATAGACCACCATGCCGCTAACGCGGTACCAGCAGAAGAATGAAAAAGGTACGTAGGGGCGGACGGACGACCCTGTCCGCCCGCCAATGTGTTTGAGTTTAAGCATAATTTTTCTGGATAGAACAAAAGGGAACCGGGTGCAGGTTCCCTTTTGTTTAGGATAGGGTTTTAAGATAAGAGCTGCTGTCTGATAACTTTACCTGACGCAGTTCTGGGAATTGCTTTAAACACTATCTCTATAGGCAGTGTCGGGTCATCGAAATTTTTGCGGCAAAATTCAATAATGTTTTCAGGTGAAGGAGGAGGACTGCCGGGTTCTACAAAAGCTTTTATTACCTGTTCGCCGTTAGGCGTGTTATAGGTTGTAATTACCACATCCTCCACCGCTGGATGATTGACGATGGTTTTTTCCATTTTACGTATTTTTAATACCAGATCATTTGAAAATGCCAGACCTTCCATGATAATCCCCCTTAGATCTCCCTTTTATAAAACAGAATATTTATAATATTTATATAATTTTTACGGTTAAAATGCAACTATCTTTTGCTGAGCGGTTATTATAAAAAGTTAGGTGGTAAAATATCAGTTTTCAGTTAGCGCTAATAATATAGAATAGGAATTGTGAATTATAAAGCAAGGATTTTGGATTAAATAGTCGAATAATTATTTAATAAATATTATGGGGTGTTAATAATGACTGGAGATAGAGCTACTGCAGAAAATACCCAGACCATCAAAGTTAATCTGGTAGGCGCTGGCGTATTAAATGTAAGAAAAGGTATTTCAGTGCTGGATCTGGTTCAATATGACGAATATCAAAGGAAATCACCCATTGTTGCCGTGATGGTTGATAACGCTTTATACGGTTTGCTCTGGGAACTGGAGCAGGACTGTACTGTAGAATTTATTGATATGGAAAGCTCCGACGGCATGCGTGTATATACCAGAAGCATGGTTATGCTGCTGGCTCGCGCCGCCAGTGAGGTGCTGCCCGGATGCAAGCTTAGAATGGAGCATACCCTGGGTAATGGCGTCTACGGGGAAATAGATTATGTCAGGCCGTTAAGAAAAACAGACGTGGATAATATTGAAAAAAGAATGCACGAAATAGTAAAGGCTGACGAGCCGATAATTGTGCATAATGTGCAAAGGGAAGATGTAGAAAATTTGTTTAAAAAATCCGGTCAGACTGAAAAACTGAATTTAATGCGCTATCGTAAGAATCCGGGTGTGTATGTTCATACCTGCGGTTGGTTTAATGACTTTACTTACGGCAATATGGTTCCCAGCACAGGGTACCTGGGCATCTTCAGGCTTCGCTATTATATGCCCGGATTCATTTTGGAACTGCCGCGGAAAGAAAACCCCCAGGTTGTTCCAATTTATGTTGAACAGGGTAAGCTGGCCAATATTTATTATGAATCTGTAAAATGGAGCAAAATCCTTGGTGTAAGCAATCTGATTGATCTTAATGATCTGGTTGAAAAGGGCAAGGCCGGTGATTTAATAAGGGTTGCCGAGGCCTTCCAGGAAAAGAAAATTTCAGAAATCGCCGATCAAATTGCCAGGAACATTGACTTAATCCGGGTAGTATTAATTGCCGGCCCATCTTCTTCAGGTAAAACCACTTTTGCCCAGCGCCTTGGCGTGCAGCTGCGAATTCATGGTATTAAGCCGGTACCGGTATCAATGGATGATTACTTTGTTGACCGGGAAAAGACTCCCCGGGACGAAAAAGGTGAATATGACTTTGAATGCTTGGAGGCAATCGACAGCGAACTGTTTAATGAACATATTATTAGTTTAATCCAGGGTGAAGAAATAGAATTGCCGTCATATGATTTTATAACAGGCAGCAGGCAAAAAAGCAACAAGACTTTGAAACTCGGTGACAGGGATTTACTGATCATTGAAGGTATCCACGGTCTTAATGATAAACTGACTTCTTCTATACCCAAAGGTCGTAAGTTTAAAATTTATGTCAGCGCTTTAACCCAGATCAACCTTGATAATCATAACTGGGTTCCTACTACCTATCTGCGCATATTAAGACGCATAGTCCGTGATTATAACAGCCGCGGCAATAATGCCACTGATACCATCCGCCGTTGGCCGTCTGTGCGCCGGGGTGAGGAAAAGCATATTTTTCCGTTTCAAGAAAGTGCCGATATAATGTTTAACTCGGCGTTAATATATGAGATAGCGGTGTTAAAGGGTTATGCAGAACCTTTGTTAAAAGAAGTCAGCCGTGATAATCCCGAGTATGCAATGGCGCGCCGTTTACGCCGTTTCCTGGGTTATTTTGTGCCCATATCCTGCGAGGACATTCCATATAATTCTATTATCAGGGAATTTATCGGCGACTCTTGTTTTGCAGTGAAATAAAAAAGGGGGAGAAGCCTAATGTCCGGTGAAATTGCTGATTTGCTTAAAGAAGGCATGGAAAAAACAGGTGAGATTAGTTTTGAACTGAATGATGGGAAAATTTTAGATGCTGATGTTAAAGATGTTACAGTCTTTTATAAGCTTTTAGGAGAATCCCGGTTTAAATTTTTCCGCAGTAACGATTTTAAGTTGGTTTTTGTGCACCTAACAGAGGATTGGATGCGTCAGGCCAAAATTGATCTTAAAGACCTTAATTGCAGTGACATCCCTATTGAAGTGACCATTGCCTGGGGAGAAAAAGAAGACACCATGTCGGTAAGGTGTCCGGGAGGTATAAATTTTAGCACGACTGCCATGCATATAGATAATTAGTGCATAAGCTAGATTGTTTGTCTTATGGGTATTTTAATTTCCCTGATCGTTCTTGGTTGTGGGTCGCTAATATATACTTCGACAATAAAGTAGGAATAGTACTTTTTGATGGCGGTAGCCAGCCCAAAGGTTCTTAATCCGTGCCGGTCCAAAATCTGCACCAACTCACCGTAAACTCTGGCTTCGATGAAAAGTTTTTCAGTCAGGTCCTCATGGGCAGTGCCAACCAGAGTTTTGCTGACCGCCATTTCAAATTCATCCAATGCCGGTATGAGCGGAGATATTTCATATTTATTGTAATCTTCTATTAAATCAATCATCATAAATACCTCCTGACGGGCGGACAGGGTAGTCCGTCCCTGCCGCTATTTATCTTGGAATATATTAACATTAATGCTTTAAAATGTCTATATATAACAAGTTGTCTTTATCCCTAAAAATAAGACAATAACCCCCGCAGAAGTATCGCGGGGGTTGGTTTTGGAAGCTCCGCTTCCCATCATTAGCCTCATGTGAAAAATCCTTTTTTATTACTGCTGCTGCAGCCACACCGGGAATCTGTTGCCAGTTTGACGTTGCTGCTGCCGCAGTGCGGGCAGGTTGTTTTGACCGGCTTGATAAACATGTATTTGATAATAAAGTCTTTGGAACATTGATGGCACTTGTAATTAACTTGCGGCATTGTTATCCCTCCTTTATCTAGATATTAGTATATTAAAAATAAAAAATCAATATTAAAAATCGGCTCCTTTGCTTTATGAAATAAATCAGTGGTGAGGGCTTTGGGGGAATGGTTCTTTGAAAACATTTTACGTGTATGTTCTAATTTGCAGTGACGGGACATTATATACTGGTTACACCACATCTATTGAGGATAGATTAAAGAAGCATAACCTCGGGCTTGCCAGTAAATACACCCGGACCAGGCTGCCGGTTAAATTAGTTTATTACGAAACAACAGCTTCAAAAAGTTTAGCTATGCAAAGGGAATACGTTATTAAAAGGATGTCTCGCACTGAAAAACTAGCACTTATCAGTCAGGAGTCAGAATGAGAGAACTGTTTATCGTCTCGAAGTATTCTGAGCACCTGAATAGTAACAAATATTTAACCCTTAAACGGGAAAACGTAAGTTTAAAATGGAGTGGATTGGTATGATTATTATTAGCGCCTGTTTGGCCGGCGAACGCTGCAGGTATACCGGTGATGGCTTTGATTTTCCTCACTTGCGTCAATTGGTGGAAGAAGGAAAGGCCCTTCCGGTTTGCCCGGAGGTGTTGGGTGGGCTGCAAACACCGCGGGAGCCAAATGAAATTGTGGGTGGCTCCGGCTTTGCTGTGCTGGATGGCAAAGCCAGGGTATTGACAAGTGCAGGCAGCGATAAAACAAGAGAATTTATACGTGGGGCCAGGGCGGTTTTGCGAACGGCCCTGGACAGCGGTGTCAAAACAGCAATTCTAAAAGAACGCAGCCCTTCTTGCGGAAGCAGTATGATTTATGACGGCAGTTTTAACGGAAAGAGAATTCCCGGCTGTGGCTGTACTGCCGCGCTGCTGATTAGAAATGGCATCAGTGTTTTTTCTGAAGAGAACTATAACAAGAATATATGTTTTGATTGATGTTGGGTGTTGACACGAAATAAGTGAGAATATATAATAAACCAAACAAATGTTCATTGATCTCGTTAACCGCCGCTAAGACTCCCGCCTCTATAGGCGGAAGTTAAGCGGCGATAAACTCGAAATAAGTGCGACTAAGGTTCAGGTGGGGTCAGAACCCACCTGAACCAAGTCTTTTTTATTAGTTTATTGTTTGGTGGTGATTAATTTTGCAGGGAAATACAGCTGCAATCCATAGAACATATGAGCGAAAAGCTGTTGTTTTGGAAAAGCCAAAACAAAGAGAAAAGCCGTTTATAGATAGGGTCATGCACTGGCTGGAAAGCGAGGAACCTGCAGGCCAGCACATGGCAGGTTACGGCTTTTTGGCGCTGACGGCACTTTATTTTATTGGTGCCATTTTGCGGGCTGTTTTTTAAATTAATCATCATTATCTTTTGGCGGTACGGGCTTTCGTGCTGCTTCCGGTACGGCAGCCGCAGAAAAGCTTGTTTCTGAATTCCCGGCCAGATTGCTTCTTTTGTAGCCGTAATAAGCGTACACCAGTAATCCTAAACCTATCCAGACAGCAAACCTGACCCATGTAAGCGGCGGAAGATTAATGGCCAGATACGCGGCTGATATTATGGTCAGGATTGGGATCACGGGCATAAACGGCAGGCGGAACGGACGGTGCAGGTCCGGTTTGGTTCTGCGCAGGATTATGGCGCCGATAGAAACGGCAATAAAGGCGGTTAACGTACCTATATTTGCTAATTCCGCTACCAGGCCGATGGGTAGAAAGGCCCCAATAGCGGCGACTACTATACCGATAATAATGCTGTCCCACACAGGTGTTTTTAGTCTGGGATGCAGCCAGTCAAATATCGGTGGCAATAAATTATCCCGGGCCATCGCAAAAAATATCCTGCTTTGACCGTACATGGACACCAACAGCACACTGGTCAGGCCGGCCAGCGCACCTACGGATACAACCGCGGAGGCCCAGGGTATTCCCACCCTTAACAGAGCGGTTGTCACCGGCGATGCCGTATTTAAAGCGGTGTACTTTACCATGGCGGTAAGTATGCCGGCCACGATCACATACAAAGTGGTTGAGATAACCAGGGTTAAAATAATGCTGCGGGGCAAATCTTTTTGGGGTTTTTTTACTTCTTCTGAGGCTGTAGCTACGGCATCAAACCCAATGTAAGCAAAAAAGACAATGGCTGCCCCGTGAAACACACCTGAAATCCCGTACGGGAGCAAAGGTTGCCAATTGGCAGGGTTTATGTGCTGAATGCCCAGGGCGATAAAAAGTGCAATGGCGGCAAGCTTGGCAATTACGATAATTTTATTGGCGGTGGCGCTGTGCTGCGTCCCGGTGATAATGAGGCCGGTAATCGCCAAGACGATAAAAACTGCAGGCAGGTTTATAATGCCCCCGTCAAATGGTGAAGTTGTATAAGCTGTCGGCAATGTAAAGCCCAGGGATTGCACAAGGTCTTTTACATAAGAACTCCACCCGATGGATACTGCCCCTGCAGCCACAAGGTATTCCAGGATTAAATTCCAGCCAACCAACCAGGCAATCATTTCACCCAGCGAAACATATGAAAATGTATATGCGCTGCCGGCAGACGGGATTGCCGCAGCCAATTCGGCATAAACCATGGCAGCTAAACCAGCGGCAATGCCTGAGAGAATAAATGAAAAAACAACTCCGGGACCTGCGTAGTTTGCTGCCGCCACCCCGGTAAGAACGAAAATGCCGGTGCCAATCACGGCGCCGACCCCCAGCGCTGTAAGATCGGCAACTCCCAATGTCTTTACCAACCCGCGTTTGTTTTCTTCCCTTTCAGCCAGCATATTTTCAATGGATTTCTTGCGCCATATATCCAAATCTGCAACCCTCCCCGGATTTATTTTTCCATAGCTTAAATATTTTATGTAATTCATTGCATGCTTTGGGGAGAGGATTGCTATATTTTATCAAACAATTGACATCCTGCTTTATTTTATATTATTTTTAAAAGAAAAATTTGCGCAAAGGGGCCATTATTATGCAAGCTGAACAATTTTTAAACTTAAGCACAAAAGATTATTTGGAACAACCATGGCTGATCAGGCAAGCCGCAGGATTTGTTGAGGCGCCGGGAGATATTAAAGTGCGTGCAGCAATACTCCCCGCGCTCTCTGCCTTACCGCTGAAAAAGCAAGCTGTAAACATGGCAAACTGTGCGGAACGTGATAAATTGGTTAAAATGCTATTAGAAGTGGAAGAACATGGTTCGGCAATTTCCCTGCTGCACAGCGGTTTGGCCAGGTGGCTTCCCGAAACAGGGGAATTTGACGACCTTGTGTGGTTGATAAAAAATTTGATTTTGATCAAAAGACAGGCTAGAGGTAAAAAGACACGGGTAGTGCTGCAAACAAAAGCGGGACTTGTAATTAATGAAAGCGCAGCTATGCTGGAAGCACTTGTTGACGAAGCTGTATCCGCTGCAGCAGGCGCGTGGGTGTGCTGCCTCAATGGCCCGGGCGGCGACCACCGTGTTTGGGAAATACCCGGAGCGCTTGAAGATATTGAAATAGCCGAACACATTTTCATTATCTTATCCAGTGATCCGCGGGCATTAGCGCTGCTTTTGGAGGATGACCGGCCGGAATTATCCAAGATTGCTTTGGAACTAAATGCGCAAATTGAGTATTTAAAAAAGGGTGCCGCAACTGCAGCCTTCTGCATTGAAACTATCACAGGCAGGCTTAAAAAAATGACCGGTTCGGCTGGTGGGATTGGTACATACTAAAGCGCACCATCATGGCAGGGAAGTGGTTGTTGCTAATATTCACGTTCCAGGGCATGCAAAACACAGGTTTGACGCAGAGATTCAGGAACTAGAGGAGAAAATAAAAATAATAAAGGTGCAATTGGAAAAGTTATAACCCGGTAAATTATACATATAAACTAAAAGGCCGTAACCTCATGGAGTTAAAGCCTTTTAGTTTCAGACTTTAATATGGTTTTAGCAGTTGTTAGCTCTTTGCTCCCATTTGCTTTGCTAAGAATGATGCTGCCGTATCAGCCAGCTTTTTTTCCAGATCACCAAGATTAGTTTGATCTTTAGAAGTTATAATGACTGCTCCAATAGCTTCATTATTTACAATAATGGGGGAGGCAGCACTATTTTTAACTGATATACGTCCGTCATTATCGAGGCTGTGATCGTGGTTTATCAAGATTGATTTTTTGCTGGAAACAACTTCTTCTAATTCGCTGCTTAAACCCTTTCTTAGCAGGTCCTTTTTGGCAATGCCGGACACAGCTATAATTTCATCATGGTCGGCAATGCATACAGCAAGCCCCAGTGCTTCGTTTAATGAATCGGCATATTCTTGCGCGTAGTTGCTCAGCTCGCTAATGGGAGCATACTTTTTAAGTATGACTTCTCCCTCTCTATCAACATATATCTCCAAAGGCTCTCCGTTTCTTATTCTCATGGTACGGCGTATTTCCTTTGGTATAACTACTCTTCCTAAATCATCTATGCGTCTTACTACTCCTGTGGCTTTCAAAAAAACCCCTCCTTATGTTTTTCTAAGTCGACATTCTTATCATTTACCTATTTGGGATAATCTCATTACTAGTAAATTTAGTTATTAGCTATTGTTAAAAATTAATTTATATTCAAATTTATCAACTATATTTCTAATTGCAAAACCTGTATTATTAATAATAAAATAATCTAAGGATTTCATAGCTAGTATTAAAAAAGGAGCATCGAACAAATGTATCAGAGTGGAGAAAAATTAGCTGCGGCCACCAATTTAATTTTGCATCGGACCGGTCAAAAAGAAATCCAAGAAGGGATTACGGTCATAGTTAAAGGCGAAGGTGTTTGGGTTTATGATCAGGATGGCACACAATACCTGGACATGGATTCCGGTGTGACCAGACCGGTTCACGCGGGTTATGGCAGGGAGGAATTGGCCAGGGCAGCTTACGATCAGATGTGTCAGTTGGCTTATTTTACTCCAATGCAATTTGCTAATGTTCCGGCTATCAAGCTTTCTGAAAAGTTAGCCCAAATTGCGCCAGGAGAAATCAACAATTTTACTTTCGAGTGTGATGGCTCAGAAGCGGTGGAAACTGCAATGAAACTAGCCAGGCATTATCATTATTACCGGGGGGACAAGGCCCGGTTTAAGATCATATCGCGACGGGGAGCCTACCATGGTGTTAACGGAATTGGTATCCGGGCTCTGGGAACGGTAATGCCAATGAGGCAGATGATGGAACCTTTGACGCCTGGATCAGTTTTTATTGAGTCACCATATTGCTACCGCTGTCCCTGCAACCTAAAATATCCGGAGTGTGAGATTGCCTGCGCCAGAGATCTGTCCCGTATCATCGAATTTGAGGGCCCGGAATATATTTCTGTTTTTATAGGTGAGCCTATTCAGCAGGGGTTTGGAGCTTTTAAGCCACCAAAGGAGTACTGGCAGATCATTCGGGAGATCTGTGACAAGTATGGGATTTTGTTAATCATGGACGAGGTTATTTGTGGTTTTGGCCGGACCGGAAAGATGTTTGCCACCGAGCATTTTAACATCCAACCGGACCTGATAACCATGGCCAAAGGGATAACCAGCGGGTATGTTCCTCTTGGCGCCGTGGGCTGCACGGGTAAGGTATTGGAACCAATTGATATTTTTAATCACCTGCACACGTATGGTAATCACCCGGTACCCTGCGCAGTTGGTCTGGAAAATATAGACATCATTATTAGGGAAAAGCTTGTTGAAAATAGCGCTGAAATGGGAAAATATTTTCTGGAGGCATTAAAACCCTTGGAGCAGCACCCATCTGTAGGGGAGGTGCGGGGTACCGGCTTATGGTTGGCAGTCGATTTTACTATGGATAAGAAGACTCGGGCTCCTTATCCGGTGGCTAATTTATTAAATATGGTTGCCCGGGCCAAACAAAAGGGTGCCATTATTAAGATGATGGGTATGGCTTTGGAATTTGCTCCTCCTTTGATCATTAAAAAAGAGGAGATTGATTTGGCGGTTAAGGTTATTGAACAATGTATCACCGAAGAGGAAAAAGCTTTAAACTTGACTTAAAATTTTAAAAAGGTATCGGTTTTGATCGTCAATTATGGCCCGCCAATTTTTGGCGGGTTATTTTTTATATGGCATATTACCAAAGAAGCTGCTATATGCTTAAAAAATAATCGAACAAGTGTTTTATTTAATTAATACTGGTGTTATAATAATAAAGAAGACTTGGTTCAGGTGGGGTTTTGACCCCACCTGAACCTTAGTCGCACTTATTTCGAGTTTATCGCCGCTTAACTCCCGCCTATAGAGGCGGGAGTCTTAGCGGCGGTTAACGAGATAAAAAAGATGGAAAGGCAGGCAGTTTTATGGCATTAAACCAGCAGGAAAAAGATATATTGAATTTTATCAAACAGTACATCAAGGAAAGCGGATATCCGCCAACCGTAAGGGAAATTGGCAAGGCTGTTGGATTCAGATCCAGTTCAACTGTACATGGGTATCTGCACAGACTACACGAAAAAGGGGCAATAAAACTGGACCCGACAAAGCCCAGGGCATTGGTTGTAATTGAAGATGAGTACACAAAAGAAATTATTACAGTGCCGGTGCTTGGTCAGGTAGCGGCCGGACTTCCCCTGCTGGCGGAAGAAAATTATGAAGATGTATTTCCGCTGCCCGCAGATTTTACAGGCAGCGGGGATCTGTTTATACTCCGAATTAAAGGTGACAGCATGATCGAAGCAGGGATTTTGGAGGGTGACCTGGTTGTGGTGAGGAAACAGCCTAAAGTTGAAAACGGCGAAATTGCTGTGGCTATGATTGAAGGTGAAGCTACAGTAAAAAGGTTTTTTAAAGAAAAAGATCATATCCTGCTGCAGCCGGAAAACAGCTTATATGCGCCGATTATCGCCCGTGAAGTTGAAATTTTAGGCAAAGTGGTCGGCTTGGTCAGAAGATATTAATTGTTAAGTGTATCAAATGAATCTTTCTTTTTCCAAAACGCAGGCTCCACATGACTAAACCACTTTGTTTTAGATAATGAAAAAATAGCCAGCGCCGTCCAAATAAAAATAAATGATGTCAACCGGCTGGATGTAAAAGGTTCGTGATAAAGAAATATACCCAGAAATAACGTTATGGTAGGGGCAATATATTGTAAAAACCCGACTATAGATAAAGGAAGCCGTTTAGCTCCGTTGGCAAATAAAATTAGCGGCACTGCCGTTACAACACCGGCACCCATTAATAAAGCTGCCACAATGGGTGTATTAAAGCTAAATGCCCCGGTTCCGTTTATCTGAACATAAAACACAAACGTTAATGCTATGGGGGTAATAAACAAGGTTTCCAGGGTGATTCCGGTAATGGCGCCAATGTCAATCATTTTCTTGAATAAGCCGTAGAAACCAAAGCTAAAAGCCAAAGTTAAGGCAACCCAGGGAAATGCTCCATAATGAAAAGTCATATTTAAAACGCCAATGATTGCGAGCAGAAACGAAACTGCTTCCCAAAATGATAATTTTTCTTTTAGTATAATGATTCCCAGCATAACACTAACCAATGGATTGATGTAATAACCAAGGCTGGTTTCCAGTACATGGTTATGATTAACTGCCCAAATATAGGTAAACCAGTTTACACTAATAAGTATGGATGCCAGCATAACGCAAATTAGTTCTTTGGGTTTGTGAACGATGTCGTGCACTTCGCTTAAAAATATGCGTGTCTTTCTGGTAAAAAGAATAATTGCAAGCAAAAATACAAAAGACCATATAAATCTGTGGGCAAGAATTTGTTGAGACGGCACCTGCTGAATGAGTTTCCAGTAAACCGGTAAAATTCCCCACAGTGTATATGCTCCTGCGGCTGAAGCGACTCCGACTGCCTGAGGGTTTGTTCGATCAGTATTCATTTAAGTTCTCCATTCAATTATTTTAAAAACAATTCCCAGCAAAAAGCGCCTAAAATTCCTCCAAAAACTACTACTATAAGATTTACTTTCAGGTAAGCGAGAATTACCGCAACAATTCCACCCGCTACTGCAGATCCGGTGCTTGAAGTTGAAGATAATATGCCCGGGAATATCAGCGCGCCGATAGCTGAATAAGGTATGTACCTTAAGAAGCGTTTCCAAAAGGGCGGGAGTTGGATGTTTTGTAATAAGACCATGGGCAGCATTCTGGGTATATAGGTAACTACGCCCATACCTATTACTAAAAGCAGCAGGTTATCCACTAATCCTCACCGTCCTTGCAGAATAGTGCTCCGGCAGTTGATGCAATCACAGTTGAAATGATTATGGCCCAGCCGGCGGACAGGCCCTTAAAAACAGGAAGCCAGTACAGCAATGAGTTGACGGTAACTGCCATTAAGGAGATAATAAGAACCGTTTTTGATTCTCTGGTAGAAGGAACGATCAGCCCGATAAACATGGCGTAAAGAGCTATGCCCATGCTTGATTGCACTATTTCCGGCAAACCGGCGCCAAGAAAAATTCCCAGCCAGGTTCCTACATTCCAGGCGCTAAAAGCAAGTAGGTTTAATCCGAATATGAATTTAGGCTCCAACTGCTGCTCCTTGCGCAACGACGCCACGGTAAAAGTTTCATCCGTTACGCCAAAGGCTAAAAGCGCCAGCCACTGCTTTGATGTGCCTGCTTTTACCCGTCGTGAAATCGAGGCTGTCATCAGGAAATGCCTTAAATTAAGAATGAAGGTGGTTAGAATAATTTCCCAGTTGGTGGCCCCCAGGACCAGCAGGTTGATCCCCACAAACTGACTTGCCCCGGCGAAGATCAAAAGTGACATTAAAGCGGTTATATAATTGGGTACGCCGGCGGATTGCGCCAGCAGGCCGAAAGCTATGGCGATGGGCAGATAGCCTACGGCGATTGGTATGCCGGCTTTTATCCCACCGGTAAAAGCCGCCGGAGTATACTTTTCATTTACTGCTTCCCGGGTAAATGCTTTCATCTCCATACCTCCGATATTCTATTATACATTATTAACAAGTTAAATGAGTTAAAAATTAAAGCGGCCTTTATTCTCGGCGCCCCGAGGTTTTAAAGGCCGCTTGCTTATTTTTTTAGGGTTAGTTCAGGTTGATCGTTTTTAATTCCTGTAGATTTTCCAGGCTGTTTAATTTGATCATCCGGTCGGATATAGTATATAGAACTTCGTTGATATACAGCGAACGCTTTACAGGGTTTTGCTCCCACATTGCTCTGGCATTACTGGCGAGGTGTTCCACCATGCCCTGATATTTAATGCCGTTGTCGGTAGAGATATCAAAGATGAAAGCCCCTTGCCACCCTTGGTAATCAGGTAAAATATTGCTTTGCGGCCCAGACTCCATGATTCTAAAGGGTGACCTATAAGTCATTGGTATAACCAGCAGATTTTTATCTTTGCTAAACAGTACCGCCCGGTGGTCCCGCAGCGCCAGTGAATCTGAATCATCACGTTCCACTACATATTTGGAGATTTCCTTCGGGGTTGCCGGGTTAGATACGTCAAACAGGGCTATCTTGACTCCACGCTCCCGGGTGGGGGCGGGCGGCGGCATAATTTTTAATTGTTGTTTAGGGTCTACAAGTGGTTGGGGTTCGGCCGATATTTCCCTGCCTATGCCAATTAAATGGTTTTCATCATAAGGCTGCAGGTAATTGGAATAGCCGGGAATTTTCAACTCGCCCATAACCTTGGGCTTAGACGGGTCTTTTAAATCAATAACAAACAACGGGTCTACTTGTCTGAACGTAACAAGATAGGCCCTGTCTCCCATAAACCTGGCGGAATAAATCCTCTCAGAAGGGGCCAGTCCCCGAATGTCGCCTTTAACCCGCAGTTGATCATCCAGCACATAGAGGTTGTTTCGATTTTCAGAGGGTCCGGTGAATAAAAAGCCCTGAGATGTGGTGGCGATTCGGAAATACCCGTTGTACTCATCCATCGAAAACTGGTTAAGTAGTTGGCCCCCTACCGTGCCGCTACATTTGTAGTTTACCTGACCATGTGTTATGGCCAATTTATATATGGCTGTATTATTTTGCTCACGGGCAATATCTCTTTGCCATTTATCTTTGAGCTCCATAACTTTTTCTTCAAGAGCGGCGGACTTTACGTAATCAAGGCTGTTCAAACAATCATCAATTATAAACTCAACCTGCTGCAGCTTTTCCCAATAGCTGTCACCTGAATTGATAACAGTCCGGATCTTTTCACCGGTTGTTTCAGGCACGACTGATGCCAGCCCGTCCCAAAGCCGCTGGGTATGCAGCGACAGGTCCGGCATTTTGTTGCCGGTAAGATAGAGGTTTTCGGTGGAAGCGTATACATTTTGGGAAGTACCCGTTAAAAAGGTTTTGGTCTGTAATTCCGCTTGGTTATTTTGAAGGTTAATGGCAAGAACCGTGGTGTAACGATAGGAGTAATCCTGACAATCAAAATAGTAGATTTCCTGGGGAGTTATAATGCGCTGTTTACCGTCGGTAAAGATTCTTGGCAAACGTAATTGATCGTTTTCGCCGCTGGAACTACTGTTAAAGACAGGCGCGTTGTTCACAGCGTAAATAAAGTTACCGATCATCCGGGCTGTAACATAGTACCCGTCACTGGTAATGTCTTTCTGCAGTACCGGCTTATTACGGTTGGTGATGTCATAAACACGGGTAAACATTTGATTGGGTTCAGGCCCGTTACCGAAAACCACTAAGCAGTCACCGTTGATAAATACCTCAACAGGATTACCCTTAAATAGGATTTCGGATAGCTGCCGGGCTTGATCAGCCGGGTAAGCCAAGAGTATATTTAATTTCTGGCCGTTAATTATGTAAAGGTAGGTGCCGTCTGTTTTTACCAGGTCTGCTTCGTCCACGCCGGTTACTTGGTTGTTTGTGCCGGAAAAACCTGGCGCTGAGTCCTGGCCGGCAGTAGAATGTGCTTTGTCTTCCTGTATCATTACCGTCTCGGGCAGAGCTTCTTTCCGGGCTGGTTCAAGCGCCCCGCCAAGGTCTACTATTCCATAATGGATACCTAATAGCCGGACCATTTCAGTACTGTCTTTGATATATTTTGACAATTCTTCAAGGGAAGCAAAAGTAGCCGGTTCCCCGGCCGCCGACTCCTCCGGCCTGGCTGTGGTTCCCATTGCCACCGCGGCAAAAAAAACACATATCACCGCTATTGCGCAGATAAGTTTTCCTCTGAACAATTATAACCGCCCCTTTCACCGATTTAATAGGGCTGACGAAAGGGACGGAAAAAAAGTTCCGCTTGCATATAAATTAGTTTTCGGCAATTTCCTTAATTCTTGCTGCAGTTGTAGTTATGCAAGAAGAAAAGCGCGCAAATTAATTCTCTTAGCGCGCTTTTCAGTAATTATTAAAGATAAACACTATGTTAAATTCCGCTTATTGCGGAGGGTATTGCTGTTGTGTTGCTGAGTGCGAAATGAAATTCTGAGGTGTTTCCGGTAGTTGGTACCAGCCTCTCTGAGACATATAATTATAGATTTCATAGGACATCTCAATGCAGTTTCTGGCCATGTTGGTGAGTGCGTTGCGCAGGTGCGGCTCGGAACTTTCCAGGGCGGCCCTGGTGGTAGTGTCGGCACCGCACTTATGGAATAAAAGTGCTCCCTCGGCAATCATCTTATCGTTAATTGCAGTGGTCTGCATTCCGGTTTGACCGGTCATCTGCGGATTCATCGAGGTACTCATTCCGGCAGTCCCGGTGGTGTACATTGAGCCCGAGGCATATTGCCCCGTGCTGTATGGCTGCGCTGTCATCTGGGCTCCCGTGGTGAATTGAGTGCTTTGGCCGCCGGTGGCCATGGTCAGTGCGGTGGGCATTGGTATTTTGCTGGTATCCATGCCATGAGACTGCATCATCTGAACCATTCTTTGGAAACTATCCAAAGTATGTCTTTGTTGCCTTTCCAAGATTGAACGTAGTTGCTGGTCCTGGCAGGAATTCAGGTACAGGTTGTTATGGTCTACCATGCATGCGTTGGTTCTCAGTACTTCGCTAAGTACCATGGCCTCTCTGGTTCCGGTTTTCATTATATTCCTCCTTGAAAAAAGTAATTACACCGGTTTATTATGCAAAAATTTACCGGAAATTATTCAAAATAAACGTTATTTAATCCTGAATTATTTCAATTGCGCCAGATTGTTTCATCATGGACCTGACTCTGTCTGCTTCATGTTTGGGGGTCTCTACGGCGACGATAATACCGCCCCTGCCTTTAAGGCCTGCTATCCCTTCGGCGAAAGCCTCTGCTTCCCACAGTCCCTCGCGCTCCGTTTTTACAAAGGCTTGAACTTCCGCCATTTCCCACGGGTCCTCTTGCCGCCGGTCGGTTGCTTTATCCGCACTGCTGATAATCATGTCTTTGCGGTCAAACCCGCCTTTTTGAAGAGAATCCACCAGGGCCCCAACCTGCTGTTGATCCGGCATTCTTGCAATAATCCTCATGCATTATCACCTCCGGGGTTAGTATATGTAGCTTTGGAAGGGTATACACTGTGTTTCGCGGTAAAAACCAACGTTGCGCTCCCTTATTAAGGAGCGCAACGTTTATCTCGTTAACCGCCGCTAAGACTCCCGCCTATAGAGGCGGGAGTCTTAGCGGCGATAAACTCGAAATAAGTGCGACTAAGGTTCAGGTGGGGTCAAAACCCCACCTGAACCAAGTCTTCTTTATGGGAAGGAGGTGATGCAATTTTGTTGGCTTGTTGTATTTATATATATAATTTAAACGATAAAGATAATTAAATCTGTCAGCTACACGACAAAAAATAGATAAAAAGAGAGGAGAAGCTCCTGATTAAGAGCTTCTCCTCTCTTTGGTATACGTTAAAAGTATCCTTAACCGTTTGGTTGCTTATTAGGCCAGTTTGATACCCTGTTTGGGTTTGTAGCCCAACCCGATGGCGGCAATCTTGCGGCGGACAAAGGCCAACTGCATTTGCAGCGGGAGTTCCATGGGGCAGTTATCGTCACAGGCCATTAAACCCATACAGCCGAAGGCGCCTTCTTCCGAGCCCACAACTTCAAAGTATTCTGCCGGGGTCCGTTCGTCCCTTGGGTCAACCATAAACCTGGCTACACGGTTGATCCCGGCAGCGCCCAGAAATTCATCGCGGATATTGGCGGTGGCACAGCCTGCTATACAGCAGCCGCACTCGATGCAGCGCTCGGCTTCGTATATCTTATTAGCCGTTTCGTTGTCCATGCGGTCTTCCTGGGCCTTGGGGTCAAAGGTTTTACTGGTATGCACCCATGATTCTGTTTTTAGCGACATGTGTCTGAACCAGGTGCCGGTATCAACGGATAAATCGCCGATCAATTTGAATACCGGCAGTGGGAACAGCTTAATTTTATTGGGCAAAGTGTTGGTTAACGTTTTGCACGCCAGCCTGGGGCGCCCGTTAATGATCATGGCGCAAGAGCCGCAAATGGCTGCCCGGCAGACGAAATCAAACATCAGAGAAGGGTCCTGCTCTTCCCTGATCTGGTTCAGGGCGATGAATATGGTCATACCCATTGTTTCTTTAAGCTTATAAGTCTGCATATATGGTTGGATTTCCGGTTTTTGCGGGTTGAAGCGGAATACTTCAATAGTAAGTTCTCGATCAGCCATTATTTGCCTCCTTTAGATTGAGCCGAGGATTCGCCGTAACCGCGGTCACCCGGCGGCAGCTCGGTAATCTTAACGGGTTCGTATTTCAGCTCGGGCAAATCGGCGCCTTCCGGCCAATAGGCCAGGGTGCGCTTGAGCCAGTTAACGTCGTCCCGCTTGGGGTAATCTTCCCGGGCGTGGCTGCCGCGACTTTCGGTGCGCGTCAGCGCTCCGTAGGAGATACAAAGCGCAAGCTTAATCATGCCGGGAAGTCTAAGTGCCTGAGCCAGTTCGGGATTGGCCCCTTCACCGTTGGAGCGCAGGCCGAGTTTCAGAGACCGGTGATAAACTTCCCGCAGGTTGGAAACTGCTTTTTCCAGATCCGGCCCTTTGCGGAAAATACCCACGTAATCCATCAGGTTCTTTTCCATTTCGTTGCGCAGCTCGTATACGTTTTCCTTGCCGTTCCAACCGTTAACAAGTGCTTTAATCCTGCTTTCCTGCTCTTTGACCGCGCTGTCCACCAGCTGGTAATTGTATGATATGGTAGCGTCTTTGGTGTATTCAGCTACCTTTTTACCAATAATCCGGCCGGCGGTAATAGTTTCGGCCAGTGAGTTGCCGCCCAGGCGATTAAAGCCGTGCAGGTCCCAGCAGGCTGATTCGCCGGCTGCAAATAAACCTTTGAGCCCGTAGGCATAACCGTCGGAATTGGTCCTGATGCCGCCCATGCTGTAGTGCTGGGTGGGCCGCACCGGAATCAGGTCTTTAACCGGGTCTACACCGGCGAAATTGCGGGCAATGTTGGCGATTTCCCGCAGGTTGGTGTTGATGTGTTTGGCCCCGAGGTGCCGAATATCCAGCCACAGGTGAGGGCCGTAAGGACTGTCCACGCCGTTGCCGGCTCGAATATGCTGGATCATGCGCCGGGATACCACGTCGCGGGAGGCCAGTTCTTTTTTCTTGGGCTCGTAGTCCGGCATAAACCGGTATTTATTTTTATCCAACAGGTAGCCGCCGTCACCCCTGGCACCTTCAGTAATCAGAATCCATACCGGAACCATTCCCGTGGGGTGGAACTGAACGGCTTCCATGTTGCCCAGCGGGACAACGCCGCTATTCAGGGCGACAAACATGCCGTTGCCCTCGTTAATTACCGCGTTGGTTGATGCGCTGTATAACCTGCCGTAGCCGCCGGTGCAAATAACCGTTGATTTGGCGATATAAACGCGGAGGTCGCCGGTACGCAGGCAGCGGGCCACCACACCAAAACAATTTTCACCGTCATGAATCAATGAAATTGCTTCGGTACGGTCGTGTACCGTTATACCCAGTTTGATCACAATGGTGTCCATGGTGTATTGCAGGGTATGACCGGTGCCGTCGGCGGTATAGCAGGTGCGCCATTTGGCTGTGCCGCCGAAGTCACGGGCGGTGATCAGACCTTCTTTTTCTTTTTTCTCCTCAAGCTCACGTCCATCAGGCAGGGTTCGCTTGCCTGCTACAATGCGGTTCCAGGGCACGCCCCAAACGGCCATTTCCCTTACTGCCACAGGTGCGGTTTCCACGAACATTCTGGCCACATCCTGCTCGCAGCCCCAGTCAGAACCTTTAACTGTATCTGCAAAGTGAACATCGGGGTTGTCTCCTTCGCCCATGGCGCAGTTGCCTAAAGAGGCCTGCATGCCGCCCTGGGCGGCTGTACTGTGAGAGCGGCGCGGGGGTACCAGGCTCAAAAGTATTACATCCTGTCCCTGGGAAGCTGCTTCCACGGCAATTCTCTCCCCCGCCAGGCCGGCGCCTACGACTAAACAATCTGTGATAAAGGTTTGGTATACGCTCATAGGGCACCTCCTAACTGGACAAAGACAAACATGGCGGCCAAGCCTAAAATGAGTATGATAGCAGTAATAGCCTTGGAAACGTAACCTACAGGCTTGCGTGGGAACCAGCCCCATTTAACGAACTGGCGGTAGATGCCAAATCCGGCATGATACTCGCCTACAATCAGCAGTATCAAGTAAAACCACCAAAAAGCTTCCATGCGTTCGGCGCTGTTGACGGCCCTAATCGGCCAGCCGGTGGTAACCAGCCAAACGTGAATGCCTGCCAGCACCAGAATGGCCATACCGGTGATAGTTTGAAACACCCAGGTCCAGGTGTCGGTATGGCGCAGCATTTTGGCATGCTGCCAGACTATTCTTTGTTCCTGCATCCGGGTTGGTATTCTGCGACCCGCAATAACAAAATGGAAAAGTGCGACAACTACAATAAAGGGAATACCGACGTATGAGAGATAATATTTATCGAGGAATTCTGACAACATGTCAAATGTGCCCTGGGAGATTAGTATGGTAGACACAAAAAGCATGTGTGTCCATAAAAATCCCACCAGGAGAAGACCGCTGGTCAATTCTACCAAATCCAGATACAGGTCGGTTTTGTTGCTTTTAGTCAGGGTTTTTTGTAGCAACATTTCTTCTCCTTTCCGCTAAATCGTCATAGTTTTCAACGCTTAACAATAAAAATAATTAAAGGTTCTTGTTTTTACCGGCTATCCCTCCTTTGTATAATACAGTTAATAAATTAAAAATTATTAGAAAATTTTAGAAAAGAGAATCTAAAATTTAAAAATAGATTATGCATTATTATTTTGACGCGGGCAGCCTTAGTTCCTTTAAAGGTATTTATTTTTACATGCTGTACCAAAAGGTTGCTAAATTTGCGTTAGTATTTTGGCCGGCTTTGGGCTTACATCTTAACGCTTGTATAATGCAAAATTCATGCCTTAATAGAAAAGGGGCAATTTACTGGACTAAATCACTGCTGTCAACCTTTATTTTTTAAAATTTAGAAATTATATTTAAAAACTTTAAAAGAATGGGAAATATAATAACACTAAACTTTTAAAAATTAGAAATCGAGGTGAATATGTAATTTGCATTATTATGGCATAAAGTTTCATTTATCAGCTTTGGGGAATTTTTGGTATATAAAAAAAGTTTAGGTAAGCAACAAATTACTTTCTTTAAGAATTCCTTAAAACATTAGCATTCGCTTGCTTTAATGAATTCAGAATGACAGAAATGGATTTAATTTGAAATGGTTTCCTGTAATGGTTTAGTCAAATTTAGGATATTACTAAAACAACTCTCAATTAAAGGAGGACTTAAAATGAAAGCAACCGGGATTGTCAGAAGGATTGATGATTTAGGGCGCGTCGTGATTCCTAAGGAGATCAGACGTACTATGCGTATTAGAGAAGGCGAGCCTCTGGAGATATATGTAGATAGAGAAGGAGAAGTAATCCTTAAAAAATACTCGCCAATAAATGAACTGGGTGAATTCGCCAAGGAATACGCCGATTCTCTGCATGACGCCCTGGGACACGTAGTTTGTATTGCAGACCGTGATGAAATTATTGCTGTTTCCGGTGGATTTAAAAAAGATTTGCTGAAAAAGCCCATTAGTAACATGTTGGAAGAAACAATTAACAACCGGCAAACTAAAATTGTTGAAGAAGATCACAGCCTCGGGACAGATGAGCGGGTGCAATTTAAAAACAGCGTGATTTCACCTATTATTGCCAACGGGGATGCCATCGGAGCTGTTATCATAACTTCAGCTGAAGAAGCCAAAATGGCAGATCTGGAAAGAAAGTTGGCGGAAACAGCGGCATCTTTTTTAGCAAAACAAATGGAGGAATAAACTGGACGCCTCAATCAGGGGCGTTCTTTTTTGACGCGCTTATTTAAATGCAATAATTACCATTAAATACCACTTATATTGTGTGGATCAAAGAGGCAATATAATAGCGTAAGGTTCGTAATGGCCGAGCCAAGATTGTTACAGGGTCGTAAAGGCTCTGTAATAGTCGGCCAAAGGTTGGTATCGGGTCATCAAGGCTCGGTATTAGCCGGCGGGCAGATCGGTAAATGTTCTGGCAGGCTATATTGCAGTCCGAACGATTGCAATATGGTCGTAAGGGATGTTTATCGGTCGAGCTAAGATTATTATGGGTTCCGATAATTTTAACAATTTAACATGGTCCAGTGTTTTTTGTTGAAGTTGCTCTGGGTTTGCAGCAGTCGAGAGATTGCTGCAGGCTCATAAGGTATCCATAATAGTCGAGCAAAGATCATTATGGGTGTCGTAATGGTCTTTGGCAGCCGAAAGGTTGTCAGGGGCTACGCAGATACTCATAGTGGTTGTAGCGTAGGTCATTACGGGCTTGAACTGAAATCCCCTTTCTTTGTTAGGAAGGGGATTTCTATTGTATCTTGTCAAATATTTGGCAAGAGCTAAGGAATAAAGTATTAAAACGCGCGCATTAAGGGAACTGATTCGGCGCGCGTTTTATACCGGTGTGTTATAATTATCATATTGAAATAATAATTATTTCGGAGGTTGCATGAAGTCTAAAGCTTTGCAAGAATTATATGCCAGGATGGCTAATTGTAAGTGTGAGTGCCCGGGAGAAAGGGAAGGGGCCGGTTTGGTTAAAGACCGGTACAGCAGCCGGGATACAGGGATTGTTTTTTTAGGGGAAGCTCCCGGCGGTGAAGAAATAAAGCAGGGAGTTCCTTTTGTAGGTCAGGCCGGGCGCAAGCTGGATACTTACCTTGAACTGGCGGGTTTAAGCCGCAAAGATGTTTTCATTATTAATTCCGTCAAGTGCCGGCCTACCAAAAACGAAGGCCGGGCCAACCGCAAACCCGGCGGGTGCGAGGTTAAAGCATGCGCCCATTGGCTGGAACAGGAGTTGGAAATTCTGTCACCCAGGGTAATAGTAACCCTGGGTGATGTGGCCTTAAAGAAATTTGGTGGAAGTAAGGTAAGAATCGGTAATTACCACGGTCAGCCGCTAGTATGGAATCAAATTACCGTTTTCCCTTTATACCACCCGGCAGCGGCTATTTATCGCCGTGCGTTAGAAGATATTATTCAAGAAGATTTCATTAAGTTGGGCAGCTGGTTAAAAAATAACCTTAAGCCGTAAAATCATTTTGGGCTGCGGCTAGCGCCGCGCCCAGAGCCCCCACCAGCTGAGGCTCCTCCGGGATGAGTACTTTAATTCCCAGCTTTGTGGATAGTAATGAGTTGATGCAACGGTTTTTAGCGACGCCGCCGGTAAACACCAGTGGTGCTTTAAAACCGGCTCTTTGGAGCATTCCGGCCGTCCGCTCAACCACCGAAGCATGTAATGCCAGGGCGATGTCCTTTTGGGGCGCTCCCCTGTGGAGTAAGGTTACCGCTTCTGATTCGGCAAAGACAGTGCACATATTGCTGATTTTAATTGTTGCTTTACCGGTTAGCGCTTCCTGGCCAAATAAGCTGACGGAACTGTAGCCCAGTGCACCGGACATTATTTCCAAAAACTTACCCGTGCCTGCCGAACACCTGTCGTTCATCAGGAAATCAACAACTGCGCCCTGTTCATTTAAAATTATCACTTTGGTATCCTGCCCGCCAATGTCCAATACAGTTCGAACTCCGGGAAAAAGCCGGGCGGCGCCAAGTGCATGCGCTTTAATTTCAGTAATTACATCATGGGCGAATTCGGTTTTGGCCGAATGCCTTCCATAACCGGTTGCTACGATTCGGCTGTAAGTTCCATCAAGGATTCTTTTGGCAGTGTCGGTAGGTTCAAAACCGGTATCTTCCAGGCGAACCTGTTTTATCTGCCCTGCTGCTATAGCCACCAGACCTATGGTTCTGGAGCCGATGTCAATTCCGGCAAACACGTTCCAAACCCCTTTATCTCAACATTTCTATAAAAGCTTCCACCCTGGTTTTAAGCTGGCCCGCGTCTTCCTGGTCATACCCGGTTTCGATTTTCAAGAAAGGAATTTCCTTTTGTTTCATCATTTTTTCCACCCGATTGGCTTCTACAGCGTAAGGGTCGCAAAACGACAGGGTGCAGTGGATGACGCCGTCGGCGTGATAATCTCTGACCAAATTCTCCAGCTGTTCCAGACGACCGGTATTGGGTGTAAATACAGCGCAGTTAATGCCCAGATACCTGGCTGCGATATTTTCCAGCATGCTGTCTAAGCCGTCTGCTTCGGCCACTTCGTTTTCAAAATAGCGCAGACCTGTACACATTTCCTCGGCCACGATAACAGCGCCGCTGGTTTCAATGATATGAGGCACCTTCCAGTTGGGAATGGCCATGGGGGTACCGGTAACTATTACCCTGGGCGTTCTCCCGGGGAAAACACCTGCTCCCGTACTGATTTTTTGCTCCAGTTCATCACAAAGTTCGTTAACCTTGGCGGTAAATCTGGCAACATCGTCGTACATGGCTATTTGTTCAATTAGCAGGCTATCCTTGCCGCTAATGGGGACAGGGTTATTTTTGCGTAGATTGGACAGGCGCCTGAGCGCCTGCCGTTTGCCATTAACTTCCTGAATAGCTTGGGCCAGGCTTACATCGGTTATTTCAGTTCCTGTGGTTTTTTGGGCCAGTTCGGCAAAATCCTGAACTTCTTCCAGCCAGAGCTGCTTATCGCGGCTTTTCTTCATTTGGGGTGTTTCCATAACGTGGACAGGCACATAATCATTCAATATTTCGAAGGCTTTCTTTTTCCCGTCACAGGTTGTCTCTCCGACCACCATATCGCACGATTCAAAATAAGGGCATACTTTAGCCAGTTTAAAGCCCATAAATGATTTAATTAACGGGCAGATGCTTCTGGGCAATACTTGCTCAGCTTCGGCCGCCCCTATGTCGATACCGGAACAAAGGCCGATACAGATGCCTCCGGCGGCCCTTACAATTTCCTCCGGAACAAAAACGCAGAAAGCGCCAATTACCTTGCCGCCGTTTTTCTTGTGCTCTTGAAGCTCCTGAATGCGCAGCCCGTGGATTTCATTAACCACAAAATCAAAATATTCCATGCTTTTGGGTCTATTTGTTTGAGTTAGGTAAACATCGTGATATGTGGGGGGTAAAGCTTGTAAGAGTTGATCGTGGGCTTCCAGGTTAACTCCCAGTGACCGCCACATATCATTATAATTATTGCTCATTAAGATCCCTTCTTTTACTGTTAATATTAATTACTAATTATATATAAAACAAATTAATCACTCAAATAAATAAAATTTATAATAATTAGTTTATTATAAATTTATTAAATTAATATGGAAACTGTGCAGCATGGGGAGGGAGCCACCGGAAAGCCAGTTACAGGTAACGTGAGAATTTTTAAGATAGACGCTCATGCTGCCGGCAATAGGATGGAAAAGGTGGAGGGGCGGACGAGCCTGTCCGCCCGGTCCGGTACTCAATGTCCGGGGTCGTATAGCAGGACAGTTATTGTTACTTATTGCCTATCGGTAAGCCGGATTTGGTTAGACGGTCATGTATTCGCTCAAACAAGAGCCCCGCGGCAAACCATAATGGCGCCATATCTAAACGGATCAGTCCGTATATCTGCCAGCCTTCGCGGTAGATCCAGGGGCTTGTTCCCACTATCATTCTAAGCAATCCTCCGGTTGTAAATTCCACCGCCCAGATTACCAGTACCCAGATCATGCCGCGGAGGTACCAGGGTAAGAAGCGGATTTTTTCGTGCAGTGGTTCCAGCAAAACAGCCAGACCATAAATGGGAAACATCCAGAGGTAGGTATGAGCGGCCAGGCGCGGGTTGCCGTTTAGCCCGGACATTAACCCCGTCCAAAACACTTCCATATTCCAACCCAAAAGGCCATAGATTACGAATCTTGTAAGCATAATCTTATTTTTTACTTAAATAAATTAAATATAGCTATTCTTGCAAAAATAACGTAAGCCGGCATGGGTTACCCGTGCCGGCTTACGTTATTAATAATACTTATAAGTGCAAAATCAAGGCAATTTGAGTTAATGTTAATGGTTTTCTAAAGGCTCTGATTTGACTGCGGGTCGAAACATATCCAGGACGCCTAAAAGGATATTGGCAAGCCCAAATCCAAGTAAGCCTGCTCCCCACAACCCGCCCAGGTACCAGCCAATCAACGCAACAATTACGCCCAGGCCGGCAACAACCCAACTGGTAGTGTTACCTTGCAACTACAACGCCTC
This sequence comes from Desulfotruncus arcticus DSM 17038, assembly GCF_900113335.1. Classification (GTDB taxonomy): domain Bacteria; phylum Bacillota; class Desulfotomaculia; order Desulfotomaculales; family Desulfallaceae; genus Desulfotruncus; species Desulfotruncus arcticus. Next base: position 224,864 of record NZ_FOOX01000007.1, read on the forward strand.
CTATCTATGGATTTAGGTATAGTTTTTGCTAATATTTGCCTTTTTATACATCATTTTTTTATATCCTTTACAATTGAATAGGCAACTGGTACAACCAGCGGAGTTAGGAGGGTAGGGGGCTGTTACGCGCACATCAAATCACCCCGGGAATAAATTCGCCGGGGCGACAAAAACCTTTTATAGGCAATTATCTATCATGCAGCATCAACATGGCTGAAAATGACGGGTTATTTTAACGTTTGCAAGGTTTGGTAACGCTTAATTAGAGCCAATTGCAGAATTCAAAATTTTAAACTGACATAAAAAAGAGAATATCATACTAAAGCATAGGTTTACCAAAATTAACCTATTTATTTGAAGTAAAGATGGAATTGAACAAATTAACTCTAAAAAAGAGTAGAAATCACCCCAATTAACAGACACAAAAAAGCAAAGCAAATATTAAATCATTGCTACTAAGCTACATTTGGTAATGCTTTATCTTTAAGCTGAACAATGGTTCCAGCAAGAAACGTAATCAGACAAATCATGATATCGTTAAAAGCTTTGTCAATCCCCCGTTTAGTAAGG